>CAYPFY010000013.1:0-101755 GCA_964410105.1 uncultured Chlorobiaceae bacterium
GAATATCCCTGGCAGGCAGCGCTGGGCACCCATCCCTATCTCGGGATTAAGGTCACTTGGGAAGTGTTGCATTTTATGCCGGTGTTGGTTAATTTTCCTCTCCATATCAGTGTCAAATTCTCTTGTTTGGGTTCACTAGATATTCCTTCATCCGGAGCATTTTTCCGAAACTCCTTTCGGCGCTGCTTGCGTGCAATTACCTTGCGTTCCGCACGGAGCTTTTCCGTGAGGAGTATGAAGAGAACCATCCTGCATCAGCCTCCCGGCAGGTTACTATTTCAAATCCGTCGCTCAACTGGGAGACCTTCGATAAGGACAATGCCCCCAAGGCATTTCTGTGCTGCCGGGAAGCGATCATCGTGTTTATCGGCACCTTCCGACAGCAGCCAACTCCTTCCGGCGTATTCAATCCGCCATTCCGGCTGGTTCGCGACAAATCACCTCCCGCTCCTTCCCTGTAGTTCCTAATCCACCGTTTCCGGCGTCCGCGCGCCCCGCGATCCACCGCGGCCCGTGCCGGGCTGCATTTTCACCAACAGGGAAGGACCCCAGGTATGAGAGCATCGCTTCTACGTGTAAGGCCAAATAAACCATCGCCGAACAGGATTCCGGATCGGCGCCTGACAAACCCGCCGCGGGCACTGCGGATCGCCTGCCTCATGCTTGCTCTGACGCAGGCTCTCTTCACGGCCGGTTCGGCGACCGGATCGAAGATCGCCTCAGGCGAAATTCGCGGTACCGTAACAGGCGCCTCGCATCCGTTGGTCGGCGCAACAGTGCGGCTGCTCGAACCTGAGCTCGCCGCCCGGACGGACGACAAGGGCGCGTTTGCCTTTCTCAATGTTCCGAGCGGATCGTACACTCTGTTCGTCCGGGCGATCGGCTACGCCTCGGTGTCCCGGACGGTAAACGTCAGTGAGAGCGCGGTCGATGCGTCCGTCGATCTGCGAGAATCGGCAATCGGGATGGAAGAAGTGGTCGTCTCTGCGTCTCCCGGAGCGAGGACAACCGACGAGCTGTTCCAGTCAGCCGAATCAAAATCGATCGTTGAGTTCCACGGAAGCCCCGGCTCCAGTTTTGCCGAGAAGATCTCCGATATGCCCGGAGTCACGGTTCGCGGGTTCGGGTCAGCGCCCTCACGCCCGGTGCTGCGAGGTCTCTCCGACAATCGGGTCCTCGTGCTCGAGAACGGCCTCCGCATGGGGGATATCGCGACGTATGATCCGGCTCATGCGACTCCCATCGATGCGATGAGCATTTCCCAGATCGATGTGGTGCGCGGCCCTGCAGGCATTGAGTTCGGCCCGAGCACTATCGGCGGCTTGGTCAATGTCATGACCGATCTCATTCCGGCCGCGGCACAACGGCCCTTTTCCGGAACGATTTCGCTCTCCGGAAACACCGTCAACGATGAGTATTCGGGATCGTTCAACGGGGTGTATTCCGGCGGCGGGCACGCGTTCGGCCTCTCCGGGGGAGGTCTCCATTCGCAGGATATCCGCATCCCCTCCGCGGTGTATACCGATCCCGGGACGGGGGACAGCTTCCAGCTCGAGCGTATGCCGCAGTCGTTCAACCACTCGAGCCAGTTCGGCGCCGGGTATTCGTATGAAGGCGAATTCGGCATGTTCGGCTTTGCGGGAAAACATTATGAGATGAACTACGGTATTCCGGGTACCCCGCCGAATCCGAACTTCACCGTCGCCACTTCGCGAATCGATCAGAAGAGAAATTCGGCGGAATTTCGCGGTCGATTCAACGTGAACGGGAGCCTGGTGGAGAAGGTGAAAGTCAACGCAACCTACACCGACTATAATCATTCCGAATACCCGACGGTGCAGGATTCGACCGGCGTGTTCGAATTCCTGGCGACCCATTTTCACAAACAGGAGTTCAACGGGTCGGTTCAATTCGCTCACCACCAGTCTGGAGGATTTCGGGGAACATTCGGCATCTGGTCGAACATCGAGGATATGACCCTGGACGGCGACCAGCCGCTCGGCCCTAATTCCCTGACGACGGGGCTCGCGGCGTATCTCCTGGAAGAATATTCCGCCAATGAGGCGACCAGATTGCAGGCAGGTCTCCGCTTCGACGATAACCGCATTCATGCGCGACCCGAACCGGCCTCCACCGACTCCTTGTTCCAGACATTCGATGCCCAGCGCACGGCGGATGCGGTGACGTTCTCGTTGGGCGCTATACGCTCGCTGGGACGCGGCCTTTCCTGTTCGTTTAACGTTGGGCGGTCATTCAGGGCCCCGACGGTACAGGAGTTGTTCGCGGACGGCCTGGACGCCCCAAGCGGTACCTATACGATCGGGAACGCCGATCTCTCTCCCGAGACCGGCATCGGCGTCGACGCGTCGTTGAAGGGTTCGTTCGAAGATGTCACGTTCGAGATATCCCCGTACCTCAATTTTATCGACAACTACATTTATGGGTTCCTCACCGGGGATACGGTCCTTGATTTTCCGGTCCGAAAATTTGCCGCAGCCACGGCGAGACTCGCCGGGTTCGAGGCGGGCATTTCGGTCCAGCCCGCCCCGTTCATCGCCGTGAAACTGACGGCAGACTATGTCAACGCGCAGGATACGCGCGCCGACCAGCCCCTCCCGTTCACCCCTCCCCTCCGGGGCAGCCTCCGGGTTGCGTACCGGAACAGCATGTACGACGCAATGATCGATTGGCGGCTCGCGGCTTCGCAAACGCGACTGGGAGAAGGTGACACTCCCACGGAGGGATACGGCGTCGTGAATGTCGGAGCGGGTGTGCGCCTCACGCAGGATGGCGTCGTGCATCATATCAGCCTGCACTGCGACAACCTCATGAACCAGACTTACCGGGATCACCTCTCGGTCATAAAAGACTTCATCCCGCAGCCCGCACGCGGGTTCAGGCTCAACTATGACCTGCTGTTCTGAATCGCTCTATTTTTCCGCATGACCGGCGGCAACCCCATACTCACTGTCAGCGGGCTCAACCGGCTCATCAATTGCTCTGGATCAGAACAGGATCGGTCCGTTTGAGTCGGAGATAGGAGGATATACGCTCGATGACGCGGGTGCAGGGTTCGAGCTGGTTCGCTGACGCTGACCCGCGTATCGGGAATCTTAGTTTTCCGGATTCCAGGGGGTCATGCGGGGCATCCATCTCGGCACATTTTTCGCGTACTCGTCATACTCTGTGCCGAATCTTTTCCTGAGCCCCGGCTCCTCGATCAGCCTGAAGTAGATGCTGTTGATCAGGAAGAAACCGATCGTCCAGATGAAGATTCTTGAGGAGTGGAACGAGAGGGATTCACCAAGCAGCGCGACGAGGACCCCTGTGATCATCGGATTCCGCATGCGGGAGTAGAGTCCCGCGACGACGAGTTTCCGCGCCGGACTCCAGGGGGCCAGCGTGCCTTTCCCGCGACGGATGATCGAGGATATTGTCACGCCGAGGAGAAGGAGACCGGAAGCAATGATGACTACCCCCGCCAGAAATTGAGCGTCGATCCAAACGGTGAAATCCGGTTCGAGGAGGTAGGGAATGATGATGAGTGCAGTGACCGGGAGTACGAACGACAATATCTGTTGCAGAATCACGGGTTTCGGTGATGTGTCTTCGCCAGGCATGTTTTGACGTCTGTCAACGCCGAGAATCACTTAGTGGAGCGGCCTGAGCCGACGGCCGTGGGAGAATCTACCGCTTCACCCGCCAAATGTCAAAAAGGAGCATTGTCTCTTCAGGAGGATTTTGTTATAATTATTCTGTGAAGGGTCAAAAGCTCCGCATCGGCGACAGGATTCCCGCATTTCATGGCCTCAAGGGGGTCGACGGCAAGCTGTATGCGTCCGAAGATTTTCCATCCGAAATCCTTATTATCGTTTTTTCCTGTAATCACTGCCCGTATGTCCAGGCCTACGAGGACCGGATGATCACCCTTCAAAGGGATTATGAGGGGGCTCTGCTGGTGGCCGTGAATTCTAATGATATTGAAAATTACCCGGAAGACAGTTTCGACAGGATGGTGGAAAGGGCTCGGCAGAAAGGATTCAATTTCCCCTACCTTCGTGACGAAGACCAGTCGGTCGCCGATCTATTCGGAGCGACGCATACGCCTCAGTTCTTTGTCTTTGATAGGGAGAGAAAATTGCGGTACTGCGGAAAGATGGACGATAACTGGAAGGAACCGCATCTCGTGAAGGAAACTTTTCTCAGAGACGCTCTCAATGCTCTTCTGCGGAAGAAGGAGGTAAGAGTCCCGGAGACTTTTTCTATCGGCTGTACCATCAAATGGAAGTGATTTTCCTGATTCAATCTACCTCCTTTTCGACAAATACCTCGGAAAGGTGCCCTTGGAGAGTTCTCAAAGCTCCCTATTTGACTTTCACTTCAGTGCTCGGTACCTTGAAATATCCTTCGTCTCCAATCTTCCCCGCGTCTCCACGAGCGGCGTTCGCACAGCCTAACGTCCGAAAAAATTCTCAACAGAGGAGGTTGAAGACATGAAGCATCCCGTATTTCTGACGCTTGTGTTTTCCTTTGCGTCAATCGCCTACCCGATCACGCCCGATTATGCGGATTCCGGGAACCTGCCAATAATTTCTAACGTCACCATTCTGAATATCATGGGGAATGTCGCAGAGTTTCGTGCGGTGATTGTGCCCAATGGGTCGGACCTTATCGGTTGGTTCGATTGGGGAACTTCTCCGCTCTACGGCCATTCGACTCCCCCAGTAAGCATGCCTAATCCAACCGGGAGCTGGATCGACCAGGTGGTGGCGGGCTTGCCTCCGGGAAGTTTGATTCATTTCAGGCCCGTGGGACAGAATTCCAGTGGGGTAACGTTCGGGCCCGATTCGACGTTCGTCACGTCAGGCCCCCTCGTCCCTGAGCCAACGACTCTTGCCGCGGATAGTGTTACGAAAACCTCTGCGGTTCTCAGGGGGAAGCTGAAGCTTTATGGAAATGCCGCTCAGTTTACTTTTACGTGCGGCACGCCGCTGTATCCTGGGATGATCAGTAATATCCTCCAGGGGACCGCATCGGATACGGGGGAGGTTGAGGTGTCGACGAGGCTCGATGGGCTGATACCCAATACAGTCTACACGTATTGGCTAAGCAGTTACGCAGGGCTTTGGTTTATTTCCGGAGGAAGCCAGACGTTTGTTACCGCTTTCGATTCGTCAACGAAAGGTCTGATCGTTCCGCTGAAGGTCACGACGGCCGAGAACAGGTGGTCAATTATCCGATTCGGCGTCCATACCGCCGCCACTGATAGTATCGACAGGCGACTCGGCGAGTTTGAATTGCCACCGTACCCGCCCCCCGATGCTTATGAGTCGAGGTTTATCGGACGGTTTCTAAACCTTGGCTCCTACGCGGATATCCGGAGATTCTCTTCGGAATCGCAGGTCGATACCTACAAGGTTCGATTCCAAACAGGTCTGCCGGGATACCCCGTGACAATAGCCTGGCCCGACCTTGCCGACCTGTATGCAGGGTCTGTGGAACTAAGGGTCCCCGGCGACTCCCCGGTAGATATGAAATCATCGTCCTCTTTCTCTGTGACGAATACTGATGTCTCCGGCTTCACGATTATTGCCGCAGATCCTATTCCCGTTTCAAAAGCTCCCTCGGTGCTGACGGATGTGGCTGCCAGAACCGGGCCAGCATTTAGTCAATTAAATGCTTCGGTGAATCCGAATGGCCTCGCAACCACTGCCTGGTTTGAATGGGGGACTTCGCAGCTGTACGGCTCAGTGACCCCCGAACAAGGGGTGGGAAACGATGCGGGTACCATCCCCGCAAATATTTTTGTCTTCGGCCTCTCCAGCAGTACGATCTATCACTATCGCGCAGTGGCCCGGAATTCGACGGGCACTATCTACGGGTCCGATCAGGAGTTCACGACCTCCGCCGTGACCGGGGTTCCGCCCGGAGCAGCTCCTACCGATGGGTTTGGTCTAGCGCAGAATTTTCCGAATCCATGGAATCCCGTTACGGTGATCCGATATTCGCTCCCCGCAATAAGCAGGGTTTCCCTGAAAGTTTTTAATGTTCTTGGGGAGATCGTGGCGGTTCTCGTTGACGGCGTTCAGAATGTCGGGGAAAAATCAGTGGAGTGGGACGGGCGGAATGTGCCCAGCGGTGTATACTTCTATAAGCTGGAAGCCTCCCGGCTTTCAGATCCTTTTCCCGCGGTGACGGAGGTGAAGAAGATGGTGCTGATCCGATAAGGACATCTGTCATCCACACTTCGAGGGGGGAGATAAAAAACCCCGCCTCCAAGTTGTGCAACGCTTGGGAGGCGAAGCGTTTGCACGTGGGCCTCGGAAACGGGGCGTTTGTCAATAACCGTGGTGAATGTCTCCCGGCACTCAATTAAATGTAATGAGAATTATTCTATCCGGCAAGTTTCTTCACTGACAGTACCGGCTCTTGACACTGATCTGTGAGCTGGCTAGATTATCCTAGTACTCGGCTCACTCTGACGTTGCTTCCGCTTCTCCCCGCACGCGTTTCTATGGAATCCGGGACGTAACACTATGGCCAAGATCGGGATCGTCGTCAACGGATCACGCCGCACAGTGACGGCATCTTCACAGATGCCTCTGCTGTGGGTTTTGAGAGATTCTCTCGGCCTCACCGGTACGAAATTCGGCTGCGCGAGAGGGTTCTGCGGGGCATGCACCGTTCTTCTCGATGGGGAGGCTGTCCGATCGTGCGTGACTTCTCTTGATTCGGTGGCGGGGAAGTCGGTGACGACGATCGAGGGGCTTTCGCGCGATCTTTCCCATCCGCTTCAGAAGGCATGGACCGCGGAGGATGTTCCCCAATGCGGGTATTGCCAGCCAGGCCAGATAATGTCTGCCGCCGGGCTGCTCCTTCAGAAACCGAACCCCACGGACGATGATATTAACGCTGCTCTCGAAGGCAATGTCTGCCGCTGCGGGACGTATAACCGGATCCGCCGGGCAATTCACCTGGCCGCTGCCAGCGGCTCAGGCGCAACAAGAGGAGGCAAATGACGATGCTGCTCACCCGCCGGGAGTTTATCAAAGTAACGTCAGCCGGCGGCGCCGGGCTTGCACTCGGTTTGTACTGCTCCTCAGAAAGGAACCCGGATGTATTTTCTCCCAACGCGTGGCTCGTGATCGATTCGCATGGTGATGTGACGATTACGGTTGCTCGATCGGAAATGGGCCAGGGAGTGCGTACGTCTCTTCCGATGATTGTCGCCGAAGAACTTGACGCCGACTGGTCCCGGGTGAGGATCGACCAAGCCCCCGCAGATCCCGATAAGTACGGATCCCAGAGCACCGGGGGAAGCGCTAGCGTACGGAATTCCTATGGAATGCTGAGGAAGGCGGGTGCCGCGGCACGGTCAATGCTCCTGACCGCCGCCGCCAATCGTTGGGGTGTCCCGGTGAACTCCTGCTCAACTGCCAATGGCGTAGTCCATCACGTTTCCTCAGGCCGTTCGGTCCCGTATGGAGATCTTGCGGAAGATGCCTCAAAGCTTCCCGTCCCGGCTGACCCCAAACTGAAGGATCCATCCGAATTCAAGATTATCGGCACGAGGGTGCCCCGTCTCGATACTCCCGATAAGGTAAATGGCAGGGCCATCTACGGTATCGACACGAGTTTTTCAGGTATGCTTTTTGCCGCCGTGGCCCGGCCTCCATCTTTCGGATCAAAGGTTTTGCGTGTGGAGTCGTCCAGGACGAAGTCGGTTGAAGGGGTGCGGGATGTCATGCAGCTGGACGACGGGGTCGCCGTTGTCGCTGACTCTACGTGGGCTGCGTTCACCGGCAGAGATGCCCTCGTCGTGACCTGGGACGAGGGACCGTTCTCCCGCCAATCGAGTGAGGCAATCTGGTCTTCCTTCCAGGAGGCGGCAAGGAAGGAGGGGTCGGTGGAGTTCACGCGGGGTGATCCGAAGTCGGCTTTTCCCCGAAGTTTCAGGAAGGTGCAGGCGACATATCGCGCCCCGTTTGTGGCCCATGTTTCAATGGAACCTATGAACTGCACGGCCGATGTGCGTGCCGACCGGTGCGAGATCTGGGCTCCTTCCCAGACACCCCAGGAGGCTCTTTCTGAGGTTTCCTCATTCCTGGGGCTGCCAACGGAGAAGGTTTCTCTCCATGTGACTCTCATGGGGGGCGGGTTCGGCCGCCGGCTCGAGACGGATTATGTCCTGGAAGCCGTAAAAATTTCTCAGAGAGTCGGGGCTCCGGTGAAGGTTGTCTGGTCGCGCACGGATGACATGCGCCACGATTTTTACCGCCCGGCTGTCTATAGCGAGCTCAAGGCTGGGCTTGACCAGGACGGCACGCTGCAGGTGTGGATGCACCGTCTGTGCGGCGCCAGCAGCGGGGGTCTCGTGACCCACGGGTCCCGCCCGCTTTATTCTATTCCGAATGTCCTGATCGACTCTCATATTCTCGAGACCGGGGTTCCGGTTGGTCCCTGGCGGTCGGTCGGTCTCTCGCAAAATGGGTTTTTCGTGGAATGTTTCATTGACGAGATCGCTCACGCCGCCGGGAAGGATGCGTTTGAATTCCGAAAATCTTTGTTGCGGGAAGCGCCGCGGCTCCTGGGCGCTCTCGAGCTTGCTGCCCAAAAATCGGGGTGGAAATCTCCTCTTCCCGCAGGTCATGGGTTGGGGATCGCTGCCGTCCAGGGTTTCGGGTCGTTTGTCGCTCAGGTCGCCGAGGTGTCGATTGACCGCGCCGCGGGACGCCTGCGCGTCCATCGGGTTGTGTGCGCCGTAGATTGCGGCCAGGTGATTAATCCGAGAATCCTTGAGTCACAGATCGAAAGCGGGATTGTCTACGGCCTGAGCGCTGCGATGAAGGGGGAGATTACGATCGCGAAGGGGGGAGTCGTCCAGGGTAGTTTTGACGATTATGACGTGCTCCGTATCGATGAGATGCCCAGGGTTGAAACGCATATCGTGCCGAGTCATGAGGCGCCCGGCGGAATCGGCGAGGTGGCCGTTCCTCCTATCGCCCCTGCCATCAGTAATGCGCTCTTTGCCGCCACCGGGAAGCGAATCCGTCGGCTCCCGATCCGTCCGGAGGATCTGGGTTAGCGCCCACCTTACCGCCGGTTGGTTTTCGGACGGCGTTTTGCTATTTTCCCCAAATTCCCGGATGTCTTTTCTCCATGCGAATCGCCGTTCCCGCGATTTTTCTGATCTCCAGCCTCTGCTCGGCGCAGATGGAAAGTTTTTTTGACGTGGGAAAGCTCCCTTACCTGAAACGCAGTAAGCTGATCCAGTTGTCGAGCAACGATTCGTCGGGGGGAAATAAGGATTATGTGACCCTGGGGACAGGATCGTCGAGGATCATCGCCGATATCAAGGGAGCCGGGGTTATTACCCGTATATGGCTCACGATCTCCGCCGCGGACAGGTTTTTTCTGCGACGCGTTTTGCTCCGCATGTACTGGGACGACGAGGATTCTCCCAGCGTGGAGTGCCCGGTCGGAGATTTTTTCGGGAACGGTTTCCAATATACTCAATGGACCTCTCTCTTGCTGGGAATGTCGAGCGGCGGGTATTATTGCTACTTCCCCATGCCTTTTGCACGATCTGCCAGGATCGAGGTGGTGAATGAGTCAGGCCGACCTGTGAATTCTCTCCACTACCAGATCGATTACCAGAAGCTCGATAGCCTGGAAAACGTGGGCAGGTTTCACGCTCAGTGGCGTCGCGATGTCCGTACGTCGTCCGGTGAGAATTATGTGGTCCTCGAGGCCGAAGGCAAGGGCCAGTATGTGGGCACAATCCTTGAAATGCAGGGCCTCAAGAAGGATCTGAGTTTTCTCGAAGGGGATGAAAATGTTTTCGTGGACGGCGAGGCGACCGCCTCGATCAAGGGGACCGGCACGGAGGATTATTTCTCGAGCGGCTGGTATTTCAGCAAAGGGACCTATTCCGCTCCTCTCCACGGGCTTATTCTGAAAGACGATACGTCTCATTTCCGGATTGTGGCGTACCGCTTTCACCTCGGCGACCAGATCCCGTTTCAACGAAATATACGGTTTACGATCGAGCACGGGCACGCCAATAAGGAAGTGTCAGACTACTCGAGCGTCGCCTTCTGGTACCAGGAAGAACCTCACAAAAAATTTCACGCCATCCTTGCCGCCAATAGGCGCATCCCTCTCCGCGCCGTGATCCCTCCGGGCGCCGTCGAGGCGGAGGATTTACTCGGATCTGCCCAGGCAATCGGCGGGCGGCTTGAATCAGAGGATATGAGCGCTCTCGGCCCCGACTGGGGTAACGATAGGCAGCTCGTGTTCCGGGCCGATAGGGAAGGGGCTCGTTTTACGCTGACGATTCCTGTGAAGGAACCGGACGTGTATTCGATTGCGGCATATTTTACACGAGACGGTGGCTACGGCAGGATGAGTGCTTCGATCGGTGGCAAAATTGTCGGAGAATTCGATGGGTATGGCCGGGAGACTCTCCCCGGCGCGAAGGTTCTGTTCGATAAGGTGCGCATCGTCGATTCGTCCGTGACTCTTACTTTTACGGTTGTCGGCAAGAACGCCTCCTCCTCAGGGTTGAATGCCGGGCTCGATGCGCTCGTTCTCTCGCCACAGAAGAATTTCGTCCGCGACTGGTTCGTGATCGGCCCGTTCAATAATCCCGGAGATAATGCCGACCGTAAAGGGCTAACAATTCCCTACCCGCCGGAAAAGGAGTTTTCGAAAAAATCCTATTCCGGCAAAGATGGCGAGAAGGTGCGCTGGAGGTTTTTTTCTGGATCCGACGACGGCTATGTCGATCTGAACGATGCGCTGAAGCCGCATGAATTGGCCGTCGCGTACGCGTTGAGCTACGTTTATTCTCCCCGGAAAACGGACTCGAGGATTTACGTGGGGAGTGACGACGGGGTGCGCCTATGGATGAACCACCGACTCGTTCATGATCACGCGATTTTGCGGCCAGCGGATCCGGATCAGGACACGGTCACTGTCTCTCTCGCGAAGGGCTGGAACAAGATTCTTTTTAAGATTGAGAATAATCTGGGGGGGTGGGGATTTTTTTGCAGGATCCCGAATCCTTTGGGTGAGCTGTCGTTCAGCCCGTCACAGTCAAGCGGAGCGAGAAGGAAATGACACGGCGGGTTTTTCCCAGCGTCTCGATGAATCTTCCGGGAGTTTGCCATGGCCGGTGATAACCGGGAGAGGATGGTCAAGCTTGCCGAGGATTTTTTCAGGACCAAGGATGACCCCGACCAGATTCCTGTCGATCAGGATGTGATCGTACGGCTCCGCTCTCTTCATCCCGCTACTGTGACCGAGGAGAGGACTGAGGATGGACCGATCGCCTGGATTTTGGTGATCCCGACCACGCGGGGAATTATGAATGAGTTCATCACGGCGAAAATTTCTGAAAGGGATTTGCTTGCGAAAACTCCCGCCGGCGTAGCCTACGATGCGCTGTATTTGTGTTCCGCCCTTGTTCTTCCGGAATATCGGGGGAAGGGGCTCGCCCGGCGGTTGACCGCACAGGCGATCGACGCTATCCGGCGTGATCACCCGATCGGCGCCCTTTTCTTCTGGTCGTTCGGCAACGAGGGGGAGAAGCTGGCAGCTACGGCCGCCTCTGATTCTCATCTTCCGCTCTTTGAGCGAGCTCCCGGGGCTGGCCCTAAATCTCATAAGGTATGGGCGTATTCCTGAAGATTCTCTCGGTTTCTTAAGAAAAATTTGAATAGATGTGCAACACCTTAAAAAAAGAGGTTTCTTCACAGTCAAACTTTATCAAGGAGCTCGACATGAATCACATTCGCCGGATCTCTGTTGTTCTGATTATTCTTCTGGCCGCTTCGCCTTCATTCGCACGCCAGGAGCATAAGCTGAAGAAGAAGGATGTCCCCAAAGCGGTTCTCGAATCTTTTGAAAAATCTTACCCCGGCGCGAAGGCAAAGGAGTTTTCCACGGAAAGCGAGAACGGGAAAACGACCTATGAAATCGAGAGCGTCGACGGAAAGGTTTCGAGGGATGTGTCGTATGATGCAGCGGGAAATGTGGTTTCCGTCGAAGAGACGATCTCACCCGCCAGTCTGCCCGACCCAGTCAGCGCCGCTCTGAAGAAGGATTATCCGAAATGCAAGGTTCTAAAGTGCGAAAAGGTTTCCGAGGGGTCCGCGCTCTCCTATGAACTTCTGGTGCAGGTGGGGAAGAAGAAGACTGAGGTCGTCTATTCGCCGGAGGGGAAGGTTCTGGAGACCGAACGGAAGTGATCCGCTCAGCGAAGGGTTCGCAGCATAATCAGGGCGCGGGTGTTTCTAGGATTGAGCCGGAGGGATTTTTCATACGCTTCGAGCGATTTCGGGCGATTTCCCGCTAGTCTGTATGCCTCCCCTAGGTCGTCAAAGACGTTCCAGAGCGCAGGGTGTAATTCCGCATCAGCCCTGAAGACGTCCACCGCCTCCGCAAATTTTCCTTCGGCGATGAGGTTGTATCCCATGCCGATGAATCTTTCCCGGCTGACGAGCCCGCTGTTGGTATCGGCTTGCAGGAGTTTCTTGTATGCCGCGACGGCATCGTCAAATTTTCCTGCTGCCAGAAGCTCCGAAGGGACGAAGGCGCTGTCCGCCGCACGGCGAAAGACTCTTCCCCTTCCCCCGAATGAATAGGTTTTCAACGATTCGACAGGCCCGCCAGCTCCCCGCATGAATTCGTACCGGACGTCCTGGTCTCTGCGGACGAAGAGGTCCCTGCCGATCGGGTAGAGCTGTACCCCGGGGAGCGGAGGGATTTGCAGGAAAAGGTTTTTGCCTTCGCCGTGCGTGATGACGATTCTGTCAGCGCTCACGGCGAAACGTCCGGCGTATCCCTTTTTATCCTCGGTGACGGAGTCAGCCTTTATTGTATATTCCGGGGGCAGATAGCTTTCCCATTTGTATTCGCGGGCGATGCTTGCTATGATTTCTTCGTTTAAGTGCCAGTTGTCCGAATTGACCATGACGACTGCCCCGTATCCCTTTTCCGCATGCGCTATCATGTCGGCCACGTATCCGTCGTTGGATCCGTTGTGCGAAAAATAAAGGTCCTTCCCACGCTGCTCCAGGAAGAATCCTAATCCTGTCGGCGCCCCGGGTTGAGGGGTGAGCATTCGACGAGCAGATTCCTGCGTGAGGAGGGAGTTCGTGCGGCCAGTGTATGCCCGCTGAATTTCGATCAGAAAACGTGCAAGATCCCCCGGGGTCGTCCATAGTCCCGCCGCTGCCATCTCCGGATAAGTGTTGTATCGTCCCTCAACGATGCCTCCGTTAAGATCATGGCCGGACGCCGTTCTCGATCTGAACTGTTCACCCGGGGGCTGTTCGTAAGTGCTGCTCGACATGCCGGCCGGGCCAAGGACGGTCTCTCTCATGAAGTCCGGGAAGCTTTTGCCAAGAATATCAGTGAGTGCAAGCTGCAGTATGGTAAAACCTCCACCCGAGTACCGGAATTCACTTCCCGGCTCAATGATGATTTTAATGGGGTCGTTGTTGGCGGGGGCGATGCCGTCAAGCGTCTGGATTATCGACGGCAGCGGGAATCCTGCCGGGTACCCCGGGAATCCATGGACACTTATGCCCGCCGTGTGGCTGAGTATGCGGCCGATCGTCGGTTGATGTCGGAAACCGCGTTGATCAAGTTTCCAGGTCTTGAGGTAGCGGTTGATGCTCGTGTCGATGCTCAGCTTTCCCTTTTCCGCTTCTATTAATGCGGCCACCGCCGTGAGGGGCTTGCTGATCGATCCCGCCTGAAATAATGTCCCCTCCGTTATGGGTTCGCTGTTTGGGCCTCCATAAGAACGCGTCCACTCGACGGAGAAATTGTTGATGACCGCTATGCTTACCCCCGGTATCCGATAGTGGGACATGCGCTCCTGTATGGTCCACCCGGTATCACCTCTGACAGGGACCCCGCCGAAGAGGCCAGTCTCGACGCGACGGATGCGTGAAGGGAGGTCATTCTGCGCGTGCATCGCCGACCAGCTTATCAGGGCAAGGACGATGTGCTTGAATGCGCTGGGCATGGATAATGATAACGCCGCGATTCCAGAGGTTTTGAAGAGGAACCGGTCTATTTTTTACCGAACCCTTTGATTCGCTTGCGGATAAGCAATGTCATGACGATTCCGGCAAGGAGTGCGCCACTACCGATGAGGAGATAAAGCTGGAGTCTTGAAGAAAGATTCTGCCACCCTCTCCCGCCAAAGTAACCCGCCAGGATGAAGGTTGTTACCCAAAAGAGGGCTCCGCCGTAGGCAAAGAGACAAAAAACCCGGGCCGATAATTTCGTCGCTCCGCCGATGTAGGCAGTCAGGTGCCTGACACCCGGCATAAAATAGCCGATGGCAAGGCTCCATTTTCCGCGCCGCTCATACCACTGGCGCGCCAGTTCAAGTCTTTCCGGGGTGATGAAAACATACCTGCCATATCTGTGGAGGAGGTAGAGGCCAAGGGTTCTCCCGATTGTGTAACTTATGGTCATGCCGGTGGCGCTTCCAAGAAAAGCTGTGGCCATGGTGATCGGAAAGGACATCTGGTGTTTGTGTATGAGATAGCCAGAGAAGACGAGCATTGTCTCATCGGGTATCGGCAGGCCGACTATTCCCAGCATGAGGAGGGTGTAGAGCCCAAGGTATCCGTAGTGCGTTATCCAGTGGGAGACGAGTTCGATCATGGTGTTCTATCCCGTCGCTTCCGCGTTTTTCTTGCTTGCTAAATGAGCCTGCAGCTGAATCCGCTGCGGAAGGAACCGGTGAGTTCGACGGTATCGGGAAGGTCCGCTTTGGTTCAGGTCGCTGATTGTCCTCCCAGAGGTCAAGCTTTCATTCCTCCCCGATGCCTGCGCTGACGCGGAATGTGTGACCGTCGGGATGACAGATGTGGCATTCCCGGACATTCCACGGTCTGTCTCCCGGGGGCTGACTCACGGTGATGCCGTTCTTGAGCGCGAGCTGGTACATGGCGTCGACGGAGGCGGTTGAATCCATCCACCATGTCATCCACGCTCCCCCCGTTTCATCGTCTGACGCAAATCGCGGTTCCGGCCCGCCGCGAGACCCCTGACAGTTCAGGCACAGAAAAATCTCGATTTTGCCGTAACAGACCGATCCGAAAGTCGGCGGATCACCCCAGTCCCAGCTTTTTTTCCATCCCAGCTTTTCGAACCAGGCAAAACTCTCCGCAATATTCGAAATGTTGAGTATGGGTGTGACGCCTTCTACTTTCATGGCCGATTGTCCCGGGATACTTATATGGAGAAGTTCAACGCTTGCTGCCTGGAAACCCTTGGGAAAGGTAGTCAAGAACCCTTCTATTGTCAACTTTCTTGTGATTGTTGACTTTAAAAAACGTGATCTCGATATTGGTTCCCTCGGTGCTCAAGACTCAGCAATGCCGCTCGCGATAGTGTTGCCGTCGGCGGCGTGTGATGTGAATGTGCCGACTCATCAGATGAATTCTGGATAATGCCGGGAAAAAGACAGGCTGCCCTGGGGTTTATTTTCGTCACTCTCCTTCTTGATGTGACGGGGTTCGGTATCGTTATCCCCGTGTTCCCGAAGCTTATTACGGAGCTTATTCATGGTTCGATTACGGACGCGTCACGCTATGGGGGCTGGCTGATGTTTACGTTTTCGACAGCTCAGTTCGTCTGCTCCCCCGTTATGGGCAATCTCGGCGACCGGTATGGACGAAGGCCGGTGCTGCTTGCGTCCGTGTTCGGCCTCGGCGTCGATTACATCGTCCTCGCGTTCGCGCCCTCAATCGGGTGGCTGTTTCTGGGAAGACTGTTTGCCGGCATCTTCGGCGCCAGCTTTACGACAGCCGGAGCCTATATAGCCGATATCAGCCCACCGGAGAAACGCGCGCAGAATTTTGGGATCCTGGGGGTCTCGTTCGGCCTTGGGTTTATTATCGGCCCGGTGATAGGCGGCCTCCTGGGCCAGTTCGGCTCGCGGGTTCCCTTCCTCGCCGCCGCCGGGTTGTCTCTGCTCAACTGGCTGTATGGTTTTTTTGTTCTTCCGGAATCCCTCAAACTTGAGCTTCGACGGCCCTTTCAATGGAAATTGGCCAATCCGGCCGGATCTCTTTTACACTTGCGAAAATCCCCCGTCGTCGCCGGGCTGATGGAATCGCTGGTTTTTATTTATGTCGCCGCATACGCGGTGCAGAGTACATGGACGTATTTTACGATGCAACGCTTTCAATGGGACTCCGCAATGGTAGGTTATTCTCTCGGCGTAGCAGGGGTTCTCTTCGCTGTGGTTCAGGGCGGACTGATACGAGTGGTCATTCCGCGGCTCGGGCAGAAACGGTCCGTCTATGCCGGCCTCAGTATGTACGGTGTGGGGTTTCTGCTTTTTTCACTGGCGTCACGAAGCTGGATGATGTTTGCTTTCCTTGTCCCTTATTGCCTCGGAGGTATCGCCGGACCCGCTCTGCAGAGTATTTTGTCAACTCAGGTTCCCGCCAATGAACAAGGGCAGCTCCAAGGGGCCCTGACGAGCCTCATGAGTCTTGCCGCTATTATAGGCCCGCCCCTTATGACGAATCTCTTTGCCTTTTTTACCGGGGACCGAGCACCCCTGTATTTTCCGGGCGCTCCATTTCTGGCCGGGACGATTCTTACCGCGCTCAGTATCGGATTTGCCGTTCGAACTCTTTCTTCTCACCCCACCGAGCAAACCCATTAGTTGCCTGTCCCTGAGGATGAGCGGTCGAATTGGTCGCTATCACCGCGAGGGTTAACCTGGTACCCCGGCTTGAATGTGCATTTTTATCTGATTAACTTTGGTTCGCTTTTCCCTTGGGGGAAGGTTTTTAATGAGTTTCAGGGAGATATTTTATGAAGAGCATATCCGAGCGCGTTGCGTTCTTTCTCTTCCACTATACTCTTGGGGTGGTTGTGCTGATCGAGAGCGTGCGGACTTTTTTGGGCGCGTCGTCACTTCATGCGTCGAACCCTCTGGGCTCCCATCTGTCGCTTCTCGCGGCTTGTGAAGGAGTTGCCGCAATTCTGTTTATGATTCCAAGGACGATGAAAATCGGAAGCTGGCTGCTGCTGTTCGTGTTTCTCATTGCCGTGATCGTTCACGGCGTCGCCCACGAGTTGTCATTGCTTGTGTTCGCTGCCGGGGTTGTGCTTGTCAATACCCGCGGAGGCGGTTTTATCAGGGAAGTCTTTAAGGGCACAGCATAGTCTTGTGGTCTCGTCTTCAATAAAGGTTATTTCTGCAGGAGGGTTTCAATGACTAAGGCGCAATTAGCCAAGTATGGATTCGAAAATCCGTTCAAGACCGACCCTCTGGTGAAGAGGGCCTCGAGGTATTGCAAGGGGACAAAAGTTCTTGACGTCGGCTGTGGGGAAGGGGCAGATAGCGTGTTTTTCGCAAAGAAAGGTTTCACGGTGACATCGATCGACATGAATCGCACGTTTCTTTCCCGCTTTCGCGCGTTCCGCAGGGATTCCGGGCTCTCGAATGTCAGGATTCTCAGCCAGAGCGCGCTGACCTATGCTTACCCCGCCAGCCGGTACGATGTGGTGCTCTCGATTCTCGTTCTCTGCTGCATGAAGCGAAGTGAGTGCGAACGGACCGTTAGGCTACTGAAGAAATCGGTGAAGCCCGGCGGGATTATGATCATATCCGCCCGGAATTACCGCGATCCTGAGCGGAAAGACTATATGGCCACTGAGCGGATGGTCGAACCGAATACTTTCAAGAACAGGGACACCTGCGCAAAACATATTTATTTCATCGAGAAGGGAAGATTGCGCGAATTGTTCAGCGACTGCGAGGTGCTTTATTATTTCGAAGGGTACGCGCCCTGTAAGTACAATCAGCATCCGAAGCACGGGGACTCGTACCTGATCTGCCGGCGCAGGGTTTGACCCGGCCTACCCGCCTTCCCACTCCCGGCGGAGTCTCTTCTGCCTCTCGGTAGCCTCGAGGGTTTCTTCAAGCCGCACCCGGGGCACCTTGTAATCTGATACAATGACGGCCACCCGGCTCCGGCCGGTCGGGCGGCTGACCACTAGGCTCACGGTGTCGCCGATGTGGATCTTTCCCAAGAAACTCCGGATCTCAGCTGCCGTCCCGGCCGCCGCTCCTCCCACTGAATCGATCTGGTCCCCCGTGTGAAGTCCCGCCCTGCCCCAGCAACTCGATGGGTCTGTGATCCCCAGCCTGGGTTTTCCCCCCTCCACGGGTTGCCATACGTATACCCGGACATCGGCCGCGGGCCGGTGGTCCTCATCCAGTTCCTGCGCTTCGGTGGTTCTGATGCGGAGTCCGATTTTCCCGAGGTATCGTTCGAAATCCAGAGGCGTATCTCCCCGCACGTATGATTCGAAGAATGGATGAACGTCACACCCACATTGTTCTGAGATCAGCCGTTCGATGTCCGTTCCGCTAAAACCCCGATCGCCCGCATTTTTCTCGTAGAGCGAACGCATGACGCCGTCGAGGGTGCGGCGGCCGTCCGTTGCGTCGCGGATGATGAGATCGAGTATCATGCCGATGAGTTCTCCCTGCAGATGGGTGCTGGCGGTGTAATCTCCCAGCATTCCCGGAGGGCCGTCCGAGACGAGACTGACCTTCTCGGGTGAGATGAGCCTGTTCCCAGGATTGCCCAGATATCGCGCGATCAATTTCTCATAGTGCGCCTCGCGGGTGGAGTCAAAGGCGGGCAGTCCCGCCCGCCGGAGAAGGAGGTCTGCATAGAACATGGTGACTCCTTCGCTCCACCAGAGGCCGCGTGATCCTTTTCCCTGACGGTAGTCTATATCCCCGTGTTCAGCCGGCCGGAGCGTCACGAGGTTCCATGTGTGGAAAAACTCATGCGCAATCGATCCGAGAAGGCTTTTACGGCTGCTTGCCAGATCTGTGCTGAGCGCGCCCATGACGAGGGAGTTGCGATGCTCAAGCGCTCCCCGAGCCCCATCTCTTAATAAAAATGTGTAGATCCTGTACGGCGTCCGCCCGAAGAACTTTACTGTTGTCTCTACAATTCGTTGTATATCGTTAACGAGTCCCACGCTGTCGAACGAGACTGCGTCAGGGAGGGGCCAGTACACAATGCGATGGCGAACTCCGCCTACGGAGAACTCCCATTTTCTGAAAAAACCAACGAAGATGGGGCAATCGGCAAGTTCGCTCGCAGTCTCTGCACTGTATGTAAGAGGTTCCGGCGTTCCTTCGAGCCCGGTCTGAGCATCCCACCCCGGAGGGAGTTCGAGAATTACTCTCGATGGCAGATGGGTTCGTTCCGGAATGTACATGAATGAGTGGATTCCCCCCACCAATCCTCCCGTGGGCTCGAGGAATGGTCGCCATGCCGCCCGCTGAGTCGCCGGTGTCGCAGGCAGCTTGATTCTGTACCGAATTGTTGCTTCGCCATTCCTGACCGTGACGCGCCAGAGCGCGCTGTCTTCACGGATGACATTCCCGCCTTTTTCCTCGACATGCAAGCCTTCAACATATCGCCAGTACCGGTCGTCATATTCCAGGTGCGCACCCATGGCAATATGGAATGTGTCGCTCAAGCCGCTGATGTGCATTTCAACTGAAAATCTCGTGAGATCCGCCGGATCGACACGAAGCGTGTACCGTATGGCGTTCCGGGGGCTTGCTTCATAGTTGCTCGATTCTATCCCGACCGGGACCCGAGCAGGTCGCGCTGAGACCGTTAGGAAAATGCCAAGACAGGCCGCAATTTTGATCATGCTCATTGCAGATTTTCTTGGGATTTGTGCGACGACGTGATAGTGTTCAGAAAAAATCCTCCCCCGCCTGTTGCCTCGTTTCGGATATAATGGCCATACCCCAATTATGATGTCAGTGGAGCCCCGAAGGTTTGAAGAGAGATGCTTGCGATCCAAAAAAGATCGCGGAATGGACCGCCCGTGCAGGCTTCTTCCCCGTTTCCTTGATATTTCATGGTGCGTTATCTACATTGGGCGAGGTCATGTATGCGAATTTTGTTGCGATAGATTTCGAAACCGCCGACTATGGCCCGGATAGCGCTTGCGCCGTCGGCCTGGTGAGGGTGGAGGGGGGAGCGGTGACGAGCAAGGATTTTTTTCTGATCCGGCCGCCGCGTCGAGAGTTCTATTTTTCATATCTTCACGGGATCACGTGGGAGGATGTGAAGGATGAACCGAACTTCGGCGAGTCCTGGCCCCGGCTGCGGAGGGTCTTCCGGGGGGTTGATTTTCTCGTTGCTCATAACGCGTCTTTCGACCATGGTGTTTTGAATGCGTGCTGCGCCACGCACGGGATAAAACCTCCAAGGATACCGTTCCGGTGTACGATGAGACTCTCCCGCCAGCTGTGGCAAATCTATCCGACGAATCTTCCCTCCGTCTGCGAGTATTTCAATATCCCTCTGAAACACCACGACGCGGCTTCCGATACCCTGGCCTGCGCCGAGATCATGATCCGCGCCTTGCCCCACCTATGAGGTCTGTCGTTACTCCAGCCTATTATTCTCGCGGCTTTGAACCCGATGGGTACGCGAGGAGCCTCGCTCCCTTTGTGACGATTCATGAGGTGGAATTGTCGAAACGTACCGGTCCGGAGAAGCCGTGGGCCTGGACGGACGAACGCATCGTGCGGAAAACTCTGGAGCTCACGTGGCAGATGACCGGGGCCTGGAAGGCGAGGCGAGGGGTTCCGGTGAAAAGCCGCAAGGATTTCGAGCGGATCGTCGTCGGCGAGGTGATCTCTCTTACTCGGCTTTTTAATAGGCGGAAGATTTCCTGCCTGAAGGATCTTTCGCAATCCACGGCGTACAGGGCTATCGTGAATGCGATCGAGTCGAGTATCGCTTTTATTTCTGGAACCCGCCCGACGAAGCTGATCCAGCCTGTTCTCGGTTCCAAGGTGCTCCATCATTATTTTCCGTCGATAATCCCGGTTTTCGATACGGAATATGTTTCGAAGAGAATCTTGAGAAGCAGGGCTGCCTCTAGTCTTGACGCCATTTTTGGCCCTGATGAGTCATCGGCAGATTTCGGCAGTGAGGTCAAGATGCAGGAGTTTGACGAGTACTTGTGGTTGTGCTCATTTCAGGTTCGGACGGCAGATCGCGATTCTTTGCAACAGGTCCGGAGCCGGTGCGCACGCGATTGTCGTGGTTTTTTTCCCCATTCGCTCAGTCTGAATCGCAACAGTATCCTCTGGAGACTGGACGCCAAAATTGCTGAAAACTGCCTGATCGGCGCCGCGCGGAGTTGATTTCCCCGGAGGGGATGGTCAGAAGATATATGGAATTATTCTCCGGGTTTTGTTTGCATATGCAGCATACTCCGGGTAACGCTCCCTGAGCATGGCTTCTTCCGAGAATAGGCGCAGGCCGGTGCCAACGGCGATGGCCATGCCCAGCAGGAAGCTCTCCCAGGAGGGGTGTGCAAAGATTCCCGCCCACGCAAACATTAGAACTGCAGCATAGATCGGATTCCGCACAAATCTGTAAGGTCCCTCCGTCACTAATCTGCCCTCGGTGGGTTCCGCCGTCGCATGGAAACTCCGGAATCCAAACGTTATTCTCGCCCATATCATGAGCGCCACTGCCAGCGCCTGGACCGCTATGACAATCCACGATGCTGACAACAGGCTGCCCCTTATGTAGAGCAAGCCCATTGCCGCTACCGAAATAATAAAACCAATTTTCGACGAAAGGGAGCCCATTGGTGACATGGGGACGAATCGGGGACAATGAGGGCAGGGTTTGTTTTCGGTTATACTGTGCCCGGCCTTCTAGAGAGTGCTTGCGACGAGTTTCAGCGTTTGGGGTTGAATATTGTCACACAGTTTCCTGGCGTTTCCCAGAAACTCGATGAACTGGGGGCTCGACCGCCATTCGCCTATGGCATCGGCCGATTCCCAGCTTCCAAAGGATATGAATCGCTGCGGCCTTTCAGTGTCCTGCACGAGGTATCCGTCCCCGCACCCGGGCTGGTTTTTCTTGGTCCATGCCGCGAATGTTCTCCATTCATGAATGAATTTTTCTTCGTTTCCCGATTTTACGCTCCATTGCGCGAGCGTGTAGGGTTGGTTCATGCCGTCCTCCTGTCCGTTGTTGTGAATTGCGGAAAGTATCAATCTCCGGAAAAATTGTCAACACCGCACGATGCGGTGAGAGCCCTGCTCACGGCGCTGATTGTGGCCCCTCCTGGGATGAGCACCGATCCGAACTGCTGGTTATCGAGCTGGTGAAGAAGGCGGAGGTGTGTCAAACGCAGTTCCGACAGTCGAATATGTCGACCTTTGTCGTTTCGCCCGGAGTAGTTGTGATGTCGAAGTTTTTCTGTCCTCTTGCGGGCCCGGGCCCGCCGATGTCGAAGGCCTGGATCGTGTATTTCCCGGCCGGGACGGAGAAGCGTGCCTGACCGCTGCTGTCCGTGAGGGTTGTGTCTCCGGGGGGGAGTAAGACTATTTTCTTTCCCACCGATGGATCGGCATTGAAATGGACATAGACCACGATCTGGCTGAATACCTGCTCTCCTGATTGCTGGCCGCCCGATTGGCTTTGGGTTGATGTATCGCTGCAGGATGCGAAAATCAGCAGGAGGAATACGCTAGGCTTCATATAAACTCCTTGGGGCCGCCCTTTCGACCTTTCTTGAAATTTACTGATTACAAGGACCATTCTCAATCTGCCCGGGTATCATTGGCCCGGGAACCACGCCATAGTGTGCAAGTTGTTGTTAAAGCCCTTATATTGGTCGCAGACCGATCCCCCCCCGAAACTTTTTCCAGGGGTCTGCGTATACCGCCCGGGGATTCTTGTCAGGATCACCGCAGGGAGGAGGGTGTCTGCCCGCTCAAGGGTTGCCGATCATTTAAGGAGATTTTTATGAAAACAGTGCTCTCTGCAGCTTTCCTGCTATTAATGCCCATCAGCCTCGCAGCTCAAACGGCCGATGAGATTATAGCAAAATATCTTAAGACGGTAGGCGGGATGGATAAGATCCAGGCGATCTCGTCCCTCCGCCGTACCGGCAGATTCATCGGAGGAGGGGGGTTCGAAGCGGCCGTGGTGGATGAGAATAAACGGCCCGGTATGGTCCGCCACGATTTTATCGTCCAGGGGATGACGAGGATAAATGCCTATGACGGGAAGGCCGGGTGGAAAGTCCAGCCGTTCGGTGGCAAGAAGGATCCCGAACCTCTCAGCGAAGAAGAGATGAAGTCGATTCTCGAAGACGCCGACTTCGACGGACCTCTCGTGAATTACCAGCAAAAGGGTAACAAGGTGGAGTTCGTCGGCACGGACCCCGTCGAGGGGACCGACGCCCTTAAATTGAAGGTGACGCTCGCCAACAATGACGTTCGCTATTATTATATGGATGCCGATTATTACGTGCCGATCAAGATCGAGGTGAAACGCATGGTCCGCGGCGAAGAGCATGAGTATGAGGTGTCGCTCGGCGACTATAAGGAAGTGAACGGATGGTACTTGCCGTTTTCTGTGGAAACGTCAGTGAAAGGGAATCCGGGCGGCCCGCAAATTTCTTATGAGAAGATTGAGGCGAATGTGACGATCGATGACGCACGTTTCGCGCAACCGTCAACACCGAAGCAATAGACTAGAGGGGATCTCACTATGAAGACTTTTTCAATCTTTGCATCGCTGATCGTCTCCGGATCGATCATGTTCGCGCAAAATGCTGTTCCGGATAACAAGCCGGTGAAACTGGATCCGGAAACCATTTCGGGCCTCGGGGCGCGTAATATCGGCTCCGCCGCGATGAGCGGCCGTGTCGCCGCGATCGACGCAGTTCACGAAGGCCAACGGCTTACCGTGTACATAGGCGCCGCGAGCGGCGGGGTGTGGAAGTCGGTGAACGGAGGGACCACTTTCAAGCCGGTGTTCGATAAACAACCCGTGCAGTCGATCGGTGCCATCACGATCGATCCGAAGAATCCCAAAGTGATCTGGGTGGGCACAGGCGAGTCCTGGACTCGCAATAGCGTCTCGATCGGCGACGGGATCTATAAATCAACCGACGGCGGGGATAATTGGACGAATCTCGGCCTGAAGGAGTCTGAAAGAATCTCAAGGATTTTTATTGATCCGACAGATCCGAGTACGGTGTACGTCGCCGTACCAGGAAAATTATGGAGCGATAGCGACGAGCGCGGCCTTTATAAATCGACGGACGGGGGTAAATTGTGGACCAAGATTCTCAGAGGGATGAACGCGTCAACAGGGTGCTCGACGATTTCCATGGATCCCCAGAATCCCAAAACCATTTTTGCGGGTATGTGGGATTTCCGTCGCAAAGGGTGGACCTTCCGCTCCGGCGGCGACTCTCCCGGCGCGCCGAGCGGCAGCGGTCTCTTTAAGACAGTCGACGGGGGCTCATCCTGGACCGAGCTTACGGATAAGACTGCCAAGGGTCTTCCCTCAAAACCCTGGGGCAGACTGGCTCTGGCCGTGGCTCCCTCAAAGCCAAATATTGTGTACGCCTTCATCGAAGCTGAACCCCCTAAGAACGGGCTTTATCGCTCCACCGATGGAGGACAGTCCTGGCAGCTTCTCGACCGGAGCCGGAATATGGTCTGGCGGCCGTTTTATTTCGCGAATCTGATTGTTGATCCTCAGAATGAGAACAAGATTTATAAACCCGACGGGCCTCTCATCATGAGCACCGACGGCGGTAAGAGTTTTAGCGGTATCTCGGGCGGCGCCCATGGGGATTTTCACGATGTCTGGATTGATCCGGCCAATACGGATCATCTCATCACCGGCGACGACGGAGGAGTTTGGTATTCCTATGATGGAGGAAATCAGTGGTGGAAGGGGGATAATCTGCCCATATCTCAGTTTTATCATGTGAGCGTGGATATGGACCGGCCTTATCATGTCTACGGAGGTCTTCAGGATAACAGCTCCTGGGTCGGCCTGTCCGCATACCCGGGCGGGATCGGCAATGAGCAGTGGGAGAATATGTACGGCGGCGACGGGTTCTGGATGTGGGCCGATCCTTTCGACCCCGACTATATTTACGCGGAATCCCAGGGGGGATTCATCGGCCGGGTGAATCGTAAGACACACGAATCGCGCAATATTCAGCCGCTGCCCCACTATAAGGAAGACAAGTTGCGGTTTAACTGGAATACGCCGATTCATGTGAGCCCGACTCAGGACGGCACGATTTACCTCGGCTCGCAGTTTCTGTTCCGCTCAAAAGACCACGGCCAGATCTGGGACAGGATTTCGCCCGATCTTTCCACCAAAGATCCGGAGAAGCAGAAGCAGGAGCAGTCCGGGGGTGTCTCGGTGGATAATTCCTCGGCGGAGATGCATACGACGATTTATGCGATTTGTGAATCCCCCAAGAATGCGAATCTGATATGGGCCGGCACCGATGACGGGAATCTGCAGATTACCCGCGACGGGGGTAAAACCTGGACGAATGTTGTGGGGAATGTGCACGGTCTTCCCAAGAATGCCTGGGTGTCGTCGGTCGATGCAGGGCATTTCAGCGAGGGGACGGCGTACGCGACTTTCGATCTCCATATGTCCGGGGATATGCGGCCCTATGTGTATAGAACCACCGATTACGGAAAGACATGGTCTTCCGTTATAGGCCCGACGAATGAAACGGTCCGGGGCTATGCGCACGTGGTGAAGGAAGATCTCGTGATGAAGGATCTCCTTTTCGTCGGTACCGAGTTCGGCCTGTGGATATCCGTCGACGGCGGTCATCAGTGGATTCAATATAAAGGAGGGGACCTGCCCTGCGTCGCTGTCCGGGATCTGGCGATCCATCCCAGGGATAATGATCTTGTGATCGCGACCCACGGGCGCGGGATCTGGATCATCGACGATATCACTCCTCTTCGCGCCCTGACTCCCGAGATGCTGACGAAGAATGCCGCGTTCCTGGAGGCCCGCCCGACGGTTCAGGAGCTTCCCGCTAACGGCGGCTGGGCATCGGGGGATGCGTCGTTCTCCGGAGCCAATCCTCCCGACGATGCGACGATTACCTATTATCAGAAACGGCGTCATATTTTCGGTGATCTTAAAATAGAAGTTCTGGACCAGGATGGTAAGGTGCTGGGGACTGTCCCGAGCAGCAAGCGTCGCGGGCTGAACCGGGCCACCTGGTCGATGCGATTGAAAGCGCCCAAGGTCCCACCAGCCGCCACGGCTGCCTTTGGCGCTAATGTCGGTCCCCGCGTGCTTCCCGGGGCCTATACGGTGAGGATGACCAAGGATAAAGAGGTTTTTACAACGACGCTCAATGTTCAGCCCGATCCTCGGTCAAAGCATACCGCCGAGGAGCGCAAGGCGCAGTTTGACCTTTCGATGAAGCTTTATGGGCTTCTCGGGGATATGACATATACGGTGGACCGGATGACGGGGGTGCGGACAACCCTTGATAAGCGCGCGGCCATGATGCAGAAGGATGATCCGCTGACAAAACGCGTTCAGAAAGCGTCATCCCAGGTTGACGAGCTGAGGAAGAAGATTGTGGCGACGAAAGAAGGGGGGATGATTACGGGCGAGGAGAGATTGCGGGAATATCTGGCCTCGCTGTACAGCAGTGTGGTTTTTTACGAAGGGCGGCCGTCACAGACTCAGGTCGAGAGGACCGACGCTCTCGCTCATGAGCTTGCTGATGTGGCCAAGGAATTCGACGACTGGAGCGCACGTGAGCTGGCTCCGCTGAATTCCGCCCTCTCACAGGCGAAGATGGATGCTGTTACTCCGATTACACGCGAGGACTGGGAGAGGAGATCCATGCAGCACTGATCGGCCGACAGTTCGGCGAGGCTCTTTTGATGCGACCGGCAGTCGGGGTATCGTCCGGTCGCATCGTCATTTATGCTCTGTGATGAGGAGAGCGTCGCATCTGACTGAGGCGCGCACGACGGCCAGGTGTAAAATTTGTGAGCTGTTTGGTTTCTCCTCCTCCCGCCGGAATTTTCCAGAGGTTTGACACTCATTTCGCACCAGAATTTGGTTGATTTATTCGGTGTGAAATGCTACTTTGATGAGTCTTGTGAAAAACCTCCGTTCGCGAGGAGGCTCGAGGGGTCGGAGGGGTCTCTCATCGGATACGAGCTAGGGAGCTCTCAGGGGGCAATGTTCTTGAAGAGGTCGACTTCTTCTCACACTCACGTAATTGAAGGAATCGTTTATGGCTGCTAAGAAGACCGCCAGGGAGATCGCGAAGGTGTTCGCGCTCATAAAGGAACATCAGGTCAGGGTCGTCGATCTCCGGTTCTGCGATATGCTGGGCCAATGGCAGCATTTTTCCGTTCTCCGAAACGAATTCGACGAGGGTGCTTTCACCAACGGGGTCGGCTTCGACGGCTCGAGTATCCGCGGTTTTCAGAGAATCCACGAGAGCGATATGATTCTTATGCCGGATGCCGATGCCTGCTTTCTCGAGCCTTTCACCATGCACCCGACGCTGGCGATCATCTGCGACGTATACGATCCGATGACGAAGAAGCCTTATTCCCGCGATAGCCGGTATGTCGCCCGAAAAGCGGAAGAGTATCTCGTGTCAAAAGGGATTGCCGATGCCTGTTTAGTCGGTCCCGAGGCGGAGTTTTTTATTCTCGACAGCGTCCGATTCGATCAGTCGCATCACTACGGGTTCTATTACCTCGACTCGGAAGAGGGTTTCTGGAATTCTGGGAATCTTTCCGGAAACCCAAATCTCGGACATAAGCCCCGGTTCAAGGAGGGCTATTTCCCCACTTCTCCAATAGACAGCCTGCAGGATATCCGCTCCGAAATGTCCCTGACTCTTGAAAAAATCGGGGTTCCGGTAGAGGTTCACCATCATGAGGTGGCTACCGCAGGCCAGACGGAGATCGATATGCGGCGGGATTCACTGCTCCAGATGGGAGACAATCTGCTGAAGTATAAGTATGTGACAAAAAACGTTGCGAAGATGAGGGGGAAGACGGTGACGTTCATGCCGAAGCCAATTTTTAATGATAACGGCTCGGGGATGCATGTGCATATGAGTCTCTGGAAAGGAGGAAAGCCGCTCTTTGCAGGGAAGAAGTATGCGGGTCTGAGCGATCTTGCTCTTCATTTCATCGGCGGTTTGCTGAAACATGCCCCCGCGCTGACCGCTCTGACGAATCCGACGACGAATTCCTACAAGCGTATGGTGCCGGGGTTCGAGGCGCCGGTAAATCTCGCGTATTCCAAACGAAACCGGAGCGCCGCGGTGAGGATCCCGATGTATTCCGAAAATCCGAATGCTAAACGCGTGGAATACCGTTGCCCCGATCCAGCCTGTAATCCCTATCTTGCGTTTTCCGCAATCCTGATGGCAGGGCTGGATGGGATTAAACGCAAGATGGATCCGGGGGAGCCGCTGGATGTGGATATTTATGAGCTGTCGCCCGAAGAGCTCCGGCGTGTTCCCACGACTCCCGGCTCCCTCGCTGAGGCGCTCGATATTCTTGAGCGCGATCATGATTTTCTCCTTGAGGGGGATGTTTTTACGGAAGATCTTATCGAGACGTGGGTTTCATATAAAATGGAGAAAGAGGTTCATCCGATGCAGCTGCGCCCGCATCCCTATGAGTTTATGCTGTATTATGACGTTTGAGCGGGGTTGCTTGATTGGGGCTGGTCTAGCGAGGTGATGACCGGTTGACTTTTGTAGGAATTTCCTTTACATGCTAAGTAGGCGGAGGCTGGAGGTGTGTCAAAGGTGCGAGCGTGGGCTTGTCGGGCGATGGTTGGGGTTATTGCTGCAGCAGTTTTCCCCTCGTGCAGGGAACATTCGGTAAATACTCCCGTCGCTAACCCGCACGAACGGGTTCACCTTTCCTATTCTCATGCGGATTCTGTCGAAGCCGGGGAGCTGGCCTGCTGGTATTCCGCCACAATCCGTCCCAGTGACAGTCTCATTTCTGAAGTTTTGTATTCCCTGAATTATCTCCGGTATGTGTTTGATGATAGCCTGAAATTTCATGATTCCGTCTCGGTGCTGAGGCAATGGCGGTTCCTCGCACCATTTCGGATTTCCCAGATAATCATAGAGTGCGACGATGCAACAACCCAGGCCATTTTTAAAGGAACATATCATGCCTGGACCGGCTTAGACTCATTCCTCCGGCCGGTGGAATATCGCCTGCTGGATTCATCTGGATTTTTCTTGTTGAAGTTTGATGGGTTCTCGCACCCCCTCCGCCTTGTGAGAATCTTTAGGTCGCTTCCCGGAATCATCTACGGTGAACCCAATTATGTCCTTTTCGCTGGATGGTCAACCTTTCCAATATACCCGTGGTATGACGGAAAGAACTGGTCCTACGTTTTCTGCCCTGGCGACGCAAGAGGACCCTATTGGTATTTGAAGTATAACGATGGGATGCCAGAATTTATCGGATCCTTGTTGCCAGGGGATTCATTGCCAGAGCCTTGGTGGTGGGAGGAGGCTCGGGTAAACATTTCACAGCTCTATGGATGGGATGGCCCGCAGTGATCCGACCTAATCGGATGACTTCATGCCTGAGCTTTGGGAAGTGAGTAACTTCTTGAATTTCTGAGAAAACTTCCCCGAATAAAAATATCCCTCAGATTCAAGTTTATTCAATCCTTCCGCATCGCGGAGCCGCGGTTCAAGTTCCTCCGCAATCGTGAGATTCGATTCGGCTGCCGCCCTGTCGTGGATGTCAGCCGATATCACAGCGAGTCCCAGCCTCGGAGCCCATCGATGAGCGTCCAGAGAGATCGAGGTCAGGAAATTCTTTTTCGCCGATGGGTAGTCGCCGAGTTCTGCATAATAATATCCCAGGTTGTTGTAGAGCGACGCCCGGCCAGGGGTGAGATGGATCGCCTTCCGAATTGTGACAACCGCGGAGTCGAATTGCGACTTTCGTCCATAGAGTATGCTCAGGTCATTGTACATGCTTGTGCTGTCCGGAGATTTACTGTAATATGTCTTCAGGTCTGAGAGCGCCTCATCGAGCCGCTTGAGCGCCAGGAGGGCCACGAACCGCCGATACACTGCTTTTTGGTTCGCCGGGTCCGCATCAAGTACGGCTGAAAGATCTCTGACGGCTTCCCGATTGTTTCCCACTACCTCGTAACATACTCCCCGGTTGTATAGCGCTTCGGTGAACCCGGGTCTGTAGCGCACGGCCTTCGTAAAATCTTCCAGGGCGCCGTTCATATCCCCCGTTCGCGAGAGTATCGTTCCCCGGTTATTGAACGCCTCGGCGTAATCGGGCCGAATCTCTATTGCCCGGGTGTAGTCGGCGATTGCCGACTTTGAGTCTTTGATTTTTCCGTATGCCACTCCCCTCAGATTATAACTCTCGGCGACCGCAGGCTCGAGTCGTATGGCCTCTGTAAGATCTCGAATTGCCGCCTGATAGTCGCCTGTCTCGTCGTAGAGGTTCCCGCGCGCGGCGTATGCACTGGCGTCTTCCGGCTTCAGGGAGATTATTCTCGTGAAATCGTCAAGGGCCGAAGGCATGTTGTGAAGATCCTGGTAGACTAATCCCCTGTTGTAGTAAGCGTCGATGAGGTCGGGGCTCAGCCGAATTGCATTGTTGAGATCGTCAAGGGCTCGCTCAGTCTGATGGAGGTGACGTCTGCTGATGCCCCGGGAGAGATAGGCGATGTCGGAAGACGGATTTTTGTCAATAGCGTCGGACAGAAGCGTGATGTCATCGCTCCACATTGTTGTCCTCAAATGTGCAATGAGCGAGAGCAGTATTATATATCCGGCGAGGGCGGTGTAGAAAAGACTTTTTTTTATCGAACCGCCGGTCCGGTCGTTCAGCCGGGACAGGTATTGCGATCCGACGAAGAAGATACCGATATACGAAAGATATGTGTATCGTTCCGCGAGCATTGCGCCCCCAACCGGGATTATCTGCAGGAACAATGCGATGTTAAGCATGAAAAAAAGGGATCCGAAACGTAAGTCTTTGTCGCCCCTGGAGAGTTTTCCAATGAAAATCGCGAGGGAGAGAACGATGACCGCGGAGGCGTAGTAAGCCACCGGAAGCCCGCCACCGATTCGCGAGGGATACGGATAGAATGCTGAAAGGTTTACCGGGACGATGGCTTTGATGAGGTAGACGACGAGTGCATAGCTCGAGAAGAGGGTCCTGTCCAGGGGAGACCACATTGCAGAAGAAGTGCTCAGGGCGCCAGTCGATTTTTGCGCGACGATTGTGATAATGCCGAATATGATCGAACCGAGAAAAAACGGGATCTTGTCGCGAAAAGTTACCCTCCCTCCCGGTGAGATGTAACGTTCCATGAGGAGAAGCACAAACGGGAGGACGGCCGCAGCCGATTTTGAGAGTATCGCAAATGCGAAGAATCCGATCGTCGCCCAGTGCGCTCCGGACCGGAACGCGGGGACCGATCTTTCGGGTGAATCGGCCCTGAACCGGAGGTAATATAAATAGCTCAGCAACCCCCCGAGGGAAAAGGATGCGTACAAAAGATCCTTCTGCTCCGAAATCCACGCGACAGATTCGACATGCATCGGGTGAATGCCGAAAAGGAGAGCTACGATCGCAGCTCCGAACCGCCAGCCCGTCAGATTTTTGGCGAGATAATAGACGAGAATCACGTTGAGGCAGTGGAGGATGAGGCTGACGGCATGATAATCTGCCGGATCCAGCCCGAAGAACGCATACTGGAGCGCATAAGCAGTCAGTGTGACGGGATAGTAATCGAGATATATGGTCGAAAAGATCTTCCCTATGCCATGCCAGGAGAAGTCCTTGATGAGGTTGTTGTCGGTTACATAGAGAGCGTCGTCCCAGTTCCTGACAAAATCGTTTCCCAGGGAATGCGCGAACACGAGGATTGTGAGAGAAAGAAGACTGACGAGTATGAAGAAATCTTGCCGGCGGGAAAGGGATATCCCGTTACGTTTTTGGGGATTCTCGGTCAAGTGATAAAACTCCTGAGGTTCGACCACATAGTGAATTCCTGATAATTTAAGGAATTGAAGCTCACCTGCAACGACCTGAAGCATTCCGGAAAAACGACTATGTCGGCTGTTGACTTTTGCCAGCCAATTCGGTAACATGGCGGCGGGGAGCCGGATTTTAAATCGAAAGGTCCACGCGGGAGGGTTTCATGGCGCTGGCTCAGCATTGGTCCCCGGGCTCACCCTGCCATGAGGCGACCACCCCCTGCTTCCCGGTGGTACCCACCATGCGAGATCAGACTGGTTTCGACCCTTGTCCTTGATACAAATGAGGATTCTCAGAACGTGGCGACGATGCCGTCTACATCAACACAGCGGACATGGCGATTCGGATGAAAGAGAGTGGTCATGAGAGCGCGGCCCTAGATGTGTGGCAAACAAGCAACCGCGTCACAGAGTTTTTCTTCGAGCATCTGCCGGATGAAGTGTGGGAGATGAAGATCCCAGGTGCCCCTCGACGATCAGTCCGTATGATTGCGGGCCATATCCATAATTCCCGATGTATGTGGATCAAAATGATCGGCAGGGCCTATGGAGTAAAACCGCCCACGAGCGTTGACCGGAGACATGTGAGCCGATCGGATTTGCTCCGTGCTCTGAAGCGTAGTAGCCAGGGTGTTCTGAAACTTCTGATTCTTGGCGTCGGTCAAGGAGGCAAGCTGCGAATTCAGGTGCCATGGGCTAATATTCCCTCCGATGTTGCACACTTCATGGCGTATCTGATGGCTCATGAAGCCCACCATCGCGGACAGATAGTTCTCGTGGCCAGGGAATCAGGTCATAGGCTTCCGCAGGAGATTACGGCAGGGCTCTGGCAATGGAAACAACGGCACAAGGAGTCGCTGAAACGCCGTTCGGGCGGCGGCTCGTGATTTATAGATTAAAGCATCATGCAGAATAATCGCCGACAGTTTCTAAGGTTGCTAGCGGCTTTACCGCTTGCACAGAGCTTGCCGCGCCTGAGTCTTGGCCAGGAAAAGAAGGCAACTCGGGTTATCCTCCTTGGTACCAAAGGGGGACCCCGGGTCCTCGCATCCGGGAGGAGTAACCCGTCGACTCTGGTTCTGATCGATAACGTTCCCTACGTTATAGACTGCGGGTACGGCACGTCCCGTCAGCTACTGGCCGCGGGGGTGCCGCTCGAGCATCTGCGCTACGTTTTTATCACGCATCATCATTCCGATCATACACTAGAGTATGGCACCCTGTTTTACAACGCGTGGGTCGCAGGTTTCGCCGGACGCGTCGATGCCTATGGCCCAGCAGGAATGACGAAATTGACGCGCGATTTCTTCACTCTCATGAAGTCCGACATCGACGTTCGCATCCAAGACGAGGGCAGGCCCGACCCGCGGGGTCTTATCTTCGCGCACGATTTGGGTAAGAGGGGTATCGTGATGAAAAACGATCAGGTAGCGGTCACCGCGTGTGTGGTACCTCACCCAATGATTAAGCAAGCACTTGCCTACCGGTTCGACGCGAAGGGTCGATCCGTCGTCATTTCGGGAGATACCGCGTACTCGCCGGCGCTTGCCGACTTTGCCAAAGGGGCCGATGTGCTCGTGCACGAAGCATTGTACCTCCCCGGAGTTGAAAATCTTGTCAGGCGCCTGCCAAATGCAACCAGATTGCGCGAACACCTGCTCGCATCTCATACCGCCACTGAGGACGTCGGAAAAGTCGCCGCTCAGGCAGGAGTCAAAACGCTGGTGCTCACACACTTTGTTCCGGGCGACGATCCATCCATCACCGATGAGCAGTGGGCGGAAGGGGTGCGAAAACATTTTGGTGGAAAGGTTATTGTTGGCACGGATTTGATGGAGATTTAGATCCGTGTCCCGTATTTTGCTGACCGCTTTTACAACGGATTAAATCAAATGTAAGGGCTAATCATTAATCTCAATACGGAGGTTTACCATGTCGAAGAAATCCCTTCGCCCGTTCGATCTGCTTACTGCATTTGTGATTGCAGTTATCTCCATGGCTCTCCTCTCTTGTTCCGGCGGCGATAGTCCGGAAGTACAATCAATGAAGTCAAAAATGAAGCAGATCGAGGATGAGCACACTGCTATTGATAAGAATCTTGTTACCTTCGATACCCTTGATTATACCGTGTTCAGCAACCAGGAGTGGACGAGGTTGCACGAGAGCCACGCCAAGGATATCAAGGTCTACTGGCCCGATGGTCACGTGACCGAAGGTATCGATAAACACATAGAGGACCTCAAGGCTATGTTTGTCTACGCCCCCGACACCCGTATTAAGCAACATCCGATGCGGTTCGGAGCGGGTAACATGACGGCTGTGACCGGAGTGTTCGAGGGGACGTTTACAAAGCCGATGCCTATCGGTAATGGCAAGTATATTCCACCCACAGGCAAGGCGTTTAACATGCCGATGTGCACGATCGGTGTCTGGGGACCGGATGGGATAATGACGGAAGAACATCTATTCTGGGACAACCAGACCTATATGAAGCAGATTGGGTTGGCCAAATAGCCGCTCCACTTTCAGCGTGCAACGCGTGCATCCGGTGCTTTTCAATTCTAGGACTCATCATAGGGTCGGGCGTTTTTTCGCAAACTGATGAATTTGAGGGGACAAATGAATTATGTCCGATGTTATTGATTTTTTCTGATGCTTGGTTTCCTTTTTGAACTTCATTCGTACCGGTGTGCTGTGTTATCCGGTGATCACATAAACCGTTTTTCAACTTTGAGAGAGGGTAAGTTCCATGGCGGAGAATAAGACCAAACCGATGAAGACCAGCGTTACCGCTTTCCTCAATAAAATCCAGGACAAGCAATTGCGAGACGATTGTTTTGCTATACTCGAAATGATGCAGAAAGTCTCGAATTCTGAACCCGTGATGTGGGGGACTGCGATTGTAGGATTTGGAACCTATCACTACGTGTACGAGAGTGGACGCGAGGGCGACACGGTGATCATAGGATTCTCGCCGAGGAAACAGAATATTTCCATCTATATGATGGGTGGATTGAAGAATATTGAAGGCGAACTCTCAACTCTTGGGAAATTTAAGACCGGCAAAGGATGCCTCTATATCAAGACGCTCAGCGATGTAAACCCCTCGGTCCTCAAGAAAGTCTTTGCCAAAGCTTTTCGAGAAGGACAACGAAAGGGCGCGCTGTCGGGCTGAGAATCTGAAAAGGAGTGTGATAGATGTACGGATTGATCGGAAAATTAAGGATTGTGCCGGGTAAAGCCGACACTTTTGCCTCCATCTTGCTTGAATGTGCCGGTACGATGCCGGGCTGCCTCAGTTATGTGATTGCGAAGGACTCTGCCGACCCCGACGCGATCTGGATCACCGAGGTGTGGGCCAGTAAAGCTAGTCATCAAGCTTCGCTCTCCCTTCCTAATGTCAAGGACGCGATTTCCCGCGGCAAACCTCTCATCCAGGGTTTTGGCGACCGCTTCCAAACGATTCCGTCTGGCGGACCTGGGCTCGTGCCTGGCCCGGAGGCGTTATGCTTAGGATGAACTGGGCGTACACTCTTCTGACAATTGTCTGTGACACCTTTTAGAACTATCTGTGCCTGCGAAATCCTGCATTATCATAGTCTTGGTATTTCTTCAGCTTGGCGGCTTTGGATGCAAGGAGAACCCTTCTTCAGCAAACAATCCGGCTGCAGGGCTCCAACTTGCTGACATAGGAGTCACAGAGGCTTGGATCCAAGTATCATCTGTAAAACCGAATGGACCCAAAGATCTGACCTTAGATCAAGGGGGGAAAATTCGAGTTAAGACGCAGTTCTTTGGGCCTGATACAATCATCTACATCGATTCGCTGCTTCCGAAACAAACTTACGTCTACGGCGCCACCGTCAGCGCCGCATACGCGTTCCTCTGCGATTCGTCATCATTGGCCATAACTACGCTCGACACGACGAGCCACGAATTCCGGTGGGAGATCGATACACTTGCTGATGGCCTGTCAAGTAGGATTCGGGATGTAGCAATTGTTAACGACACCTGCATTTGGGCGGTTGGGGAATTTCGCTTCAAAGACGCAACGGGGCAGTATGTACCTGATTATAACGCCTTACGATGGGATGGCGCGCGATGGAACCGTTACAGGGTTCCGTTCATCCTCGACGTCGGGACGTCAGTTTTTGAGGACTCGTTGGTTCCGATAAGCGCCGTCTTCGCCGTGAGTCAAAGCGACGTATGGTTCTCCAACGGTGCTGTGACTCGATTGTTGAATAATTCTTGGATGGAAATGGACTTTCTTCTGTCTGATGGGCCTGGCAGACCAAACAAGATTTGGGGGAATAGCGCAAGTGAGATGTACTTTGTCGGACCAGGGGGAGCGATCACACGGTGGTGGGGTTCGCACTGGCAGAAGTTAAATAGCGGTACAGATGTCGATCTGCTGGATGTCAGCGGCTCCTCAGACGGAAGCGTAGTCTGGGCGTGCGGATGGGAAGATTTCAAGCCGACGGTTCTTTTGCGTCTCGAACCCAATGTGACCAGTCAATGGGAAAAGGTTTGGGAAGAATCGAACCCCTTTACATCCCGACAGGACTCATTATCCGGCGCGCTGACGAGCGTCTGGACCCCTTTCGCACGACGACTCTATGTTCTATCCTGGTACGGCCTCTACAGTTGTCCAAGCTCCACACGGGGCGAAGGAAGATTGTCCACATTCTCACCCGGAGCTCTGCCGGGGTTTCCGTATCGACTGAGGGGTACTGGAGTCAACGATTGCACCTTGGCGGGCGACTACTTTATGTTGGCCCACTTCAATGGCGTGACGTGGAGATTTTATTCACAATTCTTTGGCGGTAAGGTGACGCTGTCATCTATCGATCAACGCGGCAGAACCCTCGCTGCGGTGGGTACCCTCCTTGATCCAATCAATAGTAGGGGACTAGTTGTAAGGGGGAGGAGGTAAATTCAAAGGGGCTTAAATTGAAAGTGTGTTCTTTGAGTGACCTGAAATAATCGACAAACATTCTCTTAGGAATTCTTATAATTCTGGAACTCCCATGCCACCCACGCTCAGCCACGGAAAGATCTGCTATCTCGTGATTCCCGCCATCAATGTTCAGTCCTCGGCGGCATTCTACCAAAAAGTATTTGGCTGGAAAACACACCCCCGAAATGAAAACCAGATCGGCTTCGACGACGGGGCCGGACAGGTGAGCGGAATGTGGGTTCACGGCGGCCCTCCCGTCGATGCCGGGTTTGTGTATATCATGACCGACGATCTGGAGCGGACCTGCCAGCAGATTATTACGGAGGGGGGTGAGATCGTGCAACGTCCGGATCCGAATGCACGGGAGGTTACAGCAAGGTTCCGGGACCCGGCCGGGAATCTCTTTGGCGTCTATCAGGAAAGTAAGCTGAGAGGACAAGGAGAGGCGCGGTGACGTTGGCTTTTTCGTAGAATGCTCTCACACTAATCCTGGGTGAACGCAATGCTTAAGGCGACAAGTGTAGACGCGTATATTGCTGCCGCTCCGAAGGAGCTTCAACACAAGTTGACAGAGCTGCGGACGGCGATCAGGGAAACTGCGCCCGAGGCCGTGGAACGCATCAGTTATGGCATGCCGTACTACGCATACAAAGGAAGACTTGTTTATTTTGCGCTCTCAAAACACCACATCGGAGTCTATATCCCCACCCCTGTTATCGAGGACCATAAAAACGAGTTGGCAGGTTATGATATTTCCAGAGCGACTATCCGCCTTCCGTTGGACAAGAAACTTCCCCTCGCGCTCATAAAGAAGCTTATCAAGGACCGGATGAAGAGGAACGAGATGAGGGTGAAACGGAAATAGACATGTCACCCTTTGGTAAACGGTTGCTGAGATTTCTGGGTTGGTTCGTCGGAGTCATCATAGGCGCATTGATTCTCATCGGGGCCTATGTGCAGATGCGGTGGGATGCGAAGGATGACAGGCTTGCTCCGGAGCTTAAGGCGCCTGCGGATTCAGGGACGATAGCGCGTGGGGAATATATATTCAAATTCCAGGCCCAGTGCTGGGGATGTCATGCTGCCGCTGGGGGTGATGCAACCACTCCTCCTTCCGGCGGGAGGCTCTTCGATCTCTCCCACACGGGTCCGGGATTCGGTAAGTGGTATTCCAGAAATCTCACCCCCGATGTCGAAACGGGGCTCGGCGGGTGGACAGACGGCGAAATCGTCCAGGCTCTCCGCGAGGGGGTTCGCAAGGATCGAACGATGCTGTTTCCCATCATGCCCGCCGATTGGTATCACGGGATGTCTGATGATGACGCGCTCGCCGTGGTCGCCTATCTTCGAAGTATACCCCCGGTGAAGAACGAGGTTCCGCGAAGTGAGCCTTCTTTCGTGGCGAAAGCGCTTCTTACATTTAAGGTGATTAAGCCGAAACAGTCCATAACTACCCCCATCACCGCTCCGCCGCGGGGGATTACGGTCGAGTACGGGCGGTATCTTTCGAATAACCTCGCCGGCTGCGCCGATTGTCATACGCCTCGAAACCTGAGGGATGGTGAATTCTATCTGGATAGCCTCTTCGCAGGGGGCAGCTTTCCTATTGGGGGGATTATTACCGCGTATGCCCGAAATATCACACCCGACCTCAAGACGGGAATCGGGGCGTGGACGGAGGTGCAATTCCTCGATGCGGTCACAGGAGGGTTCTGCCCGGATAGTACGGTGCTTATTCCTCAGATGCCCTACGCATATTACAAATCGTGGAGTTCCGATGACCTGAAAGCGGTTTTTACGTACATAAAGACTGTCGCTGCTCGGGTCAGGTCCGTGCCACCGCCAAAGCCGGGCCACGAATTGAATTCTGCTCAGGGGGTCGACCAGGGAAGGCTGATTTTCCGGTCACGCTGCCAGAGCTGTCACGGTAAGGATGGGTCGGGCGCCCAACCCACGAATGTGAAACTCGCCGAAGTTACGGGGTCGCTCAGCGACGCCGAGTTACAGGAGTTTATCAGCGGCGGTCAGCTGAATTTGAAGATGCCGGCCTATGGTAAGACCCTGAGCAGCAGCGAGATGACGAATCTCGTTGCGTTTATCAGGACGTGGGGAAAGGGAAATTAACCGTTCCGGGCGAGATACAACACTGTCATGTCATCGCTCTGCGGGACCGGCCCCGCGAATCGCTGGATATCGGCGATGAGATCTGTTATGAAATTCTCCGCGCTCATCTTCCGGCGCTTCGCCATAAAGTCCGACAGGTCAATTTTCTCCTCATACATCTCGTTCTTGGCGTTGGTGGCTTCGGTTATCCCGTCTGTATAAAGGAACAAGCACTCACCTTTTCCGACCCGGACTCGCTCGCTGTCATAGGGAAAATCTATGTCGAACGCGCCAAGCGGCGGTCCGCCCACCTGAAGTTTTTCGACCGATGTGCCGTTTCTCAGGAGGTAAGCCGGGTTATGCCCAGCGCTGGAATACTCAATCTCCCCCGTCCCGGGGGTGAGCAGCGCGAAGAACGCGGTGACGAACTTGTCGTCCGTGGTGGCGTTGTAAAGGGCTTTGTTGAGTTTTGTGAGGAGCGTGGGGAGGCTGTTCGAAAGCTCCAGATAGGCAGATAAATAGGCGTGCAGGCTGCTGACGAGGAGGGCCGCGGGCATGCCTTTGCCCGTGACATCCGCAATGACGAGCGCGTAACGGCCGTCTGAGATCGGCAGGCAATCGTAATAGTCCCCACCCACCGATTTCGAGGGGATGTTTCTGCCTGCAACGTCATAACCCGAGATTTTCGGGAGCGATACAGGTATGATTTTCTGCTGGATCTCCGCCGCCACGACCATCTCCTGCTCAATTCGCTGTTTTTCCAGCGCCTGCTGATGGAGGTACCGGTTCTCGAGCGAGGCGTGTACCTGCCTGGCTAGTGCGTCCAGGAGGAGTTGGTCCGTTTCTTCAAACCGCTGCGTGCCCGTCCTGCTCTCTTTGTCAAAGAGTTCGAATGTAAATGTCTCGTCGGAAAACGAGAAACTGCTCATGATCTTGTTTTCCCCGGCCTTCACGTGATGGAGATCCGACCCTTCCGGAAAGGCGTGCTGCTCGACTATTTCTTTGCCCCGCCTTACGGTGACGAGTCCCATGGCAGCGTTGGTGAGCGCCGCGGCCCTGGTGAGGGCCAGCCGGTGGGGCGAGACGTTTTCGTCAATCGTGGAAACTTCGATGCCCGTGTCGATGAGGCTGTTGAGCTGGAGTATGCGGTGGTTGAGCGAGAATATGAACGATTTCTCGGTCTTCTTGTGGAGCATGTCCCTGTAGGCATTGTCGAAGAGGCTGACGAAAAGCCGTAATGTCATGATATCGAAGTCGGTCCACTGTCGCCGCGCGTCTCCCTCCGATATGACGAGGCTGATCAGAGACTTGTCGTGCAGCTTGTGGATTATCGCTATCCACCCCGCTCCTTCATGTATTTCAGACACCCCGGTCAGTTTGTGATCCTGAAAGGCGCTGAGTTTTTCCATCGCCTGCCCGCTCTTGTCAATGAGGGGCTCCCACGTTTGCCCTTCTGCAACCCTGTAGGCCAGCCCGATCATGTTCTCGCTGAACATCGCCCCGACGACTTTTGCAAATTGCCGCCCCAGTTCCTGGATGGTGACAGCCTTTGAGGGCTTCAAAGCGTCGTGAAGCGATTCTATATGGCCCGAGAGGCGATCAAGAGGGCTTTTGGAGGAGGGTTTCACCGGCGTCTTATCGGATGGAGGCGATTGCTTCGTCAACGTTGCTGGCTTTTCCCGCGAATGTGAAGAGGCCCATGATGGTGAGCATCTTCTCCACCGCCGGGTCCAGGTTGGTGAAGACGAGCTTGCCATCGACATCCTGGAGCTTTTCGATTATTTCCAGAAGGAATGACATCCCGATGGAGTTTACGACCTTCGATTTTGCAAGGTTGATGATGATGCGCCGGACATTGTTGTCGAAATGTCGCGAGAATTCCTTTGAAATGGCTTCTCCGCCGACGTTGTTGACGTAGCCGGATGTCGCAATGACAAGACAATCACCCCTGAGCTCGGAGGTCAATGAGAAGGGCTGTTCCATGACCTCTCCGTTATTTTAAAAGTTTTTTTATGGTGATTTTCGTGCCCCCGCTGTTGGATTCGATGCGGAAATCGTCCGACATGGATTTCATGACCTTTATGCCCCACCCCCGCTTGTCTTTTGCGTGGATTTTCTTTCTGACGTCGGGTTCCTCGATGATAGAAGGATCGAATCCCTTCCCGTGATCTCGCACGAAGATGATGAGTTCTTTCGTCGTCATGGTGAATTCAACGATCACCGTGGGGTTCTTGGTTCCCCCATGTTCGAACCCGTTGATGATCGCCTCTGTGACGAGAAGCCGCGCTTCCCCCACTTTGTCCTCCGCAATGTCCAGATGCCGCGAGAGCCGCTCCAATCCTTCGATCGCAACGAGCTCGATATCGGGGATTTTCGGTAATTCTATTTTCAGTGTCACAGCTTCGCTCATAGTATCTCCGTTTCTCGAGTGGTGTGAAAAAGCGCCTGACCCCGCCCTCAGCCGGCGAAGTTCTGCCGTCGACTTTTCCGGTTATTCCGTTTTCTTGACGACAAGGAGCGTGATGTCATCGTCCTGGACCGCTCCGTTTAGCCATGTGTCTGCTTCCTGGATGAGGCGCGAGACGATATCGGCCGGCGTCCCGGCAGCCGTATTCTTGAATTTTTCAACGACTCTCGCATAGTCAAACATGTCTTCCGAAGAGTTCTTTTGCTCGGGCAGCCCGTCTGTCAGGAAGAGCATGACATCCCCCCTGTGCATGGCCGTTTCATAAAGGCCGTAGGGAAAGTTCTTCATCGAGCCGAGCGGAACCGCTTTCAGCAGGATTTCGTCGATAGCTCCGGTCTCGCTCCTGTACACGTAGACCGGGGGCATGCCCGCGCTGGATAAAGATACGTTTATTCCATTGAATCTTGCAAGCGTCATCGCCATGTAGAGCCGGCCGAGTTTGATGTCCTTGATGGCCCGGCTGCAATGGTTGAAAAAACTCTGTATGTCGAATTTTGCCGCGTCCGATATGAAGAGTCCTTTCATCAGTGTGACGATTGTGCCTGCCTGCATGCCGTGACCCGTGGCATCCCCAAAGGCAACGTTGAGCACCCCGTCCTTGCTTACCGCGAAGTCATAATAGTCGCCCCCCACCTCGGTCGCGGTTTTCATGACGACCGCGATGTCGTAACCCGGGATTTTTGGGATTTCCCGCGGAAGCATCGAGAGCTGCAGCAGCCTGGCGTCTTCGAGTTCTTTTGTCTTGCGGTCGTTTTCAGCCTGCAAGGCTCTCTTTTCGGCTTCAACGGCCTTGGCCCGGAGTTCCGATTCTCTGACCCTCGCTTTCTGCTCGCGCCGGTTGATCTCCGCCCGCCTGGCGGTATAGAGGAATCCGACGAAGAGGAATACGTATCCCGAGTACGCCCATGTTGTCTTCCACCACGGGGGTGTGACGGTGAAGTTCAGGGATGTTCCTTCATCGTTCCAGATGCCGTCGTTGTTGGAGCCTCTGACTCTGAGGATGTAGTCGCCCCCGTTGAGATTCGTGAATGTGGCCCGCCGGTCTGTGCCAAGATGGATCCAGTTGTCATTGAAGCCTTCGAGCCTGTAAGCATACTGATTCTTGAAATTGTTATAGTAGCTGAGCGCCGCAAATTCGAAGGAGGTGATGTTGTCTTTATACGAGACCGTAATGCCGGGCCGTACGCTTATTCCCTTTTCAGGGATCGGGCGACCTTCACGATCGTCGGTGTTGTATCTCAGGAATGAGCTTACCACGATTTGCGGGACATAAGCATTGGTCGTGACATGTTCGGGGTTAAAAAGTGTAAAACCGTTTCCGCCGCCAAAGTACATTTCCCCTGTCCGCGGATCCTGGCCGTATGCTCCCTGGTTGTATTCGTTTCCCTGCAGTCCGTCGGTGTAATCGTAGGTGTGGAATTTTCTTGTCTGCGAATCGAATCTGGAAATTCCCTTGACGGTGCTCATCCAGAGGTTTCCCTGCCGGTCCTCCAGTATGCCGAAGACGTTGTCGTTCGCAAGTCCGTCTTTTTCCCGGAAGCGCGTGAATTTTCCGGACTGCCGGTCCAGGAGGTTCAATCCTCCCATGGTTCCGACCCACAATCTTCCGGCCCGGTCTTCATAAAGTGAAAGGATGTAGTCGTCGCTGATTGTGGTCGAATCGGCATCGCTGTTAATATAGTGGTCAAAATTTTCCATATCGCGGTGAAAGCGGTCAAGACCGCTGCCATTCGTCCCTACCCAGAGGACCCCGTCACGGTCCTGAAGGAGCGACCAGATGCTCTCCGATGCGAGGGATGCGGGATTTCCCGGGTTGTGCCTGTATGCCTTGAATCCTTTCCTTCCCGGCGTTAAACGATCGAGCCCCCCCGCATAGGTGCCGATCCATATGTCTCCCTGCCGGTCTTCCAGGAGGGCGTAGATTTCGTCTTCGCTGAGGCTCGTAGAGTCTCCCGCGTTGTGTTTGTAATGGATAAAGGTGCTTCCGTCCATCCTGTCCAGGCCGTTGTTTGTGGTCCCAACCCAGAGCGCGCCGTTCCGATCGACGAGCAGGGCAGGGGCCACATCGTCGGCGATGCTTTTGGGGTCTTTCGGGTTGTGAAGGTATTGTGATATCCTGCCGGTGCCCCTGTCGAGCCTGTTCAGCCCCCGGGTTGTTCCGATCCAGGCAATGCCCGCTTTGTCTATGTCTATCGACTGGATGTTGTTGTCGCTGAGGGAAGATTCTCCCGGCTGGTGCGTGTAGTTGTGAAAAGGGGACATGTCAGGGTGGAATTTCTCGACTCCATGGTCCCCGGTGCCGACCCAGATGAGTCCCGAGCGGTCCTGGTAAAGGGAATAGAGCCTGTTGCCCGCAAGGCTTCCCGGGTTCGATTCGTCATGGGTGAAATGCTCAAAACTCTCTGTCGTAGGATCGAATCTTTCGAGACCTCCCTGAAATGTTCCGACCCAGATTCTTCCCCCGCGATCAACGAGCAACGGCCAGGTCTCATTGTCGCTGAGGCTGTTCGGGTTTTTCGGATCATGTGTGTAATGGGTGAATTTCTCTGTCCTGGGGTTGAATTTTTCAATCCCGCCCGATGTGGTGATCCAGAGGTTGCCCGTTAAATCTTCGGCGATCTGATAGACGTTGTCGTCGATGAGGCTGCCCGGGTCAGATTGCGAATGCCGGTAAGTTTTTGTCTCTCCCCCGAGTTTGTTTGCCCGGCGAAGGCCCCCGTTTTTGATTGCTTCCCAGAGTGTCCCGGACCGGTCTTCATAGCGCGACCGGGCGGCACTGATGGCGGCCCCGTGGATTTTCAGTGCGGCCGCCGGGAATTGGCTGAAAGTCTCGGTGCGGGGATCGAATCGGTTCAAAGTGTCAGGGTGGTCGTTGGTCCCTGCCCAGATGTCTCCCGCGCTGTCCTCGGCAATCATGACGATGAAATTGCCGTTGATGCTGCCGGGCTCAGCTGCCGCATGACGGTAGATGGTGAATTTGTACCCATCATACCGGTTCAGCCCGTCGAATGTTCCGAACCAGATGAATCCCTTCCTGTCCTGAAGTATGCAGCTGACCGAACCCTGTGAAAGCCCTTCCTTGACGGTGAGGTGTGAGAACCGGACGGTTTGCTGGGCGTGGACCGGGAACCCGGTAGCGAAGAAAAGGATAATGCCCGAATAGAGTAGCCTGCGTTTTAGAGGAAATTCACCGGTCATCGACAGGTCGCAAATCAATTGGTCGATAATAGCAAAAAAACTCGTGAGACGCCAAAAAAAAACTATCACGGGCGTCGACCCGTGATAGTCTTTCTGTATTGCAGAGAGAATCTACTTGATGATCATCATCCGCTTGACATCGACGAAGGTGCCGGCGTTGATCCGAAGGAGATAGATTCCCGAACTAACCGCTTCGCCTTTAGAATTTCGCCCGTCCCAGACGACCTGGTATGTTCCCTCGCTCTGAGTGGCGTCGACCAGTCTTTCAATCTGCTGACCGAGCATGTTGTAGATTGTCAGGGTCACGCGGCTCTCCTGAGGCAGCGTGTACCTGATCTGCGTCGAGGGGTTGAAGGGATTCGGATAGTTCTGGCTGAGGGAATATGTTGCCGGACGCAGCTTTGAATCCGGATCCTGTTTCTGCGTTGTAGGTGGCACGCCCGAGGTACCACCGCTGAATCCGCTCGCCAGTGTTACGGTCGCGCCGTTGCCGACGATGACGGCCTGACCGATCGCCGAGCCCGTGAGGACCACTGATTTATTGATGAATACTGTGCCGTTCGGGGCATAGATGTTTCCGGCAATCACGCATTTTGGATTGACGTTGACGGAGTAGCCGAAGGAGCTTTGGGTGTTTGTCCCGGCGACATAATAGACGATGTTGGAGGCCGTCGCAGATGTTCCCGCCTGGGCCCCGAAGGAGCTCGAGTTGTCTCCGCTCATTCCGTTCAATACATGTAGCTGTGCAGCTCCCTGGATCAAAACCACCCCTCCCGATTTCGCATAAAAGCTCCGGAAATGGTACGATCCGCCCGCAAGTCTGAGTGTGCCGTGGGGCTGGACTGTGACATCACGGTATGTTCCCGGTTGGTACGTGACGTCCGAGCCAGTGCCGACGTTGATGTCCTGGGCGGTTGCGACGCCCGCGTTGGTGGGCTGGAAGGGCGGAAAAACTGCAACAGGAAGTGTGATTGAGCTGTTGATTGTTCCTGTGATCGTCCCGGAATTTGTGAGTTGATTGGCAAAAACGTTTCCGCCAATCACGGCCCCCGAGAGTATCCTTATTCTCCCTGCTTTAAGATCATAGCCGGCCGGGGTTTTAGAAAAACTTCCAACCCGAAGCTCTACGCCGGGGGATCCGGAGGGGGCAGATCTATTGACGAATATGCTCCCTGATTTGACGCCGACACTGTCGTTGATAATGACGCTGTCCCTTGCAAATAGGACGGCCCGTATGTACGGGGGCGCCACGTACGCAGATTGCTCGACGATGCGGATGAACGGTTTTTGCGAAGCGCTTATCGTCCCGAGGGCCGTTGCGCGGAATGCATAGGTCCCTGTTGCAGATGTCCCTGTGAAGGCCCCCGTGTATATCCCGTTTCCGATGTGGAGGAGCTGGACTGTCGATGTCGAGGTCGACCCCGGCACGGTAACTGTCACGGATATGCTTGCATCTGTGATGGGTCTCCCGCCCGAGAGGTGCTCGCTCCCTGCGACCGATCCTCCCTCGGAGAGGGCAGCGCGGATGTTGACGGTTTCTCCCGGCGCATAGGTGGACTTTTCAAGCGAAAAATCAAAAGTGACGTCGTTGACTGCAACGACGTGCATGCGAACGGTTTCATCCAGGGAGGCTGAATCCGCTCCCTCAACGAAGAATCCGTACTGCCCCGGAAGCGGGTTGGCTATGGTGTAAAATGCATACGTCGGGCCCTGGACGTAAGGGTATCCGGGTTTGCCGGGGTAGATGATATAATCATAGGGCCCACCCGCTTCCATGGACGATTTTGGTATGAATCCAGGAGGGGGTAACGGGTATCCGGGTGGGATGAGGAAGAGCAAGTAGTTGCTTCCCTTCCAGGCTACTCCGGGAAGCCCGCTCGTGGTTCCCGGGTCTATCGCTCCCTTCCATGCAACGCCGCCGTTCCAGTCGATCCCGCCTTTCCAGGCTACTCCGCCTTTCCACGCTACGCCGCCCTTCCAGGCAACTCCTCCCGAAACGCTTGTGTCCCCGCTGATCTGCCAGCCTGTGATGTCGTCCCACATCTGCCTCACAGCGACGTTGATGGTGGTGTCGGCAACGAGGTAATATGCCCCATTGGTGGCCTGGGCGAGCGAACTGCCGATGTCCTGCCCGGGACTCCCGCTGAATCCCATTGTGTAGAGCTTGATGCTGTCCGAATTAATAGAAGGAGCGACGCTTAAGGGGTTGCCCGTTCCTTCACACGAGCTGAAGAGTATCATTATTTTCCTGCGGACCGAGGCGCTCAACAGTGTCTGCCCCGTTTGAAGGCCAAGCCCGATGTCGGGGGTGATGCCCGTTGTAATGCCGTTTATTGCATTGACGACGAGGGCGCTATCGGCGCTGTTTGTGACTGTCACCGGCCCCGCCAGGACTGTGTTGGGTAACTGGATGACTGTGACGCGGTCGCTCGGTCTCAGTTTCTGAACAAGTTCTTCCGCGCTGTTTTTCGACGGGACTACCCCGTCGTATGTCGAGGCGAACGTGGACGATGCGTCGATGAGTAGCACGAGATCGACGGCGCTTTTGGGCGAGTGGGTGTAGATATACCGGATGCCGGCGATGTCCCCTGCCTCGAGGCTCCGCTTCTTGGTCTCACCTTTACGGATGATGCCGTACATGGTGAGGTCTTCGTTGTGGGTCCCCATCCGGATGTCCCAACCGGGATAGCCCGGGAGGTAGATGTCCGACGCGCCCAGCAGGTGTCCGATCTCGTGCGTGGCGACGTCAGAAACGTCCATCTTTGTTGTGTCCGGAGCAAGGGGGTCAAGATTGCCGAATGTGAATTTTTGTGCGTTGAATGCCATGTCGACGTCCGTAATTTCCCCGTTCATGGCATTGTACCGGACTCTGGTGACGGCGATGGTGTTGTCTGAAATCCCGGAACCGGGGACCGTAGCCCAGTCACTCGACAGGAAGATGTTGTTGACGCCGTCCGGAGTTCCTCCCCACTGCGCGGAGGACGTGTTGGCGCCGCGCGTGATGTTCAGATAGGGGTTCAACGCAGGGTTGTTCTGCCAGGTGCTGAATGACGAGTCGAAGGTGGCGTCCATCCCCGCTCCGACAAGGTTCGTGTTGACGTTGTAACTCCCCTTTCCGTCCGGCCAGTGGAGCGGAATTCCCGCAAATGTGGTGGTGACGACGAAGCTGTCGGGGTTGAAGTAGAGGACGTTCAGTCCGGCCGGAAGGTTCGTGGAAAACTCTGATGAATTTCCGTACTGATCGGTCGCCGTGGCCGAGGCGTAATCGCCCCACTGCAGCGGGACCGTCGAACTGATGGTGTACCAGGCATACGCCGAGTCATTGTCGGTTGTGACTGTCGTTCTCCCGATGAGCGTCCGCCCCTCGCCATGCCCCGATTGATCGACCGTGTCGTTTTTGAATACCTCTATCTCAAACTGTGTGCTGCGCCAGCTGAGGAGATATCCCTGAACGCTCGACCCCCCGCCCAGGGTTGCGATGTTAACGGAGGGGTAGTTGACACGGAAGTTGATCGCATCCGCGACGGGTGGACGGATGAGCGGCTTCGAGGGACCGTCCTGATACTTGTTCTGATTGACGAGGCCGTCCCCGCCAAGATCGATGCCGAGGGCTCCGTTTGAATAGATGGAGTTCCCGAGGAATGAATTGTTTGCCGGGGGAGGTATTCCGTCCGAAGGATTTAAGTCGATGACGGCGATGCCGTTCCGGCCGTTTCCGTAAATTTTGTTGCCGTCGGTTTCAGCCAGGTTCCCATAGCTATCGCCGATCTGATTTCCGTTTCCATCCTCGATACAGATTCCGTGGGCACCGTTTCCGGTGATGACGTTTTTCTGTACGACGTTGGCGTTGCTCATGATGCAGATTCCGGATCCGGGGAATCCCGCCACTCTGATTCCGCGGATGACGCTGCCCTGCGGTGTGTATCCCCATGAGAGGAATTGGCCGCCGAGGTCAAGCCCGTCGCTCCCCGGATAGCCTGCGTATCCGGGTTGCAATGAGACGAGGGGGTTGCCGTTCCCGTCGACTTTATCGCTGAAGTCAATAATGATCTGGTCGGTAATCTGGGGCAACGGTTTTGAGAGGAGGATGATCTGTGATCCCCCGGGCCCTCCGATGATGTTAAAGGCTACCGTGTCCTGGCCGGGATTGCCGTTGACGATGTTGAGAGCTTCGCGAAGGGATGTGACGCCGTCGCTCGGGTCGACGGTGTCGGCAATGGTGTTGACGACGATGCGCATCGGGGTGTTCGCCGCATATATCGCCTTAATCGCCTTGTTCTGGTCCATGACGATCGATATGGGGTTCGCCACGGGCCGCGAGTTGTCGGGAAATATCCAGGACACGAAATGGAACCCGGCGTTTGCGAATGCGGTGAGTGTGACGTTGTCCAGCGGATCATACAGGGCTTTTCCCGGATTTGCATTTACGTAGCCGAGCCCGGGATTTCCCGTGGACGGGTCTGTGTCTGTCGAGAGGGTAAGCGAATACTTATTTCCGGAAAATGCCGCGCTGATGGTGTGATTCGCCGTGACGGTTGTGAATGTATAGCTCTGCTGCGCGGGGGTCGAAGGAGATGTTTCGACGTTCGTCGGGGTACCGCCGTCAATCTGAATTGAAATGACATGATAGTGTGTGTCGGCCTGCGCCGTGTATGTTATCGAACCTCCATAGGCGACTGTACTGGAACCAGCCGGGGTGATGCTCCCGTGTGAGCCGGCTGTGGCGGTGATGGTGTAGGTGTTGATGGCAAAGACCGCCCGGATGGTGTGGTTTGCATTGACGGGGGAAAATGTGTATGACGATATCGCCCCCTGGTTTACTCCGTCCACAAGGAGGCTGTCAATATGATAGCCGGTTGATGCCGACAAGGTGAATGTCGGCGTGGCTCCGGGAAATACTTTGATGGCCCCGCTTGGCGAAATGGATCCGTTCGGCCCCGCGCTCGCTGTTATGGTGTAGGGGAGATCTGCCGTCACCTGGACGTCGAAGTAGTTTTTCGAAGAATTCCAGATTCCGAGGAAGGCGAGCACGTTGTCGCCGGATTTGATGAGGCTGTCCGGAACGGTGAGGTTGATGTCCCCGGCCGCCGTGGCGCAACTGTTGTGCGACTGGATGCCGGATGTGACTTCTTTGCCGTTAAAAAATGCGCGGACGGAATTGTCAAGCGAGATGGCGATTTTTACATTGGCCGCACTCGCGATCGTCAGGTGCTTTCTGATGACGAGATCTTTTGACGAGGGCCAGAAGGTTTTGACGTGCAATGTGTCGTTGAGCGGGCACGGGGGAGACGAGGTGTTGTTTATGGTGCCGAATGCCGCCGCCCCTGTTGTGTACCCTACCTCGGACGCGCCCGGGTCTTTGAAGCTGAGCGTCTGCTCCAGCGTCGAGTTGGATTTGACGAACTGATAGAGGTATCCTCCCGATCGGTAAGGGATCAGTGTCTGGTTGGCCTGCCCCAGTGCAATCAGGGGGAAGATTGTCAGGAGTACGAAAAGCTTTGGGAGTCTCATACGATTCGGAGTTTTGTGGACTGGCAGCAAAATTGCTCGTTATTGCTTGGCGCCGTTATCGGTTGCTTTCAAAGATTTTTTTATGGCTGTCGTGAATTCGTCGAGGGTGCCGAAGTTCGGGATCATTTTCTGGCCCTTGCTGTCTTTCTTGACCAGGATTTTCCCGCGTTCCCCGCCCGCTACTATGTACTTCCCGGTATTGTCCCTCTTGGCGAAGAGGACGACGTCTTCGTCAGGGTTAAAACGCGCCGTGTGGCTGTACCACTCGCCGACACCGTCACGCTCTCCACCCGGGACGACTACCACGATGGTCTTTTCTGAGAAATTGCCTTTGATGGTCTGGCCGACCGAGACGGATACCTGAGTCTCTATTTTGTCTTTGTTCCATTCCGATGAAAGTTTTCCGACTTTTCCGACGACGATGACCTCCGCCTCTTTGGTAAGAGGGTCTACCTTCAATAGCTTTGGTTGGGCATGAAGGATTAATGGGATCAAAATTAAGAGACTCAAACGTTTGATCATAAAATTATCTCCAGCTGGGAAATGGTCGAAGAGCGGTACGCCCTGCGGGGAATTGAATGCCTCGGGGACACATCGGTGAGGACGGGGGTTCCTCCGCACAAGAGTAAATGCAATATACATTTCTCCCTGAAAGTGTCAAGTAGTTGAGGCGGATAGTGGCTGTAAGTGGCTTTGCTGTAAAGTTTTAGGGAAGAAATTTTAAACGGTAATTTCGTTGTTTTTTGTCCCGGAAGGGTAGAAGTAACCCCCGAGGAACTCTTTCTGCCGTGCCGGATATGAAGGCTGATCAGATTTTCTCCGAGTATACCGTTGCTTTTAGGATGTCTTCCATGAGACATCATCTCGAGAATGCGGACTGACGAACTATCCAAGGGCAAGTCTGAAGAGTATGAACGATCCCGCGATCGCCCGGATTGTTCGTTCCATCGTATTCAAATTCTCTTGGGTCAGACCAACAAATTTTGGACAGCTAATATAGGAATTTTTCTCGAAAATGACGAGTATCTCCGGCTCAATGCCGGTGAGTACGCGCGCGTTTGATGTTGTCATTTGCCCGCAGTAATCGTAAATTCCGGGGCTCATCTCATCGTCTCGAGTGTCTAATAAGAGGTTCTTCATGCATGTCTCAACGACTGAATCCAAGACTTTAAGACCCCGATATATCGGTAAGGAGGTGGTTGCACAACATCTTTCGATGGAGTCGTGCATCGGCTTAATGGGCGATGCGATGAGGGATCTCGTAGGGGGGCAATCGCTGCAACCGCTTCGATCAATTATGTGGCTTCCCGAAAGGAGAGGGGGGCTGGGGATGATGCCCGCCTATGCGGCGAAAAGGAAGAGGCTGGGGATAAAGGTGCTGACGGTTTTTCCCGCCAATCGAGCTTCGGGCTACAGCTCGCATCAGGGGCTCGTCGTGCTGTGCGAGAGCGAACATGGGCAGCTGCTCGCTATGGTCGATGCGGATGAAATTACGGCCATCCGGACCGCCGCCGTGAGCGGCCTTGCCACGAAATTGCTTTCCCGGGATGCCCCATCAAATCTTGCGGTTCTTGGCTCCGGGACTCAGGCCTTGCGCCATGTCGAGGCGATGTTTTGCGTGCGCAGTGTGCGTTCCGTTAAGGTATGGAGCCGCGAGTATTCTCATGCCGAAGGGCTCGCACGTCAGGTTAATGAAAAATATGGTCGACCCTCTCTGGCTGTCCGGGAGTCGAAGGATGCCGTGGCCGATGCGGATATTATTTGTACCGTTACCGCTTCACCGACGCCTGTCGTTTATGGCGAATGGGTGAAAAAGGGAGCACATATCAATGCCGTCGGGTCCTGTATCCCTTCGGCGCGGGAATGCGACACTGCGACAGTCCGCATGGCAAAACTGTATACCGACAGGTACGAATCGCTGTTCAAGGAGGCCGGGGATTTCATTATTGCGAAGAAGGAAGGCGCAATCGACGACGGCGATGTTCGCGGCGAATTGGGGGAGGTTCTCACAGGATTGAAGCGCGGTCGCGAAACCGATGACGAAGTGACGATGTTTAAATCGCTTGGAATTGGTATCGAGGATATCTATGCAGCGGACTTCGTTTATGAAAGGGTCATCAAAATGGCGGTTCTATGAAATCACTTCCTCCGCTACCTGTTCCGATCCCGCTTGATGAAATTCGAGCCGCCCGGGTCCGAATCCAGGGGAGTGTGAATCGGACCCCGTTGTTGCGACTCTACCTCGATGATTTTCCAGGCGAATTGTTTCTGAAGCTTGAGAATCTGCAGCCGATAGGCTCTTTCAAATTGCGGGGCGCCTGTAACGCGATGGCCGTGGCGTACGACAAGCTCGCCGACGGGGTTTATACCGCAAGCGCCGGGAATATGGCTCAGGGTGTTGCATGGATCGCCCGATCGATGGGCATTCCCTGTACGGTTATCGTCCCCGATCATGCTCCGCAAACGAAACTGGATGCTATTGAGAGATTGGGGGGAAAATATATCAAGATTCCATTCGATGAATGGTGGCAGGTTCTCACGACGCGGGATTATGGCGGGATGAAGGGATTGTTTGTCCATCCCGTCAGTGATCTGCCGGTCATCGCCGGTAACGGCACGATAGGCCTTGAAATTCTTGAAGATCTTCCCGGTCTGGATGCTGTGATCGTGCCGTACGGCGGAGGGGGGTTGATTTCGGGAATAGCGTCTGCAATCACCGCGCTGAAGCCTGGGACCAAGATTTATGCCTCGGAGACTTCTACCGCGGCTCCGCTGAGCAAATCGTTGCAGGCGGGGAGTCCGCAAAAGGTGGATTACACTCCGAGCTTCATAGACGGAATTGGGGGTGCCGGGATTCTTGAGGAGATGTGGTCTCTTGTAAAATCTTTGGTGAACGGTTCGATTGTTGTAAGTCCGAAAGAGATAGCAATGGCTGTAAAATTACTTATTCAGCGAAGTCGTGTGATTGCAGAGGGGGCAGGTGGCTCCTCTGTCGCCGCAGCGCTGACGGGTAAAGCGGGCTACGGTAAAGTGGTGTGCGTTGTCTCGGGGGGGAATATTGATGCAGCGATGATTATGAAGATAGTGGACGGTCGGATGCCGTAGCTCAATTGGAATAACCAAGACTTGGGATTGGGAGAAGATCGCACATGAGACATTAGGTGAGACGATCAGTAATATTGACTGTTGTAACTAAGGTAAAACGATGAATCTCAGATTCTTGGGTGACGCATTCGACCACTGGAAAGGCTCGATCTTCAGCCATCTAGTTCAAAGAAAGTTGCTCTTTGGACTACGAGTCGACCCCATGGCGACCGATCAAGCGGATTGGACAGAGCTTGATTATTCAACCTATTCTCAGTTGCTCAGAGTAGAAAATTCATCCCTCGTCGAACACCGTAGCAATCTGCAAGACGATAGACACGAATATATTCAAGAGACGTTGCATACTAAGGGGGACTTATTCTTAGATCCCGATACTGGAATTAGCACCAATGATCGCCCAGGAATCGAGCACTTGAAAGCCTCAGAGCTGAAGGCAATCCTTGACGATTCCCGCGATAGGCTAACAATGGTTTATCAGCACAACTCAAGAGGACCAGGCATTCACCACAGAGTGGATCAGGTTATGACCCACCTCAGCAAACACGGGGTGGAATTCCATGCTCTTGCATACGAATCAACGTCAGTCGCAATGCTTTTCTTTTCTAGTTCCACGGCCAGATTGAGCGCGATAGCGCGATTTTACAATCAACTACTCGGTCGGCATGCTGGACGTCGGGTTTTCCAATGGTAAGAGGTGGTAACTTCCGGATGTGGAGATTTACCCTGGTGAACCTAGCCCACTACAATTATGTTTACCTTGATGACTTCCAATGACTGGAGTGACCCCTTACGTGGTACCGAGGTAAACTCGAGTTTCTTAGGACTTCTGGCTGGGTAACTACCTGGGTGGATTTGTGTGCCGTTAATCCGAGGACGGGAATCATTGGATTGGTTTGAGAAGATCGATGGTACGTTTTGAAATTGAGTACACGTTCTTTCCACTTCGTCCAGGTTGTGCGTCGTCATTATGACGGTCTTGCCTGAGCGACCCATATTTGAAATCAAACCACGGACAATGACAGTGCTGTGAGGGTCGAGGGCATTGTTTGGTTCATCCATTTTTCGGGGTAAACTCCAGTTGATCAGATCGTACGGGCACACGGAATATGTGACACACTTCAGCTTAGAACTTTCTGCCGGCTGGAATGCCATAACCAAGAGCCTTGCCTCAGACGATGCATACCGGCGTGTGTTCACTGTGACGGCAGGGTACCCGCCAACTACAAAATGGTTTATTGGATGGATCGGCTCAGCTCAGTTTGGGTTCTCCGCGGGGCTTTAGTTTCCGGTTGACTGAATTTTGACCTTCAACAAATGGTTCCTTACCTTTCTATGCTGGCTGAATAGCCACCGCGAGGCACATCATAAGGCCTCTTCATTGTTCTTACACGTTCGTGGTGCAAAACAGTGGAGAGGGCTGTTTGTTTTAATGAATACAACAATAGACCGGTCGTGACTATTAGCGCGACCTTTCTATGGGGTTCATCAGGAATGTTATTGCAGTCGATTGCTATCCGTTCAAGGAGGGAAAAAGACCGTGAAAAATGTCCCCAATTTCATTCTACTCTTATCACTGCTGCTCATTATTCCAAGTAGATCATTAACCCAATGGAAAGAATGCAGTGGTCCGTTCGGCGGAAATGTCGTATCTATGGCTACAAGTGGTGGCGATATTTTTGCAGCGAGCTTCAACAACGGTGTCTTCCGCTCGACTGATCTTGGTTCGACTTGGACTCGAGCAGATGTTGGCTTGCCATCATTCACGCGCACATTGGCCACGTTCGGTACGAATGTAGTGGCGGGAACTGGTTATGGTGTCTACATTTCCACGAACAAAGGAACGAGCTGGACTTGCATCAGCAATACAAATCTCAATGTCAGTGCTTTGGCCGTAATCGACACAAACATCTTTTGTGCGACGATATCGGGCGTATTCCGTTATTCGAACAGCGGAACTGACTGGGTCTCGGTCAATTCAGGACTACCGGGGGCTCTCGTCACAAGTTTCGCTACAAATGGATCAAATCTGTTCGCTGGAACCAACGGTGGCGGGATATTCCGCTTTTCAAGAGACAGCTCAAGTTGGATACCCGTTAATGAAGGTCTGGGGGATTATCATATCCAGTCCATTATCAGTCATGGCTCAATGCTCGTGGCGGGTTCGTCTAGCGGCACCGTGTTCTTCTCCTCAGACAACGGAGCCAGCTGGGTCGGGGCCTCGACGGGTCTGCCGAGTAGGAGTATCATTGCTCTCGCTGCCAATGATTCCTGTTACATTGCGGCCACCGATACGGGGATCTTTCGTTCGAGGAATTTCGGTTTGAGCTGGAGTGATATTAATAATGGATTGGCGAACACTCATGTGATGGCACTTGCGGCCAGTGGAAAGAACTTGTTCGCGGGGACCTGGGGCGGCGGTATTTTCAAATCTATCGACGATGGATTGAACTGGTTGTCGGCATCGACTGGAATGACAGTGAGAGCTGTTACTTCTCTTCTTGCCAAGGATTCGAGCCTATTTGTTGGGACAAGGTTAGGGATTTATCGAACGACGGATGAGGGGGCTACGTGGGCCGCGGAAGGAGCCTCATTATCAAGCGCCACAGTTAATTCGATTGCCACGAACGGTACCGAGATTTTTGCCGGCACCACCTCCGGCTTTTATTACTCCGCTGATAAAGGAATACATTGGAGCGGAGCCAGCAATGGTTTAACAAATCGATCCGTGCGAGCCATCGTCGCTATCGATACAAATCTCTTCGTAGGTACCAACGGTGATGGTGTTTACCGTTCTACAAACCACGGAATAACCTGGAATGTGACTACGTTATGGCTAGGTTATATATATGCCCTTGCCAGCGACGGGAAGAAATTGTACGCCGGTAGTACTTCGGGAGCGATTTGGGTCTCATCTGACTACGGACTTACTTGGACTGCTGGGTTGGTCGAGAGTCCGACTGTTGACGCTCTGCTACTTTCCGACACCACTGTTGTCGCTGGAGTAAGCGGCGATGGCGACGGCATATATCTTTCGACAGATAACGGCACAAGCTGGACTGCTAGCAACGCTGGCCTGGGCAGTAGAGATGTCCGCGTCCTTGCAGGAAGGGACCATGAAATGTTTGCCGGGACATACGGGGGCGGTGTCTATTGCTCTTCGGACAATGGAACGAGTTGGGATTCAGTTAATCCAGGCTTGGCGGATCTGAGCGTTGCTGCATTGGCGATATCGAATACTAGTCTATTTGCCGGGACGGGGAGCAGTGTCTGGAGGCGATCGCTCTCAGAACTAAATACGTTCGCGATATCATCTGCTCCAATGTTACCATCACAGATCACCCTCGCGCAGAACTATCCAAATCCTTTCAACCCGGAGACAAGAATAACATACACACTACCGGCGGCCGGACCAGTTAGACTTACAGTTCACGACGTGCTAGGACGCGAAGTCGCTCGCCTCGTCGATGATCGTGTTCAGCCGGGGACGCACACTGCCGCGTGGCACGCAGAAGGCGTCGCAAGCGGCATCTACTTCTACCGCCTCCAGGCTGCCAAGTTCAGCGAGACAAAGAAAATGATGGTGATCCGCTGATATGGAAGGAGGTCGAAGATGAAGGTGGCTGCATCCTGTCGTAACGACTAGGCCTTAAAGCCTGATTTCCGGAGATCGCTACGAATCCTGCCTCTAGTCATCCTAATGACATCCGGATTCGGATCTGTTTACTCACAAATTGATTCCACCGCGCGGGAATATTTCCCGACGCAAATCGGAAATTACTGGGAGTATCAAACGTTTGCAGTCCCGCCCGACCCCTCTCCGTTAACCGGCGTGACAATCGTCGGCGATACTGTGCTTCCTAACGGATTGCCGTACAAGATCCTTGAATACAGAGACATATCACCTCCAGGGCCGGATGGCTTCAGAGAATACTGGCGTTACGATTTGGGAACTCTTCGTGCTCTCTCGTCACACGAAAAGAAAAAAGTGCCCTAAATCGTGTGCCCGGAACAGGACTTGAACCTGCACGACCTTGCGGCCACTAGACCCTGAATCTAGCGCGTCTGCCAGTTTCGCCATCCGGGCATGAAATTCACACTATTTTGAGTACTTCGGAGAGCTGTCGACCGCAAAAATACCGCTCTTGGAGGGATGACTGTTGCAGAATGATATCAGGCTGCATCAGCTGGTAATAAGCGGTAAACGCTGTTGTTTCATCATGGTAGCAAATTTTGGGGTCATTTTCAATCTAAGACTTGCTCTGCATATAGAGGCAGGTCAATGATGCCCGTCGGGGGCTCGATCCCCCCACCGGCACCAGAGAGTGAGCGGAAGGATACGCCGGGGGGAACGGTCGACCCCAATTCGGGAAATTCTCCCAACCGGCCGTTACTTCAGGACCATGATTTTCTTCACGCTACTGTATTCGCCCGCTTGCATCCGGCAGTAATACACTCCCGAGGCTTTCCCACCCGCATCCCACATGACCGAGTAGGTGCCGGGGAGTTCACGCCCGGAGACCAGCGTTGCCACCTCTCTTCCGAGAACGTCGTAGAGTTTCAGCGTGACGAATTCCTGGACGGGAAGCTCATACTTTATCTCGGTCGAGGGGTTGAACGGATTGGGATAATTCTGGTACAGCACGAACCGGGGCGGAAGGGGCGGGCGTTCGCGGACGCCGGTCGGGGCAGCCGGGGTCAGCAGATACCCATGCGGCTGATTGTCGGATGCCGGGATGCCGGTACCTGCGATGTACCCACTGTCGCTGATGGCGGTCGCCGACTGGAGTGTCCAGCAAGCGCCAGACGGAAGAAGCGCGTTGAGATCCTCCATGGCACCGTGACTATAGAGAAACGCGTGTGCGCCCGTGGCGCTCCGACTGCCGCCGACGATATCTCCCAAGTTGTTGAGGGCCATCGCACTGCTGTTCCCCACCACATTATCGATCGTGCCGAGATCGGAGTAGGCGCCGCCGCTCCCCTTCATGGCGTGGACCAACGGGGTCGGCATCCCATCAAATACGACGTTCACGCTCTGGCTTCCGACGAGGAGACCGAGGTCGTTCAGGTGTCGGACTGAGATCACGCCGAGATCCTCTGGCACTCCCCCGCCCCCGTTCCAGAGTACGCTATGTTCATGCGCGGAGTAGGGGTACGCCGTATCTCTCGCGGTGATTGTTCCGAGAATCTGGCTGCGATTGCTAATGTCGATCGCCACGCCTCCAATTGCACTGGAATCCTGGAAGACGGGGAGCTTCGTCATCCCGGAGTTTCTCCAGATAAAGGGCTGCGCGTTTGTCTCAGTCCCGCCGCCGACCCGGGGGAAAAACGCGCTGCCCACGGCAATACCCGAATCACTGATCGCCAACGCCCTGCTCAACCCTGCGGTGACGGTATCCATCGACACCGAAAAGGCCGGTCCCCAATAGTACGCATGAGCACCTCCTGGAATGTTGACCGACCCGACGATTTCATCGTTGTTGTTGATATCGAATGCGGAGGCATTCGAACCGAGGTACGTCACCGTGCCATTGATCCATTTGACCGGGGTATAGTAGGAGAATGAGCCGACGACGGTAAAGAGTGTGCCGACGACGTGGCCTTTGTTGTTGACGGCACTAACGCTCCCCGAACTCCCAATCCTTCCCAAATCGGTAAGCGTGTACCGGTTGCTTCTCAGCTCGGTGTACACGCTAAACTGAAAATTGCCCGTCACCCTGGGGAAATCCAAATTCATGACAACGATAAAGAGTGAATCAGGCGTGATATCCCCCGGAAGCGTGATCCCGGATTGAAACGGAACGAGAGTGACAAAGCCACGCGAACAGATTACCGCCTGTACGCCAAGACTCGCCTGCGCATCCTGAGAAGTAAATGTGACCGTGAGAAGTTTTGTACAGGTCGGCAGTTGCTCCCTGGATATTCGGAAATACATTGAGGAATGGCGATCAAGTGATCCGCTGACTGTCGTGTCGTTTTCCAGCTGAGACATTGCCATCCTCGGATAGAGTGTGCCTTCCCTGTAGCGGTAAGGGCTCAGGATCAATGCGGCGTTGGCCCCTGTGAATTCGCGGAACACCCTCGTGAAATTGGTGCTGCGCTCGGCGAGCGCTCCGCCGATCTCTTCGAAGCTGTGATTGCCGTTCGTGTTGTCGTACCCAAGCGTTAACTCAAGGATGCGGCGGATAAGATTTGGCCCGCCTGAGACGTGCTCGGAGAGATAGCGGAAAAATATCCAGCTCCCGTACGCGTGCGTGGTGATTGTGTCCGTTCCGATAATATAATTGTTTGTATCGAGCGGAACGTCCGGGTGGGAGAACCACTCGCCGAGGTAATTGACGTTGTCATTTATGGAATCATAGACCTCGTCCTCAATCCATGTCGCCGTCGCTTCGCCGTACCATGCCGCGCGGTCATTATCGTAACCCGACTGAATTGCATGGTGGAATTCGTGAGCCGTCGTCACCTCGATCGCCTTACTACCGGTGGTTGGATATCCGGTGTAATTGTTGTTCAGCACGAGATGAGTGGCATGGGCGTTCGTCTCGACAGCGGAAGGCGAATTAGGATTGTCACCGACCTTAAAATCACCGGCCGTGTATCCGTAATATCCGGTCTTCATGACATAGACATCGTAACGATCGTCGCCACCCAGGCCGCCGTCGGGCGGGGGCGCAGTGTAACCCATTGTGGTTACCTCAGAGAGCCATACGTGCTCGATTGTGGTCAGTACGGTGTCGATGATGTCGGGTGTGCCGTTCGCGTCGCCGTCGAAAGAGGAAACGGCGTTCGTGTCGCCGGGAAGGACAGAATAGTGGACGAGGAAGTGGGTCGTGCCGCGGGTTGAATCGAGACCTGTCGGCCGGGTGAGGATCCCCGCATCCGAGAAACCGAGCCGCATCAATCCCGCTCTCGCATTCGTGGTCAGCCCCGACCACCTGCGGTGGATCTCCTGAAGTATCCATGTGCCGCATTTTTCCGGAACGTCGCTGCGATAATGCCCCGGCAGCTTTCCGGGATCCCTGAGGGCGTACCCGTTGTACAAAGCCCATTGGTCGAGTGTGATGCGCCCCCCCGCGAGTGCCCGCTCGATAAGCATCGGTGTGGAAGCGCCTCGCATGATTTCCCCCCGCGGGCGGGAAACGGAGGGCAACTGCGCGTTAGCCCGCGGGACGGTGTGCAGCTGGCCAAGCAAGAGCGCGAGATAGAACAGCATGTGATGTTTCATATCTCTCCCCGATTCTAAGGATCTTTCCCCAGGATGGGGCAGTAATCCATGGCGAGTCAACAGGCCGGGCGGAAGGCTCCCATGGGACTATGAACTCATGTCATTCAATCACCTGCGGGTGCCCCGGCAAGTGCGGGGCTTGCGGCCATCTCGTCGAATAGATGCTCGAGGGCATCGGCGTCCTTCGGGCGGACATTGGAGCCGCCGAGGAGCCAGACTTCCGTTGCGCCGATAAGGAAGGACTGCTTCCCCTTATCGCCGGTGGCAGAGGGAAATGACGGTTTGAAGCATTTTGCGAAGAGCGCGGGATCGACAGCGAATGCCGCAACCTTCGGCTTGTACTTTTCGATTTTTTTGACGAGCGTCTGGACGTCAGCCTGTGTCGGCGCGGCGGCGGGGTCGTCTTCGGTTTGGACAACAAGCCGCCGGTTGAGGTCGGTCATGCCGATGCGCGCTTTCAGGAGCGTCGACTCTTTCTTCTCGAAGAAGAACTGCTTGTAAAGATCATTGAGGACGCCGGTACGCTTTGCATCGTCGAGCGCTTTGCGGTCCTTCTTCGAAATGACTTCTCCCTGCGTGAGCCCGGAGAAGGCGAGCATCTCCCAGAACCTGTCCTTCGTGCCGAGGCGGTAAAAGCCGAGGTCGTCGGAAAGGACGGTGACCGCAGGACCGATGAAGATGATGTTCAGGTTCGGGACGAGGATTTCTTTGAGCATGTTAACAGGTAAGATTCCCCTCTCTGGAGCCTATCTCGATTCCATCTCCCAAGGGAATCGTCCATAAGCGCCTGGGTAAACTCGGTGGTTGCATTATGATAGCAATTATTGCACATATTATCAATTTCTCTGTGACCATTCCTAACTGTTTCACCCAGAAGGGGGAGTTTCCTCTACGGGACGAGTTATCTAATTCTGTAACGAGCAGGATTGATCGAGTCGAGGGATTTTTGTGAAATCAAAGACCTTGCCCGGATTTGGCGATAGAGTCATTCAGTTTAATCGGGGCCTGAAATTCAAGGGCCTTCTGCCGCACGGTATTCGTGTCCTGAATCCGGTTGAAAATAATGCTGAAACCGGTATCGCCATGGCGCAGTTCTATAAGAAGTTCTACAATGATCGTCGGACGCGGCATCTAATTCTGGGCATAAATCCAGCCAGATTTGGCGCAGGCGCGACAGGCATTCCGTTCACCGATACGAAGAGATTGACTGAACAGTGCGGGATTTCCATAAGAAGCCTCGAAACGCACGAACCCTCCTCTGTGTTTGTTTACGATGTCATTAAGGCGTACGGAGGTGTCAAGCGCTTCTTTTCGGATTTTTATATCGGCGCTGTTTGCCCGCTTGGGTTCACTACTACCAGCCGAACGGGACGGCAAGTGAATTTTAACTATTACGATAGTAAATCGTTAATGGAAGCCGCGTATGAGTTCATGGTGGATTGCCTCCGGGCTCAGCTTGATTTTGGAATCGCACGGGATGTCTGCATCTGTTGGGGAAAAGGCAAGAATGCGGCATTTCTAGGTAAACTCAACTCTGATTTGCAACTTTTCGATCGAGTGATTGCACTGGATCATCCACGGTTCATTATGCAGTATAAGTTTCGCGAAAAGGATCGGTATGTCAAAAGCTATGTCGCTGCGCTCCGGTCAACGGCAGCAGGGCGAACGCGCTCTTTCCGGTAACACCTCGTCCGACGTCGACCCATACTTGTATTGATTCTTGACCAAAATAGGGTTATTTTGAAAAACCATCTGCGCCGCTAGTCGGCGATGTTCAATCGACCGGAGTATCTGTATGGATCTTCCCCTGAGACGTTTCCCGTTTATCCTGATTATCTGTGAGATTGTGTTTTCGCTGTCTGCATCTTCCCAGCTCAATTACTGGCAGCAACGGACCTCAGCCGTGGGTTTTAATGTCGGCATAAATCCTCTCAATCCGTATACGATTTACTGCGAACGATCGTCCGGTGTTCTGTCTGTTTCCCGGGATAAGGGGTATCATTGGACCGATCTGCCAACCTCTCCTCCGATCGTAGGCATCCGCCATATTCTCGTGCACCCGCGCGATACTCTTACAATCTTTGCCGTCGAGTTTTTTAACAACGGTCTGTGGAAGACTACCAACGAGGGTCTTACGTGGACCGACGTTTTGCCGAATTATGGCATCGACGGCGAAAGTATGGATTATGACCCGGCTCATTCCGATACGATGTATGCCGGGAAGTTTTCCGATGGGTCCGTCTACCGCTCTACCAACAGGGGAGACACGTGGACGCTTCAGGGCATTTCCGGCCCTCACCTCTGTGGCCTTATTGTTCGGCCCGATAGCGCAAATATTCTCTATGCGGGGACCGGGGCGAGCCGGATTTCGAAGACGACGGATGCCGGTGTTACCTGGACGATAGTGAATGACGGGGGCGCGGAGGAGGTGCCGAAATTCGCCATCAATCCGCAGAATCCCCTGGTCGGTTACGCGACGACCTACGGCGAGCCCGACAGTCTCAATAATCTCTGGAAGACGACGGATGGAGGTGAGACATGGTTTAAGACTCCTCTACAGAAGATTGCGATCTGGTCTCTCGCTATTGACGTGCAGCATCCCGAAACGCTTTACGTCGGGGAGTTTGGCACGACCCGCGGGATCGACCGTACGACCGATGGCGGGCTTACCTTTCAACATTTCGAAGACGGTCTTCTTACGAATTTTGCCGCGTGGAATCTGCGGGTTCACCCGCTCGATCCCTCGAGTGTTTATCTCGCCGGAACGCACGATTTTTTTGGTGTCGGAGGCGTTTTCCAGTTTATCGACAGCGTGAGGAGTTCAATACACGGTTCTAAATTCAGAGATGTGAATGGCAATGGGGTTCGCGATACCGCCGACCACGCATTGTCAGGGTGGAAGATTTATCTCGGAGGCGATGTCGTCGATACCACTGTCACCGATTTGCTCGGGAATTATGTGTTCCCGAGTCTACCGGCAGGCTCCTATACCGTGAGCGAGGAGTCCCGTCCTGGCTGGGTTCAATCGTTCCCCGCGAGCGCGTATACGATTGTGCTTCCACAGGGAAGGGATACCGTAGGTTTTGATTTTGGTAATTTCGGTTTGCCCCGTGATACTGTTTCTCCAGGATGGAATATGGTCTCCCTCCCCGTAGTCCCCCCAGACTACCGGAAAGCCGTCCTGTTCCCCAGCGCGGTTTCATCGGCGTTTGCCTTTAGCGGGTCATACGCGCCTCGAGATACAATGGAAAACGGGTCAGGGTTCTGGCTGAAGTTTTCCTCTCCTGAAACTTTGCTCGTTACAGGAGCTCCGAAGCCAGTTGATTCTATTAATGTCCGCCACGGCTGGAATATGGTCGGTTCTGTCGCATCGCCTACATCTGTGTCGTCGATTAGTTCGATCCCCGGCGGAATCGTGACGTCTCAGTTTTATGGCTATTCAGGGTCTTACTATATTGCCAATTCCCTGGTGCCTGGGAAAGCGTATTGGGTGAAGGTGAATCAAGCAGGGGTGCTGATTCTCGGAGGATCCTCCCCAGCCTCCAGCAGGATCGCGATCAGCCTGATTTCCGAGATTCCGCCTCCAGCACCTTCGCCGAGTCTCTCGCCGACGACGGCTCTTCCCACCTCCTATTCGCTCGGGCAGAATTATCCCGATCCCTTTAATCCATCAACGACGATCGCTTATCAATTGCCCGCCTCCGGGTTCGTGTCCCTGAAGGTGTATAACATGGTAGGCCAGGTGGTGGCTGTTCTTAAGGGGGGTCCGGAGGACGCCGGCTATAAATCTGTCCAGTGGGACGCATCCGCATTTCCCAGCGGGGTTTATCTGTACGAGCTGAAGGCGTCTACCTCTTCCGGCTCAGGTTTTTCACAGGTCCGGAAGCTCGTTTTGCTAAAATAGATTTTGATGCTTTTCTGCTATTAAACTATTTTCGCGTTCCCATGTTCTAATAAATGTTCGGTGCGGCAGGTGGGAGGCGTCAAAAATTCTCGCGGAGTGCCTATGTCTCTGATCCCGGGTATCGTCGAAAGGGAAGTTAATCGTGAGCTCGATGCGGTCGTGCGGTTGATCGGTTACTCGAAGATCCGGCCAAACTCCATCTCCACTCTCGGTTTTATCCTAAATCTCACGGCGGCTTGTTTTCTCGTGATGGGCGAGTTCCTAATTGCCGGCGTGCTGATTCTCGTCGCAGGGGCTCTCGATCTGATCGACGGGAAATTCGCACGGCTCACGAGCCAAGTCACGGTTTTCGGGGCTATCTATGATGCAACGATGGACCGTATCGGAGAGCTTGCGATTTATACCGGGGTAGGAGCCTACCTGGTTATCCACCATATGTATATGACAGCTCTCGTCGTTGTGGTGGCGACCGGCGGGTCGCTCCTGATTAGCTATGTGAGAGCACGAGCGGAGTCGTTTAATATTCCCTGCAATGTGGGAATTCTGCGCCGGGGCGAACGCATACTCCTTTTTGGCCTGGGGTCAATGTTGAATTTTCTCAATAATTACTATCATGAGCCGCTCCATTCTATGGTGGCTTCACTGCATCTTCCCTACAGATTTGCGCTGCCTCCGATCACTCTCGCACTTCTCGCGATCGCCGTTCTCGCACCGGTGACTGTCGCTCAGCGCCTTCTTCATGTGAAAAGACAGGTTTCCGTCGCTGCCTGACACTCCGGGTCCGGAGCGAATTCAGTATCGCCGAAAAAGAGTAGGCCCGAGGTGTTCCCTCGGGCCTTGTGTTGAAGTCTCCCGGGTCGCTGTCAGTGCATGTGCTCAATCGCCCCGGCGCTTCCGTATCCCCTGACGCTGTCATACCGGGCAACCTGAGCAACGGTCAGGAGTTTCTTCAGGCGAAGATGGGCCTGAAGATGAGTGAAGCGTAGATCTCCCTGGTATGATCCGATGGTTTGTGTGAGGTTCTTGAGCGAAACTTCGTCGATGCCGGCGCTTGCGAATTTTTCATCGAGTGCACGTTCTTGTTCAACGATTTTTTTCCCGAGGTCGATCGCCCGGGTGTGCATGGAGGAATAAATCTGCTGGGCTCCCGCCTGCTGCTTCTCCGAGAGGTTTAACTTCGGGGCTAGATCCAGGATATGCCTCGGTCCCGGGTAATGATTGAGCTCCGCGGGCATCGCAAATCCCATTCCCTCCCCTTCGAGATAGCTTTTGATCTGTTCGGCCGAGAGTGCTTTAATATCCCGCCCCTCGTAACCCGAATAGGGGCTCTTTGCACCGCTACTGCCCGACTCCATGTGCCCGCGGCTCAGATGTTGTATTATCATCTGCCTTTTGTTCTCGTCTTTCATGATTTGGTCGATGACTTTGCTCATTAAGGGATGGTGCCCAACAATGTACTCGATGATCTGATCCTGTAACGACGGATCGTTGATGAATTCCTGCAGTCTGTCGTGGCTTGCGCCCATAATGATGAGTATCAAGCCTAGTGAGAGTAAGCTTTTCATGGTCTTTCTCCTCAAGAAAAATGGTTTTCTCCGGCCCGGAATCTTTACCCGGCCCGCTGCGTGGCGTATTAAGCGAGGGGAAAGATCAAATCCTGAAGTTCCGATTGAGGATCCAGACAGATCCCCGGTCCAGGAGGGCTCCTTCGGGTGATTCGGTAAGAGGGTTAGGAAACGATGCTGACTGGCAGAAAGCAGGGGGTCTCTGAACCCCGAACGGGGACTGGAAGTCTGCCGACGGCCGTACCTGCCCCGCGAGCATGCAGTGAATTCGAAGGGGAGTATATCGTGGAGAGTGTGCTTGATTCTGCTCGCAGCAGCATGCGGGTGCCTTGGCGTTCTTTTCCACCGGACAAATCCAGCATGTCATCTGGACAGCCAGAAGGGTTGAGAGAAATATGCCGAGAAGGCGAGTGTATGACGAACGTGTCATGGAAGCGATGCGTGGTGTTGAATGTACGAAATTCTTTTCAGATTGTTACGGGGAGTCGGTTTACTGAGGCTTTGGGAAGTTGACTCTCACTGCCGAGTTTGATATTTTTTTATATCATCACAGGGAGTTTTCATGAACATCGGAATTCTCGGCACAGGTAATGTCGCCCGCGCACTCGGCATAGGGTTTACCGGCCTCGGTCATACTGTAAAATTCGGCACACGGGATCCCCAGCTGCCCAAGGCCAAGGATCTCGTCGCAGGAGTCGGCGCCCGGGCATCCGCCGGTTCGTTCGCCGACGCGGCCTCCTTCTGCGATATTGCGGTGCTTGCCACCCTTTGGTCGGGAACGGAGAACGCGATCAGACTCGCAGTTCCCCTTAATCTTGACGGGAAGGTGGTTATCGATGCGACGAATCCTCTCATTTTTTCTCCCGGCGCCCCGCCGAAACTCGCTCTCGGCCATATCGACTCAGGGGGTGAACAGGTTCAACGGTGGCTCCCCGGCGCACGGGTGGTGAAGGCTTTCAATATTGTGGGGAACGCGTTTATGGTGAACCCCGACCTCCCCGGCGGTCCACCCGATATGATCATTTGCGGCAACGATGATAAGGCCAAGGCCGCGGTGACGGATATTCTTAAGAATTTTGGGTGGCCCGTTATCGATATCGGCGGAATGGAAGGCGCCCGCCTGCTAGAACCTCTCTGCATTCTCTGGGTGGTTTACGGTTTCCGGAGAGGCTCGTGGGATCATGCCTTTAAGTTCTTACGGAAATAGGGTGAACATTAAGCGGCCAACGCTTCTCCTCGATGAGGCGAAGTGCCATAAAAATATCGAGACAATGGCCGATAAGGCACGGAAAAAATCTCTCCACTTCCGGCCACATTTCAAGACTCACCAGTCGCTCGAAATCGGGCGGTGGTTCCGAAATTCCGGGGTCCGGTCAATTACGACGTCGTCCCTTTCCATGGCGTCCTACTTCGCACAGGACGGATGGGATGACATTACGGTCGCCTTCCCCCTGAATGTCCGCGAAATGGATGCCGTTAACGAGCTGGCTTCCCGGATTTCTCTGACCGTTCTGGTTGAGTCTTCCGAAACTCTCTCTGCGCTGAATTCCAGCCTGCGGAATCGCTGCAATGTGAATCTGAAGATCGATTCGGGCTTCGGAAGAACCGGAATCCCCTCGTCCTGCGTCGACGAGGTGACAAGGCTGACGGAAGAGATTTCTCGGTCTCCCATGCTGAATCTCACGGGGCTTCTCACTCACGCAGGGCATTCCTATAAGGCACGATCGAAGGCTGAGATTCTTCGCACTCATGAGGATTCTCTCAATAAGATGAAGAAGCTTAAGTCCCGCCTCCGGGCTCTGACGACAGTCAAAATCTCAGTGGGGGATACGCCCTCGTGCAGCGTTGCCGAAGATTTTCCGGGTGTTGATGAGATCCGCCCTGGAAACTTCGTGTTTTATGATATGATGCAACATCAGATAAGTTCGTGCGACGTTGATCAGATTGCCGTTGCCGTGGCTTGCCCCGTGGTTGCCAGGCATCCGGAAAGAAATGAGCTTATTGTGTACGGGGGAGCTATCCATTTTTCCAAAGATTTTATTCTGGATGACGAAGGAAAGAGAGTGTTCGGAGCCGTTGTTGACCTGGATGACGAGGGGTGGTCGCCGCCTGTTAAGAATGCGTTTGTTTCCTCACTCTCTCAGGAGCATGGGATTGTCAGCGCTCCCGCTGATTACATTAATCGGATGCACGTCGGGGATTTGATCGGCGTGCTGCCCGTCCATTCCTGCCTCACTGCCGAGTGTATGGGGGAGTACAGAACCCTGACTGGCCGCACGATTGATCATTTCTGATAAAATCCCCTGAGGGCGTAATTTATTTCATCCCTGCGGTCTGAAGGACGGCAGCCCCGCGGATTTTTCCCTCCCTGAGATCGCTCAGCGCATCGTTCGCCCGCGCGAGCGGATATGTCTGCACTTCAGTACGGATCTTGACCTCACCGACAATTTTCAGGAATTCCAGAGCATCGCGTCGCGTGAGGTTTGCGACCGAGACCAGCTTTCTTTCCTCCCAAAGATATCTGTACGGGAACGACGGTATGTCCGTCATGTGTATGCCCGCGCAGACTACCGTGCCTCCCTTAACTATCGATTGAAGCGCTGCGGGGACAAGCGATCCTACCGGCGCGAAGATTATGGCGCTATCAAGCTTCTCGGGAGGCGCTTCCGACGAGGTGCCTGCCCAGGATGCCCCCAGGGACCGGGCGAATGCTTGTCCCTCCCTATCTCCGGGGCGTGTGAATGCGAAGATTTCTCGTCCCTGGTGAATCGCAATTTGTGCGATGATATGCGCTGCGGCGCCGAATCCGTAGAATCCCAGCTTTTTTCCCTCTGCCATCCGAAGCGCACGATACCCAATGAGCCCTGCACAGTACAGCGGCGCCGCCTCTGAATCGGAATATTTGTCGGGCACCCCGAAGCAGTATCTGTAATCAGCAACGGCGTATTCAGCGTACCCGCCGTCAACGGTGTATCCGGTAAATAATGCGTTCTCGCAGAGGTTCTCCCTCCCCGATAAACAATACTCGCAGGTTTCGTCCGCGCCACCTAACCAGGGAACTCCTACTCGTTGTCCTTTCTCGAAACCCGCCGTGCCACTTCCAATCTCGACGATCGTTCCCACGATCTCATGACCGAGTATAAGCGGAAGTTTCGGATTGCTCAAGTCGCCGTCGTAAATGTGGAGGTCTGTACGGCATACTCCACACGCTGACACGCGGATGAGGATTTTGCCGGCCCCCGCCAGTGGCCTGTTAACCCGTCCAGTCCGCAGCGGCTCGCCGGGCCGGATTAAAATCATGGCCGCCATCGTGTCAGTGCCTGCTTTGCTTGTCATTGGTTCTGTTTTCGAAAGCTATCAACTGCGATCTACGCGCTGAAAATATACGAGATGCTGGGGAATCAGTCAACGGCCGGGAGTCCGTTCTATGACTCGGGTGTGGATTTATGCCCGAGAGCTTGTATCGCCCTCGGGGAAGCCGGTCAATTGACTGTTGTACAAAATCCGCATACATTAGGGCTGTCTTTATGCGATTCTGCGCATTTGTATGCGTGATGTGTTCCGGATATACGGTCTCGGTTCGCCTCTTCATCCGCTGCAAATCGAGTAGGATGCTCCCGAGTACTTCACTATAACCGATAGCTTCTATGACAATCGCCGGATTTATTCCAGGCGTTCACCATCCCACGGCGCGTATCCCCCGGTCGCAAAGGTTTTCTGTACCGGTCAGCTTTTCTTAAGGATCTTGAATGATAGGACAGGTCGTTTCTCACTATAAAATCCTGGAGAAATTGGGGGAGGGGGGGATGGGCGTCGTCTATAAAGCCGAGGATACGAAACTCAAGCGCATTGTGGCCCTGAAATTCCTTCCATCACACCTCGCGAGCACCGAGGGTGAGCGCGCGCGTTTCATGCTTGAGGCGCAGGCGGCCGCGACGCTTAATCATCCCCATGTGTGCACGATCTACCGCATCGACGAACATGACGGACAGCAGTTCATCGAGATGGAGTATGTGGATGGACTCACGCTCCGCCGAATGCTGCCTGTCCCAACAGTGGAAGATGCGCTCCGGTATGCTGCCCAGATAGGAGAGGCTCTTCATGAGGCTCATTCAAAGGGGATTGTTCACCGCGATATCAAGGCCGAGAATGTCATGGTCAATTCAAAAGACCAGGTTAAGGTGATGGATTTTGGCCTCGCAAAACTGAAAGGAATCGTCAAGCTTACCCGGACGAGCTCCACGGTCGGAACGCTCTCCTATATGGCCCCGGAACAATTGCAGGGCCGCGAGGTCGATGCGAGGTCGGACATATTCTCGCTGGGCGTGGTACTTTTCGAGATGCTGACGGGAAAAACGCCCTTCCGCGGAGAGCACGAGGCCGCAATGCTTTATTCGATACTGAATGAAGCGCCCGAACGTCTCTCGAACCATCTTCCCGATGTCCAACCCGAGCTTGACGAGATCGTTTCGCGGGCGCTGGAGAAGGATCCGGACGATCGATACCAGCATGTGGACGACATGGTGAGCCAGATCCGCCGCCTCCAGAAGAGAGGATCAAGTCGCGTCGCCCGCCCGGTCATTGACGATCAACCGGCTCCACGGGCGTCCAAAGTCTCCCGGCGAGGGCTGAACGCCCGGCATTGGCTGGGCATAGCTGCCGGCGTTGTTCTGCTCGCGACTGCGGCTATCTTCATCCTGAAGCCCGGAGGTCTGGGTGGTTCTGCCCACTTGGGGCGGAAGATGCTCGTGGTTCTCCCCTTTGAGAATCTCGGCCCCGCTGATCAGGATTATTTCGCCGACGGTATTACGGAAGAGATCACGAGCAAGCTTTCCGGCCTCTCCGGTCTCGGCGTCTTAGCACGGTCAAGCGCCATGCAGTATAAGAAGACGACGAAGTCGATCAGGCAGATCGGCGAGGAGCTTGGCGTGAAGTATATCCTCCAGGGGACGCTTCGCTGGAACGAGGAGGGGGGAACGAAGACTGTTCGCGTCAGTCCTCAGCTGATCGATGTGACCGACGGGACGCAGATCTGGGCTCAGCCGTCCGAGGAGGTTTTCGCAGGGGCGTTCAAGATTCAATCGGAGATTGCCGCCAGGGTTGCAAGCGCGCTGGATGTGACTCTCCTTCAGCCCGAAAAACAGTCGCTCGAAGCCACGCCGACGAAGAATTCGGATGCGTACGATGCGTATCTGCGCGGTAACGATTACCTCTTTCGCTCGCTCGAAGAACGGGACTGGAGGACCGCGGAACAACTCTATCTGAGGGCGGTGGAGCTTGATCCACAATTTGCGGAGGCGTACGCGAAGCTGGGAGAGGTTCACTCGCATCTATACTGGGAGTTCTACGACCGTACAGAGGAGAGATTGCAGAAATCCAAAGCGGCGGCGGAGCGCGCACTGCAGCTAGACCCTAACCTTCCCGAAGCGCATGTCGCGATGGGGTGGTATTACTACCACGGCCTTGTCGACTACGACAATGCGATAGCGGAATTTTCAAAGGCATTGCATTCCAAACCGAACGACGTTGATCTCTTGCTCGGGTTGGCTTCGGTCTACCGCCGCCAGGGGAAAATGGAGGAGGCCCTCTCGGCGTTTAAGCGGGCCGACGAAGTCGATCCGCGATCCGCCGATAACAAGTATGAAATCGCACTCACGGCCGGGCTCTTGCGGCGATACGCCGAAGCCGAGGTGTACTGCGATCGGGCTATAGGCCTTTCCCCCGATTGGACGGATCCTTATGTCGAAAAAGCCAACATCATGTTGCTCTGGAAGGGTGATAAAGGTCGTGCCCGCGAACTCCTGGAACTGGCAGAACGACATAAGACGGGCGCGAGCAACCCCGAGCTGATTTATAACTGGTTCTTTCTTAACTCGTTTGACGGAAGATATGAAGAGGAACTAGATCGGCTTGGTAAGCTCAACGGTGACGTCCTCAGCGACCAAATGGAATATTTTCCCAAAGATCTTCTCAAGGGTCATCTCTACCGCTACCTCGGCGATCGTGGAAAGCAGTTGACCTCGTACGAAGCTGCAGCAAGGCTGATAGAGCATGAGGTCTTGTCGCACAACGACGATTCCCGGCTCTTCAGTTCGCTGGGTATCGCGTATGCCGGACTCGGGCGGAATTCAGAGGCGGTGCGTCAGGGGAAACATGCGGTGGAGCTGCTGCCGGTCACACGTGACGCATTAAGGGGCTCGGTTCGTCTGAGGGACCTTGCCTGCATCCATGCAATGACGGGAAACTCTGACGCCGCGGTTGATGAGTTAGAGCGCCTTCTCTCTATTCCCTCTTTCAATTCCCGTGCAATGCTTCGTATCGATCCGGAGTGGACACCGCTTCGGAGCAACCCGCGATTCCAGAAGTTGGTGGCAGAGGCGAAGTGATCGGAGAAACAGTTTCACACTACACGATCCTCGAAAAGCTCGGGGAGGGAGGGATGGGGATTGTCTATAAGGCCCACGATAACAAGCTCAAACGTGACGTGGCGCTGAAGTTTCTTCCCGCCGAGATGACGTCCGACGAGACGGCCAAGATGCGGTTTATCCATGAGGCTCAGGCAGCATCCGCTCTCGACCATCCCAACATAGCCGTCGTTCACGAAGTGGGCGAAACGAAAGATGGCCGATCCTTTATCTGCATGGCCTACTATCGCGGCGAGACTCTTCGCGAAAAAATCCAGCAGGGCCCGATGGAGGCCTCCGAATCGGCAGGGATCGCGATTCAGGTAGCCCAGGGGCTCGAAAGAGCTCACGGCGCCGGGATCATCCATCGCGATATCAAACCGGCTAACATTCTGGTGACGAGCGACGGGGTGGTGAAGATCGTCGATTTCGGCCTCGCGAAATTAAGCAGCGACACGCGGAGCTCAAAGTCGGGCCGTATGGCGGGTACGGCAGCGTACATGTCCCCGGAGCAAATCAGGGGACAGCAGGCTGACCGCCGCGCCGATTTGTTTTCGCTCGGCGTCGTTCTCTACGAGATGGTTACCGGCTCGCGCCCTTTCGAGGGGATGCATGAAGCCGCGATTTTCTACTCCATCCTTCACTCCGATCCTGTTGCCCCCTCGAAAATTGTGAAAGGAGTTTCTCCCGCCCTCGAAGGGGTTATCACACGCTCTCTGCAGAAGGAACCAGCGATGCGGTACCAGCAGGCCAGCGAGATGGCCGCCGACCTGCGTGCGTTTGAATCCGGCTTCCTGCCCGCAACGGGGATCCGGCATGCGCTCCGGGCCGTGACGTCCCGAAAAATTCCTGCCGCGATCGCTCTCGCCGTTCTTGCTTGCCTCGCCGGATGGCTGACGCTCTCGCGCCTGGCACGGCCGTCTTTTCGGTTCGAACCCTCACGCTATGTGCTCGTGACAGATTTTGAGAATGGAACTGGTGATAGCGTCTTCAATCACTCCCTCACGGAAGCCATAAAAGTTTCCCTGCGCCAATCCCCTCATTTGAATCTTTTCCCCTCCGATCGTATCCCTGACGGCCTTCAGCGAATGGCGCTTCCCGGCGACCACCGGCTCGATGAGGCGACGTCTCTGGAGCTGGCCCGGCGTGAAGGTGCCCAGGTTATCGTGGCCGGCAGCATTCAACCCGTCGGGAGCGGTTTTGCACTGACCTGCAGGATCGTGAACGCTTCTTCAGGAGAATCTCTCGATCAACTCCATCGCCAGGCGGCGAGGGTCGAAAATGTGCTTTCCGAAATGGATGAATTGTGCAAGGATATCCGCAGGCGCCTGGGCGAAACTCTCGAGGAGATCTCCAACAATGCCCCGCCCCTCGAACGGGTGACGACCCCATCTCTCCAGGCGCTCGAATCTCACTCCCGCGCGATGCGGCTCGAAGCCCAGGGTAATTATCACGATGCCGCCCTCCTCGAGGAGCAGGCGGTTTCCGCAGATCCGCGATTTGCAATGGCGACAAGCGAGCTTTCGTATGATTTACGAAAGCTGGGGAGGGATAGTCTGGCCCTCGCCTACCACGATCGCGTGCCTTCGCTTGTCGGTCGCGTCAGCGACCGGGAACGGTCTACTATTCTCGCGGTCTACTACGGCCCGAGCTTCGAACTCGATTTTCCCAAGGCCTATTCCAATATCCAGCAGCTGGTGGTGAGGTATCCCAATAACGCAGAGGGTTTTTCAATCCTCGGATGGCTTGCGATGTACGAGGGGGATACGAGGGCCGCAATCCGGTCTTTTCAGCAATCGCTCGCTCTTGATTCCGTGACCTACACCGGCACGATCTATAATAATTGGGGATATACCCTCGCCCTCGCCGGGGATGGGGAGCATGCTCTCGATTTTTACAAAAAAAGCAAGGCGATCCGACCGGCTTACTATGCAATAGATGTCTACATGGCTGAAGCCCTCTGGATGAGGGGCCTGCTGGACTCGGCAGAAGAGGCTCTTCGCAGCGTCCTGCAACTCACCGAGGGCCAGCAGAGGATTTCCGTATCGATGCAGCTCGCTTCGCTGTGTGAATTTCAGGGAAAACTGCGCTCGGCGCAGGCAGAGTGCGTCGAAGGGCTTGACCTATGCAAAAAGTATGGCCGGCCAATGGACGAAGCGTATTTCCATTTTCTGCTTGCCGAACTGGCGGCAGCATCTTCACAAGCGGGGGTCTATACCAGGGAGATGACGCTCGCCGAACGCCTCTGCAGCTCTCCCTTTTTCGAACTGCCCCTCATCGGCCAAAGTTTTGCCAGAAATGGTCGTTTGGTGGATGCCCGGCGAATTTTTGATAGAATTCTTTCAACGACGAGCCCCGATCCGTATTTTCGCAAACGTCAGAAGGATTTTGCGCATCTGGTAAAAGGTGAAATTCTGCTTCAGTCGCAATCACCGTCAGAGGCCCTGGGTGAGTTCAGCAACGTTGAACGTATCCATAGCGGTGACCCGATTTTTCTTCTTGCACAGCTGGGGATCGCCCGCAGCCATGAAGTTCGGGGCGATACGAGCGCCATCGTCGCGTATAAGTCTATCCTGGAGCACAGGGGAGAAGCTGTGATGGCATTCGTCCGGAGTATCAGAACGGGGGGTTTCTGGACCCGGCAGCTATGGCCGGAGATCGATCTTGCTCTCGGAAAACTCTTGATAAGGCATCATGATCGGGACCGTGCCACACAGCATCTGACGGATTGTCTGCAGTGCTGGCATTCCGCCGATGGAAGCGATGAGCACGCCCGCGAGGCGACAAAAATTCTTGCACAACTCACGAAGGGTCACTAGATTCTTCATCCAACAAACATCCAAGAAGGAGGGTTTTCGTATGCCTAGACTTTCCCTGTTCGTTGCCGGATTCATCGCCTGTTTAAGCCTGATGTTCATGGGTTTCCGGAATGGACCGCCCAAGGGGTCGAACGCTCCTACCATCGTATCGTTCGGCACCGGAGGGGGGCAGGTTTTTTATCTTTGCTGTTGCGACACGCAGCACTGCTGCAGCGACCCGGCCAACTGCCCTCCCCCCGAGCAGCTGCCACAAATGAGCCTAACGACGAATCTGGACAGCGCCCAGGCGGCCAATCTTCCTGACGTCCTTACCTTCGTTATGGTAAGCGGCGGTCACGAAAAGGCAGGCAAGCGGTCGAAAAAGAGTCATTCCGAGTATGATGTGTTGAGATTTATCCGGAAAAAGGCGGAAGGATCTTACAAGTGAGCAGAAGGGGGGCAGACATGGGGTCGGACATGCCGCGCGTTGAATCATAGATTCTGAACCGTGCGCTTTCCCTTCTGACTGCGCGTCTTCGCCAAGATTCTTTGTGAGAATCAGGTAATTCTGCCAGCGCCCAAGTCTCTAAGCGATGAGACGGGCAATCAGGAACGCCGCCGCTGCAGCCAGTCCCCCTATTAAGATCGTTTGCAGGGCACTGCGAACCGGCCGGGTCCCGGTGTACCTCCCCTTGATGTACCCAAACAGGAGGAGGGCCGCAATGGTGACCAAAATCGAAACCGGCAGCGCGCTGTGTGCCGCAGGGATGATCATGTACGGCCCCATGGGTAACAATCCCCCGGCAATGTACGCGCCCGCAATGGTCAGCGCGCTGACGAGGGCTCTGTTCGGGTCTGGCTTTTCAAGCCCAAGCTCGTATCGCATCATGAAGTCGACCCACTGTTCGGGGTTTTTGTTGAAAACCTCTAGCACGGGTCCGATCTGCTCGCGCGACAGGCCGTATTGGCCAAAGATTTCTGCGGTCTCTTTTACCTCCATCTCATGCTTTTCCGTGATTTCGCGCCGCTCCCTCTCCCACTCGCTCGCATAGTGCTCCGCCTCGCCTCTCGCCGCCAGGTAACCCCCCAGCCCCATCGCAATGGATCCCGCCGCTATTTCTGCAAGTCCCGCCGTGACGATGATTCCGCTCGATGCGACAGCCCCGGTTAAGCCCGCGGCGAGGGCGAAGGGTACGGTTAATCCGTCGGACATGCCGATGACTATGTCGCGAACGGTCTCGCTGGCGGTGAAGTGTTTTTCGATGTGAGGTGAGGCTGTCATGGAGTTTTCCTAAAAGTTCGACTCAATGTAGCGAGCCGGGCGAAAATATTCCAACGTATCAGTCCCCGGGCCTTCCGAGATTCAGGGTGGTGCTCTAGAAGGGTTGAGGTTTTGGCAGGGCGCCGATGACGACGGGAGTCTCAGTAACCGTCCTGGTCGGAGACTTTTCCCCTAAAAACTCTGAAAACGACGGTAAAGTACGTGACTGTAAGGACCATGCCGATGATCCACCAGATGAGGCCGACACGCAGGCCGTAGTCGTGGGCCCGCGCATTGTAGACGGTTATCGCGTACGCAGGGTCTGTCGAGGAGACGAGGAGGTTTGGGTAAAGACCGAATGCGGTGGAAACGAGCATGCCGATGATGAATGTCGAGGATGAGAGGAAGGCGAGGAGGTCTTTTCCGATAAAAAATTTCATGCCGAAGAGCGCAAGGAGCCCGGCAAGCGGAAATACGTATCCCCACGGGTGCGCAGAGAAATTGTCCCAGGTCTGAGGCCGGATGGCGAATGTCGAGATGAGCGCAAGTCCTGAACTTATCATGACGCCCCACCACCCCGTCCCTGCAGCCCGCCGGGCGCGTTCCTGCAATCCGCCGCCGGTTTTTAACGCAATGTAGTTTGCTCCATGGACGGTGAGGACGAGGAGGGCGACGATTCCCATGATGATGGTGAACCAGTCAAGTATTCCCGCCTCAGGGACGACGGTGAATGTGGTCCAGAGCGGCTCGAAGAAGTATCCCTCTTTGTTCAGAGGCACGCCCCGGATGACATTGCCCAGAGCCGCACCAAAGAATATTGAGAGAAGTATGCTTGACGTTGAGAAGACGATGTCCCAAAAGGTTTGCCACATGGGATGATGGATCTGATGCCGGAATTCTATCCCCGCCCCGCGTAAAATGAGCAGCCACAGGACGATCATCAGCGGGAGATAGAATCCGCTGAAACTTGATGCGTAGAGCATCGGGAAGGCAAAGTAGAGTGTCCCCCCGGCAGCAAGGAGCCAGACCTCGTTTCCATCCCAGACGGGCCCGATCGAGCCGAGCATTTTTCTTCGATCCTCCCCCTGTTTGCCCAGGATCAGATACAATATACCGACGCCCAGGTCGAATCCGTCCAGGACGACGTACATTCCGAGCATGAAGACGATGATGCAGAACCAGAGTATTTCCATTTAAAAAGACCGCGCCGAGGGAGCAGGTCCCTCGTTTATTCTTTTGACGATGAGGAAGAGGTACAAAACTCCGATGACGAAGTACATTCCCAAAAAGCCAAGGAGGGTGAAGAGTCCGTTACCGGCCGATACGGTGGGCGATGTCCCCCCGGCCGTTCTGAAAAGTCCGTAAACAAGCCACGGCTGCCTTCCCAATTCCGCCGTCATCCACCCGGCCGTGTTCGCAATGAAGGGAAACGGGAAGGAGAGCATCAGGACCCACATCATGCCCCGCGAAGTATGGAGTGTGCCTCTCCAGAGTTTTATTGCCGAGATGATGAGTATCAGGATGAAGAGTGTCCCTAGCCCGACCATGATGTGATAGCTGTAGTAAAGAAGGGGGATGTTGTCCGGCCATTCCTGTTTCGGGAATTGATCAAGTCCCCGAACTTCCGCCTCCCACCGGGCATAGGTGAGAAAACTTAACATGTTGGGTATGTGGACAGGATTGTCCATTGCCTGCTTCTCCATGTCAGGCTGCCCGATGAGTATTAATCCCGCTCCCCGCTCGGTTTTGAATAGTCCCTCCATCGCCGCGAGTGTTGCCGGCTGATATTCCGCAACATTTTTTCCCTGCCGATCACCTGTGGGGAAGAGGAGAAGGAGGGATGCGGCACATCCGGCTATCACTCCGGTCCGTACGAAAATCCGCGCGTATCCGCTGTCGCGTCCTGCCAGTAGGTAATAGGCTCCGACTGAGGTCATGACGAATGCAGCCGTGACGACCGCTCCCGTCATTGTGTGAAAGTATTGCCACTCCGCCCATGGGTTGAATATCAAGGCAGCAAAATCCGCAAGCTGTACCGTGCCATCAGCAGCGGCCGCGTACCCGACCGGGTGCTGCATCCACGCGTTGGTGGCAACGATGAGGTAGCCCGATAACCAGGAGCCGAGGAAGACCATTATCGCCGAAATGAAGTGTGCCTTCGGCACGAGTTTTTTCCTGGCGAAGAGGAATATCCCTAGAAAACTGGATTCGAGGAAGAAGGAAAACATGCCTTCCATGGCAAGGGTCTGACCGATGACGCCCCCGGCGTATTTTGCGAATCGCGCCCAGTTTGTCCCGAACTGGAATTCCATCGGGATGCCGGTGATGACTCCTACTGCGAAATTCAGGGCGAATATTTTCGCCCAGAATTGCGCCGCATCATCGTACCTCGTATCTTTTGTTTTCAGGGCCATCCCCTTCAGTGCGACGATGAGGAGCGCAAGGCCCATGGTTAACTGCGGAAAGAGATAATGGTACGATATGGTGAAGCCGAACTGTAACCGGTCGACGAGGAGCGCGTCGTTCATCTGTTCCCTCTTTTCCCGAATGATAATACAAATCTCCCCAATGCTCTGCAAGCGGAAAGGAACACCCCTCCCGGGGGTCGTGTTTGACTTTTCATGACCAAACGGCGATTGCAGGTTACTGTTATCGGCGATTCTGAGGCTTCAGCGGAGGCTTGCCGCGCGGCTGAGGAGGTCGGAAGCATGCTGGCCCGACTTGGTTTTGTTCTGATCACGGGAGGAGGCCCCGGGATCATGGAGTATGCCAGCCGTGGTGCTCAATCATCGGGAGGGACCACAGTCGGCATCCTGCCCACGTCCGATCCCGATGGCGCAAATTCCTGGTGCTCGGTGATTATCCCTACAGGATTGGGCCACGCGCGGAATGCGCTGACGGTGCTTTCCGCGGACGCTGTTATCGCGATCGGCGGCTCCGCCGGAACTCTCTCCGAATTGTGCTTTGCCTGGATGTACCAAAAACCAATTTTTTCGCTTGCGGGCTTTGGCGGCTGGGCCGATAAGCTGAGTTCGTCACCGATCGATCATCGCAGGAGGGATTCAATCACAATGTGCAAGGATGTGAAGGCACTGGAGAGGGAGCTAAAGCGAATCTTCAATCAGTAAGGGAAGCTTCTGGCATTTCACGGCCCTTTAACCATTGGAACGCTCTGCCCTCACGAGGGGTAACTTATTATTCTTGAAATTACCTGAGGTCCTCACCGCAGATAAATCATTTTCTCTACTCGAGAGAGTACTTCGTGATCCTGTTTAGTCGCGAATGTGAGTCTGAGAAAATACACTCCCGAAGCTAAGCCTGAAGGCTGGAATGTGAGGGATTTCCACCCAGCATGCTCCTCTGCGTCGCAGAGTGATCGCACTTCACGCCCCAACGCATCAAAGATGGAAATTACTACGTGACCGTCCGATGGCAGGTAATACCTAATGCTTGTGCTCGGATTAAATGGATTGGGATAATTCGCCTCCAGCTTTAAGTCGTGGGGCTTTCCTGGCGGTTCGGACACTCCAGTTGGACTAGTTCCGTACTTTACAACGGTGAACACGCCCCACCTTCCATTGCTCGCAACGGAGTATCCTCCGATGTAAGCATTTCGCAATTGGTCAACAAAGACTCCCAAATTGGTAACCGCCGTTGTATGAATATCTGTCTCGGTGGCTGTCCACTGCGGGCTGCCGCCGATCCCAGCATATTTGACCGTCACAAGGGCTGGATTGCCCCCCTCGGAATAGCTCTCGCCTGAAACGTAAATTTCCCCGGCGTTGTCTACTGCGACACCCTTTGCGTCATCGACCCGATGTAACGCGTCGTCAAGCAAAGCGACCCAAAGCAGAGACCCGTCGGCTGAGTACTTTAAGGTCGCGTAATCCCTCCCGGTTCCATTTCCAGTGCTGCTACCGGTAATAATCACATTGTCCGAGTCGTCGAGAGCGATTGCCATCGCCCTGTCCGCGCCATTTCCATCGCCATTGTATCGCGACGCCCAAAGTTGATTGCCGTTGGAATCATATTTCACCGTCAAGAAATCAGCGCTTTGAGACACTCCCGAGTATCCGGTCACGTAGACTCCACCCGCCCCATCAATGGTAATCGCTCTCGGTACGCTCAATAATGCTGACGAATCGTGGTAACGGGCGACCCAACGTTGGACCCCGGTTGGGCTATACTTGAGTGTAGCAAAATCGCCCATGCTGGAGCCCGTTACGTAAATATTATCCGTCTTGTCGATGGTTAAGGCCGTAGAGCCGTTGAATGATCCGGAGGAGAGAGAATAGTGTGCCTCCCAGAGCTCCTCTCCAGTCGTGTTGTACTTCACGGTAGTGTAGTCGGCCGAGTCGACGGCCGATGTGGTAATGACGACATCGCCCGCATCGTCGATCGCCATTACGTTCCCTTTGTTGATATAGTTCTGTGCACCACTCCGAACCTCTGTCCACTGCCGAGACCCAAGGGAGTCATATTTTATCGTGATCGTGTAGGGGGTATCATTTTGGGGGGTTGTGGAGACGCCGACAACATAGACGTTGCCCGACGGATCCATCTGAACTGACCAGGGTGTGTTGAACGAAGAGGCAACAGGCTGATAGTGGGATGACCACCTGAGGGACCCACCCGAGTCGTATGCGAGGGTTGTAAAGAATGAACCTCCTCCGGATGCGCTTTCACCGACGATGGCGAGATTTCCCACACGATCGACAGCGAATGCAGACGCCGTCTCCTTCGATGTGCCCGATCCGCCATGTTGAGCGGCCCAGCGGAATGTGCCATCGAGTGTATATTTTAAAGTTAGAAAATCAGTAGCATTCGTGATGGTGTGGGTTCCACCTGTCGAGTAGACGCCCCGACCATGATCTAGTGCCACCGCCAGAGGTTGGTTGTCAGATCCGGTAGATCCCGTGTATCTGGATGTCCACACCTCTTCGCCCGCCCGGGAATACTTGATAATCACAGCAGCGGTTCCGGAATCCGGTACGTTGCTTGAACCGATGACGTATAAGTTACGCTGAGAGTCCGCTGTAATGGCAACGAGTAGATTTACGGACCCAATAGGGCCCTGGTATTGTCTTGACCAGAGTTCATTCCCGCCGCTATCGTACTTGATCGTGACAAATTGGAGCCGAACCGAGGCATCTGTGGTTCGCCCGGCAACATAGACGTTGGCGGAATCATCGATGACCATCCCAACGGCAGTATCATCTGAATTAGCCTGTCCATTGTACCGGGATACCCATTGTCGGATTCCATCTTTGTTGTACTTAACTGTAAGGATATCAAGTCCTGTTCCAGCACCACCACCGTGGCCGGTCACGTAGACGTTTCCTGATCTGTCCAGAGAAATTGCGAGAGCAATATCGTCGGAGTTTCCTGTGTCGTTATAAGCGACCGCCCACTTCTCGACACCAGAGGAATCATACTTCAATGTCAGAAAATCGTCATTACCTGTTGGCCCAATCGTTCTCCCCGCGACATACGTATTCCCATCCGTATCGATCGTCATTGCGCTTGGCGCATCGTATCCATTTCCGGCTCCGTTGAACCGGGCGGACCAGATCTGCTTCCCATCGCCATCATACTTGATAGTGATGACATCCCCGAAGGTCACACCGTCAATACCATATCCCGTTACGAGGACATTTCCCTTGGGATCAATGGCTAAAGCTGCAGCATCGTCCTCCAAATCTCCAGGCCCGGCGTACCGCGCCACCCATTGTTGGACCCCATTTGAATCATACTTGAGCGTGCAGAACTCCCCATGCCCCGACGCGTTGTGGCTCGAGCCTGTGAGATAGACGCTGTTGGCGGCGTCGACCCCAATGGAAGATGGAATATCGTCGAAGCTATCCGGTCCATCATATCGTCTCGTCCACAGCGGCGTCCCGTTTGAGTCATATTTGACAGTCACATAATCGATCCCCGTAAACGTGCTATCACTGGTGCCTGTAATGTAAATGTTGTGCGACCCGTCGACCACGATAGACCTCGCCTGGTCGTCGCTGGGGAATAGTCCGGACCCGTACTTGCGGACCCATTCGGGGGTGCGACGGTACGAGCTCGAGGTCGGCGACTCCAACAAGTTGTGTTTATTCATCGTGCCAGGGTCTTGGCGTCTGTAGCTGTCTGTTCGGCCAACTATCCGTGAGTGATCCTTAGCTGGTCGGTTTCCTCCGGGCAAGTTTCCGGAATCCGCGGGCTTGACTCCAGGCTCCGAAACCAATAAGCACGTAAATAGGGTATAAACAGACAAGCTTGCAGTCCTATTCAGAAGTTATCCTTTCTGCAGAAAATGGCCTGAGGGGGGTCGCGGAATGCGCCCCTAGAATCGTTGCAAGTCTCGTCTGCAGAGTGGTCAAACGTGCCCTCGTCAACGAAACATCGTAAACCACTGTCCGAAGAAATGGGGGAACCTCACCTCCGATCCAATACTTTCCAGGAATATCTCGTTGAACCCGGGTGAGCCACTTGCAAGAATCCAAAAATGGGCCACTGCCGTAGAAGTCATCACCTGAGGAGTGTCATTTTGCGAGCATCTGTGTGGTTCTCCACCTGAAGTCTGTATATGTATATCCCGCTGCTCACCGAAGAAGCATCCCATACCGCCTTGTGCGTGCCAACCGCGAAATGTAGATTATCGAGAATCGTTGCTACCTCCCGTCCTAGGAGATCGAAAACTTTCAGTGTCACGATCGATTGAGTTGACAATGTGAATTCGAAGGTCGTTGCAGGATTGAAAGGATTAGGATAATTCTGGCGAAGACTGAAATCTTGCGGAGTGTCGCTCCACTGTGGACCAACACCCAACGCGCTCGAAAGTTTATTCTGCCAGACTCCTCCTCCGTGCCCGACACCCGCGAAAATATCGGTGGAACCCACACCAAGGGCGTTTACCTTGTAGCTATTTGGCAACAAGGAGCTGTGCCAATGCTCGCCGTTATCAGTCGATGCGAAAACACCATTCCCCCACGTACCCGTAAAGAGAGTGTTGCCGTCGAGACTCGTGATGACAGGCTGAATCTTTAGATTCGTCAATCCGTTATTTGCAGTTCGCCAATTCCCTCCATAATCGTTCGTGACAAAAATTCCACTGCCAAACGTGCTCGCAAATAAGATCGTGTCCTGAAGAACAGTGAAGAAGTACACAGAACTATCCGCGAGACCGTTATTCCTGGCCTGCCAACTTTCGCCGTGATCAGTCGACAGGAAAACCCCGCGTCCAGTCCCGGCAAAAATGCTTGTGCCGCCACCTCTGTCGCGAGCTGCACCAAATCCTTGCACATTGAAATTGGTTAATCCATTGTTTGCAGCTTGCCACGTTTCGCCGTCGTTACATGAGCGAAATATACCAGCACTGGAAATTCCCACAAACAGACAGGAATCGACAAGAGTAATACAGTACCCGCTCGTCGCTGATAACCCGTTGTTCACCGGCTGCCAATTTAATCCACGGTCGCTGGATCGAAAAACACCATTAGATGCGGTCACCGCGAATAGGAAAGAATCCTTGACTGCAAAGCCATAAATTATCTCCGTGATTTCCATCCCGTAATTTGTAGGCCGGAGCCAGCTTAGCCCGCCATCCGAAGACAGATACATGGCATGGTCGGTCCCCACGAAGACGTTGCTATCGCTGACCATAATAGCCCCCACATAGTAGCTTGCGGGAATGGGTGTCTGAACCCACTGGGCCTGGCAGGTTATGAGCACTGTGAAGAAAATGAAAGCGCCCAGTATCGATCGTCTCACGTCGCTAGTCTCATATCCCACCCATGCGACTGGGATGGCCGGCATTGTCAGAATTTCGGGATTCCCAATCAGAGAGTGAATTGATTATCATAGACAAGATGGCGTGCTCCTGCATACGACCTGACTTCCATCAACGTGTCCTCTCTAGGTGCAAAGAGGGGTTCCAAGGATGGGAGTCGGATTGCCCATCAGTAATTACGCGAAAATACCCCGACTCTTTATCAAAGTCAATCCGTCCAAATCCTCCTTTCTTAGAAGGGTTTAAACGGTATCGTTTGCAACTGCTTTCGCATGGACTCGTGCTTATGTGAGCCATCATACTGATTCCAGCCTATTGTGTTAGCGAGGATTCACTCTGAGGACATTCCTATCTTCAACCCCATCCAACCTGGTGATAGAACGGCGCGAAGCCCCGAGCTTCATGCTCAGACCGAATTGGCGACGACGAAGAGGATTGTCCCGAGCAGGTGGTAGTACGATTTATTCGTATGATCCTGCTTGATGGTGTTTGATAGGGTGGTTGAAATAGGATGTGGAACAAAGAACTGAACAAAATATCACGGTTGTGAAAACTGATACCTTAGTATCCGATCGCTTTCTGGGGCAAAACCATAGGCGGTGGAACCGGCTTCGTAGCAAAGTGGCCTCCTAGAAGAGTTCAGGGATATGGACTCGCATCTGGTGCCGTTATGCTAAGGCATCGCGAGAGTGCCTTCGCCTTTGTGAACCAGCCGAAGATGACTCGCACCACGATGATCAATGACAAAAGATAAAGCGCTATAATATTCTCAAACGAATCAGCGGCTGAATGAATTTCCAGCTTGCTCCCAAGTTGAAGGATCTAACATAGTCCGTAATTGATTCTTAGCTCTAGCGCATCAATAAGGCCCTCATGGAGGATGTTTTCGTTGGATTCCGCTTGATATAGGAAACCAGTTGAAAAACATAAAACCCCGTACCCATATCTTGGCCATATTGATTCCTGCCATCCCATGGCAAAATGGTGAAGCCAGGACTTGCATCTCCGGACCACAATTTACGTATCTCTCGCCCCAGAAGATCATAGACAGTAATCGAGACGAAACTGCGCTCGTTCAAGAGTATTTCGATTCTCGTTCCCGAATTAAATGGGTTGGGATATATGTGCAAGGAGTTCGATGGCGCAAGACAGGAGGGAGGATTGCCATCAACTTGCGTGACCCCTCCGTTAATGCTATGCAGAACAATTCCGTGACAACCTATCAACCATCCGTGGTAACGGTCGAGGAAAAAGAACTTGCGTGGCCGAAAACTGAACGGAGGCGAGTAACTGAATTGCAAATCCCAGTTACTTCCTCCGTCAGAGGTATGCCATATCTCAGAATGTCCCCCATCAAGCCCGGTATATTGTGCCACCCATCCGTTGGAGGTGTCTGCAAATCGCACGCGAGTCGTATTCTCAGAGTATTGAAAAGACAGCGGCGAAATCCACGTTTGCCCGCCATCCGCTGTCTTCCACACCTCGGAAGTGATTGCAGGGCCGTCGCCCGCGATCCAACCAGTTTTCGAAGTTATGAACTGCAAATCGGTGCGAGTTATATAACCCACATACCCAAGCGTGTCCCAGGTGTGGCCGCCGTCGGTAGTGTAATGAGGGTTATCGGCGTCGTCTGTTAACCATCCGTTGATGGAATCAAGAAATTGTACAAGTGGGTGGCTTGCCGAGAACGTGCTTGTAGCGACGGATTCGGCGCTCCATGCATCTCCGCCGTCGACAGTTCGGATCAATTTCGTCGTGTGATTCCCGTTTGACCAACCCGATCCGACCACCCACCCGTGGAGAGTGTCAAGAAAAAAAAGTTCATCTAGGGTGACGACTGAGTCGAGTCCAAAAAATGATTGCAGGGAAGACCACTCAAAATGTCCACCTCCATCAGTAGTATGGGCGATCGAGTCGTGGCCGCCGAGCGCCCAAATTCCAAGAGCTCCCACGCCGGACAATTTTCCGACATAGGCCGGTTGCGCATTCCAGGAGTACCCACCGTCGGTTGTACGTAGCAGCTTACCTCCTCCCGAGACCCAGCCACGTAGAGTGTCTGAAAAATATACACCGGACAGATCGTCGGCGATCGGCAATTGTTGCACATCCCATTGGCCTCGCGTGACACAGCTGGCAATTAGGAGTATCATCACCAGAGCCAATGATCGTCGGTGCATTACAATCGGTGTTACCTAAAAGTTAGCTCGATTCCAAGATGGCAGGTGATTCTTATTTGAATTGGTAGCCGATCAGCATGCCTTCCAGCCCGGTACTCTTGTAACCATTCGCGAATATCTTGCCATCCGAATCCCAAAACGCGTTGTCGAACGCCAGTTCATCTGATCCCAGAGTGAGAATATTCCTGCCAGTACTCTTATCCAAGATCAACAAATCGCCGAGCGACTTAAACATAACATACGATTGGTAGAAAGCGGGATCGCGCACTATAGATCCCCTTGCATGGTAGGTCCACTTTAACACGCCGGTTGAGGCTTCCAATGCATAACAAGTTCCGTTTAGAGTACCGAAATAAACGATGCCATCCGAAACTCGAGGTGTGCAATCCATCGGGGCATCTGTTTCAAACGCCCAGATTGAATCAGAGGTGGCCTTATCGAAGCAATAGAAATTCCTGTTCGAGCCAGCCACAAATAGCCGCCCATTCCATATTTCCACACCGCCCATGGAACCCCCTCCCTGTGATTTGCTCGGATCGTATGGGATACTTCTGCGGTAGAGAATTGTGGTATCCGCCGTGTTAATGGCATACAAATACCCGTCGGCAAACCACTTCCACGTAGTGAAATAGAGTGTATCACCAGATACGACCGGATTCGCTGTGTTCAGACCAACAATCGGCAAATACCAAACGGTATGCCCGTCTGACTTGGCAAGTGCTCTTATCACATTTCTATCGGTCGCGTACACGAAATTCTCCCCCGCAATGGGCATGGGCATGAACCCGAAGTCTGTTGCACTCCACACTATGGAAAGATCCCGCACATCGAGCGCATAGAGCGAATTGTCGCAGTTGCCCGTGTAAACAATAGAATCTCGGACGATTGGTATCCCCCGGGTGCAACCACCCGTTGAAGCACTTTGCAACAATTTACCGTCCTTCGTGACCTTATAGAGCTTCTCCGTGATATTGCTACTTGTCTTGAAGATCAGTGAATTATCGTACACTGAAAACCCAGTCGATGCGAGGGACTCAAGCTGAATCTCCCAGAGTTTGGTAAGCCGGTCCTCGCCAGTTTCAGTAGGGTGATCATGGCAGCCGACCAGGGCCTCGATGCACCAGAGTAATATGCATACCCAGCTTCGACGCATGTCAGTGTTGTATTGTACCCGTAACCTGCACTTGGAGATTCCTTACGGTTTGAAGAACATAGCTCCAGCTGGTGCTAGACAACGTGGTGTTGTTCTGAAGGTGGCTGGTGAGGGTCTGCATTCTGGACTGGTATGCAAGTGGATTGCCCATGACTAATTATGCGAAAATACCCCGACTCTTTATCAAAGTCAATCCGTCCAAATCCTCCTTTTTTAGAAGGGTTTAAACGGTATCGTTTGCAACTGCTTTCGCACGGACTCGTACCTATGTGAGCCATTATACTGATTCCAGTCTCTTGTGTTAGCGAGGATTCACTCTGATGACATTCCTATCTTCAACCCTGTCCCGCTTGGAGATAGATCGCCACGAAGCCCCGAGCTTAATGCTCCGACCGAATTGGTGATCGGCCCGCCATTCGTCTTTTTTGAATACTGGAGCGAAAACGGCCTTTTCCGCATTTTTTCTGCATCAAATGTGCGCCCCGGCTTTCTCACACGTCAACTGTCATTTTATGATTTGTTTTCTTACTTTCTTGGCATGAGTTAAGGGTTTTCTCACGACGACCAAGATCCTTCCTTCCGATGCCAAACAAAGAGTCTAGCTTCTTCGGCGATGTCGTCCGCAATTTCGACAGGGCGGCAAAGCACCTCCATTATCCCCCCGGCCTACTCGATCAGATCAAAGAGTGCAATAGCGTCTATCATATAAAATTCCCGGTCCAGATGGACGACGGGGTGGAGGTGGTCTCCGCCTGGAGGGTCGAACATAGCCACCATAAACTTCCCACCAAGGGCGGGATTCGCTACGATGAACGGGTGAGCGAGGATGAGGTGAAAGCCCTCGCCGCTCTGATGACGTATAAGTGTGCTATCGTCGATGTGCCCTTCGGCGGGGCTAAGGGGGGCATCCGAATTAACCCACGACGATATTCCGAACAGCAGCTGCAGCGGATTACCCGGCGCTATACCGCCGAACTGGTCAAGAAAAGTTTTATCGGCCCCGGCATCGATGTCCCGGCCCCCGACTACGGAACCGGCGAGCGGGAAATGGCCTGGATCGCAGATACGTATTCAGCATTTTATCCCGGCTCTATCGACGCTGTGGCGTGCGTGACCGGGAAGCCTATCAGCCAGGGAGGGATCCGCGGAAGGAAGGAGGCGACAGGCCGGGGTGTGTTTTTTGGGCTCCGGGAAGCTGTCTCGAATGCTGAGGATATGAAAAAACTCCGGCTCAAACCGGGGCTCGAAGGTAAACGTGTCGTCGTGCAGGGCCTCGGTAACGTTGGTTACCATGCGGCAAAGTTTTTGCAGGAGGGGGGATGCGTGATTATCGCCATCGCCGAGTATGAAGGCGCAGTTTCTAAACCCGATGGCCTTGATGTGGAGGAGCTTGTTCGTCACCGCCGTAATACCCGCGCTATTTTGGGTTTTCCCGGAGCTACGAGTCTTCCAAAGACTGCCGACGCTCTCGAAATGGAGTGCGATATTCTGGTCCCGGCCGCACTCGAGAAACAAATTACGACCGACAATGCGCCCCGTATCAAAGCGAAAATCATCGCTGAGGGTGCAAACGGACCTATCACCGCGGACGCCGAGGAGATATTGCTCCAAAAAGGAATCATGATTGTTCCCGATATGTATCTGAACGCGGGGGGAGTGACAGTGTCGTATTTTGAATGGCTGAAGAATCTTCAACATGTCCGTATGGGGAGAATGGACAAGAGGTTTATGGAGACGAGTCGCAAGGAATTCGTGAGATCACTCGAACAGACAACGGGGAAGTCTCTTTCGGAAAAGGAACGTCAGGCGCTCTCCCGCGGTGCCGAGGAGGTCGATCTTGTGAATTCCGGGCTCGAGGATACGATGATTAACGCCTATAATGAAATTCGTTCTATAGCAAAGGAACGCTCGGTCGATCTTCGGACCGCCGCTTTTATCAGCGCAATCGATAAGGTCGGCAGATCTTATATCGAGTTGGGTATTTTCCCCTGAAGTTTGAATGATTCGCTCTGCACCCTAAATCTACTATGCCCCATGCACATTCTATAGGAGGTGATGTATGTTTATGACGGGTTATGCGGGTGGTGTCATCGCTAATGTGAAGGCAAAGAATCCCAGCGAACCGGAATTCCACCAGGCAGTGGAGGAGGTGATTGAATCTCTTACTCTTGTTCTCGATAGGTACCCGGAGTACCGCGCGGCGAAGATTCTTGAACGTATCGTCGAGCCCGAGCGGGTGCTGATGTTCCGCGTTCCCTGGATGGACGATCTGGGGGAAATCCATGTGAACCGCGGGTTCCGGATCGAGATGAATAGCGCCATCGGCCCCTATAAGGGAGGTCTGCGCTTCCATGCGTCTGTGAATCTTGGAATTTTGAAGTTTCTCGCTTTCGAACAGGTTTTCAAGAATAGCCTGACGACGCTCCCGATGGGAGGCGGCAAGGGGGGCTCTGATTTTGACCCCAAAGGAAAGAGTGATAACGAGGTGATGCGCTTCTGCCAGAGCTTTATGAGCGAGCTCTATCGCCATATCGGGCCCGATACGGATGTGCCCGCTGGCGATATCGGCGTCGGCGGCCGTGAGATCGGCTACCTCTTCGGCCAGTATAAGAGGCTTCGTAATGAGTTCACCGGCGTGCTCACGGGGAAGGGACTGAATTGGGGGGGCTCGCTCATCCGCCCAGAGGCGACAGGGTACGGGGCAGTGTATTTCGCCGCTGAAATGCTGGCGACGCGTAAACAGACTTTTGACGGCAAAACCTGTCTCGTCTCAGGAAGCGGCAATGTGGCCCAGTATACTATCGAAAAGATTAACCAGCTCGGCGGGAAGGCGGTGACTCTTTCCGACTCCACTGGCATGATCTACGATGAGGCGGGCATCGACGCAAAGAAACTGGATTTTGTGATGGATTTGAAAAATGTGCGGCGCGGAAGGATCAAGGAGTATGCCGATAAGTTCAAGGGCTCCGTTTATACTCCGATCGATCCGAAGCTGGATCATAATTCGCTCTGGAATTTTAAGGCGCACTGCGCTTTCCCCAGCGCGACGCAAAACGAGATTAATGCGAAGGATGCCCAGAATCTTGTGAAGAATGGTGTCTTCTGCGTGGCGGAAGGGGCTAATATGCCGACGACGCTTGAGGGTGTAAAGGTATTTATCGACGCGAAGATTCTCTATGGCCCGGGCAAGGCCGCCAACGCCGGTGGAGTCGCCACCTCAGGCCTCGAGATGGCCCAGAATAGCATGCGATTCCAGTGGACTCGCGAGGAGGTTGATAGCCGATTGCAAATCATTATGAAGAGTATTCATAAGGCCGCCTTCGAAACCGCGGAGCGATTCGGCACGCCGGGGAATTATGTAAACGGGGCGAATATCGCAGGGTTCCTCAAGGTGGCCGATGCGATGATGGATCAGGGGCTTGTGTGACGTCGTCCTCCTGAGGAAAAAACCGCTGAGGCTGTCTCGTAATTTTCTGCCAATCAGGAGGATTGAAATAGATCAGGGGTATGTGCTGTGAAACCTACCACGCGCCCGGCAGAGAAATCTGCCTCCGCCGAAAAGCAACTCGCAGGGTTCATAGGAAAGTTTGAACCGAAGCATCGCACGCTGATCCGATCTGTGCGGAAGGCGCTGCGCCGGCGTTTCCCCACTGCCACCGAGCTCGTGTACGATAACTATAATTTCTTCGTCATCGGTTACTCGTCGACGGAACGCCCGTCTGATTCCATCGTCTCAATCGCCGCAGGGGCTAACGGCGTCGGACTTTGTTTCATCTACGGAGCAAAGCTTCCTGATCCGGATAAAATTCTTCTGGGTTCGGGTAACCAGACCCGGTTCATCCGGCTTGATTCGGCGGATGTGCTGGAGCGGAGGGAGGTTGAAGCGCTGATTTCTGCGGCCATCAAGAGGGCCAAGACGCCTCTGCTCTCGTCGGGAGGGAAGACTATCATTAAATCGGTTTCGGCGAAACAGCGACCGAGACGTAGACCGGCGTAGCTCTCTTCACTCGAACCGCTTTTCATCGGGAACTCTGCCTGCAGCGATGCGGGAGAACGATGCCAATGTCGTCTGAACACACCCCAAGTCCCGGATTCCAAAGCTTCCAGAATCTGATGCGCACGCGAATCCGCGATGTGCTTCTTGTCTCCAGCCGCTACGACTCCTACCTGTTCGAAGAAGATGGCCGCCTCTATGAGCTCATCCGAAACGAGTATCAGGGCCTCAGCCTCTCGCACGCTCCGGAGCTGACGAGTGTCTCCGACGGGGAGGAGGCGCTTCTCCTCGCCAAAGAGGAGGGGAAATTTGACCTCATCATCGCTACGCTCCATCTCGAGGCCATGCATCCGCTCCAGTTCGCGCGGAAAGCAAGGGAACTCGGCATTCACATTCCTATCGTGCTTCTCGCCTTTGATAACCGAGAGCTCTCGGAATTGATGGCCCGGCACGATACTTCGGCCTTCGACCGCATTTTTGTGTGGCAGGGGGACTACCGGCTCGTTATCGCGATTATCAAGTATTTTGAGGATCGCCTCAATGTCGCCCACGATACGAGGCTGGTCGGGGTTCAATCGATTATCTTAATAGAGGATAATATTCGATTCTACTCCTCGTATCTTCCGCTGATTTATACCGAGATTTTGAAACAGTCTCAACGCCTGATCTCCGAGGGCATAAATCTTTCGCATCGTTTTCTGAGGATGAGCGCCAGGCCCAAGATCCTGCTTTTTACGAATTACGATGAAGCATGGTCATTTTTCATCGAATACCGGGAAAATATTCTCGGCGTGATCTCCGATATTGATTTTCAACGTGGCGGGAAGCCGGATCCTGAGGCCGGCCTGGAGTTCGCCCGGAATGTGAAGGCACGGATGTCGGATATTCCCATCTTGCTTCAGTCGAACTCTCCTGAAAACCGATCAAAGGCGCTTCAGGCGGGAGCTTCCTTCGTGCTGAAGGATTCTCCGACGCTTCTCGACGATGTCCGCCGATTCATGAACGAGTATTTCAGCTTCGGCGATTTCGTGTTCAAAGCCCCCGACGGGACCGAGGTCGGACGGGCTCACGATTTGATTTCTCTCGAAGAGCAGCTCCGCATCGTGCCGGAGGAGAGCCTTAAGTTTCACGGCGAACGGAATCATTTCTCCAACTGGCTGAAGGCCCGCACGGAGTTCTGGCTCGCCCACCAGCTCCGGCCACGGCGCGTTTCGGACTACCAGTCGTTCGCCGATCTGCGATCTGACCTGATCTCGTCGCTTCAGCAGTACCGCCGCCTGCGGCAACGCGGCATGATCACCGATTTTACGGGAAAATCCTTCGATCCCGAAAGGGGTTTTGCCCGGATCGGCGGGGGTTCTCTGGGAGGCAAGGCGCGCGGTCTCGGCTTTCTGAATACTCTCATCAATGACTATGATGTCGAAGACCGTTTCAAGAATCTGCGGGTTTATGTGCCGCCCGGGATTGTTATCGCTACTGATGCTTTTGATGAGTTTCTCGCCGATAACGATCTTCGGAATTTTGCGTTTGATTGCTCCGACGACAATCTACTAACGCAGAAATTTCTTGCTGCGAGGAAGTTTCCGAAGAAGATCGTGAGGGAGCTCTCCGAGTTTCTGGAAAAAATGCGCGAGCCCCTCGCCGTCCGCTCTTCCAGCCTCCTCGAGGATTCCCAGTATCAGCCGTTCGCCGGGGTCTACGAAACCTATATGATCCCCAATGATCACAGGAGCCGCTCCGTTCGTCTAGGGCAGCTGATCGATACGATTAAGCGCGTTTACGCGTCGACTTTTTACCAGAAGGCGAAGAATTATATCAGGGCGACCTCCTACCGTCTGGAAGAAGAGAAGATGGCGGTGATCATCCAAAAGATGGTCGGCTCACGCCATCACACCCGGTTCTACCCGGATTTCGCCGGCGTCGCGAAATCTCACAATTTTTATCCCTCGCCCCCACAAAAACCTTCGGACGGTGTCGCCGCCGTTGCGCTCGGCCTCGGAAAGATGGTCGTCGACGGGGGTCCTTCGGTAAGGTTCTGTCCGAAATTCCCCGGGCACGCCAGCCAGCTGTCCTCAATTCAGGATACCCTGGCGAATAACCAACACGAGTTCTTTGCACTCGATCTTTCGGCCGCCTATGTCGCCTCCTCGACGTACGACACCTCGACCAGAACTTTTGACCTGAAAACCGCTGAGGAGGATGGGACCCTTTCCCTCCTGGGCTCGACTTTTTCTCCGGAGAACGACGCGGTCTACGATGGCATCTCCCGTACCGGGATGAGGCTCGTTACTTTCGCCCCGATTCTCAAGGGTAAAGTTCTCCAGCTTCCGGAGGTTCTTACGCTCCTCCTCGAAATCGGAAGCGGGGGGATGGGGTCTCCCGTCGAGCTTGAATTTGCCGTCAATGTTCCCCCCGCCCCGACACGCGAGTTCGGGGTTCTGCAGATGAGACCCCTCGCGGTTAGTCAGGAGATCGAAGGTTTTACTGCGGAAGATATCTCACGTGAGCAGATTTTTTGTGAAAGCCCGCAAGTACTAGGGAACGGGATAATCGACGATGTTTGCGATATTATCTATGTCGACGGGCAGCGATTCGACAGGGCCAAGAGTGTGGAGGTGGCAGCGGAGGTCGGCCAGTTCAATTCCCAGCTCGCCGCCGAGGAAAGACCCTATATCCTAATCGGAGTCGGCCGGTGGGGTACGCTCGATCCGTGGCTGGGGATCCCGGTTCGATGGGACCAGATTTCCGGGGCGAAAGCTATCGTCGAGTCCGGGTTTGCCGGATTTAGCATCGCCCCCTCGCAGGGCTCGCATTTTTTCCAGAACCTGACTGCTTTCAAGGTGGGATATTTCACGGTTGATACGATGCGAAACGAGGGATTCCTCGACTGGGACTGGCTCCGGAATCAGACTCCCGTCGAACAGAAATCGTACGCGCGACACCTGCGATTCAACAAGCCCGCCATCGTGAGGATGAATGGCCATAAGAATCAAGGGGTGATCCTGAAACCGGGCCCGACATCATGACATGAGGTCCAACCTCGGAACGGTCTTTTTGCTTCTTCCCCGAAATGGGCCCATATTCGCGTAAACTTCCTGCCTTAAATTCTCGTCTTATTGTTTGATGAAGGGATCTCTGTGACAGATGAGCAGCTGCTGATCAGCCGTGCTCAGGATGGCGAGGCAGATGCCTTCCGGGAACTGGTCGAACGGTCCAAGATGAATGTGTTCCACCTTGCCTTCGACCTGACCGGCAACCGCCACGATGCGGAAGATATGTCACAGGAGGTTTTCGTGAAGGCCTTCCGGTCCCTCAGTTCTTTCAAAGGGAACGCAAAATGGAGCACATGGATCTACCGGATAACCGTAAATACCTGTCTCGACCATCGGAGGTCGAAGGTGAGGAATGCCGTGGAATTCAATGACGATCCAGATGATCACCCGGCGGGCTCCGGAGTCTCGCCCGACCAGAGCGCCGATTCACGCATGATTCAACAACATGTCGACAACGCCCTAAAACTCCTTCCCCCACAGGAACGGTCCGTCTTCGTCCTCCGGCACTATCATGATCTTCCGCTGAAGCAAATCGCATCGATTCTCGAGCTCGCCGAAGGGACGGTGAAATCACACCTCTTCCGGGCGATTCAACGGCTTCAAAGGGAATTAGCGTTTTATAGAAAAGATCTTGGATTGGAGAACCAGCCATGACATGCGAACAGTGTAAAGCCTTGATGATCGATTCAGTCTACAATGAACTGTCGTCCGAGTCTCAAAAGGATTTTGACGAACATGTGGCCTCCTGCCAGACTTGTTCTGCTCAGCTCCGATCGATCCGCCAGACTCTCGATCTTATGAATCTCCGATCCCGGCCGGCACCGGATGAGGGTTTCCTGAAAAATCTTTGGCCGCATATCGAGAATGAAATCAAACGGCCGGTCCGGACGATTCTGCCGTTCCGGCAAAGATTTTCGCTGAATCCGGCATGGGCCTACGGTATCGCCGCGGTTCTTGTGCTCGGTATTGGCATCTATATCGGTCGATTGTCGCTCACGAAAGTGGCGCCAGAACCGCAAGAAAAGGCCTCCGCCGAGGTCTCCGATTCTTTGAGCGATCAGGCGCTCGCCTATATCGAGCGGTCGAAGAACATTCTGCTCGGTGTGGTGAATTCGGAAGACGGTTCTGCAGCCCTCGTTCACCAGCAAAAAGCCTCCCGCGAGCTTCTTCAAAAATCGTATTTCCTGAAGGCCGCCCTCAATGAGCCGGACCAACAGCGTCTCCGCCAGCTGATTCTCGATCTGGAGGTTATTCTGCTTGAACTGGCAAATGTGAGCGTCGCCCCCGGCACCCCGGCGGTAGAATTGGTGAGGCAGGGAGTCGACCAAAAATCAATTTTGCTCAAGATTAACATCGAAGAGATGCGCGCAGCCGCGCATCGGAAGAAGAATCCAAAATCCGCTCTTTAAGGAGTAATACATGCCACGATCAATCATAACACTCATCTTTGCCGGGCTTTTTGTCATCGCCGGGAACTCCGCTCTTTCGCAGGATGCCAAGGCGTACGAGAAGGCCTACGGCTATATTCTCGACGAGAAGTGGGCCGAGGCTCAGAAAACGCTCGGTGAGTTTTTGAAGGATTTCCCCAAGAGCAGCTCCGCCTCCGCCGCCCGATACTGGATCTGCTATACCAGGGAAAAATTGGGGGAGGATAAGGAGTCAGTGTTCCGTTGCTTTGAAGATTTTATCCGGGACCACCCCTCAAGCAAGTGGGCCGACGACGCGCGGACGAATCTGGTGAATCTTGCCTACCAGCTTGCAAAGGAGGGGAAACCCGAGTATAAAACGCGCGTGGAAGGCATGGAGAAGGGTGACGACGACGATCTGAAGCTCCAGGCGCTCTACGCTCTCGGGAATATGGGAAATGAAAAAGCCTACGAGGCAATCGCCTCGTTCTACGACCGCTCGCCCAGTGAGAAGATCCGGAGCAAGGTGGTCTATCTTCTCGGCAATTTCGATACCCCGGAGGCCCGTCAGAAATTGGGCGAGATCGCAATGAAGGATCATAGCACGAAGATCCGCAAGGATGCCGTCTATGCGCTCGGCAACTCCGGCGGACGGGGGGTGATTAAGTCTCTTTCGGATATTTTGCACGCAAATATCGACGTCGAAGTCCGCAAGGCCGCTCTCTATACGCTCGGCAACCAGGGCACCGATTCCGTGGTCAGTATTCTGAGCGAAATTGCCCGGACCGAGGTGAACGAGGAACTGGCGAAATCAGCCACGTATGCCCTCGGCAATATCACCGGCAAGATGATCTCCGCGGAATTGAAACGGATCATGACGGAAGCGGTTGCCGCTTCGGTCCGTGAGAGTGCCCTTCATACGCTCGGGAATCGGGGCGACAGTGGGGCCCTCGGGATCCTGAAAGACGCCGCGCTCACTCACCGGGATGCGAAGGTCCGGATTCAGGCGGCATACGCAATCGGCAATAGCGGTCACCCCGATGCATTCGCCACTTTAAGAGAGATTGTGCAAAAGGGACCCGACCCGAAGACACGGGAAGCAGCCATCTACAGCATCGGAAATCTAGGCGGGAAGGGGGCGGCGGATTTTCTTGCCGCTACCGCAACGACGGAGGCTGATGAGAGTGTTGCCAAGCCAGCGCTCTACGCGCTCAGCAATCTTGACGATTCCCGGAAATCCGAACTCCTGCTCGATATCATGCGCCACGCCAAATTGGCGGAGGTGAGGAAGCAAGCCGTCTACCAGCTCGCCAATCAGGGCACGCCGGCTTCCGTGAAAGCCCTTGCCGCTATTGCAACGGAAAGCTCTGAACCGGATGTGCAATCGGCCGCCGTGAACGCACTTGGGAATACGCAGAGCGATGAGGCGGTCCCGTTCCTGAAGAATTTAGCTCTCAGAGGGGCGAACAAGCATGTGAAGAACGCTGCAGTGAATGCGCTGGGCCAGATCGGGACGGATAAGGCGAAAGCAGCGCTTCTTGAAATTCTCGAAGGCAAGAAATAGAAGGAGTTTTGCCGTGACTATTGGCTCATTGTTCTGTGTGCTTTTACTCTCCCCCGCGCCGGGGTTGGACGTGCAGGTTATCCGGTGCCCCGATGCGACGAAATCTCTCGATGCCCGCTGGCAATGGGCTCGCCAGGAGGCGTCGTCACGTAAACTCGACGGTTACTGGGTCGGCTACTCGTTTCAGCGGGAAATGGAGAGGAATTCCATGATCGGGTCGTATTACTCCGACCGGCTCCGTAACAGGCCCTCCCTGGCCGAGCTGATTGCGGGGAAAACTTTCAATGAGATCCGACCCTGGGAAGCCAATCCGGACGCACAGACCGTAGGCCCCTCCTCCAGCGAAGAGGATTCTCACGGCGGAACGTTTAGGAGAGAGATCGCCATCCTTGTGCATTTTTCCCGCGATGGCGCGGACCACGTCCGCACATCGAATCTCTTTCTCCATGTGAACCTTGACGAAGGCCCGCTTTTGTGGCTTGAAGGGTCCGAGGTCAACGAGAGCGTGTCGCTTCTTTCCACCATTTATTCTGGGTCTGAGTCTTCAAAATTAAAGAAGGGTGTTCTCGAGGCCGTCGGCCTTCATGACTCTCCCTCTTCATTCGCCTTTCTTCAAAAAGTGCTGTCCGGCGACGATTCACCATCCATACGGGGCGAGGCGGCCTTCTGGATCGGCCAGTCTTCCTCGCGGCCGGGGGTGGTTGAGTTGCTGAAAAGTTCTGCTTTGTCCGACCGATCTGCAGAGGTTCGAAAAAAATCAATCTTTGCGCTGAGTCAACTCCGGTCCGATGCCGCTACAGATGCTCTTATCAGTGTGGCGCATTCGCAGGATGATCGTTCAACGCGGAAGGAGGCCATTTTCTGGCTGGGTCAGAAGGCATCCCTCAAGGCCGTCGAGACTCTCAAGAATCTGACTGACGATGAGGATGCTGATATCGAGAAGAGCGCTTTTTTTGCCCTTACCCAGGCTTCAGGCAATGAGGGCGTCGCAGAGGTGGCCAAGATCGCCCGATCCCACAAGAACCCCTCTGTGCGAAAGCAGGCGATCTACTGGCTCGGTCAATCCGACGACCCGCGGGCTGTCGATGCTTTGATTGATATCCTCCGTAAATAGGCTTGCCTGCAGGACGGCTTGGGAGAGCACGGAATTCGGCAATGAGACGGGGCGGTCTCCGGAAAAGAGGGGGGATTATTCCGTCAGTGGTTCTGTAAGAATCCGAGACTCTGATTTGTCAGGATCAGAGGTAACGGTAGGGGTCGTTCTCGTGCGCTGAATACCTCGAGCTTACCTTGCACCAGATTTTGTATCCGGCAAATGACGAGAGGACCACCGTCAGGAGGATGAAACTCCAGAAAAATATGTCGGCGATCGTCATGATCTGCAATCTGCTTGTTCTATAGAAACCTAAGGTTCCCGCGGCCGTTGCACGGTGACGGCGATCATGAGTTCTCCGATTTTCCCGGTTTTTTCACGGAGGTGAGTTATCGGCGACTGCGAGCCGGTCCTCCACCCGGATAGCACCTTCGACTAGGGTGATGCGTTTTGTTGTTTACCGGACGAACGCCCCTCGGATTTGGCCTTCCTCATCCCTCTACCCTGTATGACAAATCCTATGATGCAAAGGGCGAGAAATATGAGAATGCCCTTGCTTGGCTCATAACCCAGAGCTGTGACGACGATGTATGATCCCGATAAGGCAGAAAGCACGATCAGAGCCCACTCGATTATTCGGACCGCAACGATCAGCCCCGCAATTCCCGCCACAAGGACCAGAACCCACCCCCCGTTCCCAAGGTGGAACCCTAGATGTTTTAATATTAAAATCATGCCGTAACCGCCCGCGATGAAGCCCGCCATCCCAACGGCGATTTTTTGAACCGCTATGGCGAGGAACACTGAGAGGACCCCCACACCGATTGCAATGAAGAGAAGCATGTGAGTCCCCGGATCGAGAAAAAGCCTGGTCAGGTACATCCCCCCAAAAAATCCTATCAGCCCGACCGCAAGCCAGAAGAGTTTTCTTCCGGCCAGGATGAGGGCCGATCCCACGAGAATCGAAAGAATGTCGGTGTTGTTCACGGGTCTCTAAGCGCTGGGCTCTTTTATTCGGACGCATCCGGCGCCGGTTGATCAGCGCCGTCGGCTGAATCATCCAAGGTAGTACTTTCCCCGTTTCCCGGCAAGGATGAGAGTTATCACATGTTGACATAGCGACATTTGTTTTTTAGATTCCTGCATCACCCCTGTCATTTATCCTTTGACTTCCGACGAGGTGGAGGAGAAATGTCGGTTTACCTTAGGTCCAATTACTTACCCTCCGATCGCTTGCTCCTGAGCCGTCGGCTCATTCCTCCTCCTTCGATTCTAAGATTCAGAATTCGAGTGCTCTTCACCATCGCGCGTCATTTCTTCTCTATTATTGAAATGAGAATTACATGATCCGTCTCCCATTCTTTTTGCTGTTGGTCTCTCCCGAGATTGTCTTTACGCAATGGTCAGCTGATCCGACCCAGCCGCTTATTGTTGGGTACGGACTGAATTCAAACCTTTGCAGTGATGGAAATGGCGGATGCTATATTACCTACGAGGAAAATACTGGTTATCCACGTCACCTCATACTGGACCGTCTTGATCGCTTCGGTTACAAACCGTGGCGCTCCTATCAGACGATTCAGGGTGCCTTCGATGAGCAATGGAGATCGAAGATAATAGAGGATGGCAGCAACGGCGTGATCATCTCATACAGTGACGATTACGTTGACTCAAACTTCATGGACGGCACTGAACGGGTACGGCTACAGCGAGTAGACAGTACCGGAAGTGTATTGTGGGGAGTAAAAGGTGTGAGAGTAGGATTGACGGAAGATTTCCAATATTCACAAGAATTGGTCAGTGATGGGATGAATGGATGTATTGTAGCATGGGGTGAAGGAAATAACACTGTCAGGATGCAGCGAGTAGATAGCTCAGGGTCGAGGCTATGGGGAGACTCTGGCATTGTTGTGGCAAAGGATTTCAGCGAGTTCCTCTTGCTCGTTCGGGATTCACGAGGAGGTGCGATAGTATCCTGGAATTATGGAACATTCCAGAGGGTCAATAGCACTGGTCAAAAACTATGGAACGATTCAGGTATATTCGTTCCCGTGAGCAACTCATTAATGGTGAGCGATCGATCAGACGGAATCATTTTCGGAGGGACACAGTATATCAGTTATAACAACGGCGTTCCATATTGGAGTATAACCTGTCAACGATTGGATTCGGACGGCACGGCCGTCTGGGGGCCGTCGGGAATCCTGGTCGCTGATTCCGTTCAGAGCGGTATCACCAATCCCCCTTACGTAGATCTGAGAATGAATTCTGATGGAACGACGATTGTCGATTGGTATAAGCAAACCGGATCTGATAGCCTCAATACGTATACACAGAGTATCCGACCTGACGGTACTCCCGTATTCGAATCCGGGGGCTTGGCGGTGAGCATCGTGCCAGAGAAACGGAAAATAGGAGGTAAATGGTTGGTAGAGAGCCTGACGTCAAACACGATACATCTATTCTTCGACAGCAGAGATCCGGGCGGAGTTTTCGGCCAGATGATCAACCCTCTCGGTCAGAGGTTGTGGGGAGATAGTGATGTTGCATTGCTGATCATTTCCATTGCTGACCTAAAAACTACTCCTGACGGGCGAGGGGGTTGTATAATGGCAGGATGGCGAGAAACTGACTTCACTATTCGTGCGCAGCAGGTGAGCAAGAATGGAATACTTGGGGAAGTTATAACTGACGTAGGAAAGGCGCCTGACAATTCTTTACCGTTGGGGTTCTCGTTGTGCCAGAATTATCCGAATCCTTTCAATCCGAACACGACCATAAGGTATTATTTGCCCCATGCTTCGCTTATGAAATTGGAAATCTTTAATCAGCTTGGTCAGTCCATTCAATTGCTCTCCTCAGGTTTCCAGGTGCCTGGTGGTCACACAGCTGTTTTTGAATCAGGAGATCTTCCAAGTGGAGTTTATTATTACAGACTGTCAACAGAGAACGGATTCCTGGTTCGCAGATTTACAATTCTCAGATAGCAAGCCTCTTTGCAGTGCTTCCCTGGTGATATTGACAGCGCTGTGTAGGGTCCAGAGTTATCTTCAAAAGGTGTGTAAATATTTGATTGCTACCTGCGGGTAGAAATAA
>CAYPFY010000014.1:0-92126 GCA_964410105.1 uncultured Chlorobiaceae bacterium
TAGAGCAGCGGTCTCCAAAACCGCAGGTTGGGGGTTCGAGTCCCTCCTGACGTGCTCGATGGAGCCACCGTTTCTGAAGGATTTTGCATGAAAGAAAGAATCATCGCCTTCATCACCGACGCGGTGAAGGAAATGAAGAAGGTCACCTGGCCGCGCAAGGAAGAGCTCCGCGAGTCCACCCTCATCGTCCTGGTGGTCTGCGGGGTCATCGCCGCGTTCGTCTACGGGGTCGATCTCGTCGTCCAGAATATTCTCAAGCTGATCCTCTAGAGATGAGCGCGGAAGCCCAAAAACGCTGGTACGCGATCCGGACCTATTCGGGCCACGAGAACAAGGTCAAGGCCCACCTCGAGCACGAGGCGAAGCTCGCTCACCTCGACGACCGGATCACCTCCGTCATGGTGCCGTCGGAAAAGATTTTCGAGGTGAAGGAAGGGAAGAAGAAGAGCAAGACGAAAACCTTCTTCCCCGGCTATATACTTGTGGAAGCGGTTCTCGACAAGGAGACCAAACATCTCATCCTCAACGCTCCCTCGGTGATCAGCTTCGTCGGCCCGCGCGGCGAGCCGGTGCCTCTTCAGTACGACGAGGTGAGAAGGCTGATCGGCCGGATGGAAGAACGCAAAGACGTCGAAATCCTTGAAGTCCCCTTCCACGTCGGCGAGGCGGTCAAGGTGATAGACGGACCGTTCAATAATTTCACCGGCTTCGTCCAGGGAGTAAATGAGGAGAAAATGAAACTCAAGGTCATGGTCAGCATCTTCGGACGGAAGACCCCCGTCGAACTCGATTTCAATCAGGTCGAATTGGAAAAATGAAAAAAGTCACTGGCTTCATCAAACTCCAGATCCCCGCCGGACAGGCTAACCCGGCGCCCCCGATCGGCCCTGCCCTGGGCCAGAAGGGGGTGAACATCATGGAGTTCTGCAAACAGTTCAACGCCAAGACGCAGGACAAGCAGGGTCTCATCATCCCTGTGGTCATCACGGTTTTTTCCGACAAGTCGTTCACGTTCATCACCAAAACTCCCCCCGCGTCGGTTCTCCTTGCGAAGGCCGCCAAGCTGGAGAAGGGATCCGGGGAGCCGAACAGGAATAAGGTGGGAAAAGTGACCAAGAAACAGGTTCGCGAGATCGCCGAGATGAAAATGCCCGATCTGAACGCGAAGGATATCGACGGGGCGATGGCCATGATCGCCGGGACGGCCCGGAGCATGGGCATCACCGTGGAAGAGTGAAAGGGGTCCCATGACGCAAAGCAAACGTTACAGGGCCGCATCGGCCAAGGTTGACAAGAAAAAAACCTATTCCATCGAAGAGGCCGTCATCAGGGTGAAAGAGACCTCCACGGCGAAATTCACCGAAGGGGTCGATATCGCCGTGAGACTCGGCGTCGACCCGAAGAAGGCCGACCAGGCGATCCGAGGGACGGTGGCCCTTCCACACGGAATCGGGAAGGCGGTCCGTGTGCTGGTGATCGCCAAGCCCCCCAAGGACGAAGAGGCCCGTTCGGCCGGAGCGGACCACGCGGGGTTTCAGGAATTTATACAGAAGATCCAGGGCGGATGGGCCGACATCGACGTCATCATCGCCACCCCCGATTCGATGGGGGAACTGGGAAAGCTCGGGAAAATCCTCGGGCCCCGGGGTCTGATGCCCAACCCGAAGAGCGGCACCGTGACTCAGGATGTCGCCAAAGCCGTCAAGGAGGTCAAGGCCGGGAAGATCGAATTCCGGGTCGATAAGGCCGGAATCCTCCATGCCACGGTCGGCAAGTCCAATTTTGAAGCGCAGAAACTGGTCGAGAACGTGAACGCCTTCCTCGCCACGGTCATGAGGCTCAAGCCTTCGTCGGCGAAAGGCCAGTATATCCGGAGCATCGCCCTCTCGAGCACGATGGGCCCGGGGATCCACATCGACAGGGCGAGCATCGCAGCGCACTAGAGCTTACGCACTCAGTAGAGAAAAACTTCCGCCGTGTGCTCCGAAAAAGGGCCCGCGGGCTTCTCGGAAGGAATCATAAGGCAGGGGAACCATGAAACGTTCTGAAAAAGAGCAGATCATCGCCGAGGTCAAGGAAAAGGTCGTCAAGGCCCGATCGATGTTTTTCGCCGATTTCACCGGAATCACCGTCGAGCAGGTCAATGAACTCCGCCGGGAATTCCGCAAGTCGGGCATCGACTACCGGGTGGTGAAAAACACCCTCGCCCGCAAGGCGCTCGAGAGCGCTACGGGCTACGACAAGGTCCTTGAGCTTTCGGGTCACACCGCCATCGCATTCGGCTACGACGACCCGGCGGCTCCGGCCCGCATCATCAAGAAATTTCAGGAGAAACACGACAAGCTCCCCGTGAAGGTGTGCATCCTCGAGAAGGAGGTCTACGAGGGGAACCGGATCGGCGAAATCGCCAAGCTTCCGACCCGACCCGAGATCATCGCCGGGATCCTCGGGTGTATCCAGTCCCCGGTCTCAGGCGTCGTCGGAGTGATCTCGTCGGTTCTGCGCGAGCTTGTGAGCGTGATCGATCAGATAGAAAAAAAGAAGGCAGCCTGAACCGGTCGGGCCGCCCCCAAAAATTTTAATCATAAGGAGAATGATCCATGGCAGCAGTCGAAGAAATCGTTGAAAGGATAGAGAAGCTGACGCTCCTCGAGGCGACAGCCCTGAAGAAGGCTCTTGAAGAGAAGTTCGGCGTCACGGCCGCGGCCCCCATGATGATGGCGGGCGGCGGAGGGATGCCGGCGGCCGGCGGGGCGGCTCCCGCCGCCGAAGCCCAGACGGAATTCACCGTCGTGCTCAAAGCCGCCGGAGCGCAGAAGATCAATGTGATCAAGGTCGTCCGCGCAGCCACCGGGCTCGGCCTCAAGGAGGCCAAAGATCTCGTCGACGGTGCGCCGAAGAATGTGAAGGAAGGAGTGAACAAGGACGAGGCGGAAAAGCTCAAGAAGGAACTCGAAGAGGCGGGAGCTCAGGTCGAACTGAAGTAAGAGCGGCCTTTTTATCGATGTCTCCGGCAACCCCGCCCATGCCAGGGCGGAGGGCTGCCGGTTTACTGTTTCTGTGAAACTTAGGGGATGTGACGAGTGAAAAAGAACGGTAATCATTCGAACGGGCGTATCTCCTTCGCCCAGATACCGGAGATCGTCGAGTACCCGGATCTCCTCAACGTACAGATCGAGTCGTGGGACAGCTTCCTTCAGGCGGTCGTCCCGCCGGAGAAACGCGCCAACCGGGGGCTTCAGCAGATCTTCCTGATGAACTTCCCGATCACCGACGCCAGGGAGAATTATATCCTGGAGTTCGTCGAGTATTACGTCGAGAAGGCGAAATACTCGGTCATCGAATGCCAGGAGAGGGGGCTCACCTACGCCGTACCGCTGAAGGCCAAGCTCCGCCTTTCGACGAAAAGCGATGACGGGAAGAGCTATGTCGACACCGTCGAGCAGGAGGTGTATCTCGGCAACCTTCCGGTCATGACCCACCGCGGGACATTCATCATCAACGGCGCCGAGCGCGTCGTCGTGAGCCAGCTCCACCGCTCACCCGGCGTGTTCTTCGACGAGTCGGTCCACCCCAATGGCATGTCGATCTTTTCGGCCCGGATCATTCCCTTCCGCGGCTCCTGGGTCGAGTTCACGACCGACATAAGTAACGTGATGTACGTCTACATCGACCGGAAGAAAAAGTTTCCGGTGACGACCCTCCTGCGGGCCCTCGGCTATTCGTCGGATGACGAGATCCTGCAACTCTTCAACCTGGTCGAGGAAGTTGATCCCCACAAGGTGACGCTCAAAGACTACATCGGCCGCATCGTCTGCAGCGACATCGTGGACAAGAAGACGGGCGAGATTTTTATCAGCAAGGACTCCATTTTCAGCGAAGATCTCCTGAAAAAAGTCAAGAAATCGGAGATCAAGAAGATCCGCTTCCTCAAGCATGAGGGGATCGGCGAGAGCTCCGTCATCGCCAACACGATTCAGAAGGATATCGCCCGCTCCGATGAGGAGGCCCTCAACGCCATCTACCAGCAACTCCGTTCCGGCGAAGCCCCCGACCTCGAGACGGCCAAAAATCTTCTCGAGAGGCTGTTCTTCAACGAGAAGAGATACGATCTCGGGGACGTCGGACGCTACCGGATGAACGCCAAACTCAATCTTACGATCCCGGTGACCACGACAACTCTCACCAAGGACGATATCATCGCGATCATCAACTACCTGATCGACCTCCAGCAGGGGCGAAAGACGGTCGACGATATCGATCACCTGGGGAACCGCCGCGTCCGCACCGTCGGCGAGCAGATCGGCCAGCAGTTCAATATAGGCCTCGCCCGCATGGCGCGCACCATACGCGAACGCCTCAGCCTCCGCGATCAGGAGAAAGTCGCGCCCCAGGATCTCGTCAACGCCCGGACGATCACCAGCGTCATCAATGCTTTCTTCGGGACGAATCAGCTGTCGCAATTCATGGATCAGACGAACCCGCTGGCGGAGATCACGCACAAGCGCCGCATGTCCGCCCTCGGCCCCGGGGGACTCACCCGCGAGCGGGCGGGGTTCGAGGTCCGGGACGTCCACTACACGCACTACGGCCGGCTCTGTCCGATCGAAACGCCGGAAGGGCCGAATATCGGGCTCATCTCCTCTCTCTGCATTCACGCCCGGGTCAACGAATTCGGCTTCATCGAGAGCCCCTACCGCAAGGTGAAGGCGGGAAAAGTCACCGACGAGATCGAGTACATGACGGCGGAAAAGGAAGACGTCTACACGATCGCCCAGACTAATAACGCCATCGACGAAAAAGGCAAATTCCTCACCGAACGGGTGAAGGCACGGCTGCAGAGCGATTATCCGATGGCGAAACCTGAGGAAGTACAGTATATCGACGTCGCGCCGAACCAGATCGTGAGCGCCGCCGCGGCACTCATTCCGTTTCTTGAACACGACGACGCCAACCGCGCCCTCATGGGCTCCAACATGCAGCGCCAGGCTGTCCCTCTCCTCCGCCCCGAGAGCCCCGTCGTCGGGACCGGACTCGAGGCGAAGATCGCCCGCGACGCCCGGACCATGATCATCGCCGAACGGAACGGGGTCGTGGAATACGTCGACTCCAATTCTATCATCGTCAGCTACGACATCGACGAAGCGAGCACGGAGGCGATCGTCAGTTTCGAGGAGAAGAAGCGGGTCGAGTATCAGCTGATAAAGTTCTTCCGCACGAACCAGGACACGGCCATCAATCAGCGGGCGGTCGTGAAACCGGGGCAGCATGTGAGAAAAGGGGACATCCTCGCAGACGGATGTGCCACGGACCACGGCGAGCTAGCGCTGGGACGCAATGTGCTCGTCGCCTTCATGCCCTGGAGAGGATATAACTTCGAGGATGCCATCGTCATCAACGAGCGGCTCGTCGCCGAAGATACCTTCACCTCCCTCCATATCGAGGAATTCGAGCTGCAGGTGCGGGACACCAAGCGCGGCGAGGAGGAGCTGACGCGGGAAATCCCGAACGTGAGCGAGGAGGCGGTAAAGGATCTTGACGAGAACGGCGTCATCCGTGTCGGCGCCGAGGTTGTCGAGGGCGATATCCTCATCGGCAAGATCACGCCGAAGGGAGAAACCGAATCGACGCCCGAGGAAAAGCTCCTGAAGGCGATTTTCGGCGAAAAGGCGGGAGATGTGAAGGATGCGTCGCTGAAGGCTCCCCCCGGAATGAAGGGGATCGTCATCGCCACAAAACTGTTCAGCCGCAAGAAGAAGGATGCCGAATCCAAAAAGGAAGACAAACGCCTCGGCGAACAGCTCGACCGGGCGCACAAGAAGGCGCTGAAGGATAATCTCGACAAGCTGGTCAGGAAACTGGGCACCCTGCTCGACGGGGAAAAATCGGCCGGGATCCGCACGACCGATGATGAACTCGTCATACGAGGGGGAACGATGCTGAAAGAGGATACCTTCGCGGGTGTGACGGATCTAGAAAAACTGGATTACCGCTCCGACTGGTGCGACGATAAGAGGAAAAACGGCCTCGTCACGCGGATCTACGAGAATTTCTTCCAGAAGCAGAACGATACCGACGAGTATTACAAGCACGAGAAGACCAAGATCATGCTCGGGGACGAACTTCCCTCCGGCATCGTCCAGCTCGCGAAGGTCTACGTCGCCAAGAAGCGCAAACTCTCCGTTGGGGACAAGATGGCCGGCCGCCACGGCAATAAGGGGGTCGTTGCCAAGATCGTTCCGTCCGAGGATATGCCGTTCATGGCTGACGGAACCCCCGTTGATATCGTTCTCAATCCGCTCGGCGTCCCGTCCCGTATGAACCTGGGCCAGCTCTTTGAGACCGCCCTGGGCTGGGCGGGGATGAAGCTCGGAGCCCGCTATTCGACCCCGATCTTCGACGGAGCGTCGTGGGAAAACGTGCAGGCGGAGCTCACCAAGGCGGGCCTTAACCCGAACTCCAAAGCGGTGCTCATCGACGGGCGCACCGGCGTCGAATTTGACCAGGAGGTCACCGTCGGCCACATCTACATCATGAAGCTGTCGCACCTGGTCGACGACAAGATCCACGCGCGCTCGATCGGCCCCTACTCCCTTATCACCCAGCAGCCGCTCGGGGGCAAGGCGCAGTTCGGAGGGCAGCGGTTCGGAGAGATGGAAGTGTGGGCCCTGGAGGCATACGGCGCGGCGAACATTTTGCAGGAAATCCTCACGGTGAAGAGCGACGACGTCTACGGCCGGGCGAAGCTCTATGAGTCGATCGTCAAGGGGGACAACCTGCCCGAGCCGAATGTGCCGGAATCATTTAACGTCCTCGTCCGCGAGCTGATGGGACTGGGACTGGATCTCAAGATCGAATAAACTGAGGGATAATCGCATGGCTTTTACATCACACGAGAATCTGATCAAGAAGAATTTTTCGAAGATCACGATCACCCTCGCTTCGTCGGATCTCATCCTCTCCCGATCCCATGGAGAAGTGACGAAGCCCGAAACGATCAATTACCGGTCGTTCCGGCCCGAGAAGGACGGTCTGTTCTGCGAGAAGATCTTCGGACCGGTGCGGGATTGGGAGTGCCATTGCGGGAAATACAAGCGCATCCGGTATAAGGGGATCATCTGCGACCGCTGCGGGGTCGAGGTGACGCAGAAAAGCGTCCGCAGGGAACGGATGGGGCACATCTCCCTTGCCGTTCCGATCGTCCATATCTGGTATTTCCGCTCCGCCCCCTCCAAGATCGGGAACATCCTCGGCCTGAGCGGGAAGGATCTTGAGCGGATCGTCTACTACGAGTCGTACGTCGTCGTCCAGCCCGGCATCGCGGGGCTCCAGAAGATGGACCTCATCTCCGAGGAACAGTACTACGACGTCCTCTCCTCTCTGCCTGAGAAAAACCAGGATCTCGACGATACCGACGAGAAGAAGTTTATTGCAAAAATCGGCGGGGAGGCGGTCAAGGATCTTCTGAAAAGAGTCGATATCGAATCGCTGGCCACACTCCTGCGTGTCGATGCCAAGGAAGAGTCCTCCGTACAGAAGAAGCAGGAGGTTCTGAAACGCCTGGGGGTCGTCGAGGCGTTCCGTGAACGCGGAAACGGGCCGCCGAACAGGCCCGAGTGGATGGTGCTCGATGTCATCCCGGTCATCCCGCCCGAGCTGAGGCCCCTCGTGCCTCTCGAGGGGGGACGGTTCGCCACATCCGATCTCAATGATCTGTACCGCCGCGTCATCATCCGGAATAACAGGCTCAAGCGGCTTATCGAAATCAAGGCCCCCGAGGTCATCCTCCGGAACGAAAAGCGGATGCTCCAGGAAGCGGTCGATTCCCTGTTCGATAATTCACGCAGGCTTAACGCGGTCCGTTCGGACAATAACCGCGCACTGAAGTCTCTTTCGGACATGCTGAAGGGGAAGCAGGGGCGCTTCCGCCAGAATCTTCTTGGGAAGAGGGTGGACTACTCCGGCCGCTCCGTCATTGTGGTCGGCCCCGAGCTCAAGCTCCATGAGTGCGGCCTGCCGAAGGATATGGCCGTGGAACTTTTCAAGCCATTCATCATCCGCAAGCTCATCGAGCGGGGACTGGTCAAGACGGTGAAGAGCGCCAAAAAGATGGTCGATAAGAAGGGGCAGGAGGTGTGGGAAATCCTCGAAAGCATCATCGACGGGCACCCGGTGCTTCTGAACCGCGCCCCCACGCTTCACCGGCTCGGCATCCAGGCCTTCCAGCCCGTGCTTGTCGAGGGGAAGGCCATCAGAATCCACCCGATGGTCTGCACCGCGTTCAACGCCGACTTCGACGGCGACCAGATGGCCGTGCACGTGCCGCTCTCATTCGACGCCCAGCTCGAGGCGCGCATCCTGATGCTCTCGAGCCACAACATTCTCTCCCCCTCGAACGGCGCCCCGATCGTCCACCCGACGCAGGATCAGGTGCTCGGATGCTACTACCTGACGAAATCAAGGGCGGGCGACACCGGGGAAGGGAAGATCTTCTCCTCTCCGCAGGAGGTGATCATCGCCTACAATTCCGACAGAATCGGATTGCATGCCCGGATCAAGGTCCGCATCGCAGACAAGCAGGTCGAAACGACCACCGGCCGGGTTATCTTCAACCAGATCGTCCCGAAAGAACTCGGCTTCATCAATGAGCTTCTTAACAAGAAAAGGCTTGTGCAGATCGTGCAGACCGCCTTCCGCTCGTGCGGAAACCTCCGGACGGCGGAATTCCTGGACAATCTGAAGGAGCTGGGGTTCAGCTACGCCACCCGCGGGGGCCTCTCGGTGAGCATCGGCGACGTCATCATTCCGAAGGAGAAGGAAGAGGTTATAACGAAATCAACCCGGGACGTGGATAATGTCCAGAACCAGTATTTCCGCGGCTTCATCACCAACGGAGAAAGGTACAACAAGGTCATCGATGTCTGGACCCGTACCACGAACAGGGTTGCAGAGAGACTGTTCGACGCCCTCCAGCACGACCGCGACGGGTTCAATTCGCTCTATATGATGGTCGATTCGGGCGCGCGCGGCTCCAAGGAGCAGGTGCGCCAGCTCGCCGGAATGCGCGGCCTGATGGCCAAGCCCCAGAAGAGCATGTCGGGAGCGACCGGCGAACTTATCGAAAACCCGATCATCGCCAATTTCCGCGAGGGCCTCTCGATCCTTGAATATTTCATCTCCACGCACGGAGCCCGCAAAGGTCTCGCCGACACCGCCCTCAAGACGGCCGACGCCGGATATCTCACACGCAGGCTCGTCGATGTCGCGCAGGATGCCATCATCGCCAATTCGGACTGCGGGACCATACGCGGCGTTTTGACCGGCGCCCTGAAGGAAGGGGAGGACGTCAAGGAGCCTCTCGCCGAGAGGATTCTGGGGCGCGTCGCCGTTCACGACGTCGTCGACCCGCTGAGCCGCAAGGTCATCGTCAAGTCGGGGGAAGAAATCGACGAGACGAAGGCAGCTACCATCGCCGAGACGTCGATCGAGGCTGTGGAAATCCGTTCGGTCCTCACCTGCGAGGCGTCACGGGGAGTCTGCGCCAAGTGCTACGGGCGCAATCTGACGACGTCGAAGATCGTCGAGCCGGGGGAGCCGGTCGGCATCATCGCAGCCCAGTCGATCGGAGAGCCGGGGACGCAGCTGACGCTGCGCACGTTCCATACGGGCGGAACCGCCAGCCTGATCGCCGCCCAGTCCCAGATCGTTTCCAAGTTCGACGGGGCGGTAAAATACGACGGAATAAAATTTCTCAAACAGACCGAGGCGGACGGCAAGCTCATCGTCCTCGGCAGAAGCGGCGTCGCAAATATCGTCGATAAAGATAACCGGGTCCTCACCAAGTACGACGTTCCGTACGGCGCGACGCTCCTGGTGGCCGACGGCGCATCGGTGAAGAGGGGCGAGATCATTTACGAGTGGGACCCCTATAACGCGGTCATCATCTCCGAACACCCCGGCGCCGTCAAGTACCAGGATCTCAAGGAAAATGTCACCTATCGCGAGGAGCCTGACGAGCAGACGGGCCACATCCAGAAGGTCGTCATCGACTCCCGCGACCGGACGCTGAGCCCGTCGATCCTGATCATGGGAGACGGAGGTCACAAGGCCGGGAACTATATCATCCCGACCAGGGCCCACATGGTCGTCGACGACGGAGAGAAGGTCACGGCAGGCACCGTGCTGGTGAAAATCCCGAGAGACAGCGGGAAGACACGCGATATCACGGGCGGGCTCCCGCGCGTGACCGAGCTGTTCGAGGCCCGCAGCCCCGCCGACCCGGCAATCGTCTCGGAGATCGACGGCGTGGTGAAGTTCGGACCGCAGAAGAGGGGCTCGCGCGAGATTTTTGTCAAGAGCCACGACGGTCTCGATGAGCGCCGCTACCTGATTCCGATGGGAAAGCACGTCCTCGTCCAGGAAAACGACGTCATCCGTTCCGGCGAAAGGCTTTCCGACGGTGCGATAGACCCACATGATATCCTCAGGATCAAGGGAGTGGGCGCCGTCGAAGAGTACCTCGTGAACGAGATCCAGGAAGTGTACCGCATGCAGGGGGTGAAGATCAACGACAAGCATATCGAGGTGATCGTCCGCCAGATGATGCAGAAGGTGCGCATCGTCGATCCGGGAGACACGCGGTTCCTCGAAGACGACCTCGTCGATATTCAGTCCCTCAACGCTGAAAACGATACGCTCAAGGACCAGGTCATCATCACGGGGAAGGGCGATTCGAAGCTGAAGAACGGACAGATCATGTCGAAGAAAAAGGTCCGCGAGGTGAACGCCGAGCTCCGGAAGAAGACGAAGAAAATCGCGGAATCCCGCGACGCCGAAGCCGCCACGGCCGAGCCGATCCTTCTCGGGATCACTCAGGCCGCACTGTCGACGGAGAGCTTCATCTCCGCCGCCTCCTTCCAGGAGACAACCAAGGTGCTCACCGATGCGGCGATCCAAGGGAAAGTCGATCATCTGCTCGGCCTGAAAGAGAATGTCATCATGGGCCATCTGATCCCCGCCGGGACAGGCCTGAAAAAATTCAGGAACATCATCGTGATGCCGAAGGAGGAGGCCCCTCAGCCGGATATCACTCTCCTGGCGGAAGAGGAAAAGAAGGTTCGGAGGGTAGAAAAAGCAACGCCCTGAAGTTCGACCCGGAGCCGGGCCCCGATCTCGAGCGTGCGGGCCCGAACCCCCGAGGCTGGTCATTCCTCTCCGATTTTAGGGGGGTGAGGGATGAAAGGGGATCCCCTATAATTGACAAAAAGGGGAAAGTTTTTTATATTGATAAGCTTTGACAAAAAGGAGTCACCCTGATTGCCAACGATCAATCAGCTCGTTCGTTTTAGCAGAGAAAAAGTAACCTGGAAGAGCAAGGCCCCGGCGCTTCAGAGCTCGCCTCAGAAGCGGGGGGTCTGCACGAGGGTCTATACCACGACTCCCAAAAAGCCGAACTCCGCGCTCCGGAAGGTGGCCCGCGTCCGGCTCACGAACAGCATCGAAGTGACCGCCTATATCCCCGGGGAAGGGCATAATCTCCAGGAACACTCGATCGTCCTGATCCGGGGCGGCAGGGTGAAGGACCTTCCCGGCGTCCGGTACCATATTGTCCGGGGCACCCTCGATACGGCCGGCGTCGCCGACCGCAAACAGGGGCGGTCCAAGTACGGCGCCAAGAGACCGAAATGAGAAAAAAGACAGCGTCCAAAAGAATCATACTCCCTGATCCGAAGTTCAACGACATGCTCGTTGCCCGGTTCATCAATTGCGTCCTCAAGGAGGGAAAGAAGCATCTTGCCCGCCGGATCGTCTACGATGCCATCAGCATCGCCGAGCAGCGGGGAAAGCTGACCGGGCTCGAGGTCTTCAAGAAGGCGGTCAGTAACGTCAAGCCGCTGCTCGAGATCAAGGCCAGGAGAGTCGGCGGGGCGACCTATCAGATCCCGACCGAGGTCCGCCCGGACCGCAGCGTCGCTCTCGCCATCCGCTGGATCATCGCCTATGCGGGCGAGCGGAAGGATAAGTCGATGTCCCAGAAGCTTGCCGCGGAGTTTGTCGCCGCGGCGAATAACGAAGGAAATTCGGTGAAGAAGAAGGAAGATACTCATAAGATGGCTGAGGCCAACAAGGCTTTCGCGCATTTCAAATGGTGAACGACTAGGATACCTATGGCAAGAATATATCCGCTCGAGAGAACACGAAATATCGGCATCATGGCCCATATCGACGCCGGCAAGACCACGACCACCGAGCGCATCCTCTTCTATACAGGGGTGCTGCACCGGATGGGCGAAGTCCATGACGGGGCCGCCACGATGGACTGGATGGAACAGGAGAAAGAGCGCGGGATCACGATCACAAGCGCCGCGACCACCTGTTTCTGGAATAATCACCGCGTCAATATCATCGATACCCCCGGCCATGTCGATTTCACGGTCGAGGTGGAACGCTCCCTGCGCGTGCTGGACGGGGCCGTCGCCCTGTTCTGCGCCGTCGGCGGGGTCGAACCCCAGTCGGAAACGGTCTGGCGGCAGGCCGACAAGTACGGCGTCCCCCGGCTCGCCTTCGTCAACAAGATGGACCGGGTGGGCGCGGATTTCTTCCACGTCATCCAGATGATGAAGACGCGCCTCGGCGCCAACGCCGTTCCCGTCCAGATCCCGGTGGGCGAGGGGGACATATTCACAGGCTTCATCGATCTCATCACGATGAAGGCGCGGATCTTCCATGACAGCAGCGCGGGAACGACCTGGGATGATCTCGACATCCCCCACGATCTCCGGAAGATGGCCCAGGAATACAGGACGAAAATGCTGGAAGCGGTCTCCGACGAGGACGATTCGCTCCTGGAAAAATATCTCGAAGGGAAAGAGATTTCCCCCGCCGAGATCAAGACGGTGCTCCGCCGGGCATGCCTCAAGGTGAGCATCGTTCCGGTCCTCTGCGGTTCTTCGTTCAAGAACAAGGGGGTCCAGGCCCTCCTCGACGGCGTCATCGATTTTCTTCCCTCCCCGCTTGACATCACCGGAGGGGAGATCACCGGTCACCACGAGAATATGAAGGACCACATCGTCCGCACGGTGAGCGACGACGAGAAATTCACCGCCCTCGCCTTCAAGATCATGACCGATCCCTATGTCGGAAAGCTTACCTTCTTCCGAGTCTACTCAGGGACCGTGGAAGCCGGCTCCTATATTTATAACTCAATCTCCGGCAAGAAGGAGAGAATCGGCCGGCTGCTCCGGATGCACGCGAATCACCGGGAAGATATCGACGAGGCGTACACAGGCGACATCTGCGCCGTCGTCGGGTTGAAGCACACACGGACCGGCGATACTCTCTGCGACGAGTCGGATCCGATCATTCTCGAGAAGATGGAATTCCCCGAGCCTGTTATCTCGGTGGCGATCGAGCCGAAGACGAAAGCCGATCAGGAGAAGATGGGCGAAGCGCTCAACAAACTCTCGGAGGAGGATCCCACATTCCGCGTGACCACCAACGAGGAGACCGGCCAGACCATCATCAGCGGCATGGGCGAGCTGCATCTGGAAATCATCATCGACCGCATGAAACGGGAATTCCGGGTCGAAGCCAATATCGGCAAGCCGCAGGTCGCGTACAAGGAGACTATCCGGAAAAAGATTGAACAGGAAGGCAAGTTCGTGCGCCAGTCCGGCGGGCGAGGACAATTCGGGCATGTCTGGATCACCGTCGAACCGAACGAAAAAGGGAAGGGCTATGAGTTCGAGAACGCCATCGTCGGCGGAGCCATTCCGAAAGAGTATATCGCCCCGGTCTCCCAAGGGATTCAGGAGGCGATGCGGAACGGAGTCCTGGCCGGCTACCCGGTTGAAGACATAAAGATAAAACTGTTCGACGGCTCCTATCACGACGTCGATTCTTCGGAGATGGCATTCAAGATCGCCGGGTCGATCGCATTCAAGGAGGCGGCACGGAAGGCCAACCCGGTGCTTCTGGAGCCGATCATGGATGTCGAAGTTGTGACACCGGAGGAATACATGGGTGACGTGATGGGGGATCTGAGCTCCCGCAGGGGCAAGATCGAGGGACTCACGGCCCGCAAGGATGCGCAGGTCATCAAATCGAAGGTCCCGCTGTCGGAGATGTTCGGTTATTCGACACAGCTGCGCTCGATGACTCAGGGCCGCGCCATCTACACCATGCAGTTCGATTACTACGACGAAGTGCCGCAGTCGATCGCGGACCAGATCGTCGAAAAAGTTAAGGGGAAAGAGGAAGTGACAGCTTGAGAACACACACAGCCCAGCTATAAGGAGACTCCGCCAATGGCAAAAGAAAAATTCACGCGCGATAAACCGCATATCAACGTCGGCACGATCGGCCATATCGATCACGGGAAGACGACGCTGACCGCCGCCATCACGATGGTCCTGGGGAAGAAGGGCCTCGCCTCCGTGCGCACGTTCGACAGCATCGACAACGCCCCGGAAGAGCGCGAGCGCGGCATCACGATCGCCGTCGCCCACGTCGAGTACTCCACCGATAAACGGCATTACGCTCACGTCGACTGTCCCGGCCACGCCGACTATATCAAGAACATGATCACCGGCGCCGCCCAGATGGACGGGGCCATCCTCGTGGTCGCCGCCAATGACGGCCCGATGCCCCAGACCCGCGAGCATATCCTTCTCGCCCGCCAGGTGGGCGTGCCCCGCATCGTCGTCTTTATGAACAAGGTGGACATGGTCGACGACCCGGAACTGATCGAACTGGTCGAGATGGAACTCCGCGATCTTCTGAAGAAATATGAATTCCCGGGCGATGAGATTCCGATCATCAAAGGGAGCGCCCTCAAGGCGATGGAGCGGGCCCTCGCTCCCGACTCGAAGGCCGATGACCCGGCGTTCAAACCGATTTTTGAGCTGATGGATGCGGTCGATTCCTACATTCCGCTCCCGAAGCGCGATGTCGACAAGCCGTTCCTCATGCCGGTGGAAGATGTTTTCTCGATCACCGGCCGCGGCACCGTCGGCACGGGGAGAGTGGAACGCGGCAAGGCCAAGGTCGGAGACGAGGTCGAGCTGATCGGCCTCGGCGCGCACAAAAAGACGGTCATCACCGGCGCCGAGATGTTCAGGAAGGAACTCGACGAGGTTCAGGCCGGGGATAATGCCGGGCTGCTCCTTCGCGGCGTCGAGAAGAACGAGCTGGAACGGGGGATGGTGATCTCCAAGCCGAACTCGATCACCCCCCATAAGAAGTTCACCACCCAGGTCTATGTCCTCAAGAAAGAGGAAGGGGGCCGGCATACGCCGTTCTTCACCGGCTACCGGCCGCAGTTTTATTTCCGCACCACCGACGTCACCGGGGTTGCCACCCTCCCCGGCGGGACCGAGATGGTCATGCCTGGCGACAATGTTGACAATATGAGCGTCGAGCTCATCGCCCCGATCGCCATGGAAGAGGGGCTCCGTTTCGCCATCCGCGAAGGGGGTCACACCGTGGGCGCGGGCGTCGTCACAAAGATAGTCGAGTAAGGAAAACCCGTGGCCGGACAGAAAATACGGATCAAGCTGAAATCGTACGATCATACGCTGATCGACAAATCAGCGGAGAAGATCATAAAGACCGTGAAATCGACCGGCGCCATTGTGTCCGGCCCGATTCCCTTGCCCACGAAGCGTACGCTGTATACAGTCCTGCGTTCGCCGAATGTCGACAAGAAGTCGCGCGAACAGTTCGAGATGCGCTCCCATAAGCGCCTCATCGACATCCTCAACTCGTCGAATAAGACGGTGGATTCGTTGATGAAGCTTGAGCTTCCCGCAGGCGTCGATGTGGAGATAAAGGTTTAAACTTCGCGTTTGCCTCGAGTTCGTTCACCGCACGCCGGGCCCCATACAGCCTCGCACGGGCATGGCGATTATTTTTCACGACACGAATCAATGACCGGAATCTTGGGCAAAAAAATAGGCATGACGAGCATTTTCGACGAGAAAGGGGAGTCGATCCCCTGCACCGTCATCGAAGCCGGACCATGCGTCGTCACGCAGATCAAGACGAAGGAAATAGACGGCTACGAAGCCGTCCAGATCGGCTTCGGGGAGCGCAAGAGGAATGTCACGAAACCTCTGGAGGGTCACTTCAAGAAGGCGGGCGTGTCGCCGAAATATCTTCTGCGGGAATTCACTGACCTCGATATTGCCCAGTATAAGCCGGGCTCCGAAATAAAAGTCGACGCCCTCCTCGCCAAAGGCGACGTGGTCTCGGTGGCCGGCCGGTCGAAAGGGCGCGGGTTCCAAGGGGTCGTCAAACGACACCACTTCGGAGGCGGATTCCGGACCCACGGCCAGAGCGACCGCGAACGCGCCCCTGGTTCCATCGGGTCAAGCTCCTACCCGTCCAGGGTTTTTAAGGGGATGCGCATGGCTGGCCGGATGGGCGGGGAGCGGGTGACGGTCAAAAACCTTCGTGTCGTCGGTGTGATCGCAGAGTCAAACGTCGTCCTCATTCAGGGATCCGTGCCGGGACACATTAACAGCTACGTCGAGATTGTGAAGGAATCGTAGGTATCATGGAGCTGGAAATCTTCAAAAAAGACGGATCGAAATCGGGCGAGAAAGTAAAACTCGCGCCCGGGGTCTTCGAGATCACGCCCAACGATCACGCGATCTACCAGGCGGTCATGCTCTACAGGGCGAATCAGCGCCAGGGCACCCATAAGACCAAAACCTATGGAGAAGTCAAAGGAAGCGGTAAAAAACTCTGGAAGCAGAAACATACCGGGCGCGCCCGCATCGGCGCCATCCGCTCTCCCCTCTGGAAAGGCGGCGGGACCATCTTCGGCCCGCAGCCCAGAACGTATTCGATGAAACTGCCCGAGAAGGTCCGCCAGCTTGCCCGGAGGTCGGCCCTGAGCTATAAGGCCCGGGAAGAAGCGATAAAAATCGTGGAGGATTTTTCCTTCGACAAGCCGAAATCGCGCGATATGGTGCAGATCCTCGAGGCTCTTGAGCTCCGCGGACGAAAGACCCTCCTCCTTCTGCCCAAGAACGATGCGGCGGTCTGGAAATCGGGCCGAAACCTCCCGTCGCTCAACGTCCTGGAAGCGGCAAAGGCCTCGACCTATGAGTTGCTCGACAACCAGGTCCTCCTGATGCAGAGGAGCGCCGTCGACATCCTGGAGAAAATTCTGGCATGATCGGTATCATCTACAGGCCCATCGTCACGGAAAAACTCTCCGCTCTTCAGGAGAAGGGAGTCTACGCCTTCGAGGTGGACCCCCGTGCAAATAAAATTGAGATCGCACGCGCCGTCGCGAAAAAATTCAAGGTGAGCGTCACCGGCGTTCGCACGATGAATGTGAAGGGAAAGTCGAAAACGCAGATGACGCGCCGGGGCCGCTTCACGGGAAAAACCTCTCACTATAAGAAGGCGATCGTCACGCTGAAAGAGGGGGAAAAAATCGACCTTTTTGCGAATGTTTAGAAGACTATGGCCCTGAGAAACATTAAACCGAAAACCCCCGGCACACGCTGGATGACGATTCCGACCTTTGAAGAAATCACAAAGGCGAAGCCGGAACGCTCCCTCATCGAGCCGCTCAAAAAGACCGGCGGCCGGAATACGAACGGCCACATCACCTCGCGCCATCGGGGCGGAGGACACAAAAGGTTTTACCGGATCATCGACTTCAAACGCCAGAAATTCGGCGTCCACGCGAAGGTCGCCGCCATCGAGTACGATCCCAACCGCTCGGCGCGCATCGCCCTGCTCCACTACAAGGACGGGGACAAACGGTATATCATCGCGCCCGACGGCCTCAAAGCGGGAGAGATCATCGTTTCCGGCCCCCAGGCCGACATCAAGGTGGGAAACGCCATGCCGCTCGGGAATATCCCGGTCGGCACGTTTGTCCATAACGTCGAAATGCGCCCCGGCAAAGGGGGGCAAATCGCCCGCAGCGCAGGCTCTTCGGTCCAGCTCATGGCGAGAGAAGGTTCTTTCGCGCAGCTCCGCCTGCCATCGGGCGAAATCCGGAACGTGCCCGTGGCCTGCTATGCCACCATCGGCATGGTGAGCAACACCGACCACGAGAATGTCAGCCTCGGGAAGGCGGGACGCTCGCGCTGGCTCGGCATCCGGCCCCAGTCCCGCGGGGTGGTCCAGAATCCCGTCGACCATCCGCACGGCGGGGGCGAAGGAAAATCCCCCCAGGGCAACCCTCACCCGGTCTCCCCGTGGGGCTGGCACACGAAGGGGAAGAAAACCCGGCATCATAAGTTGAAGTCAAGCAAATACATTGTCAAACGCCGTAAGTAAGGTCCATGAGCCGCTCTCTGAAAAAAGGTCCCTACGTCGACGCGAAACTTGCCAGCAAGATCGGCGAGATGTCGAAATCCGGGCAGAAAAAGGTCATCAAAACCTGGTCGCGGGCATCAACGATCACGCCCGATTTTGTCGGCCATACTCTCGCTGTTCATAACGGCAACAAGTTCATTCCCGTCTATATCCACGAGGGAATGGTCGGACACAAGCTGGGGGAATTCGCGCCCACACGCATCTTCCGCGGCCATCCGGGGCTGAAGAGCGAAACGACAACGACACCCGAAGGATAGCATGCTCGAAGCTCGCGCCGTGACACGGTACATAAGCACGTCCCCCCGCAAGATGCGGCTCATCATCGACCTCATCCGGGGGAAATCGGTGCCTGAGGCGCTCAGCATCCTCCACTTTTCGCCCAAACATGCCTCGCGCACGGCGGAAAAGGTGCTCCGCTCCGCCATCTCTAATCTCCAGAACAAGGACGAGGCGGGCAGGACGGAGACCGATACGCTCTTCGTCAAGACGGCTTTCGTCGACGGCGGGCCGGGGATGAAACGAATGCTTCCGGCTCCGATGGGCCGGGCCTACCGCATCGTCAAGCGGTCAAATCACGTCACGATCGTCGTCGCACAGCGGGAAGCGAAGGTAAAAAAGACGCCGCCCGCTCCAAAACCAAAAGAAAAGGAATAAAATTCGTGGGACAGAAAGTACACCCGATCGGATTCCGGCTCGGCATCCTGCACACCTGGGATTCAAACTGGTACGACGAGAAGGATTTTGCGGGGAAACTGCAGGAGGACCTGAAGGTTCGCCAGTACATACAAAACCGCCTGAAAAAGGCGGGGATCTCGCGGATCCTGATCGACCGGACTCCGAAACGGGCCGTGATCACTATCCACACATCCCGGCCGGGAATCGTCATAGGCCGGAGCGGGAAGGAAATCACGCAGCTCGAAGAGGAACTGAAGCAGATCACGAACAAGGAAGTGAAAATCCTGATCCACGAGATCAAAAGGCCTGAACTCGACGGCTATCTGCTGGCGGAAAATATCGCCGGTCAGCTCGAGGGCCGGATGTCCTTCCGGCGCGCGATGAAGATGGCGATCACCTCCGCCATGCGCATGGGGGCCGAAGGGGTCCGCGTGATGTGCGGCGGACGGCTCGGCGGCGCCGAAATTGCGCGCTCGGAACAGTACAAGGAGGGAAGGATTCCTCTCCACACGCTCCGGGCGGACATCGATTACGCCCAGGCGACCGCCATGACCATCTACGGCACGATCGGAGTGAAAGTGTGGATCTGCCGCGGCGAAGTGCTCGAACGCCCGACGCCCAAGTGAGACGACGATGCTTCTTCCCAAGAGGGTGAAATATCGAAAGGCCCAGAGAGGCCGGATGAAAGGAAAGGCGACGCGAGGATTCACGGTCGCATTCGGCGATTTCGGGCTCAAAGCGCTCGAGCCCGGCTGGATCACGCAACGCCAGATCGAAGCGGCCCGCGTCGCTCTGACCCGGCTCATGAAGCGCGAGGGGAAGGTGTGGATCCGGATTTTCCCCGATAAGCCGGTCACAAAAAAGCCGGCCGAGACCCGTATGGGGAGCGGCAAGGGGGTGCCGGAATTCTGGGTTGCGGTCGTGAAGCCGGGAACGATAATGTTCGAACTCGGGGGCATCAACAAAACCGTGGCCGCCGAAGCGATGGACCTGGCGGCTCATAAACTCCCGATCAAAACGCGTATGGTGGCCCGGCAGGCCTACGGGGCACGATAGGTATACCATGAAAAGCTTTGAACTCCGGGGATTGCCCGACGAGGAACTCAGAAAACGAATCAGGGACGAGGAAGAAAACCTCGTCCATTTCAAATTTCAGAAGGCGACGAGCCAGCTCGAAAGCCCGATAAAGATTCGCACCGTCCGGCGGGATATCGCACGGATGAAGACGATCCTCCACGAGCGGGAGCTTAAGGCCGCATCGGAAAAACCGGCCGCCGCCGCTGCCGCCGAGAAGCCAAAGGACTGAATCTATGGAAAGAGCGAGAAGGAAGGTACGCACGGGCAGGGTCGTGAGCAACAAGATGCAGAAGAGCATCACCGTCTCGATCGAACGGAGGGTCGCCCACCCGATCTATAAGAAATACTTCACGCGCACGAGCACGCTCATGGCGCATGACGAGAAGCAGGAAGCCGGGATCGGGGATCTCGTGAAAATCATGGAGACGCGCCGTTTGAGCGCGAAGAAGCGCTGGCGCCTGCTCCAGATCGTCGAAAAGGCAAAGTAGAATGATCCAGGAAGAAACGAATCTCGTGGTCGCCGACAATTCGGGCGCCAAGAAGATACGCTGCATCCGCGTCCTGGGCGGCCATGACCGCCGCTACGCCGGCGTGGGCGATCTGATCGTCGTGTCGGTGAAGAGCGCTATCCCCGGCGCGGGGGTCAAGAAGGGGGAAGTATCCCGGGCCGTGATCGTCCGGACCACGAAGGAGACGCGGCGCAAGGATGGGTCGTATATCCGGTTCGACGAGAACGCGGCCGTTCTCCTCAACCCGCAGGGGGAGCCACGCGGCACCCGCATCTTCGGGCCGGTCGCCCGAGAACTGCGTGATAAGAACTACATGAAAATCATCTCCCTCGCTCCGGAAGTTTTATGAAGATACATAAGAACGATTCGGTGATGGTCATCGCGGGAAATTCCCGGGGGAAATCGGGGAAGGTCCTGAAAATGTTCAGGGACTCGGGCCGCGTGATCATTGAGGGGGTCAATATCATCCGCCGGCATTCGCGTCCCTCTCAGAAGACCCCGCAAGGCGGGATCATTCAGAAGGAGGCGCCCATCAGCGCCGCGAACGTCATGGTGATCTGCCCGAAGTGCAACAAGCCTTCGCGTGTCGGCCGCAGGGAAGTAAGCGATGCCACCACCGGGCGTAAGCAGATGATGCGAGTGTGCCGTAACTGCGAGGAAATGTTCTAACCTAGTATGGCCAAAGAAAAACAGCCGAAAGCGCCAAAGAAGGAAGCCGCGCCGGTCTCCCACGAGCAGGAGAAGGGGAGCACCCCGCGGCTCGCCGAGCTTTTCAAGAAGAGCATCACGAAAAATCTCATGGCGCAGTTTCAGTACAGGAACGTGATGGAAGTCCCTAAACTCGAGAAGATCTCGATCAATGTGGGGGTCGGCGGGGCCACCCAGGATCCGAAGATCCTCGATACCGTGGTGAAGGATCTGGAAACGATCGTCGGCCAGAAGGCAGTGCTCACGAAGGCGAAGAAAGCCATCTCCAATTTCAAGCTGCGGGAAGGGCTGCCGATCGGCGCCCGTGTGACCCTCCGCCAGCACCGCATGTTCGAATTCATGGACAGGTTCATCAACGTCGCCGTGCCCCGCATCCGCGATTTTCGGGGGTTCTCGGACAAGTCCTTTGACGGCCGCGGGAATTATACGGTGGGCGTGCGCGAACATATCATCTTCCCCGAAATCGACGTCGACAAGGTCTCGAAAGTCTTCGGCATGGACATCACTTTTGTGACGACGGCGCTCACCGACCAGGAAGCGTACGCGCTCCTGAAGGAATTCGGGATGCCGTTCGTCAAGCGGCAGGAAACCATCGACAAGAAATCTTAAGGAGAATCCCTGGTGGCACGGCTGGCAATGGTTATGAAGGCACGAAGGACACCGAAATTCGCGGTGCGAAAGCATCATCGGTGCGGCAACTGCGGCAGGCCGCGCGCCTTCATGCGTAAATTCGGCATCTGCCGCCTCTGTTTCCGTAAAATGGCGCTCGAGGGTAAAATCCCCGGCGTCCTCAAGGCAAGCTGGTAAACTCTCTATGAACACGACTGATCCCGTTGCAGATTATCTCTCGCGGCTGCGGAACGCCATCCGCGCCCGACACAAAAGGGTCGATATTCCCGCCTCAAACATGAAGCGGGAGATCACCAAGATCCTCGCAAGCCAAAAATTCATCACGGGGTTCTCCGAGATCCCCGATAAGAAACAGGGGATCATCCGGATCACCCTGCGCTACGCGGACGGGACCCCTGCCATCACCGGCATGTCGCGGGTCAGCCGCCCGGGTTTGAGGAAATACTCCTCGGCCGCCGAGATTCCCCGGGTGAAGAACGGACTCGGCATTGCCATCATCTCCACATCGCACGGGATCGTCGCCGACAAGGACGCGAGGGCCCGTAAAATCGGCGGCGAAGTTCTCTGCCAGATTTGGTGAATTCTAGGAAGACTGCGAAATGTCACGAATAGGACGAAAACCGCTCTCCCCCCCGTCGGGAGTGAAGATCGAGAAGAAGGGGCCCATCATCACGGTCCACGGACCGAAGGGCGAGCTCTCCGCGAAAGTCCCCGACTCGATCGGGGTCGAGATCAAAGAGGGCGAAATCAGGGTGAGCCGCTCCTCGGATCTCAAATCCCAGAAGGCGCTGCACGGAACATGGCGGGCGCTGATCAACAATATGATAAAAGGGGTCACGCAGGGCTTTCAGAAAAAACTCGAGATCGTCGGCGTCGGCTATAAGGCCGAAGTGAAGGGGAAGAAGATCCAGTTCGCCCTCGGCTATTCCCATCCGATCCTGTTCGATCCGCCGAAAGGCATCAAAGTCGAAATCCCGGCCCCGACGAATATCGTGATCTCCGGAATCGACAAACAGCTCGTCGGCCAGGTGGCCGCAAAACTCCGGTCCTTCCGCCCCCCCGAACCCTACAAGGGGAAGGGCGTGAAGTATGAGGGCGAGTACATCCGCCGGAAGGCGGGCAAGGCGGCCGCGACCGCCGGAGCAAAGGTTGGATAACAGATGATCAGAAAATCCCGAAGCGAAGCCCGAAGCAAGGTCAAAACCCGGATCGCGAAGAAAATCCGGGGGACCCCCGAACAGCCGCGGCTCACCGTCTACAGGAGCCTCCACCACATCTATGCCCAGGTGGTCGATGATTCCGTCGCAAAAACCCTTGCAGCGGCGTCGTCGCTGGAATTGCGCGAGGAGCTCAAGGGCGTCAAGGGGATGAAGGAAATCGCCAAGCGGGTGGGAATGAGCGTCGCCAAAAAGGCGATTGGGAAGAATATCAGCCGGGTGGTATTCGACCGGAACGGTTATCTCTATCACGGGGTTGTCAAATCGATGGCCGACGGCGCCCGGGAAGCGGGGTTGAAATTTTGACGCCCTCTCCCCCCGGACGACGCAACAGTTGCCGGGTCGTCTAATGGCAGGACAGCGCCCTTTGGAGGCGCCAGTGGAGGTCCGAATCCTCCCCCGGCAGCATTTTTCTTGACTATCGGAGCACTGAATCGTGGCACGTATCAAAGCAGGTGAACTCGATCTTAAGGACCGGCTGGTCCATATCAATCGCGTGGCGAAGGTCGTCAAAGGAGGACGGCGCTTCAGTTTCAGCGCGATAGTCGTCGTCGGCGACGGAAACGGACATGTCGGGATCGGCCTCGGGAAGGCGAACGAAGTCCAGGACGCCATCTCGAAAGGCATCGATGACGCAAAGAAAAACGTCGTCCGGGTCTCCATCATCAACGGCACCATCCCGCACGAGACCTTTGCGAAATTCGGGGCCTCGCGAGTGCTCCTGAAACCCGCATCCCCCGGCACAGGCCTCATCGCCGGAGGCGGCGTCCGTGCGGTGCTCGAATCGGCCGGAGTCAAGGATATTCTCACGAAATCGATCGGGTCGTCGAACCCCCATAACGTCGTGAAGGCGACCCTCAACGCCCTCCTCTCGCTCGTCGACGCGCGCACCATGGCGCTACGGCGCGGGATGGAATTGCACGAATTGTTCGGCACACCGGTCCAAGCGAACTGACGATATGGCGAAACAAATAAAGATCACACAGATCGTGAGTCAGAACGATTGCCTCGAAGTCCAGAAGCGCACCATCAGGGCGCTGGGGCTGGGGCGTCCCCGTTATTCCACGGTGAAAAACGACACCCCGCAGATCCGCGGGATGATCAACGTCGTGAAGCACCTGGTGAAGGTGGAAGAGGTGAAAAAGTGAAGCCCATTCTGAGCAACCTCCACTACGCCAAGGGATCCAGGAAGAAGGTGAAACGTATCGGCCGCGGCCAGGGATCAGGCCACGGCGGCACCGCTACCCGCGGACACAAAGGGGAAGGAGCCCGTTCCGGAACGCACTACCGGCCCTGGTTCGAAGGGGGTCAGATGCCCCTCATCCGCAGGGTGCCCAAGTTCGGCTTCCACAGTCCTTTTCGCGTGGAGTACCAGGTCGTTAATGTCGCGCGGCTCGAAGAGCTAGCCTCAGGCGGCAAATTCGCCGACGGCACCGTCAATCCTGCCATCCTCTACTCGCTCGGCGCGGTCCGTAAGAAATCGGCTCCGGTGAAGATTCTCGGGGAAGGTGATCTCAAGTCGAAGCTCCAGATCACGGCGCATTCCTTCAGCAAGTCGGCGGCGCAGAAAATCGAAAAGGCCGGAGGAAAAGCCATCATCCTTTCCCAGAAGTCGACATAGCGAATGGCCAAGCTCGGCGAAAGTTTTCGTAATATTTTCAAGATCCAGGAGCTCCGGGCCCGCATCATGTACACTGCCGGGCTCCTGATCGTGGTCCGTTTCGGGTCCCATATCACCCTCCCCGGCATCGATGCCAAAGTTCTCTCGGAGGTCATCAGGACCCAGTCCCAGAATACGCTGTTCGGTCTCTACGACCTCTTCGTGGGCGGGGCGTTCCGCAACGCGGCGATCTTCGCCCTCGGGATCATGCCCTATATCAGCTCCTCGATCATCATCCAGCTCCTCGGCGCGGTGATCCCCTACTTCCAGAAGCTGACCAAGGAAGGTGAAGAGGGGCGGAAGAAAATCACGCAGCTCACCCGGTACGGCACGGTGCTTATCTCCCTGCTCCAGGCCTGGGGAGTCAGCGTGCAGCTCTCGAGCATGTCGGCCGCCGGCTCGCCGATCATCCCCCCCGAGGTTCAGGGGTTCGGGTTCCACCTCTCCACGATGATCGTCCTTGCGGCGGGGACGATCTTCATGATGTGGCTCGGTGAGCAGATCACGGAACGGGGGATCGGGAACGGCATCTCGCTGATCATCTTCATCGGCATCATCGCCCGGTTCCCGAACGCGATCCTGGATGAAGTCCAGCTGGTCAGCTCGCGCACGCGGAGCATCATCGTCGAGCTGGTCATCGTCGCTCTCATGGTGTTCATCGTCGCCGGAATCGTCCTGGTGACTCAGGCGACGCGCCGCATCCCGGTCCAATACGCCAAGAGGGTGGTGGGCCGAAAAATTTACGGCGGGGTGACGCAGTATATCCCCATGCGGGTGAATACGGCGGGGGTGATGCCTATCATCTTCGCCCAGGCGATCATGTTCATCCCGAGCACGATCCTGACGTTTTTCCCTGACAGCGAGTTTCTTCAGGGGGTCGCCGGATATCTGAATTATACGTCGATATCCTACTCGGTCGTCTACGGGCTGATGATTATTTTCTTCACCTACTTCTACACGGCCGTCGCCTTTAATCCGAAGGACGTCGCCGAGACGATGCAGAAACAAGGGGGATTCATCCCCGGCATAAGGCCGGGGAAGAATACCTCCGACTTCATCGACAATATTCTGACGAAAATTACGCTCCCCGGGTCGATCTTTCTTGCGATCGTCGCCATCCTGCCGGCCATCATGGTGCGGATGGGAGTCACGACCAATTTTGCAAGCTTTTTCGGCGGCACCAGCCTTCTGATCGTCGTCGGCGTCGGGCTTGACACCCTTCAGCAAATTGAATCGCATCTCCTGATGCGCCACTATGACGGGTTCATGAAGAGCGGAAAGATCAAGGGCCGGCGATGAGCGCTGGGCGCGATGGGGCATGCGACAGCGGAGAGCTTCACCTGCGATGGCGAAGGCAACGATAAAGTCGCCGCAGGAAATTGCCTGGATGAGAGAGAATTGTCGGATTGTGGGGGAGGTTCTTCGATTGCTGAAGGATCTCATCCGGCCCGGGATAACAACCCGGGAGCTTGATACGTTCGCCGAGGATTACATCCGCTCTCAGGGCGCCCTCCCGGCCTTCAAGGGATACGGGAACGACAAGGAGAATCTTTTCCCGGCCAGCCTCTGTACCTCGGTCGACGATGAGGTCGTTCATGGTATCCCGGGCGATCGGAGGCTCGAGGAAGGTGAGATCATCTCCCTTGACGTGGGAGTAAAAAAAAACCATTTTTACGGCGACGGCGCCTGGACATTCCCGGTGGGCAAAGTCCGTGATGAAAGGCTCCGCCTGCTGAAGATCACCGAGGAATCCCTTTACCGGGGGATTTCCCAGGCCCGGGCCGGCAACCATGTCCACGATATCTCGGCCGCGGTCCAGTCGTGCGTCGAGGGGGCGGGGTTTTCTGTCGTGCGGGACCTGGTCGGGCACGGCGTCGGCCGCCACCTGCACGAGGAGCCGGCGATCCCCAACTACGGGGAAGCGGGCACGGGCCCAGTGCTCCAGAAGGGGATGACCCTGGCCATCGAGCCCATGGTGAATTCAGGCGGCTACCGGGTACGCATCGATAGCGACGGATGGACGATCCGGACGGCGGACCGTTCTCCGTCGGCTCATTTCGAACATACGATCCTGGTGACCGATAATACACCCGAAATTCTCACAACGTGACGGCGTGAATGGCTAAGCAGGGACCGATCACAATGGATGGCGTCATCACCGAGACGCTTCCGAACGCCATGTTCAGGGTGAAACTGGATAACGGTCATGAGATACTCGCTGTGATTTCAGGGAAAATGCGCATGCATTACATAAAAATCCTGGTGGGGGATAAGGTCACCGTCGAAATGTCGCCCTACGACCTTTCGAAGGGGCGGATAACCTACCGGTACAAGTGAGGGGAATATGAAAGTACGGTCATCGGTCAAGAGGCTTTGCGATAATTGCAAGATCATACGTCGGAAGGGCGTCGTGCGCGTGATCTGCAAGAATCCCAAGCACAAACAACGTCAGGGCTAACAGTTCCTCGTGAAAGGATAAAGCGTGGCAAGAATAGCGGGAATCGATTTACCCAAGAACAAGCGGTCGGAGATCGGGCTGACCTACATCTACGGAATCGGGAGAAGCACCGCGCAGAATATCCTCGATCAGGCGGGAATCGGTTACGGGAAAAAGATCGGAGAGTTGAGCGACGACGAGGTTGCCAAGATCCGTTCCATCATCACCTCGGACGTCAAAGTCGAAGGCGCGCTCCGGAGCGAGACGCAGATGAACATCAAGCGCCTCATGGACATCAATTGCTACCGCGGCCTCCGGCACCGTAAAGGCCTCCCGGTCCGGGGTCAGAGGACCAGGACCAATGCCCGGACCCGAAAGGGCAAGAGAAAGACCGTGGCCGGCAAGAAGAAAGTGGCCGCCAAGAAATAATATTTGAGGAATTATGCGAAAACAGACCCCATCGGCCGCGACCCAGGCGGGACCGGCCAAGAAGAAGAAAAAAATCCAGGTCGACGTTACCGGGAAGGCGTTCATCAAGGCGACCTTCAATAACGTGATCGTCACGATCACCGACGTCTACGGGAATGTCATCAGCTGGTCGTCCGCGGGCCGGAACGGCTTCAAGGGATCCAGGAAGAACACGCCATTCGCCGCGCAGGTGAGCGCCGAGGCCGCGGCCAAGGAGGCCTTTGACCTGGGGCTTCGAAAAGTCGACGTGTTCGTCAAGGGGCCCGGATCGGGACGGGAAGCCGGCATACGGTCTCTGCAGAGCGTCGGGCTGGAAGTGCTGAGCATCCGGGATATCACCCCCATCCCGCACAACGGATGCCGCCCCCCGAAGCGGCGCCGAGTCTAACATCCAATAAGTCAGGACATTTATGGGACGATACATCGAAGCGAGTTGCAGGCTGTGCCGGCGTGAGAGGCAGAAACTCTTCCTCAAAGGCACGAAATGTTTTACGGAAAAATGCCCGGTCGAGAGACGGGGATATCCCCCCGGGCAGCACGGCCAGAACCGCCGTCAGAAAATCTCGGAATACGGCGTCCAGCTCCGCGAGAAGCAGAAGATCCGCCGGATGTACGGGCTTCAGGAAATCCAGTTCCGCAACTACTTCGAAAAAGCGCTCCGTCAATCGGGGCGTACCGGAGAGACCCTGGTGAAAATGCTCGAGCGACGCCTCGATAACGTCGTCTACCGGCTGGGATTCGCCCCTTCGCGCAAGGCGGGACGCCAGCTCATCAACCACGGTCACCTTATGGTGAACAATCAGGTCGTCACCATTCCGTCCTTCCTCCTGCGGGGGGGAGACGTCATCCAGGTCCGGGAATCGAGCAAGAAGCTCGAGATCATTCACTCGTCGATGAAGCGTATGAAGGACAGCTCCATGCTCCCGTGGCTCAGCCTCGATAAGGCGGCCATGGCGGGAACGTTTCTCAGCATCCCCGAACGGGCCGATGTTCCTCTCAATGCCAATGAACAACTCGTTGTCGAGCTTTACTCAAAATAACCCCATTATTGATCACCGAGGGTTGACGATAATCAGGGAGAAGGAGACTATGCCAGTAACAAACTATCAGATGCCAGAGAAAGTCCAGCTCGATGAATCCAGCTACTCGAACACCTTTGGGCGATTCATCCTCCAGCCCCTCGAAAAAGGGTTCGGGGTGACGATCGGGAACGCGTTCCGCCGGGTGCTCCTTTCGTCGCTCCCCGGCACCGCCTTCACGGCGATCCGGATCGAGGGCGTGCTTCATGAGTTTTCGACGATCACCGGCGTGGTCGAGGATGTCTCGGAAATAATCCTCAACCTCAAGGCGGTCCGCATGAAGCTGATCAACAAGAAACTGAACCGTATCCTCGTCGATCTCAAGGGACCCAAGGACGTCACGGCCGCCGATATCCAGAAAGCCAATCCGGAAACCGAAATATTGAATCCGGGACAGCACATCGCTACCCTCAACGCCGGGGCCGCGTTCGAGATGGAACTCCGGATCGGCCGCGGGAAAGGGTACGTCCCGGCGGAAGAAAACCGGACGACCGACCAGACCACGGGCCTGATCAGCATCGACTCAATCTTCACGCCCATAAGGAACGTCCGCTATTCCGTCGAAACCACACGAGTCGGCCAGCAGACCGACTACGAGAAGCTGATCCTCGAGATCGAAACGGACGGCTCGATCGCCCCCGACGACGCACTTGCCCAGGCCGCCAATATCCTCCGGGATCACGTCAACCTCTTCCTCAGCTTTGATATCGAGACGGAACAACACGAGGAGATGCTGGAAAAAGATTCAGAATTCGCTCGAATCCGAAAGATCCTCCAGATGAACGTCGACGAACTGGAGCTCTCCGTGAGGTCGCACAACTGCCTCCGCGCGGCGAACATCAAGACCATCGCCGACCTCGTCCGCCGGGACGAGCCGGCTTTGCTGAAGTTCAGGAATTTCGGAAGAAAATCGCTTGCGGAGCTTTCCGAGATCATCGAACAGTTCGGCCTCAATTTCGGTATGGACGTGGATAAGTACCTTCACAACGGAAACGACTAGGAGTTTTCAATGCGACACCGCAAATCAGGTCGGAAGCTCAAGAGGACCGCAAGCCATCGCAAAGCCACGCTTTCGGCTCTCTCCACGGCCCTTCTGAGACATAAAAAAATCCGCACGACGGTGGCGAAGGCGAAGGAGACCCGGATGGTGGTCGAAAAGCTCATCACCAGGGCGAAAAATGCCATCGCGGCCGAAGGCGAGAAAAAGAATATCCACGCCCGCCGTATGATCGCCCGCTCCATCCACGACCGCCAGGTCGTCAAGGAGCTTTTTGCCGACATCGCCCCCAAGGTTGCAAACCGCCCCGGCGGATATACCCGGGTCGTGAAGCTGGGGCAGCGCTTCGGCGACGGGGCTGAGGTGGCGATTCTGGAACTTGTCGACTTCAACACCGGCCAGGCAGCCCCCAAACCAGGGGCCAAGGCGAAGTCAAAAAAAGAGAAAAAGGAAAAGAAAGGGGCGAGCGCCTAGCTCCCCTCAGCAGTACCCCCCCCACATTGCGCGACGGGACCTGCTCCCGTCTCCCTTCTTGTTAATCCAGCACGAATTGCGTATTTTTGGGTCACTCCCGTTTATCGGCGAATATTGAGACGACTATCAGATTCCCATGGCGTATCCGTTCTCGGCGATTGAGTCGAAGTGGCAGAAATACTGGGACGAGCGCGAAACGTTCAAAGTATCACGCGACCGCTCCAGGCCGAAGATGTATATCCTCGACATGTATCCGTACCCCTCCGGGGCCGGGCTCCACGTCGGCCACCCCGAAGGGTATACCGCGACGGATATTTATGCCCGTTTTAAAAGGATGAAGGGCGTCAATGTGCTCCATCCGATCGGCTGGGACGCCTTCGGTCTCCCGGCGGAGCGCTACGCCATGAAGACGAACATCCACCCCCGCATCACGACGGCACAGAACGTCGATACGTTCAGACGCCAGATCAAGATGCTCGGTCTCAGCTACGACTGGTCCCGCGAGATCGACACGACCGACCCCGCGTACTACCGCTGGACTCAGTGGATTTTTCTTAAAATCTATGATTCCTGGTACGATCCCCGATCGGATAAGGCGCGCCCCATCGGAACTCTGATCGAGGAGCTCGAGCGGAACGGCTCCCGCTCCGTTGATCCGGAAGGGGATCGCATCACGCCGGCGGACTGGCATGCCATGACCAGGAAAGCGCGTCAAGATTTTCTCTCGAAATTCAGGCTTGCATACATGGCCGAGATTCCAGTCAACTGGTGCGAGGCCCTCGGCACGGTGCTGGCCAACGAAGAAGTCGCCGAATGGACGGAGAAGGGTTATGCGGTCGAACGCCGCCCGATGCGCCAGTGGATGATGAGGATAACGGCCTATGCCGAGCGTCTTCTTGCCGATGGCAGGGAACTCGACTGGCCCGCGTCGACGCTTGAGCAGCAGAGAAACTGGATCGGCCGCTCCGATGGTGCCCTCATCGACTTTCCAGTCACAAACTCCGGGGCGAAGCTTACCGTCTTCACGACGCGGCCCGACACGATTTTCGGTGCCACGTTCATGGTTCTTGCCCCCGAGCATCCGGCCGTCGACTCGATCACGCGGCCCGATGTGAGGAAAAATATGTATGAGTACAGGGAAAAGACGAAGCTCAGAAGCGATATCCAGCGCGGCGCTGAGACGGTGAAAACCGGCGTTTCCACCGGAAGTTTTTGCACGAACCCAGCCACGGGACGGGAAATCCCGGTCTGGATCGCTGATTATGTGATGATGGGCTACGGCACGGGCGCCATCATGGGCGTTCCGGGACAGGACAAACGCGATTGGGAATTTGCCGAAACCTTCAACCTCCCCATTGTGAGAACCGTCCGGCCTCCCTCAGGGTGGGACGGTAAAGCGTACACGGAGGAAGGGCCGGCGATCAACAGCTCCAATGACGAAATCTCGCTCGACGGGCTCGATGTCCGGGCGGCGAAAGAGAGGATCATTTCCTGGCTCTCCCGCAAGGGATTTGGGAAGGAGAGCGTGCAGTATAAACTCCGCGACTGGCTGTTTTCACGGCAACGGTACTGGGGAGAACCGATCCCGATCATCCATCGTGACGATGGCACGATGGAGGTCGAATCGCGGCTCCCGCTGCTGCTGCCGGATCTCGGGAAATTCCAGCCCAGCGGCACGACGGAATCGCCTCTTGCCCTTGCGCGGGACTGGGTGGTGGTCCCCGGCGTGGGGAAGAGGGAGACCAACACGATGCCGCAGTGGGCGGGGTCGTGCTGGTATTATCTCCGGTATCTCGATCCGAAGAACAATGAGGCCTTCTGCTCCCCGGAAGCCGAGAAGGAGTGGATGCCGGTCGACCTCTATGTCGGCGGGGCAGAGCACGCCGTGCTTCACCTCATGTACTCGCGATTCTGGCATAAAGTGCTCTACGATCTCGGGCTTGTGAGCACCAAGGAACCCTTTGCCAGGCTGAGGCATCAGGGGACCATCCTCGGCGAGGATTCCCGGAAAATGTCCAAATCGCGGGGCAACGTCGTCAATCCCGACGATGTGGTGAAGAAGTACGGGGCCGACTCGATGCGTCTTTTCGAGATGTTCATGGGCCCCCTCACTGAATCGAAGCCATGGTCGACGCACGGAGTCGAAGGAGTCCACCGCTTCCTCAACCGCGCCTGGCGGATGATCATCGGAGAGGATGACCGGCTCCTTCCCTCGATCCAGGAAGCCGGGCTCGACCCGGCGGCCGACCGCCTCTTTCACCAGACGATCAGAAAGGTTACCGAGGACATCGAGTCGCTGAATTTCAATACCGCGATTTCTCAAATGATGATTTTCGTCAATGAGTTTCTCCAGCGCGACCCCAAACCCCGGCACGTCATGGAGACTTTTGTCCTGCTGCTCTCCCCCTTCGCTCCCCACATGGCGGAGGAGCTCTGGCAGAGGCTGGGCTATTCTGAGAGCCTGGCCTATCACGCCTGGCCGCCGTATGACAGGGCAAAGACGGAATCGGACACGGTCGACATCGTGGTCCAGGTCAACGGCAAGGTCCGCTCAAGATTTCCGGCTTCGACTGACATCGACGAGGAGTCCCTGAAAAACCTCGCGATGAATGACGTGTCGGTGAAAAAATACTACGACGGCAAGAAAATCCTGAAAATCGTCGTTGTAAAAAATAAGCTCGTCAGCATCGTCGTCGGCTAGCGGCATGGGGCGCCTATCGGTCGTCGTCATCACCTGTAATGAAGAGCGGAACATCGAACGGTGCCTGAGGAGCGTGCAATGGGCCGATGAGATCATCCTGGTCGATTCCGGGAGCACCGACCGTACGCTGGAGATCGCCAGAAAATTCTCGCCCCATATTTTTTCACACCCTTATGACGGGGACATCCCCCAGCGCGAGCGCGGATTCGCCCGGGCGGCGGGGGACTGGCTGATGTATATCGATGCGGACGAGGAGGTCTCCCCCGAACTTAAAACGGATATCATCCGGACGGTGGCCGACCCGGGATCAAAACCGGGGTATTCGTTCCTCAGGAAGAGCATGATCTTCGGACGGTGGACGGAACACGGGGGATGGTTCCCGGACCATACTTTCAGGCTCTTCCGCAAAGACTCATACCGTCCCGAGCACGCCGAGGTGCACGGCGGTTTCACCGTCGACGGAGAGAAAGGGATCCTGGCCGGGCTTCTCTTTCACTATACATACGATTCGATCGAGCAGTATCTTTCAAAAATGAACGACTACACTTCTCTCGCCGTCTCCAACAAGATGAAGGGGGAGAGGAGTGACGCCCGGCTTGCCAAGATCATCCTGAGCCCCCTCTCACACTTCGCACGGAAATTCTTTTCGAACGGCGGATGGAAAGATGGCGTGCACGGATTCATCCTGGCGGCCCTGGGGGGAATCTATACCCTCGCCCTCTACGCGAAGCTGTGGGAATACCGCCGGCTCCTCCGGGAGGGATCCGCTCCTCCGATAACGAATGTTGAACTCCAGCGCGCGAAACGGCCATCAAACCTCTCCTGACACTGGTCATCGCCGTCTATAACGCTCCCCGCTATCTTGAACTCGTGTTCGCGGGACTGGGGCGCCAGACGATGAAAGAATTTCAGGTTATCATAGCCGACGACGGCTCCGGCCCCGACATCGGCCGGATCGCCGCGCGAACGTCGCTTCCGTTCCCTGTCGTGCACCTTTGGCAGCCCGACGAGGGGTTCAGAAAAAACATCATGCTGAACCGCGCGGTTGCGGCCGCGGAGACCGATTATCTGGTATTCATCGACGGCGATTGCGTACCCCACCGTCAGTTCATTTCCGATCATTGGAATAACCGGACGGCCATGGGGCTCCTGTGCGGCCGGCGGGTGAATCTGGGGAGCGCGATGACCCGGGATCTGGGCCCCGAGATGGTCAGCTCCGGAGTTCTTGAAAAGTTTTCGGCCAAAATCCTCATCGACGGCCTTCTGGCACGAAGCAGCAACCTCGAGGATGGACTGCGGATCGAATCCCGCCTCATCCGGCGGATCCTTCACCGGAACCGAGCACGGATCGTGGGGTGCAACTTTTCAGTGGAACGCTCCTGGCTCGAAAAAATCAACGGGTTCAACGAGGACTACCTCGCCCCCGGGCTCGGGGAGGATTCGGACGTGGCAGTCCGGCTCGAGCTCCTGGGGGTCCGGCCGGTTCCCCTGCGCTACCTGGCCGTGCTGTATCACCTCTATCATCCCCCGACCGCCGTCGGGGAGGAGAATATGGGGTTATATCGCCGGACGGTGGCATCGCGCGATCCGGTGTGCGCTAACGGCCTGAGGAAACTCGTCGTCCGGCCATGAGATCCACCTTTCGCACTTATCTGAGGATCGTCTCTTTTTCGCGGCCGTACTGGAAGCACATCGCTGCTTCCATCGCGTGCACGGTGCTCTTTTCGCTCTTCAGCGGAGCTTCCATCTATCTCTTCATCCCTCTCCTCGACATCCTCTTCCACCCCGAACGGGTGGCGGAACGTGCGCCCGATCTTCTCCGGATCCCGTTCGGACTTTCCGGGATGCTCGGGCGGGTGAAAGATCTGTTTCTCTCGTTCATTTTCTCCGGCACACAGCTCGACTCGCTTTTTCGCATCTGCGCGGTCCTGATTCTGATGTTTTTCCTAAAAAATCTCTTCGGATATTTGCAGTCGTATTTCATGAATTACGCCGAGGAGGGAGTGGTGAAGGACCTCCGCAACCTTCTCTACCGGCATCTCCATGACCTTCCCCTCGGTTATTTCACCAACGAGCGCACGGGGAAGCTGATTTCGCGGATCACCAATGACGTGGCAATCGTCAACGGCGGAATCAGCGCCTGCTTCGTCACCCTGGTCCGCGAACCGCTCCTCATCCTGGTCTTCCTCGCCATGGCGTTCGCCCTGAGCTGGAAGCTCACGCTCGTCTCGCTGCTGGTCTTTCCGTTCGCCCTCTCGATCATCAGCGCCATAGCCTTCCGCCTCCACAGGGAGAGGGGGATAACGCAGGACCGGCTTGCCGACATAACCTCCGTCCTCCAGGAGACGATTTCGGGAGTCAAGGTCGTCAAGGCGTTCGCCATGGAGGAATTCGAGAACCGGAAATTCGGCGACCGGACCCGCCGTTATTTCGCCTCCCTCATCCGATTGACCCGGATGAGGGACCTTGCCTCGCCCACGACGGAGCTTCTGAGCGTGATCGCCGGGGCCGTTATCATCTGGTACGGAGGGAGGCAGATCCTGATCGAGCACAGCCTTAATGCCAGCGAATTCATCAGCTTCCTGTTCATCATCTTTCAGATCATGGCGCCGATCAAGGAGCTGACGAGCGTCAATAACCGCATCCAGGAGGCGAGCGCCGCCGGGGAGCGGATCTTTGAAATCCTGGACACCCGCCCGTCGATCCGGAACAGCGCGAACCCGAGAGTCCTTTCTCATTTCGCGTCCGGAATAGAATTTCGCGACGTTTCCTTTTCCTACGATCCTGCCGGAGAGACTATCCTCGACCGCGTCAGCCTGAAAATCGGAAAGGGAGAGGTCGTGGCCATCGTCGGCCCGAGCGGGAGCGGGAAGACGACGCTCGTCGATCTGATCCCGCGCTTCTATGACCCGATCGCCGGGGCTGTCATACTCGACGGCACCGACATCAGGGACCTGGATGTGCGCTCGCTCCGTGAGAATATCGGCATCGTCACACAGGAGACCATCCTCTTCAACGATACGGTGAGGAACAACATCGCCTACGGGCTCGAGGACTGTCCCGAGGAGCGAATCATCGCCGCGGCCCGGGCCGCCAACGCCCACGATTTCATCATGACGATGCCGAAAGTCTACGACAATCTCGTCGGGGAACGGGGCGTCAAGCTCTCCGGCGGCGAAAGGCAGCGCATCTCCCTCGCCCGCGCAATTCTGAAAAATCCCCCGATCCTCATCCTCGATGAGGCGACCTCCGCCCTCGATACCGAATCGGAGATCCTCGTGCAGCAGGCCATCGATCGTCTGATGTCAGGGAGGACCTCGATCGTCATCGCCCACCGCCTGTCGACCGTCCAGCACGCGGACCGGATACTCGTGCTCGATTCGGGACGGATCGTCGAAACGGGCAAGCATATCGATCTCATTGCAAATCCCCGGGGGCTCTACAAGAAGCTCTATGACCTCCAGTTCCGCGACTGAACGGGGGGCTCTTTTTTTTCTCCTGGTCGCGTCGGTGCTCAGCATCTCGGTGTCGATCGCTGCATCCTCGATCGCTTTCGGGGCCGCCGTGGGGGTGTATCTCTTCCTTTCGGTCCGTGATAAATTCATCCGGACCCCCCTCGACGCCGCCGTGATCGGCTATCTCCTCGCCGAGGCGCTGTCGACAGTCTTCTCCATCGACCGCCCCGCATCATTCATCAATATGAAGAGGCTCTTCCTGACCCTGCTGGTGCCGATCACTCTCGCCTCCATCGGGGACGAAAAGAGATTCCGGACGACGCTGCTGCTTCTCTTCGGGAGCGTCTCGGCCCTCTCGGTGTTCGAGGTCGGTTCCATCTCGGCCGCCGGGCTCGGGTCGGAACGCCTGGGGATTTTTCAGCACTATATGACGGCCGGGGGGATCAAGATGTTTATCCTGCTCCTGATGCTGCCATTCATCGCGGAAAGCTCGACTCCCCGGAAGTGGAGGATCCTTGCGGGTGCCGCCGCGATCCCGATCCTCTGCGCTCTCGTCCTCACCGAGACGCGAAGCTCCTGGCTCGGCCTCATCTCCGGAATCGCCGCCTACGCCCTCACCCGGAGACGGATCGTGCTCGTTCCGCTCGGGGCGACCATCGTCCTCTTCGTCCTCCTTGCCCCGGCACACTGGAAGGAGAGGGCATTCAGCATCGTCGATATCCATCACTATTCGAACGTCGACCGGCTCAACAGGTGGGTGGCAGGTTGGAGGATGTTTCTGGACCGGCCGGTGGTCGGGACGGGGGATATCGACCTTGGCCAGATTTACTCGCAGTACAAGGAGCCGACGGACCAGGCCCTGGGGGGTCATCTCCACAACAATTTTCTCATGATCCTTGTGACGCTCGGGATCGTAGGGGCCTGCGCGGGCCTTTATCTTTTTGCAAGAATCCTGATCGTCGAACTCCGGGCCGCCGCGGCCACCCGCGGGTCCTGGCTTTATGACAATGCGGCAACGGGATCCCTCGCCGCCTACGCCGGTTTTCACGTGAACGGCCTCTTCGAGTGGAATTTTGGGGACCATGAAATCGCCCTCCTCCTCTGGTTCAGCGTCGGACTGGCCCTGACGGCGGCGAACCTCGCAGCCTCCGAAAAAAAATGACGGCGATGCTCTCGGTTATCGTCATCACCCATGAGGAAGAGAGGAATATCGGGGAATGTCTGTCGAGCGTCGCCTGGGCTGACGATCTGGTGGTCGTCGACTCAGGAAGCCGGGACAGGACTGTGGAGATCGCACGAGAATTCACATCCAAAGTCTTCACCGCGGAGTGGAAGGGGTACGCTGCGACGAAGGAGCTCGCCCTTGCAAAAAGCTCGCACGAATGGGTGCTCTGGCTCGACGCCGATGAACGCGTGACTCCGGAACTTGCCGACGAAATCCGGAGGGCGATCGCGTCCCCGCAGGCCCCGGCCGGCTATGAAGTCGCGCGGAAAGCCTTTTTTCTGGGAAAATGGATAAGGCATTGCGGCTGGTATCCGGGTTACGTGGTACGGCTCTTTCGCAAGTCGCACGCGCAGTTTAACGACTCCCGGGTGCACGAACGGCTGATTGTGCGCGGCGAGACGGCGCGGCTGAACCATCCGCTGACCCACTATACGGACGACTCGCTCTACCATTATTTCGAGAAATTCAACCGGTACACGACCTTGGCCGCCGAAGATACGCTTGAGCGCCGCGGGCCCGGATCATTCTCCCTGCTGGACCTCCTCGTCCGTCCCCCTTATCTTTTCGTCAAAATGTATCTGCTCCGCCTCGGGTTTCTTGACGGGATACACGGACTCATCCTGTCGCTTCTCTCGGCTTCGTATGTCTTTTGCAAATACGCCAAGTGCTGGGACCTTTCGAGAAAACGGCAGTCGGGTTGATTTTCAGGGCCGTTTTTCATACTATGCTGAACACTTCTGATCACCCCTCATGGCGAAAGAGAAAGACGATCTGCTCCTAACACAGCTGATCCTTATGTTTCAGACCGCCGCGCTTCAGCAAATGGGCAAGCTCAAGAATCCTCTCCTTGACAAGATCGAGAGGGATCTTGCCCAGGCGCAGATCTCGATAGACATGATCGACATGCTTCAGCGGAAGATGGGCCCCACTCTCACGCCGGAAGAGGATAAGTTATTCCGTACCATCCTTCAGGAGCTCCGGCTGAATTACGTCGATGAGGTTTCGAAGGGACCCCAGAGCCCGCCTCCCTCCCCGTGACCCCATGACGTTCGGCATCATCGGCAACATCACCAAACCGGTCATCACGGAGGTTGCCCGCAATCTTCTCGGCTATCTCACAAAAAAACGCCTTCCCTTCGTCGTCCACGAGGATCTCGCCGCCTGGCTCAAAGGTTCCCTTCCGGCCGTTTCTGAGGAGGACCTTCCCAGGCAGTGCACGATGGTCATCTCCCTCGGCGGGGACGGGACGATGCTCACCGCGGCCCGGATCGTCGGGCCGCACCAGATACCGATACTCGGGATTAATCTCGGCAAGCTGGGCTTTTTGGCGGAAGTCTCGATCGCCGAAGTGGAGGAGTGCATTGACGATATTCTGAAAGGTAAATACCGGCTCGACGAGCGGATGGTCATCATGGCGAAGGTTTCGGGAGATTCCAGGGTGTACTATGCCCTGAATGAAATCGTCGTCGATCGCGGTTCCTCGGCCCGGGTCATCGAGCTTGAAACTTCCGTGGATGACGACTACCTCGTGACATATTCGGCCGACGGGCTGATTGTGGCGACCCCTACCGGCTCAACCGCCTATTCGCTTGCCAGCGGGGGTCCGATCGTGACTCCGCCCAGCAGGGTGATCACGATCAGCCCGATCTCAGCGCACACCCTGACCGCACGTCCGGTCGTCGTCCCGGAGGAAGGGCGCGTGCGTATCAAGGTGGCGCAGCCGGCAAAAACAGTCCATATCACCGCGGACGGACAGGTCGAAGGGGCATATGATCCCCCCGTGGAATTCTCGATCGCGAGGGCCCCTTTCGTCGCGAAGCTCGTCAAACGGACGGACCGGACCTATTTCGATCTTCTCCGCGCGAAATTGATGTGGGGAAGCGACCTAAGGATAACGAAAAAGTGACGAAGGCCCGGACGGCATATGTCTGTCAGAACTGCGCCTACGCCTCGCCCCGGTGGCAGGGCAAATGTCCCAATTGCGGCCAGTGGAACACGTTCGTGGAAGAGTTGTCCAGAACTCGCATCGCAAAAGTGACGAAGGGATCCAGCCCTGTTCCTCTCGCGGACGTCGAGCTCTCCGACGATGAGAGGATTTCCACGCGCATCGCCGAGTTCGACCGGGTCCTCGGCGGGGGAGGGATCGTTCGCGGCTCGGTCATCCTCCTGGGGGGTGATCCGGGAGTCGGCAAATCGACTCTCATGCTGCAGCTGGCGGCTCAGTTGACTGACCAGGTCGTCCTTTACGTCTCTGGCGAAGAATCTGCGAGGCAGATCAGGTTGCGGGTCGAAAGGCTCGGCATAAAGCCCTCGCAGTCGCTTCTCGTCCTTGCGGAGACGAACGTAGACGTTATCGCCGAGCTCGTGGGCCGGGCCGCGCCCGGAGTGATGATCGTCGATTCGATCCAGACAATGGTCCGTTCTCAGCTTGAAAGTTCTCCCGGAAGCGTCGCGCAGGTGCGGGAAAGCGCAGCCCTCATCACCCGCCTCGCGAAGCAAAAGTCGATTTCCGTCTTTTTCATCGGACATGTCACCAAGGAAGGAATGATCGCGGGCCCCAAGACGATCGAGCACATGGTCGATACGGTCCTTCAGTTTGAAGGGGAGCAGCACCATGCCTACCGGATCCTGCGAGCCGTCAAAAACCGGTTCGGTTCAACCAATGAGATCGGGGTTTTCCAGATGAACGAGTCGGGCCTGGAAGAGGTGAGGAATCCCTCGGAGGTCTTTCTCTCGGAGAGATCCTTCGGGTCGACCGGCTCGACGATCGTCGCCAGCGTCGAGGGGACACGGCCGATACTCGTCGAGGTTCAGGCGCTGGTCACGCCGACCAGTTACGGCATCCCCCAGCGGAATACGACGGGGTTCGACTACAGAAGGCTCGGGCTCCTGATCGCCGTCCTGGAGAAAAGGCTTGGCCTGATGCTCGGCCAGTACGACGTTTTTGCGAATATCGCCGGCGGCGTGAGGATCGATGAGCCCGCGGCCGACCTTGGGATCTCGGCCTCCATCCTCTCCAGCATGCGGGAGAAGCCGATAGATCCTCAGTGCGTCGCCATCGGCGAAATCGGCCTGGGCGGAGAGGTCCGCACCGTCAGCCAGGTGGAAAAAAGGGTGCAGGAATCGGCGAAACTTGGCTTTCAGAGAATTGTCGTGCCCAAGAACAATGCGAAGGCCCTCGAGCGCACGACGGGGATTGAGGTCGTCGGCGTCGAGCGCATCGACGACGCCATGAATGTCCTCCTGGGTTGAACGGGACACGGATCATACTCGCTACCCGGAACGCGGGGAAGGCGCGTGAGATCCGGGCCATCCTCGGCACCTTTCCCGCCACGATTTTCAGCCTCGCCGATTTTCCGGAACTTCCGCCTGTGGTCGAAGACGGAGAGACCCTCGAAGAGAATGCCCTGAAAAAAGCGCGCCAGGTATTTGAGGCAACGGGTATTCCCGCGCTCGCCGACGATACCGGGCTGGAGGTTTTTTCTCTCAACCTCCGTCCGGGCGTTTACTCAGCCCGATACGCCGGGCCGAACGCCACCTACGAGGATAATAATAAAAAACTCCTTGCGGAACTGAATCAGCTTCCTTCCGGGTCGGCCCGCGGAGCGAGGTTCCGCGCGATCGCCGCCTTCACAGACGGGATCTCCGAACGGACCACCGAGGGGATATGCGCCGGACGGATCTCAGAAAAAATCAGCGGGACGGGCGGCTTCGGTTATGACCCCCTTTTCGTCCCGGAGGGTTTTGACCTGAGTTTCGCAGAAATGAGCGAGGAGATGAAAAACCTTATCAGCCATCGGGGACGGGCGTTTCGCTTGATGCTCTCCGTGCTTAATGAAATCTTCGGGGTTTCGCAATAAATAATCAATGCACAAAAATTCTTGATATTCGTGGAGGAGATGATTATCTTAACGGTGCATTTCACCCATTAATCCATGAGATGGTTTTCCAGGACAAAGCCTCCCAGCCTCGAGGCGGCGTGGACGTATTCCGCGAAAGCGACGCTCTGGCGCTTGCTGCCATCGAGGGAAGGATTCCTGGTCGGCGAGGACCGCGATACAGTCGGGAAAAAGGTTTCGTTCTTTTGTCTCGATCAGCGCTCGGGGAGAGTTTGCTGGAGCGATGTGCGGTTCCACGAGTCCTGGTGGATCGGTGTGGAAACGATTCATCGCGACACGGTATTCCTCCATGAATATGCCGCCCCCGACATGCCCGACCATAAGAAGATCGCCGCTCTCGATCTCGCCACCGGGAGGGTTCTCTGGAGGAACGACGAGCTGACGTTCGTCGTGGCACACGAGGACAAGGTCTATGCGTCACAGACCGTACGCGACGAACGAAAATTCTTCGAGCTTGACCGTTTGAACGGGAACCGCCTGCGTGAGATCGACGGGGGATATCTGAGCGTGCTGAGAGAGACCATTCCGGCAGACCGGTATGATTTCATCGAATACCCCACCCTCTACGCTGAACGCGATGAGACTCTTGCACCGTTCCGCAAATGGATCGATATCGCCGTCGGAAAAGCAGCCGGCGTCATCCAGACGGAGTATATTCCCGGGGAGGACGCGGTCGCCGTCTGTTATTATGAGCTCGCACCCTCCCCGGGCGAGGGCTTCTTTCAGCACCTTGCCGTCGTCTCCCGTCCGGAGGAGCGGGTCATCTTCCGTGACACCCTCTCCCGCCGGGCACAGGCCCCCGTGTCGGACACGTTTTTTCTCATCGGCAGCTCTCTGTACTACATACGTGAAAAGTCGACGCTGATCGCGCTCGATCTCTCCAGGCCCTGACATGACGAAAGTCCGCATCAAACATGTCGATGCGTTCACGCTGACCCCCCAGACCGGGAATCCGGCAGGCGTCGTTCTGGAAGGCAAGAACCTGAGCGAACGGCAGATGGCCGGCGTCGCACGCGAACTCGGACTTTCCGAAACCGCCTTCTTCCTTCCCTCATCGAAGCCGGGGGCGGATATCAAGATGCGCTGGTTCACCCCCAACGGAGAGGCCCACTGGTGCGGCCATGCCGCCATCGCGGGCGCTCATTGCCTGGCCGAAGAGGGGTTGCAGGGAACTGCCCGCAAAGGGAAGCATCTCCTCCAGGTCGATACCTCCTTCGGTCTGATACCTGTGGAGATCACTCGCCACGAATCGCACACGTCGGTGATGATGGAGGTGAAGCCGCGCGAGCTCCAGAAAGCCACGCAGTATAAGATCGATCTCCTCAGCCTGCTCAATATCAACAGGAGCGATTTCGATAACCGCTTCACCATCGCCCGTAACGACTGCCTCTTCGTGGCGGTCCGCCGTCTCCATACTCTTTTCACCATGAAACCGGGGATCATCGGCATCGCGCAGTTCCTTGCCGTCCGCGATTTGCGCGGCATCTGCGTCTTCACCACCGAGACCGTCGATCGCGACTCCGTCGTCCACTCCCGTTTCTTCGCCCCGCATCTGGGGGTCAACGAGGATCCGGCCACCTGTTCGACCCATAGCTCCCTCGGCCTCCTTTTCTACGAATACGGGCTGATCAAGATGCGCGATGGACTCTGCATCTTTCAGGGGGAGCAGGGAGATGTCATCGGACGCAGGGGAAGGATCACCGTAGAACTCCAAGCAGCGGGAGAGGAACAGAAACCGGCGACGGTGAGGGTCGGCGGGAATGCCGTCACCGTCATGGAAGGGGAGATGATCATCAACGATTGACGCCGTGCCCTTCCTGACCATCCTTATCCTTGCGGCCACGGCTCTCTGGTTCGGCCGAAACGCCTGGCGCCTCTATTCGTATTTGAGGCTAGGCAGACCGGAATCCCGCCACGGTGATGTCCGAGAGCGGCTGAAGAATGTCCTCGTCGTCGCGTTCGGCCAGTCGAAACTTTTGCGGGAACCGCTGGCTGGCCTCCTCCATGTGGCGATCTTCTGGGGCTTCGTCGTGCTCCTCCTGGCGATCCTCGAGACGATCGGGCAGGGAATCTCGCCCGCCTTCAGCCTATCCTTCCTGGGACCCCTCTACGCACCGCTTGTTTTTCTCGAAGAAATTCTCGGCCTTTCCGTCGCCGTCTCTGTCCTCGTGGCTCTCGGCCGTCGCTACGTGACGAAACCACAACGCCTCGATGTGAGCGGGCACGCACGCCTCGATGCGACGATCATCCTGATCTGGATCTTTTGCATCATGGCGGCCATGTTCTGCCAGAACGCGGCCGCGATCGCATCGGGCGGTGCTCCCGGGGCCAGGGTCCTCTCGCGCTCCCTGGCGGCGCTCATGCCCGCAGGCGACTTCTGGTTCCGCACGTTCTGGGGCGTCCACATTCTGCTCGTCTTTGGATTCCTGAATTATCTTCCCTATTCGAAACACCTCCATATCATCACCTCCATCCCGAATGTCTACTTCGCAAAGCTCCACCCCCGGGGAAAGCTGAAGAGCCTGAATCTTGCGGATGAGACCGCAACGAGGTTTGGTGCCGCCGACGTGGAGGATCTGACATGGAAGCAGCTTCTGGACGGATATACGTGCACGGAGTGCGGACGCTGTACGGCCGCCTGCCCCGCTGCCGCAACAGGGAAGGCCCTCTCTCCGAAAAAGATCATCGTCGATATCAGGCACCGTCTCATGGAAAAAGCCCCGCTCCTCAGCGCCGGAAGGGAAGACCCGGCGGATAAGAAGCTGGTCGGGGATTATATCACGGACGATGAGCTTTGGGCCTGCACGACCTGCATGGCCTGCGTAGAGGAGTGCCCCGTGCAGATTGAACATGTCGATTCCATCGTCGACATGAGGAGGTTCCTCGTCCTCAACGAGTCCCGGTTTCCCAAAGAACTTCAGACGACGTTTCAGAACCTGGAACGCAATTTTACCCCGTGGGGATTCAGCCACTCGTCCAGGGCAGACTGGGCCGAAGGGCTCGCGATCCCGACTCTTCGCGACAATCCCGGGGCTGATTTCCTGTTCTGGGTCGGGTGCGCGGGAGCATATGATGCCCGCTACCGGAAAGTGACCCGCGCCTTCGCCCGGCTGATGCAGATCGCACACGAGAATTTTGCCATACTCGGCACCGAGGAGAAATGCAACGGGGATCCGGCCCGGCGGGCCGGCAACGAATACCTCGCCCAGACCCTCATGGCCGAAAACGTGGCAACGCTCACCGGCCAGGGCGTGAGAAAGATCGTCACAACCTGCCCCCACTGCTTCAATATCTTCAAGAATGAATACCCCGAACTCGGCGGACGGTTCGAGGTGATCCACCATGCCGAATTCATCATGCAGCTCATCGACTCAGGGAGGATCCGCCTCACGCACGAGAAGAGGGCGAAAATCACCTATCACGATTCGTGCTATCTGGGAAGATACAATCGGATATACGAACAGCCCCGAAATGCCATCAGGGCAATCCCCGGCGTCGAAACGTCTGAGATGGGACGATCGCGCGACCGCGGATTCTGCTGCGGCGCCGGCGGCGCCCGCATGTTCATGGAAGAAACGGCGGGGAAACGGGTGAATATCGAAAGAGCGGAGGAGGCGCTGTCGCTGAAGCCGGACGTGATCGGCACCGCGTGCCCGTTCTGCATGACCATGATGACAGACGGCGTCAAGGCCAAAGGGGCCGATCAGGTGGCGGTCAGGGATATCGCCGAACTGGTCCTGGAGGCTGTCGAGGGCTCTTGATCCTTCCTCCCCCCCGAAGCTGCCTCACCCTACGAGACTTTTCGTCAGCTGCTCTCGCCGGAGGAACTACATCCCTTCGATCGGATTCCTCCTGATGAGCATGAGAATCGCGGATTGAGAGACGATGAGGTATTTTTTGGATTCGTATTCAATCTCGATTGCCTGGTCACGGAGGAATATGGCATAATCTCCCTCCTCCGCCTGCAGAGGGATGTATTTCACCGGATCCTTCGGCGAGGGGGACCAGGATTCCTGGTCGATATAATTCGGATTCGGGACGGGATATCCCGGGCCAACTTTCAGGATGTATCCGCTCTGAACCTTCTCCCTTTCCTTGACGTTGGGGGGGAGGTAGAGGCCGTGTTCGGTCCGCTCTTTATCGGAGTCGGGCACGACCAACACCCGGTCTCCCACAACGATCATCTGCCTGCTCCGGAAGCCTTCCGATCTCTCCATGAACTCTATTGGCCTTGGTGAATACCGTAATCCTGGCCGAAGAATCCGTAAAAATCCGATTCGCTCTTGCTCGAGTGCTCCGGGATCTTATGGTTCACCGGCTTGAGAGTCCGCAGATAAGTGACGATGGCATGGCGGTCCTCCTCGGTGAGACCCGAAAAATCTGCCCAGGGCATAAAGAGAGGGTAGAAAATGCGGCCATCATCGGCGCTCACCCCTGATCTCAGAGTCTTTTTAACCTGATCATCCGAGCGCCGGGCGAGGCCGGTGGCGGGGTCCGGGGTAAGATTTCGTGAAATGCTGGTGCCCCCGCGCGGATCCGTAAACTTCAGCCCCCCTGCAAGATATTCGGTGTCAAACTTCGGGCCCTTATCCCCTCCAGGCGTGTGGCACCCCGCGCACCCCAGGGCCATGACGAGATACCGACCACGCTCGGTGATCATCTCACGTCCTGCGTCGCCGCCGTGGGTTACAAGGGGCGCCGCGTTGGATTGGGGGGTGATGAAGTCTTCGGGCGGGGCCACCGTGAAGGGAGGGATCAGCGTGAGGAAGGCCAGAAAAGCGCCGATGATCACGACTCCCAGGATGAGGCCGGCAATTTTGAGCTTCTTCATCGCGCAGCCCCCTTTCCGGCACTGCCCGCATTTCCGGGATAGAGGTTGCTCGCAAAGTCTTCGTGAAGTATCAACATTTTGAATTTTGCCCAGAGGTAGGAAAACATGCCGAGAGGTTCCGGCGGAGGAATCTTATTTGCCACGGGAGGGAGACTCCGCAAATAGGCGATGATCGCGGCCAGATCCTCCCCTGATAAATTGGCGAGGGATGTCCATGGCATCGGGAAGGGGATGGATCGGCTGCCGTCTTTCCTGATCCCGCGGGTCATTCCCCTTTTAAGCTCGTCGTCAGTCCAGTTGCCGATACCCGTTTCCTTGTCCGGAGTCAGATTGATGCTTGTGACGGTCCCGTACGGGCCGAGCGACCACTTCATCCCCCCGGCGAGCCGGAGTTCCTCCACAAGCTGACCCGATGAATCGTATGTCGAATGACACGTAACGCACCCTGCGGCGTGGGCCAGGTATGCTCCCCGTTCTATCGGGTTCTCCTTTGCCCTCCGGTCCAGCTCGGCGTAATGAGCGCGGACCTCTCCCGCGTCCATCGCCCAGAGAGGTCTACGGCCTAGGGATGCGACGAAGTTTGCAAGATCCCATACTTCGCGTTCCGTTGCGGCACTTTCATAGGACGGCATCACCGATCCGTCTATCCCTGTCCGGATGCGGAAGTAGATGTCCTCGGGCGCGGATCCCCCCCGGAAAGTCCAGGGCTCCGTGAGGTCGGTCGCGCTGACCTTGTGTCCCCAATCATCCAGGAAATCAGCAGCGACGGCTCCCTTGCCCGAACCGTCGGCACCGTGACATTTGGCGCATTCCAGGCGATCGTATGCCTTCTTACCGGCCGCGATGTTCGCCGAGGCGCGTGCGGGCGGAGGAGAGACGGACTTCGGTTTATTGCTTTCAAAACGCGCCGAGAAGCTTTTCACAAAACCGACCAGCGCTTTCAGAGAATCCCCTGCAATGAATTCCTTGAACGCGGGCATCGCTGTTCCGGGAAGACCTTCACGGATGGTGCGCTCGAGGTCAGCGTCCGCCGGGATGCTGCCCGTCGCCGTCGTACGGAACTTGAATTTGCCCGCCGTCAAATCCCGCGGTCGCACCCGGAGCAATGAGGTGCCGGGGCCGTCCCCTTTCCCTTCAGCTCCGTGACAGGGCGAGCAGCGGAACGTGTATATGGCCTTCCCCGGATCCCCTGGTCCCGGGGACACGGCCAGGCCGGCCGAAAATGCCGGCACAACGAGAAGCACGACTAAAAGGGGTTTCATGATCGAGGGCTCCGCTGGTTGTGGAGAACCAACATACCAATTTCAGCGCAAAGGTGCAACGGGCTCATGGAGGAGAAAGTCCTTCAGAGCTTCGAAGGAAGGGAAGGTGCGGGTGACGCATCCGAGGATCCATCCGGGGATGTCGTGGAGAGGGAAGGTCGTGACGAGATAGACAGGCTTGCCGAAGAATCTTGCCATCGTCAATTCTCCCTTCGTCCCTGCCCCTTTCGCAGCGCCGTCGTCCCAATAGCAGATCACGTAGTCGGAATTCTGGGCGATTTCCATGCAATCGATCTCGACAAGCCTCCGGACGATTGACTGATACCGGGCTACATCCTCGTGCTTCAGAGCGCGAAAATCAATTCCGGGATGGTGTTCGGCAAAGAACCTGTCGCTTTCGACATTGGGATTGAAGACCGCGTGGCTCAGCGTTCCCTCGAGCCAGCGCTGCAGCTCAGAGCGCCAGCGGGCTCCCTCGCCATCGGCGTACTCCATTCCGCCGGAAAGGTAGACACGCACCACGGCGCTCATCCCCGGAATCCGCCCAGGTCCAGTCCGGGGGCGAAGAGAAGATAGCCGGCCCAGAGCGCAGCGCCCACGCTGAGCGGAACCGTGATATTGTCGTCGAGGCCCGTCGAGAGGCCTTCGACAAGGGTTCCCACCGCCGCCGCCGAGATGCCGATCGCGTACTCCATAGGAGCGGAGGCGACTTTCGGGGTGAAGGCGATGACGGCGACCGCAGAAAGGAAAAAGGCCATGCTCCCCTCAAGAGATTTGCCGAGAAACCGGTGGCGTCCGAGCCGCCGCCCGACCAGCGCAGAGGTCATATCGGATATGATGAGGACCGCGAAGCTCGTGATGGCGATGATTTTCGGGAAGACCAGAATGCAGAGGGTCGCAGCGATAAGCACGTATGTCGCGCCGTTGAGCCTTTTTTGCTCGCGCTTCCGGAGCAGCGGCCCGAAGATTTTCGTGAAAAACTCCCGCATGCCTGCGAGCCGGTAGCGGGCGATATCGAGGAGGATGAAAACTGTTGTGAGCGGGACGAGCACCGATAGCGCGAGCGTCCGCGAGACGGAAGAGTAAAGAACCGGTATGGCGAGCGAGGAGAAGTGAATGGCCTTTCGGAACAGCTCTATCCGATAGCTATCCTCAATTCCGCTTGGTCTCTCGGCCGCCGTCGCCTCCCGCTCCTGCGCCGGAGGCTGCCGGTTGTCCGTCAGGACCTGCTTGGACACGTTGCTCTTGGCCGTTGGTTTGTCGTTCCAGAGGGGGAAGTTCCTCCCCCCGGATTACCTTGTCGATTTCCTCTCCGTCGAGGATCTCCCGTTCAAGGAGGACGGCGGCCAGCCGGTGGAGGACGTCGATGTTTTCCGATAAAATCTTTTCCGCCCGGTCCATCCCTCGGGTGACGATCTTCTTTGTTTCCTCATCGATGACGATGGCCGTCGTCTCGGAGTAATTCTTTGAGCGGGTGATCTCCCGGCCGAGGAATATTTCCTCTTCCTTTGCGCCGTAGGCGAGAGGTCCCAGCTTGTCGCTCATTCCCCATTCGCACACCATCTTGTGGGCCAGGTTCGTCGCGCGTTCGATGTCATTGCCCGCGCCGGTCGTGAACTGATTGAAAATAAGTTTCTCCGCGGCCCGGCCGCCCAGCGCATAGGCGATCATGGCCTCGAGATACTCTTTGGAATATGTGTGCTTCTCGTCAATCGGGAGATACGTGGTGACCCCGAGCGCGCGGCCGCGTGGTATGATCGTCACCTTGTGCACGGGATCGGCTTCCGGAATTTTCTTTGCCACCAAGACATGTCCGATCTCGTGGTAGGAGGTCACTTTCTTCTCCTTGTCGGAGATGATGAGGCTTTTGCGCTCGATGCCCATCATGACCTTGTCCTTCGCCTCCTCGAAATGGCGCATCGTGACGGATTTCTGGTTCTGCCGCGCGGCCAGGAGCGCCGCCTCGTTGACGAGGTTAGCGAGATCCGCTCCGGCGAGTCCGGGCGTGCCCTTGGCAAGGATGTCCAGTTTGACATTCTCATCAAGCGGGATGTGCCGCGTATGGACCTTGAGGATTCCTTCGCGTCCCCGCACGTCCGGGCGATCGACGACGATCTGCCTGTCAAATCTGCCCGGCCGCAGGAGCGCCGGGTCCAGCACGTCCGGGCGGTTCGTGGCCGCTATGATGATGACGCCGCTATTCTGCTCAAAGCCGTCCATCTCCACGAGCAGCTGATTCAATGTCTGCTCCCGCTCGTCATGTCCCCCGCCGAGGCCGGCTCCGCGGTGTCGCCCGACCGCGTCGATCTCGTCGATGAAGATGATGGCCGGCGCATTTTTCTTTCCGGTCTCGAACAGATCGCGGACCCTGCTTGCGCCGACGCCGACAAACATCTCGACGAAGTCCGCGCCCGAGATGGAGAAGAACGGCACGCCGGCTTCGCCGGCGACCGCACGCGCCAGGAGGGTTTTTCCCGTCCCGGGCGGGCCGAGCAGGAGGACCCCGCGCGGGATCTTCCCCCCGAGGCGCTGAAACTTGGAGGGTTCCCTCAGAAACTCAATGATCTCCTGGAGCTCCACCTTCGCCTCATCCGCGCCGGCCACATCCTGGAATGTGACCTTGGGCGCTCCCTCCGTCATGGTCTTCGCGCGGCTTTTTCCGAACGAGAATATTCCCTTCGTCCCCATGCCCTGCATCCGGCGCATGATGATCAGCCATACGACAAGCAGAAGGACCCAGGGGAGAGCGCTGAGGAGGGCGTTCATCCAGGTATTGTCCTCTTTCGTGATCGTGAACCGCACGGACTTGTCGTTCCAATCCTTGACGACCGCGCCGTCGATGTAAGGGAGGGTGACCCAGAACCGGTCGCTGAGAATCGTCTTGCCGGAGATGGTCTTCACCTCCACGCCGCGCTTCAACGTGCCGTGAAATTCGTAATTATTCAGGTCCGATTTCTTGATGAGGGCGGATGAGATCTGCCCTTCGGCGAGAAGCGTCTGGTACTGGTTATAGTCGAGCTCGACCTCTGTCCCCTCCTGAGCACGGAAGAGCGTCATCACGATGAAGACGCCGAGGATGATCGCCGACCAGCTCAGGACTACCTTGAGGACTTTCCCCCAGTTGAAATCGTCGTCGCCACGGTACTGATTCTTCGGCGGCCGGTTTCGCCGCGGCCGCGGGAGTTTTCTTAGTTTCCGATCGTTCATGAGTTACATTACTCCGCCAATCTGTATATCGCCCCTAAATTCCTCACCTTTTGCGCATAATCCAGCCCGTATCCGATGACGAAGACGTTCGGGATGTCGAATCCAATATAATCAATCGTCACGTCTATTTTCAGGGCATCCTTCTTACATAATAGTGAAATTATCTTAAAAGAGCGAGGATTGTGTTGCCCGACGAGCCGCTTTATGAAATCGGCGGAAAGTCCGGAATCAACGATGTCTTCCACGATGATGATATCCCGTCCCTCAACCTGGCAATTAAGCTCCTTCAGGAGCCTGACATTCCCCGAACTGATCTTCGAGTCCCCGTAGCTCGAGAGTTTGAGAAAATCGATCTCGCAATCCACGCTCACCCACCGCAGCAGATCGGCCATGAACATGAACGATCCGTTCAGTATTCCGATGAAAATAGGCGTGCGGCCCCGGTAATCTGCGCTGATCTGTTCGCCGAGCTCCCGTACCCTCGCCCCGATCTTGTCCTCCGAGAGATACAGGACGAACCGCTCGCCGTTGACGCTGATATCCCGCTTCATGCTTCTCCCGGCGAAGAGTACCGGAGCCTCATGATCGAGCTGGTCGAGCCGGTCAGCTTGTACCGGTCATCGAGACGCTTGCCGCACACCCAGACGATTTCCCCGTCGGAAACCAAGAGAGGGATCGAATTTTTTGAAAAGAGCGGAACTTTGATGTCGACGAAAAAATCGCTCAGCTTCTTCCGGTCCCCCATCCCGAGGGGGACGAACCAGTCCCCCTCGCGCCAGGGCCGGAGGAGAAGTTCTTCGCCCAGGAGAGAGGCATCCACAAACTCCGTGTTTGGATCGGCCGAGATGGAAGCCGAATCCACCGCCTCTGCCTTGAAGGAGAAATCATCAAACTCGTAGAGCAGTCCCGGCCGGACGATATGGCGGTAGGGAGAGCGCCGCGCGGGGTTTTTGAGGAAGAGGAGCCTGTCGCGGTCGCGCGTTACCGTGATGCCTTCACGAAGAGCCGCAGATCCGCCCGTCTCGCCCTCAGCGACGCCGAGGATAACGATCACCGATCCGGAATCAATTTCCCTGCGGCTGAAATCGCCGGCAAGCCGGTGGAGGATAGATTCCCGGAGGAAAAGGTCTGATGAGAGAAGCCGGTTGAGATCGAGGATCATCTCGCGGTCGTTCCTGCGGATGATCACTGAAGAAAGGTTCTCTCCAATCTCCTCTGAAATGTGCAGATGAAGGGAGCGGAATAATTCGGCGTTTCGTGTGACGGTTGCCGCCAGGTTGGGGTTGACACAGTCCCGGATTTGCGGCATGAGTGTGTGACGGATGAAATTCCTCACATAGTCCGTCTTGATGTTGGACGAATCCTCGCGGTGCCGGATGTGGCGCTCGGCGGCGTATGCCTCAATATCCGTCCGGAAGGCGGCAAGGAGCGGCCGGATGACCCCCATGTCCTCACGAAGAGGAGGAATTCCCGACAATCCTCTCGCGCCCGACCCGCGGAAAAAATTCATCAGGATGGTCTCGGCATTATCGTCGGCGTGGTGGGCAGTCGCGATCCGGTCAAAGCCGATCGACTGGCGGAGTTCGCTGAAAAATGCATACCGGTCGTCGCGAGCGGTCTCCTGCACGGAATGCCGCGGGGGGTCCGCACTGTCAGTCCGGCGCACGTGGCACTCAAGTCCGTAGGCGAGCGCGGACGAACGGACAAACGCTTCGTCCCCGTCAGACTCTTTCCCCCGGAGCCGGTGATTGAAATGGGCGATGCAGAGTGTGATTTCCGCCTGCCGGCTCATGCCGTGGAGAAGGTCGAGCAGGACCATCGAATCGATCCCGCCACTGACTGCGAGGATGATCTTGTCTCCTCGCCGGATGAGGCCCGACCGACCAATGATCTCCTGGAGGGAATGCATAGTGCCTTTAAAAAAAAGCCCTTCAGATGAAATCTGAAAGGATTGCCGTAGCGGGGGAGGGATTCGAACCCCCGACCAATGGATTATGATTCCATTGCTCTAACCAGCTGAGCTACCCCGCCCTCTTGGAGCCAAAATATAGGAAAAATGCGGCTCATGTGCAAAAAAAAGGGGATTTGACTCTGCCCGACGGAATCTCTACCTTTCTCATGCCGGGGGAAAGTGGGGTTCCGACACTTTATGTCCCCCCGGTCCGGCGGTAGAGCCGGCGTATATCTCTATACGCTCTAAACATTATTTTGGACTTTCGGCAGTCACTGAGCATGGATGGCGCAGCGTTGAACCTCGCCCTGATGGTTGATCAGGCAGATGGCCTCCGTCAGCTGAGGAAAAAAGATCTTTGCCCCGGCGACTGGGTGCTCGTGAAAACGTATAATTCGCAATACGCGATAAGAATCCTGGGCAACGGAATCTGCCTCGTCTCGGGAGGATGGTTCGACCGTAACGGGGTCTCCCCCATGCGGACCCGCGTCACCGGCTGCACCTGGGGCGGGAGCGCGATCAAGGTCGATATCGTTGCGGCCTGCGGTCTCTGCCTCGAGTTTGGGAACCGGGTCGTGACCACGCCGATCCGCAAAATTCTCGTCCTTCCGCACGGCTGCGAGAATTGAACCCATACGCGATTTCAGCACCGGCCACGGCCGCGCTGTGAGATGAGCCTCACCGCGGTACAGGGATCGGTGGATGATGCATTCGACCATTGCGCGAGGCTCGCCGACGCCCACTATGAGAACTTCCCCGTCGCCTCGCTCCTCCTCCCCGAAGAGAAACGCCCGTATCTTCAGGCCGTTTACGCCTTCAGCCGGATCGCGGACGACTTCGCCGATGAGGGGGACCGGCCCACGGACGAGCGGCTCGCCGATCTGGACGACTGGGAGGAGCAACTTCAGCGGTGCTACCGGGGCGAGGCCGAACATCCCGTCTTTATTGCCCTCCGGGAAACCGTCTCGCGGATCGATCTTCCCCTGCAACTTTTCCTTGACCTTCTTGAAGCTTTCCGGCGCGACGTCATGCAGCACAGATATGAAACTTTCGATGAACTTCTCGACTATTGCCGGTGTTCGGCAAACCCTGTGGGACGGATCGTCCTCCGGATTTTCGGGCATCGTGACGAGGCGCTTTTTCCCCTGTCCGACAATGTCTGCACCGCCCTGCAACTCACCAATTTCTGGCAGGACGTCGCCGTCGACCGGGAAAAGGACCGGCTCTACATCCCTCTGGATGATATGGAAATCCACGGCTACGACCTGGGGAGGTGGAAAGCGGGCCTCGCGGACGAGAGCTTCGGACGTCTGATGGCCTTCGAAGTCTCGAGGACGCGCCAGATGTTTCTGCGCGGTTCAGAGCTTCCGTCCAGGGTCGAACGGGAGCTCCAGCTTGAACTGAAGCTTGTATGGCTCGGAGGAATGCGTATTCTGAAGAAGCTGGAGGGGATCGGGTACGATGTCTTCCGGGGCCGGCCGTCTCTCACCCTGCTTGACAAATTGACCATTCTCTCACGCGGACTATTCGTGAGCGATCTGACCCGCTCCGGGAGGCGAAAATCCTAGCCTCTCTTCCCGGACGGACCGGCTCAAGCTTCGCCTATTCATTCTCATTCCTCCCGAGGGAGCAGAAACGGGCCCTTCGCACCGTCTATGCATTCTGCCGCACGACGGACGATATCGTCGACAACGCGGGCGACCTTTCCGGCCGCATGGAACGCCTTCGCCAGTGGCGACAGGAGCTCGAGCTTTCATCGCGCGGAGCCTCCTCCTCCGCGCTTCTCAATCAGCTCCATTCGATTGCGGTCACGTTCAGGATCCCGGTGCATCTCTTCCACGAGTTGATCAGGGGGGTCGAGATGGATCTGGTACGGGATCGTTACGAGACTTTCGACGAGCTCAAAGAGTACTGCACCCTGGTCGCATCGTCCGTGGGCCTTATGGCGCTGGAGATTTTTCGCCCCAGGAACGAGCAGAGCCGGGAATACGCCATTCATCTCGGGATCGCATTGCAGCTGACGAACATCCTTCGGGATGTCGGCCTCGACGCCCGGTACGGGAGGATCTATCTCCCCCTCGAGGATCTCCGCCGTTTCGATTGCCCGGAACTGGATATCCTCGACAGGCGGTACACGCAGAGCTTCCGTGCTCTCATGGAATTCGAGGCGGAGCGGGCGGAAAGTTTTTATCAGAAGGCGCAGAAGTTGCTCCCCCGGGAGGACCGTCGGGCGATGTTCGCCGCCAAAATCATGGAAAGGATTTATTACCATACCCTCCTCAGAATCAGGGAGGTCTCCTATAATGTGCTCGACGGCCCGGTCCGCGTCCCGCGGCTCCTGCAATTCCTGATCGCGGTCAAATACGGGATAAAACAGCGCCTTCTGGGGCGGTGACGTGGTTGATGTCGTCATCATCGGGGGAGGTCTCAGCGGCCTTGCGGCAGCCGTCGACCTCGACTCACAGGGCGCCCGAATCGCCTTGCTCGAGCAGGCGCCCCGGCTGGGCGGCCGCTGCTATTCGTACGTCGACGGAACGACCGGGGACACAGTCGAAAACGGACAGCATATCATCCTCGGCGCCTATCACGACCTCCTGCGTTACCTGAGCGCCATCGGAACGCGAGACCTGCTCAGGCCCTCCCGTGGACTGTCCCTGCGCTTCCACCATCCTTCGAAGGGTTTCGGCACATTCCGCATCTCCCGTCTCCCCAGGCCGTTCCACCTGACGGCCGGGATGCTGCAGTTTCGCCTCCTGAGCGCGGGCGACAGGCGAAGGCTCCTGAATGTCGGGCAAAAACTTTACCGGGAGTCGGATGAAGAACGGGATCGCTTCACGGTGGAGGAATGGCTTCGGGCTGCGGATCAATCGACTGAATCCCGGCGCTGCTTCTGGGATCCGATCGCCGTGTCCGTTATGAACGAGCTCCCCGGAAAAGCATCCGCCAGGGTCTTTGCCGGGGCGCTTCGATCGGCCTTTCTCGGGAAGAAGTCCGACTCCGCCATACTTTTCCCCACAGCCGGCCAGACGGACCTCTACGTTTCGGGAGCCCTGCGGGTTTTAAAGAAACAGGTGGTCCGGACCAACACCGAGGCCCGCCGTATCGAGGAAGTTCAGGAGAGGGCCGTGGGCGTCCGGCTGAACGACGGTTCGCTCATCAGGTCCAGGAGCGTGATCAGCTCGGTGCCGCATCATTCGCTTTCAAAACTTCTTCCGGGGAAGCGCCGGAAGGAATTTGGGTACCTGGAAAAATTCTCGTCGTCCCCGATCATATCGATCCATCTCTGGTTCGACCGTGAATTCATGCCCGATGAGCATGTGGGAGTGATAGGCGGAACGATTCAGTGGCTTTTCAACGCGCGGAAGATCGGCTCACCCTCCCGCAGCCTCACGGCGGTCATCAGCGCGGCGTACGGGCTTGTCGAGCTTCCGAAGGTAAGCCTCGTCGGACTGGCGCTCCGGGACATCCGCTCTCTCTACCCGGAGAGCAGGAACGCTCGGCTTCAATCGTCGGTTGTGATCAAAGAGCGGAGGGCGACCTATTCATCGACCGTGGAGATCGAGCGGCTCAGGCCCGTGAGCGAGACATCCATCCGGAATTTCTTCCTTGCGGGGGACTGGACTGCGACCGGACTCCCGGCGACGGTCGAAGGCGCGGTCAGGAGCGGATTCGCTGCAGCGCGGGCCGCTCTGCGATGATGGAGAGGAGCACCGGGGGGTCAGCGAATGTGCGCCGCCAGCGCCGGAAGCTGCTGAAGGGGTCCGAGAGCGAGGAAGAGTGCCGCCGCCACCGGCCATTTCCAGCGCACAGTCTTGGTGTCATGCACGATGGTGAGCGTCAGCGCGGAAATAGTCAGCATGAAAAAACAGAGAAGGAGCACGGCTACCGTGGGGTCGGATAGCCGGAGCAGGGATAGCGACGCGCTCTCATCGGCCACCAGTCTTGCCCTGTTTGTAGAAACGAGCTGTAACAGCACGGTCAGCGTCGCGGGGATGCGGATGCTCGCGTTGACAAATGCCATCGCTCCAAGGAACAAATTGCGGGGAAACCTCATGTACAGCGCGAAGGAGACGAGCGCCAGAACAAAGGTCCAGCTCATGCCTGCAGCCGACGAGAACGGACAGGAGGGGTGAGGAGCCGACAGAATCGTCATCAGGTTAAAGCCTTCGCCGCTCAGAGTGCCGCAGGAAGATTGGTTCGCGATCAGGTAAACGTAGTGTCGGCTGAGGAGCGAGACGAACACTGCGAGGACGAACGACGGGACGCCGAGCACCCACAACGTGCGCGAGGAATACTTCGGCTCTTCCTCGATGAACGGCATTACAGACCTCCTTCTACGATATCCCCAAATTGGGGTTAAAAGTTACCCTAAATCCGGATGAATTCCTACGACATAGGTCACACAATGGCGAAAATGAATATAATTTAATCAAAGGGGATATGCCAGTCATTCCATCCTCTGCTTCAGCAGTCGTGGGCAAGGCGTTGAAATACAACAGAGATTTAGCTCCACAACAGATAATAAGTGTTGATTTTTCAAGCGAAAGATGGTATTTTAGGGCGCTATTAAGGACAAGCCCTGTATGAACGGATTTTTCAATGAATTGTCGTGGAGGGGTTTTCTCCACACCCACACCCCAACGGTCGAAAAACACCTGCAGCAGCAGGTGACCGGCTACATCGGATTCGATCCCACAGCCTCGAGCCTCCATGTGGGTTCGTTGCTTCCGATCATGGGGCTGGTCCATCTTCAACGCGGAGGCCATCTGCCCATCGCTATCGCCGGGGGGGGCACCGGCATGATCGGCGATCCGAGCGGCAAGACGTCGGAACGAAAGCTCCTCTCACGGAATGAGATTGACGAAAACATCGAAGGGATAAAGAAACAACTCTCCCACTTTCTCGATTTCACGAACAGGAACAATCCCGCGAGGCTGGTCAATAACGCCGAATGGCTCTCCACGCTGACGATGATGGAGTTCCTGCGCGATGTCGGGAAGCACTTCTCCATCAACGAAATGCTCGTCAGGGATTCGGTGCGCAGCCGGATCTCGCAGGAACAGGGGATCTCCTTTACGGAGTTCAGTTACGCCCTGCTCCAGTCGATCGATTATCTTGAGATGTACGACCGGTACAAGTGCACTCTGCAGATGGGGGGGAGCGACCAGTGGGGGAATATCGTCGCGGGTGCCGACCTGATCCGCCGTGTCCGCGGGGCGGAGGTGCACGCCATCGTCTTTCCGCTCATCACCGCGTCGTCCGGAGTCAAATTCGGGAAGACCGAAGCGGGCACGATCTGGCTCGACGCGGCCCGCACGTCTCCGTATAAATTTTATCAGTTCTGGCTCAATACCGACGACGCGGACGTCGTGAAATACCTTAAATTCTTCACTCTCCTGACCCGCGAGGAGATTGACGCTCTCGAATCGAGCGTGAGCTCAGCGCCCGAAAAGCGCGCAGCCCAAACGGTCCTCGCCCGCGAGGCCACGAGACTGCTCCACGGAGACCCGGCCCTGTCGCGGGCGGAAAGGGCGTCAAAGGTTTTCTTCGGGGGCGCCGAGATGAGAGATGTGGGTGCCGACGAGCTCCTTGAGATTTTTGGGGACGTCCCCTCGGTGGAAATCCCCAAAGACCGCCTGAGCGGCATGGCCTTCCTGGACCTCGCCGTATCGGCCGGGATCGCGAAATCAAAGGGGGATGCGCGCCGGTCGCTTCAGGGAGGAGGCCTGTACCTCAATAACAGCCGGATCTCCGACGAGACACGGAAGCTGGCTCCCGACGACGCCCTTCACGGGAAATTCATCGTCCTTCGCAAAGGCAACCGGAATTATTTCCTCGTTAAAGTGACGTAGGCGGTGTTTGTCCTCAAGAAGATCGTAGGGACGGTTCTTCTTCCCCTCACTCTCTCGGTCGCCCTGATGGTCGCCGGAGTTGCCTTCCTCTTCATCCGAAGAGAAAGGGCGGGGAGAATCCTGGCAGCCTCCGGGATGCTTGTGCTGATCGTTTTCAGCTTCCGCACTGTCCCCTATCTCCTTCTGAAACCCCTGGAATCAGCGTACAAGCCGTGCGCGGTCGATAGCTCGGCCGCCCTTCCGGCCGTGAAGTGGATCGTCGTTCTGGGGGGCGGACACAACGCCAACCAGCTTCTCCCATCGTCGAACAGGATTTCAGCGATCTCCCTGACGCGTCTTGTCGAGGGCATTCGTCTGGAAAAACGCATTCCGGGAGCGAAACTCGTCCTTTCCGGGGGAGATTCTTTCGGGGGGGAGACTGATGCGGACCTTATGGCCGAGCTTGCCCGCGTGCTCGGCGTTGAACCAGGAAGCATCGTTGTGGAACGCGGCTCCCTCGACACCGAAGATCAGGCGGACTCGATCCGCTCGATCGTGAAGCGAGACCCCTTCGCGCTTGTCACATCCGCCTGGCACATGCCGCGCGCGATGATGGTCTTCCGGAATGCGGGGACAGACCCGATCCCCGCCCCAACAGATTACCTTATCAAGAACGCCCCCGTCACGGTGCGGAATTTTTACCCGACGATCGAGGGGCTTGAAGAATCAGGCACGGCACTGAGAGAGTATCTCGCTATGGGATGGGCCAGACTGCGCGGGATGAAGTGACCGTCGGAGGCTAAATGTCCCCCTCCGACACGTGAATGGACCGGCAGGGCGAGGGGAGGAGCGGCGATCGCCCTAGCCTTCCCGCCGGTAGTTTCCTTCCATGAACGGGAACCATCTCTTCCCGTCCTGTGACACTTCCATCTTGAAACTGTATCTCCCATCGCCGAAATCGAATATCGCCTTGCTCTCCCCCTGCGGGTTTTTGTTGATGAGCGTGAGCTTGTTGTCGAGAAAATTGCCCTTGAATTCGGTCGGAGGCATGCCCATGGTGTCAAACCAGGTCATGATGTAACACTGATGCGACGGGTCCCAGCTGAATACGCCGTGGCCGCGAAAGTTTACGATGCCCTCCCGCTCCTGTTCATAATCCTGCACCACGATGAACCCGCCCAGCCCTTCCCGGTTGTCACACCGGGCCTTTGCGATGCCTCCCTTGGGATCCCAGGGAGTGGGAAATATCTTCTCTTCCCCCCTCCATTTGCCGATAAGGCGTTCAAGTTTGCGGTGAGCGTCCGTTGGTCGTGGCATCAGCATAATACCTCCGTGGAAGTTTTAGGATGTCATTTGGACCGAAGCTCCGCCCGTGAGAGGGAAGTGTCGAGGAGTGCCCGGATCGGGGCCAGATCCTGCCCTGAAACTTCCAGCCGCACCGGGCCCAGCGACCCAGTGACTCTCTGAGCGGCATCAAGCAGAAGAAGTAGTTTTGCCGGAACGTCGATCTTCATATCCTCCTTGACCCAGGAGCGATAACTGTCCAGTCCGAGGTACTCGCAGTCTCCTAGGGTGAACACCGAATCGGAAAAGGAGAGCGATAGATCCCGATTCTCCAAAAATCTCGGGTTCTCCCCGAGGCTCCGGAAACGAAGAGTCGCCCCGCGCACGCTTTGTTCATCCCGGACGAGAGTGCATCCCATCAGCAGGAAGCAGTATTTTCCCCCGCAGGAGCGCATATCCAGAATCATGCTCCTCGAATCATAATAGGTGAGGGAGTCGTTCCCATGTTCCACCCGCACGAGCGGATCCCTGGAAAAGGTGTCGCCGAAATCCTCACGGCTGATCCCGCACCCCGACAGGGTCAGGATCAGAAAAAAACGGCCCATATGGTAGAAACCCTTTGTAAAATGTAAAAATTCCCGGCCTTAACGTCAATCGCGGGGCTTGCGAACCTCTTTGCCTATTGCTACATTGGTTCCCGATGTCGGTGAATTCTCCATGCCTGAGCCCTCGCTGAAGGACGGCAGGCCCGCAATGACGTTCAAGGAGCGCTTCCGGGCCCTCCGGAACCTCCCCGAGCTCTTCCGGCTCATATGGTCGACGAGCCCGCTCCTGATCTCGGCCAATGTGCTGCTGCGGATCATACGCGCAGCGGCCCCTCTCGTCCTTCTCTATGTGGGGAAACTGATCATCAATGAAATCCTCCGTTTGATCCGCCTCGGAGGGGAAAGAGATTTCACTGAACTCTGGCTGCTCGTCGGTGCCGAATTCGCGGTCGCGCTCTTCTCGGAAATGCTGGCGCGCAGCATCTCCCTCATCGACAGTCTCCTCGGAGATCTGTTTGCCAATAGCACATCCATCCGCCTCATGCGGCACGCAGCATCGCTCGATCTGTTCCATTTCGAGGACTCGACATTTTACGACAAGCTTGAGCGCGCCCGGCAGCAAACGACCGGCCGCACGGTCCTCATGGCCCAGATGCTCTCGCAGCTGCAGGACGCCATCACGATCGCCTTTCTTGCCGTCGGCCTGGTCGCGTTCAATCCATGGCTCATCCTTCTGCTCCTGATCGCCCTTGTCCCTGCGTTTCTCGGAGAAGCTCATTTCAATGCCCGGAGCTACTCCTTCATGCGGAAATGGACTCCGGAACGGCGGGAGCTCGATACTCTCCGGTATGCCGGGGCCAGCGACGAAACGGCGAAGGAAGTCAAGATCTTCGGACTCTCCGATTTCCTTGCGAAGCGCTACGGGGAATTGTCCGACCGCTTTTACCGGATCAACCGGGCGCTCGCCGTCCGCCGGGCGGTCTGGGGCATTCTTCTCGGAATGATCGGGAGCGTCGGCTATTATGCCGCCTATGTCGTCATCATACTGAGGACCGTGACGGGGAAGCTCACGCTGGGGGATCTGACATTTCTCGCCGGATCGTTCGGCCGCCTCCGGACCCTTCTCCAGGATATGCTGCTTCGTTTTTCCACCATGGCCGAGGGGGCCCTTTACCTCGGCGATCTCTTCGACTTTTTCGATCTGAAACCGCATGTCCGGTCCCCGGCCAACCCGCGTGGGTTTCCGCGGCCCATCCAGAAGGGATTTCGCTTCGAGAACGTGAGCTTCCGCTACCCGAATTCCGAACGGTGGGCAAACCGCGCGCTCTCGTTTGAGCTTCACGCCGGAGAAAAGCTCGCGCTCGTCGGAGAAAACGGGGCCGGGAAGACGACGCTCGTCAAGCTTCTCGCCCGGTTCTATGATCCTACCGAGGGAAGGATTCTCCTCGACGACGTCGATCTGCGCGAGTATGACCTCGAGGACCTTCGGCGGGAGATCGGCATCATTTTCCAGGACTTCGTCCAGTATCACATGACCGCCTCGGATAATATCGCCGTCGGCCGGATCGAGGCGAGAGAGGACCGGGGGCGGATCACCCGCTCCGCCGAACGGAGCCTCGCCCACGCGGTCATCGAGAAACTCCCCCACGGGTATGATCAGATCCTGGGCCGGAGATTCGCAACAGGCGTTGACCTTTCGGTGGGGGAATGGCAGAAGGTCGCCCTCGCCCGCGCATATATGCGGGATGCCCAGTTGCTCATCCTGGACGAACCGACAGCATCCCTGGACGCCCGCGCTGAACACGGTGTTTTTCAGCGCTTCGCCGACCTGACGAAGGGGAAATCGGCCGTCCTCATTTCTCATCGGTTCTCCACGGTCCGGATGGCCGACCGGATCATCGTTCTCCACGGGGGAGAAATCCTCGAATCGGGAACCCATGAAAAGCTTCTGGCGCTCGGCGGACATTACGCCGAACTCTTCAACCTCCAGGCACAGGGTTACCGCTAGCCGGTGATTCCCGCCCCGCGATTTTTCAGTTCTGGCAATCTCACGAGGACCCGCCGGAAATCCGAAGGCTTCCGGAATGCCGGTTGGGCTATTGAGGTTGAACTTCGAGGGGGAGATCCACATGTGTCGCCCGGTGCCGTCATAACGAGTCTTCGTCCAGGGAGGAAAGCCCCCGTTTGTTTTTCCTTGGAAGCCTCTTTACATTCGGTGATGCAATTACCCCTCAGAAGGTCAGACATTTTCCATATCCCATGACTAAAGACGAAGAATGGCGCAAGGTGTTGACCCCGATACAGTATGAGGTCACACGCCGCAAAGGGACGGAGCCCGCATTCACCGGCGAGTACTGGGATAACCACGATCCCGGCATCTACCGGTGCGTCTGTTGCGGGACGGTGCTCTTTAATTCCGGAACGAAATTTGACTCTGGCACGGGGTGGCCCAGCTTCTGGGCCCCGGTGGATGCCGGGGCCATCGAGCAGACGTCCGATTCATCCCACGGCATGAGGAGGACCGAAGTTCTGTGCAAGAAATGCGGGGCCCACCTCGGCCATCTCTTCGACGACGGTCCCCGGCCCACAGGTTTGCGGTATTGCGTTAATTCAGCCTCCCTGAAATTCATCAAGGAATGAACGATGCTTTTCCTGGCAAGAAAATTCGTTGCTCCTCTCTTCTTCCCCCTCACTCTCTCCGTCGAATTCATCGCGCTCGGCTTGCTGCTTATCTTCATGCGGCGTCAGACCGCCGGCAGGCTTCTCTCCCTCCTGGGCCTGGCCATCCTTGTTGTTGCTAGTCTCAGGATCAGCGCGAACGCGTTTCTCATGCCCCTCGAATCACGATACCCGGCTCTCGACATCGAGTCGTCACGGAATCTTCCGGAGGACTTGAGAAATGTCAGGTGGGTTGTCGTCCTCGGAGGGGGAAGCTCCTCCGATCCCCGCTGCCCCGTGACGAGCCGCGTCACCCCTACATCTCTCGTGCGCCTCGCCGAGGGGATACGCCTCCAGAGGATTTTCCCGGGGAGCAAGCTTATCGTCTCGGGGGGAAGCGTCTACGATACGACTACCGACGCGTACGCCATGGAAAGGGTAGCCCTGGCTCTCGGCGTGAATAAGGATGATATCGTCGCGGAATCCGAGTCCAAGGATACGGACGATCAGGCGCGGCTCCTCGCGCCCCTCGTCCGGCGCGATCAGTTCATCCTCGTCACCTCGGCCTCCCATATGCCGCGCGCCGTTCAGCTCTTTTCGAAGCTCGGCATGCATCCCGTCCCGGCTCCGACAGATTTTTCGGCCAAGGAGGCAATCGGGCTCAGGCCGAGTTCCATCTACCCGACGACGGAGGCGCTCGGAAAGTCGGAGAGAGCAGCCTATGAATACCTCGGCGAATTCTGGTCGCTGATCCGGGGAAAGATTTAAACCTTGATTTTGTCCGTGCTCTTTCCTATACTCAACCACATGCATGCCGTAAAGTTTTCATACCGGTACTATTCGCCGGGGCCTCCGGCAGGGGCCCGTCCGTAGGGACGGGATCAGCTTTTCAACAATAACCCTGCCGCCGACCCGGCAGGGTTTTTTTATGGCCCGCAAGGGCCCAGGAGTTCTCGATGATCATCGTCATGGAATCTCGCGCCACCCAGGAGGACGTTCAGAATGTCCTCGAGCGGATTGAAAAACTGGGACTCAAACCGCATCTTTCACGCGGCACGGAGAGGACCATCATCGGCGTCATTGGCGATGAGAGGCTCATCAACCGGGAACAGCTCTCCCTACTCCCCCATGTCGAAAACGTCATCCCCGTCCTCAAACCGTATAAGCTGGCAAGCCGTGAATTTCAGCCGGCGAATTCGATCGTCGATGTGGCGGGCGTGAAGGTCGGAGGGGAAGAGGTCGTCATCATGGCGGGGCCCTGTTCCGTCGAGTCGGAAGATCAGCTCATGTCGACCGCCCAGGCGGTCAAATCGGCCGGCGCCACGCTGCTCCGGGGCGGCGCCTATAAGCCCCGGACAAGCCCTTATGCCTTTCAGGGGCTTGGTGAGGACGGACTAAAGATCCTGGCAAAAGCGAGGGAAGCAACAGGTCTGGGGATCGTCACCGAGGTCATGGAATCCTCCGAAGTGGAGCTGGTCGCGGAGTACGCCGACCTCCTGCAGGTGGGGGCCCGGAACATGCAGAACACAAAACTCCTCCGCTCTTTGTCGAAGCTGGCCAAGCCGGTCCTTTTGAAGAGAAATTTTTCCGCGACCCTCAACGAGTTCCTGATGAGCGCCGAGTATCTTCTCTCCGGCGGGAATAGCCGAGTCATTCTCTGCGAGAGGGGAATACGGACGTTCGTCGAATACTCCCGGAATACGCTCGATCTCAATATCGTCCCCGCGGTCAAACTTCTCTCGCACCTTCCGATCATCGTCGATCCGAGCCACGGGACGGGACGTCATGATCTGATCCTCCCGATGAGCCGCGCGGCAATCGCGGCCGGCGCCGATGGCCTGATCATCGAAGTGCATCCCAGGCCCGATGAGGCGTATTCGGACGGCGACCAGTCTCTCACTCCCGCGACTTTCCGCGAACTTATGAGCGACGTCGGGAAAATCTCGCGTGCCGTCGGGCGGCGCCTGAAAGTTACGCCCTAGGCCCGAACCGCCCCCGGGTCCGAGCTCCGCGTGCGATCGACCGGCATCCCCGCCACGATCTTGATTTTAAAGCATCAAATATGTACGTTGCTCCAGCCTGAACAGGAAAACGCGGGATGGACGCTTCCATATTGAAGAAGCTGAGGGAGATTGTGGGAGCGGAAAATGTCCTCGATTCTCCTGAATCACGCATTGCCTACTCTTACGACGCGACGGCGATGAGGCCGCAAATGCCGGCCGCAGCCGTCGTCCCTTCCACGCCGGAACAGATCTCACAGATTCTTACGCTTGCGAACGAGGAGAAATTCCCGGTCGTCCCCCGCGGCTCCGGCACAGGCCTCAGCGGCGGCGCGCTCCCGATGGAGAATTCAATCGTCCTCCTCACCAACCACTGGAGCCGGATTCTCGACATTGATGAGGAAAACCACACCGTGATGGTGGAACCGGGTGTTATCACCGGACACCTCCATGCGGCGGTCGAAAAGCGGGGATTCCTTTACCCCCCGGATCCCGGCAGTTCGAGTATCTGTACGCTCGGGGGGAATGTGGCCGAGAATTCCGGAGGGTTGCGCGGACTGAAGTATGGAGTGACAAAAAACTATGTCCTCGGGCTGGAAGTGATTCTTCCGACAGGAGAGATTCTCACCACCGGGGGTAAGTCGGTGAAGGATGTCGCTGGATATGATCTCAAGAGCATCCTCGTGGGATCCGAAGGCACTCTCGGCATTTTCACAAAAATCCTGCTAAAAATCATACCGAGACCCGAGTTTTCGCGGACGATGCTGGCCTCATTTTCTTCCATGGATGACGCCGCAAGGAGCGTGTCGGCGGTGATAAGCGCCAGGATCACCCCCGCCATGCTGGAGTTCCTCGATAATACGACGATCCGCTGCGTCGAGGACTATACCCGCATGGGCCTCCCGGTGGAAAGCGCCGCAATCCTGCTTGTCGAGGTCGACGGCAGGCGCCAGGTCGTCGAAGAGGATGCAGCCCTGATCGAGGGGATCTTCAGGCAGCATCACGCCACCTCCCTCACTGTCGCGGGAAGCGAAGCGGAAGCCCTGAGGCTCAAAACGGCGCGGCGTTCGGCCTTCACTTCTCTTGCCCGCGTGAAGCCGACAACGATCATGGAAGACGTGGCTGTGCCGCGGGCAGATCTCTCCCGCCTGGTGGCCCGGATCGACGAGATCGGCAGGAAGAACGGCGTGGCAATCGGAAACTTCGGCCACGCGGGGGACGGAAATCTTCACCCGAATTATCTCACCAATGAACGGGACCCGGTGGAATTTGCGAGGGCCGAAAAGACCGTGTTCGAGGTGGAGGAGGCTGCCATTGAAATGGGGGGGACCATCACCGGCGAGCATGGCGTCGGCCTCTACAAGAAGCGGCTTCTGGAAAAAATGGTCGGGTCGGCGTCGGTGACTATGATGCGGACGCTCAAAGGGCTCATGGACCCGAATAATATTCTCAACCCGGGAAAGGTTTTTGACATCAGACCCCGGTGCGAGGGGCCGCTGCCGAGGGACAGGGAACAGATCAAAAAATTCGAGGAGGTCGCGTGGATCTGAGGCCGAAGAGATTCCTGCCAAATCCTCCTCGCACCTTGACCCTATGGGCACTGTAAACACGCTAAGATCGGCACTCGTCCATAAAGTTCTGGAGCCGCGGCGCGCACTGTCGGATAAACACCCCACCCTGATACTTCTCCATGGCCGCGGCGCGAACGAGGAGGATCTCCTCGGTCTGGCCGAGTATCTCGATGAGCGGCTCATGACCATCAGCGCCCGGGCCCCGTTCTCCTTCCCGTTCGGAGGGGGCTTTACATGGTATGAGATCCTCGAAGTCGGGAAGCCGGAACCGAAGATGTTTGCCGAAAGCTTCTCGCTTCTTTTGAAATTCTTCGACGATGTGAAGAAGAATTACCCGGTCGACCCCGCAAAGGTCTTTTTCGGAGGGTTCAGCATGGGGGCGATCATGTCGTTTGCCGTCGCGCTCACCCACCCGGATCTCGTCGCCGGCGTGGCAGCCAATAGCGGGCTTATCACCGAAGGGGCCGGCCTCACGTACGCGTGGGACCAGATAAAGGGAAAACCGTTTTTTGTGGCGCACGGAAAATATGACCCGGTCATCCCCGTGGCATTCGCCCAAAGGGCGCGCGAGCTCCTTGTGAAAGCTCATGCCCAGGTTACTTACCGCGAGTATGAAATGCAGCACCAGATCAGCGAGGAGAGCCTCAATGATCTCATGAAATGGTTCACCCAACGGCTCGACGGGTCCTCGGAGCACTGACGGTGGATATGGATGTCGCATGATACCCCTCCGGGATACAAACCCTTCTGAAACGGTTCCTTTCATTAACTATGCCCTCATCGCCGCCAACATCGCGGCATTTCTCTTTGAAACTTCCCTCGGAAAGGGACTGAACGATTTCATCGCAACCTTCGGCCTCGTGCCCGCTCAGTTTTCCGCCGATCTGGAATCACGGCAAATCGGGCTTTCAACCATCATCCCCATTTTCACCTCGATGTTTCTCCACGCGGGATGGCTGCATGTGGCCGGTAACATGCTCTTCCTCTACATTTTTGGCGACAACGTGGAAGACAGGTTCGGGCACGGCAAGTACCTGGGATTCTATCTTCTCTCGGGGGCGGCGGCCGCCCTCACACAGGCCCTCGTCAATCCGCATTCGGAGGTTCCCATGGTCGGGGCGAGCGGCGCTATCGCCGGGGTGCTCGGAGCCTACGTGTTCATGTTCCCGACGGCGAAAGTGGCGACTCTCATCCCCATTTTCTTCTTCTTCCAGATCGTTGAACTCCCCGCGTATATGTTTCTGGGGATCTGGTTTCTGATACAGGCATTGAGCGGATTGTTTGCCCTGAGAATAGCAGCCGACGCCGGGGGAGTAGCGTGGTGGGCTCATATCGGCGGATTCGCCGCCGGAGCGATTCTCTTCCCTTTTCTCAAAAAACCGCGATGGCGCTGAACGTCCGGTCTCACATCGATGAGGTGTTGCACCATTGTATACACTGCGGCATGTGCCTCCCGGTCTGCCCGACCTATGTCCTGACCGGCCGGGAGCAATCGTCCCCGCGCGGTCGCATCCGCCTCATCCGCTCGGTCCTCGACGGCTCGCTCCCCGTCAGCGAGAATTTTTCCGACGAAATGTACTTCTGCCTCGATTGCCAGGCATGCCAGACAGCCTGCCCCGCCGGGGTGCATTACGGCGAGCTCGTGGAAGAGGCGCGCGATATCATAGCAGAGTCGGGGAAGGAACCCCTGCTTGTCCGCTTGGTAAAAAAAGCCTTCCTCCGCGTCCTTGCCTCTCCGTCGATGATGAAACTCACAGGAAGGCTGTTGAGGCTTTATGGGTCGACAGTGAGGGATGCCATCGACCAGTCGGGCATTCTCGCCCTCGTTCCCGGCCTGCGGGAAAAACATCAGCTGCTTCCAAGGGCGGGCCGTCCCTTCGATGAGACCACGCCGCGGGCCATAGGGCCCCGGGGGCCTAAGCGACATCGTCTCGGATTTCTCTCCGGCTGCATTATGAATATCAGCTTCCCCGAGATTCACCGCGACGCGGTCGAGGTGCTCTCCGCTGCGGGAGCCGAGATTCTGATCCCGGCCGGGCAAGTCTGCTGCGGATCCCTCCACGGCCATAATGGCGAGACCCGTATGGCCAGAAAACTTGCGAGGGCGAACATCGACCTGTTCTCGAAGCTCGATATCGACGCTCTTGTGGTCGACTCGGCTGGATGCGCCGCCTTTCTGAAAGAATACGGGAAAATTTTCGAGGATGATCCGGAGTACGCCGGGCAGGCCCGCGAGCTTTCCGGAAAGGTGAGGGAGATAACGGAATTCCTTGGAGCGACAGGGCTCCCCGGTTCGCTCCGGCCGCTGAACCTGAACGTTACCTACCACGATGCATGCCACCTCGTCCACTCTCAGAAGATTAGCCGGGAACCGAGGAAGGTGATATGCTCCATACCGGGAGTCCGTTTCAGCGAAATGCCCGAATCGACCTGGTGCTGCGGCAGCGCCGGGCTTTACAATGTCCTCAGGTTCAGAGATTCGATGAAGATGCTTGAACGGAAGATCTCAAACCTCGGTTCCACGCGCGCCGATGTGGTTGCCACGGCTAATCCCGGATGCCACATCCAGATTGAGTACGGAATCAGGAAGTTCGGCCTTGCGATGCGGGTGATGCATCCGGTAAGCCTTGTCAGGATGGCGATGAGCGGATCGGAAATCCAGTGAGTATCCGGCCCATGTCCGGCCCCCCCCTCTTGCGGAAGTGCGCTTTCGCGGCGGGCTGAGTTTTGTCAACCCAAGGAGGTAGTATGAATTCTCGCCACTTATACCCGGTCCTCATTCTCGCTTCTCTCATAGTGACGATTCAGGATGCGGCGGGAGGGCCCCGGCGCGCCGCCCGGGCGTTGGGGGCGGCGGACACTCTCCCCTTTGAGTCGCATGAAAAGTTTTTTGAAAGGGTTCTTAAGAACCAGCAGGCCGGACCGCTGAAACCCCCTGTGGCAAGGCCTCCCGCCTCCGCGTCGTCGTTTCCGAATGTGGATATTTCGAGCGACACGTTTCCTCAGAATGAGCCCTCCGTCCGGATCAGCCACAAGGATCCGAACCGCATGGTCGCGGCGTGGCGGGATTTCCGCACCGGGGTGAACCCTGCCGTCAGACGCATCGGGTACAGTTTTTCCACCGACGGCGGCCATACGTGGGAGCCGCCCTCACTCCTCCCGTTGCTCTATTCCGATCTGGGCTATGTGAGAAACTCGGACCCCGCCGTCTGCGTCGACACGGCGGGCAATTTCTATATCGCGACGATCGCTCTCGATAGCCATGACGGCAATTTGAAAATAATTGTCTACAAGTCCTCTTCGCTTGGAGATTACTTCGACTTCGCCTCATTCGCCCCGACGGATACTCAGTCATCCTTCTTCGACAAGGAGTATATCGTGTGCGATCTCAATCCCTCGAGTCCCTTCGTCAACAATCTCTATATCGTCTGGTCCGCCAGCCAGTTCACCAGGTCGACCGACGGCGGAGAGACCTGGTCACACGTCCTCCGGTATACTGACACGCTCGTTTCCAGCTTTGGTCCCGATATCGCCATCGGCCCCGACGGTTCGATCAATGTCGTTTCCCTCTACGGGAGTAAAGTGATTTTCGACAGGTCGACGGACGGCGGAGTGAGTTTCACGTTTCACCGGGTCATCGACTCCCTGGGAGTCTTTAACGCCCCGCGGGCGGAACTGCCCTCGATTGCTGTTGATATTGGCACCGGACCCCGCCGGGGTCGCATCTACACCGTCTGGTCGGACCAGAGATACGGAGATGACGACGTTCTCTTCAGCTCCTCGTCGGACGGCGGCGTCAGCTGGTCAGCGACGCGCCGCGTGAATGATGACCCTGTCGGGAACGGAAAGACTCAATACTGGCCCTGGATCGCTGCCGATGAGCGGGGGGTCGTCTCGCTAGTCTATTACGACAACCGGAATGTCCTCGACTCGACTTATACGGAAACGTATTTCGCTTATTCATGGGACGGGGGGGGCTCGTTCACTAATGAAGTGATCAGTACTCTTCCTTCGCCGCATAATATGCCGAATGGCGCTGTCAGATTCGGCGATTACATCGGGCTCGACGCCTGGGGAGGCCACACGGTTCCGGTCTGGACCGACGAGCGAGCCGGCGGGTACGATATGAGTATTTATACGGCCACCCTCGATACACTCCCCGCCCTCACCTTTTCGGGGATCACCCAAAACGTCGGCGGGGGGTGGAATCTCCTCTCCCTCCCCATCTCCCCTGTGAATTCCTACAAAAGCGTGGTTTTTCCGGGAGCCTCTCCTTTCGTCTATTCTTATGACGGGAGTTACCATATCGTAGACACGATTCGCTCCGGGCGAGGCTACTGGGCGCGTTTCGAGAATCCGAAATCATACAAACTCTTCGGCGACTCCCTCTCAACGGACACGATACCCCTCGCGCCGGGGTGGAATCTCATCGGATCGGTGATAAAGCCGGTCGCAACCTCAGCCATCAGTCCGGTCGGGACCACATTCGCCTCCCGGTTTTTCGGCTACTCCCGGAGCTATTTTCCTGCGGACACCATTCACCCCGGCCGGGGCTACTGGATAAAGGCATCGGGTGCGGGTTCTTTCGTTCTCGAATCGGCTACACGGAATGCTCCCCGTTTATCGGAAGACAATCCCGCCAGGGATTTCAATTCGCTGTCGTTTGAGGATGCGTCGGGCGGAGCGCAGACCCTGTATTTTGCCAGTTCAGCCGTGCGGGCCGATCTTCGCTTCGCGCTTCCACCGCTTCCCCCGCCGGGAGTATTTGATGTGCGGTTCGCCTCACAGAATTTTGCGGAAGGACTGAACGACTCAATCGGCCTGAAAATTCTGGTGAATTGGGCCCGCCTCCCGCTCACCGTCAGCTGGTGCATCGTTGACGGCGAAGGGTATAGGCTGTCCGAAGCCGGGCGTGAGCTCGTTTCAGAATTGAGGGGAGAAGGGAAATTGACCATGGAGTCCACCATCGGGTCTCTTGTTCTTTCACGGGAGGAGTCACGACCGAGGGCGTTCAGCCTGCACCAGAATTATCCCAATCCCTTCAATCCTTCGACCGTTATCCGGTATGAACTGCCTATGAAAGCCCGCGTGAGCATCCGGATTTACGATCTGCTCGGCAAGGTTGTGGATCAACTTACCGATGGTGTTGAGGGGCCGGGCTACCGGAGTATTTCGTGGGATGGCTCCCGGGCGGCCAGTGGGGTCTATGTCTGCAGGATGGTGTGCACCTCACTCGAGAGCCCCGCAGTGGCCGTTGAGAATATCCGTATGCTTTTGCTAAAATGAACTCCCCAGCCTCAATCCCGGTATCTCGTGAGAGGACGGCGAGTCTTACCTCTGGGGAGGTGGAAATCCTCAAAAACCGAAAAACCCGGGGGGGCGCTGCATATCACAGTCTTCCCGTGCGTGCCTTGACTGTATGATGACATTCGAGTATATTTGCAAAAAAATTGAGGATATCCCGATGAAATTTTTTCTCTTCTGCTGTATTTTCGCCTTTCAGGCCGCCGCGCAGGACAATATCCGCCCCCAGCTTTTCGCCGATGCCGAAGCCGCGATGAACCAGGCGAAGTCGAAAAACGCCGCATATTACGCGGAGAAGACGTATGTGAAAGGCTTGGAATTCTACAGGAACGCAGACGAAGATTACAGGCAGGGGGGTAACCTTGAAGATATCAGACAGAAGCTTCGTCAGGCGGGAGACGCCTTTGCACGAGCGATGGACATCAGCAAGCGGGCGGAGGTGGCTTTCAGCAGGGCGGCCGCGGCCAGGGCCGACGCCGACAGCGCGGGCGCCCCGCGCTATTCTTCCGAACTCTGGAACCGCGCCGAGGAATCGCTCCACCGGGCCGTGAATGATTTCGAGGGGGGAGACGCCGATGCCGCGAAGAAGGGGGGACCCGAAGCGGAGTCCATATTCCGGAGTGCGGAGCTGGAGGCGATAAAGACAAACTTCCTTGCCCCCTCCCGCGAACTCCTGAAGAGGGCGGAGGATGTAAATGCGGGCGATAACGCCCCGAAGACTCTGGACAAGGCAAAAAAACTCTCAGCCCAGGTCGAATCGATCCTCCGCCAGAACAGATATGATGCCGACGAGGCGCGGCAGAGCGCCCAGGCCGCGAAATACGAGGCCGCCCATGCGCTCTACCTAAACCAGACGATTGCTGCGCTCAAAAAGTCGGACGAATCATACGAGGACGCCATCCTGACGGGGGAGATGCACCTTTCTCGCGTCGCCGGAGCCCTCGGATTACAGACCCGCTTCGACGCAGGGTATGACGCTCCGGTCGCGGAGATGATCGCCTCAGTCAAGCAGCGGGACTCGAAAATCCAAAAAGGACTGGATTCGATACAACAGCTCAACGAAATCGCCCGGAGGAAGGACGACGAAACGGATAATCTCCGTCAGCAGATCTCGTCCATGGAGAAACGCCTGGGAAGCCTCACCGAGAGCGAGAAACAGCTTCAAAGCGAGGGGAAAGAGCTGGAGCGCAAGCTTATTCTGAAACAGCAGCAGGAGGAAACGATCAGGCAGGTGGCGGCGACCTTCAACGAGGAGGAAGGGAATGTCTTGAGGGACGGCGACAATATCATTATCCGCCTGTACGGGCTGTCTTTCCCGGTCGGGAAGAGTACGATCGAGACGCAATACTATCCCCTCCTTACCCGCGTCCAGGAAGCCATCCGCAAGTTTCCGAATTGCAAAGTCGCAATCGAGGGACATACCGACTCGCAGGGGAGCGATGAGGCAAACCAGACCCTCTCAGAACTCCGCGCGAAGGGGGTGGCGGAGTATCTTATGGCAAATATGAACGTTTCCATTCCGATCAATTCCCAGGGATACGGCGAGAGCCGCCCGGTGGCACGTAACGACACGCCTGAGGGGAGGGCCAAGAACCGGAGGATCGACGTGGTCATCACCCCGGAATGGGCGAAATAAACCTGGGGGAGATCGATGACCTATAAGCACTGCCAGAGCTGCGGAATGCCATTGAAGCGCGACCCGAACCGCGGGGGAACAGAGGCGGACGGCTCGAAGAGCCCCAGGTACTGCTCCCACTGTTACGGGAACGGTCGCTTCACGCTTCCCGATATCACGGCCGGGGAAATGCAGGCCTTCGTAAAGGAGAAGTTGAAGGAATTCGGGTTCCCCGGGTTCCTGGCCGGAGTTTTTACCCGGAATATCCCCCGGCTGGAGCGATGGAAGTCCGCGGCCCCGCCCCGGTGATTTTTCCGTGAAGACGGCGAAACTCCCCTTCAGTTTCGTCGTCGACCTACTCTCCGACCCCCTCGTCAGGCCGATGTTCGGTTGCTACGGCATCTACGTGCGGGGGAAAATTGTCCTCGTCCTCCGGAAGCGGGCCCGGCACCCTTCGATGAACGGAGTCTGGGTCGCGACCAGGAAAGAGCATCACACGAGTTTGCGCAAAATCCTTCCGTCGATGAAATCCATCGACGTCTTCGGCAAAGGAGAGACTAACTGGCAGATTCTGCACGAAGATGATCGTGATTTTGAGTCTGCAGTCCTCGCCGTCTGCCGCCTTATCGAGAAGGGGGACCCCCGCATCGGCTCCGTCCCGAAAAAACGCCGCCGCTGAGCATTTTCCCGCCTGGGGGATTCCTTGGATTTCCAGCCTCAAAGCTTTATCTTTTCTTATGAAGCCCGTCATCGTCGTCCACCATCACGAGATCATTCTGAAGGGGAATAACCGTCAAAACTTCGAACGCCAGCTCATCAAGAATACGCGCCGTGCCCTTGCCGACCTGCTCCCCGCCTCGGCCGTGGGAGGAGGCTACGGGCGGTTCCTCATCAATCCAGGGGATGCCGGCTTGGGCTTGGTCGTTGAACGGCTTTCTTCGGTGTTCGGGCTTTCGAATGTCTGCGCGGGCCTCCAGGTCGAGCAATCGATGGATGAGCTCACCAGCGCGGCCATCAAACTTCTTGAGGGGAAACAATTCAAGACGTTTAAGGTGGACACCAGACGGCCCGACAAGAATTTTGCCCACCGAAGCGCCGAGGTGAACCGCGAGGTGGGCGCCGCGATCTGCGCCAGGTTCGGAGTGCGGGCGCAAATGACCGGTCCCGATGAGACAGTGTTCATCGAAATCGCCGACAGCACGGCATTCGTCTACGCCGCGAAGGTCCGCGGCGCCGGAGGGCTCCCTTCAGGGATAAGCGGGAGGGTGGTTTCCCTCCTCTCCGCCGGATTCGATTCGCCCGTCGCCTCCTGGCAGCTGATGAAGCGCGGGGCGACGGTCGTTTTCGTGCATTTTCACAGCATGCCGTATGTTTCCAGAAACTCTCTCGACCAGGTCCGCCGTCTCGCCGGTGTTCTGTCACGGTTTCAGTTCGCGTCGAGACTCTATCTCATCCCGTTTGCCGACATTCAGAATGACATCGTCGCAAAGACCCCGCCGCCCTTCAGGGTGATACTGTACCGCCGGATGATGATCAGGATTGCGGAAGAAATCGTCCGGCGCGAGAAGGCGGAAGCGCTCGTCACGGGAGATTCTGTCGGCCAGGTCGCCTCGCAGACGCTCCGCAATATCCGGGCCGTCAGCGCGGTTGCGACATTTCCGATTCTGAGGCCGCTCGCCGGCATGGACAAGGAGGAAACGATGTCGATCGCGCGCGCCATCGGCACGTACGACATCTCGAAAGAACCTTATGACGACTGCTGTTCCTTCCTCGCTCCCCGGAAGCCTGAAACATGGGCGAATATCGAAGCGCTCGAGGCGGCCGAGCGGCCGCTCGACATCCCGTCGCTCGTCGCCATGGGACTGCGCGCGATGGAGCTGGAGCGCTACTCGTTTCCACATGTGAAGGAAGATGTGGCCGCGCCCGCGTGATTTTCTCTTCCTCATCCTGACCTGCACCTGCTACTCCCAGCCGTTTCGGCGGGAAATCGCGACCATCCCCGTGAGAATCGGCGCGGACTCTCTGAGCCAGCCCTTCGCCGGCGGGATCAATACCCCGAACCACCAGTTCGTCGATATCGACGGGGACGGAGACCTTGACCTCTTCATCTTCGACGACGATCTCCTTGTGGATTTTTACAGAAATGAGGGCACTCCCGCCTCCCCGAAATTTGTGCTCAGGCCCCACGATGTTCCGCTCCCTCCTTTCAACGTCTGGTTCGTGTTCGCGGATCTGAACGGCGATGGCCTGCCCGACCTGGCCACCGATGATTCGACGTCGCAGAGCGTCCGCCTCTATTGGAATAGGGGGACGCGGCAAAACCCGGATTTTGTTCCCGACGCGCCACAGCTTCTCGATTCCGCCGGAAATCCGATGCTCGGGGCGCCGGTCGGCGTCCCTGTCTTCGCCGATCTGACCGGCGACGGGCTGCCCGAGTATCTTTCCAGCAACCTCTTGAACGGCTCTCTCAATTATTACCTGAACATCGGGACGGCGTCGAGCCCTCGCTTCAAATTTGTGACGGACCGGCTCGACAATATCATTGTCATCGGCGATACCTGCACGTCAGGAGCATTGGCAAAAAAGTCAGCCCACGGAGGCGCCGCCCTGCGTTTCGCCGATCTCCATCACTCCGGCACGAAGGATCTTTATTACGGAGATCTCTTCTCCCACGGTCTCTTCCTGATGACGAATGCCGGAACTCCGCTCCAGCCCGATCTCCGCTGCGCCACGAGCAGGTACCCCGACACCTCCCTCGTCACGTACGGATTCAACCAATCGTCCTTCGTCGATCTGGACGGCGACGGGGATCTGGACCTCGCCATCGGAATCCTGAATAACATGTACCGCCACGGCTTCTGGTATTATGAGAATACGGGAGACTCCCTTAACCCGGCATTCACTCTCCGAACGAAGGATTTTCTCTCCATCCTCGACGCCGGCGGAAACGCGTCGCCCGCCGTCGCCGATCTGAACGGTGATGGCCTTCCCGATCTTGTCATCGGGGCGGACCAGCCGTCGGGAGGAGTTCTGTGGCTTCTGGAAAACACCGGGTCGAGAACTCACCCCTCTTTTGCGCTTGCCGATACCCTCTTCAGCCCTGTCTCGGGGAACACACTCGCCCCGGCTTTCGCCGATCTTAACGGGGACGGGCTGCCCGATATGGCGGTGGGCGAGTTCAGCGGGGTGGTAAAAATCTTTCTTAACATCGGTACCCGGAATTCCCCACGGTTCGATACAGCCTCCGCGCATGTTACGACCTTCACCACAGGCCCCTACAACGCTTCCCCCGCCTTTGCGGACATTGACCGAGACGGCGATCAGGATCTTTTCGTCGGGAAATCGAACGGGCAGATCCTCTACTACCGCAATGACGGCGACGCGTCGAGCCCGAATTTCGTGCTCGCGACGTCGAATTTTTCCGGCATATCGGTCGGCGAGAACGCGAAGCCCGCCTTCGCCGATATCGACAGAGACGGAGATTCCGATCTCTTCGTGGGCAATTTTCAGGGAAGGATTTTTTTCTACGAAAACACCGGGAATCCGGACCAGCTCATCTACCGCCAGGACGATTTCGGCTCGACCGACCCGGTGAGAGACTCAGCCCCTGCGCTCTACGATATCGACGGAGACGGAGATATCGATCTCTTCGTGGGTACGTCCAAAGGGGGAATTCACTTCTACCGTAACGCTCTCATCACCGGGGTTTCGGCGCCGGCGGGACTCCCCCAGGATTTCAGGCTCTTACAGAACTATCCCAACCCCTTCAATTCCGGAACGCGGATCGCCTTCGAAATCCATAGTTTTGAAAAGATTTCGGTTCAGGTTCTTGATCTCTTCGGGAGAGAAATGTCGACGCTCGCCACGGGGCGAAAGGCCCCCGGCTCCTATCAGGTGGAATGGAATGCCGTTGATTTTCCGAGCGGAGTTTATTATTATCGGTTAGCGACGGAAAAGTCCGCGCTGGTCCGGTCCATGCTCCTCATCAGGTAAAGACACTATGCCCACGAAGATCATCGTGAAAAGTAACGGCAGCATCAAGGTTGAAGGCGATTTTGAGATTTTTGACCAGGAAGGGAGAAAGTTCGATCTTGCCGGTCGTACGAGGATCTCACTCTGTCGCTGCGGGCAGAGCAGGAATAAGCCCTTCTGCGACACAACACACCGGGAATGCAATTTCGAGTCTCAAATCGTCGCCTTCGCGCTCCCTCCTCCTGCCGGGCCGCCGACCTGAAGTATTCTGACATTGCCTCGAACCACCCAGATCCGGTCGCAGGGGCCGGCATGCGGCTCTGAGAGTCTTGTCCCGCAATAACCTCCACAGAAGAGATGAAGGAATGATAACTCTATCAAACGATCGGCGGAAATTCCTGGCACGCATGGGAGCCGCGCTCGCGGCTGCCGTCGTCGGAAGGGACCTCGTCCTACCCCAGCAAAAAAAGGGGAGCCGCCCGGAACTTCCCGCGGCAGCACCCCTGGTTATTCCGCCGGTGGATTTCCGGTTCGCTCCGGCGAACTGGCAGTCGACATACTGCTTTCCCGATGACCCCGCGAAAAGCCTTGTGGGGAAAAAGGGCGAGCTTCTCTACGGACATCCGGGAGTGAGCGCCGAGTGGGACGCGTTCAAGCATGTCGTCTCCGTGGGCCTCTCAGGCAGGGAGCCGGGGAAATTTGTGAGCCAGAAGCTCGAAAGCCCCACGATCCCCGTCATCACCACGACCCTGGAGTGGGACGACGCCCTGCTCCGCCTGACATCGTTCGCGACCAATGAAAAGGAGGAAGGGCGGATTGACAACCTTCTGATTGAATTCACGTCCAGAGGCAACGACCTGACGCTTGCTCCCGAGATCCTCATCGAATCGGACGCCGTTTTTTCCCTCTCCTCCGAGGATCCGGGCACCCTGCAGCTGGCGCCCGAGCCGGGAGTGTTCATGGCCGTGGATTCGCCCGTAAAATTTGTCGGCGAGAAACCGAAGCGCTGTCAGCTGAAACCCGGGACCGCCAAATCCGATAAGGCCCTTGTGTACTTCGCCCGTTTTCCCCAGGAAAAGCAGGCCAATGTCGACTGCAAAAGAGGGGATGCCGAAGACCTGATGAAGAAATGCAAATCCTTCTGGCAGTCCTGGAAGCCGACCGGCGGAAAGATCGACTGGCGCCAGAGCGGCGTTTTCGAGAGTTTCAGCGTCGCCTGTTCCCGGAACATCATGGAAGCGCGCGAGATAAAAAACGGCAAGAAACTGTTTCAGGTCGGCCCCACCTGCTACCGCGGGCTCTGGGTCGTCGACGGCTACTCGCTTCTCGAAGCGGCGCGCTACCTCGGGTACGACAAGGAAGCGCAGGAGGGACTCGAGTCGATCTGGGACCGGCAGGCCCCGAACGGTTCGATCACGGCAGGCGGAGGGGAATCGCACTACAAGGACTCCGCCGTTGCCGTTTTCACACTCGTTCGCCACGCCGAGCTGACGCAGGACTGGGAGTTTTTCAAGGAGATTTATCCCGACGCATTCCGGGCGATCGATTATTTGAAACAGCTCCGCGACGGCGCGAAAGGGAACGGCACGGCAAGCGGGAATTACGGGATCCTCCCCAAGGGATTCGGCGACAGCGGTATCGGCGGCATCCGGTCTGAATTCACCAACACTCTCTGGACTCTGGTGACGCTCAAGCGACTCGTCGAAGTCACCCGCCGTCTCCAGCTCGACCGGTTCCCCGCCCTCAACCAGTTTTACGGAGAATTGAGGCAGGCCTTCTACCGGGCCGCCAAGTCCGAAACGCGCACACACCCCGGCGGTTTCACCTATTTGCCGATGCTCATGAAGGACGACCCCCAGTGGGCTGAAAAGGATGAACGGAAAAAGCCCCGCCCCCAGGCGGCTCAGATTTATCTCAGCCAGTCGATTTTTCCCGGACTCCTCTTTCAGAAGGACGACGGCTTCGTCCGCGGCCATATCGAACTGATGAAAGCGGTGACGACTGATGAAGATATTCCGATCGAAACGGGCTGGCTGACCGACGATGCCGCCTGGCCCTATAACGCCGCGATCGTCGCCCAGATGTACCTCTGGGCGGGATTGCCCGACCTCGCCCGCAGGACCTTTGTCGGCTTTCTCAATCATGCTTCCCCGCTTTATGCATGGCGGGAGGAGCAATCGCTTCTCAAAGCCCCGAAGGCGCAGTACGTCGGGGACATGCCCCACAACTGGGCAAGCGCCGAATGCATACGATATCTCCGCCACATGATCATCCTGGAGGATGAGAAGAATCTGCGGCTCTTCGACGGCATCGCGATCCAGGATATTGAGGCCGGGAAGCCGATCGGGCTGTCGTACACCCCGACGCGGTGGGGACGCGTCACGGTGACTCTCGAACCGATGGCGGAGAACAGATGGCAGACGAAATTCAAACGGGAGGATTTCGACGAGAAGACCATGCCGCCTTTGTCTGCGATCGAGATGCCCGCCATCCTCCCCGGTGGATTCGGGCTTGAGAAGCTTACCGGCGCCCGCCGGGCCATCAACGGGACCCGCGCTCTCATCCCGGGGACCGTCACCTCGTGGGAATGCACATGGCGCAAGCTCTGACCTCTGGACGCGCCCCATGGAGCTTATCGCCGATGCTATCGAACGTTATCGCCGCCGTTATGGAAGCGAACCTGAAATCGTGGCGACGGCGCCGGGCCGTGTCAATCTCATCGGCGAGCATACAGATTATAACGGAGGATTCGTGCTGCCGATTGCCATCGACCGGAAGATCGTCATCGCGGCCGGCCCCCGGCCCGACCGCCTGCTGAATCTCCACGCCGCCGACCTGCAATCGTCGGCGAGCATACCCCTTGGTGCCGCGTTCGATCCCGACCGCCTGTGGTCCAATTACCCCGCCGGAGTGGCGAGCGTTCTCGAAAGCCACGGCCACTCCCTGGGAGGCGCCAACCTCTGCATCCGAGGCGATATACCGGTGGCCTCCGGGCTCAGCTCTTCGGCCGCGCTCGAAGTGGCTACGGCTGTCGCTCTCACCCGGCTGAACGGACTACCCCTCACGGTCGGCGAGATCATCGCCTATTCGTGCGAAGCGGAGTCGGAATTCGTCGGCGTCGGTTGCGGCATCATGGACCAGTTCGTCTCCGTGCGGGGCAGGAGCAATCATGCACTTTTTCTCGACTGCCAGACCCTCGACTATGAACAGGTGCCCTTCCCTCGCGGCGCCCAGCTCATAGTGTGCGACACCGGCGTGAGGAGGGAAGTGTCCCGCACGGCCTACAACCAGCGACGATCTGAGTGCGGAGAAGCCGTTCGCCAGATCAGGAAAAACCTGGGAGACATCCTGTCTCTGCGCGACCTTTCGGCCGAGCTTTTTCGATCGGTCGAAAACCGCCTGAACCCCCTCGCCCGGAGACGGGCGCGCCACGTCGTGATGGAAAATGACCGCGTGGTGCGGTTCGTCGCCGCCATGAAAGGAGGAGATCTGCCGGAGATGGGCCGCCTTATGACTCTCTCACACATCAGCCTGAGGGATGACTTTGAGGTGAGCTGTCCCGAGCTCGATGCATTCGTCGAAATCGCCAACGGGACCGACGGCGTCTTCGGCGCACGCATGACAGGCGCAGGATTCGGAGGCTGCGCAGTCTGCCTCGTGGGTGAAAAGTTCATTGACGATCTCGTTGAAAAAGTGAAAACCGAATTTCATCGCCACGCGGGCCGATCTTTCGCCATTTACCTGACAACGCCCTCGTCAGGAGCAGCGATCCATTCGCCGGCCCGTTCCCCGGTCCCAGAGAGCGTCTGCCCTCCGGGATGAGAAGCTTTCTCATCAGCGTGATTCTGCTCGCGAACGCGGCATCCGCGCAGGTCACACTCCGTCTCGTCGACTGGGCCGACCTCGACGAGATGCCCTCGGACAAAGCCGCCATTGCAGCTTTCCGGGAAAAATATCCGGGCATCGACGTCCTCTACGAGCCGAACCCGGGTCATCAGTATGAAGAAAAAATCCTGACGGGACTCGCCGCCGGCGAGCCGCCCGATGTGTTCCTCCTCGATTCGAAACTGATTCCAACCTTCACGGACAAAGCCGCCCTACTCGACCTTACGCCGTATCTTGCAAAACTGAAGATCGATACTTCCGAGTGGTTTTCCTCGGCGGTCGATATCGCCCGCCGGGGAGCGGCGCTCTATGCGTTTCCGAAGGGATTCTCACCGCTCGTCGTCTACTACAACAGGAAGATCTTCCGCGAAGCGGGCGTCGAGCCTCCGTCCGGATCCTGGACGTGGGACGAGTACCTCAGCACGGCGCGTCGCCTCACACGGACAGGCCCCTCGTTGTACGGGACCGCGATGACCAACTACTATGCCTACTGGATCCCCTGGGTCTGGAGCTCAGGCGGGGATGTCGTCGATCCAGGCGGGACCGCCGCCAGCGGTTACTTCAATTCTCCCCGGACGGAAGAGGCGCTCGAGTTTCTCATAAAACTGAGATGGGAAGGCCTCGCCCCCGACGCGGGGAGCTGGGTTCAGTCCGAAAAGACCGGGACAAACTCGGCCCTGTTTGCGAGCGGAAAGATCGCCATGATCGTCGACGGCCACTGGCGCATGCCGAAGTTTCTGAAGCTGAGCGAAGCGGGGGGCGAGCTCGAGCTCGGGGTCGCGCCCTTTCCCAGCCACCCCGGGGGACGCAAAACGAACGTCCTCTACGAATCGGGATGGTGCGTTCCGGTGAACGCCAGGCACGTCGAAGAGGCTGTCCTATTGGCCGGATTCATGGCGGGTGAAACCTCCTGCCGCATCCGTTCGGCCGGAGGACTCGAGCTGCCCGCCAACCGCGCGGCTGCATCGGATCTCGCCCGAAACGACCGGACAGGTCGCGAAAAGGTTTTCATCGATGAAATCCCATCCTGCCGACAGCCATGGGGGTCGCTGATCGAACGGTTCAGCGAGCTGGAGTGGACATTCCAGGATGCCGTCGACGACATCATGCTGAACCACCAGCCGGTTCACGCAACTCTGACGCGCTATGCCGAGCGGGCCGACCGTGAGCTGGCCGCAATCCGGACTCACCGCCCGGAAAAATTTTCGCCGATCAGCCAGCATAGCGAGATCATTTTCGCCCTGCTGGGAGTCTCTGCCCTCACCCTCCTCGCGTGTGCTCTCCTCTATCTCAGGGAGAGAAAAGGAGGGACGATTCGCGCCTTCGCCTTTCTCCTCCCATCGCTGATTCATCTTGTCGTATTCATCGGGACCCCGATTCTCTTTGCCGCCTACCTGAGCGTTCGGCGGTGGGATCTTGTGGCGTCCGAACAGCCTTTCATCGGCCTCGAAAACTTCCGGGAAATTTTTTCCGACCCGACCTTCTGGAACGCCCTCAGGAACACTTTTCTCTACACCCTGAACGTGCCCATCGGGATGGCCGCGGCGCTGGCAGTTGCCCTGGCCTTGCAGAACCGGCTCGGCTCCGCCGGGCTGCTTCGCACGCTTTTCTTCCTTCCGAGCGTCACCTCATTCGTTGCCGTCGCGCTCGTCTGGATGTGGATCTATCATCCCTCCTTCGGCGCCGCAAACTACCTCCTGAGTAGTCTCGGATTCCCACCCCTTCAATGGCTCAATTCGTCCGGGACGGCCATGGTCTCCCTCCTGATTTTCAGCATCTGGCTCGGAATCGGATACCAAATGGTCATTTTCCTGGCAGGCCTTCAGGCGATTCCTGAGACACTTTACGATGCCGCCCGGATCGACGGAGCCTCCGGATTTCGCCGTTTTATGCATATCACACTCCCCTTGCTTAACCCTACCACGTTCTTTATCCTTGTAACATCGTGCATCGGCTCGTTTCAGGTTTTTACAACTGTTTATGTCATGACAGCTGGCGGGCCGGTGAGAAGCACAGACGTCATCGTCTATCATATTTACGAGGCGGCCTGGGAACAGCTCAGGATGGGCTATGCCGCGGCGATGTCGTGGGTGCTCTTTTTTATAATTATGATCGCCACATGGGTCCAGTTCAGGTTGATGGGGAAAGAGATGGACTAAAAAAACCGGGGGTTCTGTTCCTCGCTTTCCTGTTATCCCTCCTTCCGTCAGCCCGGGCCGCATCAGCCCACGAAAGCCCAACCAAGCCTATAACACAATACAGCCTCGATTCCTGGCAGGTGGAGGACGGACTTCCGCAAAACTCTGTTTCTTCCGTCGTCCAGACAAAAGAGGGATATCTCTGGCTCGGGACGCTCGAAGGGCTTGTCAGATTCGACGGGGCCGAATTCACTGTCTTTGATGAGCGCAATACCCCCGCATTCAGATCCGACCGGATCCTTTCGCTCTTCGTCGATCGAGAGGGGACGCTCTGGATCGGGACCGAAGACGGCGGACTTGTGAACTGCAGACTGGGACAGTTCACCTATGCAGAACTACCCGAAGGACCGCCCTATAACGGCGTGACCGGCATATGCCAGGACTCGCATGGCACGCTCTGGGTGGGTACCTCGCAGGGGGGCCTCTATACATCCGCGGGAGGGACATCTTTCCGCCGGTATGCCCTCCCCGGTATTCTGGGAAATAGTATCACCGCACTCTGCGTCGATGGGGAGGGGGATGTCTGGGCCGGCACAGATGATGGGGCCCTCCATCTGGCGAAAAGCTGGTCCTCCCTCACGGTCAAGCAGGGACTTCCTAGTAATCGCGTTGTCTCGCTTTGCCCCGATCCCTCAAATCCCGCAGGCGTCTGGGTGGGGACGAGCCGAGGGCTGAGCCGCTTTGACGGGAAATCAGTGAGGACGATGACCGCTGCAAGCGGCCTGACGAATAACTTCATCTGGTCGCTTCGCACGCTCCGGGATGGGAGCGTCCTCGCCGGGACTCAGGGAGGCGGCCTGAATCTGATCCGGAACTGGACGGTGACCTCGTTCGGTACGAAGGACGGGCTCACGAACGATTTTGTGTGGTCGATCTTCGAGGATGCGGAGCGAAATATCTGGATCGGAACGAACGGCGGCGGGCTTAACAGGCTCACGAACGGCTCCTTCACCTCGTTCACCGAGCGGGAAGGGCTCTCGAATAACTTTGTCTGGTCGATCTGCGAAGATCCGCGCGGGGGGATCTGGGCGGGGACCTATATGGGGCTGAATTACATCTCGAACGGGGTTTTCCGGAGATACAGCACCGGGGACGGGCTCCCGAATAATTTTGTCTGGTCCGTCTATGCGGACAGCAAAGGAAATGTCTGGGCTGGAACCGCAGACGGGCTCGGAAAACTCCGGGATGGCCGATGGACTACGTATTCGACCGCGAACGGGCTTGGGAGCAGCGTGATACGCGCGCTCTGCGAAACGAAGAGGGGGGATATCTGGATCGGAACAACAGGGGGACTGAGCCGCTACCGCGACGGGTCTTTCGTCTCCTACGGGACCCGCGCCGGCCTCTCGAGCGACCTCGTCATGGCTCTCCTGGAAGGGAACGACGGCGCACTCTGGATAGGGACGGCGGCAGGCCTGGACAGGATGAAGGACGGGAAGATTGAACAGATCGGGGATGGGAATTCTCCCGTGATCATACGCAGCATTTATCAGGATGCCGGGCACAACCTCTGGGTCGGGACTCAGGGCGCGGGGCTGGAACTCTACCGGGAGGGGAAGACATTCAGGTTTACGACGAGGAACGGACTCCTGGACGACGTCATCTCTGAGATTCTGGAAGATGCGCACGGAAACCTCTGGATGAGCTGCAATAACGGAGTGTTCTGCGTCCGCAAAGAGGAGCTTTTCGCCGTCGCAGGCGGACAGGGTGTCGCCCTCGCTCCGGTGGCCTACGGCCGGGCCGACGGCATGATGAGCCGTGAATGCAACGGCAGCTCCCAGCCCGCCGGGTGCCGCACCCGGGACGGCAAGATGTGGTTCCCGACCATTCGGGGAATCGCCATGGTTGACCCGGCCGGGCTCCGGATCAATCAGGTGCCTCCCCCGGTCATCATCGAGCGGGTGAGCGTAGACCATGCGGCGAAGAACGTTTTTGCGCCGGTCGAGGCGCCGCCCGGCAGCGGAAACCTTCAGATCCATTATACCGGGCTGAGCTTCATCGCCCCCGAGCGAATGCAGTTCAAGTATATGCTCGAGGGGTTCGATGAGGATTGGGTCCAGGCCGGAGGCCGTCGGGACGCTTATTACACGAATCTTCCCCCCGCACGTTATACGTTCCGGGTCAAGGCATGCAATAACGACGGGGTCTGGAATGAATCGGGCGATCTTATCCGTATCGACCTCCGTCCCCACTATTACCAGAGAAGCTGGTTTCAAATCCTCTGCGGCCTGGCAGTGCTGTCGCTCGGGTTTGGCGCATACCGCTATAGGACCCGCCGTATGCGGGCACGCGAGTCTAAACTGGTCTCCCTCGTCGTCGAACGGACAAAACATCTTCAGGAGGAGAAAGAGATCGCCGAGAGCGCCCGGACAGAATCCGAGCGGCAGCGTGAAATCGCCCAGGAAGCGAACAAGGTAAAAACAGAACTCCTCAATATTGCCGCCCACGACCTGAAGAGCCCCCTCGTATCGATCAAGATGCTCGCCAAGATCATCATAGAAGAGGCGAAAGGGACCGGTCCCCTCGCCGATTTCGCTTCAGACATCTTCTCCTCTGCACAGAGAATGCACGGCCTTGTGAGCGAGCTCCTGGAATCGGCCTGGATCGAAAGCGGTAACCTCGCGCTCAAGAGAAAACATGTCGACCTCTCCCGGCTGGCCGATCTGGTCGTCATGGACAACCAGGTCACCGCGGCTCAGAAAGGACAAAGAATTGTCTTCACCCCCCAGACCGGCTGTATCGTCGTTGGTGATGAAGAGCGTCTGCGCGAGGCTTTTGACAACCTCGTCAGCAACGCGATAAAATACTCACCGCTTGAAAAAGTGATCCTCGTCGACCTCAAGGACTGCAGGCATTCGATCCGCCTTGAGGTCCGGGATGAGGGACCCGGATTGACCGAGGAGGATAAGCAGCGCGTCTTTGGAAAATTCCAGAAATTGAGCGCCGCCCCGACCGGCGGGGAGGCTTCGACCGGGCTCGGCCTCTCCATCGTCAAACAGCTCATCGAGGCGCACGACGGGCGCGTCGGAGTGGAGAGCGCCTACGGTGAGGGGAGCACTTTTATTGTGGAACTCCCCAAAGCCGAGATGTAATCCCCGGCGAACCGGGCTCCGGCAACTCGATTTCCCCCGGGGGCAAGGTCTCCTTGGCTAGGGGGGACCCTAAGGTCGAACTTACTGACATTTCTATCGAGTCGAACACCTGACATTTTTAAAGAGTCATTACACAGGGTATCGGGCGGTCCACGGGTGAATTGACTTGCCGCGAAAATTCACGTACATTTGGCCTGACCTGAGAACCGAATGCAGCGGCTCAAAAAACTTGCCCTCCTCACCGTCGGCCTCTCGATGCTCCTTCCGTTTCTCTGGATGATCAGCACATCCCTGATGGGAGAGCTCGAGGTTTATCATTTCCCCCCAAAAATTCTCCCGTCGTCGCCCCGATGGTCCAATTATGCCGAGGCCATGACTCTTCAGCCTTTCGCCCGGTATTTTCTCAATACCATGATCGTGGCCGGCGCTTCTGTCGCCGGCCAGCTCGTCTTCTGCTCCATGGCCGCCTACGCATTCGCCCGATTGCGGTTTCGCGGACGCGACCTCATGTTCGCGGCCTATCTTGGCACGATGATGATTCCCGCGATCGTCACCATCATCCCCTCATTCCTGCTGATCAACGCCTTCGGGTGGATGAATAGTTATCTGGCGCTGCTGACTCCGACGCTCTCGAGCGTGTGGGGCATATTCCTTCTGCGACAGTTTTTCAGAACTATCCCGAAAGATCTCGAGGATGCGGCCCGGATCGACGGGGCGTCGGATTTTTCCATTTTCTGGAGGCTGATCATCCCCCTCTCGAGGCCTGCCCTCGCCACCCTGGGGATATTCGCCTTCATGGGAAGCTGGAAGGACTTTCTGTGGCCGCTCATCGTGACCAACCGGAGCGATATGCGCACGGTGGAGGTGGGCATCGCCTCCTTCAGCAGCATCTATCAGACCGACTGGCCGCACCAGATGGCGGCCTCCGTCGTGGTCATGCTTCCGGTCGTGGCGGTCTTCATCTTTGCGCAGAAGTATTTTGTGAGGGGAATTACGATGACGGGCCTGAAGGGATGACGATGCGCGGCTCCCCCCTCATTGCCCTTTTGCTTCAAAATATCGACGAGGCATATTCGGTGAAAGCCTGGCATGGGCCGAATTTGCGCGGTGCCCTCCGGGGGCTCACCGCGCGCGAAGCTGCCCGTCGTCCCCGGAAGAACCGCCATAACATCTGGGAAATCGTCCTCCACTGCGCCTACTGGAAGTATGTCGTCCGGAGGAAGATTCTCGATCTGCAAGGCTCTTTTCCCGTCAAGGGGAGCAACTGGTTTCCGCGGCCGGACCGTGCGAATGAATCTTCATGGAAGGGAGACCTCGAGCTCCTCTCCCGTGTTCATAATGAATTGCGCGGCGCCGTGGCCGCTCTCTCCGATGCGGACCTCGAAAGAATTCCTCCCGGGAGCAGGGTCCCGGTCCGGACACTTATTTACGGGATCGCGGCGCACGACGTCTACCACGCCGGACAAATTCAACTCCTGAAACTTCATGTCTGACGGGAAGCTGGCTGCTCCCCTTGCAGCAGCGATGCTTGCGGTTCTTGCAACCATATCTGCACCCGCGCAGACTTCTTTCATTCCTCGGTTCGATATAAAGCCCAACGATCTTGCCATCACCCGGATCCCCCAGGCGACGCAGTATTTCGACAAGATCGGCCCGCGCGCGGGCCTCATGGGATATGAAAGCGGCGAATTCGAGCTCTGGATCTGGCCCTGGAAGGTTCTGAAAAGCTTCCAGCTCTCCTTTCTGACGGAGAATTCTACAAAACCGCTCAGGGCCGGAGATATTGTCCGCGAAATCTCGGTCTCTCCCGAGGTCACAACGTTCACCTACACGTACGAATCGTTCACCGTGAGGGAACATATCCTGATCCCGCGGGATGAGCCGGGCGCCATCCTCCTGCTCGACGTGTACACCACAGTTCCGCTGAAAATCGTCGGGGGGTTCCTGCCCGTGATGCAACCTATGTGGCCCGCGGGCGTTGGCGGTCAGTTCAGCTACTGGGACGATCATGCCTATGTCATCTCCGAGGGGCAGTGGCGCGCAATATTTCTGTGCGGTTCGCCCGCCGCGGCCCAAATGGCCGCTCCGCCCGCCCATATGTTCGCCGATAATCCCCTTGAATTCACAATCGACGTGGTGCCCGGCGAGACCGGGACTTTCATCCCGATCGTGATCGCGGGAGCGCTCCCCGATCCCGTCTCGCATAAGATGAGTATCGACTCGGTGAAAAAAACGTTCGCCCGCCTCTCCCGGAATGCCGAGTTTTACTACCATGAAAACGTGCGCTATTTTGAAAAGCTCCGACGATCAACCTTACAGGTAATCTCCCCGGACCGTGAGACGAATCTGGCGTTCGAGTGGGCGAAAATCTCGCTCGATAATCTTTTTGTGGCCAACCCGAATCTCGGCCGCGGCATGGTTGCGGGGTACGGTCTCTCGGGCTCTGGCGCACGGCCCGGCTTTGCGTGGTTCTTCGGAGGGGATGCTTTCATCAATTCCCTCGCCATCGACGCCTACGGAGATTTTGACAAAGTCCGTGACGCCCTCGCGTTCACTCAAAAGTGGCAGCGCAAGGAGAATTTCCCGGTGCGGAAGCCGCCTGGCACTCCGGCGAAGGATATTGGGAAGATGGCGCATGAGCTGTCCCAGAGCGACGGCGATCTGTGCGACTGGTGGAATGACTATCATTACGGATACAACCACGCCGACACGACGCCCTGGTACATTGTCGCAATGGGGGATTACGTCCGGACGAGCGGCGATACGGTTTTTCTCAGAAAGAGCTGGAGCTCTGTCAAGGAGGCGTATTCGTGGTGCCTCAGCAAGGACTCGGACGACGACGGCCTGATGGATCTCAAGGGAGCAGGCCTGGGAGCGCTTGAATTCGGCAAACTTGTGGGGATCTACGCCGACATCTATACGTGCGGCGTCTGGACCCAGGCGGTGAAGGAAATCACTGCCATGGCCGACCTCATGGGCGACGCCGGGGCACGGAGCCAGGCCGAACGCCAGCTCGCAAAGGCCACGCAACAGCTTGAGAAAAAATTCTGGATGGGGGAGGAGGGATATTATAGTTACGGTGCCACGCAAGCTGGCGAGCAAGTGCACGACAAGACTCCCTGGCCCGCCCTCCCGATGATGTTCGGACTCCTGGATCGGGCAAAAACCGCTAAGAGCCTCGAGCACTTCAATGCGGCGGATTTGTGTACAGACTGGGGCGTACGATCTCTTTCAAATTCTTCAAAACTCTTTGAGCCGTCAAATTATAACTACGGAGCCGTCTGGCCCTTCATCGCCTCCTTCTTCAATACGGCGCAGTTCAAATACCACGAAAGCCTGGCCGGCCGCCAGATCCTGAAGGCAAATATCCGCCACGCCTTTGATCACGCGGCCGGTTCCGTTCCCGAACTTTTCAGCGGAGATGTCAACGAAAAAGTTGCCGAGGGATACCACCACCAGGGGTTTTCAACAACGGGGTACGCGCTCCCCCTGGTCAGGGGACTGCTGGGCCTCGATGTCGACAGACTTAACGGAAAAATTCACTTTTCACCCCACCTTCCTCCCGGTGAGTCGTGGACGATCGGCAACATGGTGGCCGGCGGGGATACGGTAAACCTTTTTGTCTCCGACTCTTCGTGGACGAGCGGAACCTACAGTCTCGACGTCAAAACACGAGGAAAAGACAGTATCCTGGTCGAGTTCGACCCTTCTATTCCGGAGGCCGGTGAGCTCACCGGAGCCCGGTTGAACGGAAAGGCTATTGTTTCGTCACAATCGACGGGCCCATCGGACACGCATGTCCTGGTGGAATTCCGGGTCAAAGGCTCCGCAAGACTGGACCTTTCCGTGAGGCCGCGGTTTGCCGTCATCCCCGAGGCCCGCTCGTCTCCCGGTTCACCCAACCAGTCGCTGCGGTTTGTGACGCAGAAATTTCTTGACAGGAAAATCACACTCGTTGTCGAGGGGCTTTCGGGCCGATCATACCACATCCCCGTCATTTTCCCGCCGCTAGAGAACCCAGATGTTCCTGCAATTCCGCGGTCCGTGGAGGGAGCTCGTCTCGATCCGGAGGGCTTCCTTGATGTCGCGTTCGAAAAGGGAAGAGGGTTTGTTAGAAAAAATATCATCATCACCCTGAACTGATTTTTTTCCCCCTGGGGCGGAGCCCGACCGTGCGTAAACTCAATCCTCTGAAAATTCTTGCCCGGAATGACAAGTGGTTTCTTGGCGGAGGCCAACGACTCCTGTGGGCGCCTCCTTTTCCCGAAAATCTCGACTTCCCCGGCTTCTGGGACAAGGCACAGTATTACAATTTCGGGATTGAACCGGTTTTCACATGGACAATTCTCGATGGGGAGGAAATCCCGCTCAAAGTTTCGCGCAGGAGATGGGACCCGTCGAAGCTTGAGTGCGAGCTGACCGTCGCAGATAATCGAACCCGGCCGAAGGGACTGTCGTTTCACGAGACCAGGTGTTGTCTTCCCAACGACGTCCTCGCGTCGGTCGTCTCAATCCGAAATTCTTCAACGGTAAGGAGAAAGCTCGATCTGGTCGCCTGGACCTGTCAAAAAAATCTCGCATCCGGGGGCGGAGGTATCGAGTCTGCCGGCACGGAGGGGCAGACCATTCATTTCAGGAAAAAATGCGAGCGGCCGAATCGTTTCGAATTCGATTGTGCGATGAGCCTCGGCCGTAAGGCCGACTCGGTGTCCATACAGGCGAGCACCGGCGCGGCCATTCAGCCCCGGTGGAAGTATACGCCCTTCGCGGAAAAATTCAAGGGGGGTAAGCTGCCGGATGAGCGAAACTTCCGGGCACATGAAGAAGGCCTCACCTTCATGGCGATCCACATCCGGATTGATCTGGCACGCGGGGTTACTGAAAAGATACCGATATTTTTCACCGCGGCACCGTCCCGGGCGGAGGCATTGGGAAATCTCAGATCGGCCGGCGGGCTTCCTGACCCCGTGAAACTCAGCGAGGAGAATTGGACTGATTACTTCGCCGACGTCCCCTATTTCGAGTGCTCGGAGGAGGTTTTCACGCGCTACTACTGGTACAGGTGGTACGGCCTTAAACTGTCATCGGTCCTCGCAGGGGAGGGGAATTACATGCACCCGTTCGTCTGCGAAGGGATCAATGAGTTCCGGGCGCCGATCTCATACAGCGCTCCGTGCCATATTCTCGAGACTCGCTGGATGCACAGCCCCGAACGGGCCGAGGGAGTATTCCTCACCTTCAGCGACAACCAGCGGTCAGACGGGCTCTTCCCGGGATACATCGACATCTCCGGCGATCGGGCTGACATGTTCTACCATGCACACTGGGGGTTTGCTCTGGAAAATCTCCTCACCAGCCACCCCTCCG
>CAYPFY010000015.1:0-88119 GCA_964410105.1 uncultured Chlorobiaceae bacterium
AACGAAAGGTGCGGATCGCCGCTTGAAATATTTACACAACATTTGCTATTGACTCTAGGGTCCATTTCCCCATGATGTTTTCACGCTTCTTTTCGACTGTGAGGTCGTTCATCATGAGCTTGTCGGCGATCGCCTTTGTCCTCAGTCCCTGTGCGTTCATTCTGGCGATATCCATCTCAATCTCAGAAAGCTTTCCCCTTTGAGTTAGTATCCAGAATTATTATCTTCCGGTCGCATCGTCAGAGTCTATAACCCCCGAAAGGAGCCATCCATGAGACGTTTGATCGCTGTCCTAACCATTTTTCTTGCCTCAAATTCCTTTGCCCAGATTGCCGATATTCTTCCCGCCGAGAATCTGAAGGCGGACGGGATCCCTCCGATTCCATCGAAGATTGCACAGGACGTCGGCCGTTATACGGAATTCCGGGGCGCATCGTTCCTCAGCTGGCATCCCTCCAAGCATGAGATGCTGATTTCAACACGCTTCGCCGACGTGCCGCAGGTTCACTATGTAAAATTTCCCGGGGGCGCCCGCACACAGATGACTTTTTTTGCCGACCGAGTCCTCGGTGCCTCGTTCAACCCGAAGCGGGAAGGGTATTTCCTTTTCAGCAAGGACGTCGGGGGAGGGGAGTGGTATCAGAATTACAGGTTCGATATCGCAACGGGCGACGTTACGCTTCTCACCGATGGCAAATCCCGGAATTCTCTCGGGGTGTGGTCCAGGGACGGCGCAAGGATGGTCTATGGCTCTACCCGCCGGAACGGAAAAGATACTGATTTTTATATCACCGACCCGATGAATCCGAAGTCGGATTCGATTCTCGCCCAGTTGAGCGACGGGGAAGCGTGGTCTCCCTCGGACTGGTCGGAAGATGGTACATCGATTCTCGCCGAACGGACGGTGTCAGCCAACGAGTCCTATATCTGGCTCTTCGACGCGAGGACGGGAAAGAAATCGATGCTGACGCCGCAGAAGAAAGGGGAAGAGGTCTCCTACCAGGGCGCCCGGTTCTCCAAGGACGGCAAGGGGTTCTATACCGTGACCGATCGCGAATCTGAGTTTCTCCGGCTTGCTTACGTTGACCTGAAAACGGGTAAGCATGATTATCTTACCGAAACGATTCACTGGGATGTGGACGAATTTGATATCACCGACGATGGGAAGACTATCGCCTTCACGACAAATGAGAATGGGCTGAGCATTCTGCATGTGATGGACCTGCTCACCAGGAAGGAACTCCCAATCCCGAAGCTTCCTGCCGGCATCGTCTCCGGGCTTCAGTTTCATTCCGATAACTCAATGCTCGCGTTCAATATGAGCTCCGCGACCTCCTCCGCAGACGTGTATTCGATCGACCTTGCCGCCCAGAAGCTCGAACGCTGGACTTTCAGCGAAACCGGCGGCCTGAATGTGGAGAATTTTTCCCAGCCGGATCTTGTAACGTGGAAATCATTCGACGGGAAAATGATCTCCGGCTTTCTTTACAGGCCCGCTCCAAAATTTTCGGGAAAGCACCCCGTCATTATTAATATCCACGGCGGTCCCGAAGGCCAGTTCCGCCCGGGGTTCCTCGGGAGAACTAATTATTATCTCAACGAACTCGGCGCGGCTGTTATTTTCCCCAATGTCCGCGGCTCCTCAGGCTACGGCAAGAGTTTTCTGAAGCTCGATAATGGCTTTAAGAGGGAGGATTCCTATCACGATATCGGCGCCCTCATTGCCTGGATCAAACAGCAGCCCGACCTCGACGGCGACCGGATTATGGTGACTGGGGGGAGCTACGGAGGGTTCATGACGTTCGCCGTCGCGACGACCTATGACGACAAGATCCGCTGCTCTCTTCCTGTCGTGGGGATCACGAACCTTGTGACCTTTCTTGAACACACGGAGGCGTACAGGCGCGATCTCAGACGGGTGGAGTACGGCGACGAACGTGACCCGAAGATGCGGGCGTTTCTCGAAAAAATCGCGCCCTTAAATAAAGCCCGCAATGTGTCGAAGCCGATGTTCGTCGTGCAGGGGAAAAATGACCCGAGGGTGCCCTATACGGAAGCCGAACAGATGGTGACCACCCTGAAGCAGCAGCACACGCCAGTGTGGTTCCTGCTCGCAAGCGACGAAGGGCACGGCTTTGCAAAGAAGAAAAATCAGGATTACCAGTTCTACGCGACGGTGATGTTCATGAAGAACTTTTTGTTGAACTAGGGGTTCGAAACTTTGCGCCCGTCGATGCCGCCGGGATGCTAGGTTACAGCGCGCGGGTCCTTCACCCGCATGATGAGATAAAGAACTCCTGCCGCCGAACAGGTTCCTCCCACCCCGAAGAGGACGCGGTACCCGAGAGTGCCTCCCACCCATGCCGCAATGAATCCGCTCAGATAGAAGGGAGCGAGGAGCGTGTTGGTGAGCCCGACATATGTCGAACGCCGCTCGACCGGGCCGTACTCGATGGCCAGATTGTACCGTATCATTACCTCGGAGCCGAGATTTATGCCGACGAGGAGGAAAACGATCATGAAGATTTTTATCGAAGGGGCCGACATTGCAAGGATGCTTGCGAGGCCCATCGAGGAGGCGGAACAAATCAGGGCCAGCTTGTTCCCCCACCTGTCCGCCATGTACCCGGTCACGACGGCTCCGAGGATCTGACCCAGTACCATCGTGGCGGTGAATTCTCCCACCACGCTTTCCTCCGGACGGAATTTTTCCAAACCGTAGACGGTGAAGAAGCTGAGGGGCATAGTCGCCAGCACGAGGAATATCGACGCCCGAATGAATGAGCGGAACCGGTCGTTGGAGCTCAAGACGCTTCGTACGTCTCGGAGGAAAGAGACCGTCGGCTGCCTCGGCAGCGTCTCGCTGGGATGTTCCTCGACAAGTTCCTTCTGCAGAAAAGTTGAGATGATCTGAAGGATGAATGCCCCGAGGATCGCGAACGCGTAGTTTTGGGGGAATTTAAATCCCAGAAGCCATGTGAGGAGGAAGCTTGCCGCGAATGACCCGGCTCCTGCAAATGCATTCTTTATCCCGGCAATCCGGCCGCGTCTCTCCAGCCTCGTGAGCTTCGCATACATGTCGAACCATCCGGGCGTTGCAACCCCCATGAGTAGCTGGTTAAGGCCGACCAGCATCAGGAGGACTACCAGGATTATCCCCGGTCTCGAATTGCTCAGGGTGAGGGACCCAATTCCCATCGCGAGGACGATGAGTCTCTGCGCCAGCCCTACCCAGACCGACCATGGCTGTTTCCACCTTAGGGTCTGAGTGATCCGGGCCGCGAATATTTGGGGGAGGAAGAGGCCAACCCATGTGAGGACTCCGAGCGCACCGACCGCAATGCTGCCACCCCCAAGCCGCGTGACGAGCGCCGGAAGTACTGTCTGGGATGAGATGAGCGATGCCCCCATGAGGAAGAAGACGCCCTCCGATATGAGGAGGATGGTGTTTCGCCTGTCCAGCCTCCCTGAACTCCCGGACATCGGCGCCTAGTCTTCCAGGGTGGAGATGTCTCCCTCGGAAAGCCCCTGCGCCCTCGCCTTCAAGACTCTTCGCATGATTTTCCCGGAGCGCGTTTTCGGGAGTTTGTCGACGAAGGTGATTTTCTCCGGCTTGGCTATGGGCCCCAGGTGTGACCCGACATGCTGCCTCAGTTCCTCGGCAAGAGGATCGCTGGGCGCATGCCCGGATCTCAAGATGCAGTAGGCATGGATCGACTGTCCCTTGATTTCGTGGGGCAGGCCGATGACCGCCGCCTCCGCAACAGCCGGATGGCTCACGAGCGCGCTCTCGACTTCCGCAGTCCCGAGCCGGTACCCCGAAACTTTCAGGACGTCATCTACACGCCCGATGATCCAGAAGTATCCGTCGCCGTCCCTCTTTGCGGAATCCCCGGTCATGTATTTTCCCGGGAAACGGCTCCAGTACTGGGAGATGTATCTCTCCGGATCTTTATAGACTGTCCTCAGCATCGCCGGCCACGGCCTCTTAAGGACAAGGTATCCCTCCTCCCCGTCTTTTACCGGTTTCCCCTGCTCATCAAGGATGTCCGCCTCCTGGCCGAAGAATGGCCGTGTTCCCGATCCCGGTTTCAGCGGGACCGACGGCGTTGGCGTGATCATGAACATTCCCGTCTCGGTCTGCCACCATGTGTCCATGATGGGACATCGTTCCTTCCCGATGACCCGGTGATACCACTTCCAGGCCTCGGGGTTGATGGGCTCTCCCACGGAGCCGAGTAGCCGGAGGGAGGAGAGATCGTGTTTTTCGGGCCATGACTCGCCAAACCTCATAAGGCCGCGGATCGCAGTCGGGGCGGTGTAAAGTACGTTGATGCCGTATTTTTCGACGAGCCCCCACCAGCGGTCTGGATAAGGATATGTGGGCGCACCTTCGTACATGAAGGAGGTGACCCCGAGTAGCAAGGGGCCGTAGACGATGTACGAGTGCCCCGTCACCCATCCCGGATCCGCCGCACACCACCAGCGGTCTTCATCCGTGAGATCGAAGACGTATTTCAGGGTGGTGTGTATCCCGACCATGTAGCCGCCATGTGTGTGCAGGATGGCCTTCGGCTTTCCCGTGGTCCCCGATGTGTACAGGAGGTACAAGGGGTCTTCCGCATCGAGGATTTCTGTCGGACATTTTCCGTCCGCAATCGGGAGTTTGATAAGGTCGTGATACCAGTGGTCCCGCCCCGATTCCATTCTGACTCCGTGTTTCGTGCGCTGGACGACGATCACGGTCTCTACCGAGGGGCATGTTTTTAGGGCGTCGTCCACGGTTTTTTTGAGCTCGACGACTTTCCCGTTCATGTAGCCGCCGTCGGCTGTGACGATGACCCGTGATTCAGAGTCAGCAATCCTTCCCTGCAGCGCATCGACGCTGAATCCGCCGTAGACGACCGAGTGGACCGCACCGATTTTCGCCGAGGCCAGCATGGCAATGATTATTTCGGGAATTCTGGGCATGTAGATGGTGATTCTGTCTCCCTTGCGGACCCCCATCGCCTTCAGGACGTTTGCGAATTGTATCACCTCGCGGTTGAGGGCGAAGTATGAGTAGGTCCGGACATCGTTGTTTTCCCCTACCCAGATGAACGCAAGCTTGTTTTTCCGCTGGGTGCGCTGGTGCCTGTCTAGGCAGTTGTGGACGATGTTGACTTTTCCACCGATGAACCACTGGTAGAAGGGTTTCTTGCTCTCATCGAGTATTTTAGACCACTTTTCGTACCATTCGAGCTCCTCAGCCTCCCTCGCCCAAAAGGCCTCCATGTCCTTCAACGCACCCTCGGCAGTCGCCTCCCAGTCTTTGATTCTCGCCCGGCTGAGGACACTTTCGGCCGGATAGATGACTTCGCCGTGGCTGATTTTTTTCATCTGGTGTTTCCCGTGAGGATTTGAAAAATTTTCACGTACGCTGGCGTAAATTACCCACTCCGCTGTCTAAAGTCAACTCCATTGTCCGCAACAGTTTAGCCGGGCAGGATTGACTTTCCTCGCCATTCCAGCTATATTGAAATTGAAGAGATGACACAATTACATCGGGTTCGTGACTAATCAAAAGACGATTCTGTTTGTCGAGGATGAGCAGGAGCTGCTCTCCACTCTCGGACAGGTGCTCCGCGACCGGGGCTATTCCGTGATTGCAACGTCGACGGCAGAAGATGCGCTCAAGGCGCTTAAGCAAACTCCGCCCGACCTTATTCTGGCCGATATCAAGTTGCCCGGGATCGACGGGTTCGATTTCTACAAAATGGTCCGAAAGATGGAAGGGTTTACCGGGATTCCGGTCGTTTTTCTGACCGCCTTCAATAATCTGCAGGCCGAAACCGCCGCCCGCCAGGAGGGGGTGGCAGAGTATATCACGAAACCGTTCGAATTCGAGTATCTGATCTACCGGCTCCAGACTATCCTCTCCTCGCCCCCTACCCCCACCCGCCCGGGAGCGTGATTCCAGTCACCTCAAGATCCGGCGCGACTTTGTAGCTTGGTGTGTGAAAGGGGACCTGTGTGGATAACGACAATCATATGAAGACTTTGCTGAAATGGGCCGCGATTACCGCTCTCGTGGCTATTCCCGTCGCGGCATTGCTCCGGATGCTGAAGGATGAACCTGTCCGGGTTACCGCCGATGACGACATTTTTACCTCCGAACTCGAAGGCTGAATTCCTGGGGCCAGGCCCTAGAAGTTAATCGAGTTTTTCGTATCTCCGTCATTCCAGTGCCAGCTGGTGTGCTTCTGGCATCTCCCGGGAGGGTATTTTTTATTGAAGACTTCCTCGGTGCGCTCCGGACAGTAGGGCGTCGCTATTTTCTTTGTCTCCACACAAATGGTGTCTCTCTCGATGCCGTCCGGCTGGACAAAGTATTTTAACGGCATGCCGATGTTCGGGTCGTCGTAGACGTATTTCATGAACCGGCCCCAGATTGGCGCAGCCGCATGCCCCCCCTGGCCGTCGGTGGTCGTGAAGTGTATAGCCTTGTTGTCGAAACCTACCCACACCCCCGCCGTGAGCTGAGGGGTGAATCCCACGAACCACGCATCCGCGTATTCCTGCGTGGTCCCTGTTTTTCCCGCGGCCGGTAACGCATAGTATCTCCTTACCTGCCCGCCCGTTCCGCCGTTGACGTTTCCCTCAAGCATGGAGGTCATCAGGTAAGCTGTCTCCTTGCTCAATACTTCGCGCCGCGAAGGCTGGTTTTCTTCTATGAGGTTTCCATCCTTATCTTCGATTTTGAGGATCGAGATCGGCTCTACATAGACTCCTTCGTTCGGGAAAACTCCGTACGCCGCCGTTATCTCCAGAGGCTGGACTTCCCCCGTTCCGATGGCCAGCGATTCATAGGGCGGCAAGGGGGTCTTGATTCCCATCCGCTCCGCATATTCGACTACTTTTGTGACAGGCACCAGCTCCATCACCGTCCTTATGGCGACGAGGTTGATCGAATATTTGAGCGCGTCCCTTAAGGTGTATTTCCCGCCAAATGAATGGTCGAAGTTTTCCGGCGCCCACCTCTTCCCATCCGCCATCATGAGCGTCACAGGCTGATTCAAGATCTCGAAACAGGGGGGATAGCCGTTGTCCACCGCCGCCGTGTAGACGAATGCCTTGAATGCCGACCCCGGCTGCCTCTTTATCTGCGTCACGTGGTTCAATCCGTATTTAAAGTTCTTGAAGTCGGATCCCCCCACCATCGCGACGATGTTCCCGCTCGAATGGTCCATGGCAACGAATCCCACTTCGATCTTTGTCCCGATTCTTTTGACGGAGTCGACGAATGCCGGCTTTCGCCTGAGGGACCGTGCAATGCTGTCCCTTTCCCTGGATGTCTCCGCATCCCGGTAGGAATCGTTGTTGCGTATCGCATCCGAGATGACTCCGCTCAGCTCTTTCCGGTGGGCCTTCCAGTCCCATTGCTTTCGGAAGTCGGTCTGAAAGGGGGAAAGATGCTCCTCGACCGCCCGGTTGGCATATTTCTGCATCCGGCTGTCGAGTGTGGTGTAGACAGAGAGCCCGTCACGGTAGATGTCGAATCCGTATTTGTCCGCCTTTTGAAGGAGCTGCTGCCGAATCCATTCAACGAAATGGGGGGCAATGCCCGCCGCCAGGTGCTGGTCCTCAGGGAGGAATTCGAGCTGATCGTTCCTCGCCTCCTCCTCCTGTTTTTCGTTTATGAAATTGTACTTGACCATCTGCGAGAGTACGGTGTTTCTCCGGCCGATGGATCGCTGCATGTGCCGGAACGGATCGTACGTCCCGGGACCCTTGAGGAGACCAATGAGTAACGAGCTTTCCGCCAGGCTGAGCTGTGCCGGGGTCTTGCCGAAGTATATCTGAGATGCCGACAGTATCCCATACGCGCTTCTCCCGAAGTACGAGACGCTGAAGTACATTTCCAGGATTTCTTCCTTGGTGTAGTTCCGCTCGATTTGTATGGCGGTGATGAATTCCCGTATTTTCCTCGTCACCTTGCCGAAAAGGGATTCATTCGCTCCCTTGAGGTCATACAGGTTGCGGGCCAGCTGCTGGGTGATGGTGCTCGCCCCCTCGCGCAGGTGGAGCGTGAGTGTGTTTTTTATCATCGCACGCAGGAACCGGGGCAGGTCTACTCCCCAGTGGACATAAAAATTCTTGTCCTCGGTCGCGATGAGTGCGTTGACGAGCTCGGGCGACAGGTCCTTCAGAGATACGCGCGACCGGTTTTTTATATAGAACTGATCGAGCAACTCCCCGTCCGCCGAGTAGACTTTGGTCGCCAGCTCCGGCCTGGGGTTCTCAAGCTGCTCGAGCGAGGGTAGCCCGGATATCAGGTAGATTCCGTAGATCACGCCGAGGAGGACGACAATTCCTCCCCCCGCGATGAGGGTTTTATGCTTCCTGAGGATGTCGTTCATCTGCCCACTGCCGTAAGGCGATTTCCCCGCCGTTCATTTCCGCAAATGTGTTGTGCGTTATCCAGTCCCCAAGGTTGATGTACTTTCCCCTTCCAATCTGCAGTTCGCAGGGCTGATGCCGGTGACCCATGACAACGATGTCGCACCCTTCCGAGATTTTCCGGGCGGCAAATGTTCTCATGTCGTCTCTCTCGCCGTAATCCTTCGCCGAGGTATAGGATCGGCTCTGCTTCGAGGAGCTCCTGGCGATTTTTATCCCGATGTCGGGATGGATCCAACCGTAGAGCCATATGGCAGCTCTGTTGCGCAGGATTTTCTTCAGAATCCGGTACCCGGCGTCGTTGGCTGCAAGCCCGTCTCCGTGATGGATGTACACTCTCTTGCCGTTCACCGTTATCTCAAACGCATCTCTGTGAATTTTCATTCCCAGCTCGCGGAAGTGGTCACGCATCCAGAAGTCGTGGTTTCCGGCAAGATAATGGACCTGGACGCCCGACTCCGTGAGGCTCTCAAGCTTCGTGAGCACGCGGTGAGATCCCTTCGGAACGACGGTTCTGTACTCGATCCAGGCGTCGAAAAGGTCGCCGACGATAAAGAGCTGACCCCCGTCATCCCTGACTTTTTCAAGAAACTCCAAAAGCCGCTTCTCCTTCGCCTTCTCGCGCTGTGGCTCCTCGAGTCCCAGGTGAACATCCGATATGAAATATGCCTTCTGCATCTAGCGCCTTACGGCTACGTCCAGCCCGATGGGCTGCCGGAATCTGCTGCACCACCCGTCCGCATCGGAACAGTAATAATAAGTTAATGTGCCTTTAAGGGTGTATCGCCCCGGCCTGGCGCTGCCAGATACGAGGAGGGACTGGCGTATTGGTTTCGTCGCGTCGAGGATTCTGGTGGTGTCTTTTGCGACGGCCGTATACTGTAGATTCCCGCTTGCCCGGAATTCCTGCCCCTCGTCGAGTTTGATGCTCATCGGCGGCACGACGTTGACGTGGATCCCGGGCTTCGGCGTGAGCCGTATGACAAGCTCCCCCGCCCCGCCCACCTTCATCCCCTTCGTGGCAAGAGATATTTCGGCCTTGACGTAGTCGTTTGCCGCCGGTCTTCCCGCTGCGATGGCAAGTGCGTGAACAAGGATAAGGGCCAAAAATGTTTTCATGACTTTTAGCAATATAGGAAAATTCTGTCTGTCAAAATGCTGAAATTTTTTTAACGTGTGTCGGCGCGCGGCTGATTGACTCCCTGCAATATGACCAATCCCGCAAGGAAAAAGCTGCCGATCGCCAGCGCCGCCCACCTCTCGCTGGTGAGGTCCGCGATGACGCCGTAAATGAAGGGCCCGACGACCGCGCTCGCCTTCCCGCAGAGGCCGTCGTAAAATCCGAAAAATTCCGCCTCGCGCTCCTTCGGGGTCAGAAGAGCCATGAAACTCCTGCTCGCCGATTGGCTTGAACCGATCGCCACGCCGGCCGCCATGGCGACGATGTAGAAGAAGCTGACCGTCGTCACGAAGTAGGCCCCGATGCATATCCCAACCCAGAGTATGAGCGTGATGACGATGGTCCGCTTCGGGCCGATCCGGTCTGTGATGTATCCGAAGACGACCGATCCCAGGACAGCGCTCGTCTGCACGACGGCGAAGAAGATGATGATTTCCTTGTCGGTCATGCCCAGGATGTGCTCGGCAAATAGTGCGGCAAAGGCGATGACGGTGAGGATGCCGTCATTGTAAATGAAGAAGGAGACGAGGAACCGGGCGACGTCAGGATGCTCCTTCCGCACGAAGACGGACTTCATGGTCCGGACCGACTCCGCCATCCCCGCCCGTATATAATTAACCCCGGGGCGGGAACGCTTCGGCTCCGGCACAAAGACGAACATCGGGACGGAGAATATCATGAAAAATGCGGCCGCGACGACGAACGAGATTCTTACGAAAAACAGATAGTCCGGATGCGATGCGTCGGGGAGTATGAGGTTGATGATGAGAAGAACCGCCAGCGCCCCCAGGTACCCCATCGCGAATCCATAACCCGAAACCCTCCCGTATCTTTGCGGCGATGTGATGCCCGGAAGGAAGGCGTCGTAGAAGACGAGCCCGCCCTCAAATCCGATGTTCGCCAGGATGAAAAGGACGACGCCCGCCGCGACCATCCCCTCCCGGACGAAGTAGAGCGAGGCCGTGGCGATGACAGAAAGGAGGGTGAAGAAGAGGAGGTATTTTTTCCGGTTGCTCGAAAAATCCGCTGCAGCTCCTAGAGGCGGCGAGAGGATGGCCGCGATGATCATCGAGAGGCTGACCGCAAGCCCCCAAAGCCACCGCCTCCCCCCGCTCACATGGCTGGTGAAATAACGCGAGTAGATGACGGTGACGATGATGACCGAAAAAGCCGTGTTGGCAAAATCGAAGAGCGTCCAGGCGAAGATGCGAAGACGTCCCGATTCCCCACCCCCCGCCATCACCCGCCCCTGGCCGGCTTTTTCTTCTCGGGCTCGCGGGGCTGCGAGTGGTTCTGAAGCCCCCGCCCTGTCTTTTTGATGCTCTGCGCGGCCATCAGGTTTTCACGGATCGCATCCAGCACGCCGTTGATGAATTTTCCGCTCTTGGCCGTGCTGAAGACTTTCGCCACCTCGATGAGTTCGTTGATGGTGACTTTCGGCGGTATGTCGGGGAAGTAGAGCATCTCGCAGATTCCCATCCGGAGGAGCATCCTGTCCACCAGCGCGATACGGTCGAATTCCCAGTGAGTGACGGTTCGCTTGATGTGCTCTTCGACCTCGTCCTGATGCTGGACGACCTCGGTGACGAGTTTTTTCGCGAACTCGAAGTCCTCCCGGTGATTTTTCAATTCCCCAAAAATGTTCTCAATGACATCGGAGATCGGATCGCGGGAGATCTCGTAGGCGTAGAGAGCCTGAAGGGCTTTCTCACGAACCATTCGACGGCGGTAGATCATGGCCTAGCCATGGTTTTTGGCGTGCCCCACGCTTCCGTCAAAATCCGATCTGCCCGCATAGAGCTTCCTGATCTGTCCGATCTGCGCGATGCGCTCCTCCGCAAGCCGGTTGGATGCCTCAAAGGTGAGGATTTTTTGCGCCGTCGCCAGGGTGAAGATTTTCGAGATGGTCTCGAAAATTCCCTCAGCCTGCTTCATCGCCCGTTCGTGCGCATGCCCCTCCAGCTCGCTTGCAACGCTCATCAATCCCCCCGCATTAATGGCATAGTCCGGCGCATACATGATGCCCCGCTTGGTGAGCATCGCGCCGTCCCGCTTCTCGTCCTCGAGCTGGTTGTTCGCACCCCCGGCGACGATGGCGACTTTGAGCCTCGGGATGGTTTTGTCGTTCAGTATGCCCCCCAGGGCACACGGACAGAATATGTCCGCATCCGCGTCGTAGATCGTGTCCGGTTGGACATACCGCGCCTTCGTTCTTTCGATGACCGCCCTGGCCTTCGATTCGTAAAGGTCGGTGAGGATGATTTTCGCTCCCTCCTTGGCCAGGTGGTCGCACAGATGACTGGCGACATGCCCCGCTCCCTGGACAGCTATTTTTTTCCCTTCCAGCGAGTCGCTGCCCGTCAGCTGCTTGACGCAGGCTTTGATTCCGTGGTAAACGCCGAACGCGGTTACCGGGGCGGGATCGCCCCCTCCCCCCAGCGCTCGGTCAATTCCGGTGACGTACTTGGTCTCCATCCGTACCCATTCCATGTCCTGCACGCTCGTGCCGACATCTTCCGCCGTGATGTATCTCCCCGCCAATCCTTCCACGAATCTCCCGTAAGTCCGGAATAAGGCTTCCGTTTTGTCTTTGTTCGGATCGCCGATGATGACCGCCTTGCCCCCCCCGAGGTTTAATCCCGCGACCGCCGCCTTGTATGTCATCCCGCGCGAGAGGCGGAGGGCGTCCCCGAGCGCATCTTCATCCGTCGCATATGTCCACATGCGCGCCCCGCCGAGCGCAGGCCCAAGAGCCGTGTTGTGGATCGCGACGATCGCTCGCAAGTGTGATTTCTTGTCGGAGCAGAAAACTATCTGCTCGTGATCTCTGCTTTCGATTTCACCAAATATGGTCATCGGCAAGCCTTGTGATGGGTCAGGATTCAAAAAAGATACGCAAATTCCTCCCCCTTTCAAAGAGGAATATCGGATGGTGTGACGTACCGGCGTCGAGATTAGAGCGGGATGGGGGTTTTCACCGGGGGGTTGGAAAGACGCCGTCGCGGGGGCGCTGTTGTCCCCCGCGACGGGCCCTGGACTAGTCCTTCTTTTTCTGTTGTTTGTAGTTCTCGTACTGGATCGACTTCTTAACTTTACGGGCGTCGGCACCAGGCGCTGTGAGCGCCCGCTCGTACTGGCCCAGTTCCTCGAGTTGCTTGCCGATCACCGGTGCCGTTGCCGGACTTGCTTCTCTTGCCCCCGATGAATTGAGGAGGCCCTTTGCATCCTTCAACTCACGGGCGGCTTCATCCCTGTTCCCCTTGTCAAGAGCGTCCATGGCGCGCTCTACGTTTCTGGTCGACAACGCAACGTCCGTCTTTCCCTGCACGTCCCAGTCGATTCCCTTCTGAATCTCCGCGGCGACGTCGCTGTGCCGGATTTCAACCGAAAATCTGCCCCGCTCACGGGGAGGATCTTTCCCACAGATGAGTCTTGCGGTTGCTACGTGCCGCCGCCCCCTCCCTTCACCGATCCGGAGCTCCACCGTGACCTCGCGGTGCTCGCCCGCATAGAGGTCGCCAAGGAATATGGTCCCATCCCGGTCTCTCCGGCATCCGATGACGTCCGCAAGGGAAACGCCGTCGCCAAGGGAGAGTTCAATGGACGCATTCTGGGCGACGACGGAGGATAATCCCCTGAATTCCCGGTCCATGATTGATGCGAACTGGGCAGGGCTTTCGATGAAGTAATAGTTTCCACCGCCGTGCTCCGCCAGCCCGAGCATGAGGTTTTCATTGAAGTCGAGCCCCACCCCGATCGCGCTCAGGGATATCGACTGGTCCCTGTACCGGCTCGCCATCCGGTTCAATTCGTAAGGGTCTGTGATTCCCCGGTTCGCAAGCCCGTCCGATATGAGGATGACCCGGTTGATGTACCCGCTCCGGTAATTGCACTGGCGGAAACCCTCTTCCAGACCCCCTCCCAGGTTCGTCGCCCCCCGGGGATATATCTCGCGTACCAGCTCCCTTATCCGCGAGCGGTCCGTGAGCCGACCCGACGGTATGATGGTCTCCACCTGGTCGTCGTAGATAGTGAGCGAGAAGTAATCGTCAGACGAGAGCCTGTCGATCAGCGAATAGATGGCCTGTTTCGCATACTCGATTTTGCGCTCGTCGTCCATCGAGCCGCTGCGGTCGAGCACCACCGACAGGTTCATCGGCTGACGCCTTCGCTCCGGCCTCTGGTACTCCGACGTGGCGACGACGTCAATGTGCAGATAAACCGTGCCGCCACGACTGGATAGGCATGTCGTATTGAGCTGTCCCTGAAAATGGATGCTGTTTTCAGGCGGGGGAAGGGACATCGCCGCCGCATTCGCAATCCCCATGAGTATGACGATGAGGGTTTTCATAGAAACCTCCAGTGATGTGATATCAGGTCTACTCCATGGGCAGCGGAAATGTTCCCGCTCGGAAACCCCGATCCGTGCTGACTATCACTTCACCTGATGAAGGTTTTAACGCTTGCAGTTTTTCCCGGTCGCCGGGTGGGGGAGGGGGGTGCGGGTGTCTGTGGTTAAAGCAGGGTGGCGGCGAGTCGCGTCTCGCGGCTACTTCAGGGTGTGGTAAACGGCCTGGACGTCTTCGTCTTCCTCAAGTTTTTCGATCAGTTCCGTCACTTCATTGAGTTTCTCGCCGCTCATCTCAACCGGAGAGATCGGAAGGCGCTGCAGGGACGCATTTCTGATTTTATGGTTCTTCTTTTCAAGGACCTGCTGCATGCCGGAGAAATCAGCAATTTCGGTCGTGACCGCCACGATCTCTCCCTCCGCGGAAAATTCGGTCGCGCCGTGATCGATGAGCTCAAGCTCCAGCTCGTCAAGCGGGGCACCCGCAGACTCAAATTCGATGAGTCCAACCCGTTCGAAAAGGAAGTCGACCGATCCGGTGGTCCCCAGGCTTCCCCCCGCATGCGTGAAGTAGCTCCGGAGGTTTCCTACCGTCCGCGTGGGGTTGTCCGTCGCCGCCTCGACGACGATGGCCACGCCGTGCGGTCCGTAGCCCTCGTATGTGATCTCTTCTATCGCCGCCTCTTTGGAGGTGGCCCGGCGAATGGCCGCTTCTATCTTGTCTTTCGGCATGTTCTCCGCCCGGGCGCTGTCGATGGCTACCTTCAGCCGGAGATTCGCCGAAGGGTCCGCGCCTCCCCGCTTCGCCGCAAGGGTGATCTCCTTGCTGAGTTTTGTGAAGGCGACCGCCATCTTTCCCCACCGCTTTTCCTTGCGCGCCCGCCTGAATTCGAAGGCCCTGCCCATGGGTTTCAGTTTTTCCGTGAGAGTTTTTTCCAGATGAGCTCGAGGAGCTTGTCGAGTCCCTCTCCCGTCACGGAGGAGAACTGCACGACGGGGATTTTCCGGGGAAATTTCGGTTTGCCGGTTTCGGCATCTTTGATGTCCATTTTCGAGATGGCCACGATCTGAGGTTTCGAAACGAGCTTCTTGCTGAAAGACCCCAATTCCTCGATAAGGGTGTCGTACTGTTCCCGGATTTTTTCCTGAACGTCGATGATGAACACGAGGACTTTCGTCCTTTCAATATGTTTTAAGAATTGTATCCCCAGACCACGCCCTTCATGAGCCCCCCGGATCAGCCCCGGCATGTCGGCTACGACGAAGCTCCGTGCCTCCCCATACCGGACGATGCCCAGGTTCGGGATGAGGGTCGTGAAGGGATAGTCCGCAATTTTCGGCCTCGCGGCGCTGATGCGAGAGATGAGTGTGGATTTCCCGGCGTTCGGAAAGCCGACCAGCCCGACATCCGCAAGCAGTTTCAGTTCGAGCTGGATGGTTCTCTCCTCCCCCGACGTGCCGGGGGTCGCAATCCGAGGCGCCTGGTTCGTCGACGTGGCAAATTCCCAGTTTCCCCTCCCCCCCTTCCCCCCGCGCGCCACTGTGATCGCCTGTTTTTCTTCGATGAGGTCTCCCAGCGTTTTGCCTGATCCGGCATCCATCACCAGTGTCCCCGTGGGCACTTTGATGACGATGTCGTCCGCGGATTTCCCCGTCTTCTTTGCCCCCATGCCGTTCTCACCGTCCCGGGCTGCATAGTTCCGGCGGTAGCGGAAATCCATGAGGGTCGTGAGCTGACGGTCCGCACGGATGACGACGCTCCCCCCGCTTCCCCCGTTGCCGCCGTCCGGACCGCCCTTCGGAATGAATTTTTCCCGCCGGAAGCTTATCACTCCGTTTCCACCCCTCCCCGCCCGCACATGGATCGTGGCCTGATCGATGAACATGGTTAAGGCGCGGGGTGAGCCCGGACGGGACAATCCTGATCGAGAAGCATGACGCGCTACGGTTTCCTGGAGGTGAGGACCGTGTCGTCAGCCCCCACGGCGAGCCCGATCGCGGCCCTCCCGGGTTGAACGCGCTCGGCCGGTTCAAAAGCCCCATGCTTTCGACGTATGTCTTCGAGAATGTCGGAAAGATCCCTGCGCGTGAACGCGCGGTCCGACTGAAAATTGTCGGCGACGTCGCCCAGGCCTTTGTCATTGAAAAACAACGAAAGGGCTTTGGATGGGATCGCGAACTCCGGGGATTTTTCCGGGAATTCAAAGAAATCGTAGACCGGCGATAGGACCCGCGCGAGCTCGCTCCCCGATTTTCGCCGGACGTTTGCACGGTCGATATCGCGGACGAGTTTTGTGAACTCCGCCCTGGAGAAATTTTCTGCCGATTTCTCCTGGACGTATTCCTTCGAAATATCCCTGATGTATTCGTAGGGGCCGAAATACTTGAGCATGCTGAGAAGGGTCGGCGCAGATATGACGTCGTCTCGCTCGAAGATGACGCTCACCAGCGTCCACTGCGGCCGTATGAGGTAGTTCACCATGAGGTGGATGGCATCCCCCAGCCTTTTGAGGAAATCCTCCCGCTGAAACGTATACCGCGGGATGAGTATCGAGTTTATCTGCCCCTGAAGTTTTTCCACCTCGGGATGGCCGTACTCGAACGTGCTTCCCTTCCGTCCCGACGAAATTTCGCTGAGGAGCATCGATTCCACATCCGTGCGGAAGAATGTCTTGAGCGGATGCGGGATCTCCGCAGCCAGGATATCTTTGATCGCCACGGCGCTCCGCGAGCCGATCGTCCGTTCGCTCGCGACGGCCGCTATTTTCTCCGTCTCACGCTCAAACATTTTTATCCCTTTTTGATGATCGTCCGCACACGATCGATTTCCTTTTTCGCCGCAGCTTTGAATGTCGCATCGATCCCCGGACGGTCGATGACCTGCTGGTACATTCCTATCGCCTCCTCGAATTTCGACATTTTCTCGTACGCCTGCCCGGCCATGTAAAGAGATGTGGCGGTCCAGTTGACTTTGCCCTGCTTCGCTACGAGGTAGGGGACTTTCAGGAATTCAAGTATGGCCTGCCGATAGTCTCCCTTATAATAGTACGCCTCGCCGATATCATACCGGATCTCGGCTTCGAGGCCGCTGCCCGCCTCGTTGAGGAGGTTCTGAAACTGGAGGACCGCCTGGTCGTAATAGCTGACCTTTGTGTAGAGGGTTCCGAGCTTGATTTTTTTGTCGATGATGGTTTCGTCGGCCGGGTATTTTTCTATGTAGTCGCGTACGGTTTTGAGGGCCGCATCATAGAGATTCAGCGATTCGTATGCCTCGATGAGGTTGTTCATGGCATAAGGGAGGATGTCACCTGCCTGTCCCGGGTTGTCGGAAATCTGCTGGTAATATTTTATCGCCCTGTCGAACCGTTCGGCATTGAAGTGCATGTTCCCTAGCGAGAGCTGCACCCTCGGAATGACGTCCGATGTCGGATGCTTTTCCAGCACCCGGTCGTAACGGTCCGCCGCCTCGTCGAGCTTTCCCGTGACCTCGGCTATTTTTCCGAGAAAATATTCGCCCCACGGTCCATACCTCTGGTCGCGGTAATCCGATGCCAGCTTTTCGAACGCTTTTTTTGCCGGTACGTAGTCCTGCCTGCGGTAATGGTAGTTCCCCGTTTCATACAGGATTTCCCCCGTTCTGTCTTCCACACCGGTCTCGTCACTGTATTTACTGGCATCGGCAAGTTTGTCTGCCCGGAGCATGGCGACGATCGCACGAACCCGGAAGTACGTTTTCAGCTCCGAAGAGTCTGCCCTGTCTGCCAACCCACTGTATTGGCGGGCGGCGTCACCGTATTGCTCCGTCTGAAAGAGGAGATCCGCAATGTCTCTCGTGACACCCTCCATTCCTCCGAGCAGGGCCGCTTCTCTGAAGTATGTCGAGGCGAGGTCTTTCCTGCCTTCGGCTCGCGCGATGGTCCCAAGCGCGTAGAATGCCCCGCTCGCGTAGGGGCCTTTCCGGTCTTCCCGGAGATAACTTCTATAATAAGATATGGCCTTCTTGCGGTCCCCCTTTTTTTCGTAAGCAGCTGCCAACACAATCTTTGCCCGATCCGAGGTGTCGCTCCCCACCGAGGCTATCGCATCGTCATACTGGCCGTTCGCAACATAGGCCTCCGGCAACTCGACCTCGGCCCGGCCCGCAGCCGCAGTGTACGGAAAATCGCCCCTCATGCGCTCCCAGAGAGCGATCGCTTCCGGGTAATGCTTTTGATTCCATTCGAGCTCCGCCAGATCCGACGCCGCGGATACCGTGGCGGGGTCGATGAGGCTTCGCCCGAGTACCCTGCGCCACTCCGCCGCCGCGGAGTCGGAGTTTTTGGCATGAATCTGAATTTTCCCCAGCTCGTATAACGCCCGGTTCGTATAGGCTGACTGTGAATACTGCGCTACCTCCCGGAAGGAGTTCGCCGCCGTTACCATGTCCCCCGTCGCTTCGGCCGCCATGCCGAGATCCATCAGGACATCTTCACGGGCTCCCCCCTCGAGGACTTTTTTCGCGAGGAGAATTCTTGCCGCAGGATCCGCGTTGCGCGATTTTAAGCGGTATATCCCCATCTGAACATCCCCGCTGTGAGAAGCCGTGTATTTTGTCACGAACGAATCGTACGCGGAGAGGGCGCGGGAAGTGGACGAAGTGTCGACTTCGGAGAAAAGCTCCAGCGACCGGGCACGCTTGTACGCCGCGTCGGCAGCCCTTCTTTCATCAATTCCCCCCTCAATGGCGAGGGAGTATTGCGCCGCCGCCACCTCGTAGTCCTTGAGGTCGTTGAAGTAGATTTCGGCGAGGCTCAGGGCAAGCTCCGGCTTCGTTTTCTGCGTAAAAATTTCCCCGATGAGTCTCGCAAGTTTCGCCGTTCCGCTGTCCCGGTCTTTGACCGTGTGCTTCTGGATAAACTCTATTTTCATCTGAATGTTAGCGAACTGGTCGTGGGCCGGGTATCGTGACTGGAGGTTTTCGAGAGTTTTCAACGCGCCTTCAAAGTCTCGGATGGCCTGCTGGCATTCCGCCGTTCCGATGAGGGCCGCAATGGCCTCCCCTGACCGGGGATTTTTTCCCACGATGCGGTCGTAGACTCCGATGGCTTTGCGAAAATCGCGCAGCTTCTCCTGATAGAGATGACCGACGTCAAGCATGACATGCAGCGAGCGCACGTCGTCAGGGTACTTTTCGGCGAATTCTGAAAGATACTGTGCGCCGGCTTCGTATTGCCCCGCCCCGACCGAGGCACGCCCCGCGAGGTGAAGGGCCTCGCCTTTCAGGTCGGCAGCGGGGAGATTCTGGAGCTTCTTCGCGTGCCGTAATGCCGCGACAAAATCGCCGCGAAGGAGCGCCGAAGTCCCGGCGCCGAGCTCGGCCTCCGCCATAACGGCGGTCGGGGCTGTCCCCTCCGCGCTTTTTTCGTACGCCCTCTGCGCATTGATGTAATCCCTCTGCCGCTGGTACGCCCGGCCGATTCCCAGCTGGGCGTAGGGCATGAGGGTATCACCCAGGCATGCCTTGAAGTGGTCGATTGCCGCCGCGTAGTTTCTCGCACCAAATTCCAGGCGCCCCAGTTCGTAACTTGCCGGAATTGCTGCTGAACTCTTTTTGTACCTCGACAGAACCCCCGAAAAGGTGGATTCGGCCGCCGCAAACAGGCTTGATGAGGCTTCCAACCTCCCCAGGGTGATTAACGCGCGGGCTTTAACCTCCGGAGGCCCGTCGCTTTCGGCGACTTTCCTTACTTCCTTCTCGGCAAGCTCGGTTTCTCCCGCCGCTGTGTATATTTCCCCCATGGCAAGATGAGCCGGAAGGACGCTGGAACTTGATGGATAGTCCTGCAGTATCGTCCGGAAATTCTTTGCGGCAAGGTCCCTGTCGCCGAGCTTTGTCTCTAATTCACCCGCCCTGAATAACGCCTCCGGGACAAGCGTGCTCTTCGGATGGAATACTCTTACCCTCTCGAATGCGGAGGCCGCCTCTCTTTCGTTTTTGAGGCCGAGATATGCCTCCCCCGTAAGGATCCATGACTCCGGCGCCTTCGGGTGCTCGGTGTAGGCGAGGGCAAAGTTTTGAAGTGTGATTCTCGCCTCGTCAAAGCGCCTGAGTTTCAGCTGCGCTTCTCCGAGAAAAAATCGCGCCTCAATTCCCTGAGAGGTCGAGGGATAGGCGTTGACAAAATTCTTCAGCTGCTCGACGGCCAGATCGTACATGCCGTCATTGTATAGTCCGACCGCGAGCTTGAATTCAGAATTTTCTTTGGAATCCTGGGCAGAAGCAGCCGGGATCACCGACAGAAGAGCAGAAAGAAGAGCAAAGCGTGCCGCGGAAAGCATGCGTGATGGTGAAAATTTCACACAAAGATAGGGTTAATTCATGAGTTGTGCAAACGAGTTTTGCGAAATTGAGCGTGTTTCCCGATATCGCGTTTGATTTTCAGCCGGATTGTCCGCATATTGATTGTGCCCTATGCGGACCCTGTTAGGTTTGTTTCTCGCCTTCGCTCTTCTCTCCTGCTGCTCGTCCCGCGTATCTGAGAAATCCCACACCGAGTCGCCCCGCCAGGCTCCGCCCCCGAACGCGATGCAACAGAATTCTTCCGAGATTCAGGGCGTCGTCGATTCGGTCTTGGTCACAGGCGATACCGATTTCCGGATCTCGCTTTTTGTCCGCTCTGCCGCCCAGCAGCAGAATGGATTCGCCGCCCAGGGGGACCACGTCACCGCCATGCCGCAATTTGTTCTTACCGATTCCGGTGCGATCGATCTTTCGAGTGATCGCAATAAGGTTTTGTTGAAACTCCGCTCCGCGAAAGCAGGAGACGTCGTTCATTGCAAGATTTCATTGGATTCCAAAGGTCAATGGCACCTTTACGACGTTTCCCCCTGATCATCAAATCAGTGAAGTTTCTGGCCGCAGCCTGCCTGTTCACCGCCGGATTCCTGCTGGTCCCAAGACAGCACCGCGGGGACCGTTTATCGGACGAGAAGCTGGAAGCAACCTACGCGCTGGACGCGCTGCGCTGGTATAATGATCAGCGCACTTCCCCCGGACGGAAAACTCCGCCTCTCTGGAGGGAAAGGGCTATGTCAGCTCTGGCCGTGCTTCATAAAGGATCGAGCACAGCCTCGATGAGCTGGACCTCGGTGGGTCCCGCGAACTACGCCGGGAGGGTCCGCTCTATCGCGATCGATACGGTGAATCATTTTATTTATGCCGGATCGGTGAGCGGAGGGATATGGAAAAGCAGCAACGCGGGGTCCTCCTGGACTCCCATCGCCGACGCTGCCTCCAATATGGTCATCGGCTCGATCGCCATCGATCCCACGAATCCGAGTACCGTCTACGCCGGAACGGGTGAAGGGTTGTTCAATTACGACGCCCTGCGCGGGATCGGGGTGCTGAAGTCGACCGACGGAGGCGCGTCCTGGTCGGTCCTTAATAATTTCGTCGGCGCTACGTCAACCGTCGGGTATGTGAACAAGATTCTGGTCCGCCCCGATAACCCCGCCACTCTCTTTGCGGCAGTGTCCTCGTTTGATGTGGGCATCTGGAAATCGACCGACGCCGGCTCATCCTGGTCAAAGTTGCAGTCCGCCGGGGGCGCTCAGACCGGCGGGAGCCTGAAATTCTGCACCGATCTCGTGATGGATCCCTCGAATTCGAATGTGCTCTATGCCGCTTTCGGGCTCACGAATCCGAATGGGATCTGGAAGAGCTCCAACGGCGGCACGAGCTGGACGAAGTTGACGAACGGTTTTCCCTCCCCATCGACGAAGTATTTGCGTATAAGCCTCGCCATCGCCCGCAGCAATCCCCAGGTTCTCTACGCCTGCCTTTGCGATTCGAACTATTATACGCACAGTATCCAGAAGACGACGGACGGGGGCGCATCCTGGTCCGCCGCTACGACGCCCTTCGATCCCGCGTTCGACAGCACTCACCTAGGAGGACAGGGGTGGTATAATAACGTGATCGCCGTCGATCCGACGAACCCCAATGTGGTCTACACCGGAGGAATAAATGTCTTCCGGTCGTCAGACGCCGGCGCGTCCTGGGCGCGGATAAGCGACGGGTATGGCGGCGGGATCCATGTCGACCAGCATGCCATCGTGTTCGATCCGTCCAATCCCTCAATTATATATTTCGGGAATGACGGGGGCGTTTATCGGAGCACAAACGGCGGCGCATCGTTCGCAAGTCTCAACTCCGGCCTTGTGATCGCCCAGTTTTATAGCGGAGCCGTCCAGCCCATCGCCGATGTCTACTACGGCGGAACGCAGGATAACGGGACTCTGAAGTCCGTCGCCTCCACAACCTGGACCCAGGTTTTTAGCGGCGATGGCGGCGTGACTCTCCTCGATCCGGGGAATGTCAACACCATTTTTACCGAATATGTGTATCTCGATATTCAGAAATCGACGAACGGGGGAGTCTCATTCCAGAAAATGATGAATGGGATCCCGACCGGAGCTAATCAGCAGGATGGGACAACTGATCGCGTGGCCTTTATCGCTCCGATGGCTATGGATCCCTCCAATCCGCAGAATATCGTTGCCGGGACATACAGGGTTTTCCGCACGATGAATCAGGGCGTAAGTTGGTCTGCGATCAGCAATGATCTCACGGGCGACGGCCCCGGCCCACGCAACGGCAGCGGAAGGGTGATCACCGCATTGGCAATCGCAAAGTCGTCGTCTTCTACGATCTATGCCGGGACGAGCACGTTCGGTACTGCTCCCTCCCATATTCAGGTGACGACGAACACAGGGACGAGCTGGTCCGATGTTACCCGATTGCCCCTCCCGAATAGGTATGTGACCGCGATCGGGATCGACCCGCTTAACGCGGACCGCGTTATCCTGACTTTCTCCGGCTTCAGCGCCAACACGCCGTCGACTCCCGGGCACGTCTTTCTGACGGCGAATCGCGGCGCGTCCTGGTCGAATATCAGCGGGAATCTTCCCGATATTCCGGCGAATACGCTTCTCCTGGATTCCGCCGACTCAGGCCATTTTTTGCTCGGGACAGATCTCGGTGTTTTTGAGTCGACGGACGGGGGCACGACCTGGCTCCCCCAGAATTCCGGGATGGCGAATGTGTCCGTCTCGGATCTCGACATCAGGGCCGACCGCTTCGTGTTCGCCGCTACCCACGGCCGGGGGATGTTCAAGAGCTCTCTTCCGTTCGGTGCCCCGACGTCGGATGCGCTCGCCATTTCTGTGCTCCAGAATTCCGTGCTGTCGGCCTATGCCGATTTTTTTGTGACCGCCGCGGAATCAATTACTTCACCCTCCCTGACGGTTACCGTCGGCCCCGGTCCCGCTCAATCAGTCGCACTGTCCGGACACACGTACCGCGTTTTCAAGGGGGAGTATCAGTTTTTGTCGAGCGGGACAACCGTGCTGACCGCCTACGCGCATGACTCGCTCGGCCGCTCGGTCGCATCCTCCCGCGCATTCCAGACCCAGCTGATGAAATCCGCTGGAGGGATGATGCAATCCCAGGGCGGGGACGCGGCGCTCGTCGTCAATCCGGGCATCCTGCGTGAAGATGTTTATTTCACCATGATCCCCGAGACCGCCGATGCTGTCTACGGGATCCTGGGCACATCGTATCAGTTCGGGCCCGCGAGAATTTTCCCCGAGCCGCTATCGGTGAGGTTTTTCTACACGCCCGATCAACTCGGGGCCCGGTCGGACGATCATCTGACGGTTCTGGAAAAAACTGGCGATGGCTGGATTCCACTGCCGAGCACCGTCGATCCGGCCCATGCCTCGGTCACCGCCCGGGTGTCCCGCCTCGGCGTTTTTTCGCTCGCGTACCGCCCGGAGGTGGTTTCTCCGATGATCCCGAAAATGTTTGCACTTTCTCAGAATTTCCCCAACCCCTTCAATCCCTCGACGACGATCCGCTTTTCGCTTCCTGAAAATGCTTCCATAACTCTGAAGGTGTATGATGTTTCGGGCCGAGAGGTGAATACTCTCGCCGAGGGTTCGTGGGATGCCGGCACGTTCGACGCTCTCTGGTCAGGCCGTAACTCGGCCGGCGAGGATGTGGCAAGCGGGATTTATTTTTACCGATTAGCGGCGCGCTCGGCCGGGCGTGAGTTTCATGCATCCGGCAAGATGGTTTTGATCAGGTGATGGCCATGCGCGCACGCATCCATATCGGACTTTTGATCTCTCTCGTCGCCCTCTCGTGCAAGAGCGGCGGCGGTTCCGACGAGAAGAGCGCAGCCCAGCTGGTGAGCGAGGGGTGGTCGGCGTACGCCGCCGGAGATTATTCGACCGCAACAAGCGATTTTTCTCAGGCGATCGCCAAGGACCCCGGCCTGGCGGATGCCTATAACGGCGCCGGCTGGTCGTACGCAAAGGCGGGATCCCCCGCCACCTCGTACGATGAATTCACCTCCGGCCTCTCTCGGGATGCGTCTAATCTGGATATGAGGGCAGGACGCGCGTTCGCCTCCAATGCGAAGAAGGCTTATGCGATCTCGATCGCCGACGCGGACTCTGTTCTGAGCTCAAATGCCAGCTGGTCTTTCAGCCACGATCCCTCGGTCAGCGCCGCCGATCTTCACCTTCTGCTTGCCGAGGATTATTTTGCAGAATCAAGCCCGGATTATGTCGCCAGCCTCCATCAGGTCCAGCTCCTGAATCCTTCCTTTGCCCCCGACGTTTCCACCGTCGCAGGCCAGTCGGCCCTCGCCCATGAAATCGAACGCCTCCGCTCCGTGGTGTGACTTTTCGCCCGCACTGACCTGGAAGACGCCGAGGATCTTTCTCGGCCTTGCGCTGACATTTTCATTTTTGATTTCTCTCCGCGCCCAGACATCATCACTTCCCACACAAGTGTTCGACGACTGGCGATGGACGAGTTTCACCACCGGGACCGGGCTCCCGAGCGATACAGTGCTCGATATCGTAGAAACACAGGACGGTATCACCTGGGCCGCCAGCTCTGCCGGCCTCGCCTGGTTCGATGGCTACCGCTGGATCGGGATTGATACCGCTCATGATCTCCCGGCCCCGCGTTATACAGCCTCCTTGCGGATGTACCCTCTCTCCAACGATCTGCTCGTGACATGCGATGAGATTCTCTACCGGGGGGGAAGGTCCGGATTCCACCGGTTCCCATTCAGAATCTCATCGGCAATCCCGTTCGAGGGCAAAATCCTCGCCCAGCATGAGTCTGATTTCGTTATCATTGAGAATGACTCTGCCAGGATTTTTCAGAGGGATGCCGGCAGCTCAAACGGGGATTTTCCCGACCTTTTTGAGAGTAAAGATAAGGCCGCCTGGTGGAACTCGTCGCGAGGACTGATGCGCTGGGAGGGCGGAGGCTGGCACCTGATGATCCCCTCCCAATCGGGAAGGTATCTGGGCATCGAAGCGCATGCCGAGGGGCCCGGCGGCGAAGGCCTCGTCTCCTTCGGACTTCCTCTGGAAATGCGCGGCCTCTGGACCTGGAAGGCGCATTCTCCCGCTCAGCATTCAGCCCGCGACGACGTCAACCAGATCCGCTCGATCGATGTCGACGCCAACGGCGACGCTCTCGTGCTGAACCGCTCCGGCGAGATCCGCCTTCGCCAGGGCGCCTCCTGGAGCTCCCTGACCCCCCTTCCACGCGAGCTGAAGGGGGCCTCCGTTCTCCGCTTCGCATCCAACGGCGATCTCTGGGTCGGGACCAACCACGGACTTTTTTTCCTTGACCGCCATACGGTTCGATGGACCTACCGGCAGCAACCTTCGGCCAACAGTAACCGTATTCACGAGATTCTCCGCGCACGCGACGGCTCTATCTGGACAGCCTCGGCCGACGGGGTCCAAATCTATAAACCCGATGGAACCTCACAGACCGTGTCTTCCCTGAACGGGATCCGGCTCTATGAGGTGACAGGCATTGAGGAGGATTCTGAGGGGAATATCTGGATATCGAGCGGGGCATACTTCGACGGCACTTTCCGCTGGGACGGACGTCAATGGACTTATTTTCGCGTCGATCCGAATACTGAGTGGCTGAAATTTCATAAAATCCGGAAGGACCGGGAAGGACGTCTCTGGTTTCTCGGCCTGTCCAGGGGGCGAAAGGACAACGCCTCCCGATCTCCCGGCGTCTTCCTCTACGACAATCACCGGTTCACCCACTGGAGCAAGATGGAGGGGCTCCGAAGCGGCTATGTCTATGCGTTCGCCGAATCGCCCGACGGTGCTCTCTGGTTCGGAACCTGGGGGGGACTGAGCAGGTGGAAGAACGGCCAGTGGACCAATTTCCTCCCGGGGAAAAGCGGGGTTGTCCAAGAGAAGATTTTTGCTCTCGCGGTCGATAAGTCGGGAAATCTCTGGTTCGGCGATTATAGCGGCGGAGGGCTGGGCTGCATCAGCCCCGGCGACAGCGTCCGGTATTACTCCACGGCCGACGGGCTGCTCAGCCAGAATATCTGGGATATCAGATGCGACGAGCGGGGACGGTTGTGGGTGACTTCCGATGCCGGCCTGAACTGCTATGAGAACGGGGCCTGGAAATCGTACGACCACTCGACAGGGCTCAGGACTTCCCGAATCTGGCCCGTGCTCCCGAGCGGCGATACTCTCTATGCCGGCACCACCGGGAGCGGCCTCGGCATTCTGAACCTGCGGGAGTGCCTCCAGCCGATGACAAGGGTTTTTACCGACAAGCCCGTGACGGAGAACGCGACCGTGCTTCTTCGCTGGCATCCATTCGCCTCAGGCGGCTTTCCCGCCAGCGATAATGTTCTGACCCGCTATCGTATCAACGGCGACCCGTGGTCGGCTTGGTCTTTCGTGCATTCGGTGACCCTCGAGAATCTCTCCGTCGGCTCCTATACGTACGAGGTGGAAGGGAAGAATCTTTTCGGCGAGTTCGATACCACGGGTACGCGGGGTTATTTTTCCGTGGAACCGCCGATCTATCTTCGGAAGGGCTTTCTTCTCCCGACCGGCGGCCTGACCGTGATCGCTATTTTGCTGAGCATCGCGTACGGCATCCGGAAACGGTCCCACTCCAGGGCCCTCAGGAAGAGCGAGGCAAAATTCCGGCTTCTCACCGATTCGACTTTCGAAGGCATAGCAATTCACGATCATGGGATCATTCTCGACGCGAATAAGAGTCTCATCAATCTGTTCGGTTATGAGCCTCAGGAATTCGTGGGCCGGCCCGCGCTCGACTTTTTCTCCCCCGAATCGCATCCGGTGATCACTGCCCGCATGCTGGGTGACTATGAGAAACCTTTCGAGGCGATCGGGCTCAGGAAGGATGGGAGGAAGATATTGCTGGAAATTCTGGGGAAAACTATCCCGTACGACAGTAAGACGGCGCGCGTCGCCGCTATCCGCGATATCTCCGAAAGGAAACTGGCAGAGGATAAACTGCTGGCCTACCAGGGTCAGCTCCGTTCCCTCGCCTCCGAACTCTCCTCTACGCAGGAGAGGGAACGGCGGCGTATGGCAACTGTCTTGCATGACTCCATTGGCCAGACTCTGGCTTTCTGCAAGATGAAGCTCGGAACGCTCCGGGGTTTCCCCGGCCTGCCGGCAGCCGATTCGACTCTGTGTGAAATCAGCGACCTTTTGGAAGAGGCCATACGCAATACCCGCTCCCTGACGTTTGAATTGAGCCCTCCCGTCCTCCATGAACTCGGGTTCAAGGCGGCCGTGGCGTGGCTTGCCGAACAGACGCAGCAACGGCATAGTGTGAAAGTTCGCTGTGTCGGCGATCAACTGCCCCCGCCCCTCAGCGAGGATCTCCGGTCTCTCCTCTATAACGCCGTGCGGGAGTTTCTCACGAATGTTGCAAAACATGCCGGGGCCCGCACCGCGACTATTACCTATGGCGTGACCGGGAATGAGTTTCATGTCGCCGTTCTCGACGATGGGAAGGGCTTCGACGCCGCCAGGACCGATCTAAGCGGGACGAAGGAACGCGGGTTCGGACTTTTCAGCATTCAGGAGAGGATCCGCCAGTTCGGCGGACGCCTCGAGATCGATTCCCACCCCGGGAAAGGGACGATCGCGTCTGTTGCCGTCCCGGTGAATTCACCACCATCCCCCGATGCGCCATGAGCACACGCGTCATTATCGCCGACGATCATCAGATCGTCCGCCAGGGCCTTCGAAAACTTCTGGAGACAGAACCTGGCATCGAAATCATCGCCGAAGCCGAGAATGGGTTCGCCGCCGTCCGGTTGGCACGCGAGCTCACCCCGGATGTGATAGTTATGGATGTGAGCATGCCCGATATGAACGGGATCGACGCGACACGCCTTATCCACGAGAGCCATCCCGGCATCCATATCGTTGCGCTGTCAATGTATTCCGATAAGCTTTACGTCAGCGAGATGCTGGAGGCGGGGGCGTCCGGCTATCTGTTGAAAGACTGCGCGCTCGAAGAGCTGGCTCACGCAATGCGAAGCGTTCAGGTGAACGGCGTCTATGTCAGCCCCTCAATTCTCCACGCGATGATCAAGTATGTCCCGGGCCAGACGGAATCGCGCACGAGCCAGCATAAGCTGACCCCCAAGGAGGTGGAGGTTCTCCGTCTGATAGCGGAGGGCTTTTCCACGAAAATCATCGCTGCACGGCTCGCCGTGAGCGTCAAGACGATCGAATCGCACCGCATCCATATCATGGACAAGCTCAAGGCTCAGAGTACCGTCGACCTTGTGAAGTATGCCATCCGGGAAGGGCTGATCTCGCTCTGATGGTCGTTTCTGCGAGCGTGTCAATTTGTCACCTGACATGTCTCAGGTTTTTCGAAGGCAAAATCAGGGTTACACCTATTGCGCAAGGCGGGTTCCCGTATTACATTCGGTATAGTGCCTAAACCTCGACAGGCATGGTTTGAGGTGGATTAGAAGTGGGAGACGAAGGAGGAGGGCCGAGCAACAAGCTTACCTTCCAAATCTACTAACCCCGGGTCGCTCGGTCCGGGGTTTTTTTATCCCCTGAATAGTTTTTTCCACCCTATCCTCCGGTATATCCGATCTGAATGAGATAAGGCCCCCATCCGCAGGGAGGACGAATCGCGGCATCCTGCCGTGACGGTATAAGGACCTTATGATTTTCGAGGTGCCGACGTATCCCACGTCCGGTTTGAAGCCAATTCTGTCGAGTAAGGTCTGCAGTCTGAGAAAACTCTCGGCGCCGAGTACCCCGAGTTCTCTCGCAATCAGCATCTCCCATTGCAGCCCGACCAGGACTGCCTCTCCATGGTGGAGTTTGTATCCCGAAAGCTCCTCGAGCGCGTGACCGATCGTGTGCCCGAGGTTCAATACTCCCCTTCCCCCATCCCGCGTGAGCTCGCGCTCGTCCTCCTGGATGAGCTTCGCTTTGTATCGATTGCACCGGACTATCAGTTCTTCAAGCACGCCCGGGTCGCGCGATCTGACCGCATCCAGGTTGTTTTCGAGAAAAGTCCAGAAATTTTTTTCCAGAAGGGCGTACTTGACGATTTCCCCCAGCCCGCAGGTGATTTCCCGTTCCGGCAGGGTTTCAAGTATTTCTGTGTCGGAGAGGATGCCCAGGGGCTGATGGTAGGCGCCGATGGCGTTTTTTCCCCGCTCATGGTTGACCGCCGTTTTTCCGCCAAGGGCGCTTTCGACGCACGCGAGGAGCGTCGTGGGTACCTGGACGAAGGGGATCCCCCGCCGAAATGTCGCCGCGACGAATCCTGCCAAATCCCCGACAACCCCTCCTCCAAACGCGATGAGGGTGGATGTTCGCGAAAACCCCGATGAGAGGAGCTTTGCAAAGACTTCGCCGGCTCGCGCCAGGGTTTTTTGCCTCTCCCCCGGCGGAATGATGATGTCGGTGACCCGGTACGCCGCCAGCTGGTCGTGGAGTTTTCTGAGATGGAGCCGCGCAACGTTCCGGTCCGTGACGACGGCGACCGGCCCCTTCACTCCCCATGTCTGAAGATAGTCGCCGAGGTTCGCCACAATTCCCCTCCCCACGTTGATAGGGTGGCTGCGCTCCCCCAACTCAACCCTGATTGTCTGCATCACCTTAAAAATGTTGGAGGGCGTGGACGATTTCGTCGACCGTGACGCCGACCCGTCGGTCGTCCGTCCAGATGGTGAGATCGGCCTTTTCATAAAAAGGCTCGCGCTGGTGAAGCAGCGCGTGGATGCGCTGACGGAGTTCGTCATCGCCGACGTGCGGCTCGGATGCCGATCGCAACATGGGCCTGTCGGTTTTGTGTCGCAGCCGGTTGAATATCTGCTCCGGCCGGACTTTCAGATAGACGAGGATGCCGGTGGATTTGACGATGCCGAGGTTGGTTTCGTTGGTGATCGTTCCCCCCCCCAGTGAGACGACGCAGCCCGCACGTCCGCTGATGTCTTTCAGCACGGCTCGTTCAACGTCTCGGAAGTATTTTTCCCCCAGTTCGGAGAAGATTTCTTTGACGGTCTTCCCGGTCGCCCGCTCTATTTCGATGTCGATGTCGACGTGCGAATACCCGAGCGTGTTGGCCAGGATGGGCGCGATGGTGCTCTTTCCGCTTCCCATGAAGCCGGTGAGATAGATGAGATGGCGGTCCATCAGAAGTGGTAGGCGATGCCGAGGTTCAGCGTCATCCCGTCAATGCTGATCCTCGACGACTGGGGGTCCTGATCGAGCGGGACAATCCGCCCTTCGAAAAGTGTGGAGTACTCTGTGAATCTGTTCACAGTCTGGAATTGTATGTCCCGGAATTTTACTTCCGTCCGGAGGGAGTATCGTGAAGAGAGCCCGATCTCAGCGCCGCTGAGGATGTGTATGCCGTATCCCACCGTCCGCTCGATCGTGACCGCTGACGCCCCCGCATAGTCGTACTGGCGGGTTCCGACGTAAACCCCGCCCCCTCCACCCATGTAGAATTGAAGCGTCCTGGTGCCGACGGGGATCGGGAAGTATCCCGACAGTTCGAAGGGAAGGACGGTGTATCCGTCCCGGACCGGCACGTCGCCCGCCGAGGTACCCGAAGAGAGTATGTACGTGTCGGATTTCGCCAAATACTCGACGCTCAAGCCGACCTTTATTCTCAGGGGTTCGATCGACCGCCGGAAATCGACTCCGATGCTGTAGACGCCGTCGAGGGGAAGAAATTGGTTCCGGACGATCTCGTCCGGAGCCGATGCGTTACGGAAGAGTTTCGAGGTGGTTGTAAAGGTGCCGTAGAGCGTGAGGCTGCTCGGGAACTCCTGCCCCTCCGCCCTCATGACTAAACCGATCAGCAAGACAAGGGTCCACCGCACTTGCCGTCTCCTACCGGTTCAAATTCTCCCGGTTGTCCACGATCTCCGCCGATTTTTTCAGATGATCGGTCCATTCGCTGAAGAACCGGTTCCTCTTCTCGGTGAGGAGCTGCGTCCTGATCGTCTCCCGCTGCGCCGAATAGGCGGCAGAGTCGAACGGGGTCGACGATATGAGGTTGATAAGGAAAATTCCCCTTCCTCCGTCAATCGGTTTGGAGATCTCGCCCGGATGGAGCGCGCTCACCCCCCCGATGAATCCCATGTCCCTCCCGACTCCGGGCACGAATCCCGAAAGCGTGATATCGGGAGCGTGCTGAACGGCGATCCCGGGGTGGCTCGCGACGGCTTTTGAGAGGTTGTCCCCCTGACCGAGCGTCTGACGGATTTTTTCCGCCTCCGCAATGGTTTTTTCCGTCTTTTTCTCCCGCTTGACCCTCGGCTCAATGCCTGCCTTCGCATCGTCGAACGGCCGTATCCCGGCCTCAATCACTTCCGTGATGATGAAGACTCCGTACCCGTCCTGCAAGGCGATGGCGTCGCTGACCGATCCCATTTTTCCCGAAAACGCAAACTTGCTGATCGCCGCATTGGTGCCGATGCCCGGGATGACGCCGCCCTTCGAGAAGGAGGGGGTCTCCCGGACCCCGTACTTGCTCTGCTCCGCCTCTTTGTCAAACGCTCCCTGCTTCGCGAGGTAGGAAAAATCCTGCGCACGCTGGGATATCTCGTTCCGCGTCTGAGGGCTGACATGGACGCTGATGTGCAAATCGGCGATCCTCACCTGCCGCCTGTCTTTTTCGGTGACTTTGATGATGTGGTATCCGAAAGGCGACCGGACCGGTCCGACGATCTGCCCGGGCTTTGCTTTGAGGGCTGCCTCCTCGAACGCCTTTACCATTTTTCCCTTCCCGAACCAGCCGAGCTCCCCCCCCTGCGCTGCCGATCCCTGATCGGTCGAGTTTTTCCGCGCCAGTTCGGCAAAATCTTTCCCCGATTTGGCCTCGGCAACGATTTCTTTCGCCTTTTTGAGGGCCTTGACGCTGTCGTTGTTCTCGATCGCAATCAGGACGTGGCTCGCATGGACGATGTCAGCGTTCCCTTCCTTGAATTCCAGAACTTTGATGAGGTGGTATCCATCTTCCTCCGTGAGCGGCCCGATGATATCCCCCGCCTTCGCCGAGAATATGCGGTTGTCCCTGGCCGGGCTGGATTCCCCCCGGCTGTGATAGGCCGAGTCGAGGATGGGGGTCTCGGATTCCTGTTTGGCCACGACGACGAAGTCCGCCCCCTGCTTCAATCTTTTTGAAATGTCATCCAGCGCCTCCAGCACGCTGGTCGAATCTCCGTGCGAAGGGGATTCGGTGAACTGGACGTATTTGACCTTGCGGGAGGCTTCAACCCTGAATTCCTCCGAGTGGTCATTGTAGAATTTCCGGAGGTCGTCGTCGGCGACTTTGATCTGGTCGTCTTTGATGAAAGTGTTCGGATCGAAGAGAATATAATCCACCGTGAATTTGGCGTTCTGGTCTGTGAAGCGCTGACGGATCTCCGATTCGCCGACCTGCACGCTGGCCATGATGATGCTCTGCAGCTTTTCTCTCTCCCTCTGCTTCCGCAAGCCCGCCTCCACCTGGACCATGACCGCCCGGTTTTTCGGATCCATGATCGCCATGTCGTAAGCCTGGCGGTTGAAGGTGCCGGTAGAATCGGTGAACTGTTGCTTCATGAAAGGCGGCGGATCGTCGCTACGGACCCACTGGACGATTTCCTGGTCGGGCACGGTGATGCCTAACCGGGAGGTCTGCTCATCGTAAAGGGTCTGGTCCACAAGCTGGTTCCATACCTGTTCCCTGATCTGCTTGACGTCGTTTTCATCCGGTTCGCTCCCGGTCTGCGTTTTCTGGTTCTCCGTGGCCCGACGGACCATTTCAGAAAAATCCTTCGCAAGGATCGCCTTGCCATTGATTTTCCCGACCTCCTGAGCCTGCGAAAGACGGTCGCTGTGCCTCCGCCCGGTGATGTCCATCCCCCAGTCTAAGACGATGTAGACTACAAACAATCCCGCGAAAACCGAAAAGAATGTTGAAAGGCTCTCGCGTATCCTTGTCATTAACGGCATTTTGGTGAAAATCCTCTAGAAAGTGTAACGGTGTGTAAAAATATACTAGTTATGCCGCTCAGAAGCAACGATTATCCCCCCCTGCGGAAATGATAGGGCCGCTGCACCCTCGAGTACAGCGGCCCTTTTCTCACCCTCTACCTATTCCACCATATCCAATCCACCATCTCACGAACCATCGCACAGGCGAGGATGAGTTTCATGAATTATAACACATCACACAGTGCGGGAGTTCCCGTTCTAAAACCAGCGCCAAAGCCAGTATTTTTCAAATGTGACCTTGCCCCAGTGATAGGCCACGCTCGGTTCGTGCATCGTTACCTCCGGTCCCGGCTTTGCGAAAAAATTTCCCGTGATGTATCCCGCCCTGCCGTTTCCCGTCTCCAGAAAACAGTATCCGTTCCCGACGAATTTTTTGAAAATTCCGTGCCCGTTGATCTCGGTCGCGATGTTGTGAGCCACAATTTCCGCCTGATTGTAGGCAAAGACTCCCGCTTTCGGCAACGCGGATCCGTTCGGCAGAGTTATCACGGTGACGTCTCCCAGCGCGTAGGCGTCTTTCTCTCTCGTCCTGAGCGTGCGCTCATCGACCGGGATCCACCCCGAGTCCCCCGCCAGCCCCGAGCGGAGTATGACATCAGGTACGGTGTGCGGCGGTACTCCGATGATAAGGTCGTACCCGGCCTGGCTGCCATCCTCGAACCGCAATCCCCCATCCTCCACCGCGGCGAGTTTTCGCTTTGTGAAGAGGCGGATCCTCCTCGATTCGAGTAGCTGCCTCAGGGCCGAGCTCCCACCGGGGCCCGCAACAGAGAGGGGCGAGCTTTCCGGCGTGTGGACGGATATTTTCACGGAAATGCCCTTCCGGGCGAAGTACGATTCGATGAGCAGGGCCGCCTCATAGGGCGCGGGAGGACATTTGTACGGCAGCTCTGCGATGACTATGGAGATTCGGCCGCCCCGAAATTCTTCAAGTTTCCTTCGAAGTCTTGTGGCCCCTTCAAGGGTGTAGAAAGTTTCGGCCGACTGTGAATATCCGGGGACGGTGCTTCCGGATAGCTCCGCGCCAAGGGCGATGACGAGGTGGTCATAGGGGATTTTTTCCTGCTGAGTCTCGATCTGCCTTTTCTCCGTGTCAATCCGTGTGACGTCGGCCTGCCTGAATTCGATCCCATGGTTTGCAAGGAGCGAAAGCGGACGGCTGATCGCCTCAGGCTTCCGCCATCCGACGATCACCCAGAGGTACGACGGGGGAAAGGAGTGAGTTGCATTCCGGTCAATCAGGACGATCCTGTGCCGCCGTTCAAGGTGGCGCCGCAGCTCCCTGGCCGCCACTATCCCGCCGATGCCTCCTCCCAGGATCACTATGGTTTTCGACGCCATCTCTCCCCAGCGGCCAATCTACAAAAAATTTTCGTGCGAAATCGATTGCTTATCAGCTGTCCGGCAGGTATATTTTCCCTGAAACTCTTATGACTTTCTTCACCCACCTTCGCTGCAGCTCCTGCAAGAAAACTTTTCCCGCGCATTCCACCGTCTGCCCTGATTGCGGGAAGGCGCTTCTCGCCGAATACGATCTGCATGAGGCGAAAAAAAGTTTTTCGAAGAAGTTGTTGAAGGACCGGGAAAAAAGTCTCTGGCGCTACGGCGAGGTCCTTCCCCTCGATGACGCCGGGGCGATCGTCTCGTTCGGGGAAGGGTGGACTCCCATGCTTAAGCTGCCCCACCTCGGACAGGCGCTCGGCTTCCGGAATATTTTGCTCAAAGATGAGGGTCTGAATCCCACAGGCTCGTTTAAGGCGCGCGGGATTTCCGTGGCGGTTTCGATGGCCAAAAAATCGGGGGTCTCCGATGTTGCCCTTCCTTCGGCCGGGAACGCCGGGGGAGCTGTGGCCGCGTACGCCGCCCGCGCTGGAATGAAGGCGCATGTGTTCGTCCCCGCCAGCACGCCCGTGATTAATATTAATGAAATTGCAGCCGCCGGCGCGGAGCTTACACTGGTTGAAGGCTCAATCAGCGACGCCGCCCGGAGGATGAACGAGGAGCGCCAGGGAAAGGGCTGGTTCGATATGTCGACGATGAAGGAGCCGTACCGGGTCGAAGGGAAGAAGACGATGGGATATGAGATCGCCGAACAGCTGGGCTGGAGTCTTCCCGATGTGATCCTTTATCCTACCGGGGGCGGCACCGGTCTGATCGGCATGTGGAAGGCTTTCGCGGAAATGGAGGAGCTCGGGTGGATTTCACAGAAAAGACCGAAGATGGTTTCCGTGCAGGCGTCAGGCTGCGCCCCGATCGTCAAGGCGTTTCAACAGCGCAAGAAAGAATCGGAAGCATGGCCCAATCCGACCACCGCCGCGGCCGGCCTCCGCGTTCCCAAAGCGTTCGCCGATGCCCTTATTCTCGATGCTCTCTATGAAAGCAAGGGGAGCGCCGTGGCCGTCACCGAAGAAGAGTGGCTCGCCGATCTGAAGACCGCCGCCAGGCTCGAGGGGATTCTTCTCTGTCCGGAAGGCGCGGCCGCAATAGCCGCCCTCCGGAAGCTTAAGGGGTTTATCCGCCCCGACGATACGGTGGTCGTCTTCAATACTGGGTCGGGCTATAAGTACTCGGAGGTGCTCGGCCAGTTGACTTTTTGACCGGACTTTTGTATGATTCAACGGTAATTCCGCCATCCAATCAAAACCTTTCAGGAGTTTTATGCAGATCAAGGAAAAGATGGAGAATGATGTCGCCGTCATCACCCTCAAAGGCGACCTCCTCGGGGAACCGGACACGTCATCGATACGCGATAAGATTCACAGCCTCGTGAACGACTCGGTGAAGCATGTCGTCGTCGACCTCGGGGGCGTGAATTATATGAACAGCTCCGGCCTGGGGACTTTGATCTCCGCTCTGACGACGATGCGGAGCGCCGGCGGCGATCTCCGGCTCGCCCGCGTGGAAGGGAAAGTTCAGAATCTTTTTATGATGACGCAGCTTGTGAAAGTGTTCGACACGTACGAAACCGTCGAACGCGCCCTGGTGAGTTTTAAGTCCAAACCGAGATAATGTGGTTGTTTCCTCCCCCGCATTCCATGACGGGAAACTGATCCCGTCAAAGTATGCCCACGAAGGGGTGACTGGCGGGAAGAATGTCTCTCTCCCCCTCGCCTGGTCCGATCCTCCTCCCGCAACAAGGTTTTTCGCCCTTACTATCGTTGATCCCCACCCGGTCGCCAGGAACTGGTTCCACTGGGGTGTCCTGAATATCCCCCCCACAATCACGTCTCTGGGCGAAGGGTCTTCCATGCATATGCCCGCCGGATCGAAGGAGCTCTATAATTCCTACGGTTCGCTCGGCTATGGCGGCCCGGAACCGCCCAAGGGCTCCGGCCCCCATCCCTATGTTGTGACCCTCTACGCTCTCGATTCCGCCATCGATCTTCCTGCCGGTTCCTCTCTCGCCGCATTCACGCGGGCTATCGAGGGACATGTTCTCTCCGCCGCAAAAATAACGGGCATATACGAACGCTGATTTTTCCCGCCCGGGAATACCGAACGGGTAAAACCCGTACCTCTCACACTGATCGCGAAATAATCGGGTAAAGGGGAGAATCTATGACATTCCTCACGATGGGCTCTTCGGCGGAAAGGTATTTTGGTGTAGGACGTCCAGAGGAGATCATGATTCGACCTACGTCAAAAGAGGCCGGGGAGTATTTTCACGAGGTTGCCCGCTACTTCGCCGAACGCGGCGAACAGGAGATGGCGAGATTCGCCTACCGCAACAGCATCCAATCGTGGTACGAGGCGACTCTCGAACAGCCCGTCTTCATCGAATATCTCCGCGCCGCCGAGGAGGATTTTTCGGAGTTCGCCAAGAACGATCCCGTCTATATCGAATTGCTGAAAATCGTCAAGGCCTACGCCATCCAGTATCCCGGCATCAAGGAGTCGGTGCTGAGTACGATCCTGGACCGATATAGGGCCGAGGATCTAAACTATGTGATTCATTTCGGGCAGAAACATGGCGAGATTGTTCAGACAAAGAAGGGAGAGATTTTCGGCCTCAGGATGCCCCCCGATGTTCTCCGGCCCAAAGGGCCCTGAGTGTCATTCCCCGCGCGCGATCAGGAGGAGATCGGCGTCGGTGCGGTATCGCTCGAAGTCGAGCGCTGTAGCAAGATAGGAGGCGTTGTATTCCGGGTTTGCCGCCTTGGCCCGGCGGAACATTTCCAGCATCTGCGGCTTTTTCCCCGTTATCGAAAAAACTCTCGCGGCTTTCATGAGGATCTCCTCGTTCGAGGAATCCCGCTGCAAGGCCTCGGATACCGATTTCACGGCGGCGCCCGCTTCCCCCAGGCGCGCATTGTATAATCCCTCGAACGCATGGTGGTCGGCCGCTCCCGGGTTTTTCTTGATCCGCTGCTGAACGAGCTGGAGTCCCTCGCGCAGGAGCTTTAAACCGTCCTTCGCCTTTCCTCCCAGTATGTACGCGACTCCCAGATCGTACATGATCTGATGGTCCCCAGGGATGAGCGCCATCGCCGACGAGAGAAGCGATTCGACTTCGGTATACCTCCCCTGCACCAGTTCCACAGCAGCCATCGCATCGTATGTTCCCGGGTCCGACGGTTCCTTCTCCACCGCTATCCGGTAATTGGCGATCGCGCTGTCAAGCTTCCCGATATGCTCGAAGGCGTAGGCGAGGTTTCTGTAGGGAAAGTAACTGTTAGGGTTTAGCTCCGCCGAACGACGGAAGGCTTTGATCGCCTCCGTGAAGTTGGCCATCTGCGCATACGCGATTCCAAGGTTGGACGTCACCAGCCAGTCATTAGGGTCGATTTCCTGCAACTGCTTGAGCAGCCGTACTCCCTTCGCCGGCTCTCCCAGGTTCATGAGGTAGAGCGTGGCTGCAAAGGTGAGGGCGAAGGGGTCGTTCCTGTCTTTCTCGATCGATGTCAGAAGAAGGTCCAGTCCCCCTTTGACATCTCCCCTCAAGCTTTTGATCCCCCCCAGGAGCGCCTTCGCCTGCGCATTAGCGCTGTCACGCCGCAGGATGCCGCCCGCAAGCTCTTCTGCATCCGTCAAGAGCTTTTCTGATCTGTCCCAGCCCGCACGGTATTGTTCTATCTTGGTGTTGGCAAGGTTGATCGCCGCCGGAAGGAATGTCGTGTCTTTACGGTGGGCTTCGGTAAAATACTCTATCGCCAGAATGTTCTGATCCTTGTTGAATTTGTCGCGGTAGTACATGCCCTGGAGATAGGGTTCGTAGACGTCGGAAGTGGTGCCGGCCGATGTGAGGGGGAACGAGATCTCAGCCCCCAGCTGCTTCGCCGTCTGTTTCATGATGTCGGCCTTCGCCTGCAGTATCTCTCCCCGGGATATTTCGTAGGAATCCTGCCAGATCTCTTTTCCCCTCTCCGCATCGTAGATCGACGCGTGCATCTTCACGCGGGCCGGAAGGAGTTGTAAGTCGCCTCGGAGGAGATAGCGCACCCCAAGGCTCGCTGCAATGGATTTCGGGTCAAGCGCGCTGCCGCGGTAAGTCGACGTGCTTTTCTTCGAAATGACGAGCGTCTGCGGGAGTTTTGCCAGCTCCTGCGTGAGATCGCCTGTGAGCCCGTCCGAATAATACTCCTGCTCCTGATCCCCCAGGTTGGCGAAAGGGAGGACCGCTATCGACCGGCTTAGCTGCATCGACGGCCCCGCACTCCGCGTGAGCCCGTACCATAATCCCGCAATGAGTATGACAGCCGCCGCCGCTCCGATGTATATTCCCCGCCTGTGTCTTTGAACGACGCTCTGAAAGAGCCGTGAAGCGAGCTGAGCCGAACTGGTCGCCGCCACCCCTGCGCCCATGCTCCCGGTAAGCCCGCTTAATGCGGCCGTGATTTCGCCCATCGACTGGAATCTTTTTGCTGGGTCTTTCTGAAGGGCTTTTTCCAGGATGAGAACAAGCTCTGTCGGGATGTCATCCCGGATGGTTGTGATGGAAGGGGGCTGCTCGTTGACGATGGAGTACATCATGGCCGGTTCATAGTTCCCCTGGAAGGGAAGCTGCCCGGCCAGCATTTCATGGATAATGACGCCGAGAGACCAGATGTCGGTGTTGGGCCCAACCTCTTCCCCCCGCGTCTGCTCCGGAGACATGTACGCTACGGTCCCCAGGCTCGTTCCTGTGCGGGTTAATTTCGTCCCCCCGGTCAGCTTCGCCAGGCCGAAGTCGATTATTTTTGGCGTACCGTCACTGGTGAGGATGATGTTGGCAGGCTTCAAATCCCGATGGATGATTCCACGCTCATGCGCCTTGGCCAGCCCCGAGGCTATCTGCCCGATGAGGGCTATCGATTCCTTGACTTCACATCTGCCCGCATCGATTTTTTGCTTGAGGGTCTGCCCCTCGTAATACGCCATGACGATGAAGAGATCCCCCTCAGGGGTCTCGTCGATTTCGTAGATGGCCCCGATGTTCGGATGATCGATCGAGGAGGCAGACTTCGCCTCCACCATGAACCGGGATTTTTGCTCTTCGTCCGCACTGTATTGCGACGGGAGGAATTTTAACGCGACGATGCGGCCAAGCTTCGTGTCTTCAGCCTTGTACACGACCCCCATGCCTCCCTGGCCGAGCTTTTCGGTTATCTTATAGTGGGATATCGTGCGCCCTACTACCATGGAAATGGTCCTCGGCTCCAGGCGGGGGTTTTTTTGCGGGGGAAGGGTCGTCTCATGACGAGGTTTTGGGGACTTTTTCTCCTAGGGCCAATATAAGCAATGGGTTATGGATATTCAATGTGGTCATTCCGCTCTCGTTGAAAGTCTGCCGGCGAAGAGGGGTTATCAGCCAGCCTGAACGAGCTCCGCCGGCCCAACGATGTCCTTTTTTGATTTTTAAGAAATTCGGATTTAATTGGGAAGAACTCCCCCCTTAACGATGAATACCTCATTTCCTCGGTTTGCACTCTTTGCGTGCCTGCTTTTCATCCATGAGCCGGCTTCAGGCCTGGATGAGCGCCCCCGTCCGCACATGCACCGGTGGATTCCGGGACCGAAGAGGTTTTCAAGACACGATCGACCTACGCAATCGCTCCGCCTTGCTTCCGGCTCTGCCTCGTCAATTGACTCTCTTCAGGACTGGGCACGCGAGGTGAGTACAGGGCTCGTAAGGTCCAATGATCAGGCCTATGCCGTCATCACAGATCCTTCGACCGGGAATGTATATGTGACGGGGAGCGCGGAGTCGGACTATCTCACGATCAAGTATAATGCCGCGGGCGATACGCTCTGGACCGCCCGCTATCACGCAGCCTCCGACGCTACCCCGACGGCGATTGCTCTCGACAGCTCCGGCAATGTTTTCGTCACCGGCATCAGTGAGGATGATTTCGTGACGCTGAAGTATTCCGCATCCGGCTCACGATTGTGGCTCGCCCGCTATAACGGCCCCGGCAACCTGGATGACCAGCCCGTTGCCCTCGCTGTCGATAAATCAGGATATGCCTATGTGACCGGGTTCAGCTACGGCGGCAATTCGGGGTATGATTTTGCAACGGTGAAGTATTCCCCCGCCGGCGCCCAGGTGTGGGCCGCACGGCTGAATGGCACCGGGAACGACGACGACGAGCCGCGCGGGATCGCAGTCGACGCCTCTGGTTCCGTCTTTGTTACAGGGTTTGTGACGAATACGGAGTTTACCCGCGATTATGTCACGGCAAAGTATTCCTCGGCAGGCGCCCTCCTGTGGAGTGCAGTCTACGACGGCCCCGGTCATGATGACGATCAGGCCACGGGGATCGCGCTCGACGCGTCCGGCGCGGTTTTTGTCACCGGGATCAGCCTGAACGAGAGTTTTTCATACGACTATGCCACAATCAAATACTCTTCGACCGGGACGAGACAATGGGTCAGCCGGTTTGACGGGGACGCAGGACTCGACGATGAAGCGGCCGCCATTACGACGGACATTGCAGGAAATGTGATCGTGACAGGGACGAGCACGGATGCGACGAATGCCCTTAATCTCGTCACCCGGGCCTACACGACAGCCGGGGTTTTTCTCTGGAACGCTACCTACACGGGCCCGGCACATACGCTGAGTTTTCCCACAACTCTCGCCCTCGACCAGACAGGTAACGTTTATGTTGGAGCAGAATCGGATGAGCCGGGCCAGCCTGCGAAGTTTTTGACGGCAAAGTATAGCTCCTCCGGCACCCCGCTCTGGACAACTCTGACGACAGAACCGAATAAGTCCCGCATTCTCACCGCGATGTGGATCGACCGGGCAGGCACCGCCTATTGTACAGGTTTCGTGGCGGATACCGGGGCGACCGAAGATTATCTTACCGTCAGGATCGATTCCCTGGGAAATCCTCAGTGGTCAAAGCGTTACGACGGCCCGAATCATTCGGAGGAATTCGCCCAGGCGATCGCAACGGATTTGTCGGGCAATGTGTATATCGCCGGCCTGAGTAATTCCTCGACGACCGGGGGAGATTTCCTTACGGTGAAGTATAACTCTGCCGGTACCCAGCAGTGGGCCGTGAGGTATAACGGCCCGGCCAACGGTTTCGACGACCCCACCGCTATCGCCGTCGATTTTTTGGGAAATGTCTATGTCACCGGCACGAGCGAGGGCTCCGGCACCCTCGCCGATTACGCGACGGTGAAGTATAATTCCTCCGGAATTCAGCAATGGGTGATGCGCTATAACGGCCCCGCTAATCTGGCCGACCACCCGCGCAGCCTCACGATCGATTTTTCAGGGAATATCATCGTGACAGGCACGAGCGCTTCCTCCGCAATCACCGCCACTTTTGCGACGGTGAAGTATTCCCCGGGCGGATCCCAGCTCTGGGCAACCCGCTCGGCTATTGCCCGCCATGCCGGAGCAGTTGCCGTCTCCGCGGATCATGCCGGAGCGGTCTACGTGACGGGCTGGATGGATGATTCACTTTTGAATACCAACGTCGTTACGCTTAAGCTCGACCCCGCAGGTAATCAACGCTGGATGTTTTCATACAATGGCCCGGCTAACGGTGTGGATAAACCGTCCAGCCTGACGCTCGATCGCGCCGCCAATGTGTATGTGGCTGGCTTCAGCGAGGGCTCAGGCACCCAGGATGATTTCCTTATCCTGAAATATGATTCCGCAGGTGCCCGGCAATGGGTGACAGGGTTCAACGGGACCGGGAACGCCAATGACCACGCTGTTGCCGCGGTGTCTGATTCATCTCAAAATGTCACGGTGACGGGATTCAGCCGCAATTCCCTGGGGAATGACGATATCGTGACTCTGAAGCTCGACTCGCTCGGTGCAAGGCTCTGGTTGTCGGTCTATGACGGCCAGGGCCACCAGGGGGATTTTCCGTCAGGCATGGTGTCCGATCTTTCGGGAAACCTCTACGTGTCGGGCTACGGCGATGACCCGGGAGGGACGCCGGGATTCATTACGGTGAAGTACGATCCGCTGGGCCAGCTGCTCTGGAGCCAGCGGTTCACATCAAACGCCTCTTCCGCCGTAGCGCAGGCGCTGGCAATTGATACGTCCCGCAATCTGGCGATTTCAGGGACGCTTGTGCGCGACGTTCTGTCTTCCGTATCGACGACCGTCCATTACCACGCCACCCACGCCGTTTTTTCCGTTCCCACCCACTCGGTGGCTTTCGGCAATAAGGATATTACCTGCGGGCCTGCATGGTTCTCGCTCGCTGTGACGAATTCCGGGAATGAGAATCTCTATGTCAACTCCACCGCATCCGACGATACGAATTTCACCGTCTCCCCCGCACAAGCGATGATCCCCCCCGGAAATTCCGGAAATTTTGTGCTCTCGTTTATCCCCCGTACGATCGGGCCGCAATCAGGCCATATTGTTTTTTCCCACGGCGCCTCCCCCGGACACGATACGATTAACGTCTCGGGCACCGGGACCGGCACAGGTTCAGAAGTGACTCTCGCCATTCACTACGGGACGGGCTGGCAGATGATTTCCCTCCCTGTGCGCCAGGCCTGCCCCAACGTTCTGTCGAATGTCTTCGAATTCCGCGGTTCATATCTCCGGAAAGATACCGTCTATAACGCAAAAGGATATTGGAAAAAACTCGCCGTGCCCAATCTCGCTTTTATCGGCTACTCCGATGCGGCCGAGACTCTCGCCCTCAATCAGGGGTGGAATATGATCGGATCGATCTCGAGTACAGTCCCGATCGGCACACTCTCGTTTTCCCCTCCCGGCATCCGATCATCTCCCTACTACGGTTATTCGAATGCATATTTCTTCTCCGATTCTCTCGTGCCGGGACATTCCTACTGGGTAAAATCACGCCAGACCGGCTCGATGATTATCCGAAAATCCGCTTTTTCGGAAAAACCCCAGGGCTTACCCGCAGCTTCCACGTTCACTGTTACCGATGCTAAGGGTTTTGCCCAGGAACTCAGGCTGCTGGAGACGCCGATCGATGATCCCGACTATTATGATCTTCCCCCCGGCCCGCCGGGAGATTTTTTCGACGTCCGCTTCGCCTCGAACCGGCTCGTCGAATCGGCGTTTCAGCGAGGAGAATTTCCCATAAAAATCTCGGGGGCGTCGTATCCGGCACGATTCGGATGGTCCGTGCAGTCGCAAAAGTTGTCGCTCCGGATCGGCCGGCGGGATGTGGTCATGTCCGGAGAGGGAAGTGTTGTTCTCGATGAACCCGCCGACTTGGAGATTTTATCAGGGAAGTCGAGCCGCTTGCCCGCAGAATTTGCGCTACACCAGAATTTTCCCAATCCCTTCAATCCCTCGACGACGATCCGTTACGATCTCCCGGAATTTTCACGGGTGACGCTGACTCTTTTCGATCTGCTGGGTCGAAAACTCCGTACACTCGTCGATGAGTTTCAGGACCCGGGATTTAAATCTTTCGAGCTGAATGCCGCCGCCCTCGCGAGCGGCGTCTATTATTACCGCCTCGATGCCGTTTCAGTCGCTTCCTCTCACTGCACATCGCTCTCCCGCCGCCTGATGCTTCTTAAATGATTTGCATTTTTCTGTAAAAATTTCAATATTTGGCTCACAGTTTAGAAGAAATTTCATCCCAGCTCTTCCTGATGTCAATTCTGGTTCGTAATCTTTCGAAATCGTACGGCGATGCGAAAGCCGTCGACGATATCTCATTCGAAGTTCACTCGGGTGAGATTCTCGGGTTCCTCGGCCCCAACGGGGCCGGGAAAACGACGACGATGCGCGTTATTACGTGCTACCTTTCCCCCTCCGCCGGGAATATTCTTGTGGAGGGAAGGGACGTGCAGGAGGAGTCGATGGCCGTCCGTCAACTGGTGGGCTATCTCCCCGAACAGAATCCCCTCTATCTCGATATGAATGTGCTCGACTACCTGGAGTTCGCTGCCCAACTCCAGGGGGTCGAAGAAACCCGCGTGCCCTCCCGCCTGCGCCAGATGGTCGATGTGTGCGGTCTCGGCGAGATGAAGCATAAGGATATAGGCCAGCTCTCAAAAGGGTTTAAGCAGCGGGTCGGTCTGGCCGCCGCGCTGATTCACGATCCGCGAGTTCTTATTCTCGATGAGCCGACAAGCGGCCTCGATCCCAACCAGATCGTCGAAATCCGCAGCCTTATTCAGAATATCGGGAAAGAGAAGACCGTCGTTCTCTCGACTCATATTCTCCCGGAAGTGCAGGCGACCTGCAACCGGGTGGTTATCATCAACAGGGGCAAAATCGTCGCCGACGGCCCCATCGCCGACCTCCAGCGAGGTCTCCATGGAGGGGAAAAAATTCTGGTCGAAGTTGTTGTGCCCGACGGCCAGTCGTTCGAGACCGTCGCCGTCCAGGTGAAGAGCATTCCTTCTATTGAAAGCGTCTCGCTGCTTCACGAACAGAACGGAACCAAGAGATTTTCCATAGAAACCTCGCGATCGGCCGATATCCGGAAGGATATCTTTGATCTCTGCGTCCAGAAAGGATGGGGTCTCCTCGAACTCCACCGGGAACAGAGGTCTCTCGAGGATGTTTTCCGCCAGCTCACTTCCGATTCCTCCAAATGAAGTTTTCCAATATCCGCTACATCTTCCTGAAAGAGCTCCGCTCTTTCTTCAATTCCCCCGTCGCCTATATCGTGATCGTCGTTTTTCTGGTGATTCTCGGGTGGTTTTTTACGAGCAATCTTTTTATCGCCAATATCTCCACCCTCCGCACGGTTTTCGAGATGACCCCGTTCCTGCTTCTGTTTTTCGCGCCCGCGATTACGATGCGCCTCATTTCCGAAGAGAAGAAGTCGGGAACGCTTGAGCTTCTTATCACGAAGCCGGTCGAGGAGTATGAAATTATTGTGGGGAAATTTCTCGCGGCGTGGTTTTTGTACTTTTTCACTCTCCTCCCGACCCTCTGCTACTATATCACGGTCTCCATTATCGGGAACCTGGATATCGGCCCCATTATCGGCGGGTACCTCGGCCTTCTTTTTGTCGGGGCGGTGTTTCTGGGTGTGAGCGTTTTTGGGTCGTCGATCACGGAAAATCAGGTGGTGGCCTTCATTATCAGTTTTCTGATCGTGTTTGTGCTTTTCATGCTCGACAAGGTGCTTTTCTACCTTCCCAGCTCTCTGGCGACTCTGTTTGAGTATATCAGCATCGATTATCATTTCTCGAATATCGCACGGGGAGTGATCGATTCACGCGACGTGATTTATTATCTCTCCGCAATCGCATTTTCCCTCCTGCTGGGGACCGCCGTCCTCCAGAGAAGGCGCTGGTCCTGAGAATCTTATGAATCAGCGCCGCCAGATTTTTATGCGAATTCTCCTCGTCACGGCAAGCCTCGTGCTTCTGAATATCGTGAGCTCACGGGTCTTCAAACGGGTCGATCTCACAAAAGAGAGGATTTATACGCTCTCCGACGCGAGCCGGAATCTTGTAAAGTCTCTCGATGATAAGTTTGTTGTCAAAGCGTATTTCACATCAGACCTTCCTTCCCCCTATAACAATAATAAGCGGGAGGTCCAGGATCAGCTCGATGAATACCGCGCCTACGCCGGCGGGAATTTCCAGTATGAATTCATCGACCCGAGCAAGAAGGCGGATCTTGAACAGGAAGCCCAGCGCTACGGTGTTCCCCCCGTCCAGGTCCAGGTTCTGAAGGAAGATAAGCTCCAAATCGAGAAGGCGTACATGGGGCTCGTGCTTCTCTTCGGGGATAAGCAGGAGCATATTCCCGTCGTTCAGTCTACCTCGAATCTGGAATACGAGATCAGCTCCGCCATCAAGAAGATGACCTCGAAAACGCTGAAGAAGATCGGGTTTATGACCGGCCACGGCGAACCGACTCTCCAGCAGGTCTCTCATGTCCAGGAGATGCTGTCGAAACAGTATGAGGTTTCAACCGTGGATCTCTCCGGAGGTAAACCGGTGTCTTCCGATATCAGCGTGCTGCTCGTCGTCGCCCCGTCGACTCCTTTTAAGAACTGGGAGAAATTTCTGATCGACCAGTATCTGATGCAGGGGGGCCGGATCGCCTTCATGGTCAATAAGGTGAACGCGAATCTGCAGAATCAGATGGGCCAGGCTCTTAATTTGAATATCGACGATTTGATGGAAACGTACGGAGCCCGCGTGAATACGGATCTTGTGAGAGATATCAGCTGCGCCTACGTGACGGTGAGCCAGCAAGCCGGCTTTATGGTGATCCAGAATCAGATCCCCTTTTATTATCTGCCGAGGGCGAGCGAGTTCAATAAAACGAGCCCGATTGTGAAGGATCTTGCCGATGTGGTGTTTTATTTTGTGAGCTCGATCGATACGAGCCTCGCCCGGCCCCGTGGCCTCACCGCCAACGTGCTCGTGAAATCCTCCAAGAAAAGCGGCCGGCAGGAACAATTTTTCATGATTAACCCGACCGCCCAGGTTACCCCCGAAATGTTTAAAGAGTCGGGGATCCCTCTCGCCGTGACGGTTGAAGGGGCGTTCCAAAGCGCCTTTGCCTCAAAGCCGGTGGGAGTGGAGTCCGATATGGCCTCGAAGATCGATACGGCCCATAAACACGCCACCGGGGTTCTGTCGAAGATTGTGGTGACCGGCGACGGGGATTTTTTGCAGGATCAGCTCTCCGGCGGGAACCGGGATAATTTTCTCCTCGCGAGCAATCTCGTCGATTGGCTCGCCGATGATATCGGCCTCGCCGCTATCCGCGCCCGTGAGAGCGCCAGTAAACCCCTCGACGAGGTCGGAGAAGCGACGAAAGCCTGGGTGAAGGGGATCGATCTCGGCCTTCCGCCTCTGCTGGTCGTCGTCGTGGGTCTCGTTCGCTGGCGATGGCGCAGCGCAACCCGCCGCCGCCTGGAATCCCGTTAGGAATTTATTCATGAACCGATCGACTGTCATGCTGATTTCGCTCCTTCTGGTCCTGGGGGCGATCGCCTATTTTCTGCTCCCGTCAGAAACGGAACGGGAGACGAGCGAAAAACCCGCCCAGCTTTCGGTGAAATTCGACTCGACCGCGACGGTGAAGATCGAAATCTCACGCCCGCAGAAGTCCCTGACCCTCGAGAATGTCGGGGGAAAATGGATGATCACCGCTCCGTCCAGGTTCCCCGCCGACCCATCCCCCATTTTCCAGCTCCTCGGAGGTCTCGCAAAATTTAGAACGGGCAGCCTTATATCCTCCAACCCCGAAAAACAACGGCTCTTTCAGGTGGATAGCTCCGGGACTCTGCTGAAGGTGACCGACCGCTCGGGTAAGTCGACGTCGCTCATGATCGGGAAGACCGGCCCCTCCTATGCCGAGGTCTATTTCCGGCTCCCCGATTCGAAGGATGTGTATCTCGGCGAGGGGCTCGAGGAGTACATTGTCAATAAGGAACCGAAGGACTGGCGGGATAAGTCTGTTCTTACTTTTCCTGCAGAATCCATTCACAAGGTTGCGTATTCGGTCGGCTCCAAACAGTATGAATTTTCCCGCGACAGTACGACCTGGTCTTCGCCCGATGCGTCGCTCGATGCCGCCTCGGTAGGGACGGCCGTTTCCTCTCTCTCGAATTTTCATGCCGATGATTTTATCGATTCTCTCACGACGATTCCGCAAAAGGCAGTTTCTATCGCGGCGAAGGGTTCTGAGACCTACTCGCTCCGCCTCGCGCCCGTTCCCCCCGATTCATCACGCTATTACGCTCAGTCGTCATCGTCTAATCAGGTTTTTCTGGTGAGCAAGTGGACGGTTCAGTCAATTCTGAAGCCGATCGAGAAGCATGTCATTAAGCCCGCGCCGATTGCCGTGGCAGCGCCCAAGCCGGAACCGCCAAAGGAGTCCCCCAAGGTAGCACCAAAGGAGTTGCCGAAAATTGTCGAGAAGGCCAAGGTGAGCGCTGACAAGCCGGCAGAGCCTCCTAAATCAAAAGAGACACCTGCCAAACCGAAGGAGACGCCGAAGGAAATTCCGCCAAAAGAGAAGGCTCCAAAGGTTGCTAAATCTGTTACACCGGATTCTGCGCCGTCCGCTAAGGTGCCGCCCGCTCCGTCTAATCCCCTGAATAATGCGCCCCTGTCAACCCCCGCCTCCTCCGAGGACGAAGGGGACCTTACCGTGCATACGGTGAAGAAGGGGGAGACGATGCAAACGATTGCGAAAAAGTATAATGTTTCCGTGGAAAGAATCTTGAAGTGGAATCTCCTGAAGAGCATATCCGTCAAACCGGGCCAGGAACTCTATATTTATGTCAAGAAATGAGGCGGAACTTGTGGTTTTGGGGGCGTGTTATTAAATCTGCATCACATCAATCACATTGAGGAGGATCGCTCATGAAACGTAATCTTGTGTTCCTTTTGACACTGGTTTTTGTGGTCTCCGTCAGCCTGGCCCTCGGGCAGGATTCGACGAAGATGGAAAAACCGGCCAAGAAGATGGAGACGAAGGACATGACCATCAAGGGAGAGGTCGTCGATGTCTCCTGCTACCTCGCCCACGGTGAGAAAGGGATGGGCCCCGATCACCAGAGCTGCGCCGAAGCCTGTGCCAAGGCGGGCGGACCGCTCGGGATTCTTACCAAGGAGAAGAAGCTTTATGTCTCCGTGCTGCCCGATGATCACAGCACCGGTCCCAACGCGAAGCTGATGGACCACATCGGCCATCAGGTTGAAGCGTCAGGGGTCGTCCGCATGAAGGGCGGAGTGAATGGCATCATGATTAAGAATGTGGCCATGGCCGCAAGCGAGGAGAAGAAGTAACACCAGTCGCCGGATTTAACCCCGTCCCGGATTTTTCCCGGTACGGGGTTTTTTATTTCAGTCTTCTGACGACGTGGACCTTCCACCGTTCCCTGGCGATGGTTTCGTCCACGGTGCGGTTGGGCGTGAGGTAGGCCGCAAGGAATTTGTACCGATCATCAAGAGGGATTTCGACGACGCGGACGTCATTGACCTCTTCCCCTCCCGGGAGGATGGGGAACTGGGTCACCGGTGCCGCAAGGGGCATGACCATCGGATGGGAGACGATGAGGTTCGCCCCCCGCTCGACGAGGTAGCTGAAGGGAGCTATGCGCTGATGCCCAGGGGTGGTTCCAATAAAAATTCCGTTGCGCGCAACCCAGGGGTCGTTTATCCCAAGCATGTCGATCGCCCCGAGCCGTGAATAATAGGGTATGGCCCCCGCCGCCGTCGTGGCGACGGTGACCGACGTGTCGTAACCCAGAGTCCTTCCAAGAGTTTTTCCGATTCCCGCCCAGTTCTTGTCCTCATCTTTGATGTGACCGTAAAGATCCCCGACCGGTTCGATTCCGTTTTCGACACTATAGGTGAAAGTTGTCTGATGGTGTATCGTTCCGGCGAGCATGACCGCAATGCCCAGGGTTTGAAGGATCGGCTTGGTCTCAAGGAGGAGCCGCACGATGAGGATGAACGCGGCCGGCATGACGGGGACGAGCATGCGGAATTCCATGAAATCCCCCCCAACCTTGAGGACGTAGAGGATCCAGAGTAGTGTGAGCGCGGCAAGGGGGAGGAGAGTGCGGTTTTCTTTTTTCAGGAGGTGGTTGCCAAAAAAGATCCCTGCAGCGAGGAAGGGCCACAGGAAATAGGAGTTCAGGAAGACGTACAGGTAGTTGAGCCCACGCCCCACCGATGTGATCGATGATGCCTTCAGATAGAAGGTATTGGGGAGGATGTTCCCGTAGTAGGAGAGTTTCCACGCCATCCAGATGCCGACGATCGTGACGAGGGGGAGTATGAGAGCAGCGAGCGAGCGGAGATTTTTTCTTCTGACGGATGCGCCGGTGAGAATGAGGCTAACAATGACGAGTATCGCCGAATCCATCCGGGTGAGGAGAGCAGCTGCGAGCGTCAGGGATTGGAGGATAAGTTGACGGTCTGTCCATGTGCCGGAACGGATTCCACGGATGCACAGATACGAAGCCAGCGTAAAAAGCATTGTCTGAAGTTGCGTTTCAAGGCCTCCGGTCGCATACGAGCTGACCGTGTAGTTGGTGCCAACGAGGATTACTGCAAAAATGCCGGCGTACGCTTGTGCGAAAATAAGGCCTGCGATTCTCGATGTGATGAAGAGCGTTGCGGCGAAGCAGAGTATGCCAAGTACCTGTGAGCAGATAATGGGATCGATTCCAAGCGAAATGCCGCCGCTGATGAGTATTGTCCAGAGGAAGTTGGTGTAACCCTCGATCCGCTCACCCCGGTTCCAGACGAGGCCTATCCCCCGGACGAGGTTGTCCGCATATCTGAATGAGATGAATGCGTCGTCCTGGATAAATCGGTTGATCCAGGCTAGGATGACGAGGCACGCGATGACGAGTGCCAGGAGTAAGTTTCCCCTCGGAGCGGCGACAAGAGCGCCGATTCCTCTCCGCTGAGTAGTGTCGTTCGTGTTTTGCGTGGGTTTTGGGTGAATGCCGCGTTAGTGTACTAAATAATTGGTGATGTGTCAAGACGAGTGGGTGTGCAGATTATCGTACAATCAATTTCTGATTTTGCGTGTCCGATCGGGAGTTTGTATCTTGGCAAGCTCCTTCAAGGTCGCTTCAAAACTTCGGGCGAACCGGGTATTCGGATTATTGAAGCGGCTGGCTTGAACTATTATGGTTGCAGGAAATTCCTATGACGGTGCCGCAGGTTCTTTATCAAGCCGTGTCTCCTGCCCGACGAAGGGCATACAGGGTCTGGCACCCGCTGGTTATGATGATTGCGTTTTCGTTGTTTGTTTCCGGCTGCACTCATACGCATATGGTTAACCTCGATGAAGAAGAACACAGGTGGAGGAAATCCGATCTTGACAATCTTAATGATGATTTACGCGATCGGACCGCGGATATTACCGCCAAGGATGGCCGGAACATTTCGGCAGAGGGCATAATTGTGCGAAGGGATTCCGCAGAGTTCAAGGATCCTGCCAGCGGTCTTCGTCATTCAATTCCGACGGCTGAGATCATGGCTATCGAGTACAGGCACCATGGGATCGGGGCAGTGCACGGCGCGATTTTCGGTGTGCTGGGAGGCGGCATTGCCGTCGCAGGCGCGGTCTATGTTCTCGCGGGAAGGCCGCATCAGGCTGAAGATGCGAGTATTGCGGTCGGTGTGGGAGCTGCTCTCGGAGGGGTTGGAGGGGGCTTGATTGGTGTTACTTATGGCGCCATTGCGGGATCCAAGCAGAGATATGAGTTTGAGGGGGTTTTTCATGGTGATGTTAGACTTAGGCGATAAACCCCTTGGCCTCCAAAATACAGGTAACGTAGATCCGACCTAAGGGCAATACTGCAGTATCCGAAAGTCGAATCAACGCCTACGATCCCAATCCTAATCCACTCATTCTCATTCGGACCTCTCCGGTACATGTGGTGCGAAACTATGCCGTAGTAGTCTAACGATATGGGATCCATGATCATGTGCTGCGCGGGGGAATTGGTGGGTATCCCATCATTGTACCAGGCCCAATTGGCCCCCCCGTCGGTCGTGACTGAAAAACCATATCTTCCTGCTCCGATAATTACCTTATCGCTATTCTTGGGATCGATGATGATCGGTTCAATCGTCGTCCCCGTAGGCGTAAACCCAGCGAGGAATGTCCACGAGTGTCCTGAGTTTGTTGTCTTGCTGATCGATCCTGCGGCAGCGGATCCCACATAAACGGTTGAACTGTTAATCGGGTCGATTGCTATGGCAGCAATTCCTGCTTGCAGGTAACCATCCCCCTGACTCACATCGGACCATAAGAGGCCTGAATTGCTACTCCTGTAAATGGTTCCACCAAAAGGACCGCCAGTTCCGGCATAGAGGATGTTCGGATTCTTGGGATCGATCGCGATGCTCACCACCCGGGTTTCCCATGTAAGGAAAATGCTGTCTGCCCTGTACCGCCATGTCTTACCACCATCGAGGCTCATAATAAGGGTTCCCGGCGCGGCATATAATGTCTCCGGATGAATGGGGTCGATGACGACGCTGCTGTAGCTCCCCCCGACAACGAGGGTGTCCCAGCTGACTCCACCATCCGTTGTTTTGAATATTCCCCCGTTATGGCCCTCGCTGAAGTCCGACCCTGTGCCACAGTAGACGATGTTTGGATCATACGGGTGAGCCGCCATCGAGGTTACTTGTTCATTGCCCAAGCCCAGGAATTCCCAATTTGCATCCGACATCATCCCTCCGCCCTGTGTCTTTACCCAGTAGCTACTGCCCGGCTGTAGCACTCCCGACGGTCTGTATCCGGAATCTGAGGAGTAGGAATAGTATGGAGAAGTTATTGAGGTTGCGGGAGATACCATAATGTCCGTGACCTGAACAGGGAATGAGGGTGCTCCAATCATGTTCCATCCTGGAGCTAGCTTGGTGATAAGGAGATTCGCTTTGATCCCGGTTACGGAAAGTGTTTCGGTCGCTGGAAATTTTAGCCAATACCCTCTGCCGTAATCCAATGTGTCATGGCGACGGTAGGTTCCTTCGTAGGAGTACAGTTTCGATGATGCGTGTGGAAAGATCGACAATGCGTTCGGATATGGAACGATTAACGGAAGGGAGATCATGTTCCATCCCTCATGGACTGTGATCAGTGTGCTATCAGCTGCATGAACGATGGAAGAAGTATTCGGCTTCGGACGGGCGAACCCGCCGAGGATCAAGAGAAGGAGAACTAAAGGGACCGGTAAGAATCGAGGCGATTGAAAGTTCATTGCATCTCCGGGCCGCTAGGTTGGTCAGGTTCGGTTAGCTCAAGATCAGAAGCTGGGTCCCTCCGCCTCGCAAGGATTTCAAAATGATTTTCGATGCGACGCGGGGCAAACGCTTCCTCCGTCTGATGGCCGTAGAGTCGAGCAGATGTAAGTTCATAGCATCCGATTCGGTCGCGGGCAATTCGATAATCATGGCGATCTTATAGAACATGGCTTCGATCTCAGGTTGCCTTAACTGCTCTGTAATCGCCCCGAAATCGCAGTATGCAATCCTCAGTGCCGGGGACATCGCTGCCGCAACCCAAAGCCCATACTCCTGCTCGCGTCATCGACTGCTTTGGAACAAGAAATGGTTTAGTGATCCCGTCGACGATACTTGGGCGACTTGTATCGCTCTGTTAGCGGCATGATAAAGAATATGGGTAATTGAATCAAGCTCGCGGCCTTGAAGACGAGGATCTGATGATAGTGTCAGCCCTCCCTGGATCCTCCTCCGTCATGGTGACATCTGGGGGCCCTAAACAGGGCTCAGATCTGGCCACTTTCCGAAGAAACGGGGTAATAGCAAACAGCGGTGTACTGCGGGGGGCGGGATTGAGGGGATCGTTGGGTCGGCAAAGCCGGCCCTCCAGGTTGAACCTGGAGGGCCGGTCTGTCGGGTTTCAATCCGTGATGATGACGAGGTAGTTTTCCTGCCAGAATTTGTTCGGTTCCAGTATCTTGAGGACCGATTCGTGCTTGCCCGGCTCGTTCATGCTGTAGAGCTGCTCATCTCTCCTGGGGACGATTTCTGAGATATCTCCCTTGATGTCGATCATCTTGTCTTCCCACTTGTTGATCGGCCGGAAGTAGTCACGGTTGAATCCGCTGGCCAGAACCGTGGTCGATCCCAGGAGACCCCAGAGGAATCCACCCTCCTTCTTGATGATGCCCTTTCCTTCTAACTCGTTCCGCGTCCCCACAACGTAAAATCCGGTGCTGATCTGTCGCCTCTGCATTTCGATCGTAGCAAGGTGCCTGCCAATGGTTGAGTCACGATCCGCTACCATTTTCGTTTTTTCGCCCACTTCGGCCTCTAGGCCGCTTACCTTTAGTTCGAGCGCAGCTATCGATGCCTCGCGATCCTCAATGGTTTTCTTTAATGTGGAAACGAGGTTCCGGAGGCTGGCAAACTGGGCCCGGTATGAGTTGACCTTCGACTGCAAATCGTCAATCTTCTTTCTGTTGAGACGGAGCGTCGTATCGATGGTCGCAATTTCTCCAAGGAGGCGCCTGCGTATTTCTTCAGGCTTCTTGACGTTCTCCATCTGGTTGCTCTCGTTCATGATCAGTTTTTCCCTCGTACGAATGCTCTCGAGGTTGGCGTAGACATCGTTGATCGAGCGTGTGACGTTGTCAATGTATTCGTCACGTGACGCCAGCTCCTGACGAAGTTCGCTGTCCTTCACTTGCAGTTCCGCGGCGCGTTTCTCCAGCTCGTCGTTCTTGTTGCACCCCCAGAGGAGGAGGAAGGCGATCCCAAGTGTCCATCGTTTCATGCGTCAGTCTCCTTGAAATAGTTTTAAATGGTATAACTTTTTCGTCAGGTTTTCCAGTTAAAAAAAATTTTCTGTGCCCCAGCACACAGGCCAAAATGCTTGGAAATCTGACAGATTTTTGGTATCTTTTCAAGCATTTTTCAGAGAATTTCACATTTCACATGAAAGCAGGCATCATCGCGGCGGGCGAGGGAAGCCGTCTTAGCTCCGACGGCATTTCGACTCCCAAACCTCTCGTTCCCGTCGGCGGCGTTCCGCTCATCGAACGCCTTTTTCAATCGTTCGCCGCGAACGGGATTTCGGAAATCATCTGCATCATCAACGAGGAAGCGCGGGAGGTGGAAAAATTCCTCCAGAAGCGTTTTGCCCTCCCGGTGCGCGTCATCGTCCGCTCCACTCCGAGCTCGATGCATAGCCTTTTCGCCCTCGCCCCCTTCCTCACGGGGAACGGGAGTTTTCTGCTCTCAACGGTCGATTCGGTTTATAAGGAAGAGGATTTTTCCGATTTCGTGCGCCACGTGCGCGCACACGATTCGGCAGACGGGATCCTGGCGGTCACGCGATTCATCGACGACGAGAATCCCCTCTATGTGACCATGAGCCCGGAAAACCGGATCCTGAGTTTCAAGGAGCGGTCGCCGCTCGTGACTGGCGGGCTTTACGCTTTTTCGCCTACGATTTTTTCTGAAATCGACGCGGCCCGCGCCGCTGGAATCGAACGGTTAAGAAATTTTCTGAACCACCTGATCGCTGAGAATTACAGGCTCGAGGGCTTTGAATTCTCGAAAATTGTCGACGTCGACCACGCCGGCGATATCGACGTCGCCGAAAAATTGCTCCGGAATCTCGATGGCTGAGCAGGTCCGCGATATTCCTCCTATCCGCGCCTTTAAGGGATCTCTCCTGCGTCTCCAGGAATATTCTGTTTTCGTTTTCGAAAACGTTCGCGCCCTCCCGGCAGCGTGGCGCTACCGCAAGGATACGATGGAACAGATGTACCTGATCGGCGCGCAATCATTCCTGATCGCCTTCCTCTCGGGTCTATTCATGGGGATCATCATGGCGATCGAGACCGGCCACCGCCTGGAAACCTTCGGGGCCAAACTTCTTGTGGGCCGGACTACCTCGCTCGCCATGGTCCGGGAACTGGGCCCGGTTATCACCGGGCTGCTGTTGGCCGCCCGGACGGGGGCGAAGAACGCCTCCGAGCTTGGCTCGATGCAGGTGAGCGAACAGATCGACGCGCTGCGGGCTTTCGGCACGAACCCAGTCGAGAAGCTCGCCGTTCCCCGCCTCGTTGCGTCGATCGTGATGTTTCTTCCCCTCACTCTCATCGCCGATATTGTCGGCATCCTCGGCGCGATGATCGTCGCCGACGTGTGGCTCAACGTGGATAAGGCTTTTTTCTGGCAGTCGGCGATCAAGGATCTCAGCATGAAGGATCTCTTCGTGGGGCTCGGTAAACCGGTGGTATTCTCGTTTTTTATTTCCACGATCAGCTGCTACTACGGGCTCGCGACAACCGGGGGCACGATCGGCGTCGGCCGCGCCGCCGTCAACGCGGTTGTCGTCGCCTCCGTGGTTGTTCTGTTCAACGATTTTATCTTCACAAAGGTCGTCTGGACAGTCCTTCAGTAGATGATCAAGCTCGAACATATCACGGTGGACGTGGAGGGGCGTAAGATCCTGGACGACGTTTCCTTCCGCGCGAAATCGGGTGAGACGAAGGTGATCCTCGGCCCGAGCGGCGCCGGAAAGAGTTCACTGCTTAAAATTATTCTGGGCCTCTGGCGCCCCGACGCGGGGTCTGTGTTTATCGACGGCACCGAGATCACGCACCTCAGCGAACGCGACCAGATGCCCATCCGGCGCAGGATGTCGATGATTTTTCAGGGGAACGCTCTCTTCGACTCGCTCACCGTCGCGGAGAATGTCGGCTTCTTTCTCGAGGAACACTCCGACCTGGAACCCCGTGAGGTCCGTAAACGAGTCCAGGAATGCCTCGACTTTGTGAATCTTCCCGACGCGCTGGATCTGCTTCCTGAAGAAATCAGCGGAGGGATGAAAAAGAGGGTCGCCATCGCCCGGGCGATCGCCTTTCACCCGGAGATAATTCTCTATGACGAGCCGACGACCGGTCTCGATCCGATCAATGCGAAAACCGTGACCGAACTCATGATGAGGCTGAAGCGTGAACGACAGGCAACGTCGATCGTCGTGACGCATATTCTGCGGGACGCCTTCGCCGTGGGCGATTCCATCGCCCTGATGAATGACGGCGCAATTGTGTTCGACGGCCTCCCCGATGCTCTCCTGTCATGCCCCGATCCTTTCGTTCAGAGCTTTCTTTCCGAAATCAGGGAAGAGGCCGACCTCGTTTATCATAAACAGTAAGAGTTCGTATGGATGCTACTCACCTGAAGTGGTATACCCTGCGTGTCGGCATCGTCGTGTTTCTCGGCCTTGTGGTCTTTGTGTTCGTGGTCAGCGTCGTCGGGACCGAACAGAATATTTTCTCCTCGAAGTATTCGGTGAAGGTTTTCATGCCGAACGTGCAGGGACTCGTCAACGGAGCAATGGTGACTCTCGGCGGGCTCAAAGTTGGCTATGTCACGAATATGACCTTCAAGACAAGGGATGGTGTGAACGGCGTCGAAGTGACGCTCGATCTCTTGTCAAAATATCGGTCATCGATCACCAGCGGCACCATGGGCCAGATTAAGACGATCGGGCTGCTGGGAGACAAGTATATCGACCTGAGCATCGGCGCCGAGGGGGAACAGCCTCTGGCGGAGAATTCCTTCATTCCCCTTCGCGAATCGTTCGACCTCGAAGCCTCGGGTCCCCAAATGAAAAAGGCGCTCGCCGACTTCAGCGAGGCGGTCGCCAACGCCAAGCGTATCACCGCCTCTATAGAAAAAGGGGAGGGCTCCGTGGGAAAATTCATCAAACAGCCTACCGTCGCTAACGAGACGGAACGGTTTCTCCGCTCCCTCAACGGCCTCATGGCCGCCGTGGAAAAGAAACAGGGAGCCCTGGGCAAGCTGGTGTACGATGAACCACTTTCCAGAAATATTTCTGAGGTGTCGGCAAATCTCAGGACGGTGACCGAGCAGATCCGTCAGGGAAAGGGGACCGTCGGGAAATTGATTATGGACGATAAGCTCTATGTCGATCTTTCCTCGTTTGCCTCCCGCGCCGACACGATTATGGCACGGGCCTCGAATGATTCCAGCAATGTGTCGAAACTCCTCTCCAATGGTAAGTTTTATGACCGTATCATGTCGCTGATGAAGGATCTTAATCTCCTTCTGGTCGATTTCAGGGACCATCCCTCAAAATATGTTCATGTTTCCGTCTTCTGATCGCCTGTGAAATTTAGGACAAATATTATCTTTTTCGTGCTGGGTCTGACGGCGTTCGCGATCCTGATTTCGAGGTTCGGTCTCGACAGGATTTTCGACAATATCGCAAGGGCCGGCTGGAGTCTCCTCTATGTCCTGATCATCTGGCTTCTTATTTATATGCTTAACGCGGCTGCGTGGCGGCTCGCCCTGGGCAGGCAGGCCCAAAAAATTCCGTTTTTCCGGCTCTTCATGGTGACCGTCTCAGGTTTTGTGATAAACTATGTTACGCCCGTTCTTGCCCTCGGAGGGGAACCATATAAGATGAAGGCGCTCTCAGCCAGCATGGGTGAAGGCGGCGCGGTTTCGGCAGTGGTCCTTTACCGCATGGTGCACCTTCTGGGACATATGCTTCTCCTCCTCACCGGGATCGCTGCCGCTTTGCTGCTTCTCAATCTCCCGCCGGTTGTCGATGCGACGCTGTGCGTCGTCGGACTGGCGATTCTGGCCGTGATCGTGGTGACGCTCTCCGGCCACCGCGAGGGGATTTTTCAGAGACTCCACCGCGCGGTTTCCCGGATTCCCCTTCTGCGGAGATTTTCTGCGCTGCTGGACAGGTTGCATGATCTCCAGGAGATGGACGACGCGATCACGCACGTCTACCATAATGAGCGCATGAGGCTTTATCTTTCAATTCTCCTGGAATATGTGAGCCGGATCCTGATGGGGATCGAGGTCTATCTTATTCTCCGCGGGGTCGGGATCGAGACGACGCTGATGTCGGCGCTTTTTGTGTACGTGTCGTACTCGATCGTGATCAATCTTCTTTTCTTTATTCCGCTCAACCTCGGGTCGAGGGAAGGTGGCCTCGCTCTCGGTCTGCAAACCCTTGCCCTTCCACCCCTTCTCGGGGTCTATCTGGGGGTGGTCATGCGCATCCGCGAGTTTTTCTGGATTCTTCTCGGGTTGCTGTTCATTCTCCTCTCCGGGGAGAAGGGGATTTCTTCAGCGAAGCATCCATGACGTTTCTTCCTCATATTCTGCTGACGACTGTCGGGGTGCAGGCGCTCGGGCTCCAGGGGAGCGACGTGGCGCTCGCTTATACCTTCGGATATGGGATCGATCTGGTCGATCACCCGATCAAGCTGCCCCTCTATCTGAAGAAAAACGGGAAAAAGAATGAAAAACATTATCACTGGCGTACACCGTTCCAGGAACCGATCGCGATGATGTGGATCATTCCCCTTTCCGTCTATCTGGGTACTCCCGTGCCCGCGCTGTTTTTCATATCCCACTTTGCGCTCGATTACATGGTAAGTTATGAAAAGAGGCCCTTTTATCCGTTTACCACATACACGACGGAGGGGCTTCTGACTCAGTTTTCTGATTTTTCAAAGGAAGTCTGGGTCTGCGTTCTCTGCGCGGTGGCCATAGCCGCGTTCGCCTTCGTCCACGGCCGGTTGTTTTAAGGGTTTTTGATGAAAAGTTTGTCAGACAGAATTCTCCAAGGAGCCATTAGGTTTTCCCACGAAAATCTTGGCCTCTCTCCCAGCCAGATATCTTTCATTGGTTTCATTGTGGGGCTTGCTGCCGCAGGACTCGTCGCCGGAGGATTTATTCTCGCAGGTTTGGTTACGATGGCGGTTTCGCAGATTCTTGACGGCCTCGACGGCGGCGTGGCCCGGCAGTACGGCCTGGAATCAAAGCAGGGACATAGGATGGAGATTGTGTTCGACCGCCTGAGCGAGTTGTCCATGTTTCTCGCGCTTGTCTCAGTCGGCGCCGTCACCCCGATGATTGCAATTCTCGCCTTTGTTGCAATCGTGCTCGTGACGATCATCGAACCTTATTCGAAGTTCGATCCCGGTTTTAAACGGTTCATGCTCTATTTCGGATTCTTAATGACGGTGCTCTTCGATGTGAGGGGTTTTCAGATCGCCCTCAATGTCGTCTTTTTTGCCAACCTGGCCGGTTTTGCCGTGGGAACGGTTATGGCCGATTACCGCCTGCAGGCGGAGATCGACCGCGAAGGCGCCCTTCGCCGCCAGCTGGATCTTTCGCTCGGCATTCCCGCGCCGCCCGATGATCCCCCCTCATTTTTGTCAAAGTTGTTTTCATGAAGCTGAAGTTCGCCGGCATCACGCGTAAGACTGAGTTTTCGCCGAATCATGTTGTCAATGATCTCCTGATCATTAACCGGACGGCCGATGCGCTGAGGGAGATAGGCGCCGAGGTAACGATGTATGACGAAGGGCTGATCACTCCGGAATCGGTGCGGGAGAAACTGGTTTTCTCGATGGCGCAGGGCCCAATCGGATCGAAAACTCTGTCGAAGATAGAAGACCGCGGCGCGTTTATCATCAATTCCCCGAGGGCGGTGATGAATTGCTACCGCATCAATATGGTAAAACTTCTTCCCGGGGCGGGGATCCCATTTCCCAAAAGCGTCATCGTCCAGACCGACTCCGATATGAACCCCCGCGAGGCGGGCTTCACCTCATCGAAGGTGTGGATCAAGCGCGGGGATGTTCATGCCGTTCATAAGGAGGATGTGACGATCGCCAATACGGACGATGAGGAGCTGAATCTTCTGAAGGAATTTCACCAGAGGGATATCAATGAGGCGATTCTGCAGGAGCATCTAGAGGGCGATACGGTAAAATTTTACGCTGTCCGGGAAACCGATCTTTTTCACTGGTATTATCTTAATGGAATCTATCACACGAATTTCGACACAAAACGCCTCCGGGAGCTTGCCTCCTCCTCCGCCGAGGTGATGAATCTCTACGTCTACGGGGGCGATGCCATCATCGGCACCGACGGCTCGGTGACGATCATCGATATCAATGACTGGCCCAGTTTCGCCCCGGTCCGCCAGGAGGCAAGCAAAAATATCGCTCAACTTATTTACAGAAAGGCTAAAGAACATGCTGGTTCATGAATCACTACGAAAAGCCTCGGTGACGACTTCCCTCCCCGGCCCTAAGTCGAAGGAGATTTTTGACCTCGAACAGAAGTATATCTCTCCCGGCACTCAGACGATCGCAACTCTGTCCGGGCTCGCCATGGAGAGAGGGGAGGGATGTATTGTGGAGGATGTCGACGGCAACAGGTATATCGATTTCTTCGCCGGAGTGGCCGTGGCAAGCCTCGGGTATAATCACCCCAAATATGTGAAGATGATGCAGGAACAGGTGTCGAAGATCCACGTGGGGAGTTTTACGACAAGAGTGCGCGCGGATCTTTCAAAACTTCTTGCCGAGAATTGTGTGGGCAATCTCTACCGGACCCAGTACTATAGCGGGGGGGCGGAGGCTGTTGAGGCCGCTCTGCGCCTCGCAAAATCGTTTACGAAGAAAACCGAGGTGATGGGCTTCTGGGGCGGCTTCCACGGGAAGACGCTCGGGGTCGTCGGCCTCATCGGCGACACTTTTAAACATAATCTCGGTCCGCTTCCCCACGGGATTTACAACACTCCCTATGCGAATTGCCGGCGTTGCCCCCTCCAGCTGACGTTCCCCGACTGCCATTGGGCCTGCGTCGATTTCATCCGTGAAAAAATCAAGCTTGAAACCACGGGGAATCTCGCCGCTATCATCGTCGAGCCGATTCAGGGGACCAACGGGAATGTTGTTCCCCCCGAAGGGTACCTCCAGGAGCTACGGCGCCTCGCCGATGAGCAGCAGGCGCTTCTCATCGTTGACGAGATGATCACGGGCTTCGGCCGGACGGGGAAGATGTTTGGCTGCCAGCACGACGGGGTTGTCCCCGATATTATCACGATCGGTAAGAGTTTCGGCGGCGGCTACCCGATGACAGGGCTGATGTCGAGCGACAAGGTGATTTTCGCCAAACCGTTCGCCAATCCGAGCGGCAGCTCCTCCAGCTATGGCGGGAATCCGCTCGCCTCCGCGGCCGCCTATGTCACCGTGAAGACGATCATCGAGGACGGGCTTGTCGAGAATTCCCGCAGGGTGGGGGCGTTCATGCTGAAAAAACTCTCCGGACTCGCCGAAAGATTTCCGTTCATCGGCGAGGTGCGGGGCCGCGGCCTTCTGATCGGCGTGGAGCTGGTGAAAAACCGCACAACGAAAGAAAAGCTGGATAAGGAAACCTGCAAGTTTATTTTCCAGGAATGCCTGAAGCGGGGCCTTATCACGATGGGCTATAATCCCGATATCCGCATCAATCCCCCGCTCATCATCGACGAAGAGACCGCCGAAGAAGGTATCTCGATTCTCGAAGAGGTATTTGGCCTTGTCGCAGATCGAATCAACGTATAAAGCGGTCGACGTCGAAGAGACGATCGATATCTATTTCTACCGCCCGATTGGATATTTTATCGCCCGGGCGTGCCGCGCATTCGGAATCTCCCCGAACGCCGTCACGATCGTCAGCATTTTTATCGGGGTGACGGGCGGCCACCTTCTTTACTATAGAGATTTTGCCACCAATGTGTGGGGAATCATTCTCTGGGTTATCGCCGATACGCTCGATAGCGTGGACGGCCAGCTGGCCCGTATGACCGATCACCGTTCGAGGATCGGCCGTATCCTCGACGGCCTGGGGGGCAATATCATGTTCATGAGCATTTACTCCCACCTCTTCGCCCGGATGGTCGTCTCCTACAATGTGGCCTGGCCCTGGCTCGCTCTTCTTGTGGCCGGGGGCGCCGCCAGCCACTCGCTCCAAAGTTCGCTCGCCGATTATTACCGGAACGCCTACCTGAAATTTGTGGTAGATCCCGCTAAATCCGAGCTCGAAGGGTCGGACGAGGTTCGCACCGAATATGAATCGTTGAGCTTCTCCAGGCATCCGGTGAAAAAATTTCTGCTGAGGGTGTATCTGAACTATACCGTACAGCAGGAATCGCTGTCAAAGAATTTTCAAAAGCTGAGGAAGACCGTGGCCAGCATTTATGGCCAGAATATCCCGGACTGGTTCCGCGATGAATATCGCACGATGAACAGGCCGCTGATGAAGTATTATGCCGTTCTCACGACGAATACCCGCATGATCGTGATGTCGGTCGCCGTCCTGATCGATCTGGTGCCGGCCTATTTCGCCACAGAGATCGTCGTGATCAATCTGATAATGATTCTGGTGACGATGCACCAGGAACGCCTGAGCGCCTCGCTCCTCGCCATGATCGAAGAGCGAAAGGTTTTGGCCTGATGAGCCGTCTGCGCGGAGCGATCGTCGGGCTCGGCAATATTGCTTCGAGAGGCCATATTCCGGCCTTCAACTGTCTGAAGGATCGTGTCGAAATTATCGCCGCCGCAGATCTCGTTGAAGAAAATCGGTCACGGGCCTCAGAGCTCCTGCCCGGCGCGTCTTTCTATTCCGATTTGCACTCTCTGCTTGAGAATCACAAGCCTGATTTTGTGGATATCTGCACTCCCCCCAAAACTCATGCAGGGTTTATCCGCTCGTGCGCTTCGAAGGGTATCCATGTTCTGTGCGAAAAGCCTCTCGCCGAGAGTTTTGACTCCGTGCTTGAGACGGCCGAAATGATCCGCCGATCCGGCATCGTTTTCGTTCCCTGCCATCAGTATAAATACTCCCCCCTCTGGAAGGCTTTTCATGATATCATGGGCTCCGGTGCGCTGGGTGATGTTACGCTCGCGCAGTTTAACGTTTTCCGGCTGCAGGCCGACACCGGCACTTCTTCCTGGAACCCCGAGTGGCGGACAAGCAGGGATCAGAGCGGAGGGGGGATTCTCGTAGATACCGGCGCACACTATTTATATCTGTCGAAGCATTTTTTTGGGGTTCCCCAAAAAATATCGGCCCTGCTCCGGACGCTGAAGCATTCGTACGGGGTGGAAGATACCGCTCTCGTGACGCTCGAATATCCGAAGCGTCTGGTGGAAATCAACCTCACGTGGGCCGCCTCCCAGCGGGCGAATAGCGCCTACGCCGCCGGCACCGCAGGGAGTCTCTCCTACGACGGCACGCGACTGATTCTCACGGAAGAATCCGGGACGCGGGAGATTCCGATGCCCGATGTGTCCGATAAAAGCCAGTATGTGGGCTGGTATGTGTCGCTTTTCGATGATTTTTTCGGGAGAATCGGATCGAAGAATTTTTCCGTGGATCCGCTCGATGAGGCGGTCACGGTGATGAAGATGCTCGATGCCTGCTACCGCTCATCAGATATGCACGCAGTCCTGGCTCTGTGATGAAGGCGGCCCTGTTTGATTTTGGCGGTACTCTCGATACCGAGGGCGTTCATTGGAGCGAAGAGTTCTGGCGGTTTTACGAAAGATTTCATATCGGGGTGGAGAAGAAGGCGTTTGAGAAGGCGTTCGTCGCCGCGGAGGGGCTTATCGCCAAGGAACCGGGGATCGGCAGTTGGTCCCTGGAAAAGACCCTTAGACGGCAATTCGAGCTTCAGTTCGCTTCGCTCGGCATTCAGGTAAAAACCTCCATCGCCGATCTGATGTGGAGCGCGTGTTACTACGAGGTGAAACGGGCGAGCTGGCTTGCAGCGAAAACCCTCGCGCGGTTGCAGAGAGACTATGTGATGGGCGTGGTTTCCAATTTTTACGGCAATCTTGAGGTGGTCTGCAAGGAGCTCGGTCTGTCCGGGTTTTTCGCAGCCCTGGTTGATTCCGCAGTGGTCGGGGTACGGAAGCCGGATCCACGAATTTTTTCGCTGGCCTTCGAGCGTCTGAATGCCAACCCCGCCGACTCGTTCGTGATCGGCGACTCGTATGAGCGCGACATCGTCCCGGCGAAAAGCCTGGGCTGCTCGACGATCTGGCTTAAAGGAACAAGCTGGGACGCTCCCGCATCAACCGACGCAGCAGATCATGTTGTGTCACAACTGGATGAGATCACAAAAATAATGCTTAAATTTTAAGGGAATTTATCTATGCCAACGATTTCTAAGCCAAAAGGCAAGCTCGGAGTGCTCATCGTCGGCCTCAACGGTGCCGTCGCGACGACTTTTCTCGCCGGCGTGATGGCCGTCCGGAAGGGTCTGGCTCAACCCGTGGGCTCGCTGACCCAGATGGGGACGATACGCCTCGGCAAACGAACCGACCACCGCTCCCCGATGATCAAGGATTTTGTGGCGCTCGCGCGTCTCGACGATCTCGTCTTCGGCGGGTGGGATATCAGGAATGAAAATTGTTATGAATCGGCAGTGACCGCCGGCGTGCTGAACGAAGGCCACCTCGCCACGCTCAAGAAGGAACTGCAGTCGCTTCGCCCTATGAAGGCCGTGTTCGACCAGTATTATGTAAAACGCCTCAAGGGATCGCATGTGAAGAAGGGGAAATCGAAGCTCGAGCTGATGGAACAGCTTCGCGACGATATCCGCTCGTTTAAATCCGACAATAAGCTGGACCGTGTTGTTCTGATCTGGTGCGGAAGCACGGAGGTCTTTATCAGCCCGGGGAAGGTTCATAAGAACCTGAAGCGATTCGAGGAGGGGATGAAGAGGAATAACGCCGAAATCGCCCCGAGCATGCTCTATGCATACGCCGCTCTTAAGGAAGGGGTGCCGTTCGCGAACGGCGCGCCCAATCTTACGGTGGATACACCCGCTCTTATCGCTCTTTCACGAAAGATGGGCGTCCCGGTATGCGGGAAGGATTTTAAGACGGGCCAGACGCTGCTCAAGACTGTGATCGCTCCCATGCTGAAAGCGCGCCTTATCGGACTCAACGGGTGGTTTTCTTCAAACATTCTGGGGAACAGGGACGGTGAGGTGCTGGACGACCCGGAGTCTTTTAAGACGAAAGAGGAGAGTAAGCTTTCGGTTCTCGAGGGGATACTGCAGCCGTCACTCTATCCCGATCTCTATAAGGATTATTATCACAAGGTCCGTATTAATTATTATCCGCCGCGCGGCGATAATAAGGAGTCGTGGGATAATATCGATATTTTCGGCTGGATGGGATACCCGATGCAGGTGAAGGTTAATTTTCTGTGCCGGGACTCGATACTTGCCGCCCCGATCGTCCTCGATCTGGTGCTTTTTGTGGATCTTGCCCAGCGCTCAGGGATGAAGGGGATACAGGAATGGCTCTCGTTTTACTTCAAAAGCCCCATGGTGGCCCCGGGCCTCTACCCGGAGCACGATCTTTTCATTCAGTTGATGAAGCTGAAGAATACCCTGCGCCATCTCAAGGGCGAGGAGCTGATTACTCATCTCGGCCTCGAATACTACGACTGAACCCGCCTGATCGTTCCCTTCAGGTGCGCCGCATACGAATCATGGCTGTGCGTTTTCATGTCCAGCTCGTATGTGATTTTTTCCGGCGTGAGCCAGAAATGCCGTCGTGAGCCGACGACTCTCTGGTCGTTAATGATGTGCACGCTTTCCAGAAGGATTTCGTAGGTGTCCGGAGAAGTTTGTCTGAGGGGGCCGGCCAGTATTTCGACGCGGCCGCTTTTTTGGGCGCTGATCATTTCGATTTTGTCATCCCTGTCAATTAAGAATCCCGATTCCCAGAAGACCGGGATGCCGGCTTCCTTCCACGTTTTTTGTTCAAAATGTATGACCGGATCCTTCCCGTTCATGCTCCAGGTTGTCTCCTCAGTATAGTCAGTTCTCTCAATGGCGGGATATTCGGTGACTCCGGAGCCCCTCCACACCCCAACGAATGGCTTTAACTCAGCGATGGGCAAGTTACTTGATCAACATCATCTTTTTCGAATCACTGTTATCGCCAACAACCAGCCGGTAGGTATACACTCCGCTTGGTAAGTTCCTGGCATCGAAGCGTACCGTCTTGTAACCCGCCTCTTCTGTATTATCCACCAACGTTTCGATCTCCTGACCGAGCATGCTGTAGACAACGAGCTTCACGTGGGTCGCCTTTGGGAGTGCATACTCAATTTTCGTCTCCGGATTGAACGGATTGGGATAATTCTGCAATAATTCGAATCGTTCCGGGGGAGTCACAAGAAAAGATATGGTTTTCGTCCATAGTTGAGGTCCCGCGACAATCCTGAATGTTGCTGTCCCTGTACTTCCAATCCGGACTGATTTATCAACCATGAAGTGAAAACTGGCGGTTCCGTCGTTATCGGAGGAGACTTCATTAAGCACCAACTCATTAGCCGAGAAGTGGAGCCATTCGGGCGCGTTAAGCAACTCCAGCTTCACGTTGGACATTCCCATCCCTGACCCGTTCTTTATCGTAAGCTCGAGGTTATTACCTTGCGAACCGCACGGGACATTGTGGCTCTGTCCGAAGGTCATGAGGGCGTGTAGAATCACACCCACCAGGATCACTGCAAGTCTTGAAATCCCTCTTGTCATGACTGATTCTCCTTCCAAACCTATTGACATGGCTGCGTGGCCTGCGCTTGGATCAGTACTGAACCATTTCCGGCACCGCCCAGCACCAAACTTCCATTACCCGAGAGCAATTGTCGCACCTTACCTGATCCCGGATCAGTCAGCCAGTATGTTATCTTGTTATCAGCGCGTATGTTCCATCGAATCGTTATAGATCCAACGGCATTCTTAATGACGATGGGAATCGATGTCTTCCCCTGCCCGACTGGGACGCTCTCGATGAGTTTCTTTGACTGGAAACGTGCATCAAATCTGCCCTGTCCGGGTTCCGGGGGCATTTCCACATCCCCAACGCCAAGCGCAAGTCGTTTACCGGAGTTATTGACAAACATCGACTGTCCGTTTCCATTCGCATCCGAGACTGTGATTTGATCGAGTGTTATGGGGCTCTGATTACAGCACTGGCACGGAGGAGGGGGCGGTGGCGGAGCTTGTGTTGTGAATGATGACATATTCGACCAATTACTTGCGCCGAAATCGTTGACTGCATACACATGCCAGTAGTAGGGGGTGCTGTAAGCCAGCCCGCTGACCATCTGTGATGTCCCCGTTAGGCCAGATTGATCGAAGACTGCAGTAGAGAACGATGAATTCGTGGATACCTGAAGCCTATATGAACTCGCGTTCGAGGACGTGCTCCAGCTCAATGTCGGCGAGATAGAAACCCCGGACGCTCCGTTGGTCGGCGATAACAGAATCGGCACAGATGGCGTGCCCGGTGCCGTTGGGGGTTGCTCCCCAGCCGCGCTTGAAGCGCTCCCCGCACCGACGTTAAGGAGCAATGACCCCGCTGCGCTCATTTTTACCCAATAGCCTTTGCCCACCTTGATCGTATCTGCCTGGAAGTAGCCGGTACCCGCCTTGTATCCATAAAAGGTGGTAAGAATCTTCGTCTTGGATGTGTCGGATGTGGCGCTCGATTTGGGGATGTTGGCCGAGAGTGAGCCAACCATGTTCCAACCACTCTGAACGGGGACGCTTAATGAATTGAGCCAGAATCCGGTAATGCCCACTTGCTTGTCAGACGGATACTTCAACCAGTAACCGTATCCAGGCACAAGCGTATCTTTCGTAACGTAGCCACTTGAGTATGCATAGGCCGGTGATATTGCCCCCGTATACACCGAGAGTGTGCGAGGATCAATAGCGTCTACCGGTAAGCTCACCATGTTCCACCCGCTCGATACTGATGAGGTATCGGTTCGCTGCGGGAGCGCTGAGAGTATGTATTTGGCGTAGTTAAAAAGAAATTTCCAGCCTTCCAAGTTGATTCCCCGATTGGGATTGAGAGAATCTTTGTGAGCAGCATCTACTTTCTGTTGGAAGACCTTGACCTGCCTCCCGGTGTTGCTCGAATCTCCTGCCACAAGATAATTATGCGCGTTCGTGAGACTACTATCCAGCTCGAGTTCAAAACTACTGTTAACCAGCCAGTTGTATCCTGTTACCTGATGCTTCGTGCTGATAAGAGAATCGATGGCGGAAAGGACAGATACCGAGGCGGGAAGTGGCAGTGGTAAGAATCTGGTCCTGAACCAATCGAGGTCTGCTTTCACAGATACCGTTGGTTCAACCAGCAACTGATCCTTGACGAATTTGACAAACCGGGGCGTCAGATACTTACGGGAGATATAGTCATCACCAGTCCCGCCGCCAAGAAGTGGGACGTATCCGTCTCTCAGGGCGGTATCTGTTTCGGCCGGAAGGGCCCATATTACTCGGTCTGGCTGACCATCACGATCGTAACCCTCCAACGATTGAAAGTAATCCATCCTGGAAGTCCCGGACGAAGCACGGAAGAGTGAATCGAGAAGTTGTATGCCGTAAGCTCTATCCACAGTCATCATTTCAGATGCGCCGGTTCCGAAACGAACCAGATTCGACGGCGTCGCGAGAATGTACTGTCGTATCATCGACCTGGCCTCGGTTCGAAACCGACTATCGCGACCGTAAAGACGAATGGACTGGATTACCCCGCCAGCATTCGCGGGAGTGAAAGCGTTTCGAAGCGTGTCAAAATAATCGTAATGCCCGGCCTCCGCCAGCAGTTCGATCGGCTTAAATCCGAAGCCATATCGCGGGTTCTTGTAAAATCGAACCACGCTGTCCATTCCGGCAACGGCCGTCGGATCACCCAGATAACCCTTGATGTACTGTAAGTAGAAATAATATTCCTGAAATAGCGGGGCGTTGACAGTTCGAAGACTATCGATCCATGGCTTCATGTTTGAAATGATGTACGTCCTCTCGCTTACCCCGTAAAAGTGTGCGAGCGCCATTGCAGCTTGGCGCGCAGTGATAAACGGATCGAAGGGGCGTTCGTCCTTCCGGGCGACCCATGATCTCAACGTCGTTTCATCGTGCGGTGTCATCCACGTTTCGTTCGTAAGATTCCAGAGCTGCTGCCCTGTCGAGTGCGTCGCTTGGAGCATCATCAGGAACGGTAGTAACGTCATGAATTTGCGAGTCATTCCCACTTCTCCGAAGTTTTTAAACTGCTAAAAGCACCTATCATCGAAACTATGCACGTACAGGAGGATATTTTTTTTGATCTGCTCGTAAACGGACACGGCCGCCGCATCTGCTTTTTTCTTATCCTTCAGGCTGAGGTCCTTCGTGGCCGCTTTGTTGTAGTACTGGGATAAAATGCGCAACACCTTGTCTTTATATCCATCGAGTGCATTCCTGGCACAAGGGTAGTTACTCTGCGGTGCATCAATTGCAAATATTTGTGTGAACGCGCTGTCGTTTAGGGCATGACTCAAAGAATCGACCTTATCATGCCCGTGCTGGGCTTCGTGTGCGAGGATGGCGAGAGTAAAATATACCTTGCCAAAATTTGTCGGAGGAGGCACCGTGTCGGACCTCGAGCTATCGAAGTGGGATCCCTTTTCCAAAAAATTGATCCACCGTCTCAAGTCATGCCATTGATCGCAACTAGAAATGTACTGACGCAGGATCGACCAATTCGAACCATCACCAAAATCTATGTGGCCCGCTGCCTGAAGCTTTTGTAAACAGACTGACTCAAATAATGGCACGCGCAAGTTTTGAACAGTAAACTTCCATTTGTTGGTGGCATTATCCAAACATGGGGAAACGCCGACGTCAGAATTTCCAGGGAGATAGATCAAGGGAGGTGGCTCCGGTCCGAGATTCGTCGGAGGAATGCGGGCCAGTAGATTTGTAGCACCATTGACGAGCCATCCCGGAGTCGAATCTGAAAGTGAGCAAACATCGCCCACCGGCAGAATGTGCGGCCCGGCGTTGTCAGACCATGTGAAATTGCTTCCCTCCTGCAATATCTCCACACTATTCGGGTCAAATGTCTGCGGCTGGGAATTATTTACGGTGCACGCAGTCGTTAGAGGAGGTTGGTACTGTACCGTCGGTCTCGATCCGGTTCCCTTCACCGGCGGACTTCCTCTATTGTCAGTTACAACGATGGAATCATTACACGCGGTATGAAAACAGGTGCCGAGCACGCTTCCGCACGGGTCAAAGTGCGGATCGGCAAGGAATGTGTACGGAGTGAGAGGGTTGCGATCGTAAGCATGGAATTGGAATTTTGCCAGACCCTGCTGGCTCATGTCGCTTACGGTGTTTCCTACCGCGCTGTCATGGTAGGCATCGCATGGGCTGATGCTCGTGTGAACTATCCCATATCCATCGCAAGCCCGGTAGTAGTACTTTACAGTTACAATCACTCCGCTCGTATCGAGCGCAGCGGTGCCCGTTTCCCCGTCGCCAGCAGGGGGGGTCGCGATGCTACGCACGTGTGGTCCGATAGTCAAGGTGTCCTTGATGGTTACCTGACCCAGGAGGTGAACCGAGAGGAGAACAGAAACGATGATGAGATGAAATGAAATAGAAAAATAGCGGGTCATAAGCGCATCCCAGATTAATGTCCCAGAGAGAGGAAAAGCAGGAGCAATCTAAGGAATGCCATTGATATTGTCAATAGCAAAGTGAAAATATTTTTTGGTGCGGTGACTGGCAGGTAAGAAGACTCCATGTATTTCGAGTCGGGACCGGAGTGTTGGCCGTGAAATATAACTCAACTCCCACGAGAGAGGACTACCTCCACTCCAAAGGCGTATATAATTGGGACCGAAGCCGATCTGAAACCTGCATGGCATTATGATGTTGCCGGCGATGGGAAGCCGCCATCATGAAATGAGGGACTATAAATACGGGAATTAAGCAGGCTGTTAAACCGGGGGCAACTCGGCACAATGACAAAGTATCCTGGCCGGGAAGGATTTCCTTATTTGATGACCACGAGTTTTCTTGTCTCGCTGAATTTCCCGGCTGCGAGGTGGTAATAGTAAACTCCCCCCGAAAGTCCCCCTGCGTCCCACGTGCGGCTGTGCCTCCCCGGGGCCATTTCACTGTCCGCCACAATTGCCACCTCTCTCCCCAGCAGGTCGAAAATGCTTAAATGAACCCGGGATTGTTCCGGAAGTTCAAAAACGAATGTGGTGGCAGGGTTGAACGGGTTGGGAAAATTCTGAGATAGGGAGAATCGTCCGGGTCCGTATCCTGCCTGAACGGCCGTTACCTGCATTATCCTGCCTAGGAAGGCAAGCACGGTGTCCTTCGCTATGAGCCCCGCTGTCGTGAATGCCGGGGGAGTTCCCGAAAACTCGAACACATGCGGCGCGCCGGGGAATAGGTCAAGCTCGACATTTTTGCCGAATGCGCGCAGGCTGTCATAAAATTCGACCGATTGCTGGTACTGTACAGTTTCATCCCCCGTGCCGTGAAAGAGGAGCACCGGGGTGAATATGGTACCCACGCTCCAGAAGGCATTGCCCATCCTGGAGCGGAGTGTTGTGTCTCTGGAAAAGTAATGGGCCAGTATGGCGTTGAAGGGGATCCCGCTCTGCAGGTTCCTGTAGTTGTCGTAAAGTCCATAGAGGAGTATGGCGCCGTCCAAGTGGTCGCTTATCGCCGGATCGGTGCCGAAGTAGCTGTCGTCGTTGTCCCATCCGATCGCTTCACCCCAGTGAAACGCACCCTCGGATTGACCCAGTCCCACGACTTTCTGTGTGAAGAGTCCGAATCTCGCCGAATTTCGCCTGAGGAATTCGACCGCAAGCTTGAAGGATGTAACGGGGCCCGGGTATTTTCCATAAAGAGTGTCGGAGAAGTCGTGGTAGTCGATGGTCATGGCAATGTATCCGTTCGCCGCCAGGGTGTCACACCAGCGGGCAACTGACGCCCGGCTGGCCGTGTAGCCGTGCGCAAGGACGACCCCGATTCCCTTCGATGAGTGCGGGATGTATATGGTCGCCCCCAACGGTCCCTCCGGGCCCGTCTCGTAGGTTGTGTCGAGGACGGTGACTGTCTGAGAAAGAGCCCCCCACGTGGTGAGGAGTAAGATCGCCAAATACTTCGCCACGACTCAATATACCCTTCCCTTCAGGGAGAATCAATAGCATGGCGCAGCGCAAGATTGTCGCAACGGCCGACGAGCGGTCCGAACTACTCTGTCGATGACTTTCCCTTAGGCGAAACGACGACGGAGTCACTACATCCTTGAGTGGAGTGCCGGGTCTGGTCTGAATCTCAACTCAAAATATCCTATATTCACAGTACTTTAATTGTCAGAAAACGGTTGAAGTGGATTAGCGTGCGAGGCCATGCCGCTGAAAGTTTGGGAAAAAATCAGGCAGGAATTTGAATTGAAAAACCCCTGGTGGACTTACCGGCGGGATTCAGTGAAACTTCCCTCCGGGAAGAACGGGGAGTATCACTATGTGCACGCCGTCGGATCCAGTATGATCGTTCCCGTCCTGGACGACGGCCGGCTGCTTCTCGTGAATCAGTACCGCTATCTCCGCGAGCGCGAGAGTCTCGAGTTCCCCTGCGGTGGGATGAAGGAGGGCTCGACCCCAGAGGGAACTGCACGGCTGGAACTCGCCGAAGAGACGGGATTCCAGGCCGGGGAACTCGTTCAGGCCGGCGAGTTTAATCCCTATAACGGGGTGACAGATGAGATTTGTCACGTTTTCATTGCCCGGGATCTCACGCCTGCTCGGTCTTCGAAGGATGAAACCGAAGAGTTTGAATACAAATATATTTCTCCCCAGGAGGTTGATGTGCTCATGTCCTCCGGAAAGATATGGGACGGTATGTCTCTCGCCGCCTGGATTCTCGTCCGTTCGTCTTTACTTTAGACTATGAGGAAAATCTTCCTGATTCTGGTTTTTCTCGCAAAGTGCAACGTCGGGGCACAGCCTGTCCATCCCGGCGCCCAGGTTTTGGTTGAAAAATACCTCGACTCGCTTGCCCATAAACGGGTGGGCGTGGTTTGTAATCAGTCCTCCGTCCTTCCCAATGGTACGCACCTGGTGGACACTCTTCTCTCACGGGGGGTGAATATTACTGCGCTTTTCGCTCCGGAACATGGCATTCGCGGCTCTTACGCAGCAGGCCAGAAGGTGGGGGACGAATATGACCATGGCATCCGGGTCTACTCGCTCTACGGCGGGACGAGAAAGCCCGCCCCCAACACGCTCGAGAATGTGGATGTTATCCTGTTTGATCTGCAGGATGCCGGGGCCCGGTTCTATACCTATACGACCACGATGGCCTACGTGATGATGGCTGCGGCCGAAAATTCGAAAAAATTCATTCTGCTGGATCGTCCGAATCCGATAAATGCGAAGGATGTCGAGGGACCGGTGCTCGATCTGACGCTGATTTCGTTCGTGGGGTATTTCCCAATCCCGATCCGCTACGGACTCACTCTCGGCGAGCTCGCTAGAATGTGCATCGGCGAGGGATTCATCAACCCCTCGACAGTCGATTTGATGGTGGTTCCGATGGAGGGGTGGACCCGCTCAATGTGGTACGACCAGACCGGGCTTCCCTGGATTCCTCCCTCGCCAAACATGAAGTCGCTCTCTACCGCGACTGTGTATCCCGGCACGTGTCTGTTTGAACCGACAAATATCTCGGAAGGCAGGGGGTCTCCAAAACCCTTTGAGTATATCGGCGCCCCGGGGCTGAATACTGCAAAGATTACCGGCAGACTGAACAATTTAAAACTCCCGGGTGTGCGGTTCAGCCCGGTGGTCTTCACGCCTCTGCCCGATTCCGCTTCTGGCCTGGATCCCAAGTTTAAAGGGAAGCCGTGCCAGGGGGTCTATGTCCGCGTGACGGACCGGAATGCCTTCCGCCCGGTTATCACAGGTCTGATGATGCTGAAAGTTTTTCTGGGGATGTATCCCCATAAACTGCAGATCAAACAGGGGCTCCTGGATCATCTCGCGGGGGACGCGACAATTAGCGACAGGCTGATGAAGGGCACCCTTGAGAGGAATGTGCTGGAAAAATTCCGGTCACAATCCGATCTCTATTCCCAAATCCGGTCGAAATACCTTCTTTATAAGTGATGTTTTTTGACATTCTCGCAGATTTTCATTATATTTTCAGCCGTTTATTTGCGGTTGCGAATAAAATCAGACAATGGAAAATGGTCGTGAACGGAAACAACATCGCCGGTACACCTTTATCATGGTGCCGGACGCTAAGTCTGAAGAAACTAGGACGGTCTCCGTCTCCCGCCCCATCCTTCTCGCAACTCTTATCACCGCTTTTCTCCTCCTGGTTGGCCTGATTCTCGCTGGCATCATGTATACACCCATCGGAACGCACCTGGCCGCCCAAAATCCCGAACTGGTGAGACAGTACGGGAATCAAATCGCCGATATTCAGAAGCAGCTTAATCTGCTCGTCCAGGAGATCGATGTGCTACGCGCCTATAATGTGAGACTGCGTAAAGCGCTGGGCGAATCGCTTCCCGATAGTCTTGTTGCCGCAGCCCGCCAGGTGGATTCGACTCTCGCGCAGAGATCGTTCAGTAAGACGCTCGCCGGTCCGTCAACTCCTCCTGCGACCGCCCCCTCCGTGTCGACAGGGGGATTCGCGAAGGCGACCCCCGCAGCCCAGCAGAACAATGAAGGTTTTGTGAAGAATCTGCCGATGATAGCTCCGACCGATGGGTTCGTAAGTCGTAAGTTTCAGCCTGATCAGCTCCACTACGGGGTCGACCTGTCCGCCCGCGAGGGTACTCCGGTGATTGCCTCCGCCGACGGAAATGTCGTCTTCGCAGACTGGTCCTACGACGACGGGTTTACAATCGTGGTCGCCCACGAAGAGGGGTTTACCACGGTTTATAAGCATAACAAGTCGCTCATGAAGCGTTCCGGGGAAGTGGTACGCCGCGGCGAGCTGATCGCCCTCCTCGGAAATACCGGGAAATCCAGTTCCGGTCCCCACCTCCACTTCGAAGTGTGGAAGGACGGCGTTGCACAAGATCCTAATAACTATTTACTGAACGTCCAGTAAAGGAGTCCTATGGCGATGAAAGGCGAAGAAGGAACCGAACTCAATCTCATTACGGCAGGGACTGTGTTCGAAGGTAAACTCCGGACTCCCGGAAGTATCCGGGTCGATGGAAAGGTGTTGGGGGAAATCACCGCCACGCAGAATGTGTCTGTCGGCAACGGAGGCGACGTGGACGGGACGATTTCCGCGAAAAACGTCACGGTTGGCGGGAAGATCAAAGGATCGGTCTTCGCCCAGGAAAAACTGGTTTTTGAGGCAAAAGCAATGGTCCGCGGGGAGATTCGTACCGCGAAACTGGTAATCGATGAAGGGGCCGTCTTCGACGGAAAGTGTATGATGGCGGATTCCAAAGGTATGCCGTCTCCTCCCGGCCATAAGCCGGACGGGCCCCAGCCAGACCAGAAGTAACGGCGATGTGGTAGACCCGAAGGACGATAATTCGGGTTCCCCGGGGAGCACCCTGCGTACCCTCGCTCCCCTCCTTACAGCCGGCCTCCAATTGGCCGTGGCAGTGATTCTGTTTTTCTTCCTCGGCAGGTGGATCGACCAAAAACTTGACTCCGGCCCATGGATGATGCTGCTTTTCACCCTCGCCGGGGCAGGCGGCGGCCTCTATAAGTTCATCCGGACAGCTATCGATGTGGGGTCCGACCGTCCAAAAGACAAATGACTATCGACTGGAGCTTTCCCCGAAGGATTTTAATTACCTTCGCAGCTTCTGTGGGTCTCGCCGTCTACCCCCTGGCAGCCTATGGCTCGCCGAAGATGATGACCGGCGCTGTCTCGGGCGCCGTGCTTATGACGGCCAATGCCCTGTTCGGCTTCGCAGCGATTGAGCGGTCGTACGGTAAACCGGCCGCCGTTTTCTTCAGAAACGTTCTTGGCGGAATGGTGATACGGCTCATGTCCCTGGCCGTTGCCCTGATCGCCCTTATCAAAGTGTTTGACGTGGATATCGGGGCGCTTCTGATCTCCGTCGGATTTTTTTATGTGGTTTATCTGATTCTCGAAATCGTCTATATTCAGAAGAGATTTACTAAGTGACTGTCATCGTTCAGGAAGCGGCCGAAGCTGCCCAGCACCATGGGGAAGAGGGTGGAAATATGTTCACCAGCCTCTTCGAACATGCTCATGACTCCCGCTTTATCGATGTTCCGTTTATCGGGGAGGTTCGTCTCCCGCAGTTTGCCCCGGTGCATATCGCCGGCCTGACGGTAGATTTTTCCATCACGAAGCATGTGGTCTTTCTCTGGCTCGCAGCTTTTCTGGTCCTTGTGGTTTCTCTTGCCGCCGCACGGAGGAATCGCTCCTCACGCTTCCCGACCGGCGTGGGCAATTTTCTCGAGGCGATAGTCCTTTTTATCCGGGATGAGATCGCGCTTCCTAATATGGGGAAGGGGGGACTGCGCTACGTTCCCTACCTTCTGACGACGTTTTTCTTCATTCTGACCATGAATCTGCTGGGCCTTATCCCTTATGGCGCAACTCCTACGGGGAATGTGAATGTGACAGCCGGTCTGGCGATTATTGCGTTCATCATGATTCAGATGGCAGCGGTACGGGCGCAGGGGCTCGGCCACTATTTCGCCCATCTTACCGGAGGGGTCCACTGGGCGCTCTGGCCCATCATGATCCCGATTGAAATCATCGGGCTTTTCACGAAACCGTTCGCCCTCTGTATCAGGCTTTTCGCCAACATGACTGCGGGACATCTGGTGATTATTTCTCTTATTGGAATGATTTTCTTTTTCCGGTCCTATCTGATCGCACCCGTCCCGACGGCGTTTGCCGTCGGCATCAATATGCTCGAATTGTTCGTGGCTCTCCTTCAGGCCTATATTTTTACGATGCTGACGTCGCTTTTTATGGGCTTCGGCATCCAGGCGGGCCACGACGAAAGTCATGATTCTCACTGAAACCTATCTCACACTATAGAGGAGCTTTACAATGGATCCAAAACTTTTCGCTTTCCTGAGCGCAGGTCTCGGCGCCGGCCTGACTGTCATCGGGGCCGGTCTCGGCATCGGTAAACTTGCCGCCGCCGCCATGGACGCCAGCGGCCGCCAGCCCGAAGCCGTCGGCCCGATCCGTATATCCATGATCGTCGCCGCCGCCCTCATCGAAGGGGTGACGCTGTTTGCGCTCGTTATCTGCATTCTGCTGGCGCTGAAATAACCTTCATGTATCGGAATTTTCTGGAGATCCCATGCTAGATCCTAATCCGGGTCTCATGATCTGGACGATAATTACGTTTCTCGCGCTGCTCGTAATTTTAAAAAAGTTCGCGTGGAAACCCCTCCTGGAAGGGCTGCAGCGGCGCGAGGAATCAGTCCGCCATGCGATCGAACAGGCTGAACGCGCCCGCCAAGAAGCGGAAAAAATCCTCGAAGAGAACCGGCGGCAGCTCGAACGCGCCGAGCAGGAAGGACACCGGATTCTCGCCGAACACCGCACTCTGGGCGAAAAGCTGAAATCCGAAATCGTGGAAAAAGCCCACGAACAGTCGCGCCATATGCTGGAACAGGCGAAGATGGAGATTTCACGGGAGAAGGATTCCGCCCTTGCCCAGCTTCGGGAAGAGGTCGCAAGCCTCGCGATCGGCGCCGCCGGCAAAATTCTCGATGAGACGCTCGACGAGAAGAAACACCGGAAGATCGTCGACGCCTATCTGAAGGAATTGTAGATGCCCGAGTCCAGAACAGCACGGCGCTACGCTCTCGCCGCGCTCAGCGTGGCCGAGGAGATTGATGCGGTCGATGCCGTGAGCAAGGATTTTGAGTTCATCGAATCGATGATCAGAAAAATCCATGATTTCCGGGTGTTCCTGCTGAGCCCCGTCATTAATACCGAGAAGAAGAAAACCGTCCTTACGAGCCTTTTGTCTAAAAGGGTGAGCGACCTGACGTTTAGGTTTGTTCTGTTCCTCGCCTCGAAGGGACGGGAAAATCTTCTCGAGGATATTTTTACGGAATTTTACCGCCTGAGGGACGACCGCAGGGGTATCCTCCACGCCGAGACCCGCACCGCATCCCCCTTTACGGACGCGCAGGAGAAAGAGCTTCTCAGTTATCTTCAGAAGATTACGAAGAAGAAGGTCCGCCTTAGTTTTGTCTCCGATCCGTCGCTCAAAGGAGGGTTTACCGTCCGTTACGGCGATACGGTTCTCGATGCCAGCGTGCGCCACCAGCTGCAGGTGCTCGAACGAAAGTTTTCCGAAGCCTCATGAATTATTAAGCCTTTAAGGAAAAAGAAATGCCCGAAATCAGACCGGATGAAGTGTCCGCAATTTTACGAAAACAACTGTCCGGCTTCGAGAAGGAAGTCGATGTCTACGACGTCGGCACCGTTCTCCAGGTCGGTGATGGGATCGCCCGCGTCTACGGCCTTTCCAAAGCGATGTCGAGCGAGCTTGTCGAGTTTCCCAACGACGTGTTCGGGATGGTCCTGAATCTCGAAGAGGATAACGTCGGCTGCGTTCTCTTCGGCGAAAGTACTCTCATCAAGGAGGGGGATACGGTCAAACGGACGGGACGTGTCGCTTCAATGCCCGTCGGTGAAGAGATGCTGGGCCGCGTGATTAATCCCCTCGGCCAGCCGGTCGACGGCCGCGGTCCCGTCGCAACGAAGAAGTTTTTGCCCCTCGAACGTAAGGCTCTCGGAGTGATCCAGCGCCAGCCGGTGAAAGAGCCCCTGCAAACTGGGATCAAGGCCGTCGATGGGATGATCCCCATAGGGCGCGGCCAGCGAGAGCTTATTATCGGCGACCGGCAAACGGGCAAAACCGCCGTGGCTATCGACGCGATTATCAATCAGAAGTTTACTCATACGGCCGAGGCCGCCAAACTAGGTATTAACCCGATGTTCTGTATTTATGTGGCGATTGGCCAGAAGGGCTCGACGGTCGCACAGGTGGTGGCAAAACTAGAAGAGTACGGGGCGATGGAGTATACGACGGTGATTACCGCCACCGCCAGCGACCCTTCCCCCATGCAGTTCATCGCTCCCTATGCCGGCGCTACCCTGGGAGAATATTTCCGGGACAGCAAACGCCACGCTCTTGTGATTTATGACGATCTTTCAAAACATGCGCAGGCGTACCGGCAGGTTTCGCTGTTGCTTAGGCGTCCGCCGGGCCGCGAGGCCTATCCCGGCGATGTGTTTTATCTGCACTCGCGCCTGCTCGAAAGGGCCTCCAAACTCTCGGAAAGCCTCGGGGGAGGAAGCCTTACAGCCCTCCCCGTGATTGAAACGCAGGCAGGCGACGTGTCGGCCTATATCCCGACAAATGTTATTTCGATTACCGACGGGCAGATTTATCTCGAGCCCGGCCTCTTTAACTCGGGGGTCCGCCCGGCGATCAATGTCGGTATCTCCGTGTCAAGGGTCGGCGGCAATGCCCAGATCAAGGCGATGAAGAAGGTGGCAGGCCGCCTCCGGCTCGACCTAGCCCAGTACCGGGAGCTTGAAGCGTTCGCGAAGTTCGGCTCCGATCTCGACAAAGCGACGCAACAGCAGCTGCGTCGCGGTTCACGGCTTGTTGAATTGCTGAAGCAGGGTCAGTATGTGCCTATGCCCGTCGAATCCCAGGTGGTAAGCATTTTTATGGGGACGAACGGCTACCTCGACGAGATTCCGCTCGACCAGGTGGGCCGCTTCGAGCGGGAACTTCTTGAGATGATGCAGCTCAAATACTCCGATATTCTTAAGGAAATCGTCGAGAAGAAGGATCTCGGCGAAAATCTCCAGCAGAAACTTCATCAGGTCGCCAAGGAGTTTTCTTCAACGTTTAAGGTTCCCTGACATGGCCACCCTGAGGGAGATCCGCCGCCGCATCGGGGGTGTGAAAAGTACTCAGAAGATTACGAAGGCGATGAAGATGGTGGCCGCCGCAAAACTGCGCCGGGCCCAGGACTCTGTGTTCGCGGCACGCCCCTACTCGCGCAAGATGAAGGAGCTTCTGCAAAATCTCGCCGCAAAGGTGGATGTCTCCGCCAGTCCGCTGTTCACCTCTCTCCCGGTTGACTCTGTCGCGCTTATCGTGGTGACGAGCGACCGTGGCCTGTGCGGCGCGTTTAATTCGAATATCATCCGTGCGGCAACTGCACACGTGTCGGCGAACTACAGCTCGCTCGCTTCGAATGGGAAACTCTCGATCCTTGCCGTCGGACGAAAGGGAGGGGATTTTTTTCAGAAAAACGACTATAAAGTTGCGGCAAAGCATCTGGGGGTTTTCACCCCGCTCGTTTTTGAGAACGCCCAGAAGATAGCCCGCGAGGCGATCGCGATGTTTTTATCGGGAAAGGTCCAGAAGATTGAACTGGTCTATAACGAGTTCAAATCGATCATCCAGCAAAGGGTCGTGATCGAACAGTTTTTGCCGATCCCGCCGATAAAACCCAACGCTGAGCCCGCCGGCCGAATCACTCCCATCGACTATATCTACGAGCCGTCAAGCGAAGCGATTATTTCCGCCCTTGCCCCTCTGCACCTGAATTTCCAGATCTGGCGGGCTCTTCTCGAATCGAATGCCGCCGAACAGGGAGCCCGGATGTCCGCGATGGATAACGCGACGACGAATGCCTCTGATCTTATCCGCGATTTGCAGCTGTCGTATAATAAAGCCCGCCAAGCTTCTATTACGAAGGAACTGCTCGAAATCGTGAGCGGCGCCGAGGCTCTGAAAGCCGCAGGATAACGCCTCACCGGTTGGGTACTTACCCTCCTACTATCTCAGCATTTTCTTTACGTCACTGTACCCTTCAGTCTGCAGCGTGTAGAGGTATATGCCTGCAGGGAATTCTGACGCGCCGAGTATCTCCTGTTGTTCTCCAGCCCGATGCATCCTTTTAGTATGGCTCCCCTCCTCCCAGCGTGCACCGATTCTAGCCTCTTCAGAGCCTTTGATGCGTGAATTCATTTGATGAGCGACATGACCTTTGTCGCCGAGCGCGTGCCAGATCTTAGTTGAAAGTAATAGATTCCGCTCGAGTAACCATCCGCGTTCCAGACTAATGAGTGAATCCCGGGACTCATTGTCTCATTGATGAGAGTTGCAACTTCTCTCCCTAACACATCCATGACGCGCAGGTGCACTCTCTCCTTCTCTTTCACGGAGAATTTTATCGTCGTTATTGCGTTGAATGGGTTGGGATAATTCTGCTCAAGACTGAAATCCCCCGGTTGCCCTATATTGGTCTCTTTCACCGCAGTTATCAAGGTGTTCTTCAATCTATGAATTCCGAATTCGTCGGCATAGTACACGTAAGGCCCGCTGGCCGCCGTGCCTTGTCCCGCTTTATTGACAATTCCCGCAATCGTTGGATGTTGAGGATCGTGGATGTCGACAGCATAGATTAACGAGAGTGCCATATACACGAATGAGCTGCTTAAAGCCATGTCTACAAACGACCGTGATCCAGGAATGACGACTTGCCCGATGATGGACGGAGCACGAGGATTTGCCAGAGATATGACTGCTAACCCGCTATCGAGTGCAGTGTACGCCAGGGCATTGCGGAGAGCTATCCCCGAGGCAGCTCCCGGAACCGTACTCACCTCCTGCGGCGATGTTGGGCTGGAAATGTCAATGATTCGAAGCCCGCGTCCAAATGCCGCGATAGCAGCAACGGATTCACTCACGGCGATCCTAGAATAAGCGACGTTTGGGGGTTCCTGAAGGAATGCCACTCGCGCGGGGTGCGCGGGATCCGTAAGATTAAAGACAACGAGGCCGGAGTCAGGTTGAGTTACGAACAGATTCTGACCATTTTCAGCGATGTCCTCTGGCAATGAAATCGGTTCCGCTCCGGTCAATTGTGGGTTCTGAACGTCCGAGAGGTCAATGGTTATCAGCGAATATGCCGTTAGCACATAAGCGTAATTTCTCATCGTCGTAACACCGAGAGCAATTCCATCCTCAAATGTGCCGGGCCTTCGAGGCAATTCAAGAGTACCTACCCTGACAGGATTGAGCGAATCGGAGAAATCGAGGATCGCAATTCCTGCTTCGTCCTGGGCGACCACGGCATACCGATCCAAGATGGCAACATCGGCCACAACATTCCCGGTGATAAAGAAAGCCTCCGAACTTGGCTGCTGCGGAATTACCGTGTCCAAAATCCATACTCCGGCCCCGGTTGCCGAGAGGAGATGGGTGCCCGAATGGAAGATTTTAAAATTATGGGGATGTGAGTCTGGTCGACGTACATGTCCCAACATAGTGGGAAAGGAACGGTTCTTTATGTCGAATACGTAGATCCCGGAGTCCACGGTCGAGAGGTAAAGAAGGGAATCCAGGAAAGACATTGATTCCGGTATAACCCCGCCGTCAGTCCCGATAGTGTCGCGGCCAAGATGAACCGGATTTATGGGATTGCCAATCCCATAGACGTCGAGGTAAGGGGAGACGTCCCTGATGCCGACGAAGAGAAATGTGTCCAGTATGGCCACCGCCATTGTGAAACCATCCGTGGGCAAAATGTTCGCATAGGTCAAATGGTTAGGGTCGTGCGCGTCTATCACGTACAATTTCGTTTCATCGATTGCGCCGACATAGTCGTATCGATTTCTTATCGCGTGCGTGTAGACCGTCTCAGCGATAGGAATTCCATCCCTCGCCGCGGGCCGCTTCGGGTCTGTGATATCGACAGCAACGAGTCCACCGAATGTCGTGATGTAAGCCATAGTGCTGTCAAGGATTATCCGATATGTCACGGTGGACGTGACATTAATCTCAGAGATTCTCTGCGGTGTAAGGGGATCGCGTATGTCAAGAATCAGAAGATGTCCACCTGTGAGGACATAGGCAAGGGAATCCCTCAGAACAACGTCGCTGACGATCGAATACGTGAGATACCCTCCAACGACGCGCGGCGTATCAGGCCTCGAAATGTCAAGCACCTGCACATATCTTCCATTGGCGGCATAGACGTAGTTCCCCTGAGACTCCGCAGAATAACATGCTCCCCAGAGCCAATCTCCCGCTGGAATGAGAGTTCCATCTGATGAGAGTTCGTGACCGCGTGGGATAAGCGTCTCTCTCGCTGGCAAGCATCGATGAAAGAGTGAACGGGTTGACGGGCGAAGCATGCCGCGCCGGTCCGCGCAATCGGACGGTGAGAGGTTTTGTGCGTACGCTTCTGAGGAAATGAGGTGGAGGAGGAAAAGGGCAGAGTAAAAGTGTAACCGGTCTAACATTGCGAGGATCTCTTTACGAGCGTATCAGAACGAGCGAAGGTCTGGAAAGGGTACACGAATAGAATTGCCTTCCTGTTGCTCATAACCAACGGAGCAATTACGAGCTTGGCAAGAAGATTCATACGCAGTGCCGGAGGGAACTGAATTTCGTCGGTGCAGGAATGGTACATATCGAAAAAGACAAACGCAAATCCATTTTCCCATATTCCGATCTGTAGGTCTTCGCGGGAACAACTTGCCGATGGAAAATCGACCTGGGGGAGGAGGGAGACAACTTCTTGCGCGGCCAAACTGGTAGGAATAAATGGTCATTTTCGCTCGAATCGGTCACCCCTCTTGACTCTCCTGACGGTGTTCCCTATCTTTCGTTAATTGACCCCAATTCCCGGAGTCCCCCGTGCCGGTAGGCAGGCTTATCTGGCTCAGTTTCCTTGTCCTTAGCATTTACTCCGACTCTCTGTCGCAGTGCTGGGTCTATCAGAAGAGTTCGACATCGGTCGCGCTCAATGGTATCGCGTTCCCCGATTCGGTCAACGGATGGGCGGTCGGAGATGCCGGGGTTATCCTGCATACGTCAAATGCCGGCGTGACATGGACGCACCAGTTCAGCCACACGACTGCACAGCTCACGGCTGTCTCGTTCGCAGATTCCCGCTTCGGGATGGTTGTCGGTGATACTGGGGTAGCCTACAGGACCAGCGACGGAGGGTCGACGTGGGTGCGCCAGACAGTTCGAACTCACTTATCGCTCAGGGCCGTGGCCGTCATCGACTCCCTCCATGCAATCGCCATAAGTGTGTTCGGAATTCATAAGACCATCGACGGCGGCCAGTCCTGGTGGCAGGTGACCAGCTACAGCGCTTTTGGATCCGTCTTCTTCATAACTCCTTTGATCGGCTATGTCGCCGGATTCCCGGGAAAAGTCATGAAAACGACCGACGGGGGCTATTCCTGGTTCGACGCCTCGGCCGGCGGCGGAAGTTTTCTGTATGGGCCGTGCATGGCAGATACGAATAATGGCTTCGCGTGCTCGAGCGCCGGCGGTCTCTACCGGACGACGGACGGAGGCGCTCATTGGTCCTCTCAATCAACGGATGCATCAAATTGGCTCCAGGGTACCGCCTGCCTGAACCGCGATACGGTCGTGGTCGTCGGATTTCATCCTGTCGGCAATACGTTCAATGGTGTTATCCTGCTTTCCCAGGATGGGGGAATCACCTGGAGCCCGATGAAGAACGCCAATTATGGTTACTATTTTGCCGCGGCGGCGCCCCATGGCTTTCTCTACGTCTGCGGCGAGAACGGGGTCATCATGCGGCTGTCGTATGACTGCGGCACCCTTCCTTCCCCGATTTCGCCCGCCGATCACAATCCCCGTCAGGCGATCACGACTTTCAACGGCGTCCGTTCTATTAGGATGCAGTGGTCCTATATTCCATTTATAACGATCCAGGGGATTCACGTGCAGATTTCCGATGACTCCACTTTTTCTCAGACTCTGTCCGATATCACGATCACACAGTCGATTTCCCCTGCCCCTGCCACGACCAATTTCCTGAACCCCCTGGCGAGGAAAGACTATTTCTGGCGGATGAAGATAGACTATATCGATACCACATCCACAGGGTGGATGAGTCCTTGGAGATTTTCAACGGCGGGGGGAAAGGTTTCGGGGACGCTGTATAATGACGAGAACGCCGATGGACTTCTTTCGCCCGGCGAGGGTCCTCTCGCCAATCGCCGGTTCGATCTCGGCGGCGACGCAACGGGCTCGACGTGGTCGGACTCCACCGGAGCGTTCACGTTCATCGGTCTGGATTCTGGATCGTATTCGGTGTCCGAGCAACCGCAATCGATCTGGATCAAAACTTTCCCAGCCGGGAACGGGTATGCGGTATCCCTCGGACCCAACGATAGCGCGACAGCAAGGGATTTTTTGAACAGGTATCCCTGGAATCATTTTGCCGGAACAGTGTATTATGACCGGAATCAGAACGGCTTGCGCGATCCGGATGAGCCCGGCATGCCCAACTTTCTCGTCCGGGTCCAGGGGGATACTTTCGTCGACTCCGCCTTTACTGATTCATCAGGTGTTTATACGGTCCGCCATGTCGATCCCGGGCAAAATACGGAAACTCTCATCCCCATCCCCGACTGGGAACAGATGACCCCGCAATTCTCACAGGGATTCTCCTTCGACGTTCAGACGTACGATCAGACTTATATAGATCTCGACTTCGGCGTGCGTAGGATTCCCGCCCGTGTGAAGATCGCTCTGACCGTCCGCGATAATACGCTCATCACCAACCGCCAGGTGTGGTTCGGCGTGCGCCCGGCCGCCTCCTACGGAATCTGGGGCGTTGATCCAAGCGCCAGCAATTTCGATTTCTCCGAGAATGAGTTCGAAATTCCTCCCCCGACTCCCGGTCTTTTTGATGCGCGATTCGTCGATCCGAGAGGCGGACCCCGATTCGGCGCCGGATCGTGGACCGATATGCGGGATTTCTTTTCAACCACTCAGAACGACTCTTTTAAACTGACGTTTGCCCCCGCCTCGTTTTTCGGAGGCGATTATCCGATGGTTATTGAGTGGGTCGCCTCCGCAGTAAGGAATGCCTTTCCCAATGGCGCGTTATTGTGGGATCGCTATGGTCATGAAACCCCGATGACGGTCGATAATGTGAGTCCGCTGATCATCGCGGATCGCACAATTACATCGCTGATCATCACCACGTACGGGACCTCCATATCGCCGGTTTTCCTTAAACGGTGGCATATGGTCTCGGTGCCCGGCGCTCCGTCGGATCCCAGACTTAAGTTTCTGCTTCCGACATCGAGTAAGTATGCCTATATCTATAAACCGGGCACAGGTTATGTCGTGACCGATTCTCTTCAGGCGGGCTCCGGTTACTGGATTAATTACCGGAACGCGATCGATTCTTTGCGCTATGACCCGAATGCTTTTCGCATAGATTCTATCGGTGTATCGGCAGGCTGGAATCTGATCGGGGCGCTGAGCGCCCCCCTGTCCGTCCATGCCGTCCAGACGGTTCCTCCCGATATTATTACGAGCCCGTTTTTCAGGTATTCCTCCGGTTATTCGCCTGCCGATAGTCTGAGGCCGGGGGAGGCTTATTGGATAAGAACGAGCGGCAGCGGCCTGGTCGTGCTGAACGCCTCCGCTGCACCGTCTGCCCTGCGCCTTGCCGAGTCGCCCGAGACCGATACGCTCCTCATCGAGGATTTTCTAGAAAATCGTCAGCCGCTTCTTATCGCCCGAAATCCGGTGAGGATGGACTATGCCGCCCCTCCCCCGGCTCCATCAGGGGCTTTCGATGCGCGGTTTGCTTCACAAGCTCTGCTGGAAGTTTGTGAAAATCACAAGGATCTTCCCCTTTCGATCTCAGGCGCATCGTATCCGCTGAAAATCTCGTGGCATGCACGCTTTCCACTGTCCGCCTCCCTGGATGTCGACGGAAAAGTATTCCGGCTTACGCCCTCCGCCCCGATCCGGCTGCAAGAGCCTCCGTCAAGTATTGTGCTGAAAATTTTTCCCTCGAATCCGGCACGGTTCGCTCTTGAACAGAATTTTCCGAATCCGTTCAATCCGGTCACGACCATTCGGTATGCGCTGCCGGTGAACGCGAGGACAGTTGTGACGATCTTCGATCTGCTCGGTCGGGAGGTGGAGGTGCTCGTGAATGACGACGAGGAGGCCGGATTCAGGGAGATCCGGTGGGACGCGTCGCGGCTCTCCTCCGGGGTCTACTTTTGCCGTCTGGAGGCTTTTTCTAGAGCATCAAAGGACCACTTCTCTGATGTGAGAAAGCTGATTCTGCTCCGCTGAGCGCCAAGCTAAACTGTTCCTGAACTTGCCGGGTGAGGGGTGTGAGG
>CAYPFY010000016.1:0-77100 GCA_964410105.1 uncultured Chlorobiaceae bacterium
CCAATTATACGCCCGTCACCGTTGCCTTCGGTAACGTGACCGTGGCAGGCGATTTGAAGGCCATGGTAACCCCCAGCGAAGATCCGAATATCGCCACCTCCAGGGTCGACGCCACACATGATGTGAACCGCTACTGGACGCTCACCAACAGCGGGGTTACCTTCAATAACTACGGCGCAACCTTTACCTTTGTCGCCGGCGATGTCGATGCCGGCTCCACTACTTCCACGTTCATCGTCGACAATTACGTGGCCCCGACCTGGTTCGCAACAACAGCCGGGACCCGGACCGCAACAACCACGCAGGCAACCGGGATAACCCGCTTCGGCGACTTTGCCATCGGGAACTCGAAAACGATCACCATAACCTCTTCTGCAGGGGCCAATGGGTCGATCAGCCCCCTCGGCGCTACCGTGGTCGCCTACAACGGCAGCCAGGGTTATACGATAACCTCAAGTGCACACTATCATGTGGCCGATGTGCTCGTGGACGGAGTGTCGGTCGGCGCGGTGACGTCGTATAACTTCACGACCGTCACACAGAGCCATACGATCTCGGCGAGTTTTGCGATCGATACCTATACGATCACGGCCTCGGCAGGAGCAAATGGCTCGATCAGTCCCTCGGGACCGGTGATCGTGAACTACGGCAGCAGCCAGGGATTCACGATAACGCCGAATACCGGGTACCATGTGGCGGATGTGCTCGTGGACGGTGCGTCGGCGGGTGCGGTGACGAGTTACAACTTCCCGAGCGTCTCGGCGAACCATACGATCTCGGCAAGCTTTGCGATCGATACGCTCACCATCACGGCGAGCGCCGGGGCTAACGGCTCGATCTCACCCTCGGGCGCAGTTGCAGTGCTCTATGGAGGTAATCAGTCGTTCACAATCACACCCGCGGCGAATTATCACGTTGCCGATGTGCTCGTGGACGGTTCTTCCATCGGCGCTGTGACGAGTCATGATTTCACCAATGTTACAGCCAATCATACGATCTCCGCCACTTTTGCGATCGATTCGGTGACGATCACGGCAAGCGCAGGGGCGAACGGCTCGATCTCTCCCTCAGGAGCCGTCCCGGTTCCTTACGGCGGCAACCAGTCGTTCACAGTTACGGCGAATACCGGTTACCATGTGGCCGATGTTCTCGTGGATGGCGTCTCAGTCGGGGCCGTGACAAGCCATGATTTCACGAGCGTTACCGCGGGCCATACGATAGCCGCAAGTTTTGCCATCGATACGCTTACAATTACGGCAAGCGCCGGAGCCAACGGGTCGATATCCCCCTCAGGCGCGGTTGCAGTCCTCTACGGCAGCAGCCAGTCGTTTACCATTACGCCGAACACCGGGTACCATGTGGCTGATGTGCTCGTGGATGGCTCTTCCATTGGCGCTGTGACGAGCCATGATTTCACCGGTGTCACGGCCAATCATACGATCTCTGCAAGTTTTGCGATCGATACGCTTACCATTACGGCGAGCGCAGGGGCGAACGGCTCCATATCTCCCTCGGGCGCTGTTGCAGTCCTCTACGGCGGCAGCCAGTCGTTCACAATAACCCCCGCGGCGACCTACCACGTGTCTGACGTCGTGGTCGACGGTTCCTCTGTGGGCGCCGTGACGAGCTATGATTTCACGAATGTCACCGGGAATCATACGATCGTCGCGAGCTTCACGATCAACGGCTATACGATCACCGCCTCCGCCGGAGCCAACGGCTCGATCAGCCCCTCGGGACCCATCGGTCTCACGAGCGGCGCAAACCAGTCGTTTACGATTACCCCGAACACCGGATACCATGTGTCCGACGTCCTCGTCGATGGCTCATCCGTGGGCGCCGTGACGACCTATGACTTTACCAACGTGACCGCAAATCATACGATCGACGCCAGCTTCGCGGTCGATACGCTTACCGTCACGGCGAGCGCCGGGGCAAACGGCTCCATCTCGCCTTCCGGAAGTGTTCCTGTCACGTACGGCGCAAGTCAGTCGTTTACCGTCACCCCCTCAACCGGATATCATGTGGCCGACGTGGTGGTCGATAAGGCTTCCGTCGGAGCTGTCACAAGTTATGATTTCACGAATGTGACCGCGAATCATACGATCTCGGCGACATTCGCCATCAATAACTATACGATTTCTGCCACCGCGCATCCCCACGGCTCCGTCAGTCCCGCCGGCGACGTCGGGGTCACCTACGGCGCGGATCAGTCGTTCAACTTTACTCCTGACACCGGGTACTATGTGTCCGATGTCCACGTCGACAGCGTCTCGGTCGGCGCAGTGTCGTCGTACGATTTCCATAGTGTGGCTGCGAATCATACGATCGAGGCATTCTTTGCTCTTCAATCTTTTACTCTGAACGCGTCGGCAACCGCCCACGGCACCATATCCCCGTCAGGCGCCGTTTCGGCAGACTACGGCTCAAGCCGGCTCTTTACGATAACGCCCGATACCGGCTACTTTATCTCCGATGTCCATGTGGATAGCGTCTCGGTCGGCGCCGTCGGCGGATATAAATTCAGCAACGTCACCGCGAATCATACGATCCAGGCGTTCTTCGCCATCCAGACTTTCGTCATAAAAGGCTCCGCCGGACCCCACGGGACAATCACCCCTTCGGGCGGCGTTGTGGTGAATTATAACGGAAGTCAGAGTTTTGTCGTCCAGCCTGATTCCGGCTACTTCATCACGGACGTCCATGTCGATACGTTCTCGGTCGGCGCAGTCTCGACGTACAAATTCCATAACGTGACCGCCAATCATACGATCAATGCGACCTTCGGTCTGATCAATAACGCTCCGTCGGCCGCTCTGCTCGTGACTCCGCTTAATTATGACTCCGTCACCGGAACCTCGGCCCCTGTTAACTTCGCATGGCATCCCTCTACAGATCCCGATGCCGGCGACACGGTCGGCTATTCGCTGCACGTCTGGGGTCCCGGACTGGATACGACCGCTTCCCTCCGGGATACGACCCTCTCGCTAGACCTGAGGGCGCAGCTCGCAGTCGGATCCTCGTACCAGTGGACGGTGTCGAGCACCGACACAAAGGTGACAGTCGCCTCCCCCGATACGTTCCACTTCTCGGTCTCCACTGTCGTGACAGGGGTCGCCGATCTGAAGCGGATTCCAAAAGAATATGCCCTGTATCAGAATTATCCGAATCCGTTCAACCCGACTACCAGGCTGCAGTACGATATACCGCAGCAGTCAACGGTGACCATCAAGGTGTACAATATCCTGGGCGCCGAAGTGGCGACACTCGTGGATAATGAATTGATGGATGCGGGCTATAAGCATGTGGATCTGAACGGATCGAATCTCGGCTCAGGGATATACTTCTACCGGATAACCGCCGATGGGGTGAACGGTAAGAAGTTCATGAGCGTGAAGAAGATGACTCTTCTGAAGTAACGGGAAGGGAGTTTGAAGCCGGCCCCCGCCTAAAGGCAGGGACCGGCTTCTTTTTTTGTGCCTCAGGCCGGGGGGGCTGTTTCGGCCAGAACGCCGCCCATGATTCCGGCGGCTTCATCGATATGCTCTTTGGTGACGATGAGCGGCGGGAGGAGACGCAGCACAGTCTGGTTTGTGCAATTCACCAAAACGCCCCGGTCGCGTATCGCCGAGACGAGGGTGTCACCTTCACGATTGAGCTCCATGCCCTGCATAAGTCCGAATCCACGGACTTCCTTGACGAGTCCCGGAAATTTCTTCTGAAATTCCCGCAGACGGGATTGCAGAAGAACTCCCATGGTTTCGGCGTTCTTCATCAGCCCGCCCGTGATTTCTTTCATGACGACCGTCCCCGCAGCACAGGCGACGGGATTGCCGCCGAAAGTCGTCCCGTGAACACCCGGCTCAAGGATATCGGCCACCGCCCGCCCCCCGAGTATCGCCCCCAGAGGCAGCCCGCCCCCTATCGGTTTCGCGATGACGACGATGTCGGGGTTTATGTCGAAATGCTGGTATCCGAAGAATTTCCCGGTCCTGCCGATGCCCGATTGGATCTCGTCGGCGATGAGCAGGAACCCTAGTCTGTCTTTCAGACGCTTGAGTTCGCCGACGAATTCGGCGGAGACGGGCCGGATCCCTCCCTCCCCCTGTATGAATTCAAGAACCACGGCGGCGGTTTTCCTGCTCAATCCACGCTCGAGGTTCTCCGCATCGTTGAACCGGCCGACGCAACAGTTGGGGAGGAACGGGCCGTATCCGTCACGATAGATCGGCCTGTCCATGATCGACAACGCTCCGAATGTCCGGCCGTGGAAGGAGTTTGAAAAAGCGACGATGTCGGTTTTTTGCCGTTTGTCGCCCCACTTGCGCGCAATTTTCATCGCGCCTTCGATGGACTCGGTGCCGCTGTTGGTGAAAAAGATTTTTTCGAAGCCCGAAGTTTTTATGAGAAGCTCGGCAAGCTCCAGCTGGGGTTTTTGCAGAAAATAATTGGACAGATGTGTGTAGAGCGCGCTCTGCCTGTGGATCGCCTCGATAACGCCACTGTGGGCATAGCCAAGCGCGTTGACGGCGAGGCCGCCGAACATATCGAGATACCGCTTCCCCGCCCTGTCGTAGAGATAAACCCCCTCCCCACGGTCGATTTCAAGGGGGAGTCGCTTGTAAGTATGGAAGAAATACGCGTTTTCCCGCTCAAATACGTCCATTTAAGGCCTTTCAGGAATATGAGTAAAGTGTGAAAAAAGTACTTGCATAATAATACACAATGTTGTATATTTATGCAAGTAAAATTTATCAGGATTTCGTGTGATTACAGCTGCTGTCCTTGGCGCCTCCGGTTACTCCGGCGCCGAATTGCTCCGACTCCTCTCGCAACGGGATGATGTGAAACTGACTCATCTCGTCGCCGCAGCGTCCGCAGGGAAGGCGGTGCATGATATCTATCCCGCGTTTGCCGGCGTTGTGAATGAGAAATTCGAGCCCTATGAGCCGGAGAAAATCTCCGGCACCGATGTCGTGTTTCTCGCCCTCCCCTCGGGCGAAGCGATGACTATCGTCCCTCAGCTCAAGCCCCATGTCGGACATATCATCGACCTGGGCGGGGATTTCCGCCTTCACTCGGCCGACCTCTATCAGGAGTTTTATCAGCATAACCATTCCGCTCCCCAGTTTCTCGCGGAATCGGTCTACGGCCTCCCGGAAGCGAATGAAAAGCTTATCAGCTCTGCGCGCCTGATCGCCAATCCCGGCTGCTATCCCACGAGCGCCGTCCTGGCCCTGCTTCCCGCGCTGAAGATGAACCTCATTTCCCCCTCCGGGATCATCATCAATTCTCTCTCCGGCGTCTCCGGCGCAGGCCGCTCTTCCTCCGTCGATCTCAGTTTCAGCGAAGTTAATGAAAATATACGTGCCTACAAAATCGGGAAGCATCAGCATATCCCCGAAATCCAGTCAGCCCTGGAACTTTTTGGCGGCAAGCAGGTCTCGTTTTCCTTTGTCCCGCACCTCGTCCCGATCACCCGAGGCATTTATACGACGATTCATGCAAATCTCTCCACCTCGCTCTCGCGGGCGGATATGATGTCGGTCTATCAGGAGTTTTATTCTGACGCGCCCTTCGTCCGCATCAAATCCGAGATCCCGCAAATCGCCAGCGTCGTGCGGACCAATTATTGCGATATCTACGTGACGGCCGAACGCCGGACGAATCAGCTCGTGATCGTGTCCGTGATCGATAATCTGGTCAAAGGCGCCGCAGGCCAGGCCATCCAGAATATGAATATCATGCTCCATCTTCCCCAGCAACGGGGCTTACTCTAAGGAGATCCTATGATCAACGAGTGCGCATGCGGTATCACCGGGCCGAAGGGCTTTTACGCAGCCGGGGTCCATAGCGGCGTGAAGAAGGTAAAGAAAGACCTCGCCCTGGTCTATTCAAGCGCGCCTGCCGCCGCGGCAGGGATTTTTACGATGAATAAGGTGCCCGCCGCCCCCGTCATCGTCGATAAACAGCTTCTCCTGAGGTCAAAGACTTTCAGGGCTATCATCTGCAACAGCGGAAACGCCAACGCCTGCACCGGCGAGCGGGGCCTCGAAGATTCCTGGGCGATGGCCTCCCTCACCGCCGCGGCTCTCGGAGTTGATAAGAACGAGGTTTTTGTCTCCTCCACCGGCGTCATCGGCCAGTATCTCCCTATGGATAAGGTTTCCTCCGGGATCACTGAAGCAATGTCGCTCCTGGATGCCGACGGCCACTCCGCAGCCGCCGAGGCGATCATGACGACCGATAAATTTCCCAAAGAACTCGCCGTGAGGGTGAATATCGGAGGCTCTGAGGTGACGATCGGCGGGATGGCCAAAGGCTCCGGCATGATCGCTCCCAATATGGCCACGATGCTCGCCTTCGTGACGACCGATGCCGCGATCTCCCAGCCGCTCCTTCAGTCAACCCTGAAACGCGCCGCCGACCGTTCGTTTAACCGTATCACCGTCGACGGTGATACGAGCACGAACGATATGGTGCTGGTGCTCGCCAACGGGTTGGCCGCTAACCCCCTTCTCGAGGATGAGCATGACCCCCTCTTTGCCGAATTTTATGAGGCCTTTGAGCATCTTCTCATAAAACTCTGCAAGATGATCGTCACCGACGGGGAAGGGGCGACAAAGTTTATCGAAATCCACGTCGCCGAAGCCGCTACCGAGGATGCCGCCGTGGCCGCCGCCCGCGCCGTCGCGAACTCCAACCTGGTGAAAACAGCCATCAACGGCGAAGACGCGAACTGGGGGCGCATTCTCGCGGCAGTGGGCTATTCCGGGATCGATTTCAACCCCGAAGATGTGGAAATCTTTTTTGACGACGTCCCGATCCTCAAGAAAAACTATGCGATAGAATTTTCTGAAACGGACGCGAAACGCGTCTTGTCCCAAAAGGAGATCCGTATCACGGTCGATCTCAATCAGGGGAACGCATCCGCATCCTTCTGGACGTGCGACCTTTCCAAGGACTATGTCGCCATCAACGCAAATTACAGGACCTGATGCAGTCGATTATTGAAAAAACCGAAGTTCTCATTGAAGCGCTTCCTTATATCCGCCGGTACGAGGGGAAGATTTTTGTCGTTAAGTACGGCGGCGCTGCGATGGTCGATAGGGATCTCGAAGAAACTTTTGGCCAGGACATCGCGCTGCTCGCCAAGGTCGGGATCAATATCGTTATCGTGCACGGGGGCGGGAATGAGGTGACCGATCTCGCCGCGAAGCTCGGCATCGCGACAAAATTCATCGACGGTCAGCGCTACACCGACCAGCCGACGATGGATGTGGTCCAGATGGTCCTCGCCGGCAAGACCAATAAAAACATCGTTGCTGGAATCAATTGCCACCACGGGAATGCCGTAGGCATCTGCGGAATCGACGCCGATCTTCTCCGCGTCCGGAAGCATGCTTCAGGCCGCGATCTCGGCCTCGTCGGTGAGATCCTCAGCGTCAATACGGCTTTTCTGCAACTCCTGCTGAAAAACTCGATGCTTCCCGTGATCGCGCCGATCGGGGTGGATACGGCAGGACAGGCGTATAATATAAACGCCGATATCGCGGCGTCACATATCGCCGCAGCCCTCAATGCCGAAAAACTGGTCTATCTGAGCGACGTCGAGGGGGTCCTGGTCGACGGCCAGCTCATCCATAGCATGGACCGGGAAGAAGCGCGGCGGCATATCGAAAAGCACGTTATCACCGACGGGATGATCCCGAAAATCCGCTCCGCCTTCACCGCCCTTGATGCCGGCGTGAATAAGGTGCACCTGATCGACGGGCGGGTGAAGCATTCGCTGCTTCTCGAAATTTTCACCGACGCGGGCGTCGGCACCGAAGTCATCCGGTCCAATGAGTTTCAGGAGATGCCGTGAAGAAGGATTTTATTTCTCTCGAAAAATTTTCTGCGGCCGAAATCTCGGAAATCTGGTCGATGTCCCAGACGATGAAGCGCTCGGGATCGGCATCCTACCAGATCATGAAGAATAAGACGGCTGCCCTTATTTTTGAAAAGCCGTCTCTCCGCACACGGGTTTCTTTTGAAGTCGGGATCGCCCAGCTGGGCGGCGCTTCAATATTTCTCTCGCAGCAGAATATCGGGCTCTCGACCAGGGAATCCGTGGAGGATATCGCCGAAGTTCTGTCCCGGTACTCGAATCTTATCATCGCCCGCACCCTCCAGCACCGGACCGTCGAAGATCTCGCCGCCGCCGCATCGATCCCTGTCATCAATGCCCTCACCGACCTGCTGCACCCGTGCCAGATCCTCGCCGATGCCTTCACGCTCCGTGAGCATGATCTGTTTTCCGGAAAGATTGTTTTTATCGGCGACGGGAATAATGTCGCCAATTCCTGGCTGGAGCTGGCAGGAAAGTTTCCGCTGAATTTTGTGCTCGCATGCCCGCCCGGATATGAGCCCGATCCCTCGATCCTCGGGAAGGCGCGCGCGGCAGGGCTGAGCAGGATCGAAATTCTGCACGATCCTCTGGAAGCCGCTAAGGACGCCGATGTGCTCTACACCGATGTCTGGGTCAGCATGGGGCAGGAAGCCGAGATGTCCAAACGGATGGAGGATTTTTCACGCTTTCAGGTGAACGACGACGTGATTTCAGCCGCACGTCCTCATTGCGCTATCATGCACTGCCTCCCGGCACGCCGCGGAGAGGAAATTACGGCGAGCGCATTCAATAGCCCCCGTTCGATTATCATGGAACAGGCCGAAAACCGGCTCCATGTCCAGAAAGGGATTATCATGTACCTCATGAACTCCCGACGTCTGCAAAAAACGAATCATGATGCAATAACGTTCAGCCAGACTCTATGACGAAGCAAGCCCGATTTTTTGCCATCAAGGAAATTGTCACCACGAAACCGGTCGCAAGCCAGGATAATCTCCGGCTAGAACTGAGGAAAAAAGGTTTTGAAGTCACTCAGGCAACCCTTTCCCGCGACCTGCGCGAGCTCGGCATCGGCAGGGTCTCCGCGGGGGGCTCCGTGCACTATGCCCTCCAGCCTGCCGCCGAGGCTGAGATTTTGAAGCCTATCATAGGCGCCCAGGTCGTCTCCGTCGCCGCCAACGAAAGTCTCATTGTCATCCATACTCTCCCGGGCTGCGCAAATGTGGTGGGCGAATTCCTCGATTCCCTTAACCCCCCCGATGTGATCGGAACTCTCGCCGGGGATAATACGCTGCTCGTCATCCCGCAGTCGCAAACGAAGACGGAAAGTGTTTTAAGATTTTTGAAGGAAAAGTTAATTGAAGGAAGACTCAAATGAAGATAGTCGTCGCATATTCGGGAGGCCTCGATACATCGGTCATGGTGAAATGGCTGCAGGAAAAGTACAAAGCAGATATCATCACCGCAACCGGAAATCTCGGGCAGAAAAAAGAGCTTGTGGGAATAAAGGAAAAGGCAGCCAAAACCGGAGTGGCGACAGCCTACGTCGAGGATCTGACCAAAGAATTTGTGGAAGGTTATGTGCTCCCCGCCCTTAAGGCGGGCGCGCTCTATGAAGGGGTCTATCCAATGGCCACCTCCCTCGGGAGACCGCTTCTCGCCAAAATGCTGGTCGACGTCGCACGAAAAGAAGGGGCGTCCATGGTCGCCCACGGCTGCACCGGGAAGGGGAACGACCAGGTGCGCTTCGAAGTCTCGATCGCCGCCCTCGCGCCGGATCTGAAGGTTCTTGCCCCCCTGCGGGAATGGGAGTTTACCTCGCGCGAGGAAGAAATGGATTACGCGCGTACGCATGGCATCCCCGTCGCCGCAACGGCGGCCAGCCCCTATTCGATCGACGAGAATATCTGGGGCACAAGCATCGAGTGCGGAATTCTGGAAGATCCCATGGCGGAACCGCCTGCCGACGCATTCCAGCGCACGGTTTCTCCTGAATCCGCTCCCGATAAGCCCGTCACTGTGACGATCGATTTTCACAAAGGGATTCCCAGCGCGATCGACGGCATCCTGATGGATCCTGTAAGCATCATTCATCAGCTGAACGATCTCGGCGGAGCCCATGGCGTCGGAAGGATCGATCTTGTCGAAAACCGCCTCGTCGGCATAAAGTCCCGTGAAATTTACGAGGCCCCCGCCGCCTGCATTCTTCACTTTGCGCACACCGAGCTCGAGAGGCTCACTCTGGATAAATCGGTGTTTCATTTTAAACGACAGCTTTCCCCGGAGTATGCAAATCTGGTCTATAACGGGCTCTGGTTCACGCCGCTGAAAAAGGCTCTCGATGCATTCGTCGACGAGTCCCAGAAGACCGTCTCCGGCTCCGTGAAAGTGAAACTCTACAAGGGCACTGTGTCGATCGCAGGACGGACATCCCCTCATTCGCTCTATAACGCAAAACTTGCTACCTATACGAAGGAGGATACGTTCGACCACAAGGCTTCCGAAGGTTTTATCAAAATCTTCGGACTGCCCGTGAAGACTTTCCATCAGGTGGAGCAAAGTTTTAACGGAAATCCCCGCTAGGCTGACATGACCGCCGGACGCTTCCGATCCCCGCTCCATCCGCGGGCTCTCGCCTTTTCTTCTTCGCTCGACGTCGATAAGTCTCTCTACAGGGAGGATATACAAGGCAGCATCGCCCATGCCTCCATGCTCGCGAGGCAGGGAATTATTTCCCGTAAGGAATTTTCCAGAATTTCCAGGGCCCTGGGTGATATTCTGAAAGAAATCGGATCGGGAAAATTCGCATTCGACGGGCGCGCGCGATTTTCTGCAGAAGATATTCATATGGCCATCGAAGCCCGGTTGATCCAAAAACTCGGTCCCCTCGGAGGTAAGCTCCATACCGCCCGGAGCCGCAATGATCAGGTTTCGCTGGATGAACGCCTTTATCTCCGCTCGACGATCGGAAAGATTCAGGCGTGGATCAGAAATCTGCAGCGCGTTTTCGTAAGGAAAGCAGATAAATATCAAAACCTCGTCGTCCCCGGCTATACTCACCTCCAGCAGGCCCAGCCCATCCTCCTCGCGCACCACCTCCTTGCCTATTGCTCCATGCTCGAACGGGATTTTCAGCGTTTCGCTGACTGCCTGGGGCGCGCGAACCGCTCCCCCCTCGGCGCCGGAGCGCTCGCCGGAACTTCGTTCCCGATCGACCGCTCTGCAGTCGCCCGAATGCTGAAGCTCGGTCCCCCGGTCGAGAATAGCATCGACGCGGTGAGCGACCGTGATTTTATTATCGAATTCCTGGCGGCATGCGCCATGACGATGATGCACCTCAGCCGGTTTGCAGAAGAGATGGTTCTCTGGAGTTCGCAGGAGTGGCATTTTGCAGAAATCGGCGAAGGGTTTACGACCGGCAGTAGCATCATGCCGCAGAAGCAAAACCCCGATATGGCAGAGCTGATAAGGGGCAAGACCGGCCGCGTCTACGGCTCCCTAATCGCTCTCCTGACGACGATGAAGGGTCTACCGCTTGCCTATAATCGCGATCTCCAGGAGGACAAAGAACCCCTTTTCGACGCAGCCAGGACTCTCGCCGATTGCCTTGAAATATCCGCTTTGATGCTGGGGTCCACGAAATTCCGTGAACGGGAGATGGACGATCTTCTCCTCGCAACCGAACTGGCCGATGATCTGGTCCGCCGGGGGATGCCGTTCCGCAAGGCACATGCCGTTGTCGGTGACCTGATCCGCTCATGCGTCCGCCGGAAGAAGTCCCTCCGCTCGCTTACGATCGAAGAATTCAGGAAACATTCACGGTTGTTTGACGATAAAGTCTTTAAGATCATCGATCCGCGGGAATCCGTCCGGAGAAAGCGATCCTCAGGGTCGACGTCCCCCTCCGAGGTGAAGAAGGCGATCCGCCTCTGGAAGACTGTCCTCTCCCGGTAGTTTCCCGGATCCCCCAATCCCCATTTGAGTTTTCCCCCACTTTTTTCTATGTTGGGCATTATTCACAGCCCGGTTGCAGTCCGGTCTCTTTTCAAACAGTCTGACTGTTACGGTCCCATCGTTCTTTTATCCTTTTAGAAAGGGTTTCTGTATGCGGGTATTTTTCACAGCGATAATTCTCGTTGTCTGTTTTCTCGCTATTCCATCCTGCACGGGGCAGCCGGATAACCGCTCCGCGGATGAAGCCGCAATCCGACAGGCCGATATCGCCTGGGCGAGGGATTGTGCAACGGGAGATGTGGAGAAATATCTCTCAAACTTCATGGATGGAGGGGTCGTGCTTGCTCCCAACGCGCCGATCGCCGTCGGGAAAGATGCGATCAGGAAAATAATGGGCGGCTTCTTTTCGGCGCCCGGCTTTACCATCCAGTGGGAGCCGATCGCCGCAGAGGTCGCCCGCTCCGGAGATATCGGCTACTCCCGCGGTACCTATCAGCTTTCAATGAACGACGCCAAGGGGAATCCGGTGACCGATCGCGGAAAATATGCAACTGTCTGGAAGAAACAGGCCGACGGCAGCTGGAAGGTTGCCCTTGACATGTTCAATTCCGATATGCCGGAAGCTCAGCCGCCTTCAAACAAAGAGTGAGGGTTTCCGGTCGACCGCGGGGACGTTCCGAACTGTCCGGCGCGGCGCATGAATGCGCCTGGGTCCGGTGGTTCCGCATTCGGCTTGTGGGCAAGGATGAACTTTCGGGTCCGACTCCGGCAAGTTTTAAGGGCAATCAGGGGACGCGAAAATTGTCTGAATGATGGTCTTGATTCCGGCATAGTAATATTCAGCGGATATTCCTCTCGGTGCTAGAGTAAATGCTTTCCCTCTGGAAACGCCTGCCCGTGCTCATCCGCGCTGTGATTACAGGGCTCCTCGTGGCCGCCGCCGGAACCACTCCCTGGGCCCTGCTGGTATGGGCGAACACCAAGTATTGGCCCCAAGTACCCTGGGCAGTGCCGCCGACAGCTCTCTATCTCTGGTTTTTCTGGAAGTATGTCAGGGGAGAAGGGTGGCCCCGATCAACATCCGAAGCTCGCCGCGCCGGTTGTCGTGCAAATAATCTGACAGGGGAGGTCCTGGGGGCCGCGCTATTCGCCGGGGTCCTTGGTCTCACGGCGCTGGTTCTGTTTTCCAGCCTCACGAACCGGCTCGTCCGGCTCCCTTCACACCCGCCCGAGGATTTGTCTCGCTTCCCAATCCTCACCTTGGCATCACTGCTGATTACGAGCGCTCTCGTGGCCGGGGTCGCAGAGGAGTCAGCCTTCCGCGGCTATATGCAGGGGCCTATCGAACGGCGGCACGGCCCCCTCGTCGCAATCCTGGTGACAGGCGGCCTATTTGGATTTGCGCATTTCACCCACCCCGAGGTGGGCCTGATCCTGCTTCCGTATTATGTGGCCGTCGCCGCGGTCTACGGTACGCTCGCCTATCTGACGAATTCCATTCTTCCCAGTCTCATCCTTCACGCCGGCGGAAATGTCCTGGGTTCTCTCCAGGAATTCGCAGGGGGGAGGACGGAATGGCAATCGTCCAGGACTCCCGACCCGCTCATCTGGCAGTCGGGCACCGACGCGTCGTTTTGGTTGTCGTGCCTGGGGACGGCCGTCGCCGTGACCGCCGCGCTCTTCGCATACAGAAGCCTCGCCCGCATCGCCCGGGATTCACAAACGCCGGAAACCGCCGAGGGGTAAGCCGGCATGAACCAGACCTGTGGTGAACCCGATTTGCACATTTGCCGGACTTTTATTATATGACGTCATGAGACTTTTACTTAGGTCATGCGTGCTCCTGACCCTGATAACGACGTCCGGCTCAAGCCTTTTTTTCACGAAGGTAGAGTATACCTGGACCCAGCTCACTCCACGCGCCGATTTTCCTGGGAGCTATAACTTTCAGCTCTTTACGCATGACGACCACATCTGGGCGTTCCACTCTCAAGGCGTCTGGTCGTCGATAGATGGAAGGACCTGGTCGAAGACGGGGCTCACAGATATTGTCAATAATCAGGCGTTTCTCGATTACATCGAATTCAGGAAAAGTGTTTATGGGCTCGGGACTTTTCATGGCAATATCGAGCATTTTACACAGACATCACAGATATCCCGGACTTCGGACTTTAAACATTGGGAGGTTCTGGCCAAAAGCTCGAATCTGCCCAAAAGGTTTTTCTATCACCCATTCGTTTTCCGGGATAAAATGTGGATCATCGGCGGTTCGGATGGCAGAAATAAGTTCAGCGACGCCTGGACTTCCGGCGACGGCGTCCACTGGGAAAAAACCGCAGATAATCTTCCTTTCGGGAAACGGGCAGGACAACATTTCGTTGTTTTTAATGACAGCCTCTACATGCTCGATTACGACGCATGGGTCTCTCCCGACGGAATCACCTGGAATCAATGTGCCTCAAGAATCGCTGAAGGAGATATCTACGGTTACTCGGTCGAAATTTACGATCATCAGCTCTGGCTGATCGGATGTAACAGGAGCGCAAAGTTTGATAGCGAAGTGATCCGCTCCCCGGATGGGAGGAACTGGAAATCCGAGCGTGCCCCCTGGTCGCCCCGCGGAGCAGTCGCCACCTGCATTTTTAATGACCGGATCATTATGACCGGCGGAAAATACGGAGGCCAGGATCCGGCTCACCCGGTTTTCATTTATAGCAATGATGTCTGGGCCCTCGGGAAGCCTCTAGTTCCTCGATAGACCTCGGGTCTTCGGTCCGTTGAGTCCCGGTTTCGAAGGACGAATCCCCCTTCTCCAGTTGACACTTGCCCTCTTTCTCTCTACCTTAGGCTCCTTCGTGGATCTTTGAAAAATGATCGGCCAGACGATTTCACATTATAAGATCATCGAAAAACTCGGCGAGGGGGGAATGGGCGTCGTCTATAAGGCCGAGGACTCCGCGGGAGAGAGAATCGTTGCGCTGAAAGTCCTGAATCGCGAGGCCGCGCTCGATGCGGATGTCCAGCGCAGGTTCTTGAGGGAGGCAGGGGCCGGCGCAGGGCTCGTTCATCCGAATATCGTGCAGATGTTTGAAGCCGGGGAATTTGAAGGCCAGCATTTTATCTGCCTCGAGTTCGTCGACGGCCACAGTCTCCGAAGCCTGCTCGAGAGCGGACCGCTCCCCCCACGCCGCGCCGTTGAAATCGGAATGGATATCGGAAGCGCCCTCCAGACCGCCCATAATAACGGGATCATTCACCGCGACATCAAAGCCGAAAATATCATGATCACCTCCGATGGCGTCGTGAAGGTGATGGATTTCGGCCTCGCCAAGGTGCAGAATGCGAGCATGCTTACCCGCGAGGGCGATATCGTCGGTACGATCGCCTATATGTCCCCCGAACAGGCGACAGGCGATGCCGTTGACCACCGCACGGACATTTTTTCATTCGGCGTGCTCCTCTATGAGCTCGTCACCGGAAAGCTCCCGTTCTGGGCCGCCTATGAAACTGCCATCGTCTATTCTATCCTTAACTCGGAACCTGCCAGCATCCGCCAGATCAAGGACGACGTTCCCGAGGCTTTGGAGAAGATCATCTTCAAAGCCCTCGCCAAGGATCGGCAAAACAGGTACCAGAAGGTGGAGGAGCTGACGAGCGATCTTTCGAGACTGAAAGCCTACTACGACGGCGATCGTGAGGTGCTTCCGACCGGGCTCGAGCTGGTCGCCGGGAGCGGCGATGTGCCCGGAGAAGAGGGCACAATATCTCAGGTTAAACTCGCCGCCCGGAGCGGCTTCCAGGCAGGTCTCACAGGCCGTCAGCAGGAATTTGCACTGTTGAAAGATAAGCTTCAGTCCGCCGCCGCGGGCTCCGGCCAGATTGTCTTCCTCTCCGGGGAGGCGGGGATCGGAAAGTCCCGGCTCGTCGAGGAACTCGAGTCATATGGGAGGACGCTCCGGGTGAGGATGCTCGGCTGCCGGTGTACCCCAGGGTTCCAGGCTCCTTACCTTCCCTTCATCGACGTTCTACGGGATTTTCTTAAGTCAAAGAATGTCTCATCACCCGATGAGCTGCAGGCTCTTGTCAGGGAGATGTGCCCCGAGCTCCTTCCCCGGCTCCCGGTCCTCCGGGTATTTCTCGATATTCGTGAAAAGAACGAGTCGGAGCTTGCAGGCAAGGAACAGCTCTGGGATGTCGTCACTTCTCTGATCACGGCGATCGCACGGGATCGCCTGCTTATTCTGTTTGTTGATGACCTCCACTGGGCCGACGAGGCTTCTGTCGAGATGCTGGCCTATCTCTGCAGAAATTCTTCAAATGCCCGCGTGCTCATTCTCGGCACCTATCGCCCCGATGAATTCCCCGAAACGTCCCGAAAACTTGAGGCGGAATTCCAGGGGAATGACCGGTTTTCCTCTCTGAGGCTGGAACGCCTCGGCACGGGCGCCGTCCGGGAAATGGTGAGCTCCCTTTTTCCCGATGCCGACTTCGGGAAGGCGTTTTATGATAGCCTCTTCCAGGAGACCGAGGGAAATCCGTTCTTTCTTATGGAAACGCTGAAGCTCCTGAAAATGGAAGGCGCCATCGAGAAGTCGGAGGGCCTCTACCGCCTTAAAGCCACCTATGACCTCCTCTCAATCCCGAAGTCGATCCACGATATCGTCATGCGGAGGATTGACCGGCTGAAGGAGGAGGAGAGGGAGATTCTGGAAATCGGCGCAGTGGAAGGGGAGTCTTTTCACTCAGGCACGATCGGCGCGTGCCTCGAAGTGTCCCGCATCCGGCTTCTGAAAAAACTCCAGTCTCTTGAACGGGATCACCATATCATTCACCCGGAAGAGTCCATCTACAGGTTTGATCACGGAAAGATCAGGGAATTTCTCTATGGCGCGATCTCTCCCGAACTGCGCACCGAATATCATCGCATGATCGCCGGTTTTCTTTCGGAGAATTTTTCCGCCGAGGAGCACCTCTCCGACAATATCGCCCACCATTTCCTGAACGGGGGAAATGAGGAGCGGGCGCTTCCCTTTCTGGTCACGGCCGGAGAACGCGCCCGGAGGCTTTTTGCCAATAAGGAGGCCGTGGGCTCCTATGAAAGGGCCCTGGCGATTTCGGAAAAATTCGGGAAGAAAGGCTCGAAGTTTCTCAGAGAGAAAGAAATCGTCATGGAGGGCCTGGCCGATGTGTGGGCGCTGACCGGGAAAAGCCCTGAGGCACTTTCCTTTTACGAGCAACTTTCTTCTCTGCCCGGATTCCCGGCTGTCCGCAGGAGCGACCTTCTCTGCAAGATGGGGGCCGTCTACGTGGGGATCGGAGAGAATTCAAAGGCTCTCGCGGCGCTTCAAAAAGCGGAATCGGAACTGAAAACCTCACAGCCCTCCCGCGAACGTGAGATGGCCCTCGGCAAGACCCGCATCGCACGTTCGAGGGTGCTCAAATCTCTCGGTCGGTATGACGATGCGAAATCTGAAGTTGAGGGAGGCCTTGCCATGATCGCATCGGATGCTGGGTCCCGCGATCTCGCCGATGCCTATAATAACCTCGGAGTCATCTATGAAGATCTGGGCATGCCCCCGCTCGCAGAGGAGTTTTATACGAAATCCCTGACGGCACGCCAGCAAAGTGGAGACAAGAAGGGCGTCGCCGTCGCCTATAACAATCTCGGGAATCTATTCTACGATCAGGCAGACTATCTGAGGACGGTTGAAAACCTCAAGAAGGGTCTCGATATAATGACCGAAATCGGCTATCGATCCGGGATCGCAGGCGCCTGCAACAATCTCGGAAATGTCTACCAGGACCAGGGTCGCTACGAAGAGTCACGCCGCATGCACGAAAGGTGCCTCGCCCTGAGGGAGGAAATCGGCGACGCCCCCGGAATCGGCATGTCGCTGTGCAACCTCGGATCGGTCCTTCTCGATCTCGGCGAGTACATACTTGCCGGCGAGCGCCTTTACAGGGGGATGGAGGTTTTTCAGAAGCTCGGCATCCGTACGTATGAATCTCTCACCTATTCGTGGCTTGCGGCTTTTCTGCTCAATACAGGCCGCCTCGACGATGCACAAAAATCCGCGCTCAGGGCAGCCGACATCTCAACCGAACTGAACCAGCGCTTCCCGCTCGCAACGGCAAAAAGAACTCTCGGCATCGTGGGGCTTGAATCGCCCGCATCGGGGGGGACCGATCCGTGGGCCGGGTCCGGCGCTTTCCTTAAAGAGAGCCTCGCTCTTTTTGAGGAGCTGAATATGCCCCTCGAGATCGGCCGTTGCTGCTACCATCTGGCACGATTTTATCTGAAGATGGGCGAGACTGATCAATGCCGTGATAATCTGCTTCTGGCGAAGAAGATTTTTCAGAAGCTCGGCGCCCTGGGAGAACTTGCCACCGCAAATAAGTTCCACTTTAAACCCTGATGTCTATGGAAACCGATTCCTCAGAAGAGCGACACTGGCAGGAAATCGTCTATCGCGGGGATAAGATGCCGGAACTTTCTTCCCGCGCAATCGTCAGCGGGATTTTTCTCGGAATTCTCGTGATGTCGGAGAATGTCTATATGGGCCTTAAGATCGGGATCACCGAGGCAGGCTCGATTCTTTCTGCGATTCTCTGCTTCGCCCTTTTCAAGTCTTTCAAAAAATCTATTTCCGTCCTCGAGAATAATACCGCCCAGACCCTATCGTCAGCAGCCGGCAGCATAGGAATTATCGTGAGCGTCGTCCCCGCCCTTCATCTGATCGGCTACGAACTCTCCGGCCCCCAGATTCTGCTCTGGGTTCTCCTTGTCGCCTTCCTGGGTCTTCTCTTCGCGATTCCCCTCCGGAGGCAGCTGATCGTGAATGAAAAGCTGACGTTTCCTACGGGCTTGGCCTGCGCAGAAACCATAACCGCCATGCACGCTCAAGGAGATGCTCCCCTCAATAAGGCCAAAGCCCTCGGAATAACAGGCCTCCTTTCAGGCGCGATCACCTGGTTCCGCGACGCCGTTCCCATTCTCATCCCGACGACGTCGACGCTTCCGCTGAACGTGGGGGGCTATTCTCTCGAAAAACTCTCGCTCGGCGTCTACTGGAGCCCCCTCGTGATCGGGGTGGGGTTGATGATCGGTTTCCGGATCGGCCTGAGTCTGCTCATGGGCGCGCTTCTCTGCTGGGGAGTGCTGGGTCCGGCGCTCGCCGGCTCGCATATCATTGCCAATGTGAGCCATCCGGATATAACTCACTGGACGATGTGGCCTGCCATTTCGCTCATGGTTTTCTCCGGATTCACGTCGTTGTTTCTGAAAAGGGGGATGATCGCCCGGTCGATCCGGTCAATGACCGAAGCCTCCTATACCCGGAATTCTCTGGAGTTTCCCTTCAGATGGTGGGCGTGGGGACTTCTCGTCATTTCCCTAAGCGTCGTGCTCACGATGCAGCTCTTGCTGCAGGTGCCTGCATGGCTCGGAGTCATCACGGTTATCCTGTCGTTCGTCTTTGCCACGGTTGCCGTCAGGGGATATGGTGAAACGGATATCAGCCCGGTCGGAACAATGGGACATGCCAATCAGATAGTGTCGGGGATTATCCTCCCGGGCCAGTCTGTTACCAATCTTGCCGCCGGCGGCATCAGTGCAGGCTGCTCAGATGTCGCCTCCGACCTGATGCAGGTTCTCAAAACGGGGTATATCCTCGGCGCGACTCCCCGCCGCCAGATTTTTTCGCAATTCATCGGAGTTACCCTCGGCTCCGTTATCGCAGTGCTGGTCTATCTAACGCTCACAAGCGCCCATCAGATCGGTTCGGAGAGCCTTCCCGCCCCCGGAGCCTTGCCCTGGTCGGGTATGGCCACGCTCCTCGCCGAGGGATCCTCGGCCCTGCCTCCCTGGGGGCTCGGCGCGGTTGCTATCGGCGGTTGCGCAGGTATTTTACTGACGATTCTGGAAAAATCCCGGTACGGCCGGTTTGTTCCCTCCCCCTTCGGCCTCGGGATCGGGCTGGTCGTCCCCGGTTTCATATCGGTGTCTGTTTTCCTCGGCTCAATCGCCGGAATTTTCCTGCAGAAGAGGTTCACAAAATTTTCGCAGGAATATCTCATCCCGGTAGCATCCGGCGGAATTGCCGGCGAGGCGGTCATTAGCGTCCTGATCTCGCTTCTCAGCGTCGCCGGGATCATCCCGGGGCAATGAAAAACCCCGCCTCGGACTCGGGCCGGGCGGGGTTTTGGCGTTCTGCCAGCTCCTTATTTCAATAAAATGAATTTCCTGACGTTCGAGAATGAGCTCCCGGCATCGATAGAGCTCACGGCGCTTATGCGGTAAAAATACATTCCGCTCGCCAGCCCGGCCGCATCGAACTGGACCGACCTGTACCCCGCCTCCTGCCGCTCGTTGTCGATGAGTGTTCTCACCTTTTGGCCAATGAGGTCATAAACAGTCATCGTTACCCGCGCCTCGACGGGCAACGAGTACCGGATCGTGGTCGACGGGTTGAAGGGATTCGGATAATTCTGTTCGAGCACGAATTCCTTCGGCATGGGCCCATCTGTGCCGAGATGGAGGGCCAGGATTTCCGAAGGATTCTGGATTTGCACGGAGCCCGAAGAGTTAAGCCCGATTCTCCTCGCGCCGATCATGAGACTCGCATCGTGCGGATCCTGCACGACAGCCCAGGCCACGACGAGAGGATAGCGCGCCGACTGGATCAGTATGCGATGGTCGCGTGACTCGGCTCCGAAGAATTCGGCCATGGAGTTCGAGACGTACCGCACGTCAAATGCGCCCTCCGGGGCGTGCGGCGGCATCTCGCATCGCCCCTCCCTGATACCGGCGGGTTTGATTCCGAAGTAGAGGATCTGCCGGTTCCCCGCGGCATCGGAGATTTGCAGGGTGTTCAGCCCTGCCTGAATTTCCGAGAACTTCTCCGGCCCGGATCCCGCATTAAGTATGATCTTTCCGGGCGCGCTCGCCTTCACCCAATGACCCCGGATGGGCCGGATGCTGTCCGCGAGCACGTAGCCGTGGTTATAGGCGAAGAAGTTTGAGGCGATGATGCCGTTCGGGATGGATCCGACGGAATTTTGAGAGATGCTGGCGCTGATCGATCCCACCAGATTCCAGCCGGCCGCTACCGGGATTGTGTCGGCGATGATGAATGTGCCGCTCACGCTGGCGCTGGTGTTCGTACTGAATTTGAGCCAATACCCCGGGCCGTTTGCCAGGGTATCTTTCGCAGCGTAACTTCCCTGGTAGGCAAATGCCTGGGATACCGAGGCGGGAAACACTACAGATCTCCGGTAATCGGATAACCCTACAGGCACCGAGACGAGGTCCCATCGCTGGTTCAACGACGTTGTGAATTGACCCGGCACGAAGATTGTCTGAGTTGCCTCACGATGGAATGTGTTGCTCTTCGATGCGTGGAGCGTAAATTTGTAACTCCCTCCCTTGTAGGTGTTTATGAATGAACCACCATAGACGCCGTTGTGTGAGTGTAAGAGGTAGATGGTTTGCACAACCCCGGTGTCAGGAGCAATGACGTCCGCCCAAACCGTTGCATCCGTGACCGGAGTACCGCCGGAGACATGCTCGTCACCTGCGGTTGTGCCCCCCTGCGTGACAGTGGCCTTGAGATCTATCGGTAGGCCGATGCCATGGACCTCCTTGACAAAGTCCACGCCCATGGTCACATCCGTAGACGCGTTGATGTAGAGATCCACCGGTTCAGGAGAGGCCGGGAAAACACGCCCCTGAACCACGAGGGTCCATGTCCCCGCCTGTGGATTCTTGATTCTGTAAAAGCTGTATGTCGGCCCCGAGAAGAATTCGATGCCGTCGGTGGAATTGGACGCTGCCAGAGCGGAATCTATGACGAGGCTGTCCGGCGAGAGGAGCGTGAGGATGAAGCTGCTCCCCTGCCACTTGATGCCCGGCTCTATTCCGCCAATCCCCGCATCAACCGCTCCCTGCCACTTGATCCCCGGCTGGGGAAATCCCGGGATATTGTTCGAACTGACCACGGTATCAGCCAAGGTTTCCTGACCTATGAGAGTGTTCCAGATCTGATCGACGATTACTCCGATGGTTGTGTCCCGGGCGAGATAGTACGCCCCCCCGGTCCGGTCCGCAAGCGAGCTGCAGAGTTGCTGCCCTGAACTCCCCTCAAATCCCAGTGTGAATACCTTCGTCCCCGCCGCCCTGAGGGCCGGGAACTGTTCGGATGCCGTCGGTGTCGTGTCTTCCTCCCCGGCACTGAACAGTATCACTGCCTTGCCGTTCGTCCCCAGCTGGGGTGCCCCGTCCAGCATCGCCTCCGATGCCGCCAGCCCCGATCCGATGGCGCTCGGCCCCCCGGGCAGAAGCGCCTCGATCGCGCTCGCCGCCGCATCGCGGGATGCCTGATCGCTGATGAGCGTCAAAGGGTATGCTTCCGTATCGGGAAGGCGGATCACCCCGATGCGATCACCTACCCTCATTTTTTGCACCAGCTCGACGGAAGCGTTCTTTGACGGCGTGAATCCACCGTCCGTCGCCGCGAACACGGACGATCCGTCAAACGCCAGCACCACATCCATGTGAGCATCGAGGAGGTTGCCGTAAATATAGTGTATGCCAGCAGTGTCCGGGGGCTCGAGGGTCTGCTTTTTGAATTCCCCGTGCCGGATGAATCCGAACATCGTGACCTCGCCGTTCCCGGCCCCCATCGATTCCAGATAACCCGTCTCGTTCGGATTGTAGATGTCGCCGAGTCCGCTGAAGTGACCCGCCTCGTGCGTCGTGACGTTTTTGACGTTCATGCTGAGGGAGCTGGTATCGTTCAACGTGGTCCAGGTAAAATACTCCCCATCGAACGCGATGTCTGCATCTCTCAATTCACCGTTAAGGGCGTTGTACCTCAGCCTCGTCACTGCAATGACGTCCGTATCGGCGCCCGTGGTCGAGGTCCAGTTGCTCGACAACCAGACCATATTATTGATGCTGTCCGGAGTGCCTCCCCACACGGAGGACGATGTCTGGCCCGCCCACGTGTACTGGAGTTCCGGCAACGAATCCCAGGTGGCAAGCCCCGTCTTGATGGGAGTGACGAATCCGAATGGAATTGTCGAGCTGGTGGAAAACTTTGCCTTTCCGTCCGCCCAGTGGAGAGGTATTCCGGACAGCGTCGTGTTCACGACATAATGGGTCCCGTAGGTTTTGACCTTCGGCACCGCCTGGATGGCCGGAGAAAAAGTCGACGTGTTCCCAAGGGGATCTGTTGCCGTAGCAGTATAGTACTTTCCATTGGGTATCTGGCCTGAGAGGATTATTCTGAACGGGGCGTTCCCTGCGGCATCGGTCGCCACACTCAGGAATGCGAGGTAATCTTCCCCTCCCGCCTGAAATCCCGCGGAGTCGGGAACGCTGTTGCGGAAGAATTCAATGGTGTACACTGTGTTGGGGGTGCTCTTGAGTGTTCCCGAGATCTCTTCGACATCGCTCGAAACGTCCAATAACTCGGGGTAATTCTGAAGGTTGTTCGGCCCGGCGTCGGTGTCGAGCGTGTCGTTTGCCGGAATTGAGGTTCCTCCGAGGAGGTTGATTCCAAGACGGCCGTTTTTGTAGATCTGGTTTTCGCTCATCAGGATGCCGGTTCCAGCGAACTCGAGGTCGATCCCGTCGAACGAATTATAGGCGATGATATTTCCAATTTCTTGTCCTCCTATGGTATCGTTAGACGAGGCGCTGACCGAGATGCCGCTGCCGTTGCCAAGGGGGCTAAGGCCGTCCGACTGTACGCCGATAAAATTCCCGGCAACCACAATGCCCGACGCGCTGTCGCGGATGAGGATGCCTCCTGAAACGTTTCCCGAGATGAGATTGTCGCGTATGGAAATGTTAACGGAATTATCCAGATCAATTCCCCACCCTCCGTTCGGGATTGCTCCCGTTCCCGTGGCATTTGTGCCGATGAAATTGTCAAGGACGGTGTTATTGATGGCAGCCGGGTATAAAAAGAGTATGCCCTCCACCGTGTTGCCCGAAACGATGTTTCGCTGCGCCAGAAATCCGCCGCCGATCTGATTGTCCTTGGCGGAGTTGGACACCCAGATTCCATAATAGTTGGGAGATGCCGACGTCCCGCCGATAGTGGTCCCGATGTAGTTTCCGGCGATCGTGTTGCTGTCACTCTCAATCCAAAGTCCTATGTCATCCTTGTTGCCGGATATGATGTTGCGCTCCGCTGCGTCGTTCGTGATGTCCGCGTTTGTGCCGATGATAGTGTTGTTAGCGCCCGGCGCGATCCGGATGCCGGCCGTGTGGTTCCACAGACTGTCAAATCCCGATCCGTCGTCGCCTATCTCATTTCCATATATCCAACAGTTACGAGCATTGATATATATTCCTGGTCCGCCGGCCTGGGCCGCATCGACGTTGAACCCGACGATGGCAAGACCCCGCACGATGACGTTCGGTGCCTGGATGTTGATGCCCTTTGCAGCGACCAGATTTGACCCGTCAATCTCGATGAGCGGAGGGCCCGTGTAGGAAACACCCCCCTGGCTCCATCCGTCGATGGTGACTCTTTCGGTGATTGCCGGCAGTCCCGAAGCGAGGACGATGCGGTGGACCCCACCACCGGCGATGGAAAACGCGATCACATCCGCGCCGACGATGGAGTCTGCGGCGATTATTGCCTGCCGCAACGAGCCCGGCCCCGCATTGTTTGTGTTTGTCACCGTAAATGTCGACGCAACCGCGAAGGAAGACGCCAGACTTGCAAAGATGATGAGGATCCAAACGCAGATCAATGGCAATTTCATTGAGAATCTCCTTAGATTCCAACCTTATCTGCCGGCCGCCGAAACATCTGACTTAAACTGGTCAAGGCTCATCACGCCCGATACCATTTTTTTGCCCGTGATTGAGTTCTTGTGGATGCTGACTTTTCCCTCTTCCCCGCCCACGATGCGGCAGTCGTCTCCCAGTCTGCGGGCAAATACTACTACCTCCTCATTTCTAGCAAAGCTTGCGATGTGAGTGTACTTCTCGCCTTCCCCTCCAACCTCACCCCCTGGATAGACCAGGGTTATCGATCCGCCCGATGTGGTTCCCTCGAGAAGTTCATCGACCCGGAGTGTCGCGCGTGTAGTGATCCGAGACCTGTCATTGCTCCACGCGGATTGGATGCCCGTGATGGTCCCGACCGCAACGATTTCAGCCCGTGAGGTGAGCTCGCGGGGTGTCAGCCGGGCGGGCCCTGCGGCGGAGCTGATACGTTCGGTCCTCGCACTTTTTGCGGGCTGCCCCCATCCCCGTCCCTGGATGATGACGGCGAAAAGAATGATTCCAAGCGCTATTTTTCGCATGGGTATAGTCCCTCCATAGGGAAGTACTGCGTTATCAAAGAAATGTTTGTGGATCCCCTCAGATTTTGCAGGGACCTCTGAACCGCCTCCCACGAGGAGTGCGAAGCCGCCGGCCCTTTGGAATCCGTCCGCCGCAACCGTTCTTCTGCCTGGTTAAAGTACTTCCGCCCCCTATTTTCTGATGTGGATTCGCCGGAAAGTATTCGGAGCTCATGCGGCCTTTGGGACAGTACGGTAGGACCAACGGGCTAAGACCGGATGAGCTTGATGCTGTCCCTATACTACTAAGTTCTCAGTTGAATGTCAATATTTTCTGCGTGTTGCGGGGGAGCATTTTACCCGGTTTGCAGAGCGTGCAATTGAAGAGATGGTGAATTCTGTAAGGTGCCGGGTAGGAAAGATGTCAATGATCGCCTCCGTCATCGAGGGAAGGAGGATATGTTTCCATCGCTCCGGAATGTATTATTTCCTTTGCATTGCATGTCAGCCGTTTTCTCTATAGCTTTCATGCTATTCAATCGATCTCAACTCCGACGTTTTCACCAGGGGGTATGGTTCCGTCATTGTCCCGTTCAATGACGTTCGCCAGTTGTCTGCTTGGCGGACTTAGCATTTTGTGTGTCCTTCAATGTCCCCCCGTGGTTCGCGCAGCACCTCTTCGCGGCGTTCAATTCCAGGATTCGACAATTCGTCACTATGAATATGTCCTCACCGACGGGTGGATATATGTCTACGATATCGACAATGATAATTCCCTTGTTAAATCAGTCGCCGTTCCCACCTCGTCCGGCGTCCGCGGGGCCGCCGTCTGCCCCGCCGATGGGATGATGTATATCAGCTACGGCGGTATCGGTGGAAGCTCCGGGAACGGATCTCTCCTGCAATTTGATCTTTTAAACGACAGCGTCCGATGGAACCAGCATTACACCCACGGCATCGATAATCATTCGATTGCCCTGGACGGAAAGACGATTTTCATGCCGAATGGCTCAATGTCGAGCGACGGCAGATGCTACATCGTCCGCACGACCGACGGCGCCGAGATAGGCCAGATCGCTACTCCTTCCCGGGGAATTCATAATACTCTTCTCAGCCTCGACGGATCCGACCTCTATATGGGGGACAGGGATATCAATAATCTCGGAAATGATTCGATTTATGTCGCACGGTCTTCCGATTATCATTTGATAAAATCTCTCGGGCTCATGCAAAGCGGAGTCCGCCCCTTCACGATCAACGGGACTGAGACGTTTTTGTTTGTGAATGTGACCGGACTTCTGGGATTCCAGGTGGTCAATCTCGCAACTGGTCTTGTCGAGTACACAGTAGACCTGACGACCATGGGTTTCCCGAAAACGACCTGCGGATCGCTCTGTCCCAGTGCCCCCAGCCACGGGATCTCCCTCTCCCCCGATGAGTCGGAGCTCTATGTTCTCGATCAGCCCAACGGATTTGTCCATGTGTTTGATATCAGCCATATTTTCAGCGAAGCGCCACAAAAGGTGGCGGACATTCACCTTGTGCACGATCTCTATGGGAACGATTCGGCGTGCGCCCAGTCCTGCCAGAGGGAAGGCTGGCTCCACCATACAAGAGACGGCCACTTCGTCTATGTGGGGGACGCAGGGGACGTGATCAACACCGCGACGAGAAGCGTCGTCGGCTATCTGCCTCCACTGCGAAATACACGGAAGATGCTTGAGATCGATTGGCAGAACGGCGTCCCAGTGTTTACAACCTCCCGGAACGGCCTCGGTTATGTGACGACGGCCGCCGCTCCCCCTGTGCCTGTCCTCCCCCCCAACGGCGAGCCGAATCAACCCGATACGGTTACCTGCGTCTGGAGATCGGTGTCCGACGCATCGTCATACCGTCTTCAACTCGCATCCGATAGCTCGTTTGCCTCCCCTCTTCTTGATGATTCGACCCTTTCGGATACGTCAATGCTGGTCCCATCGCTCAGCCTGATGTCAACGTACTTCTGGCGTATCCGGGCCGACTGGCATGGTCTTAAAACGTCCTGGTCCCCTGTCTACAGTTTCACAGTGAACATTTCACCCCACTGGATGCTTGTCTCGCTCTCACGAAGGGTGGCAGATGGTCGCGGGAGCACTCTTTTTCCCCGAGCATTATCCCGTCCGTTCGGATACGATCCGCCTCAGGGTTATGTAATCCAGGATACGCTCCGCCCGGGATCAGGATACTGGGTGAGATTCGGGCCTGATCCTCTCCCGATGACCGGCGATTCGATTCTCGCCGATACGATCCCCGTCCATGCGGGATGGAATCTCATCGGTTCCATCAGTGTTCCCATTCCGGTTACATCCGTTAGTTCCGTCTCCCCGGGTCTCAGAATCTCAAATTTTTTTGGCTATAACGGACGGTATGTCGTTGCTCCTACGATCAGACCCGGGGCGGCTTACTGGGCCAAGATGAGCGGGGATGGTGTCGTCGTGCTCTCGGGCAATTCATCTGCCGCGGACCCTGATGCCTTGTTTTCACCTTCGGAAACTCCGCCGCCTCCTCCGTTGCCCGGCTTTTCGGAATCCCCGAAAATCCCCCGGAATTTTGCCCTCCATGAATGTTTTCCTAATCCGTTCAATCCCTCCACAACTCTGAGGTACGAACTGCCCTTCGAGAGCAGGGTCAGCGTGACGATTTACAATCCGCTCGGCCAATTGATCGAGGTGCTCTCCGACCGTGTCGAGGATGCAGGTTATAAGGAAATAACGTGGACCGCACGAAATGCTCCTTCCGGAGTCTATGTCTGCAAACTGACGGCCGCCGGCATTCACGATAATGTCGGATTCTCTTCCGTCCGAAAGCTCCTCCTCGTGAGGTGACGCCGTCGAAGTGTTTCACTCGAGTTTTTTATCGCCTCAGCAGCCCCTAACGTAATCCCGATTATCCTTACACCGGTCGGTCTTCTGTTTGGCCGGTTGCATCTGTAGCCTGCGATCGCTATCATTATATGCAGCATGGTGATTGACAATCGATGATAGTAAATATCCCCTGAAACCCAAGTGAACCGGAGGTTCATCGGCATTTCCATCGCCATCGGCGCGGGAGTGGGCGCGGCGGTCGGTGTCGCTGCCCACGACATCGGCACGTGGCTCAGCGTCGGCGTTGCCGTCGGCTTCGCGCTCGGCGCCGGCCTGGATGCCCAGAGAAAACGCCGCCGGGACTCCACTCGGTCCGGATCGTAAGGCTTTCCAGACGGCGTAAAACTCCCCTGAACAAGAGTCCCTCCCCCCTCCGTGAAGAGTGATATTCCGTGCGTACCGCAAATCTCTCATTGACCAAAAGCCTGATTATATCTGCCCTGGCGCTCGTCCTGTCGTTCGATTGCGCCGCCCAGACGCAGATCACGGGATCGGTCAGGGACGCTTCGACTGATCGTGCTCTCGAGTTTGTGAATGTCACTCTCTTTTCCCTGCCCGATAGCGGGATCGTGTCAGGTCAGGTGAGCGATAAGGACGGGAAATTCGGGCTTAATAGAATTCGCTTCGGAAGATTCTTTGTGCGCTGTTCATTGATCGGATACCGGGAAACCAGGACCTCCGCTTTCGCCATCGATTCCCTGCACTCGTACGTGTCGCTCGGAGCCATTTTCCTCCGTCCCACGCCTGTAAACCTCGACGAGGTGATTGTCACCGGCGAGAAATCGCTCTTCAATCTGGGCATAGACCGGAAGGTGTATAATGTCGATCAGGACCTGATGAGCAAGGCGGGTTCCGCGAGTGAGCTGCTGCAGAATATTCCATCGGTGCAGGTCGATCTCGACGGGAATGTCAGCCTCCGGGGTTCCCCCAGCGTGCAGATCACCGTAAACGGAAAATCCTCGACCCTGATGGATAAAAGCAGCGCCGTGGTGCTGCAGCAGATGCCCGCCAACACCATAGAGAGAATAGAGGTGATCACCAATCCGTCGGCAAAGTATAAACCCGAAGGGACCTCGGGGATCATTAATATAGTTTTGAAGAAAAATGCATCTCCCGGTCTTAATGGCAATATTACCGGTAATGCCGGAAATAACGGGCGGTATAACGCCAATGTCACACTCAATGATAATCCGGGCGATGTGAATTTTTTCGTGAGCTACAGCATCAGGAAGGACAACCGGAACCGGGCAACCTCCGATGTCCGCGCCCAGGCTGACTCGTCGTCGGCTCTTTCATTTTATAACGGGGATCTTCAGTCACTGGCCAGCCCCCTCTCCAATATCGGCGTGCTCGGCGTGGATTATCACCTCACCCCGGAGGATCAACTGGGCCTGTCCGGCGATTTTTATGTCAATACGTTTACACGTACAGACCATCTGGGTGTGCTCCTCCATGACAATGCATCGGTGACGACAGGGGAATATGTTCGTACGCGTGTCGACCCCGAGTATGAGAGGAATTTTGAAGGCACTGCGTACTTTGAGCATGATTTTGCGGGGGAAGACCATAGAGTGCGGCTCGAACTCTACGGGTCGACATCACCGGAACAGGAGGATAACCATTACACGAATCTTTATCTTTTCCCCCAGAATTCCACAACGTACGATAATACGCTGATAAAACAGAAGGGCACCCGGAAGCAGATTTCGCTCGAATACTCCGGCCCCCTTTCGGAGAAGACGACGATCGAGGCGGGCTATTCAGGGGACTTTCGGAACGATGATTTTGATTTTCGGGCGGCGTTTTTCGATCCGAACAGCCAGAGTTTTACCCCGGATACTCTTAAGACTAACCGGTTTCTCTACGAAGGGGATGTGAACGCGCTCTATGCCACCTGGAAACAATCCCTCGGGTCCTTCGGCTTCCAGGCAGGGCTGAGAGGGGAAATTGCCACAAATTCATCCCACCTCGTCACCCGGGATTCGGCCGTCTCCACCGAATACTCCAGCCTCTATCCATCGCTCCACCTTTCTTATTCGCTGAGCAGTTTTACAGAGCTGCAGCTGAGCTACAGCCGCCGCACGAACCGCCCCCATGGGGATGACTTAAATCCGTTTCCCGAATACCGGGACCCCAGAAATATTTCTTCCGGAAATCCCTATCTTCTTCCAGAATACATTCATTCGCTTGAGCTTGGCTGCCAGTTCCAGAACGATGTTTTCACGTTTGTCCCCGCCGTCTATTACCGCGCCACCTCCAATAAATTCACGTCTGTGATTCGCGCTCTCAATGACTCGACTCTCCTGACGACTCGCCAGAACCTCTCCAGAGATAAGTCGGGTGGAGTTGAGATGATTCTCTCGGTGAGCGCGGGGAGCGTTTTCACAGCGCATTGGAGCGCCAACGGTTTCTATGAGCAGATCGACGCCTCAAATCTCGGTTACAGCGGCAAAAAATCGACGACGACCTGGACGAGTAATCTGACGTTTAGCGTCAGCCCTATGGCCATGTCGAAGTTTCAGGTCAATTCCACATACAATGCATCCAGGCTCACGCCGCAAGGGAAATTCAGGCCGAGCTACGCCGTGAATATGGGTTTCAAACAGGAGTTGTTGGAGGGAAAGCTGTCACTCCTCGCCACGATCTCGGATCTCTTCAGGACCCAGAAACGCCAGCTTGAGCTCACTACCCCCATCCTTAATCAGACGGTGATCAATACACGGGACTCCCGTGTTGCCTACCTCGGCCTGACGTACCATTTCGGTTCCCCCCCGAAAAAATCGAAGGAAGAACAGTTGCACTACGAGAACGGAGACTGAAAATGGTATCTCGGCCAATGTCCGGCCGATTCGGCAGCAACGATCGAAGTTCAGATCGGGGTTGATTTTGTGGTGAGCATGTAACGCTGTCCTCCCCGACCTCTCCTCCTGGTAGGGTCGCACCCTTACCTGGCAGCCGAACCGGCTCCGGCCATTTTGAGGCGGAATTCGGTGGTTTTGGTGTGCCCTCACGCACCTGTCCGTTGCCGATATGGGGCGATTTGGCTAACTTCGCTTTCATGAAGTATGTCCTATCGGTTGCTTCTATTGCCCTGCTGGGCATTACTCCGTCCTGCAGCGACCTCTCTCATAAATCTTCGGACAATTCCTCCTATCCCGTCAAGTTCTCCGTCGGAAACGTCGACCCACGATTCGGAGTTTCCCCGGAGAAATTAAGGGTGCTCACAGATAAGGCGGTTTCAGTCTGGGAAGAGCCCGTCGGGCTCCATCTGTTCGAGCCCGATGACCCGGCCCCGCTGAAGATAAATCTGGTCTTCGACGACCGTCAGCAAAAGAAATTTGATGAAAAACACCTGCGGTCGAAGCTCGACGCGGGGGGAAAATCGTATGATGTTCTCATGCAGGAATACGATTCGGAGGTGCTTCTTGAAAAAAAGCTCGAGAGCGACTACGCTTCCGAACAATCCTCCCTTCAGCAGAAGCTTGATGCCCATAATGCGCGCGTGGCATACTGGAATGCGCGGGGGGGAGCCCCGAGCGTGGAATTCTCCAGTCTTTCGATTGCGGAAAGGGAGATCGATAATCTGCGAGAAAGTCTCGAACGACACCGGCAGTATCTCAATAAGACGAACGACAATGTTAAGAGCCTCTCCGATGCGATCAATAATCTGGTTACCGATTATAATCTTCAGGTGAGTAATTATAACGGGCGATTCGTGGGGTCGAGGGAATTCGAAAAAGGCGCGTTCAACGGCAGGGAGATCAATATCTATGAGTTCGACGATGACGCCGATCTTGAGCTCACCCTTATCCATGAGCTCGGTCATGCCCTGGGCTTTGATCATGTTGACGATCCTCAGTCGATTATGTATTATAAGCTTGAGAAACAGGACAGGAAGAATATTCACCTCTCAGCCCAGGACCTCAATCTTGTGAAGCGAAAATTTTCCGAGCTGACAAAAAGATTCTAGTTTGGTTGGAAAAGATCAGATATCAAACGGGAAGGCCCTTGCCACGCAGTCCGTTTCATACAGGACGGTGGGCCAAAACCCACTTACGGCCAAACTCATGACGCTCAAATTCTCGGACTCGGCTCTTGCTCAATCCCGGCGCCGGGCCCTGACTATTCAGTTGCTCCTCCCTGCAGGGCTGGCGCTTTTCTTGTATTTCATGCCTCCCGTCGCAGGGGGTCTCCGTATGAAAATCGAAGCCGCAATCATCACGATCCTCGCTTTCGAGTCGATGTCGATCATTCAATCCCGGAGCGTGTTCCGCAAGCTGAAAGAGCTCGCAGTCGAGATTTTCCCCGATCGGCTCGAACGGAAGGGAGGCAAGTTTACTGAGAAGATTGCTTTCACGGATATCACGGGTGTACGTATCGAGGATCGCCGCGCGGGCGGGATCGCATCGATCAGGCTGAGGGTGCAAGGTCGCGGTCAGCTCGTGCTTCACGGGTTCGAGGACATGGAACTACTGGCCCGGTCCATAGAGGAGGGCGTATCGGATAAATCCATCATCCTGAGGAAGTCGCAGGCTCTCGATTGGAATAACCCGCTTTACACGGTCGGCGGAGCTTCTCTCATGATACCGGTCATGCTCCTTCTCCAAAGACTGGAGGATAATGTTTACTTGGGGATTTCCGTTTTGTTCTTCTTCGTCGTCGGCATTTTCATCGCAGCGTATAGGCCGATTAGCCGAAGCGCGGGGGAACGGTTTTCCAGATATGAGCTGGTGGTCGGGATTCTCTCCATGGTCCTCGCCCTGGGGATCGCAATCTTCATGTTCTGGCTCTGAGCCAGGGACAACCGACCATCAATTCGGGAGGATCAAGAGCCTTTCGGATTGCCCTCAGCACCTGGGTTCGCGATCAGACGCGTAAGGATCTTGGCCCATCAGGCCAAGGGTGGTGTCATTGGGAGATGCAAGAATTTAGCCTGGAATTCCACAGGATTAGTTTTCGGTGTGTGATTCTATCGGGTGGAGCTTGTATGTGCGGCCTGACCCGGTCGCACAGTCAGCCTCGTTATACGATCCTTTTGATTGTCGTTCGGAATGAAATCTCATCCTTCCTCACGCGGACGCTCAACGGGAGGAGGAAACATGCTCGTCCTCAGGATCTGTTTTCGAGGCTCACGCGATAGAACATCATTGGGTTGCAGGCGGGAAAAAGGCGATTCGTGCGAGGTCTTCTGTAACGGAGGTATCCAGCGGAACACGTGTGCGCCCTGAGGGAGTCGAACCCCCAACCCTCAGATCCGAAGTCTGATGCTCTATCCAGTTGAGCTAAGGGCGCAGGAAAAATTCGCTTGCGGGTGTTTATGAAGCGGCCCACTACGAGTTAGACCGATCTGATACGAACCGGTTGAACCAGTGGCTCGGCTGTCGACAGGTTCTCCGCGTCTCCGACGCGGATATGTAAATATAACATTTTGCAAATCGGGAGCAATAGCTCGCATGGCTCCGGATCGCGCATAGATCAAATTTTTCTAAGGGTTTCAATGTTTTAAGCGGGAAAAGGCTGCCCCCGCCCGGAGGCCTGGTCCAACACATGAACTGAACGATTCCCAGGCTCCCCGTGTGCGGGAGGCCGTAGCCGTCGCCGGGCCGAAATCCGATTTTTCCGAGCCGGAACCTTGACTTGTAATGCGAATGTTCCTACATTGGAGACACACTTCGTTTTTCTTCCATCAATCTCAACAATCAAGGAGCGCGCCATGTTCATCGTCCGCAATATCATGTACTGCAAGCCCGGCCAGGTTCGTGGAATGGTCGACACATTCAAGAATTTGTCCAAAACCCTCAAGAAGATTGGGGTTAAGGAGCCGATGCGCATTATGACCGATGTCGTCGGAGAACGATACTGGACCTGCGTCGTTGAAACGGAAGTGGATAGCATCGAGAAATGGAATCAGCGGATGCAGGAGTCAATGAAGGATAAGGAAGTGCAGAAGGTTATGAAGGATTATCACACGTTCGTCGAAAACGGGCGGCGAGAGATCTTTCAGATCGAGTAGTGAAGAGCTGAACTGATCCCGGGCCCGTTCGGGCCTTTTTAACAGTGTGGCGCCCCTCCGAGCCTGTCCCCCTGAACGGACCGCGGCGGCGGAGGGGCACCAGACGTTCCTCAGAAGCTGAAATTGTACGAGATTCCTCCTCCGATCCCCGCATCGCTCCACTCCTGGCTTTCCAGCAGGTTGCCATTGTCTCTCTTGGAGAATATGTGGTCGAAACTCCCCCGAACATCAAGAGCCACATCCTCCGTGAGTCTGACGCTGACTCCTGCCAGCCCCTCCAGCCCGAAGTTCGTCGTCTTTAGCTCGTTACCCGAGACAGAGACCGTGCTTCCGTCCTGCTGATATAGCGAATTGAATATCCCGGCCGAGGCTCCGACGTATGGCTGCACTCTGTCGGTGTTTATGAGCTGGCCAAAGTTGTACGTTAATCCTCCGAGCACCGGGATTTGGACGAGCTTGCGTCCGTCCACCGACTGGTAATTGGTCCAGCCGTAGCCGGATTCCACAAAAAGCGTCACTCCCGAACCGATCCCATACCCTAGTGCCCCGCTGAACGAAGGGCCGACCTTGGAATCGGTTGAGCCGGCCCCGACAAGGATCGATGCGTCAGACGCGCCCCGGAGCGTTATCCGATTCTCGGGTGCGACCTGGGCGTATCCCGGGCTCGCAAGAGTTCCGAGAAGAACCGACATCATGAGAGATTTCCAGAAGTTTTTCATAATGGTACCTCGCTTTTTTATTGTGATTGGTTTTCGACAGTTTCAAGTCTTGTCGGGGACTTTATTAGTCCCGCCATTGGGAGTCGGCGGGTTTTTGGCGTTGAACCCGAATTCTGACGCTTTTCTGTCAGCGGGAGGTGAATGTAAAACGAACTTCCATGGCCTCGCTGGCTCTCGACCCGGATTCTTCCCCCGTGCACTTCAACGGCAAGCTTACAGAAAGCGAGTCCGAGACCGCTTCCGGCATGAGCGCCGGGCGTGTCAGCACGCTCGAATTTCCCGAAAATTTTCGGTAAGAAATCATGCGGGATTCCCGATCCGTTGTCGATGACGGCGATCAAGACCTCTCGCTGCCTCTTTTCGAGGCGTACTTCGATCGTCCCATCCTCAGCCGTGTGCTTGACGGCGTTGTCAAGGAGGTTCGTCAATACGCGCCGCATGAGCTCGGGGTCAATCGTTACCCCGACCGCGGGCGCACGGTTTGTGAAGAGAAGCACGCGCGGCCCGAAAAGCCCAGACTCGCTTAGGCGCACCATCGTCGTGACGAGGAACTGGTCTATCGCGACCGGCATCGTCTGAATCGCCGGCTTGTGTCCTATCCTGCCGAGATCAAGGAGATTTTGAATCATCGACATCATGGTCTCGCCGCTCCGTGCAGCTTGGCGGAGGAGGTTCTGCTGTGATTTTGGCAAGTGATTTTTTTGGCGTAAAACATCCAGGGTCAGCAGGATCGTGTTGAGCGGCGTCTTGAGATCGTGAATTATCATCTGAGCGTAATCACCATCAAGCCTCGGAATGATTGCGGTCTTTCGTGCTTGTTTTTCCCCATCGGTCAGTGTCACGAGGCGGTCGTGTGGGCTGCCGACACCATGCGAACTGTTCATGCTAATTCCTGATTTTCTGTGACGTGAAGCGTTTGCAATACGCGACTTTATTGATTGAGACGTACGGCCGAGAGATTTATTGTTGAGTAAATCGTGCAAGTTTGTAACCGTATGCGATTGAGAGACTTATCGACAGATTGAAATATATCGATATATAGCGCAAAAAAAATTCTATTTTGAAACCATGGCAAGCATGCCTGCAAATTCAGCGAAAACTTTCTTGTTGACGGAGATGGTGACATGACGGCCATTCTTGACCGCATCAAGCAGGCCTGCCTCAAAGAGAATCTTGATGTGGTGGGAAACCGTCGGCTGCGACAGGTTGCCGAGCTTGACGGCATCTCCACAGGTTATTTTCCCCCGCCCGGCGATTTCCTTCAAAATCCGCAGCCTCGTCCTGTCGGCGAGCGCTTTGGCTATCTTGACCATCTGATCATCGGGTGTTCTCATATATCGAAATGTATCAATATATCAGATCAAAGTCAAGTCCCGCCCTCCATCCGACAGCCGGTCCATACTTCATGAAATTTTCCCTATATTGAGATTAGCAAAAACTCAGGCTTTTCCCGCATTTTGCCGACTTTCCCTGACGAGGGTTAAACCTTGCGCGGGTTCGAAAGTCCATTGGGAAAACCCGGTCGCTTGAGACATCCGGCCGGAGCCGGGGGTTGAATCTACCCTTCATGAGAGAAAGTTCCCCAAATACTTTCACCGACGATGGACCGTAAAGAGTTCCTGTCAATGCTCGGATTCGGCGCCGCGGCCATAGCGTGCGGAAATTGCCTGGGCTGCTCCACGAAGGACCAGGTCACAGCGCCAACCGGGGTCGATTTTACGCTGGATCTCAATGCCCCCGCCAACGCCCCGCTTCATTCCAATGGGGGATATGTCTATAATGACAATGTGATTGTCGCACGGACCCTTGCCGGCGCCTACGTGGCCCTCAGCCAATCGTGCACTCATGCGGGGACGACAGTACAGTTCGACGGGCCCAATGACCGATTCCATTGCCCCGCACACGGCTCGAATTTCAGGACGGACGGCTCCGTAATCAATGGCCCGGCGGCAAGCCCGCTCCAGAAGTATAACACGTCACTTTCTGGCTCTTCGCTCCGGGTCTTCTCGTAGCACGCCTGATCCAGGCTATAGATAGCGGTATCCCCACGGAAAGTAACGGCGTTTGAGGCTCTGCGGTCTCGGGATAACCCCTGAGATTTCGGAGAATGAATTTTGACGGATTATTGTTATGCCTAGGGGGAGATTTTTTCGGAAAGGTGGACCCTATGCTTAATCTGTTTGCAGGCCTTGCATTTATCCTCGTCTTGTCAAGCTATGCCGAGTCGCAATATACCCGACTCGGCGATTCGAAGCCCGAGCAGGATTCTCTCCTCCCCGCGATGACCCTCCAGGATGTGATCGATCTCTCGAAAGCGAAGGTGAGCGACGACGTTATCATCGACCAGATGAGATCGACACAGTCCTACTTTCAGCTGTCGACGAACGATATTATTGCTCTCAAAAACGAAGGAGTCAGCGAGAAGGTGATCACTGCCATGATCAAGTCAAGCCCCCCGGCACAAAGCTCTTCTCGATCTTCCGGGTATTATTATGGCGGCTATTATTATCCCTACCCGTACTGGTGGTATCCGGGTCTTTACTTCGCCTTCCGGTATCCCTACATCTGGCCGCATCACTCTCACTATTATGTCCCTTACCATGGGTTCCGCTACCCCACCCGCGTGTTTGCGCACGGCGGTTTCGCCACACGGGGATTCGGCCACCAGGGCTTCGGCATGAGAGGATTTGGAGGATTCGGCCACCGGGGTTTCGGCAGCCACCGATGAACCAATTGTGAACCCTGAGTTTCAGGCGATGGACGGCTCACCTGTAGAATCGCTGGCGGTGTCGCCTGTGTGGATTGATCGAAGAGAAAAACTGTGAATCTTCTGGGAGGGGCGTCTGCCTAGCCGACCGCCCGGTTGTATTCATCAATGGTGGTTATTCCCGCCGTCACCTTTTCCGATGCATCCTGAAAGATCCGCCGGAATGATGCCGCCTTTGCCGCTTCCTTGAGTTTTTCCATCGACGCTTGCTGGTCGATAAGATCGCGCATTTGCTCGTTGACGATGAGGACTTCGTTAATCGATGTCCTTCCCTTATACCCGGTATTGTTGCATTTCTCGCAGCCCTTGCCCCTGCAAAATTTCTTTTGATTCTTAAAATCCCCGTTGAGAGTGGCCTTCTCCGCGGCCGATGGTTCGTATTCTTCCTTGCACGAGTCACATACCCTTCGTACAAGCTGCTGGTAGGCGACTCCGATCAAGGTCGATGCCAGCCAGTAGGGGAGTACCCCTAAATTGAGGAGCCGGTAAATGGTGCCGACGGCGTCCCCCGATAACATCGTGCTCAGTACGAGATTCCCCGTGAGTGCCGCCTCCGCCGCCACCATGCCCGTTTCTGCATCCCGTACCTCGCCCACCATGATCACGTGCGGATTCTGCTTCAATATCGCACGGAGTGCCTCGGCCACCGTGAGGGACTTTTCGCCCGCAGTCGAAATCTGCGATGCAAAGGCAAGCTTGCATTCTATCGGGTTCTCCACCGTGAGGATGTTCTTGTCCGGCGACTGAATGTCAGCGACAGCCGCGTACATCGTCGTGGTCTTCCCAGAACTGGACGGGCCGCTCACCAGGAATAAGCCCGTCGGCCGATGAATTATCGACCTGACCTTCGACAGATTTTCTTCCGAAAATCCAAGCTCTTCTATATGATAGACCCGCGCATTCTTCGGAAACATCCGCAATGCCACCCGCTCCCCCCAGAGGACGGGCACCGTGCTGATCCGGACGTCAAACACATGTCCCGCTACGGTGATCGAGAATCGGCCCTCCTGGGGCTTTTTCTTTTCAAAGGCGTTGAGATTCCCCCGCGTCATCAGGACATTTGTGAAACTCTCCGCCACATCCTTGGGGAGGTTGATCAACTTCTTCATCATTCCCTCAAGACCCATGCGGATTCTCAGTTCCCCCTCGGCAGGCTCGAGGTGAAGATCGGTCGCCCCGGCCTTGATGGCCCGCAGCAAAATCTCGTCAACCATCGCTTCGGCCGTCGGCATCCTCGTCGTGCGAAATATCTCGCGGATTTTTTCTTTTGAAAATGCCCCGACATCGAATTGCTCGAGCGGGATTATGCTCGGAACGTCCTTGAAATCTTCAACCAACGACCCTGCGGAAGTCATCGTCAATGTACTGGTGTGTTTGTCACTCGTGGAGGATGCGGCCAATCGTCGTGAGGATGTCCTCAAGCACGTAGGGCTTGCCGATGAAGTCGCTTGCACCGAACTCCTTAGCCTCCATCGCATTACTGAGGTCGGCATAGCCGGTGAGCATGATGGCACGCGTGCGGGGAGAATGCATCCGGATGTACTTCAAAACCTGCAAACCATTCATGAGCGGCATCTGGATGTCGAGAAGCGTCAGGTCAAAATCCTGCTTTCCAAGCAGGGCCACCGCCTCCTCGCCGTCGGCAGCACAGGTGATCTCGTAACCGTGTGCCTTCAGGGCGTCGCCCAGGAGGAGACGCAGATCGTCTTCATCGTCTACAACGAGTATTCTGTGCTTTAACCCCATATCCCTTTGCGTCAGTTTTGTACCGCTTAGCCGGACCGTATGGCCGAATCTCCGTCAAACTAGCGAAATGCCCCTGGTGAATCAAGGGGGGGTTGATGGGGATCGCATTAGCCTAAAGGTCTGGATATAATGGCGTTACAGGGCTTCCGCTTCCTCAGAGGTCTTCCTTTTTTTTGTGTCTTGAGGCGGGAATCCCGCAGGTGAGCGGATCGGGCGGAAGGGGTTTCAACAGGGAGGATGGTCTGGCCGTGGCTCAGAGCGTTGAATCGTGACGGACTCAATGGGGCCGTCACCCCCGATAATTCACGCACCTGCCCGCATCATCTGCGGGCAGGCGCATGTAATAGATTAGTCGTCATCTCTCCAGCGGCCATGCTTTCCATGATGTTTCTCGTGGCCCCATCGGTTTCCGTCGTCACGATCATACCGGTCGTAATGTCTGAACCCGCGTCCCGCGACGCGAATGATGTCCGCATCAGTGAGATAATAGGGCTTTTCCCAGCCCCGGTGTCTGTAATACCCCCAGGCATTTCCATAGGGGGGACCCGATGGCACATAGTAGGTGTCCTCGCGGATACCGCATCGATCCGAGATGTCGACCCAATCATCACCCTCGTATCTCATGCGGGCGATCACCGCCGGTTCGTATCTTGAATGGCTTGAAATGAAGAAAACAGTCGGGATGTCCTCCTCAGGCAGTCCATAATCACGCACGACGACGACTTCCCGTGCGGGGACATGATAAAAATTCCCTATGGCGAGATAGAAATTGTCGAGCTGACCGTCGTTCAGGGAAAATCCGAACCGCGCCTGGCCGAGCCCCTGGCTCACCGGGTAAAGCATCATGATCAATCCAACCACTATGCTGCGCATTGCATGTCTCCTTTCAGTCGGTGCACAGATTAAAGCTCACCAGCTTCTTCCGGCAAACGGCATGCCGGAACTCGCTCCACCCGGGCGAGGTGGAACGGGCCCGATCAGGACTTACGCCACAATACGCAGGAATTATTAGGCTTACGGACGTCTCAGGGGTAGGGGTTAAATGTTCTTAACCTGAACCTGAGTTTTCCGCCTCCCCAAAGGTGACTACTTTATTGGGCAGTGTGTCTGGTGGATCTAAGCGTTTTTGATACGTTCGAATTTTGGAGGGAGAATGAGGATTTTGGAAAATGGTGGGAGAATCGAAGACTCAATTTCACCAGGATTTTACCCCCGTAAACCGACTCTACTATCTCCCGAAATCTTGATGAGAAAACCGGATTCCGCAGTTAGAAAACTTGCAGCTACTCGCGCCAGGCGATGACCTTGAGTCCCGTTCCGTTCGTCAACATCCCGACGGAATTCAGGATGGCCTTTCGTGAGTAATACGCCTCCGCTGATCCATTTCCCAGAACTCCGCCTGCAGGGGTGGGGGTGAATCCTCCCAATGAACCCCAAACAGAGCCGTGGTAGTTAAGAATGTCATCGGCCAGGATAATTCCGTTAAACGTCCCGACTGCCCCCTTAAACACTGAACTCGTATTGCTGTTGTGGACGATCAGGATGCCGCCCCCGGTGATTGTGGCTGATGTCCATGTGCTCCCCGAAGGTAATTCGACATAAGTGACCCCGCCCAGCGGGTATCTCAGCTGCGCCGGATCGGTCACATATTGCCCACCTGAGAGCCCGCTCTTGGCAATCGCCTTCAGAGTTCCCTCGGGAAATCCCATGCTCGGCCCTCCAAACGCGCTGTCCGGCGTGGTGGGATATCCGCCCGGAAATATCTGAGCCACATGGACCACGCTTGTATCGGGAGGGTTGGCTGGAACATGATCAACTCCTGAAGTTGACGTCCCGCCTATGGTACTGGACGAGCTCCCGAGCGTGAAGCTGGAACCTGTGGTCCAGACACCATACGTTCCCTTGCCGGGATTCACCGTAAGGGATCCCGGGTCGTGGTCCTCACCATCGAGGACGATGCCCCCGCTGAGATTCTCAGAACCATTGACCGTGACGAGACCCTTCACGATTGGGGGGATGAATGGGGAGGGGAAGTAACAGAATGTCGTTGTCGTGGCACTCGATTCCTGAACTGTGCCGAGGGATTGTATACCGATCGCGGTCGATATGCCCGCATAGGTGGTATCAAATACCCGAATATTCGCCGTTCCCGATAGCATGCTCAGAGACCAGCCTGCAGTCCTCCACGAGTGAGTCCCCTCCAGCTGGCGCAATGAAATGTTTACACCTCCCTGAGCGACATTCCGGGCCATCTGCTTCTTCTGGTACCCCGCAGAGTTCACGGCAAGTGCGTTGCTTGCCGCTTCAATCCGGTACAATATCGCGCTGGAGATCAGGATGATCCCGACAACTATAACTAGCATCGCCCGTCCAGACATAACTCTACCGTAAATTCTTTGGTTTGATGAGTCTCTCCCAGTATACTCCGGGATTGAGTTTCAAATAGGGCATCGTGGTTTCCTTGTAGTTAACCGTGCTTTCGATGTTCATAGCCACTTTGAGCGACTTGATCTGTGACGTCTGGGGGACCGGGTTTGTCACGAGCGCCGTATCATGCACATTGTAATAGTAAATCCTGAATCTTGTGATGCCCAGATTGATCGCCTGCGTCGATGGCGAAGAACCCTGCGGAATGTACGTCCGTTTCAAAACGTGAGTTTTGTTATTCAGCTGACCCGAGGCCGTCACGGGGTCGTAGGAGTAGACGACCGTGTCGATCTTGCCCGCATCGCTGAAGTCGCCGATAAAACTTATCTTGTTGGAATCGGCATACATGATGGCGCTGTCACTCCGCGCAAACACCCTGTATCCCATCTTGCTGAACTCGTATTCGAGGATGTTCGTGACCGTCGTAAGATTCGTCTGAGCGATGTATTTTATCTGCTGGGATGTGGCGCTCTGCACGATGTTGCTGTTGAACCCGATGATCATGACAAGGACAATGCCGCCGATGACCACCGAGCAGACGATATCGTAAAGAACATTTGTTCCTGTCATGCGCGTGTGGCCCTAGTATGAAAAAACGTAGTAAAGGATCACGGGATCGCTCAGGAATGGGCTCGTCACCGTAACCGTCATTCTCTTACAGAATGTCTGACCGCTCATATGAGCCGTGTTAGGATCGTTCTCGACGACGTAGACCACTTTCACATCGACCTGGTATCCTTCCGCACGCTGCGTGTTGATCTTCCTCCGGTACATGTCGTAATCATCCACGTCGTTGAAGAGGTATGTGGACCGGAATCCCGGCGATGCCGCACTGTAGGGCGATGTGGTGATGAGAGTGTCTGGCTTGGGGATGGATTTTTCGGCCGCAGTCTCGCGGCCGAGCTTTGCCGGCGTCGTCAGGGAGGATGCAACGGAGACAATTGAGGTATCCGTCACGGAATCGAAGACCTTCGTCTTGGCCTCGTCTATGACCGCCTGGCCCAAACCGATAGCGCTGATGTAGTATTCGTTCTGCTCCGCAATCTGGGTGTTGCCAATCATCAACTGAACCGATGAGCTCAGGAAAATCCTGAAGATGAGCAAAGCGCCGATTGCGAAAATTATGTTTGTTCCCATTCTGGACTGACTGGCTTTCTTTATGTTCGATTTTGGGCCGCAGCGGCAACTCGACTGCCTGTGCGGAGTTCCGAGGAACAGTACCAAGATACGCACACAAAAGCCATGGATCAGTAACGACCGTCACGTGCCGCACGATTACCGGGCCCCCGATTCTCAAAGGCTTTGAATCCTCCCCATTTCCTTGCGATTTAGGGAGAGAGGATTGGTGACAATAAACGGGTAACATGGGAAAGTGGGCACCGATTTCCGGCGAAAACGCAACCGCTCGACTGCTGAGATCTGGGTTCCATGTTTCACACTTCCGGACAAGTCACGAGAAGCTTTCCGTGAGCTTCTGTCCCTAAAGCCCAGTCCCGCCTAGAGTGACCTTCCATTGCTAGTCCGCTGGGGCGACGGAATCGCTTGACAGGCGTAAAACCGATCTAAACGACCTTGTGAGCCGGAATTCACCACGTGACTGTGCGCACTGCCTCACCGAATATGCTTGCCTATATTATCCGATATGCTCAAATTATCCGATGCATTCGCTCGAGCTAAATAATGGGAGATCCGGGTTCATGCCGTGCGCAGTAACCCAGATTTAAAATGGGATCAAATGTCATTCTCGCTATAGGGGCACTGATTATTTTTGGCACCTTTTTGCGATCATCAACTAACTTGATGAGCGCCAATACTCAGATCGCCGAACAGAATGAGTACCTGATCACCGCTCTCTCGCTGGCCGAATCGGTCATTTCCGAAGCTAAGACGAAGGCGTTTGATCAGAACACCGTCTCTTCACCTGTGAGCGCTCCCGATTCTCTCAGCGGCATCTTGGGACAGGACGGAGGCTCAGAGACAGTCCCCAGTCCGGACACCCTTGTGACAACGAGCCCCTATTCAGCTTCCACTCCCGGGTTTCTGTCCAATTGTAAGTTTAATGACGTTGACGACTATAACGGCTATCAGAGGTTGGTGAATACTCAAAGGGCAGAGAAATACTCCTTGTCGGTTAAAGTTGCGTACGCGAGCGTCACCTATCCCGATTCGACGATTCTCACGAAGAGCTATTGCAAACAGTTTAAAGTGACACTGAAAAGTCCCTACATCCCGGATTCACTGGTTATTTCATATGCGTTTTTCTACTAAAGTGATGAGATGAATTCGCTCTATGATATTGTCATCTCGCTCACGATTGGCGCAACGATTATCTCGATGCTGATTTTCTTTACTACTAACGTGGCCCAGGAGGGAAGCGCTCAAACAATCTGCCTCATGACCCAAACCAATTGCACCAGCGTGACGGATATTCTCGATTTCGAGTTTCGTAAGATGGGTTTCCGGGTCCCCGCCTCGCACGACAGCTCGATAGTGTTCGCCGATTCGAACAAAATAAAATTCAAGGGCGACCTGAATAATGATGGGACCGTCGATACTCTCACGTATTACCTGAATACCGCGGCAGCCTCCGGTATGGCGAATACGAATACGCGCGTTCTCTACAAAACGCTGAACCTGCAGGCCGCTCAGCCAATCAACATAGGAATCACCCGGTTTCGTCTCAGCTACTATGACGCAAACGGGAATGCCTTCACGACCTATCCTGTCTCACGCCCCTCACAGATAAAATCTCTCAAGCTCGCCCTTAACGTCGAAAGCACCGTCCCCTTCAAGCCGACGACGCAGGGCTACCTTAAACTGAATCCCGGCGTCTACTGGGAACGGACGTTTAAACCCAAGAATCTGAGGTGATCACACGTGACCGGCCATGCTTCCATATTCCTCGTACTCGGGATCATCGTAGCCTCATCCCTCATTCTGACAAATATCGAATCATCCAGCTCGAGGATTGTTGAGAACCAGAATGCGGCTTATCTCGCTCAGTCCGCCCAAAACATCGCCCAGACAGGAGTGTATATGGGCCTCCGGCAGCTCGCCAACGACGGTTCATGGAGGACAGGATTTCCGCTGACGCCGCTGCTGGGGGGGAAGGTGAGCGTCAGGGCCTTTGATACGACCTATAACGGCCGACTTGCCATCGGTATATCGGCGACAGGAATAGCCGCGTATCATACGGCGCAGGAAAAACGCGTTACCTCGACAGCATTCGTCGCGATATCCCCGAAGCCTGTCCATGTGAATGCTGCGATCTCAACGAATGCTCAGACGAAGACCGGAGGAGGGCTTATTGTCGACGGACGAGACCACACGGCTGCAGGAACTCTGATTCCTGGCAAAGGCATTTTTGGTTTATGGACGACATCGACCTATACCCAATCAGGCAGTTCGGCGATCGGGGGCACCTCGGTTGCAGGTGTGGATTATGTGCCCAGCCCGTTCCCCGATACGAGTATACTCCGTGTGAATCAGTCGCCCCCCGGGGGTTTTCCCACAACCCCCGACAGCGCCATGGGTGGACCAGCAAACGGTTATCCCGAGGGGACCGTAAAATCGGTGGCACAAAGCGGACTGTCAGGGAGCCAGTATGTTACCGATCCCCTCCTCCTGGTTTTCCCCCTCAGTGGAGTGACTTATGTTGAATTGCCGTCAGGCTCCACCTGGTCGCCTAAGTTAAGCGGCTCAGGAGTCGTAGTCATCCATAATGGAACAAAAGACGCCCAGTTCAAGAACCCAGGAGGGACCTTCTCGGGGCTCATAATAGCAGATGACGTGACGAGCCTCGCGGGTCTCATTCTTACCGGCGCCATCATACAAATTACACCAAATCCGAAGTCCGTTCAGATTGGGACGAGCAACGGGTCGGTAACCTATTCCAAAGAGGCTATCATTAATGCGACGAACAACCTGGGTTCGACCGGGTATGGAAGCGCCAGCTCCGTTGTGGCGTGGTGGGAATGAGCCCCTTCAGGACCTGAGGATCAGGATTCCAGCCCTAGGCATCGCCGAAAAATGGCCGGGCACCACTCTCAGTTTTTCCCTCTTCTGATGTTATTCCACGATCAACCCGGCATACGTTTTCTCTTTTCACATCGTGATTGGTAACGCCCCGGGGGTTCGGCGGTCAGGACCCGAGAGCCCTGATGACGACATGGAGTAATTCCTCCGGATCGTAGGGCTTCGAAATGTAATCCTTCGCCCCAAGCCTGACGCATTCGATCGCGACCGGCACGCTATCGACGGCAGTGATCACGACCACCTTCGGAAGTCTCTGAATTGCCTTCATCTGCTTCAAAAGCTCCAATCCATCCATCTGCTTCAGTTTCAGATCCAGAAGGACGATGTCATACTGCTTCTTCCTGATTCTCTCCAAAGCAGGGACACCATCATCGACGGCATCGACACTGAAATTCTCCTCCCGAAATTGCTCCGTAAGCGCAGCCCTCATATCGTCGTGGTCTTCCACCACGAGCATATTCAATAGCGTTGACATATCCGCCATACTGTGAATGAGTGAACCCCCGCCGGATTCTCCCGAACATAGCGAACCGGGGGGCGAAAATCAAATGTGATGACACGCGGAGCACATCGAAGTCTTGATACTCTCGCGGATTCTCCCTACTTTTCATCACCACTTGGACGTGTCAAACCGGTATCCCTCTATGATCCCATGCAGGATGGAATGTTACCTCGGATCCGGCGCCGCTGATCCAGACACCGCCGGCCTGATGGATGAATACACCTGATTCGTTGGAAAATCACGCTCCACGGGAGGCAGGATCCTTCACGGTCCCCCTCGGCATTGCCCTGCTGCAACTGATCCTCCAGGTGAGTGCTCAGAATAATTACGGTTACTTCAGGGACGAACTTTATTATATCGCCTGCAGCGATCATCTTGCATGGGGATATGTCGACCAACCTCCCCTCTCGATCGCTCTGCTTTCTCTGAATCGCTGGATCCTGGGGGACTCTCTTCATGCCCTCAGATTTCTCCCCGCGCTGGCCGGCTCTGCCGTTATTATCCTGACAGCCTTGCTCTCCCGCCGTCTGGGCGGCGGCAGGATCGCCCAAGGCCTTTCGGCATTGTGCGTGTTCGCTGCACATTCTCTTCTCGGGAACGGCAGGTATTTTTCGATGAACGCCTTTGACGTTCTCTTCTGGACCGCTGCCGCGTACTGCCTTGTCCGAATTGTCCAGGGATCTGAGAAGTTTTGGCTCGCCTTCGGAGTGATCGCCGGACTCGGGTTGTTGAACAAGTATTCTATGGGGTTTATGGTTGCCGGAACTCTCGCCGGTCTCGTCCTGACTCCCTGCCGCGTCCAACTCCGCTCGAAGTGGTTCTGGTTCGGCGCAGTCTCTGCAATGCTCATTTTTCTCCCTCACCTTCTCTGGGAGATCTCCCAAGGTTATCCGACCCTTGAGTTTATCCGGAACGCAAGCCAGAACAAGAATGTGAGTCTTTCAATCCCCGATTTTTTTATCGGGCAATTCAAAGATCTGAATTTCTTCAACTCCCCCCTTTGGCTCATGGGACTTTTCTTCCTTTTTTTCCATTCTCAAGGGAAGAAATACCGAATTATGGGCTGGATTTATGTTACTGCCGTTGTGATTATTCTTTCCGGGAATCCAAAAGTCTATTATCTCTCCCCCGTCTATCCGGTGCTTTTTGCAGCAGGCTCCGTGATGGCCGAACGATTTGTCATCACCCGGCGCTGGCTGATCCCCGCCTATGCCAGCCTCATGATCGCCTCGACGCTTGCCGCGCTGCCGTTCGCCGTCCCGGTTTTGCCCGTGAATAGTTTTGTCGCCTATCAGGAGATGCTGGGCGCTACGCCCCGATCCGAGGAGAGAACTCCGGTCGGCGTGCTGCCGCAGTATTATGCGGACGAGTTTGGCTGGGAGGAAATGGTGGCAACCGTCTCACAAGCCTACCATAGCCTGACTCCGGAGGAACAAGCGCAATGTGTTATTTACGTCCGGAATTACGGCGAAGCGGGAGCAATAGATTTTTTTGGCAAGAGATACGGGCTTCCCAAAGCTCTGTGCGCCCACAATAATTACTGGCTCTGGGGTCCCGGTAAGCTTCCAGGCCACGTCGCGATCGTCTTCGGCGGTAGCCGCGATCTGGATGAGAATTCTACCGATCTCCGACGGCGGTTTAAACGCGTAGATTTCGTCGGAACGACAAACTGCCGCTATTGCATGCCCTATGAGAATGGTCGTCAGATATTTGTGTGCCGTGAGATGAATACGACCTTCCAGGAGCTGTGGCCGGGAGAACGATTCTATATCTGACAGGAAATCACGGTTTCGCCAGAAAGGTCACTGGCGGAGAGAGTTCGCTGGTCCCCCGGCATCCTGAAGTTCCCCCTCACTAACTCCGGCGGTTCTGCGGCCCCATGTTAAAACCCTCCGTTTCGGGCATTTCCCCGCGTAAGTTTTTTCACCGGTTTGTGTCTAATATGAAAACCGGCTGGTGACCACACACTTGGAGCCCGATCCCCGGGGAAAAGGAGGGGAAGGAGATTCTCTGGGGAACGCATCAGATCCGCTGACATTCGATGAGATTTATGAAAAATACAGCGCGAAGGTGCTCACTATCGCCTACCGGTTCACCCGTGATGAGCAGACCGCCCGGGATATTTCGCAGGAAGTTTTCATGAAAATATATGAAAGCCTTTCATCCTACGAGGGAAAATCTCAGGTCTTTACGTGGATTTACCGGATTACTGTGAACCATGTAATTAATCATCTCCGAAAAGAGAGAAGGCATAGATGGCTCAGCCTGCTGGAGCAACCCGTGAACGGTCTGATCTCAGCCCGGACGGCGACTGCCAGCACGTCCGAAAGTCCCCACAAGATTCTTGAGCAGAAGGAGCGCCGCCTGGTGGTCCAGTCCGCCATTGATTCGCTCCCCGTAAGTTGCCGGATCCCCCTTGTGCTCCACTGGAGCGAGGGGATGAGCTACCAGGAAATCGCCGATGCGCTCAATGTGAGCCTGGGAGCGGTCGAGCAGAGGATTCACAGGGCTAAGAAGAAGCTTGTATCGAAACTCAATTTCTGGATATCGGACATTTGATGCCTAAACATGTAAAAAAAATGTTCCTCACCTGGCATCAGGAGCCTCAAGGGTCGGAACGGCGCAAACAAATCGAGAGACACCTTGCCGAATGCCCATCCTGCAAGAGCTTTTTTGACCAAATGTCATCGTTCTTTGCCGAAGCACGCAGGGAGGATTCTCTGCCCTTGACCGCGGGTCCGTTCGTGCCACGGACGATCCGGATTGTTACCCCGTCCGTCTCGCCGTTTCGAATCGTGCCGTGGCCCGTCGGTGCGGCAATTTTTGCTCTCGCTTTGGGGATCGGGATCTACCTCGGTTCCGGGCTTTCGCCTGCCAGTTCATCGGGCCAGGAGGATGTGCTGGAAAATTACTACAACGCGGTCTCACAGCAGAATTTCGGATCGACAATGACTCAACTCATGGACACCTCCGGGAGGACCAGATGAAGATGAAATTGCTCGTGGGCGGACTTCTTTTCCTCATTGTCGTGAATCTGGCGACGATCGGGAGCTATCTCTATGTCCGGTGGACCCAGAGTCAGCCCGTGCCGCATTTTGGACCCGGAAGAGGTTTTCCGATGGACCTGGATCCTTTGAAACGCGCAAGATTTCTTGAACTGCTTAAGAGTTTCCGGGATGAGACGCAGACACTCGAGGATAAAATAGTGAGAACCCAGGACGAGATTTTCTCCCTGCTCGGCCGGGATTCGGCCCCGCAGGATAAGGTGAAGGAAAAACTAAAGGAGCTGGCCGATCTCAGACTACAGATCAGCGAACGGGCTACACAGAGGCTGATCGAGGCTAAATCGTTTCTTTCACCCGTTGAGCAGAAGATGTTCCTGGACGGTATCCTCCAAATGCGACCCGAGCCCCCGCGACCGTTTGGCCATGAAGGCCCGCCCCCACCACCGTTCGGAAGGGAGGAGGAACCACCTCCGCCTCACTGATACTCTCGACGGTGCGTTTTTCAGGAAAAACTTTGTCCAACGATAGTCTCATATCGACCCAGGAGTGAATCATGCCGAATAATCTTATCCGGACGCTCGCATTCCCGCTCTTGATTGTTTCACTGGCGGGATGTTCACAGGATTCTGTCCAGCCCGATGCGACATCCTCGGGTGCCACAACCGCCAGCGTGATCGATAATGAGTTGGCGCTCCTCCGCACAGGCGGGATCGGTGTCGACTCGAGCAGAGCGGTTTTCTCCCTCGGATGGAGGGAATTCCTCGATCCCCGAAGCCAGGCGATCACGCTGACGGGCCGTGCGTTTGCCGTGGCATTCACCCATAGCCGGAATCTCCCCGTCCCGCACTCCGGGATGGACATGGGATCTGTTTTTCTTAACTACAACGGTGTGCACGTGGAATTGCAGAAAAGGATCGATCCCCGCAGAGGTATTTCCTATTCAACATTCTCAGGGCCGCGCGAAGGGGGATCAAATACAAATGTACAGTTTGTCGCAAATGAGCCCTATGAGTTCGAGGTGACAGGCTCAGATAGTTTCAGCGCCTTCCGAGGCTCCGTCGTTTCTCCGGCCGCCCTGTTCAGTTTTGTGGGCGATACGAACCGGCGATCCATTTCCGCGACGAGCGATCTTACGCTCCGGTGGTCGGGAGGAAACGCCTCCGATGGAATCCTCCTCGCCGTGATGCCTTTTCCCCCCGCGCCGCTCGGCGGCGTCCGGCCGCCCGGAGATCCCGATAGCTTACACCCGCACGGCCCAGGCGGCATGCATCCCGGCGATCCGCGCCGCGGTCCCGGCGGCGGCCCCGGAGGACCGGGGGACTTTAACCCACCCCCGCCGATCGATTCCACGAAGGCAATTATTGTGAAGTTACAGGATAACCCCGGTACCTATACAATCCCGGCCGGGAGGCTTCAAGGGCTGGTGAATAACACCGGAGCACGCGCGATCGTCTGCGTGATATCACAGCTGACACAAAATACTCCCTCTCATGACGGAGGAACGGTCCGCATCGTGCTGGCGAATGAAGATCACCTTCACCTTATTATACAGCCATGAACAGGTGATCTGCTGGCTGGGGACGACGGGGTTGACGCGCGGGGCTGGAGTTGTCGACGAGGTTTTTTATTCCGACAATTCCCGGTGCCGGAAACAGTCGATGAGATGATCATTGACCATGCCGGTGGCCTGCATGAATGCGTAACAGACGGTCGATCCGACAAACCTGAATCCCCGCGCTTTCAGATCCTTGCTCATAGCATCTGATTCCGCGGTCGAAGGAGGGACCTCCTTTAAACTCTTCCAGCGATTGATTTTCGGCTTCCCTCCGACAAATCTCCAGAGGTAATAGTCAAACGTCCCGAACTCTTTCCTGATCTCCAGGACTTTTCGGGCGTTCTCCACCGCCGCCTCAAGCTTCAAACGATTGCGGACGATTCCCTCGTCCTTTAATAATTTCTCCACCTCCCGGCGGCCATAGGACGCCACCGTTTCTATAACAAAATTATCAAATGCCTTCCGGAAGTTTTGCCTCTTTCTCAGGATGATGAGCCAGCTCAGCCCCGCCTGCATTCCCTCGAGAATCAGCATCTCGAAGAGTTTTCGGTCGTTGTGGAGCGGCACTCCCCACTCTCTGTCGTGATATTTTCGGTAAAGCGGATCCGAATCACCCCACGGACATCGTTTTTCACTGATTGTCATCTGGATCACCTGCAAGTGTTTGGTTATCGCCCGTTCGGTCGCGGCGGTCCCCCTGCGTAGATGTAATGCTCCACGGAGGGCTCCCCCGGACCGGCGTGAAACGCACGGACCCGCTTCTCAATCTCCCGGTCCGCTACCGTGACCCGCTCGTGCTGACGCATGTGCTCCGCCCACGACTCCACGATGAAGTACTCGACCAGACGGGTGTCATTCGAGAGATCTCTGAAAATTCCCCACTGTATTGCACCATTGCGCCTGCGACTCCCTCTCAGGGCCCGCAGGGCGTCGAAGAGCCCGTCGTTGTTTCCGGGTGTTATGGAATACTCTACCGCGACAAGCACCGGTCCCTCCTCAGGATGGGGTTCCACGACGACGACGGGGTCAGCCCAGTGCATCGACTGCGTGTGGTCGACCGCCTGATCAATCCTGAGGGGCCGCCCGAATGCCAGGCCCGCAAGGAGACATCCCGAGGCGCTCAGGAGCGAAACCATGGTCCCCCCATACGAGGCGAGCATTCCCCAGAAAGCGCTTCCGCACGCGAATCCGCCCATAAAAACCAAAATGTAGACGGCCATGACACGGGCCCTCACCCAGTGGGGCGAAACAAACTGTGCGGCCGTGTTGAGGCTCGACATGACGATCATCCATGCGATTCCGCCGATGTACATGCCGCAGAGGATAAACGGATAAACCCGCGTGAGGGCGAGAGTCGCCAGAAACCCGCTGAACATGACCGTCGCCAGCCGGACCATGGCTTCCATAGACATTTTCCGGCGCATCCTGGCCATCAGCCACGCCCCGCTCACCGCCCCCGTGCCGAAGACGCCGACCAGGGTTCCATATCCCGCCGCCGTGAGCCCCATCTCGTGCCGCGCCACGTACGGCAGGACCGCCCACATCGCACTCGCAAAGACGATGAAAGTGGCAGTACGTATGAGAACCGTGTGGAGCGCCGGGGCATGACGGGCATACCGGAGGCCCGCACGCACTGCGCTGAATATCCGCTCCGCAGGAAGGATGCTTTCCCTGTGCTCCCGCTTCCAATCGTGGAGTACCCAAATGACGCCAAGAAACGAGACGGCATTGAGTAAAAAAACTGCCCATGGCCCCGATGCCGCGATGATCAATCCGCCCAGCGCCGGGCCGACCGCCCTCGCAACGTTGAATCCGATGCTTCCCAGCGCCACTGCAGCAGGAATTTCAACCGACGGGACGATTTCAGGAAGTATCGCCTGCCAGGCAGGTCCATTGACGGCTGCGCCGACATTGAGGACGAAGGTAAGTGCCAACAAGGATTTCGTGCCGATGACGCCCGCGAGTGTCAGTATGCTCATCAGGAGCGCTACGGCAAGCATCCACGATTGAGTCGATATCAGGATCCGGCGGCGGTCTACGATGTCCGCCACTGCCCCGGCCGGGAGCGAAAGGAGAAAGATCGGGAGCGTCATCGCCGTTTCCAGAAGCGCCACCATCGCCGGGGAGGTGGTGAGCGATGTCATGAGCCACGCCGCCCCAACTTCCTGCATCCAGGTCCCGATGTTCGAGACCATCGAGGCGATCCAGAGCCAGCGGAAAAGAGGCAAAAGGAGCGGGCGGAACGCCGAGTTTGTATCTTTACCACTCATTGGGATGGATTGAACGGTTCGATTACGCCGGCAACCGGCCTTTGAGGCTCGCGGCGCTGAACGGTCCGCTATCGGCAATGAGCGCACGCGCGCGATCGACCTGACCCCAGGTGTTCCAGAGTAATACCCCCCGCACGCGCTCTCTGTCCAGGAAGTAGATGACTCCCTCCCGGAACTCTTCCTTCCAGTCCTCCACCGCCTGCAGCCGGCTGTCCAGTTCACCGACGGCTTCGTAACCGAGGTCGAACAGGTCTGAATAAAAAAAGGGGAGATGGCGGTAAAAAATTGATTCGCCCGCCATGTTTTTACCCGCACAGGAGCCCATCGTAAGGGCGTTGTCTTCATGCTCAACCCGGATGCGCTTCCCCAGCGCCGGGTTCGGGAAGTTTGCCACATCACCCGCTGAATAGATGTGCGGATCGTCGGTCCGGAGGTATTCATCCACGACGATGCCGTTATTCACACTGAGCCCCGCCTCGGCCGCAAGTTCCGTATTGGGCTGAATTCCTATCCCCGCCACCACGCCGTCAAATGTGAGTTTTTCCCCATTGCGCGTCCCCACCGTGTATGTGCCGCCGCTGAGCCCGATCTTTTCCACACTGTTGTTTCCCAAAATGTTGACTCCCTTCGAGCGATAGTATTCCGTCACGAATTTTGAGAGTTTTTCGGGATACACACGCGCTCCTATTCCCCCCTCCGGGAAGATCATGCTCACACGTTTCCCGTTTAAGGCTAGCGCGGCCGCAATCTCCGATCCGATGAACCCCCCGCCGATGACGAGTATGTCCCCGCCGGGAATTTTTCTCAGCTTCGTATAATCATCAACCGTGCGGAAATATATGATGCCCGGCGCGTCCTGCGGCAGCGTCCTGACACTTCCGCCTGTGGCGAGGAGAAGTTTCCGGTATTCGAAAACCTGGTTCTTCTCGGCGATGATCTGCTTCTTCCCCCGATCAATCCGACTCACCCGGGTTGATAGGTGCAATTGTGCCCCTTCAGACGATTTTAGCCATATGCTTTCTAACGGATCACCTTTCCATAATGCCTTTGACAGGGGAGGGCGCTTGTAAGGGGCGTTGGGTTCCATGGTGAATAATCCGATGGTGCCCGATTTATCCACCGATCGAATCCCCCCGACAGCCGCATCCGCCGTCATCCCTCCTCCTATGATCACATAGTCGTAACCAGTCATGGTCGACTCATAACTCGTGTCGATGGCGTTGGAATTTGTATCGGAGGGAGATGGCGGGCGATCTGCTCTCTTTCAGATTCGTACATGTCCGGCAATTTTAGTTCCATTCCAAGCCCCTCCGCAGTCTCATCGATCAAAAACCCCGGCGGATCGGTCGCAACCTCGAGAAGAACTCCGCCCGGCTCGTAAAAATAGATTGACCTAAAATATTTTCGGTCCATGACGGGGGTAACATGACAACCTGCTTTCACGAGTTCTGTCCGTGCCTGAAGCTGGGTCCCTTCATCCGGAGTACGCCAGGCGACATGGTGAACAGTTCCCACCCCGATGGTCCCCCGGGCCCGTCCCGGTTCGTGGAGAAGATCAATGGTTTTTCCCGGTCCTCCCCCGGCAAGCTCGAAACGGTGGCGTCCGCCCGATTCGCCCTTTTGTTGAAATCCAAGATTTTTGAAAAATCCTCCCGTCTTGCCGATGTCCGTTTCTGAAAGGGTGACGCTGTGGAGTCCGACGATGGTATCGCTCTCTTGTACGTCTACCGAACCGATCAACTCGAAGTCAAACCCATCGGGATCGACTGCCGAAAGTACTTTTTCCCCAAATCTTTCTTCCTGCCGGAGGATTTCCACCCCGCGCAGCTCAAACTTCTTTTTCCAGTTTGAAAGTGATCGCGCCGGGACGCTGAATGAATATACCCCGATCTGCCCCGAACCCTTCCGCCCCGGCTGACCCTGCGAAGTCCACGGGAAGAACGTCAATAACGTCCCGGGGCGCCCAATGTCGTCGCCATAATAAAGATGGTAGGTGTAGGGATCGTCAAAGTTGATTGTCTTTTTGACAAGCCGTAATCCCAGGGCCCCGGCGTAAAAATCCAGATTTTTCTGCGCATCGCCTGCGATGGCAGTGACGTGGTGAATGCCCAGTAGGTTTGTCAATCGGGACCTTTTTTCAATATACAAAAGGATCGGTTTTTCAGAAAATCATCAATTTGCCTTTTTTCGGGACATTGCTATATTGCATCCCCCGACCCCGGGCCGGAAGAAGAACGGGGTCGCTTCTTTCACACTTTGAGGAGACCTGTCATGAAGAGAATGCTTCTGGGAGCGCTCGTCGGCGGAGTTATACTCTTTTTCTGGAGCTTCCTTGCCTGGGTTGTCCTTCCACTCCACGAGCCGAGTTTGCGGGCCATCCCCAATGAGGATGCCGTCATGGCGACGCTTCAGTCTTCATTGAAAACAAGGTCGGTCTATATTTTCCCAAAAAACCCCGGCTCAAGCGCCGATGCCGCAGCTCAGGCCGCCTGGACCGATAAGATGAAACGGGGGCCGACAGGATTGATTTTCTTCGACCCTACGGGAACAGATCCCATGATGCCGGGCCAGTTCGCGTGCGGAATGCTTCTTGATATTATTTCGGCGTTCGTCGCCGCATGGTTTCTTGCCCGAAGTACTGCCGCCGGGTCTTCTTATATGATGCGCGTCGCCTTCTGCGGGATGTTCGGGATTTTTACAGCCGTTTTCGTTCACCTCATGAACTGGAACTGGATGGGATTCCCCGCCGATTTCACGACCGGCCAGATCATCGATGCGATCGTCTCCTGGATTCTCGCCGGACTCGGAATTGCGGCGTTTGTAAAATCGGCCGAACCGGCCCAGACCGCCTGAGGTTTTTCGGGAAATTATCCCACGGCCTCGAAAAACGCGGAGAGCTTGCGCTCGTCCAGCTTTCCGTCCGTCCTGACGCCGCTGCAGACATCCACCCCGAAGGGCTCGACGACGCGGATTGCCTCGGAGACGTTTTCCGCCTTCAATCCGCCCGCCAGATAGACAGGGATTTTTACCGCGTCCCTTATGCGCCGGCTAATACTCCAGTCGTGCCGGCGGCCCGTCCCCCCCAGCTCAGGCACGGGGAGCCGCGGATTGCCCGAGTCGAGAAGTATGGCATCTACTCCGGCTGACATTCTCACGGCTTCCTCGTAGGCACTGCCGTCCATGACGTGAACGACCTGAACGATCGCTACCCCCCGAAGCCTGTCACGAAGTTCACGGTGAGTCTCAGGGGAAACCGATTGAACGAGCTGGATGACATTCACCCGGAAAAGTCGCTGCTGGGTAATGATTGATTCCGCATCAGTCTTGCTCGTGAGGAGAAAACGTGCAACCCCGGGCGGAATTCTTGGTGCAATGTCGAGAATTTTATCGTCGCTGATAACCCCCGGGCCGCTCGGCATTTCTGAGACAAACCCCAGGGCCGATGCCCCGTAGCGAATTGCCAGCAGGGCTTCCTCCTGATTTTTTATACAGCATATCTTAACGCGGGGACGCATTGTCCGGGTATCTGTAAAGTGAGATTCTGGCCCCGGAAATTTAAGGTTTTTATCAGCAGGCTGCAATCTGGATATTTCCATCGATGGCAGGAGCAGGTTCATCAACGGGGGGGGGGCGGCACCTGACGATTTACCGGGGGAAAATATAAAGCGGCCTGAAGGTTCTCGCGTCCTCCAGACCGCTTTTGCTTATGCGGGTTTGTCCTCCCACTACTGTTAGACGGCCGCCGGCTGAAAAGGTTGCAGCTTTTCGGGCATTTCGTATTTTCCTTGAATTTTTGTATATTTTGTGAGTATTAAAACGCTTGGAGCATCGAAATGCACGATATTCTTGTCCAGCAAATAAGGGATGAAGTGACCAGACTCGGAGTAAAAGAACTGCGCACTCCGCAGGAGGTGGATTCCACGCTCGCCGGCCAGGCGGGAACCTCGCTCGTTTTTGTGAATTCTGTCTGCGGCTGCGCCGGCGGCATCGCCAGACCCGCCCTCGCCCTGGCCATGAAACATCCGGTTCAGCCCGACGTCATTGCCACCGTCTTCGCCAGCGGCGATCATGAAGCAACGATGAAGGCCCGGTCGTTTTTTACAAATATGCCTCCGTCATCGCCCTCGTTCGCCCTCCTCAGGGACGGGAGACTGGTCCACATGATCCACCGCTCTGATATTGAAATCCGGGATTGTCACGAGGTTGCCGAGCTGCTGACGGCCGCTTTCGACAAGTTCTGCAAGGTTACGGCCAGCTAACTCCCCCCCCGGGGGGGGGCTGGTCGCAAGACCGGTTTGGACTTACCCCGGAGTTTTAGTATATTGTGTTGTATTGACGCCCCCGGCTATCTCGCGCGCCGGAGGCGTTTTTGTTATAACCTATGAACCGCAGAGAAGATATACGCAATATCGCCATCATCGCTCACGTTGATCACGGCAAGACGACGCTCGTGGATCATATGCTCCGGCAAACCGGAACTTTCCGCGACAATCAGGAAGTCGTTAAACGCGTGATGGATTCAAATGAGCTGGAGAGGGAACGGGGGATCACTATTCTCGCCAAGAATACCGCCGTCTTCTACCGCCAGGATTCTACCAGAAAAGTTTTCAAGATCAATATTGTCGACACCCCGGGCCACTCGGATTTTGCGGGCGAGGTCGAAAGAACTCTCAAAATGGTGGACGGGGTTCTCCTTCTCGTCGATGCGGCCGAAGGGCCTCTGCCCGGAACAAAATTTGTCCTGAAAAAATCGCTGGATCTGAATCTGCAGCCGATCGTCGTCATTAATAAAATCGACCGCAAGGATGCCCGCCCCCACGCGGTGCTCGACGAGGTTTTTGAGCTTTTTCTCTCCCTCGGGGCCAATGATCAGCAGCTCGATTTTCCCACGATTTATTGTATCGCGAAGCAGGGGATCGCCAAGCGCGAGCTCGAGGAAGAAGGGAAGAATCTTGAACCCCTTTTCGAAGCGATTATCTCAAAAATCGCCGGGCCGCCCGGCGATGTGTCATCCCCCTTCCAGATGCTCGTGACGACGATCGACTATAATGACTACCTCGGGCGCCTGGGGATAGGCCGCATTCACCGGGGGAAAATCCATATCGATTCCCCCATGAAAATCGTTCACCGCGACGGGAAGATCGAAGGGGCCCGCGTGACGAAGATCTATACGTTCGAAGGGCTGAAACGCATCGAGGTGTCGGAAGCATTCGCCGGCGAGATTATCGCCATCGCAGGGATGGAGGATGTCGATATCGGCGAAACGATCGCCGATGCCGCCGACCCTGCCTCGCTCCCCTTCGTGGCGATCGAAGAGCCCACGATGTCGATGAATTTTGTGGTCAATAATTCCCCGTTCGCGGGCCTCGAAGGAAAGTATGTCACGACAAGAAGCTTGGGCGAGCGGCTTGCCCGCGAGCTCCGCTCGAATGTGAGCCTGAGGGTGGAACTCACGGACAGCCCGGATGTTTTTAAAGTCAGCGGCCGCGGGGAACTGCATATCGGAATTCTCATCGAGACGATGCGGCGCGAAGGTTTTGAATTTCAGGTCTCCGCCCCCCAGGTGATCTACAAACGAATCGACGACGTTCTCTCCGAACCGATGGAACATGTGATCATCGATATTCCGGACGAGTATTCCGGGATAATAATACAGAATCTCGGGTCCCGGAAGGGGATCATGAATACGATGATTCAATCCCAGGGCAATACGCGTATGGAATTCACCGTGCCGGCCCGCGGCCTGCTCGGGTTCCGCTCCGAATTCATGACCGATTCAAAAGGGACCGGGATCCTGCACCACAATTTTCACGGCTATGAGCCCTATAAAGGGGAGCTTTCTACAAGACATAAAGGGGCCGTCATTCAGCTCGAAGAGGGGACCGCTACCTCATACGCCATGTGGAAGCTGCAGGAACGGATGACCTTTTTTATCGAGCCGGGGACGAAGGTTTATAAGGGGATGGTGGTGGGCGAGAACTCCCGGGACGAGGATATTATCGTGAATGTCTGTAAGACGAAACAGCTGACTAATATGCGCGCAAGCGGCGCCGATGAAGCTATCCGCCTCGAACCCCCGAAACTCCTGACGCTTGAACAGGCGATCGAATGGATCGCCGATGATGAGTTTATCGAGGTGACCCCAAAGTCACTAAGACTCCGCAAACAGTATCTCGACCACAACGAGAGACTCCGGATGTCGAAACAGAAGGTGGAATCGGTGGATTCCGTCTGACGGCCCGGTAATCCCCGCAAAATCTTTAAAACCACGCCCTAACGCAACGCACCTCATCTCCCCCCGGCTCCCGCAGGGTGAAAAAAGTTATTTCATGAAAACCATGCGCCTGGTCTGTGTGAAACTTCCGGCCGTGAGCCGGTAGAAATATACCCCGCTCGGCATGTCGCCGGGGCTCCACCGGATCACATGGGTGCCCGCCTCCTCCCGTTCGTTGACGAGGGTGGCAATCTCCCTCCCGAGCAGGTTATAGATTTTTAGTGTCGCCTGAGCGGCCCTCGGAAGAGTGAATTCGAGCGTCGTGCTGGGATTGAACGGATTGGGATAATTTGCAGAAAGGTTGAAGCGATCCGGCAACGCCCGCGTATCGGAAAACCCTGTGAGCTGCTGGTAGGAGTACTGATACCTGTTGTTATTGACCCAGTCCGACCCGCCCCACACCTGAAAGACAGATTCGACGAGATTTCCACTTCCGTCATATGTGGAAAGGTTTTGCGCAGTGTTCACCCATGCCGAGCCGTTCCAATGCTGGGAGACTCGACTGGTCTCATAGCCCTTGACATTATAGGTGAAGAGCGCCTGGTCTGTGTCGGCCCACGAGACGCCATTCCACCCCTGGGATACCGTGCTTGTTACATGGCCGCTCCCGTCATAGGTTGCGAGAGATTTAGAGGCATTTACCCAGGCGGTGCCGCTCCAGGTCTGAATTACGAGGCTCGTCTCGTGCCCTCCGGCGTCGTAGGTGAAGAGATAATGGATGTAATTCATCCATGCGGAACCGTTCCAGATTTCAGCGACTGCCTCGACGATATGCTTGCCGGCATCAAGGGTCGCGCTGACCCGGAAGTAATTCACCCACGCGACGCCGTTCCACGTCTGATAAACCTCGCCAGTCAGGTTCCCACCGGCATCATAGGTGTAAGTGTTTTGCGACGAGTTGACCCATGCGCCAAGGGACCAGAACTGCGAGACGCTGCCCGTGAGCCTGCCGCCCGCGTCATAGGTGTTTGTCGTCCTCGAGGAATTCACCCACCCGGTGGTATCCCAGAATTGAGCAAGTTCTTGGAGCACATTTCCGCTTGCATCACATGTATATGTGTTGAGGGATGAATTCATCCAATCAGTGACTGCCCAGGTCTGCGACAACGCGCTCGCCATCTGCCCCCCAGCCTTGTAAGCGTAACTCTCCTGGGAGCTGTTCTGCCAGTCAGTGCCGGACCATGTCTGGTAGACGTAATTCAATTCCCTTCCGCTCCCATCCAGCGTCGTGCTGTCTTTTGATAGGTTGGCCCAGCTTGCTCCCTGCCACGTCTGGTAAATGGAAATGACGATCGAGCCGCTGCTGGTGAATATCTTCGTCGCTGAACGAATTCTTTGTCCGGTAAGTGTCGATTTCCCGGACAACGACATTGCACCGGGTTCAATTTTGTTCCCGGGTCGCATCTCAGCGGCCCGAAGTCCCAATTTCTCCGTCAGGAGATTCAGAATCTTTGTGGCCTGATCTTTTTGCCCAGGGCCGGAATGCCCGTTCGCCGACGCGGCGGCGAGAGCAGCTGCAACAAGAACTGTCAGAGTTTTGATCATGGTGCTCCTACTCGATATGAAGAAGTTGTCATACCACTCCCCACCGCCTCGCCCCTCATCTTCCCCCCAAAAAACGAATCTCGCGGACTGCAAAGAGCTATTTCATGAAAACCATGCGCCTGGTCTGTGTGAAACTCCCGGCCGTGAGCCGGTAGAAATATACCCCACTCGGAATGTCGCCGGGGCTCCATCGGATCACATGCGTGCCCGCCTCCTCCCGTTCGTTGACGAGTGTGGCAATCTCCCTCCCGAGCAGGTTATAGATTTTTAGTGTCGCCTGAGCGGCCCTCGGAAGAGTGAATTCGAGCGTCGTGCTGGGATTGAACGGATTGGGATAATTTGCAGAAAGGTTGAAGCGATCCGGCAACGCCCGCGTATCGGAGAACCCGGTGAGCTGCTGATAGGAATACTGATACCTGTATGCATTGACCCACGCCGAGCCGCCCCAGGTCTGATGGAGGAATTCAACCTGATTTCCGCTTCCGTCATACGTGGAAAGGGATTGCTGAGTGTTCACCCATGCCGAGCCGTTCCAGTACTGGGAGAGTTCACTGGTCACATAGCCGCTGACATTATAGGTGTAGAGTGTCTGGTCTGTATTGACCCACGAGAATCCATCCCACGTCTGGTCTACCGTGGTCTTTTCATGGCCGCTCCCATCATAGGTGGTGAGAGTTTGCGAAGAATATACCCAGTCGCTGCCGCCCCACGTCTGAATTACGAAGCTTGTCTGGTATCCCCCGGCGTCGTAGGTAAGGAGATAATGCAGGTAATTGGACCATGCGGAGCCGTTCCAGAGTTCGACGACTAACTCGACGAGATGCCCGCCGGCATCATAGGCCGCGCTGATCCGGGTTGTATTCGCCCACGCTGTCCCGTTCCATTGCTGATAAACCCCTCCAGTCACGTTCCCACCTGCATCATAAGTGTATGTGTCTTGCAACGAGTTGACCCATACTCCGGCGGTCCATACCTGCGAGACGCTGCCTGTAAGCCTTTCGCCAGCATCGTAGGTATTTATCGTCTGCGAGGAATTCACCCACCCGGTAGAACCCCAGTACTGATTAAGGGTCCGGAGAACGTTTCCGCTCGCATCACATGTGTATGTGGTGAGGAATGAATTTTTCCAATCGGTGACTGCCCAGATCTGCGACAAGGCGCTCGCCAGCTGCCACCCAACCTTGTAAACGTAACTCTGCCGGGAGGTGTTCTGCCAGTCAGTGCCGGACCATGTTTGGATGACGTAATTCGATTCCCTTCCGCTCCCATCCAGTGTCGAGCTGTCCTTCGTCTGGTTGACCCAGCTTGCTCCCTTCCAGGTCTGATAAATGGAAACGACGATCGAGCCGCTGCTGGCCGATAGCTTCTGGGAGGAACGAACTCTTGTTTCCGAAAAAGGCGAATTCCCCGCGGCTGTCAGCGCGCCGGGTTTCGTTAGGTTCCCGGGTCGGATATCAGGGGCTCGAACTCCCGATTTCTCTGTCAGGAGCTTCAGAATTTTTTGGGCCTGATCGCGCTGCGAAGGGTCTGAATGCCCGTTCGCCGATTCGGCGGCGAGAACAACTGCAACAAGAACTGTTAGAGTTTTGAACACGGTGCTCCTCCTCGATACGGGGAATTTTTCATACCACGCCCCGACGCCTCGCCCCTCATCTCCCACCGGATATTGCAGGTTGAAAAGAGTCACTTCACGAAAACCATGCGCCTGGTCTGTGTGAAACTCCCCGCTGTAAGCCGGTAGAAATATACCCCGCTCGGCATGTCGCCGGGGCTCCACCGGATCACGTGCGTGCCCGCTTCCTCCCGTTCATTGACGAGTGTGGCAATCTCCTTCCCGAGCAGATTATAAATTTTTAGCGTCGCTTGAGCGACCCTCGGAAGAGTGAATTCGAGTGTTGTGCTGGGATTGAATGGATTGGGATAATTTGCAGAAAGCTCAAACCGATCCGGCAATCCCCGGGTATCGGAAAACCCCGTGAGCTGCTGATAGGAGTACTGGTACCTGTAGTTATTGACCCAGTCCGCCCCGCCCCACGTCTGAAACAGTGATTCAATGAGATTTCCGCTTCCGTCATATGTGGAAAGGTATTGCGAACCGTTTACCCATGACGAGCCGCTCCAATACTGGGAGACTCGATCGGTCTCATAGCCCTTGACATTATAGGTGAAGAGCGTCTGGTCTGTGCTGAGCCACGAGACGCCATTCCACGTCTGGGATACCGTGCTTAGTACATGGCCGCTTCCATCATAGGTGAGGAGAGATTGGTAGGCATTTACCCAGGCGCTGCCACTCCACGTCTGAGTTACGGCGCTTGTCTGGTGTCCCCCGGCGTCGAAGGTGTAGTGAACACGGCTGTAATTGGCCCATGCGGAGCCATTCCAGAATTCAAAGACCAAATCGACGAGGTGGTTGCCGGCATCAAAGATGGTGCTGATCCGAGCGTAATTCACCCACGCGGTGCCGTTCCATTGCAGATAAACCTCTCCAGTCAGGTTCCCGCCGGCATCATAGGTGTAAGTGTATTGCGACGAGTTAACCCATGCTCCGGCAGACCAGGACTGCGAGACGCTGCCTGTAAGCCTTCCGCCAGCGTCATAGGTGTTTATCGTCTGCGAGGAATTCTCCCACCCGCTAGTTCCCCAGTACTGATTAAGGGTCCGGAGAACGTTTCCGCTCGCATCACATGTGTATGTGGTGACGGATGAATTCATCCAATCATGGGCTACCCAGGCCTGAGACAACGCGCTCGCCAATTGCCCTCCAGCCTTGTAAGCGTAATTCTGCTGGGAGTTGTTCTGCCAGTCAGTGCCAGACCATGTCTGGTAGACGTCATTCAATTCCCTTCCGCTCCCATCCAGCGTCGTGCTGTCCTTTGATAGGTTGCCCCAACTCCCTCCGTACCAGGTCTGGTTGATGGAAATGAGAATCGAACCGCTGCCGGTGAATATCTTCGACGATGAACGACTCCCTTCTCCCGAAGATGTCGAAATCCCGGTTCCCGTGACTGCACCGGGCTCAAACCGTTTCCCGGGTCGCGCCTCAGGGGCTCGAAGTCCCAATTTCTCGGTCAGGAGTTTCAGAATTTTTTGGGCCTGATCGCGCTGCGAAGCGTCTGAATGCCCGTTCGCCGACGCGGCGGCGAGAACAACCGCGAGAACAAATGTTAACGTTTTGATCATGGTGCTCCTCCTCGATATGGAGAATTTTTCATGCCACGCCCCGACGCCTCACCCCTCGCCTCCCCCAGCTCAATCCGGATGCCGCGGGCTGAAAAGCGTTACTTCATGAAAACCATGCGCCTGGTCTGTGTAAAACTGCCCGCTGTGAGCCGGTAGAAGTATACTCCGCTCGGCATGTCGACGGGGCTCCATCGGATCACATGGGTGCCCGCCTCCTCCCTTTCGTTGACGAGGGTGGCGATCTCCCTCCCGAGCAGATTATAGATTCTTAGCGTCGCCTGAGCGGCCCTCGGAAGAGTGAATTCGAGCGTCGTGCTGGGATTGAACGGGTTGGGATAATTAGCAGAAAGTTGGAAGCGATCCGGCAACCCCCGCGTATCGGAGAACCCGGTGAGCTGCTGATAGGAGTACTGATTCCTGTATGCATTCACCCAGGCCGACCCGCCCCATGTCTGATGGAGGAATTCAACGAGGTTTCCGCTTCCATCATATGTGGAAAGGTTTTGCGAAGTGTTCACCCATGCCGAGCCGTTCCAATGCTGGGAGACTGAACTGGTCTCATAGCCACTGACATTATAGGTGTAGAGCGTCTGGTTTGTATTGACCCACGAAACTCCATTCCACGTCTGGGACACCGTGGTTAGGAGATTGCCACTCCCATCATATGTGGAGAGAGATTGCGATGAATTTACCCAGGCGGTGCCGCTCCAGGTCTGAACAACAAAGCTTGTCTGGTGCCCCCCGGCGTCGTAGGTGTAGATATAATGGATGTAATTCATCCATGCGGAGCCGGTCCAGAGTTGAGCGACTAAATCGACGAGATGATGGCTGGCATCAAGGGTCACGCTGACCCGGATGTAATTCACCCACGCGGTGCCGTTCCACGTCTGATAAACCTCTCCAGTCAGGTTACCTCCGGCATCATAGGTGTAACTGTATTGCGTCGAGTTGACCCACGCACCGGCGAGCCAGGACTGCGTGACGCTGCCCGTGAGCCTGCTGCCCGCGTCATAGGTGTTTGTCGTCCTCGAGGAATTCACCCACCCGGTGGTATCCCAGAATTGAGTAAGGTCTTGGAGCACATTTCCGCTTGCATCACATGTGTATGTGATGAGGGATGAGTTTTTCCAGTCAGTGACTGCCCAGATCTCGGACAAGGCGCTCGCCAACTGCCCCGCAGCCTTGTACGCGTAACTCACCCGGGAGGTGTTCTCCCAGTCAGTGCCGGTCCACGTCTGGCTGACGGAATTCAACTCCCTCCCGCTCCCATCCAGCGTCGAGCTGTCCTTTGTCTGGTTGCCCCAGCTTGCAGCCTGCCACGTCTGGTAAATGGAGATGACGATCGAGCCGCTGGCGTCGAATAGCTTCTGAGAAGAGCGAACTCTTTTCCCGGAAAATGTCGGATTCCCGGTTCCTGTCATTGCACCGAGTCCAAGCTGGTTCCCGGTCCGCACCTCAGGGGCGCGAACTCCCAGTTTCTCCTTCAGGAGCTCCAGAATCTTTTTGGCCTGTGCTTGCTGCGCAGGGTCGGAATGCCCGCTCGCCGGCCCGGCGGTGAGAATAATTGCAATGAGAACTGTTAATGTTTTGGTCATGGTGCTCCTCTTCGAGATGGGTGTGCGAAAATGTGCTGCGTTTTGATTTACAGATGGATGTCAGCGGAGGATGGGTAACCCTTGGAAGAAGTGACTTCTCGATGAAACCGGCAAACGAAAGGATTACCCCCGCGGTACCAGAATCTAAGAACTCCGTGCCATAATGTCAAATTCCGGGCGCTATTCGGACCGCCGGCCTTGTTGCGGGATCGGGAGCTGTAGTATTGCTGCGACCCTAACGAATGACGGCAAATTTGCCGATCTGACGCCCCAGATCCGATTCGACAGAGAAAACGTAAACACCGCTCGCTAACGCCCTGCCGCTTTCGCTGACGAGATTCCACGACAGTTCACCGCTCTCGGGGGACTCGGGAGGCGCTTCGTACCTGAGGGTCGCGATCCTGTCTCCGCTTAGATCAAAGATGTGGATGACACACTTTTTCGGCAGGTGTATAAACTTGATCAGCCTCTTTCCCTCATTCCACGACGCCGGGTCTCCCTCCCACCCCTGGTTCGACGATGTGTAATCAATACCCGTCCTGTACGGGTTCGGAACGACAAGAACCGTGCGTTCATTCGACGAGGAAAACCGCAAGCTTACCCGCGCCGCGTTTTCCAGTATCGGGGATTCCGAATATGCAGTATAGAGCGTATCCGGGTAGTGACTTCCATCGGGGCGATACTCTTCGTGAACGACAATATCGGGAAGCCCCAACGATGTGACCGAATACCAGTAATTTTTGTCCCTGCCGAGCGTGGAGTCCACATAGGATGTGCTGTACGGTCGGGAAGAGTGAGGTTGATACGGAGATTCTGGCAGGATGTACTGAGCAAGGAGCGTAAAGCTGTTTTCCGCCGGCAATCCCGCCGAAGGGATGTCGCTGCGGTATATGTTGTAGCCGATCAAAACCCTTCCGCCCGGCCGCACCATCTTTCCTCCGACCGTGATGCACCGGTTCTCGATGCAGTCGGAGGAATTCTGGCAATCACCCCCCGAGCTGTGAACGAGCTGATTGTAATTGTCCCAGACGCTCGCAGGATCCGGCCCCCCGACCCCGCTTCCCCAATCAAGCCTGATGTCATCCCTCTCCTGCGTGATTTTCAGCGCAGGCGAAGGGAGTGTGACACGTGGGTGGTAACCCCGCCCGTAAAGCGCCAGGGCGTTGAGGACGTTCGCATAAAGACTCCTTGGGCCGCTTCCCAGATCCCCCCCTGACACGAGTGCCGCCGATAGCCTCAATGTGTCGCCCGGGTTCAATGTCCCAAATGGCCCGATCGAGATAAAATATTTTAAGTCCGACAATTCTGTCGCAGGCTGACAGGTCGGCGGAGGCTCCGGATAAAATCCCCCGCTCAGAATGTCATAGAGGACAGAATCGGCGACCGATCCTGAGGTGTTGAATCGTACAATGATCGAAAGAGAGTCGAGCGGATGCGAGGCTCCGAGGATCGTGAGTGCAAAGGGCGTCGCACCGGGATCGATCGGATTGCTGACGACGACCGTGCGCAGGCTCTCAAGGCAGCCGAAGTTGTGCTTATAGTATTCCTGGGCGCTCACGGGCCCGACGTCAGGATCCATGATTAATCCAAGGAAGACGCCTTTGATGACATTCTGCCCGGCATTGATGAAATAATAATCGAGCGGAAGTACCGCCTCTCCATAGGCGTTCGCCCACGCGTAGGATTTCTGCATGATCCGGATGCCCATCGGTGTGTGGCCGGGAAACGGCAGAAGGTCGGATTGATCTGTCGCCGTGGAATAAAGGTCGTTGTCGGAGACCGCCCCGAAATCCTCGTCCACATGGGGTTCTCCGTGATCAGGGAGGTTGTTCTTCTCAGTCCAGATCCCGACGTCGTTCTTTAACGGGTGGACACCGTTAGCCATGGGATGACACCGGTCGGTGTCCCCCGGATTATAGTTGTCCTGCGCAGGATCAGGGTTCGTGACGGGGTCATAGGGCACCCCCGTGCATGACGCCTCGACGGAATCAGGCAGACCGTCGCTCCCCACGTCGTCAACAGCAGGGTTCCAGTCTCCGTCATTGTCAAGGCCATCCAGCTCGTCCTCGTCTATCTTGCCGTCATGGTCGTCATCGCAACCTCTTGTGTTGGTCAGAATTCCATGGTCGTAGTAGTACCCCGACCACCCGTACTCATCATGGGGCGGTATTCCCGTTCTCGTTCTCCAAAAGTGATCCCTAAAACGGGGAAAAGCCGGTAAAAGCTCCTCTACGCCGAAGATGTCTGCCGCCGCGACTCTCCCACGTCCATTGATGACCCCTGCGATGAAAGGGCCGCCGGAATACAGATGCTCGTTCCCCGAGTGTAAAGGATATTCAAGACCATAGTGCGGCTCGAGGGGGATCTGAAGCCCGCTGCCCACACCCCATGAATTTATACCCATGACGAGCCGGGTGTTCAACCAGGCTCGCATGGCGAATCCCTGGAGTTCATGGGAGAGATACGTTTCCGGAGTGGCGAGCCCGATCCGCAGAGCTTTCTTGTCGATTGAGTCGCTGAGGGAGGTGAGCCCGAAAAGGAGAAGTAAGGTTACCGCAGGAGTAAGAAACCGCGCGTTCATGATGGCGACTTTGCCGGCGCTGACCGCCACCGCCACACTTAACGAATCATCAACCCCGCGGGCGGTGAAGATACCGGCTTCTAACCTCCATGCGCATCGTATGGAAAAAAATGTCCAAAATCAACGCGAATGTTAAAGTATCAATTTATCGAGAGTTAGACTGCCGGCTCGTTTTGTTTAGGTTCTGAGCAGATCGCGGTGGCGCCGGTTTGATGATTCCCAAAATCTTGGGTAGATTGGCTTAATTGAACAAACGTTTGGGTGACGTTACCGTGAGAGAGATGACCCGCATTCTCGCCATAGTGCTTATTTGGCCTGTAACCTTAGCCGCCCAAAGAATCGCCGTGTCGCAACTGGGATTCCTTCCCAGCATGAAGAAGCAGTTCACCTCCCCGGTCCCGTTCAGCTCCTTTCAGATCAGGCGCGCTGGCGATGGTGGAATTGCCTTCACGGGGGGGAGCGCGATTCGATCCGTGACGTCTGCTCTCGTCGGCGGTTCGACTATCTGGATAGGGGATTTTACCGACCTTTCATCTCCAGGCCGCTACAAGGTGGTTGTCGATTCAGCCGAAAGTTTTCCCTTCGATATCGGCCTTTCCATCTATGATCCCCCTCTCAGGGCTGTCCAGCTTTTTTTTTATTACCAGCGGGCTTTTACTTCTGTCGATATTCCGTATGCCGAGGGTCCGTGGGTCCATGCGAGCGATGCCGATAAAGCGCCTCCCGGGGTTGTGAAAGGATGGCACGATGCCGGAAACTATGCCGTCTATATGCCCACGATGACTCAGTCGATTTTCTGGCTTCTCGAGGTCTGGAGCGATTTCACTCCGTTGGACGATTCAACAAATATTGCCGAAAGCGGAAACGGGGTTCCCGACCTTCTCGATGAGGCTCGCTGGGGACTTGAATGGGTGCGCTCGATGCAGGATTCAAACGGGGGATTCTGGGGCTCCGCCTGCCCGGGGTGTAACAATGTCTATACCTACGGCTCGTCCTTCCCGACCGATATGCTCCCTTACTGTAAAGCAGCAGCCCCCACCGTCCAGAATACAGCCAAAGCCGTGGCTGTCCTCGCCTATGCGTCCGTGGTTTACGATCAGTATGATCATTCGTTCGCCGCCTCCTGCCTCTCGGCCGCACAGAGAGGGTGGAACTGGATGACGGCTCATCCCGGCTCGACGGACGATTCGGGACCCTGTGGCTCCTATATTCAGGGCTCTGACCCTGCCCTGCTGAAGACTCACCAGATGTGGGCCGACGCCGCATTGCTTTACGCGACCGGAAGTTCTGTCTATGAGACTGCCTTCGAAAACGATCGTGTCCCCATCGGGGGAATCAGTGCTTTCAATAAAAGCGAGGGGTTCGCTGCAAGCCTTTATCTCAGGGTCCGGTCCGGCGCCAATTCTTCAGTTCAGACAGCCCTCAGAAATGAAATTTTCGCGGGAGCTGATGTCGTCCGCGCTTCTGCCGATTCGCATCCGTTCGGGTTTGCGACCGAATACTACTGGGGCTGCACAGGGAACGGGATGCATCGGAGCGGCCAGTTCTCCTGGCGTGCGTTTGAGCTGGATTCCACCCGCACAGCGGACCGCGATCAAACTCTCCTGAATCTCGATTACATCTTTGGACGGAATTTTTACAACCTGTGCTTTGTGAGCGGCATCGCGGGAATCACGAACGGACGGCAACACGGTTTTCACGAGTGGATGAAGGCTCTCAATGCCTCTCCCTGGCAGTTTCCCGGAGGGCTCGCCGCAGGTCCGAATCAGTCCCCGGAGCCTAATGATAACTCCTACCCCTACGCCCGGCCGTATCCCGTCTGGGGATATTGGGGCGATCCCGAAAATCCCCGGAGCGCCGCTACTCCCGTCGAGGGCCGGTTTACCGACAATGACAGCTGGTCGACGAATGAGGTCGCGATAAACTGGAATGCCGCCCTTCTCTACAATCTCTACGCCGCCAGAAAGGTCGCCTCCGCCGACCGGATCGATGCAGCCGTCGAGTCACCCTACACTCTTCCTCTCCGGCCCCGTATCAGACAGAATTTCCCGAACCCCTTCAATACTTCCACCATGATCGAGTACGATCTTCCGTCAGAATCACAGGTTCGTATCACGGTTTTTGACGCAGCCGGCCGGCTGGCGAAAGTGCTTCTCGACGCACAAGAGCCGGCGGGCACCCACCGCGTTCGCCTTGATTTAACATCGCTAAGCAGCGGGGTGTACTTTTGCCGCCTCCAGGCTGGAAGTTTTTCGGATCAAATCCCTTTGCAATTTCTGAAATGAAGGAAGCGTCGGGCTCCGGGACTATGCTTTCCGGTAACTCCCTTCCATCATGGGCTGCCACTGCGTGCCGTCCTGCGACATGTCCATCTTGAATGTGTATTTTCCTGGCTGGCTAAGGTCAAATATCGCCCGGCTTTGCCCCATCTGTCCCTTGTGCACCATCGAGAGGATGCTTCCCTCGAATTTTCCGCGAAACTCATTCAGTGGCGACCCCATGGAATCGAACCAGTAAAGAAGATATTCATTCCGCTGAAGATCGTAACTGAATACCCCGTGGCCGCGATAGGTTACGGATCCTCCCCGCTCCTGCTCGTAATCGTGCAAGACGACGAACCCGTCAAGGGCCGAGCGGTTGTTAGCCCTGCCGACCGCTGCTCCTCCCTTCGGATCCCAGGGGGACGGGAAGAGTTTTTCCTCTCCCTGCCAGTTGCCGGCAAGGAGTGAGAGCTTTTTGTGCGCATCTGATGGTTTTGGCATTTCCATGACAATACTCCTAATGGTGAGCGGGTTTTTCTGCAACCTAAAGAAACATCCTGATAATTTCAAATTACTGGATAATACGGCTAAAGAGTTAGATGAGACGCCGAACCATAGATGGCCCCGCATGTTTTCACATCGCGTGCACCCTGGCGGTTAGCGGTAATACCCCCATCCGACCGACGACAAAAGTTTTTTTGGATAGTATATCAGATTGTTCTTGATGACCCATTCCACGCGCCGGATGTCGCTGATCTGAGCAGCCGGATTCCCCTCGATCAAGATCACATCGGCCGGTTTTCCCACCCTTATCGTGCCGTATTCATCCAGGAGATTGCAATCTTTAGCAGCATTATAGGTGGCGCACTGCAAGACATTCGTCGCCGGAATCCCCGCCTGGGCGTAGATTTCAAGCTCATGTTCCAGGGCGAACGCCTCACCCCCATCTGTGCCGGCGACGATGAGTATTCCGCTGTCGTAAAGTTTTTTCAGTAGCTGCATCATCCTGGCAAACGAGGAATCGTACGCAGGCCTCTCGGCGATGGCGGCAAAACTGCTCTTCGCTGCAACGTTTACCCTTTCATCGGCCGGCATCCAGCCGAGGATGGGCTTGACCGAGGGATTGGTGTCGCCGGGGAAAACCGTGAGCATGCCCGCGAAGACGTTCATGGTGGGGTCGAGCGATGTGTGCCTGTCTTGCAATAACCGGATGAATGATTTAACTTCGCTACTGTTGAGGTCGAGGTCTTTCCCCCGCTCCCCGACGAGGCTGAACCGCCTCATGGCCCTCGTATCTATCGTGTCCCCCTGAAAATTAAGCATGACCATGTTCATGTGAGTTATTTCGTCATAACCCGCCCTCACCGCCTGCTGTGCCCTCGAGAAGGCCGGGATATGCCCCGCCACTCGCATTCCGAGCTTGTGCGCCTCCGCAGCCATCGGCGCAACCCACGCGGGGTCGATCGAGCTGTAAAGTTTGATCTGCTTGTAACCCCGGCCCCCATAGTCGTCGACAGCCTTAATACCTTCGCCGAGATTGTGAATCATCACTCCGGTCGGTCCCTGGAACGGGCCTGCCTGGTCGATGAATCCAGACATGTAGCTGATGTCGGGTCCAAGAAGGTCGTTCGTCCGGATGGCGTCGCGGATGGCCGGAAGCCGACGGCTATTCCCCATGTCACGCACGTGCGTCACCCCGCCCGCAATGTAATTCAACCCCTCCGATTCCCGATAATGGCCGTGCATGTCCCATAGCCCCGGAAGAAGGGTCTTGTTCGTCCCGTCAATGATTGTATATCCCTGAGGAATTCTTGGGGACTTTCCGATAGACATTATTGTGCCGCCGTCGATGGTGACCGTCATATCATCCATCATCGCCGCACGTTCGGAATCGAATATGCGGACATGCTCTACTGCCAGCCTGGGAAGCGTGTCCGCCAGCGTTTTCATTTGTTTTCGGAAGTATTCTTTTGACTGGATGAGCTGGAGTATGTTGAGCGAATCGGCCAGCGTCTCATAACCTTTTCTTAAAGTGCTGAACCACTCGGACGCATAGGCGAAGAAATGTCCGTCTTCGCCGAACCAGACAAAATTCGGGGGGTTGTTCTTGGTGTAATAGTATTCGTACAGGAGGAGTTTTACCGGGCTTCCCCCGAAGGAGACTGCAATGGGGTGAGGTGGTACCATCATTAATGTTCCGCCGGTTGCAAGCGGGATCGTGTCATTGACATGCCGCACCAGGTAATGCATCACCGGTTCGATATCCGTCGGCTCCGCGCTCTGAAATAATTCTCCCTTGAATAGTTTCGACTTTCTCTCGTCGTTGATGACGATGAACGCGGAATCTTTTCCTCGTGTGTACAACTCATGATAGGGTTTCTTGAAATAGTCCACCCCGTTGGTCTCTACCCCTATGACGAATCCGGAATCATCTGTTGTGACGTCCGTTGTGACGCTGTCTCCTCGCCCGCGATCGTTGTATTGGTAGGAGGAATGATAGTGGTGAGGGTCGCTTTGCCATATTTTCTGAATACCGGATTTTTCTCCTCCTTTCACGACAGAGTAGAACAGAGTGTCGGTTTTCTGTGCCCAGACCGATGAAACTATAAGGACATGCGCAGCCAGGAGGTTTCTGAGAAAATTCAGGGCTGCCAGAAAGTGTGACGTCATTGAATCAGGTATCTTCTTCATTGATCCGACCCTTTTTTTGCGTGATGAAGGAAATGGATTTCTATAGCCAATTGCGGTCGGTTGACCGACGACTATGACCAGAATGCAAACAACCCATCGGAGTCTTCTCTCTGCTTGAGGATCTCAAAGAATTCGGTCTCGTTCCGGTAGCCGAGAACTTTGGGGATCTGCCTGCTGTTTAAGCGGGACCACATGCTGAGCGTGTAGGCCCCGATGTCGTGAATCAATAGATAGTCACCCTCCTCCACGGCCGGCAATTCCACGCCATTCGCAATGACGTCTCCTGCAAAACAGAGGGGGCCGGCCACGATATATTTGTTCGTTTTCCCTTCCTTCAGGTCTCCATGCCTGTCGACCACTGTGATCTGATGATGCCAGTTCTCGGGATCATAGCATTCCCGAAGCAACAGATCCGCGCCGAGATGTGTCATGATGATGTTGTGGTTCTTTTCACGCTTTACATATTCGACCCTCGAGGCCGCCCACCCCGCATTTGCATGAACGTAACGGCCAAATTCGGTGATGAGCTTGAATTGATCTGAGAAGAGTTCCCTGGCGGACTCTTTGAGGAGGTCGCCATATTCCTGCATCGTCACGGCGGGCTCATCAGGATGGTATGAAACTGGCAGCCCTCCTCCTATGTCAAAAACCTCAATCCTCCCCTCAGGTGAGTGTTCTTTAAGCTCTTCGTTGACGGTGAGCGCAAAATCGAGGACTTTCCTGATGCCCTCGATGAGCAACGGGACCGGACATCCCTGTGAACCAATATGAACATGAACTCCCCGAAGCCAATCATTGTCCCTGAAATATTTTCTGAGTTTTTCGCGATTATTCTCCAGCGGCACGCCGAATTTTGAGTCCGCACCCGCCACGCTTGTTGATCTGATCGTCCCCGTGCCAACCTGGGGATTTATTCTTATCCCAGCTCTCTCTTTTGCGGACGTTCCACCGAAAACCTGGCCGATTCTCTCAAGCTCGGCAAATGAGTCCGCGTTGATGTAGGCACCGAGGCTGTGGGCGTACCGGATTTCCGAAACAGTCTTCACCGGTGAATCAAAGACAATCATGTCGGATGAGAACCCGGCCCTCACGGCCATGTGAAGCTCGGGAAGGCTGGCAACTTCCAGCCCGACGCCATGAGACTTGATGAGGGAGAGGATCCTTGTCAGAGGGTTCGCCTTGACGGCAATCGCATGGAGGGTGCTTGAGGGGAATGACTGTCGGAGACTCTCTATCCGGCTGGCAAGGAAGGAGAGATTATGGAAGATGATCGCCGTATCCTCTTCCCTGACTAACCCTTCTCTGAGAAGGGCCGCGTGAAGTGTGCGACTTCTCTCCTCTATGCAGAGTCGGGGTTCTATCATCCCGGTCTTCGTCGAATCGATCATTCCTGACTGGCCTGTGGTGCCCCGCCCGCCTGTAAAAATCGCACCGGCCGGGGCGAATCGCCCTCAATATAGTTATCCATTCTGGATTTTAAAAAGCCGCGACTCAATGAAGCTTCCGGGCAGCCCGGGATGAACTCACCTGACGGCGGTGTGGCCTGAAAGGTGTGGGTTTCAGATGACGGCGATCAAATCCCGTTTCGAAGGACTGGTGTACGTTTGGATGAAACAAAGGGTGGGCACCCGGGATTTCCGTCCGAATTGCCGCCTCCTGTGTGACCCCGCATATTTCGGCTCGATCGCCTCCGCGCAGAGTGGTGAAAAATGCTGTCAGCTCACGGGGAAAACGGACCTTTGATTTTAATCGCAAGGCCCATGATAAAGTCGGATAAATCGTTCCCTCCCGTGAGATGAGTCACCGTCCAGCGTAATCTCGATCACGATATTGTTCCTATCACCGTGTAGGTTCGCAATATCCTTGCGTAAGGGAACGCGTGCCGAGGAGGAGGATTCAATCGCCGCGCCCTTCATAACTCCCGCTCAGGAGTGTGTCGCCGCTCTCTTCCCGTCCGGGCTGCGTCTATCATTCAGGCCGCCGCTTCATCAAATGGGATTATGGCAACATATACTTTCTCAATGTGAACAAATAAGCCGGGGGTTCTCCAATGAAACTCTTGAAAAGACTTTGCGGTTTTTCGATCCTTTTTGCCTTCACTCTTCTTGCCGCTGAGATCGCCACGGGCCAGGCAAGGCTGAAGACGGACCAGCCCGACTATCCTCCCGGCACGTACGTCACGCTTACCGGCTCGGGATTTACGCCTGGGGAGGAAATCACGATGCGGGTTGTCCATGCCGACAGCGCTGGCGATGATTCTTCGAGCCCCGCGCACCAGCCATGGCAAGTATCCGCCGACTCGGATGGCAGTCTTCTGGCTTCATGGTTTGTTCCCACAGATCAGGACGAAATCGGGGCACGTCTCAAAGCAACCGCGGACGGAACTACCTCGGGACTTCATGCGGAGGCCCTCTTTACAGACGCCACAGCCTGGACGCTCACGATCTCTCCTACAACTACAGTTGTCGCGGAAACTCACACCTATACGCTGACAGTCACGAATACGAGCACCGGAGGTGGAAATCAACTCGGCTGTATCACCGATACCATCCCCTCTGCATTTACGCCCGTGGGGAGCCCGGCAATCGTCTCCGCATCCGGACACACCTGGACCATTAGTCTCGCCGGCAACATCATCTCGCTTGTGGGGGCGACGAATGGGGACCGGATAAATGTTGGGGAAACCGTCGTCTTCAAGATCGATGCCAAGGCTCCTACCTCCACGTCCGGTTCTCCCTTTAGCTGGTCTGGAAATGGCAGGGCGAACATAAATTGCAGTGGAAGCTCCTTCGGTGTCCCATCGGGCGGTCAACCGACGGTGAGCGTCACCTGTACCTCGCCGAGCGTTACTACTAATCCTTCAAATCTGACCGTTTGCAGCGGCTCGAGCGCGAGTTTCAGCGCGACGGGCAGCGGCATCCCCACACCCTCCATCCAGTGGCAACAGAGTACCGATGGAGGAGCAACGTTTACGAATATCACGGGTGGAACTTCAAACCCCCTTACAATTACGACCACCGCGTCTCTGGATGGATATAAGTTCCGGGCGGTCTTCACCAATCTCTGCGGCACCGTGACGTCGGGATCCGCTACCCTCACGGTCAATAGGGCACCCGTCATCAGCTGTCCGAGCAATATCACCGTCAATAACACGATTGGTCTGTGCGGCTCTACGGTGAGGTTTGCCGCCACCGCGACGGGCAAACCCGCTCCGGCGATAACCTATTCACAGAATCCGGGCAGTTTCTTTCCCGTGGGGACAACAACGGTAAGCGCCAAAGCGACGAATGCATGCGGGGTGGATAGTTGCATGTTCACGGTGACTGTGAAGGATGCCGAAAAGCCAAAGATTACCTGTCCCGGGAATGTCACAGTCAATACATCCTCGAACCTATGCTCTGCAGTTGTCAATGGCATTGCTCCCGCAGGTTCTTCCGATAATTGCCCCGGCGCGACGATCTCATATTCTCTCACCGGAGCATCTGTCGGCTCAGGAGTTAATGACGCAAGCGGCAGGACCTTCGCCAAGGGTGCGACGATGGTGACTTACAAGATAACCGATGCTGCCCTGAACCAGGACAGCTGCTCGTTTACGGTGACGGTGATCGATAATACCCCTCCAGTGATCTCAAGCTGCCCGTCGAATGTAACGGTCTACACGGGTCCCGGCCGTACGTCATGTGATCAGATCGCAAGCTGGACTCCTCCTACAGCCACAGATAACTGCGGGATCAAGAGTTTTACATCGGATCATAATCCTGGAGAGACGTTCCCGAAAGGGGTCACAACTGTGACCTATACAGCCAAAGACTCAGCCGGTAATGAGTCAACCTGCTCATTTACGGTGACAGTGATCGATAATACCCCTCCAGTGATCTCAAGCT
>CAYPFY010000017.1:0-74462 GCA_964410105.1 uncultured Chlorobiaceae bacterium
TTTTCTACCCCTCAGCCATCGAGGGAGAATTTCCACAACTTTCTAATGTAACTCCTTTCAACGCATTTGATCGTTCTAAACTAATCGAAGTATTTAGGCTAAACACGCCGAAGTATTTTGATCCGCAGGAAGAAGCGGATTTCAAAAACTATCTCGACAAGCACGGTAACACGTATTTCACCGTCGAACAAAATGGGAATATCGTAGGGGGTGCAGGTTTTCATTTCACAGAGAATGAGACGGTTGGACACGTTAGCTGGATTTTCTTCCACCCTGACTACTCGGGCATGGGTCTTGGGAGGGCATCGGTGGACCATTGTCTTGAAAACCTTAAAGCGGAACCCAAGCTTCGACGATTATCTGTGACAACTTCCCAATTTGCTTACAAGTTCTTTGAAAAATTCGGGTTTCGGCTAACTAAGATAGAGAAGGACTTTTGGGGAATGGGGCTTGACTTGTATCAGATGGAGATCATATTAGCGAAGTAGATGTCGGCGGCAAGCATGGCGTATAACATGAAATTAACCGAGATATGGCATGATCGCAGCGACAACGCGCCAACAGTGTAAGTATTTGCTATTGACTCTCGGAAAAGCCGTTGCGTGTTGGCGCCAGACGTTACATGCAACGCAACGATATCTGTCCTATAATAAGTGAAAGGCATTCTTATGTTTCTTCGGACAATTGCTCAGCCCTCCAACTGCCTTCCTGCAACAGGGTGGCTTACCACTCTCGTATATCTGGCCCTCGTCCCGACCTTGTTCGCCCAATCGAGCACAGATGACTTCACTGTGGGTTACTATCGACATCTGTTATCAACAGTTCCAGAAAATAGTCGAGAATACAGTGACATCAAGCTTAACATGGGTGTCGCACTTTGCATCGATGGTGATTTTGGCGAAGCCAGGAATATCTTTCTCGACCTGCGCGCTTCATACGACCAGAAGCAGGCAGTGTACAACCTCGTACTCGTCGATCTTGTCCTTGGCAAAAAGGATGAGGCTAAGGAGCTAGTAGCCTCGCACCGTGATCTCGGCTCTGGTGTAGGAGCATTTAATGATAAATTCATGAATCTTCCACCGGATGAGGTAAAAGCCGCGATCTTTCACGGCGAAACCGTTGCCCACCCGAACAACTGGCGAGCTTATGCGCGATTAGGTTCAATCCAAGCGAAGTTGAACCATTATGCGGAGGCAACAGAAGCCTATAAAAAAGCTATTGAAATTCACCAGGATGAGCCTGATCTCCACAATGCTCTCGGAGAGTCCTACGGTAAAGCGGGACAACTCGACAAAGCCTTAGCATGCTTTCAAAGGGCAATTGCGATGGACAGCAATTTCTTGAAGGCCTACACGAACACCGGTGTCACGTATGGTAAGGTTGGAAAGTACACCGAAGCCATTGCCGCGTTGAGGCAGGCATGTCGGCTTGGGTCTTCTGACCCAATGACCTACTATGCGCTTGGGCAATGCTACATCCTGACCGGACAGAAAGATTCTGCGCTCACTGCTTACAACAAGTTGAAGACGCTCGACGACGCGATGGCGAACAAACTCAAGCAGCGAATAGAACAATAATACGTGGATTTATCGTATAACTTTTCGATCCGCTGCGCATAACAAGCGGCAACACGGCGCTGGAATGAACAGCCAGAGAACAAAGAGCCTCGCCCAACACTTTTGCTTCACAGTGAATTTGTCTACTTGTAGTTCGCAGAACTGTTGCGTGTTTTTGTAGGCCCCTATTCGCCATGCACCGCGGACAATAATGAATCCCATATGAGAATATCAAAAGAATTAAGCTTGGTGGTACTTGCCATGACATGCGCCCTCGGTCAGAATTACCCCAAAGCTCCCGGTGAACTTGTCAATGCAATTGCCACCTATGATTTCAAAAGCACACCAAAAGAACTTGTCAGCAGATGCCTGTCCCTGTGTTACCCTGATTCTCAGATGAGAGAATCTGACGGAGCAGTCCTCACTCCGTTGGTGGCAAACATTGATGGCGGTCCGTACCCCGAGGTGCTTGCCCTTGTTGGTTGGGATGAGTGGCAGACCACTCTGGTCGTCTTCAAAAGGACTGGCGACGATTGGTATTTGATCTTTGCTCATCCCGTCGACGTTTATGATTATTCCCCGGAACTAAAAGTGGCAAATAATGCGTCCCTCAATAAGGTCTTCTACGTCCGCCAATTGTATAGCAGGGGAACGGGAGTATATGGAGACGAATATGAATACTTCAAGTTGATCAACGGGAGTGTCAGGAAGTGCTTCGAATTGGTGAACGAAGATTACATATCTGGTTGGGGTCTCTATCTGAATCATGACGTGCAGACCGTTGTTTCTTTTGCAAGCTCAGGTGAGGATATGATGTGGGTGAAGTTCAAGTACAGTTTTTATTCCGGCGCCCTAGGCGATTCTGACTCTGTGGAAGCGCACCCAGAATTGCCATTTGTAGAGGATCAACGGACTGTCTTCTATCGTTGGGATTCGATCAACAGTAGCTATGTGCAGGCGTATCCACCGGGGGAGGGGAGAGAAGGAGGCCTCTCGGACGCTCAGATCGCGTGCATGGGCAAGTTTGGTAGCGACAGCCTATTTGTATCGGCATTCGCTGTCGAGATTGAACAACGCCTCAAGAATGGCAAGGATGAGGAAAAGAAACTGCTCTCACGATATTTGGAGTGGGTTTGGGGTCATAGAAAATGATTCGATTCACATTGCCCTCTTGAAGAGAAGTCAAAATTGAATGACCCAATATTCTAATGGCCGAAGAACTGATCTTGGTTCTTCTGCTCTTCCCAGTTGATGCCCATGTGAGGAAGGAATCACAAATTATATACAATGTCAACAACTTTGTCGTCGACAGCAGCCAAGACGTACCTCACATAAGTAGTTGTTATGCGCCACCCAATAAAATTGGGGGAAAATGAAAACTGCTTTGTTTCTCACATTGATAGTCTTGTCGATGCAAATTCTGAGCTGTATTGTGCCTCAATCCGGATCGCTCCGATCGCCAATCGCAGAACCAGATTTCGTGATCATGTCAGTGAGGGAAGATTCCGCGGAGACGTCACGAGGATCTCATGTCTTCTACCAATACGAGTTTGGGAGTAGAGAGGGCGATCGGAGTATGACGCCGGAATGGGCCCTGGCCAATCTCTACCACGGAGGTATAAGAGCAACTGAGGTATGGTATGTTCGATCGACCACTCCTATCTCTCCCCGTTACTTTGACACGGGAACAATTTACGGGCCATACTTGGTTGTGGGCTTGATTGAGGATGATGCGTACATTGGACACTTTCGTTATCGTAAGCTCGAAACCTTTAATCCAGTTGAGATTTCAAAAAGGTTCCTTGAGCGAATGAAACATTACATATCAAAGTGACGACTACTATCCAGCGGCGCATAACAGGCGGCAACACGAGGCTGGAAATGTCAGTGTCAAAAATGCCTCGCTCATTGGTGTGCCTTCACAAGATACTGATCTATCATAGTTCGGCGCACAACTGCGTGTTGTGCCAATTGCTGACCACAAATCATGAAAACTTCATCCCCTGATTTCTTGATCATCTTTGCTAAACTGCGAGCAATCCTTCAGAAGCACGCCTCCAAATTCGTAGTCTCTGCGGACACTGCAAGTGAGTATTGCCTGGAGATCCCGTACAGCCCGAAGTTCAAGAAACCATTCCCCGTTGCCTGGGTCAAGGTCTCGAAATCTTATGTGAGCTTTCACTTCATGCCGATCTATTTTGCGCCAACTCTGCAAAAGAACCTCTCCGGCAGCCTCAAAGCGCATATGCAGGGCAAATCTTGCTTTAACTTCAAGACCATTGACGAGGAGCTTTTCGAGGAACTCAGTCGGCTGACCGTTAGGGGGTTCGAACTCTCCAAGAAGGCAAACGTAGTTTGAGCTGTTCTATCTTGAGGGATGAATGTCCAATAGAGTAATCGGCATACGGCACAACACGCCGGCTAACGACGTTTGTGTGCTCGCAAGGATATTGCCTTGCTACGCCAGACAGCGTATACATTTCCCTCCCGGGAACAAGGCAGATAAATTGAAGAATCCCAGTACGCTTCTATTTATCAAGCCATTGGCGGCTTCTCTTTTCTCAGGAAAGTAAATCGATGATTGGCAAAACTATATCTCACTATAACGTGCTCGAGAAGCTAGGCGAGGGCGGCATGGGCGTGGTGTATAAGGCCGAAGACACGAAGCTCAAGAGAGATGTCGCAATCAAATTTCTCACTCCGGATTTGACAAAGGATTCAAGTGCGAAAGAACGATTCTTGCGCGAGGCGCAGGCAATCTCTAAGTTGAACCATCCGCACATTGCCACAATCCATGATCTCGTTCAAGAGGAACAAACTGATTTTATAGTACTGGAATATCTCGAGGGTGGCACGCTCAAGGAGAAGCTGAAGGAGCGGCAATTTACTATATCGGAAATTCTCGGCTTTGCGATCCAAATTGCGGAGGGGCTCTCGCACGCTCACCATAGGTCGATCGTCCACCGAGATATCAAGACCGACAACGTTATGCTGACCGGAGACGGTCAACTGAAAATCACAGATTTTGGCCTGGCAAAACTGAGAGATGTGACGAAAGTCACCAAGACTGGGAGCACAGTTGGAACGGCCGATTACATGTCGCCGGAGCAAGCCCAAAACTTCGAGGTCGATCATCGTTCTGACATCTATTCTTTCGGCGTTGTTCTTTATGAATTAATAACCGGGGAGCTTCCGTTTAGGGCATCTCATGAAGTTGCTCTCCTTTACGAGATTGTGCATGGCGCCCCGAAACCGATCGGTGATTGTCGGCCTGACATTCCTCCGGAACTTGCCATTGCGGTGGAAAAGGCCATGTCAAAGAGTGTTGAAAATCGGTACCAGTCAGTTGATGAGATGCTGGTAGATCTCCGAGCAATTAATAGTAGGTTCGAGCCCTCGCATGGCGAAAAACGTAGAACCATCAGTTATCTTGATACCCGAAAACTGGCCAAAATCCTCATTCCGTCATTCGCAGCGATTGCCATCATAGCCATTGCAGTGGTATTACTTCTGTCGCCATCCGGTCGTCCGTCAAAAGATCTCCCTTCAATCGCAGTTCTCCCCTTGAAGAACATGAGCGACAGCAAGGAGAATGAATACTTCAGCGACGGAATGACAGAAGATATTATTGCACAATTGTCCAAGATCTCGGACTTACGAGTGATTTCCCGAACATCGGTTATGGTGTATAAGAATACGCAGGCTAGAATTAAGGATATCGCTCACGATCTGAATGTAGCGACGATCCTCGAAGGGAGTATACGCCGAGAAGGTGATAAGACACGAATCGTGGTTCAGTTGATCGACGCGAGCGATGACGAACACCTCTGGGCAGAGACATACGACCGGGACTTAACCCACTTCCTGGACGTTCAAAGTGATGTAGCTCAGAAAATCGTCGGTACTCTAAAAGTCAAACTTACCGCCAGGGAGAAAGAGAGATTGACGCGAGTTCGTACAATTGATCCGAAAGTGTATAACCTCTTGTTGCAAGGCAGGTATTTCTTCAGGCGAAGAACAGCCGCTGATCTCCGAAAAGCTATAGATTTGTATAATCAGGCCCTTGCCATTGACTCTAACAGTGCCGATGTCCTGGCGGATCTTTCCTACGCGTATGATGAATTAGGCAGGAATGGGTACATGCGCACATCCGATGCCTACGAGAGAGCTCGGATCTACGCAGAGGATGCTGTATCATTGGACGATGATCTTTCCGACGCTCATCAATGCGTTGGATCCATCAAGCAAGCATACGACTGGGACTGGGAAGGCGCGGAAAGAGAATTCAGAAAAGCCCTGGCTCTTGAACCTGGAAGAGGGGGAATAAACATCGCCATGGGGTCGTTAATGGCAGCGCTGGGAAGATTTGATGAAGCCGTGTCATTCGATCGTAAAGCAATAGAGCTAAACCCTCTCTTTACCACGGCTTATACAAACCTTGCCAATCACTTGCTGAGGGCCAATCGACCTCAAGAGTCCGTTCCGCCATGCCAAAAGGCTTTGGAGCTCTCACCTGGGTATCCAACTGCACACAACCACATTGCGATGGCTTATCTCCTGCAAGGGAAGGTCGATAGCGCCCTGAACGAGATACCCATGGAAACAAGCCTACCTTGGCGGCTCCATGGATTGGCGCTGGCCTACGAAGGGGCCCATCGAAGAGTAGAGTCGGACACAGCCCTCAACGGATTGGTTCTAGGTTATGGTATCGACGCCGCCTTCCAGATTGCTGAGATCTATGGGTTCCGAGGAAGGAATGACAGCGCTTTTGTATGGCTAGAGCGGGCTTATGCTCAGCGGGACGGAGGACTCGCCGAAATCATAGGAGATCCCTTCTTACGAACCATTGAGCGGGATCCCCGATATGCTGCGTTCTTAAATAAAATGAAATTACCAGTTAGATGAGAGGATGGACTTTGTTTAGGATTTAACTGAGAAATGGCGTGAAAGTAGTTTTTTTCTACCCTATCTCTTGGCACGTGCAAGCTGTAAAGCAGAAAGCTGGATTCTTATCGCGCGGAGGAGACGAGCTGGATAGAGCGTCGAATAGTCTTCCCGTCGACAAGACGGTCCGTGACGAACTTATGAAGTATGCTCGAGATCAATGTCTGATAGGGGATGCCTTCTTCCAGGGATCTCTTCTTCAGACTTTCGAGAACTGCCTCTGAGATACGGATGTTTACATTGCGTGTTTTCCGTAATCTTTGAATCGTCTGCCCAAGTTTCCGAAGATCCTTATTCGAGATTGAGCGGTAAGAGTGAGCCGATTGTTCGATTGCTCGTTCCCGTTTATCTAATTTTGTCCTCATGGCTGCTTCCTTTGATATTGGTTCTTCTGCTCTTCCCAGATGATGCCCATATGAGGAAGGAATCACAAAATATACACAATGTCAACATCTTTGTCGCCGACAGCGGCCGAGACGTACCTCATATAATCTGGGATTAAACGAAATATGGCGTGATTGCTCATCGGAGAGTCGGTTGTGCGATGTCTATATTGAGTACCAATAACGAGAATTCTGGAGAGTCTCCCAGATGTCAGTAAACTCGTATTTCAATCGAGGGCGTTGGGTCAGGCTGCAAGCTTGCATCTGGATCTCCTAAATGGCAACGGTTGGCACGACCAGCTGCCCCCTGACTGCGAAAACTACAAACGCCGAACAAAGTATCCGAAATAAAGGATTAAGCAAATGAAGATCATAACCGTTTCGTCGCTGCTCCTGCTTCATCTAGTTGCTCAACCAATGGATGCTCAGGAGACTTCCATTCACGAAAATCGGATGACGGTTTTTGGAAGTGGAACGATCGACGTTCCTGCCGACCGGGCCAGATTGAATTTTACCGTCAAAGGCTTTGGTTCCACTTTGCATGAAGCGGTAACGGTGGCACGGACGAAAGTCAACGAGATTACGAGTTCGCTGATTGCTCAAGGTCTCAAAGAATCCGACTTTTTCACCTCCCGGTTCGTAAGCGGTGATAACTTTGAAGGGAAGGCATTCCTCTCGTCACGCAGAGACTTTCGGGCACAAATCGACGTTAGTGTTACAATCGATAGCCTTGACATACTCGAATCAGTCGTCAGTACGCTGAGCAAGGGGAACCTGGAGAGACTCTCCGATATCTCGTTCTCGCTGAGAAGTGATTCTAGCATGAAACTTGAAGCAAGGAGGCTAGCCGTCGAAAATGCCCAAATAAAGGCGGGAATTATGGCAAAGCAAATGGGCCTCGAGGTTGGAAGAGCACTCTCAATCGAAGAGTTACTCTCATATAATGATACTGACTTCTATATTCCCGAGAATCGGGCACTAGCCCTCCAAGCAGGTTTCATAAGGTCTGGGGGTGCGAGCTTCTTTGCACAAAGATTTGGCGTCAAATCGGGAGTAAGGATAACCTTTGAGATCACCGGTAAGATGAGCAGCAAGTAATAGTAGTATCAGGATATCGCGTAGATGAGCCTAATCGAGATACGTCATGAATGCCGATAGATGAGTTGGGTACATGGGAAGAGGACAAGATCTCACTCAGACAGGTATAGATTCCTTCATTTATTTTCCGGAGGAGTCTTGATTCGTCAGTTCCTTCTCCCACGGTCCGAAAGTTCTGAAGTTTTCAGACACGTCGGCTCGAAGAAGGGCCGCACTATTTTTTCTGAGCAAAGTAAACAAGTGAAAGAGCGCAAACATGAATCGTGGATATATACTCGCTGGAATTTGGTCCTTTGGGATAGCATTCTCTCATGCCCAGACCATGAATTCATTCCTCCTTTCCCAGGCTCGCTCACTAGTTGAAAAGGGAGATTACCTTTATGCGGCCCGGATGTTCAATGCCGTTGCGGAATCGTCGAGCGACTCCAGCGAAATTGCCGACGCGCTCTATGGAGTGGTCATTTGTGGAGATCGTGTGGCCCAGGTGTTCTCAATCCGCAAGAGAACATTGCTGGGATTTGACCCGAACGGCACATCCACCGTTCAAACGGAACTGACGAGAGCTGTCGAATCAGATGTCGATTCGTTGTCCGATCAAGGTATTTATCTCAAATTTGGTGGACCAGATGGATACGATTGTTGGAACGAAAACACCTCGATAAGAGAATTGCTTTCTACGAAATTCTCCACGACCGCCGCGGGCGAACTCGCCGCTTACGACCTCGTCCCAAGAGATACAAGCGGCGATCCTCGTGTGGTTATTAAACGTGGAAATGCGTTTCTTCGAAGGTATCCCAAGTCTGCGTTCAAATACGACATTTTCCACATTCTTGGTAGGGCCTGGCAAGACCTATGGGAAATTTCATCATGGCACGATGAAGGACGTCTGACCGAAGCCGAAAAAGGACATCCTGAGAAATTTCGAGAACAAGCGATTCGCAATCTCACTCTGGCGCGGTCTAATCAGGGCAAATTGGTCAAGTTGAAATGGGACTCAGCCTCGGAGAAGGTTTTAAAGGAACTGAGCCGCAAAGGTTACTCTCACTCGATTTTCTACTTAAATACAGAATGAATTTCGGCTCGTTCGTATTGCGTTTAGTGTGGAATTAATCGAGAAATGGCAAGAGTTCCTTATCCATGCACCAACGGTTCGTGTTCCGGGCTCGATGAAAACCTCCTCGTTCGCTCCCTGACAACAGCGATCATCTTCTCCAATGGCTAGTTCGCGCCCATTTCAGGCTGGCTGTGGATCTTCACCGGAATCTCCTACCATTCGGAATGTACAGCTTGACTCTGATATTTTTTTTCGGCTCTTTGTTCCATGGCTTGTTTTCCAGTGGTTCATTGTTGTTAAGACAGTGAATTGTTTGTGCCTACTGGATGATAAGCCTTTTCCTTTCCCCCTTCAACTAAATTTATACACTCTCCAAGATGCTACCGGAGAATCATCATGATGAAGATTTCTTCGCTGATGATACTTCTCGCGTTCATCTCATCGTGTGATCGCGATCCCGTAGGGGTTTCGTCCCCCAAGTCACCGGGAGATAAACTGCCTGATCCGACAGCTACGTTGATCGCATCAAAGACCTCCTTGCGTTATGGCGGAGAATACATTACTCTCTCATGGAGCACCCATAATGCAACCCGCGCATCCATTTCTCCAAACCTTGGCGCGGTATCTCTTTCAGGCGATACCACTATCATGGTGAGGTCGACAACAACGTTTGTACTGGCAGCGTCTAACGGTAAAACCTCAGATTCGGTCGGCGTAACCATCATGGTTTCGCTCCGGTTTGAGTTTGTTTACCCTCTCGACACGACCAATCAGTGGACGTACAGATATCACTTCGCGTATGGAGAATGGACTCCCCGCGAGTCGGCCGTATCTTATGAAATCTGGGGAACTCATATCTGGTCGATCAAATCGAGAGCCTCTACAGATAGTGAACAGACCTACACGCTCAACGATGTCAGGTTTGATACTCTCGTAGAAGGTGGAAATGTGTGGCCTTCTCTTCAGAATCAGGAGTTCTCGATTCAAGTCACTACGGAATCCATCCATTTAACTTGGCCGGATAGACCCCCCAGGATTTTCTGGTACATTCCTCGGTTTCCAAGTGTGCCAAGCGATACTCTATGGATACCTTCAGCAGAACCTTATTCTGACCATGCAAAATATGTCAATAACATCGGCCTTGTTCATTACTCAACTTTTTTCATTAGCGCGAATTTCCGCAAATTCGAGTCACTGGACTTGATTGATACGTCCTTGCATCACTAAGGAATTGGCATCCGTGTTGCTCCAAATTCCAAATACTTCTCACATGCTCGCAAACCAGCATCGCCCAACATGCTAAAGTACGACGCTGAACGCCTGCTTAGATATGAGGAGTCCCTTTCAATGGTTTGGAGTTTGGGGAGTGAATCTATTTGTAGTTCGCAAGACGGCAGCGCATCTGCGCATTCGTAAACTTACCGGAAAGGAGCAGATAAGGATGAAACCAATCACGTGCATCCGAGTATTGATTGTTCTTGTCTTCACAACGTTCAGCCCAATCTCTGCGCAGTGGGTGCAAACTAATGGGCCCTTCGGAGGTCATGTGTACGCTCTCGCCGTGTCGGGTACGAATACCTTTGCAGGTACCTACGGACGCGGCGTATTCCTTTCCACCAACAACGGAGCTACCTGGACCGCCGTTAATAGCGGCCTTACACAACCATCTGTTGTGTCGGTCATCGCCTCGGGAACGAATGTCTTTGCCGGGACTCCGGGCGGCGTCTTTCGGACGACCAACAATGGTACGAGCTGGGATGAGGTCAATACGGGTCTCACAACTACCTTTGTTCAATCGCTCGCCGTCTCGGGGTCCAATATTTTTGCCGGAACGGGGGGCAGCGGAGGTGTCTTTCTCTCCACCAACAACGGTGCGAGCTGGAGTCCCGTCGATTCCGGATTGACAAATACTGATATAAGGTCACTCGCCGTCTCGGGCACGAATCTCTTCGCCGCGGCCTATTTTGGGGGAGTGTTTCGCTCGACCGATAACGGCACAAGCTGGACTGCGGCCAACACCGGCCTGGATTTTCCTGACGTTCGGTCGCTCGCTGCATCAGGCGCGAATCTCTTCGCGGGAACTTTCGGCGGAGGCGTCTATCGCTCCACCAATAACGGCACGAGCTGGGCTGCCGTCAATACCGGCCTGGCACATCTCGAAGTTCAGTCGCTCGCCGTCTCGGGCACGAATCTTTTTGCCGGGACTGGGACCGGCGGAGTCTTTCTCTCCACCAACAACGGCACAAACTGGACGGCGGTCAATTCTGGATTGACAGTGACAGATGTTCGGTCATTCTCCATCCAGGGAGCGAATCTCTTTGCGGGAACCAATGGCGGCGGGGTCTTCCGCTCGACGAACAACGGGTCAAACTGGACGACTGTAAATACCGGCTTATTAAATGCGACTGTCTTCTCACTCGCCGTCTCTTCCAACGGGCCAGGAGACACGAGCATCTTTGCCGGGACTTTTGGCGCCGGAGTCTCCCGTTCAACCGACAACGGTACAAGCTGGACTGAGGTCAATTCTGGACTGACAAATACTGATGTTCGGTCCCTCGCAATACTGGGCGCCAATCTCTTCGCCGGGACATATAGCGGGGGCATCTTTCGCTCGACTAACAACGGAACGAACTGGACTGCCGTCAATACCGGTCTCAATACTATTAACCCACATGCATTCGCCGTTTCGGACACGATTATCTTTGCGGGCACCACCGACAATGGCGTGTTCATCTCAACCAACAGCGGCTCCGACTGGACTCCCGTCGATTCCGGTTTGACAAATCCTTACGTTTACTGCCTCTTAGTCTCGGGCACCAATCTCTTTGCAGGGACCATCGGCGGCGGGGTCTTTCGCTCGACGAACAACGGCACGAGTTGGTCTAGCGTCCATACGGGCTTAACGTCTCTTTATATTTACTCACTCGCTGTCTCGGGCCCGAATCTCTTTGCGGGAAGCGAGGGTGGAGGAGTATTTCTCTCGACCAACAACGGCTCCAGCTGGACTCTCGCCAACAACGGTATGGGTGCCACTACCGTTGCGTCACTCTGGGTCGCCGGTCCGAATGTTTTTGCCGGGACTGCCGGCGGCGGCGTGTATCTTTCGACCGACAACGGCACAAGCTGGTCCGACGTCAGTACAGGCTTCGACTATACGACTATTTACGCTCTAGCTGCTTCGGGCCGGAATCTCTTTTTCGGGACTTTTGCCGAGGGAGTTTGGAGGAGGTCGTTGTCGCAAATGGTCACTTCCGTGGAGAACTGGGGGAGTCTCCCTTCCCGATTTGTCCTTGAGCAGAACTATCCGAACCCTTTCAATCCAAGTACCACCATACACTTCTCACTTCTTCATTCAGGGGAAGTGAACCTCCGAATCTTTAATATTCTTGGCGAGCAGATTGCGACTCTGATCTCTGACCGCCTAACCGCAGGACCTCATGAGCTCGAATGGAACCCGCACCATCTGCCCAGCGGAGTCTACTTCTACCGGTTGCAGGCGGGTGCCTCCGCCGAGACCAAATCATTGATCCTTCTGAAGTGAATGGCAGACTATACATGACTGTCGTTTAGTTGTTACTACAGGTTGACCGATGCAGCCCTAGCACGCTAAGGTTCATGGCACAATCAAAAACTTTGTGGAGAGTGAGATGAATGCCCATAGTAGCTATATGGTAAAAAAGTGGGAAGAAAACTCGTACGCCCAAATCTCGCCAAATTCCAAGTTGACCAAAGCGTCGGTTGAGTATCAGGTCACCGGAGAAATAGACGGAAAGGCGCTCGTCGAATACCTGATGTTCTACCGCCACTTTGACCCAAATGATCAGCATAAGTCTTCGGCGTCATATATCGGGCTCATCCGGTTTGATGGAAAGCTGAAGGATAAATCAGGCACTTTTGTGCTCCAAGACCATGGCACTTTTGATGCTGGGGGAGCGAGCTCAGTTTTGCAGATTATTGCAGGATCTGGTACAGGTGCGCTTCGAGGAATTATAGGAACCGGGAAGTATCTCGCCAACAAGGAGGGGTATTTCCTTGACCTGGATTATGATTTGCCCCAGTGATCCGAAGGTCAATAAACTCTCAAATGGAGAAGATCGGCGACCCTCCACCCGGTGCGAAACAGCAGACTTTGGTCTTTGAAGCCGCTTCCGCTTTGCGCCGCCTGGTGAATAGGATGGGGTAGCGCAAAAAGTCAAATCTGGCGGCTTGTGTTGAGAGTGGGGAGTGCACAATTCGGATTCTCCGGGATTTGGACCGGAAACAACAGTGAGACCCAGGTACGGATACGGGTTGAAAGGCACCGTGCCGCAGATCGACGTTAGGATGACATGGGTTGACAGAGATGATTTCTAAAACCAGGATGCTCTTTCTGGTTCAAAACCTCAGATGGAAAGAGATTGCAAGAGGAATCCAGGACAATCCCAGCCTGATCGATGTGCGCGATAAGAAAGGGCGCAATTGGCTGCATCTGTGCTGCAGCAATAACCTCCAAAAGAAGGGGTTGAAGCCTGAAGATAGCATCAGGACGGCCGAAGTTCTCATCAAGGGTGGAATCGATATCAACGTGGGGGCTTTCAGCCAGGGGGATTGGAAGGCGACACCTCTATGGTATTCTGTCGCCTTCGGAAGGAATGTTGCCCTCTCAGAGTATTTGCTTGCCTCCGGCTCCGACCCCAATTATTGTCTGTTTGCCGCAGCCTATAACGATGACGCGAAGGCAATCCGATTGCTTATCCGCCACGGAGCGGAAGGGTCTCTCTCACCGGTGTTTCTTGCCGCTGTTCAGTCGAATCGACTCTCCGCCGCTGAGGAGTTGCTGAATCTTGGCGCAGATGTGAACTTTCAGGATCGAAAGGGAATGACGGCGCTTCATTACCTTCTCAAGCGAGGACGTGACATCAAATACGTTCGCATGTTGCTCAAACACCGGGCTCGGACGGATATCAAGAATGTAACTGGGATCTCAGCTGCAGACATTTTAATGCGAAAAAGGGATCCTCAGTGGCGAAAACTTGTTAGTGCCCCAAGAGGCAAATGTTAGACACAGGGAATATATTATGACAACGATAAAAAAGGAGACGCTTCAGTTTCTCAAAGATCTGAAGTCGCATAATAACCGGGACTGGTTCAATGCGAATAAGGATAAATTCGTCCGTGCAAATGAGAACTTCACGGAGTTCGTTCAAGGGCTGATCGGCGAAGTTTCCAAATTCGACAAATCTGTCTCAGGGCTTGATGCTAAAGAATGCGTATTCCGCATTTACCGCGATGTCCGGTTCTCGAAAGATAAGTCGCCTTACAAAACACACCTTGCGGCGACGTTGATGGGAAGAGGAAGAATGTGCGGAGTTGCCGGCTATTATTTACACCTGGAGCCGGGCAACGCTTTCCTTGCAGGAGGCGTACATATGACAGATCCCGAAAACCTCAAAGCGATCCGAGAAGAAATCAGTAGCAATGGAAAGGTCTTTTTGAGAATTATTGCCGACAAGGAGTTTAAGAGCACTTTTGAGATTGTAGGGGAAAAACTGGTCAAGGTTCCTCAGGGATTCGATAAGGAAGATCCGATGGGAGATTATTTGAAGTTTAAGGAACTGATGATCCACCATTCAGTTAACGACAAAGAAATCCTGTCCGACGGTTTCACATCTTATTGTGTGAAGATTATCAGGAGGATGGTGCCGTTTAACTCATTTCTGAATAAACCGATGGTTAAGTCACGATAACGACTCGTGCGCAGATGAAGGAATAATGCGCTCCCCACGTCTATGGTGCGATGCTGCGCCAATTGTGGAGCGCCGTGTTCGATGAGGAGATACGATGGAACCTAAAGTCATATTCGTAACCGGGACAACTTCGGGCTTCGGCCTCTCGATGGCGGAGAGGCTTGCATCAGAAGGCCACACGGTGATTGGAACGAGCAGAAATCCCGAGAAGATGAAACCGAGTTTCGAGCTTTTGAGACTTGACGTCACCTCAGAAGCTTCGGTAAAACGGTGCGTCTCCGAGTTACTTGCTCACCATCCGGTGATCGATGTTGTGGTTAATAATGCCGGTGTGGCAGTGACAGGCGCAATTGAGGAAACTCCCCTCGAGGATGCACGAATGCAATTTGAAACTAATTTTTGGGGCCCGATACGAGTTCTCAAGGAGATTCTCCCCGCATTGCGGCGCCAACGGCGGGGTCACATTATCAACATCAGTTCACTCGCGGGCCTGATTGGAATCCCCTATCAGGGATTCTACACGGCCTCGAAGCATGCGCTCGAAGGTTATTCCAAATCATTGAAAGCGGAAGTAGAGCCTTTCAACATCAAGGTGACTCTTATCGAACCAGGATTCTTCAGAACGAATCTACAGAATTCTTCCCACCTTGCAAAAGAGCGTGTCCCTGATTACGATGGCATTCGTCCCAAGGTGCTTGCCGCTATTAGGGAATCGGTCGATAATGCCCCCCCAGCAGAGATTGTGGCGGCTGTTATCTCCCGGGTTGTTAATACCAACAAACCCCGCTTTAAGTATCGCGTTGGGAATCAGGCCAAGTTCCTTCCCATTCTCGACTTTTTCCTCCCGAAGATTTTTGACAGTGGACTCAAGAAAAAGTTCAAGTTGTCGTAAGATCGCCTCTGATGACGCGTACTCATCACTATCCTCTAAAACATTCGGCGTGAAAGGAGTCGTGCAATGAAAAAAATCGTTTCTATGAGGCATCAGGTTCGCCTAATTATCGTGACAGGTTGCGTGTTGGTGCTGTCGGTCTCGTCTTTGGCGCAGGCAAATGATTCCACTGTTCACGGTGTTGCGAGGAACATGGGTCAGATGACATTTATGACAGTGCCGGGACTCCCGACATGCACGCAAGGCTCTGTACAGAATGGCGACCCTTCAAAGGGCCCTTCTATCATCTTCGCCAAGATGGCAGCGGGCTGTATAATTCCGTGGCACTGGCACACACCAAACGAACATCTCATGATCGTGAGCGGTGTCGCCAGCGCAGAGATGAAGGGTGAAAAGCCGGTTACGCTTCGGGCAGGAGGTTTTGCGATAATGCCTTCTCACCACATTCACCAATTTCGCGCCATCAAAGACTGTGTGTTGTACATCTATTCCGACGCAGCGTTCGATATTCATTATGTGGACGGGCAGGAAAAGGAAATCCCACCCGACGAGGCGATGAAGGCCGTGAAGGAAACAGCGGCGAAGGAAATGAAGTAGACCTGGAATTACGACGTACGTGCATTTCTCGTCCGGGGATTTTCGGCTTACGTCCTCACACAGCTACACAAATGTCAATGCTTGTCGCTAGGCCCTGGGTCCGATTGGCCATGCTCGTCGGAGTTGGGTACGCCTTCGTTGGAATAATCTTCCCACTGCCGACCTCTCAAGTGTGGGCGTGGCGCCTGGCAGCATGGATACTGAGCGCTATTGGATACGGTGCCCACACTATGTACGAATATGTTGGGTTGGGTAACTCTCCACGTTTAACCGCAACGCGCGTCTCTTCGGCTGCCGCGTTCGGGGCATTTCTCATTGCCGGTGCGGCGATCGTGCGTTCACTCTTCGTCGGGGGGGGCCCGAATACCCTTCTGGGCATCGCAATCGTGGCCTGGCCGGCAATCACCGGGGTCTCTGCGTTCCTTGTGGCACTTGTTACAACTACGGCGTTGGACAGAATTCGGGGGGAATAGGCAGGGTGATGGGACGTGAGAGTAATACGCTTGGCGGGGGGTATCGCAGGTTCTGGCTATTCAGATATGCTGCGATTCTGAAACATTGTTGGGGGATTACACAGTTCCTCACTGATGGCGCGCGATTACAGAGATTAATGAGGAATACCAAGACTCATCTGGCTCTCCTCTTAGTCATATCAGGCTCGGATATCGGCTTGGGTCAAACCAATCCGTATACTACGTCTTTCGATGTCTTTCCCCTGAAACGACAACTGGATTATATCTACGATTATTACACCGAGTCAACAACGACCTGGCTTGTCTGGGTCCAATCGATGCACGTCGACTCAGGTTCAGTTGAGTACATCGTGCGTGACTCTCTACCCGAGGATGATTCAGTCCTTACCTGGAATATCGAAGAAAGAAAGGCGCTCTGGCATCGGATTTATACTGACTACGACTTTCCTTACCAAGATACATCCTTCTGGACCTACGATACGAGTATTATTTCCCTGCACGAGAGTCTGTCGGGCTTACATGAGCTTTCAGCATCAGATCTTGTCTGGAATTTTCCAATCAGTCATCCGGACACAACATCCACCCACGTTCACCGATTCTCGGATAGTTCGAGAGCTCTGGCTAGCAAGCTCTGGAGCATAAAAAGACCCGATTGCGGAGGAGGAGATGACTCCCTCTTGTTCTCCGAGAGCAGCGGACTCTTCCTTCGTAAAGCTTCATCTTTCTATGGAGGGTGTCATAACACCCACACCAGTTGGGACTTGATGGTCCGATTACGCGGAAATCCCTTCTTATCCGTCCTAGAACCAACTAAATACCCCTCCACTTTCGTTTTAGAACAGAACTATCCGAATCCGTTTAACCCACGCACACAAATTGATTACATTCTTCCTAAGTCCGCAACAGTCTCGCTGCGGTTATATGATCTTTTAGGCCGGGAAGTCAAAACACTTGCCGAGGGCCCCCAAACAGCTGGGGCGCATTCTGTTATCCTGAATTCTGAAGATCTTTCATCGGGCGTGTATTTTTACCGACTCTATTCCGGGGAATCCGTACAGATGAGAAAACTCGCTATTGTGAAATAGTATCAGGTGATACCAGGTGTAAAGAAATTAAGATGATTCCGGCCACACTAGAGTACGTTAGGACGATCTGACTCTTGTTATCAAAGAAACCCATCAAGAGCAGTGGAATTTTTGCGATCCATGCGTTATGATTTATCAACCGTATCTCGAAAGGAGGATGATCAATGTCTCATATTGTGGCTGTCACCGGTGCGAGCGGTAACATCGGAAGGGAGTTGGTCCGTAGGCTTTTCCTTAAAAATGTGAGGGTCCGCGTTATCGGTCGAAATCATGAAAAATTATCTTCCTTCGTAAGTCAGGGTGCCGAGGAGCGGGTAGGCAACCTTCAGGATGCGGCTTTTCTTACCGATGCGTTTCGCGGGGCTGATGCCGTTTTCGCTATGATCCCCGAACACCCCTTTCTCCCTGATTTCATCGCCGACAAGCGACGAACGGCGGCGAGTCTCGCCGAGGCAATAGGCTCTGCCCGGGTGGCGCGTGTGGTAGCTGTCAGCGCCATAGGCGTCAGCCCGCCCTCCGGCATAGGTCCCGCTGCGCCCCATGGAGAACTCGAAGCCTTGCTGAAATCGATTCCCGGGCTGTCGGCGGTCGCTTTGCGTCCCGCTTTTCTTATGGAGAACCATATGGGTAGCATTCCGTTTGTCAGGAATGCGGGCGTTAACGGAAGCGCGATCCTAGCTCATGTTCCGGTAGCCATGACCTGCACCAGGGATATCGCTTCCATTGCCTCCGAATATCTTGTCAAACCGGACTTTAAGGGATTCACAATTCGTGAGCTGCTTGGTCCTCGCGACTACACACTCCGCGAGACTACGACCATCCTGGGGGCAGCGATAAATAAGCCGGAATTGCCCTACATTGAGCTTCCTTATGAAGGCTTGCACAAGGGTTTGGTTGATGCGGGGTTCTCTCCGAATGCGGCCGATTCCCTGGTCGAATTGCAGAAGGCATTTAATGAAGGACTGATTCGCAGTGCGGTGCCTCGAAATCAATTGAACACAACACCCACATCGCTCGAAGATTTTGCCAGAGAAGTCTTTGCACCGGCCTATCGATCCGCCTGATCAGGCTGGGATGGATCCCGTTGCTTGCTATCTTCTTACGAAATATCACGAAGGTCTCCATCTTGTATATTTTGGGTGAAACCGTAGCACATCGATAATGCCACAAATACTTTTATGGTGAATAAACTCAACCGCCCATGAACAAACCTATTGCTGATACGGACAAAATTTTTGCGGGATCCATGCCGGAGATTTACGAGAAGTATCTCGTGCCACTCATTTTTGTACCTTACGCAGAAGACCTCGCGAATCGGATCCGTGTGAAACCTCCTGGTCGGTTGCTCGAGCTCGCGGCAGGCACAGGAGTTGTCACGCGTCATTTATCATCGGCGCTCGCTGAAAATACGCAGATTGTCGCCACAGATCTGAATCAGCCGATGCTCAATCAGGCTTCCAGGGTAGGAACAGCTCACGCAGTCGAATGGCGCCAGGCTGATGCGATGCAGTTGCCTTTCGAGGACGGCAGTTTTGATGCCGTTGTGTGCCAGTTCGGAGTCATGTTTTTCGCTGATAAGCCCAAGGCATTTTCCGAGGTTCGGCGAGTGCTCAAACCCGGGGGGACGTATATCTTCAACGTCTGGGACAGAATCGAAGAGAACGAGTTCGCGGATATTGTGACGATCTCACTTTCATCTCTTTTCCCCAAAGACCCGCCGCGATTCCTTGCCCGTACACCCTACGGCTACTATGATCGCCAAGCCATCGAGCGAGACCTGGCCAATGGGGGATTTACTTCGCCGAAGATCGAAAATCTCCCCGCGCGCAGTCGGGCACCATCTTTCCAAAATCCCGCAGTCGCGTACTGCCAGGGGACACCACTCAGGAATGAGATCGAGGCCCGTGATGCGTCGCTGCTGGGCAGAGCTACGGACATTGCCGCGGAAGCTATAGCGAGAAAGTTTGGTCGCGGAGCTGTCGACGGCAGGATTAAGGCCCATGTCGTCTCGATCGTGAAATGAGGTTTTATCGGGGAGGACCGCCCTACCAAGCCTTCGAGCTGGAAAAGGGTTCATTGAACCGGCGATTATTGCGGATGTTGGGAAACTTATCCCCATAGAATGAGTAGAACGTATTAGACTGTGCGTTCTTTTGATTGGGGGAGATACCAGCGAATGGTTTCGAGCGATACCACCTCACTTTCATCTCATGAACCATGGTGATTCTGGCCGGCAGTGATTTTCATGGCGATCTATCAGCATATGAATGGTTTTCTCAGCAAATGCTCCACACACGGGCCGACGTCGGCATCGTCGCGGGTGATCTGACTAGCTCCAGGGGATCGTCAAGTTCCGAAGAGTTGAATATCAAGAGCCTTCTTGCAAAGGCTGCAAAGCCAGTTCTCTTTCTCATGGGTAACGATGATCGGGCGGAATGGATGAGCCAAGGAAATCTGGTGAATATCGACCAGAAGCAGGTTCGGATCGGAGCACACCAGTTTGTGGGTTATCAATATACAAATCCTTTCATCGGAGGGATCTTCGATAGGACGGAAGAATTGCAGGAACGTGATCTTGCCGCATTGAAACCCGCAGTAATGCCGAACTCGGTTTTGATCACTCATGGGCCTCCGCGCGGGATTCTCGACCTGACGAGGTCGCAGAAACATGTGGGGAGTGTTGCTCTCAAGAAATTTGTCGATCTAACCGATCCGTTGGTCCACATTTTTGGTCATATTCATGAGTCGCATGGAGTTTTTGGGAAATTCGTCAACGTTTCCTACCCGGTCTCGCGATCGTGCTGTCTGATTGAGTTACCAAATCTTAAGATCAAATTCATAAGGCAATAGTCCAAGGGGACTCACAGACGGTCTTAATGCAGACCTGCGCACGATTCCTGTTACCTTCTCTCACAACGGTCAAAAAGGCATTCAAGGGTTTATTATGAAATCTGAAGCGAATATGATTCGTGCTGCTGTAATCGCTATGACCCTGATCGTCTGGATGTCAGGATCGAGTGGCGTCGCCTCTGATAAGAAGTCGGCAATCGATTCCCTGATGCATAATCTTTCCCAAAGGGGGCAATTTAACGGAAGCGTGCTGGTTGCCGAACGAGGTAGTGTTATCTATGCAAATGGGTTTGGGAAGGCCGATGCCGAACGGGATGTTAAGTTTTCAGCTTCAACTCCTTGTTACCTTGCCTCTCTTACAAAACAGTTCACGGCGATGGCCGTGATGATCCTGGTTGAAAGGCGGAAGCTTTCCTATAATGATTCTCTCTCAAAATTCTTCACGCAATTCCCAGCATTTGCCCGCAAGGTGACGATCCGGCATTTGCTGAATCATACGTCGGGCATTCCGGATTACGTCGGGCTGGGTATTCAGCACCCGGGTCTGACGAACCGGGAGGTTCTAGACGCTCTCGTCAGGCAGGATTCGTTTCGATTTGCTCCCGGTGAGAAATTCGAATACAGCAACTCCGGATATATCCTGCTTTCGTTGATAATCGAGAAAGTTGCCGGAGAACCTTTTGGCAAGTTTCTGAAAACTCAGATCTTTGGTCCCCTCGGGATGAATTCCACGTTCGTGTATGACGAATCGCACCCGGATATTCCATCGAAAGCGCGGGGGTATAACCGATTCGACGACTTAGATGACTATGATCTGAACACCGTTGGCGAGGGCGGAGTCTATTCCTCGGTGCTCGATCTCTTTGCGTGGGATAAAGCGCTCTATACTGAGAAAACTGTAAAACAGTCGACATTGGCTGAGGCATTCCAAGGGGCAAAGCTCAATGATGGAAGCGTCTCATCATATGGGTTTGGATGGGCACTTGGGGATTACGACGGCGAAACGATTAGCTCGCACGCCGGAAGGTATGGCGGTTTTGATACCTACATTAAACGATTCCCGCGCGAGCGGAATACGGTCATTTTCCTGACAAATCATGATTTTAAGAATATGCGGGCTATCGGCAATTCACTAATAGGCATTCTTTACGATAAGCCGTTCACCTTACCGAAGTTGTCCGTGGCGGAGTCTATGTTTAGAGTCTATCGATCGAACGGAGTGAAGGCTGCCCTGGAGTTTTTTACATCCTTGAAGAACGGAAATGATACGACTTATGATTTCAGCGAGTCGGAACTGAACGAGCTGGGCTACGAGTTATTGGGGATAAAGAAGTTTCCGGATGCGATCGAGGTTCTCAAATTGAACGCCCAGCAATTTCCTGCTTCGGCAAATGCCTATGATGGCCTCGGTGAGGCCTACATGGATAACGGGGACAAGGAGCTTGCTGTCAGGAATTACCAGAAAGAGCTGGAACTTAATCCGGGAAACCAGAATGCTTTGCTCATGCTGAAAAAGCTCGGTGAGAATTAGGTTGGTGCCACCCGAATTGCTCGATCCGCATATTAGGGAGGTTGTGGTTCACGGCACGCTGAATCCGGGAGGAGTCATGAAAACAGGCATTTTTCCAAAACTTCCAAGCGATTTACGTGCAGAATCTTCCCGGTCGAAGAGGCCGTAGACGGCTGCGCCGCTTCCCGACATCTGGGCAAAGACGGCCCCTGAATCGTAAAGCGCCCTCTTCGTCTCGGTGATTTGCGGGTGTACTCCAGAGACTATTGGTTCAAAATCGTTCGTTACCCGCTTTCGGAGTACGTCGGGAGATTTGATGTCCTCGATCCACAAGGTTTTTAAGGACCGCCCCGAGTGAGGGTCACCACCGGCGCCTCCCGTAATTCTCATCTCCTTGTATGCCCATGAGGTTGATACGCTTACGTCCGGGTGGACGATTACGATCCAATAGGGCATTGTGAATTTAAAGTAGTCAAGAATTTCCCCCCTCCCGGTCGCATGCGCCGTTCCGGGTTGCAGAAAATACGGAACGTCAGATCCGAGCTTTGCCGCAAGCTTTTGGAGATCTATGTTGGATATCTCGATATCCCAGAGCTCCCTTAGTCCGAGCAGCACCGCCGCCGCATCTGAACTCCCTCCCCCCAACCCCGCCCCGACAGGGATGAACTTTTTCAGCGAGATTGAAGCTCCCCGACCAGCCCCGTAGTGCTCCTGCATGAGGCCGGCCGCCCGGATGCACAAGTTCGATTCGTCCGTGGGAAGACGCGGATCACTGCAGAGAAGCGAAATTGATTCGGATCGCTCAAGCGTCACTTCATCGTAGGGATGCGTCCGATAAAAGACGGTCTCGATGTCGTGATATCCGTCGGCCCGCTTCCGGATGATTCTGAGACCGAGGTTTATTTTGGCGTATGCCCTTAGAGTCACTGTGCTGATTCTCTCCGCGGCGAGACTCAAAGTAACAAAAAGAATGAAACTTTTCTTTTGTCTTGGGGTAACGGCGTCCCGAGCCGACGGCGCGTCTTTCTGCGGCTATCATTCATGACTGGTTCTCAATCCGGATATCAACTCTGAAATTCTCAAGGACTTTCTGCGTCCGATTATCGTGAGTAAACTGCCATTCGTTTTGACATCCTTTGATATTCGAGCTGTTTTTTGTACTTTGAGGCGAATTCATGATTACGATCGGAAAAATCAGCGTCGGCGACGGGAAAAAAATGATTCTCATCGCAGGACCCTGCGTCGTCGAGGGGCTTCCCATTACACTCCGGATCGCGGAGAAAATTCAGAAGGTGAGCCGACGTTATAAGATTCCGTTCGTGTTCAAAGCCTCGTATAAGAAGGCAAACCGTACAAGCGGAAAATCGTTCAGCACCCTCGGGATGGATGAGGCACTGAATATTCTTGCCAGAGTGAAAGATGAGTTCGGCGTGCCGATTCTGACTGACATTCACTCGGAGGACGAAGCAATTCCCGCCGCCGAGGTTGCTGATGTTCTGCAGATCCCGGCCTTTCTGTGCCGGCAGACGGAACTTCTGCTTGCGGCAGGTCTCACACGCAAAGCGGTGAATATAAAGAAGGGGCAGTTCCTCGCTCCGGAAGATATGAGACACCAGGCCATGAAGGTGGAATCCACCGGTAATCGGAAAGTCATGCTTACCGAACGGGGAGCGTCGTTCGGTTATCATAATCTTGTTGTGGATATGCGATCTCTGCCCATAATGCGAGGCCTCGGCTACCCGGTTATTCTGGATGCCACGCACTCGGTGCAGCTACCCGGCTCTGCACGCGATCGCACCGGCGGACAACCCGAATTCATTTTTCCGATTGCACGCGCCGGGGCGGCGGCCGGGATTGACGGCCTGTTCGTCGAAACGCACCCCGATCCGAAGCGAGCTCTGAGCGACCAGGCGAGCCAGCTGAAGCTTGATCACCTCGATAATCTCGTGAAACAGGTGGTCGCAATCGACGACCTGGTAAAGGATCGCCTTGCCGTCTAAGCCTGCTTCACGATCGATGCGCACGAGATTCGAAAAAATCCGATTGGTTGCCATGGATGTCGATGGAGTGCTGAGCGACGGAGGCATTTTCTACGACAGCATGGGCTCTGAGCTGAAATGCTTCCACTCTCAGGACGGTTACGGAATCAGGAGAGCACTGAGACTCGGAATCCGATGTGCCATTATCTCAGGGAGGAAATCTCCGATGGTGAGCCGTCGTGCCTCCGAGCTCGGGATTAAGGACGTTTATCAGGAAGAAGGGGACAAACTCGCGGCGTACGGGAAAATCAAGAAAAAGTACCGGCTTTCCGATGAGGAGATCTGCTACATCGGCGATGACGAGCCCGACCTTCCGGTTTTGAATGCTGCCGGCGTAAGCGCCGCACCAGTAGATGCCGTACCCGAGATTTTGGGGAAAGTCGACTTTGTGGCCCGGAGAAGAGGCGGCCGCGGTGCGGTCCGCGAGGTTCTTGACGCCATTCTCCGTGCCAGGAATCTGATCTGAAATGGAAGCTGTGTCCTCGCCCCGGCCCCTGCCGTCGAGGGAAATGGGGTGGATCGAATGGCTGTTCCCCGCAACCCGCCCGGGTTACCGGAGTTTTCTTGAGAATCTTCGGCCTCTTCGAGTGATCGGAGAGGGGAGAAGGGGTAAAGGAGAGATGATTCTGGGACAGCCAGGCACCACTCCTGATTTTACAGCTCCGCTTCCGCCGGTCTTTGCCTATGGTGCCATAGAGACTGATGCCGGGATGATTTCGATTACGGTCAGGGAGATGCTGAACGACCAGGTCTCGGTTGAAATAGTCAGCCATCGGTCGGATGATATCCCCGAAAATTTCCGGGAGATCCGCCGGTATAGTTATTCGGAATGGATGCCCGGCAAACCCTGTCCGGCCTGCGGGAGAAATGTCAGGGAAGTTTCGATGCACCCGGCCGGCGACGAAGCGACACATTTTGTCCTCGCTCTCTGCGCCACCGACAGACGAATCTGGGTGCACGATCCTTCGTCAGAGGTGAATCGCCTTATTCCGGTGACGAATTTTCATAACGAATTGGTGCTCCATAAGAATATACGGGACCCCAATGTTGCGCTCGATTCGAAACGGCTTTTCGCCGATCTTCCCCAGTATTCCGACGCCGATCTGACGTACGCGTTCAGGACGTATAACACTTTAAGAACGAAAGTTCACGTGGAAGGGCCGATGGAGTCGGACCGCAAGCCGAAATCCTCCCTTCTCTCCTCTCTCCGATCACTTTTCGCGAAAAAATCATGAAGTCTGAAGAGAAGATTATCGAGACGGGGAAGAAAGTCATCCGCATCGAGGCGGAGTCCGTCGCTGCCCTGGAATCGCGAATCGATGCAAAATTCGCACGGGCGATAGAAATCATCGTCTCCTGCAACGGGAGAGTGGTGGTGACCGGGATGGGGAAATCCGGAATAATCGCCCGCAAGATCGTGGCAACGTTGAATTCTACCGGCACACCCTCCCTCTTTCTTCACCCTTCCGACGCCGTCCACGGCGACCTCGGCATGGTCCGTAAAGAGGATGTCGTCCTTTGTATCTCGAAAAGCGGCGACACAGCCGAGCTTTTCGATCTTCTGCCGATTTTCAAACGAATCGGGGTTCCCATCATTTCAATGGTGGGGAGTGTGAACTCCCGCATCGCGAAAATCTCCGATGTCGCGCTCGATATCAGTGTGAAGGAGGAGGCGTGTCCCTATGATCTGGCCCCTACCTCCTCGACGACCGCTACTCTGGCCCTCGGCGACGCTCTCGCCATGGCCCTTCTCGATAAAAGGAATTTTACGCTCGAGGATTTTGCCATGGTGCATCCGGGGGGCAATCTGGGGAAAAGGCTCCTCCTCCGGATCGAAGAGATGATGGTGAAGGGAGACCATATTCCCGTTGTCCGAAAGGATATCCCGGTTCGTGACGCGATTCTGGAAATTACATCAAAGCGGCTCGGGGCCACCTGTGTTGTGGACGGCGACGGGAAGCTTGTCGGTATCGTCACCGACGGGGATCTCCGTCGCATGCTCCAGAAGACGACCGATGTCACCCATACGACGACGGAGATGATGATGACAAAACATCCCAAAACGATCAGGAAGGATATGCTCGCCGCCGTCGCCCTTCAGGAAATGGAGGCCCATAATATCACGCAGCTCATTGTTGTGGATGGCCGTGGCCACCCGGTCGGGATGGTGCACCTGCATGAGCTGGTGAAGGCCGGGCTGGGTGGCGAGAATCTCTAGCCAATATCCTCTGTGAAAATCCGGACGTCGGAAAAACTGTTGTTCGCCGGCCTTATTCTCAGCTTCTGCTCCTGCGAGGAGAAGATAAAACCATCGATTTCACCCGCGGCTATCAGTCGCGACGTACCCACCCAGGAGAGCTGGAACGCCACTATTACTTTTACGGATTCAGGCCGCGTGACCGGGATTCTGCGGGCAGGCCATATCGCGGATTTTGCAGAGAAAAAGCTCACCCGGCTGGATTCCGGCATCACCGTGGATTTCTACGACGAGCATCAGCGCCATACCTCTGTCCTGACTGCAAAACGCGGGGTGGTGAATGATTTTACGCACGATTTTGAGGCGCATGAGAATGTGGTTGTCGTTTCCGATAGCGGAACGACGCTCCGTACGCAGGATCTTTTTTGGGATAACAGGCTGCAGAAGATCCATACCCCTGCCTTCGTCGATATCGCTTCCCCCACGGAACAGATCCAGGGACAGGGTTTTGAGTCCGATCAGAGTTTGAAGCATTATACCATCATCCAGGTCACCGGCCAGGCGAAAACGAATGAGTGAAGGTTTTCGTCCGCTTATTAAAACCCTCCTTCTCGCCTTTTTGATTTTCCCAGCCGCCGCCCGCTCCCAGCAGACTGAAAATTTGGTGATTCTCGAACACGCCGATAGCCTCGTCGGTCTCGAGGTGAATGGCGAAAAGGCACGCCAATTGCTCGGGCATGTGCGCCTGCGTCAGGGCCATACGACCGCGACTTGCAACCGGGCCGTCCAGTTCCTGTCGTCAAATAAGGTGACAATGGAAGGGGAGGTCGAGGTCCGGGAGGATAGCCTTCGGCTTGTGAGCAGCCGCGGGGTTTATTATGGAGATTCAAAGATCGCCGAGGTTTTTGACAGGGTTCTTCTCGAGGACGGGAAGACAACGCTCCGTTCTCAGTATGGCAAGTATTTCACATCGGAAAAAAAGGCGTTTTTCAGGGAAAATGTCTCGGTCGAGGATACCGCGTCCTTCCTCACCTCGGAAGAGTTCACCTATTATCGGGCAGACCAGAGGTCGATCGCTACCGGACATGTGAGAATTACGAGCACGCGGAACGGGTTGACGATTACAGGGGGAAAATTTGAGGATTTTAAGCAGCGCCACTATAGCAGGATCACCGAAAGCCCGGCTGTCACTCAGGTCGATACCTCACAAGGTACCCGCGATACTCTGACGGTTACAAGCGTCATGATGGAGTCTTTCTCGGATTCGCTCGAAAAACTTATCGCGACCGAGCATGTGCAGATCACCCGGGACGGCCTTGCGGCCGTGGCGGGAAATGCTGTGTTTTTTACGGCGATCGACAGCATAATTCTCCGCAAATCTCCCGTGATCTGGTATTCTGAGGGGAAGTACGACGAGCATCAGGTTGCCGGGGATTCGATTTTCCTGAAACTTGTCAGACGAAAGCTCCAAACAGCCTACGTTCTCGGCCATCCCTTCGCGATTTCCCGCGCGGATTCCGCTTATCCCAACCGGTTCAATCAGATGACGGGTCAGGAGATTATTCTTCATTTTTCTGAAAATAAGATGCGACGGATCGACGTGAACCGGACAGCCACCAGTCTTTATTTTCTCTTCGATGGCCGGAAGGGGAACGGGGCTAACAGGACGACGGGGGATCGCGTCACGATTAACTTTCTGGACGGGAAACTCGATAAGATCGTCGCTGCAGCCGGGGTGGAAGGCAAGTATTTTCCGGAAAAAATGATCAGGGGTAAGGAGGGCCGCTATAACCTTGAAGGGTTCAAATACCGGACAGACCGCCCTGGAAGCAAGAAATAGTCTCACTTTTTTCCTCGAATCTGAAATCGTATATTTCCCCAATGCCTGCCGATACTACGGAAATTCCCGCCGCCGCGACGAATAGCTCGCAGATCCTCCGCTCTGAAGGGCTTTTCAAACGGTACAAGAATCGCGCGGTCGTGAGCGACGTGACCGTGGATGTGCGCCGCCATGAGGTGGTCGGGCTCCTCGGGCCTAACGGCGCAGGGAAGACGACGACTTTTTATATGATCGTCGGCATGATCAAGCCTGAAAGCGGCAAGGTATTTCTTGATGATAGCGAGATTACGAAGGAGCCGATGTACCGCCGGGCGAGGATGGGCATAGGTTACCTCTCACAGGAAGGCTCTGTTTTTCGTAAGCTGAGCGTGCGGGAGAATATTATTGCAGTGCTCGAGCTGATGGATCTGCCGCGCAAGGAGAGGGAGGAACGGTGTTCACAGCTGATGGAGGATTTCGGGATCTCGAGGCTGGCCAATAATAAGGGTTATACGCTCTCCGGCGGCGAACGGCGACGCACCGAGATCGCCCGCGCCCTGGCGACAAATCCCAAGTTTATTCTCCTCGACGAGCCTTTTGCGGGAATCGATCCCATCGCCGTGGAAGATATCATGCGCATCGTCCACGACCTCAAGAACCGGAATATCGGCGTTCTGATCACCGACCACAACGTCCACGAGACTCTTTCGATTACCGACCGTTCCTACCTATTATTCGAAGGGAAAATCATTAAATCGGGTACCGCAGAGTATCTGGCGAACGATCCCGAGGCCCGCCGGCTTTACCTGGGGGAAAAGTTCAAGCTCGACCGGTACGACTGATTCCTTGATGGTGGAATCCATCAGGAAGTGTCACCAGCCCATCCGCTCTCTCAGCGATGTGATCTGCGCGACGTGATGGCGCCCGTGCCATGCATACAGCTGCACGAGGAAGTCGATGTCGATGAGGCCGTGTTCGGGATGACGACAGGCTTTGGCAAAATCTTCTGGCCGCAGCGATTTTAGGAACATCACCCACCTTCTGTGGAGGTTTTCCAGTAGGGTAAGGGAAGGGGCCGCGGGGGCTGATTTCGCATCGGCAAGTTCCGCCCAGAGCTTTTCATCGTATGCGTTGATTGTCGGGCCTTGCTGCGTCAGTGCGAGTTTGCACCGGATGTACGCGTTCATGTGGCTGTCAGGGACGTGATGCACGACCTGCCGAACCGTCCATCCTCCCTCCCGATAAGGGGTATCGAGCTGCTTCTCTTCCAATCCCTCGACCGCACCCCGCATCTTTGAAGGCGCTTCGGCAATCTGGCCGATGAGAACCGTCCGTTCCGCTTCGGTCGTGGACGCTTTCTTCTGGAATTTTCCTATCGGATAACGAGGGTCCATTCTACTCCTCTCCTCTCTCAAGCCCCTGGAGCCATTTGGGCTTTACTTTTTTGTACCCGGCCGGAACCTCGAACGCCGCGGCCGGCGTTGTTCGCCGTTCAATCTTGGTGACGGTCGTCGACATGGCCGCCATCTCGGTTTTTACCGGAAAACCGTCGATCTGCTTATAACCTTCAGCGAGGGATTTACCGTTCACCGGGACCATGGAGGCGATTTTTTGAACGAACTCCTTCAGCTCATTTCCCATTTCCCCATATCCCTTTATGTCTTTCGTCGTCCAGACGGTGAAGAGGTCCTTATCTCCCTGTTTGACGATGTTCTGTACACAGGGGTAGCCGCTGATTGTTTTTTTCTCTTTTCCCCGGTCGACGCTGTATGCCTCTCCGCTGTCTTCCCCCCCGGTCATGCTTTTGCCCATAAGTTTTTCTACCATCTTTCGCTGGTCCTCCGGCATGTCTTTGAGCTTTTCCCGCATGGCCGCAAGTTTGCTCTTGAGCGTGCCTCCCATCTGCCTGATGCTGCTCTCCATCTCTGAAAAAGTCATTTCCGAGTATGTGCTGTCTTTATCGTTAACGATAATGAACAGTTCCTTGTCGAGACGGATGATGGTGGACGTTTCTCCACTGTCGGCCGCTTCCTTGAACATTTTTGGCATATAGTAAGTCTTGGAGTGCCTTTCCTTGTCCCCCATCACTGGGATGACTGTCGAGCTTTCCCAGTAAAGTCCCTGGGACCTGGCCGGCAGAATGAATATTATTGTCCAGAGAATCAGTTTGAGTTTCATCGTTTTTCCTTGTGTCAGATGGTCAATGCAATGGAAAATTTAGCGATTAGATGTCTAAGTAACAAACTCGATGGTATGATCTAAGTTCTGAGTTCGGTAGTCGCAGGAAATTGCGTTGTCTGTGTTGACGCTACTGCTCTCGGTCCGCGATGGGTATACCTTTATCCCGGAGAGGATTGCGTTTTTCATTGACACGATCAGAGACATTTCTTACATTCCGTCTGCTCGGGGGCTTTGTGCTTTCCATGGTGACGTGCCTGAGGGTGTCCGTGAGCCTTCAAGGTATGTAATTTGATTCTGATTATTCCGCTCAGCGATTGCTTTGTAAGCGATTTCTCGCCGCCCAATCCAGGTGAACCCGACCGCGAGTCAGGCGGGGACGAGGGATTGTCGGTCAAAGACGTTGCCGTCATGTCTTAGGGAAGAAAGGATGGGTAAGTGACCCAAAACTCCAAGCATGGATCTCCGGTTGGCCTCGCGTGGTACCGCGCGGGGGAGTGGGAGGACCTGAAGGCTTTCTGCGAAGATGGGAGCAAATTAGAGGAGAGCTACGAGGAGTGGAAACGCAACGCGGAGAAAGCGCTTCGCGATATTGAACGACAGGGGTTCTACGTCGAACGTATCGATTTTGACCTGGATGAGTTCAAGAAATGGTGCCGGGCGAATCAAAAACAGCCGATAGGGATTTCTCGATCTGAATTCGCCGTGATGAAGCTGCACGCCCGGGGAGGATCGAAGACTGGCCCACTGCACGGCCCATAGGGAGGATTCCTCAAACCGCTGGCTCTCTCATTGAGAGATTGGCTGCCACAGCGGGTTGTGAGTGTCGGAACCCCCACACTTCTAATCACGAAGTCCTAACTGGCAGGTCAGTCGCGTCGTTACTCGTACCGCAGAGACTCGACCGGATCGACGCTTGCCGCCCTGCGCGCAGGGAAGTACCCCGCCAGAAATCCGATAAGCCCCAGTATGCCGGTCGTGATCAACATGATTCCGGGGGAAAGTATCGGTTTTCCAAGAAATTGCATCGGGCCGTCGGGGTCCGCGGGGATGAGCTTTACTCCCGAGATCGTTCCCCACGATACCAGGAGCCCTATCGCTCCGCCTATGAAAGCTATGAGCAATGCTTCAAAGACGATCTGAGAGAGGATGGTCCGCCTTCTCGCACCTACGGCCATTTTTATCCCGATTTCTCTCGTTCTCTCCTTAACGATGGCATACATGACGTTTGCCACTCCGACTCCCGCCACGAGGAGTGTGAGAAAGCCTACCGAGAAGAGAAAAATCGATATGCCGAGGGTGATTTTCCTGCCGATTTTTTCATCCTCGATGAAGTCCCATATGTTTACTGTCCTCTCATCCCCCGGGTCGAAATGGTACTTTCTCCCGAGTACGCGAAAGATCTCTGCCTTCACCTCAGGCTGCTTCGACGGATCCGCGGGACGGACGACTATGGAATTTACCGTCTTAGTGCCGTACATGGTCCGGAATGTGGTGTAAGGCATGATGGCCCGCTCGTCATCCGGGCCGTTGTTCATGCTCGTCTGTAGTTTCTTCTGGAGCAGGCCCACGACGGTGAAAGGGACATTGTCCAGGATGATTGCCTTTCCGACAGGGTCTTCGTCCTTGAAGATCTCTTTGGCGATTACCGGGCCGAGGACAAGCACTCTCCGCTGCAGCGAAAGGTCTGCTTCATCGAGGAATCGACCGCCCGCCGAGGGGTACATGCGCCGCATTTCTTCGAATTCGGAGTTGACCCCCTCGCATTCGGTGTTGATGGTGAATTTCTTGTAGGTCAGCCGTACGCCGTTACGGTACTGCGGGCTCACCATGTCGATCGCCGGGATGGCGTCTTTGAGCATCGCCGCATCCTCCTCGGCGAACCGGATTTTCCTCCCCTTCGGAAGTCCCTCGAATTGCTTGCCCGTCTCCCCGCCATAGAGGATCAGGATGCGGTCTCCCGCATTGAGGAGCCCATTCTCCATCTGGACCCCCAGCCCCTCACCGAAGGAGAGAAGCAGGACGACAGCGATGGTCCCCCAGGCGATGGCAACGATGGTGAGGCTCGCCCGGGTGCGCTGCTCGTTGAGATCTCTCAAAAATTCTTTAAGGAGGAGCCACATGCGCTTACGCCCTCAGACACTCGACGACATCCAGGTTCGCCGCCTTTCTCGCCGGCAGAAGTCCCGCCGCAAGTCCGATGGCCCCCAGGACGACCATGGTCGCAAATGCCACCGGCCATGAAAGTTCGGGCGCCCCGACGAATTCCTTTATGGGGATGTACTGCATGGCCTCGGTTATGCCGAAGGCGATGGCAAATCCGATCGACGAACCGAGCGCTATAATGAAAAACGTCTGCATGAAGAACTGGAACATGATGGCAGACCGCTTTGCCCCGACCGCCCGCTTGATGCCGATTTCCTTGACGCGCTCCTGGACGACGATGTACATGATGTTCGCCACTCCAATCCCTCCCACGGCGAGGGTGAAGCTTCCAATGACTCCCAAAAAAATGTTGAAGGCGAGGAAGAAGTAGAAGATGAATTTATCGAAATTGTTCGTGTCCCAGATCCATATCGCATCTTTGTCGCTCGGATCGAATTTGTACCTTTTTCCCAGAAGAGTCCGGACCTGGTCGTTCAGGGCCTCCGAGTTTCGGGGGTCCTTGCCCGTGAAGATGATGTTACGGATGTTCCGCGCCCCGAAGACGGAGGCAAAGGTCGACGCCGGGATGAATATTCTGTCCTTGTCACGCCTGTTGTACGAGGAGTTTTGGGTTTTTTTCAGCATCACTCCGACGACCGTGAAGGGCACCGGGCCTACGTAGACAAGCTTTCCCACCGCTGTGCCCTCACCGAAGAGTTGTTCTTTGACATTGTCCCCAAGGACCACTACCCTCCGGCGCCCCTCCATGTCGAGGTCGTTGATGAACCGTCCGCCCGATGCCGCGATGATGTTTCGCATTTCCCCGTAAATCGGGTAGACGCCCGCCACCGCGCTGTTGGTGATGTTCTCGCCGAGATGAACCGGGTAGTCATTCTTGCTGTATTCGGGGGAAATCTTGTCGATTCCAGGTATCTGCGAGGCGAGCAGCTTGGCATCGTCTTCGATGAGCATGATGGGCCTCCCGACGCCGAAACCCTCAAAAGGTTTGGTCGTTCTTCCGGGGAACATGATGGCGATTCTCTCCCCGATGCCGTGCATGTTGATGGCGAGCTGACGCTTGAATCCCATGCCGAAGGCAAGCAGGACGACGATTGCGACCGTTCCCCAGACGATCCCGAATGTGGTGAGAAATGACCTGAGTTTTTGCGCCCTGAGGTCTTCCAGGAATTCCCAGAGCGTGATCAGGAACCGGCCGATCATTCGATTTTCTTCACCGGCTTTTCGAAGACGGAATCCCCCTCGGCGATGTTTGAGACTATTTCAACGTTGATCGCATCGCTCAGTCCCGTCTTCAGATAGATTTCCTGGGATTTCCCTCCGGGGAGGGCTCGCTTGACGAAGGCGGAGTCGTTCCGGAATGTGACGACCCGCTCCGGAAGCATGAGGACGTTCTTCTTTTCCCTTATGATGATGTTGGCGTTGGCCGAATAGCCTGCCCGGAGGGTGGCGTTGCTCGCCTGGGGGATGAGTATTTCTATCGGGAAGACAGTGGCGTTTTCTTTCTTTTCGGCCTTCAATGATATTTTCCGCAACTTTCCCCTCACGGTGTCGTTAGGAAGGGCGCCTACCTTAAGGATGGTCTCCATACCCTCTTTGAGCTTGCCGACATCGATTTCATCAACGGTTCCCTTGAAGATGAGCCGCTCCATGTTCGCCATTTTCATCAGGACCGTTCCCTCCTGATAGGTGGTCAGCGGCGTGACGGGGTCCCCGACTTCCACAGTCTTGCTCAATACGTATCCGTCGATGGGCGCTTTGACGATCGACTCGATTTCTGTGTTATCGATTTTTACTCTTCCGCTCTGGAGCAGCGCGAGGTGCTCGTTGGCCATTTTCAGCCTCAACTGGGCTTCCTGGTCGCGCTTTTGAAAATCTTCGAATTCCTTGGTCGATATAAGCTGCTTTTTGACGAGCGATTCTTCCCTCACTCTCTCTTTGGTGAGATTGTCGAGCTCGTTTTCCGCAAGCTGGACCTGCCTCTTGGCATCCGCAAGTTCAAGAGGCGTCGGATCGGGCCGCACCTCGAGTAACGGATCCCCGGCCTTGACGTAGGTGCCGGCGTCGGCAAAGATGCGCTTCACGACTCCCGAAACTTTTGATTTTATGGAAATCTCATTCTCCGGCTCTATGGTCCCCACGGCAAGGGCCTTGTCAATGATGTTTCCCTTGACAACTTTGACCTTGCCCAGGTCCCCTTCTGAGTTGTTTTTGGATCCGCTGAAAATGAAAATGCCCCCTCCCACAATCGAGATGACAGCGACGGAGGAGATGATGACTTTCTTTTTCATGAGGTTTTCCCGGGATGTGAGGTTGGCCGCTTTGAAGCCTACGATCTCGGGGGGGGAATGTTGCGTATAAGAAGCGGAATGCCCGCTCCTGCGGGGGAATCAGCGCTTCCGGGGGAGGATCGTCTTGTAACCCCTCTTCTCGATTTCGTGGACCGATTTCTCGACCTTCTTCCTGAGCCCGTCTTTCATCTGCAGGAGTCTTGCCTCCAGCTTCCGGTCTGAAAGGGCGATGATCTGGGCAGCCAGGATGCCTGCATTTTCTGCGCCGTTGAGGGCTACCGTCGCCACAGGGACTCCCGGGGGCATCTGGACTATCGATAGTATGGAGTCCAATCCGTCAACCGAGTTCCGGGATTTTACAGGCACCCCTATCACAGGAAGGGTTGTGAGGGAGGCGACCATTCCAGGGAGATGCGCCGAGCCTCCCGCCCCCGCGATGATGACCTTCAGCCCCCGCCGGGCCGCAGCGCTCGCATAACCGACCATTCTCTTCGGGGTTCGGTGCGCCGAGACTATCGTGATCTCAAATGGCACGCCGAATTTTTCAAGGACTGTGGCCGCCTCGGTCATGACCTCAAGGTCAGACTTGCTTCCCATGATGATTCCCACCAGAGGGGTTTTCATGCAAATGCTTTCAAATGGTTTTTTACGAAAACAGCTTTCTGGAGGGCAGCCTCGACATCGGCGTCGAGTATGGTGACATGCCCCATTTTCCTGAAAGGCTTTGTCTCTTGCTTTCCATAAAGATGCAGATGAGCCCCCTCAAGGGCCATGATTCTGTCTATTCCTTCGTACCGCACGGGGCCTGTTCGGCCCTCCGCCCCAAGAATGTTGACCATCGCGGCCGGGGATGTCCCCCGGGTCGACCCAAGCGGTAGGTCGAGGATCGCCCTCAGATGCTGCTCATACTGCGACGTGACGTTGGCTTCGATTGTGTGGTGCCCGCTGTTATGAGGCCGGGGCGCAATCTCATTGACCAGGATCTCTCCGCCGGGCATGACGAACATTTCCACGGCGGCTATGCCCACAATCCCGAGGGCCCGCGCTGTCTTTACCGCAATTTCATCTGCCGCTTTCTGAATTTTTTCTGAAACTCTGGCCGGGGCTACAAGATATTCGACGAGATTGGCCTCGGGCTCGAAGATCATCTCAACCGCCGGGTATGTCCGGGTGTCGCCCGAAGAGTTTCGGGCGACGATGACCGAGATTTCACACTGAAACTCTACCCAACGCTCCAGGACGCTGGGCTCCTCGAATGCTTCGTCGATGTCCTGCGGTGACCGGATTTTTCTGACACCCCTTCCGTCATAGCCCGCCGTGCGCAGTTTCTGCACCGCCGGCAGGAAATTTTCAAGCCGGCGGAGATGCCCCTTTCCCTCGACGATTTCGAAATCGGTTGTCGGGATCCCGTGCTCCCGGAGAAAACCTTTTTGCCGGCCCTTGTCTCTGATGATCTCGATGACACGGGGCTGCGGGCGCACGATGACTCCCTCTTTCTCCAGCCGCGCGAGGGCCTCGACATTGACGTTTTCAATCTCGATGGTGACGACATCGAGTTTTTTCGCAAACCGGTAAAGTGTGTCGAAGTCGGTGAGGGGTCCCGCGACGAAGTTTTCCGCCAGGCTCCGGCAGGGTGAATACTCATCCCGATCGAGGACGCTGATGGATAGATCGAAATTGACGGCGGACTGGATCAGCATCCTGCCCAGCTGCCCGCCTCCGACGATCCCCAGTTTCACTGCGGTGATGCTCTTGTCCACCTGATATCCGCTAGCCATCCGAAAGATATGCTTCCGCCTCGATCTCAACCAGCATGGCCGGGTCGACAAGCCCCGCCACTTCTATCATCGACGTAACAGGGCGGATTTTCTCGAAAATCTCGCCATGCGCCTTTCCGACTTTTTCCCAGTCACCGATGTTCGTCACAAAGATTCTCGTTCGCACAACGTCGGCGAGGCCTCCGCCCGCCTTCTTTAACGCATCGTCAATGTTGCGGATCGCCTGGATGGTTTGCGCATAGGCGTCGCCGGCCCCGACGATTTTTCCCTCAGTCCCCGTCGCGGTTGTCCCGGAAACCCAGATGTGCCGTCCCATCCTTACCGCGCGGGAATATCCGACGACGGGCTCCCACGGCGTTCCGCTCGAAATGTTTTTCCTTTCGGCTTCTTTTTTCATCGGGTAATGCGGGGAATGTATGCCGGGACACGGGAAGTGTACTCCTCGAACGCCGCGCCGAATTTTTCCACCAAAAGCTTTTCTTCGCTCCGGACCCGGATGTGAGTGCCGAAGTAGTAAAGCAGTATGGCAGGGGGAATGGCAATCCAGTTGCTTACGACGAGTCCCGTTGCTATGAGCATCCCGAACATGCCGGCATAGATGGGGTTCCGGACGACCGAGTACGGCCCGTCGGTGATGAGCTCGTGATCCTCACTGATCTGCGCGGCGAGGGCCCATTGCTTGCCAAGCCTCCTCACGGCGGCTATCGTCAGCCAGATCGATCCGGCGGCCAGCCCGATGGCGACCGCCCCTCCGGCGGCGCCCAGCACCGGCGAGGAGACGATGGGCTCCCCGGCCGGCCGGCGAATGGCCCACACCAGTGAGTAGGCGATGGCTTGGAGTATCAGTCCCGCTCGAGCTCTCCCGCTGCGGGTTTTTATCGTCGATGGCGGAGGCTTCTTGCGGAAGAGGAATGCGCCTGCAAAGATGAACCAGCAGAGTATGACGACGCCGAAACTTATCTCGCTAAAAGTCATTGCGGACGGATGCCCCCAGGACCTGAAGTATAGACTTGAATTCTCTCGACCCTAATTTGCCCGCGCCCGCAAAGAGAACCGAGGGATCGTTACCCTGAAGAATTCCCCCGCTCCGCGCTGCATCAGGTAGGTTCCCTCCATTGTTCCCTCGAAGGAATCGAGGACGCAAAAGCTGTTGTACTGATGGGATTTCCCCGCCTCGATCACGGGCTGCTTCCCCACAACGCCTTCTCCCTCTACTTCCTCGACGCGCCCCCCCGCATGGTTGATGTACCAGTGACGCCGGAGGAGCTGGACGCTCCCCGACGACCGGTTCTCGATGCGTACGAAATACGCGAAGACGAATTTCCGCTCCATGACGTCCGATTCATGGTCGAGATAAACCGGGCGTACCTGGATCGTGATGCCCTCCGTCGTCGCTGTGTAAAGGCCAGTAAAAATTTCCACGGTGAACTCCTTGCTCGCCATCCCCTCTACCATGAAATTATAATCAATTTCCGGGAAAGTTTCACCTTTCCACGACCGGGCGCGATTTTTGTTTCCAGTAGAAATACGCCGGCACCCCCGTAACGATGATCCCTGCCCCGATGAGGGAGTCTTTTGGATCTTCCATTATCGTCGATGCGACAAGGCACATCGAAAATAGTATGAAAAGTATCGGGGTGAGCGGATATCCCCAGGTCTTGTACGGGCGCGCCGCATCCCCTCGGCGCTTCCTCAGTATGATGACCGCACCCGCCGACATGGCATAGAAAATCCAGGAGGCGAAGACGACGTAGGTAGCCAGCTGAACATAACTTCCGGTGATCACCAGGATCATGGAGATTACGGCCTGCGCGATGAGGGATGCTACAGGGGTCTCGTACCGGGGGTGTATCTCCGCAAGTTTTTTGAAGAAAAGCCCTTCCCGTGCCATTTCATAATAGATTCTCGGACAGGTGAATATGTATCCGTTGTTCGTGCCAAATGTCGAGATGATGACGGCGAGGGATATGAACGCGGCTCCCCCCGATCCCAGGATTTTTGTGGCGGCATCCGACGCAACAAGGCTTGATTGCGCCATTCCCGCGGGAGAGAGGACGTAGATCATAGAGAAATTGGCAAGAATGTAGACAGCCATGACAAGGAGGGTGCCCCTGAATAGAGCTCGGGGTAGATTTCTGCCGGGATCGATTACTTCTCCCGCTACGTATGTTATTTCTATCCACCCGTCGTACGCCCAGAGGACGGCAACGATGGCAAGCGTGATCGGCCCCGCGATGCCCGATAGGGGAAGGGCCGGCAGGAGGGGTGAGAAATTGCCAACGGATCCTCCGCTCCAGATGAGGCTCAGGGAGCAGAGGAGCGCCAGCGCCGCGATCTTGGCGAGCGTGAATCCGTTCTGAATTCTCGCACCAAGTTTTATTCCGAAGCAGTTGACGATGGTGAGGAGGACGATCGAGGCGACCGCAATGAGTTTTAGGCCAGTAGGATCGAGGGGGAAGAAATAACCGAGATAGATGGCAAATGTCATCGCGACCGCAGCGATCGATGCGGTGTTGATGACGGTGAATGCCGCCCAGCCGTAGAGGAATCCCCAGAGCGGGCTGTATGCCTCGCGTATGTAAACGTATTGGCCGCCGGCCCGCGGCATCAGGACGCCGAGCTCGGCTATCGAGAGGGATCCGAAGAGGCTGACTATGCCGCCGACGATCCAGACGCCGATGATGAGGGCTGATGATCCGACTCCGAGGGCTATGGCGGCGGGCACGATGAAGATGCCCGACCCGATCATGCTGCCCACGTTGATCATGGTGGAATCGAGGAGGGTAAGCTTACGCGGCAGTAGTTTGTCTTCGAGGCTCACTGCGCTGTTCCCTCGCGACGCCTGTTACTTCCGGAGAGACGATCGATAAGCCGCCTTGAGGAGGGTCTGGAAGTGATACACTCCCTGTTCCATGTCGACCGAGAATCTTCCCTTGTGGTACGCGAACGAATTCAGTCCTTTCTGTACCTGCTCGCAGATGCCGATGTCCTCTTGCTGTATTTTGTCGCTCGAGGAGAGATCGTCGGCGATCAATCGCCGGGCGTCCGGGCTTGTGGTATCGTCGTAATAATAGTCGAACAAGACTCTTGTCTTGTTGTGCGACACCGGCACTACTAGGTTGGTCTGTAACCGCCGGGGGAGGATGTTCAGCATGAGGTTGGGAAATATGAAGTAATAAAATGCCGTTCCCGATTCCCCGTAAAGATTGCCGGTCCCTGTGGTCGGACTGTGCTGGAGCGAGTATCTTTCGAAAACTTCGGTTTTGTATTGCCCGTAGTCAAGTAGCTCGCAAAGCTCCGGGTGGACGAAGGGGAGGTGATATCCCTCAAGATAGTTGTCAACGTAGACTTTCCAGTTACATGAAATATCGTAGACTACGCGGCTGTGGAACTTTTTATTTGCAAGCGTTTGGGGAGAAATGCGCTCCCGGATTCCACTGAGAATTGTTTTGAGCGGGTTTTTCTCTCCGCCCAATCGGATGAAGATGAGCCCTTCCCATTCGTCGTGATCCAGCGGGATGAGTCCGTAGTTCCCCGGGTCGAAGAGTTCGACCCTGTCAAATCTCGGTACCCCCCGGAGGCTCCCGTCGAGCTGATAGGTCCAACCGTGGTATTTGCACTGGAGCATGGTGCAGCTGCCGCTGTCGTCCATGGCCAGGGGACCCCCGCGGTGCCGGCAGACATTGTAAAAACTTCGAATTTTTTGGTCCTTCCCGCAGACAAGTATGACCGGGTTGTCGGCTACGGTCCCGGTGAGGTAATCCCCCGGGTTCTGAAGCCGGCCCGAATGGCCGACAAGTTGCCATGATTTTGAGAAAATGGCGTGCTGCTCGAATTCATGAAATTGCGGATCGACATACCAGGATGAGGGGATGGTCTCCGACTTCGCTATCGGGACGATCGTGAGGTCCGATTCGTCGACTGGGGGAAACGGATTGCTCATGTCGCGGATCATTGTGATCGTCGGCAATACTTCTTGTTCCAAAGATTCTGCTTTGCCAGGGAATGGTTGCGAAGGATCGAAGCGTCAGAGTTGTCCATCCTATTCCTCCGTTTCCTTTATTTTGTTCCGCAACTCCTCCGCTTTCTGCTGAAGTTGGACGAGCAGCTGTTCAAACTGTGGATCGTGACTAAGTGATCCGAACAATGGATCCATCCGCAATAGCCGGTAATTGACGAATCCGTCCTCTGCCATCTTCCTGAGCCAGGAATAAGCCTCCGTTTTGCCTCCGTTGAGTGCGCTCAAAGCAGCAAGATCGTATGGTATGGACGGGTCCCGCGGAACCTCCTTCAGATCCTGTAAGCTTCTCCGCAAACTGTTTGCATAGAGTTTCTGAGAGGCAGATTTATCGCCCATCTGTTGAAGAATATACCCAAGGTATGTCGTGTTGTTTGCTAGGATACTGCTGCTAAACGAACCCGAATCCTTTACGACAATCGTCCTGAAGAAGTCTCTGGCTCTCGGCATGTCCCCGCCGAGGAGGTGTATTCCTCCGGCGAAGCTATAGTTGAGAGTATCGTCTGAATATCGGGCGATGAGGGAGTCCGCATGTGCTATGGCTTCACCCGATCGGCCGTCCATCAGTTCCATCCACGCAAGGCTCCTAAGGACCTCGTCTGGGTCGCGTTGTTCAAGTTCTTCTGCCTTCCGGCAATATAAGAGTGCGTTGTGAACGTCGCCAAGCTCACTGTAGATGTCCGCAACACTAAGATAAGAATGTGACTTTGTCGGGTTGAGAAGTATCGACTTTTTGTAGAATTGTATAGCCTTGGGATAATCGTACTCGGCGTGGTATTCCGATCCTAAACCGCTTACCGTTGCGAAGGAATTTGGATTGAGGGTGACTGCCTTCTCGAGTGATTGGATGGCACTGTCATGGCTTCCCACGAGCCCGTAGGCAGCCCCCAAAGCAATGTAACCTTCGGAGAGATTCGGATCGATCGAGAGTGCCTTCCGTGCGAGGGTGAGGCTTGAATCTAGCGTCGCCCTCAGGTTCGTTTGGACGTACAGATTTGCGTATGATTTCCCCATTGTCGCATAAGCCAGGGCGAAATTGGGATCCAGGGCGGTGGCTTTCCTGCAGAGCGATATCGCCATCTCAAGACTCCTAGTTCGTCCGAAGGGAAGTTCCCGGGCCCGCAGGCAGTAGGTGTATGCATCAATGTTTTCGGTGGGCTTTTTTTCTATGAGGGCCTTCTCATTCGCTGAGAGTCGTGCCCGGAGGGCCGCGGCAATTTTCTGCGCCACGTCGCTCTGGACATCAAAGATATCTTTTACGTCCCGGTCGTAGGTCTCAGCCCAGATGTGCCTGTCTGTCCCCGCCTCGATCAACTGCGCCGCTATCCGCATCCTGCTTCCTGCCTGCCGGACGCTTCCCTCAAGTATCGCCCCGGCGTTCAGTTCTCTTCCGATTTGGGGTATCGTCTTTGTGGTTCCCTTGTACTGCATGACGGAGGTGCGGGAGATGACATTCAGATCGGCGATTTTCGAGAGCTGCGTGAGGATATCTTCCATCATGCCGTCGCTGAAGTACTCGTCATCCGCCTTCCCGCTCAAATTTGAAAAGGGAAGCACCGCAATGGTTTTGCCATGCGTGAGACGCGGCTGGCCGCCCGGTCGGATGAAGTAAAACAAGACGCCCGCAATGCTTATGGCTGCCGCGGCGATGACCCAGGGAAGCTTTGATCTCCTGACGACTGTTTTTACGACCCCCGTGCTTTCATGCTGTATCTGTCTCAGGCCTTCTGCTATTTCCTCAGCGGTCTGGTACCTCTTTTCCTTTTCTTTTTCAAGACACCGGTTGATTACCTCCGTCAGTTCCGAAGGCAGTGCAGGACGTGCGGCTTCTGCCGGAGATGGTTCTTCGTTTAAGATCGAATAGCTGAGCGCAGTCTCATGCTCGCCGCGGAAGGGGAGATGTGTGGTCGATAATTCATAGAGAACGATTCCATAAGAGAAGAGGTCCGACCGGTTGTCAATATCCTCTCCACGGATCTGCTCCGGCGACATATAGGCGGCCGTCCCAATGGTGCTTCCGGTTTTGGTCAAATGGACAGAACCCCTCAACTTGGCAAGGCCGAAATCGGTGATTTTTACGCGCCCCTCCTCGGTGAGCATAACGTTTTCTGTCTTCACGTCCCGGTGAACAATGCCGTGACGATGTGCATGGGCAAGTCCCTCAGCGATCTGGATCCCATAGTCGAGGATCTCGGCGACGGAGAGCTCCTTGTCTTCTGCCTTGAGGCGTTTGATTTTGGATTTCAATGTGCCGCCCGGGATGTATTCGAGCACCAGGAATTTCTTTTTCCCCGCTTCGTCGACGTCGTGAATGGTGGCAATGGAAGGGTGGTTGAGCGCGGAGATTGCCCTTGCCTCCTGCTCGAACCGGGCCAGCTCGTCCTGTGACGTCGCCGTCTCCGGTGGCAGGAATTTCAGGGCTACCATGCGGTCCAGTTTTAGGTCGTGGGCCTTGTAGACCACCCCCATCCCGCCTTCACCCAGTTTTTCCAGGATGGTGTAATGTGAAACCGTTTCGCCGATCACAGATGAGTATCCTGCCCGAGAAGGTTTTGGTTCAAAGTTTACAAAGGTATGGAAATTTCACCGGACTGTCAAAATAACAGTCCACGACGACACCGGTGGTGGTAAATCTCTCGAATTCTTTATATCTTTAAAATTCGAATGCCCAAACGTACGGATCTCAATAAAATTCTTGTCATTGGCGCAGGGCCGATCGTGATCGGCCAGGCGTGCGAGTTCGATTACTCCGGCACCCAGGCCTGCAAGGTTTTGAAAGAAGAAGGTTTCCGCGTGATCCTGGTGAACAGCAACCCCGCCACGATTATGACCGACCCGGAGTTCGCCGACCGAACATATATAGAGCCCATCACCCCGTTTTTTGTCGAGAAAATCGTCGAACGAGAGCGCCCCGATGCTATTCTCCCCACCATGGGAGGGCAGACAGCCCTGAATACCGCCGTGGCCCTGGCCGAGTCCGGGGTTTTGGATAAGTATGGGGTCGAACTGATCGGCGCGAAGCTGGATGCGATTAAGAAAGCAGAAAGCAGAGAGCTTTTTCAGAAGACGATGGACGATATCTCGCTCGAAACGGCAAAAGGGGCCTTTGTGCACTCCGCTGACGAGGCCTCTGCGTTCGCAGAGAAGACGGGGTTTCCCCTTATAATCCGCCCCTCGTTTACTTTGGGGGGGACCGGCGGCGGGATCGCCTATAATATTGAAGAGTTTCAGGAAAAAATCGCCCACGCTCTCTCCGCAAGCCCTATCCATGAAACGCTTGTCGAGGAATCCGTCGTTGGCTGGAAGGAGTTCGAGCTGGAGGTGATGCGCGATCTGAAGGATAATGTGGTGATTATCTGTTCGATCGAAAATTTTGATCCGATGGGAGTGCATACCGGGGATTCCATCACGGTCGCCCCCGCACAGACTCTCACCGACAAAGAATACCAGCATATGCGCGACGCCGCATTGAAAATTATCCGGGCCATCGGCGTGGAGACCGGCGGCTCGAATATCCAGTTTGCCGTTAATCCTGATAACGGGAAAATGCTTGTGATCGAGATGAACCCCCGGGTGTCCCGCTCCTCAGCCCTTGCCTCGAAGGCGACAGGGTTTCCGATTGCAAAGATTGCTGCAAAACTTTCTGTGGGCTATACCCTCGATGAGATTCCCAATGATATCACGAAGAAGACCCCCGCGTCGTTCGAGCCGACCATCGATTATACCGTTGTGAAAATCCCGCGCTGGGATTTTGAAAAGTTCAAGGGCGTCGACGATACCCTCGGCGTTCAAATGAAATCGGTCGGCGAGGCGATGGCTTTCGGAAGGACGTTCAAGGAAGCTCTCCAGAAAGCCTTGAGATCTCTCGAGAACGACCGCTACGGTCTCGGAGCAGACGGGAAGGACGATTTTTCCCCGGAACTTCTCAGCGAGTCTGAGCAAAATGCCTGGCGCGAAAAGGTGATCAGCCACCTCCGTATGCCGAAGGCGGATAATATTTTTTATCTCCGCTACGCTCTTCAGCTCGGTATTTCTCTCGATGAGCTGTATTCGATCACCAAGATCGATAGATGGTTTCTGCATAATATCAAACAGATTGTCGACCTGGAAACGGAACTGAGGGGTTTCGCTGCCGGGTCCAATGGGGAGGATGTTGTCGTCCAACGAAAAGAAGGGATCGGAATATGAAGTTGTCAGCGCTCATTCTCCTGCTTTCTACCGCGGCTCTTTCTCAAATCCCGCCCGACCGTGACGCGCTTCTTAAGGGCGATCCCATGGGGCAGGCCTCCGTCGCCGTAGCGTACGGATTCCCCGCTCCCAAACGCGCCATGGACCTCGCAAAAGAGCTGGATCTGTCACAGGAGCAGATGAAATCGCTCAAGAGCGTGTCGACCGAGGTGACGACCCGTTCGAAGGAGCTGGCCGACAGAATCATCAGAGTTGAGGAGGAGATGAATGACGCGTTCAAGACCGGGCTCGTCGGGGAGAAATCTGTGCGTGACGACGCCGAACAAATCGGCCGGCTGCGGGGCCGCCTCCGCGCCACGCATCTCGTCTCCTACGTGAAGACGAAAGCGATTTTAACCGACAAGCAGTTTGAGCTCTATAAGAAACTCTCCGCCTCTGCGAAGAAATGAAGCCTGTAACCCCGGAAATTCTCCTGAAAGCGAAACAGTACGGCTTCTCGGACCGTCAGCTTGCCTGGCTCTGGAAATCCGATGAGTCGGCCGTCCGCAGGCTGCGCGAGCAGCTGAATGTGAAACCCGTCTTCAAAACGGTGGATACGTGCGCCGCGGAGTTTCAGGCGGAAACTCCCTACCACTACTCCACCTACGAAACTGAATCGGAAGTGCACCGATCAGACCGCAGGAAGGTGGTTATCCTCGGCGGCGGTCCGAACCGCATCGGGCAGGGGATCGAGTTTGACTACTGCTGCGTGCACGGCGTCTTCGGCCTCTCCGAAGAGGGGTTTGAGACTATTATGATTAACTGCAACCCCGAGACGGTTTCTACCGATTACGACCAGACAGATAAGCTTTATTTCGAGCCCCTGACGCTGGAAAATGTCCTCGATATCTGCGAAGCGGAAAAACCCGAAGGGGTGATCGTGAGCTTCGGCGGTCAAACGCCGCTAAAGATTTCGAAAGCGCTCGAGGCGAATGGGATAAAAATTCTGGGCACGTCGCCTGAGGATATCGATGTGGCCGAGGACCGGAAGCGATTCGGCGATCTTTTGAAAAAACTTCATATCCCGCATCCCCAGGATGGGACGGCTACTTCTGTGAGTGAGGCGGTTTCCGTTGCCGCCCGGATCGGCTACCCCGTCCTGGTTCGTCCCTCTTATGTCCTCGGAGGAAGGGCGATGGAGATTGTGTATAAGCCCGAGGCTCTCGAGCAGTATATGAAGGCCGCCGTGAATGTGTCGCCTGATCATCCCATCCTTATCGACAAGTTTCTGGAGGACGCAAAGGAATTTGATGTGGATGCGGTCTGCGACGGGACCGATGTCATGATCGGCGGGGTCCTCCAGCACATCGAAGAAGCCGGCATTCACTCCGGGGACAGCGCATGCGTGCTGATGCCCGGGGCCGAAAGCGTGCAGGTTATCGAACAGCTTAAGGATTTTACCAGAAAACTCGCCCTCGCCCTCCACGTCCGAGGGCTGGTGAATGTCCAGTGCGCCGAGAAGAATGGGATCGTTTACGTGCTTGAAGTAAACCCGCGGGCCTCGCGTACCGTGCCCTTCGTGAGTAAGGCTATGGGTCTCCCGCTTGCAAAGATTGCTGCCAAGGTGATGGTTGGAAAATCTCTCCGGCAACTCGGCCTTCCCCTTAATGCCCCCCCCGCCCATATAGCGGTGAAAGAGCCGGTTTTTCCTTTCGGAAAATTTCCCAAGGCTAAAGTCTACCTCGGTCCCGAAATGCGGTCCACAGGCGAGGTGATGTCCATTTCAGAAAATTTCGGGGACGCGATCGCCAAAGCTTTTATCGGCGCCGGCGGGCACCTTCCCACTGCCGGGGGTGTTTTCATTAGCGTGAATAATAATGATAAGAATTACAAGCTCCTTGAGGTGGCAAAAGGTTTTCAACGGCTCGGCTTTTCCCTTTTTGCGACGGCCGGCACCGCCGATTTCCTCTCGCAGCACAAGGTAGAGGCAGTGAAGGTTTTTAAGGTGAATGAGGGCCGCCCGAATGTGGTGGACCATATTAAGAACGGGGAAATCCATATCGTGGTGAATACGCCCCTGGGCGAAGCGTCACGCTACGATGAGCTTTCGATCGGAAGCGCATCGCTCGAGGCCAAGATCCCGATCATCACGACTATATCCGCCGCCGCCGCGGCCGTCAAAGGGATCCAGTGGACCCGCGAACGAAAGTTTTCCGTCAAAACTTTGCAGGAATATAATGCAGAAATGGGGACACGATCATGAAGGTTTTATTGAGCCTCTTATTGGTCTCGGCGGGCATCTCGCTTGCCCAGACCCCGGCATCTCCAGTAAATATCGATCTCGGTATCGGTGGGGGGGTCTCACAGCCGGTCGGAAGTTTGGGGGATATTACAAATACGGGATGGAACGCCGGCGCCAGAGCGCGCATCTCGGGCCTTATCCCGCTTCACCTCCTCGCGTCCGCTACGTATAACAGGCTGCCGTTCAAATCGAGCAGCGATTCGCACACCGCCTGGCTCCTCGGCGCCGGGGTCGAGCTTCCGATTCCTCTGGTCATCGTCAGGCCTTATCTCGGAGCCGATGGTCTGGTGTCGGTCGTTTCCAGCACCGCCACCCCCGGATCGGTTACCCGCGAAGGCTTTGGCATCGGCGGAGGCGTGATGTTTTCGGCTCCCTTTTTGGGGAATATCGACGCGTCGCTGAAATATCAGATGTTTAATGTCGTCGGCAAGGTGAGCAACGAGGATACGATTTCCCAGGTCGCTGCCACACTTTCGCTGATGTTCCCGCTGCTCTGACCGGCTCTCCTGCCAGCGGACGGGCTTTTCCTTCCTCCACGGTTTTTGATTGGCTCGGTGCCCTCGTGCTGTGACTTATTGTGAAAACCACAAAAGAAATAAAACGCCTGAAAGTTTTGCCGCGCAATGGCCGAAGCGCGGCCAAAGGGACGATCTCCATCCGGGGGGCCCGGGTCCACAACCTGAAAAATCTGTCGCTGGATCTTCCCCGCAATAAGCTGATCGTCCTCACCGGCGTGAGCGGGTCAGGAAAGTCAAGCCTTGCCTTCAATACGATCTACGCCGAGGGGCAGCGCCGGTTCGTCGAAAGTCTTTCTGCCTACGCCCGCCAGTTTCTTGAACGAATGGATAAACCCGACGTCGATTCTATCGAGGGTATCAGCCCTGCGATCGCCATCGAACAGAAGACGACCGCCAGAAATCCCCGGTCCACCGTCGGCACAACGACGGAGATTTATGATTATCTGCGCCTTCTCTTTGCCCGCGTGGGAAAAACTTTCTGCCAGAAGTGCGGCGCGCTTGTCCAGAGGGATTCCGTCCGAACGGTTCTGCAGAAACTGTCAGAGGAGGATTCCTCCCCCGACGGCCTGAAACTATATGTGCTCTTTCCTCTCCACCAGCATGAGGATGCCACTCTCAAAAGAGAGCTAGAGAATCTGAAGAAACAGGGCTTTTTCCGGATTTTGTATAAAGACGACATCATCGATCTCAACGAGCGCCGGCTCACCGCGAAGGCCAAAAAGTCCGACCTCTTCGTTCTGGTCGACCGGCTCGTTTATAGACGGGCAGAGGAGAATAACCGCCTCGCCGATTCCATAGAAACCGCCTTCGCATCCGGCGATGGATATGCCGTCGTTAAACTCCTCGGCTCGGGACGGGAACTCCGGTTTAATCAGCATTTTGAGTGCTCGAACGACGGCACCCGGTACGAGGAGCCGGATCCGCGCCTTTTTTCCTTCAACAATCCGTTCGGAGCGTGTCCGAAATGCCAGGGGTTCGGCCGCTCGGTCGGCATCGACATGGATCTCGTGATCCCGCACAAGGGGAAGTCGATCAGGGAAGGCGCAATCCAGCCGTGGACGACTCCGAAATGGCATAACAATCAGCGAAATCTTTTGCGCATCGCCCCCGAAGCCGGGCTCCGCGTGGAGGTGCCGTTCCGCGAGCTTTCGAAGAAAGAACTCACGATCGTCATGGACGGCTATGGCGACTTTGACGGGATCAACGGGTTTTTCCGGGGGGTCGAGAAGAAGACATATAAGATCTACTACCGGATTATGTTGAGCCGGTACCGGGGCTATACGTTGTGCGATGCCTGCGGCGGATCCCGGCTCCGCCCCGAGGCCCTGGCAATCCAGGTTTCGGGGAAAACGATCTATGACGTCGTGCGCATGACGATCGAGGAATCCAATGACTTTTTCCAGAACGTACAGCTCTCCGATTTCGAGCTCGACGTGGGTAGAAGGATTTTCGAGGAACTGCGGAAACGCCTGAAATATCTCGTTGACGTGGGGATCGGCTACCTTACCCTCGACCGCCTCTCGAACAGCCTCTCCGGCGGAGAATCACAACGGATCAACCTGGCCACCGCTCTCGGCTCTTCCCTTGTCGGCTCTCTCTATGTGCTGGATGAGCCAAGCATCGGGCTCCACCCGCGCGATAACGCCAAGCTGATTTCCATACTTCGCGCCCTTCGCGATGTCGGGAATACCGTGATCGTGGTTGAACATGATACCGATATGATCCGCGCCGCAGATCTGATAGTCGATATGGGCCCCGGGGCAGGCGAAGGGGGCGGGGAAGTTGTCTTCAAGGGGGAGCTTTCCGATCTGGAAAAAAATACGCGATCTTTAACCGGCGAGTATCTCGCCGGCAACCGCTCCATCCCAGTCCCAGCCTCCCGCAGGAAGGGTTCGCACCGGTCAATCATCATCCGCGGAGCCGCCGAGCATAATCTGAAAGAGATCGATGTCGAAATTCCTCTTCAAAAATTTGTCGCCATAACCGGAGTGAGCGGATCGGGCAAGAGTACGCTCGTCCATGAGATTCTCTATGCGGGCATAAAAAAACTTAAAGGCGAGTACTCCGATTCCGTCGGCCGGCACAGCTCGATCGAAGGCGCCGACGCTATCGATGACGTCGAGCTGGTCGATCAGACCCCCATCGGCCGGACTCCGCGGTCAAATCCGATCACGTATATAAAAGCGTTCGATCTCGTCCGGGATGTGCTGGCATCGACTCCCGCGGCAAAAACCCGCGGGTATTCACCCGGGTATTTTTCGTTCAACGTGCCGGGCGGACGCTGCGAGACCTGCGAGGGGAGCGGCATCCAAACCGTCGAGATGCAGTTTCTTGCCGATCTGGAACTGACCTGCGAGGTGTGCGGCGGGAAACGGTTTAAGAAGGAAGTTCTTAATGTGGAGTATAACGGCCTGAACGTCGATCAGATCCTGGCGCTGACGGTTTCCGAGGCGATCGCGTTTTTCAATCAGAACGCTTCGGGCCGCCGCGTCTCAAAACGCCTTCAGGTCCTCGCCGATGTCGGGATGGGCTATGTCAAGCTCGGCCAGTCCGCCACGACTCTCTCCGGAGGCGAGGCCCAGCGCGTTAAGCTCGCCTCTCACCTGGCCGCGAGGGATGAGGGCAAACTGCTTTTTGTCTTTGACGAGCCGACGACAGGCCTTCATACGGACGATATCGCAAAGCTGCTTGAGGCCCTGAATTCGCTGATCAACGGGGGGAATTCCGTGGTGATCATCGAGCATAACATGGACGTGATTAAGTGCGCCGACTGGGTGGTGGATCTCGGGCCGGAGGCCGGGGATAAAGGGGGGAGAATTGTCGGCGAAGGGACGCCCGAGGATATTGCCAGAATTGAAGGGTCCTACACGGGCCGGTTTCTTACCAGATTTCTTTCGTAAGAATTCCGACTACCACGCGCTGCCGAAGTTCAGCGTGATGAAAAACCCCCCAAATTCTTTTTTCGGGGCGACGGTCTCAAGGCTCGGCAGTCCCGCAGGATAGGGGACAAAATAGTATCGGATGTTCAGGCCGAGCAGGTTCGACCGCTCGGATCCGAAGAACGCACCCAGCCCGATGTATCCCCCCGCAGTGTATCTGGGTCGGCCGTGCCCGAGCGCGCTGAAGTATTCCTCGTTGTAGGGAAAAACATAGATCATCGTGGGGCCAACCGCCGCATTGACATAAGGCCTGAAGTTATCGACGATCTCGTCGGCGAAGAGTCTCTTTTCTATGCCAAAGAGGAGGGGAACAACCAGGAAACGATTGATCTTCCCCGGTGTGTAACGGGTCCCCGTGTAATAGTCGTAATAATCTTTCTCGTCATCGTCTTTCGCCTCCGAGATCGAGAGATCGAGAAATCCCGAGAGGTCTTCAGAGTATTCATGCCGGTAGAATGACCCCAACCCGAATCCGTTCGTTGAAACGAGGAGGTTTATGCCCCAGGCATTTCGCAACGCGCTGAGCGCGACCTGCGGCGGAGCGGGCTGTACGGTTCCGAAGATGAGCGTGCTGTCATGGGGGGCTTTGTGGACTTCCTGCGCCTGCCCTGCAACCGAACAAAAAAGGAAGAGAACGCCGATGATGAGGTGAGTTTTCATTGTTCCCGACACTCTCTAAATATACCCCCGCTTTCAGGCAAAGTCAATAGTTCTATTATTAAGAACACTCACTCCACCTGAAATATTCCCATTTTCAGATACTTCGTCTCCGGCATGCCCGGTAAAACGGGGTGGTCGGGCGCAGCGCCGCGCCATTCGAGCATGCTGATGCGGCGACCCGCTTCTACCGCACACCGGTTGATGATTTCCAGGAAGGTTTCCTCAAACAGGTGGTGGGAACACGACGCTGTGGCCAGTATCCCGCCCGCCTCAAGTACCCGCAGGGCGAGGAGGTTCAGTTCCCTATAACCCCGCTTTGCTTTGATGATCGATTTCCTGCTTTTGGCGAAGGAGGGGGGGTCGAGTACGACAAGGTCAAATCGCTTTTTACGCTCCGCAGAGTCTATGAGATAATCGAAAGCGTCAGCAGTGACGAACTCTGCGTTGAGCCCGTTGGTGGCCGCGTTTGCGGCTGCCCTTACCGTCGAAACTTCCGAACTGTCTACCCCGGTCACCCCCGTAGCTTCCCCGTATGCCGCATTGAGTGAGAATCCCCCCTCGTTGCAGAAGCAATCAAGGACTCGTGAGCCCTTCGCATACCGACGAATGGCTTTGCGGTTCTCACGCTGGTCCAGGAAAAACCCTGTTTTCTGCCCCTCCAGCAGGTCGACTGAGTATTTGAGTCCGTGCTCCGCTATGATGACGGGCTCTACGCTCCCCCGGACTACTCCCTTCCTCGCCTGCAGCCCCTCGAGCGAGCGTACAGACGCCTCGTTCCGCTCGACAATGCCCCGCGGGTGGAGGAGTGATTCCAGGACATCGCAGATGAGCGTCTGACGGGCGTCCATGGCGTAGGAGTGCGATTGGATGGAACAGTTATCGTTGTACTTGTCGACGATGAGCCCCGGCAGGTAGTCAGATTCGCCGTGCACGAGCCGGAATGTCTCCGCCCTGGGATAGAGTCTCCTCCGGAGGGCAAGCGCCGCTTCGATACGCTTCTTGAAGAACTGGAAATCGACCTCCTCTTCTCCCCGCGAGATGAGCCGGGCCGCTATCAGGGAATGAGGGTTGTAAAAGGCGGTGCCGAGGAATTTGCCCGCGGCGTTTTCAACGCGAATGACTTCCCCCGCCCCCGGAGCCCCGTCGATCGAGCTGATCTCATTGCTGAAGATCCAGAGATGGCCGTTGAGGATGCGACGGTCTTCGTTTTTCTTCAGCCTGATTTTTCTTTCCATGGGTTCTGAGGATGTGACCGCCGCCGGGTCAGGCGTGCGTCCATTGGTTCGCTGAACCAGCGCTGGGTTTTTCCGAAACGCAGTCCGGCGCTTCTTGAAACTTGTCGCAGCGCTTCCGGCCGCTAAAGGGATGGTTACCGGTGCTGGGGCAGGAAATCGAGAATTTTTCTGTTGAAAAGTTCTGGCGAACTGTACATCATACCGTGCGTTCCCCCGGTGACCACGGTCCGGTCCTCGGATTCCATGCACTCGGCCATGACATCCATGGCCCTGGCGTAGTAGGGCGGAGTTCCCTCGCCAGTCACGAGGAGAACAGCGGGCAGCTTCGGCGCCCAGAGGTCCCTGCACCGCGGCCGCGGGACCGGGGTCGACGAGGCGAGCTGCGCCCTGAGCGCCCTCGCATTGTCGATCATGATGTTCCGGAATCTTGGCGGGAGGTTGTCGTAGGCTCCCTCTCCATAGGCAAAGTTGACAAAAATCCTCAATCCTCTTATAGAATCCCCCACAGCAAATGCCGCGAGAGCCGAATCGCGTATGACGTCTTGCTCCCGCAAGAGGGCGCGTCCCTGAGCTGTTCTGTAAAGTAACGCGGGGAAGGCGCCATCGGCAGTGATTACGCTCCGGACCAGCTCCTTGTGGCCAAGCGCAACGATCAGCGCTACCGTCCCTCCGTAGGCGTGGCCGATGAGGTGGACTTTTCCAAGATGAATTTTCTGGAGGAATTTAACAAGGTCGATGGCGTGCGCCTGGTATGAATAGTCCGACCCGCTTCCGCTCCACGCGTTAGGATAATGATACCGGCGGCTGTAGGCGATTACACGGAAGTTCTTCGCCAGCGCATCAATCTGGTTGTCCCATACGCGCAAATCTTCCCCCTCACCATGCACCAGGACGACCGGCACCCCCGAGCCTTTGTCTATATAGCAGAACTCCGCGCCCCCGATGGTGAGCCGCTTGAGCGGAACGTTGGGCGAAATCGACGGCGCCGATGTTTTGAATTCTATGGAGAGAAGCTCCGCAGGCTTCGCGGCCAGATTTTCTGCCGAATGCACCTCCGCCGGACGCCACTGTACGTCGCCCGGGGAATCGGTTCGCGTCTCCGTCGCCCCGCCCTGCCTTTTGAGCTTTCGCTTCACAGTGGTGAGGGCCACCGTGAGCCTGTCCATGTGCTCGTGAAGGGGCGCCGTGCCCAGTGGATCAAGATGGACCCGTTCCACACGGAGATAGTCATTGTCGATCTCCAGTTTAAAATGTTTCGGGTCGATCCGGACCGGATCCCGCGTCACCGATCGGGGCTCGTGGTTGGCCGTGTCCTTTAGGTCGATTTCAATGACCCTGAGCTCACCCTTCCCGGTGTTTTTAATGGTGTGTTTCATTGGCTCCCGCCACCAGACGGAACCTGCCGGTCTGACGATTTCCGTTGGAGCGCCGCCGACCGGCGTGGAAACGGCTTTGAAGCTTGTCAGGGCGATGACAAGTCCCTTGCCGTGCGCATGGACGCCAATACTCTGTCCCGGCTTGTATGTGGCCCTGGTTACTCTGATGATGTCGTTCTCGAAGATGACTTTCTGAATTTTCGGGGCGATGACGACCGCATCCTGCGCCCGGACAGTATTGCCGAAAACTATCGCAAGGAAGACAAGGCTCGCTCTACGCAATGGTGACCTCCTTGCAGAGGTACACATCCTGAATTGAATTGAGTATTTTTACCCCTTCTTTCATCGGGCGCTGAAACGCCTTCCTCCCCGAGATCAATCCCATGCCGCCCGCCCGCTTGTTGATTACGGCTGTCCTGACCGCATCCGCCAGGTCGGATTCGCCCTTGGATTCCCCTCCGGAATTGATGAGCCCGGCCCGCCCCATGTAGTTGTTGGCAACCTGATAACGGCAGAGATCGATGGGGTGTGCACTCGTCAGATCGGAATAGACTTTCTTGCTGGTCTTTCCGAATTTTAACGCCTCAAACCCTCCGTTGTTCTCCGGCAGTTTCTGCTTGATGATGTCAGCCTCGATGGTGACGCCAAGATGGTTAGCCTGCCCGGTCAGATCGGCCGAGAGATGATAGTCCTTCTCGGCCGTCTTGAACGCGGAGTTGCGAAGGTAACACCATAAGACGGTCGCCATTCCAAGCTCATGCGCATGCTGAAAGGCAAGCCCGATTTCCTGAATCTGCCGCTTCGACTCGGCGGAACCGAAGTAGATGGTTGCCCCGACCGCCACCGCACCCATGTCAAATGCCTGCTTCACCCGCCCGAAGAATATCTGGTCGTAACTGTTAGGGTAGGAGAGGAATTCATTGTGGTTGAGCTTGAGGATGAACGGGATTTTGTGCGCATATTTTCTCGCCACCGCTCCGAGTACTCCCAGCGTCGACGCCACGGCGTTGCATCCCCCCTCCATAGCTAGTCTGACGATGTTCTCAGGGTCAAAATAGATCGGATTCGGCGCAAATGACGCTCCCGCCGAATGCTCTATTCCCTGATCGACCGGCAGTATGGAGACGTAGCCTGTGTGGGCCAGCCGCCCCTGGTGGATGATCCAGTTGAGGCTTTTCAAAACTGGCACCGGCCTGTCCGACTGGGCATAGATGCGGTCGACGTAATCAGGGCCCGGCAGCGAGAGCAACGCTTTTGGTATTCCCTTGCAACTGTGCTCGAGGAGCAGCTTCGCATCTCCTCCGATAAGTTTTTCGATGTCGTTGGCAGTCATGTTTTTTCCAAAAATGAGAGTGCGTCGGCAATGTGAGTCCCAATATACAAAAAAGGGGATAAAAATTCAGCGAATTTTTTGAAACTCCCTCGTCTTTTTGGTATATTTTGACACGATGAAACAGATTTCCTGCATCATTTTCGATCTCGACGGCACGCTCTCTCAAACGAATGAGCTGATCTACGCGACTTTTAATCATGTGGCGGAAAAATATCTCCGGAAAACTTTCACCCCGGTGGAAATTACCGCACTTTTCGGCCCCCCGGAAGAGGTCGCCATTGAGAAGCTGGTCGGAAGAGATTCTTCGGACGCGATCGAGGATTATTATGCGTACTACGAAACCCACCACCCCCGTCTGGCCTCCGCCTATGACGGAATCCGGGAAATGCTGGAGTTTCTCCGGACGAAGGGGATCATTCTCGCCATCTTCACGGGGAAGGGGAGGAGGACCGCCCTCATTACCCTGAAACAGATCGGGATCGTCCAGTATTTTGATCTGATCGTCACAGGGACCGATGTGACAAACCATAAGCCCTCTCCCGAAGGTATCCAGAGGGTTCTGGAAAGATTCTCGCTCGAGCCCTCTCAGGTTCTGATGGTCGGCGACGCCGTCTCCGATGTCAAGGCCGCCCGGGGAGCCGGTGTGAATATCGCCTCCGTCCTCTGGGATTCCTACGCGAAGGAGCATGTTCTCGAAATGGACGTCGATTACCGCTTCCACAGCGTCGAGGAGTTCGTTGCCTGGCTGAAAAAAAGTCTGGGTCAGCCATGAGCAATTTCACCCCGGCTGAGGAGCGCGCGATGACGGAAAAAATTCCGGTCGGAGTGGTCGGCGTCGGCCACCTGGGATCGCTTCACGCGAAGTTCCTCGCCTCCCTTCCCGGATCCCATCTGGTCGGGGTCAGCGATATCGATAAGGCCCGGGCCGACGCGGTCGCCCTCGAATGTTCCACCACATCCTTCACCTCGGCCGACGATCTGATGGAAAAGGTCAGGGCCGTCAGTATCGCCACCCCGACCGCTGCCCATTTTGATATCGCCCGGAAGGCGATGAGCCGGGGGCTGCATGTTTTTATCGAGAAACCGATAACCCGGACGACGAGCGACGCCGAGTCGCTCGTTCGTCTTGCCCGCGAACGCGGGCTCATCGCCCAGGTGGGGCATATCGAGCGGTTCAACCCCGCGATTCTCGCCCTCGAATCTTATCTCGTCGAGCCGCTATTTGTGGAATCGCACCGGCTCGCGCAGTTTAATGCGCGCGGGACAGATGTTGCCGTCGTGCTCGACCTTATGATTCACGACATCGACATAATTCTGTCCCTGGTAAAATCCCCGGTGGAAAGTATCGAGGCAAACGGGGTGCCGGTCGTCTCCGATACGATCGATATCGCAAATGCCCGTCTGCAGTTTTCAAACGGATGCGTGGCGAACGTGACCGCAAGCCGCATTTCACAAAAGAAGATGAGGAAGATGAGGCTCTTCCAGAGGGACGCGTATATTTCAATAGATTTCTCCGACGGCGTTGCAGAGGTGTTCCGGCTCGCCGACGCCGGATCTCATTCTTCTTCGATGACCCTCGGCGAGATCGCCCTCGCCAGGGGGCGGAAAAAGATTCTCTACGAACAGCCTCCCGTGAAGGATGTCGACGCCCTCCAGCATGAACTGAGTATGTTCATCGAATCCGTCCGGACCGGGAAACCCCCGGTTGTCTCCGCCGAGGATGGGACGCGGGCCCTCCGGGTGGCCAATGAGATCATGCGTAAAATAAGCGAACAGAAGTTTTCGGTGTGAAGCCTCGCGTCGCTCATCAGTCGATAGATATCTCGGACAAGAATCTCCTGCGCATCGGCGATATCGCCGATAACGAGGGGGTCGAGGCGTATGTGGTGGGGGGGTTTCTGCGCGATACGCTGCTCGGCCAGGACCGCACCGATATCGATATCACCGTCGTCGGAGACGGGATCGAGTTCGCCCGCCTCGTCGCACGGTCGATCGGGATCGAGAATGTCGTCACCTACGAGAAGTTCGGTACGGCGATGCTCCCGATCCCCGGGGGCAAGATCGAATTTGTCTCCGCCCGCGAGGAGAGCTATACTCCCGGTTCCCGGAAACCCGCGGTGAAAAGGGCTTCTCTGGAGAGCGATCTCTCTCGCCGCGATTTTACGGTGAACACTCTCGCCTCCCCCCTGAACGCGCCACGCCGCGGCGAGCTGATCGATCCCTTCGACGGCCAGGGAGATATCGCAAAGAAACTGCTGCGGACTCCCCTCGAGCCGGCCAAAACTTTTGAGGACGACCCGCTCCGCATGATGCGCGCCGTCAGGTTCGCTTCTCAACTGCAATTTACGATCGAACCATCGGCGCTCGCGGCGATCCGCACGATGGCCGGGCGGATAACGATTGTCTCACAGGAACGGGTGACGGACGAGTTTCTCAAAATTCTCCTGACTTCAAAGCCGTCCGTCGGCCTTCTTCTTCTCTATGAATCCGGGCTCGCCCCGCATGTTTTTCCGGAGCTGGTCGAGATGGTGGGGGTCGAACAGCGGAAGGACTATCATCACAAGGATGTTTTCCTGCATACTCTGAAGGTGGTCGACAATATCTCGGCTGAGACCAGCGATCTGTGGCTCCGGTTTGTCGCCCTTGTGCACGATATCGCAAAGCCGAAGACAAAAGCATTCCGGGAAGGGACCGGGTGGACCTTCCACGGCCACGAGGATCTCGGAGCCCGGATGATGAGGTCGATTTTTCAGAAGCTCCGACTCCCGATGGATAAGCTCGCCTATGTGGAGAAACTTGTAAGACTGCATCTTCGGCCAATGGCGCTCGTGAGCGAGGAAATCACAGATTCCGCCGTCAGACGGCTCTTGTTCGAATCGGGCCCTGAAATCGACGATTTGATGGTTCTTTGCCGCGCCGATATCACATCGCAAAACCCCCAGCGAGTTGCCCGGTATCTCAAGAATTACGATATTGTAATGGAGAAAATGAGGGAGGTGGAAGAGAAAGACCGGCTGCGGAACTGGCAACCGCCCGTGCGGGGCTTCGAAATCATGGAGGTCTGCGGCATTCCACCCAGCCCGCTTGTAGGTATCCTCAAGGATAAAATAGAGGAGGCTATCCTCGACGGCCGCATCCCGAATGAACACGATGCCGCGCTGGCCTATCTTCTCAGCATCAAAGATGAGGTTTTGAGGGAGAAATCATGAATATCCAGCCCGCGTAACTTTTTCCCCCGAACCCCGTTTACAGGGTAGTGTTCCGCGGGTTCTTCCATAACGCTTAATCTGATCGGAGTTTTTTACCATGAAATTGATAGCCTTGATTCTCGTTTTCGGCTTCCTGCGGACCGCGTTCTCACAAGCCCCTCCGCAGTCAGCCGCGTCCCCTGCCGTCAGCCTCACGCTTGATAAATGCGTGGAGATGGCCGTTGAAAAGAACTCATCGGTCATTCAGGCCCAAAATTCTCTCGAAGCCCTGCATAGCGACGTGCAGGCCGCCGTCGGGAACCTCCTCCCGACGCTCGAAGCTTCCGTTTCGTATTTCAACCGGCGGGACTGGTCCCCCGCTACCGCCGCGGGGACGAGGTTTATCACAGGGGTCGGAGAAATCTCGACTCCCCCCTCCGACGGCTTCTCACTCAGCGAGTCTTACAACGCAGGGTTCGACGGCCGGATCATTCTTTTTAACGGTTTTGCCAACTATGCCACGGTGAATCGCACGAAAGCCGTTGCAAGCGCGGGAGAGTATAACCTCACCCGAACCCAGCAGAATACGATCATCCAGACGAATTCCCTCTTCCTCGATGTGGTGCGCACCTATCAGCTTTTGAAGGTGTCGGACGACAATCTCAAGCGCAGCCAGCGCCAGCTCGAACGGATTACCGAATCCAACAAGGTCGGCTCCGTCGCCCTCGCCGACGTCTACCGGCAGCGTGTCCAGGTGGGCACCGACGAACTGAGCCTTATCACCGCCCAGAGCAACCACGAGAAGGCGAAGGCGGACCTCATCGCGTACCTCGGCATCGATTATAACCAGGAATATAGATTCGATTTTACCGGGATCCCCGATAATATCGATACCATGGAGTTCGCTGCGCTGAACGCCCGCTACGCCGACTTCAATGGAATTGTCAGCACGGCCGTCGAAAAGCGGCCCGACTACCAGGGTTCAGTCGAAAATCTCAACAGCGCCGATGCCTCGGTGACGAGCGCGAAGGCCGGTTATTTTCCGACGATAAGCGCCTCCGGGTCTTACGGGTATACGAACCAGTATTTCAGCAATCTCTCCGACAACCGGAATCTCTCGATTACGCTGAGCGTGTCTCTCCCGATATTCAACGGCTTTTCCACCCAGAACTCGATTCAGCAAGCGCAGGTGAACCGCCGCAACGCGGACGAAAAGCTGAAACAGTCCCAGAGACAGATCCGCGTCGATGTGCGGAAGGCTCTGCTCGATCTTGAAGCGTCCGAGAAAGCGGTGACTGTGACGCAGACGAGCGTGGAATCGGCCGATATGGACCGGAAGATCGCCGAAGAAAAGTATAACCTCGGCGCAGGGACGCTGCTCGACCTCCTGATCGCGAACGCAAATTATACCACATCTCTGAGCAACAAGGTAAAGGCCGTGACGGATTATCTCCTTGCGAAAAAACAGGCTGACTATGCTCTCGGCACCATATCCAAATAAGGAATTTTATTATGGCGAATAAAAAATCGAAGAAGAAGGTTATCATTTTTTCCGCAAGCGGATTCCTGCTCCTTGTGGTCACCGTGCTCGTCATCATGGGGAGCAAGAAGGAGCCGGTCTTTACCGTGCAGACGGAAAAAGTTCAACGCCGCACGATAACGCAGGCGGTGACCGCCACCGGGAAGATTTATCCCGAGGTGCAGGTGGTCATCACCCCGGAGGTGAGCGGCGAGATTATCGCCCTTCCCGTTAAGGAGGGTTACAGGGTGAAAAAGGGAGATCTCCTGATGAGGATCAAGCCGGACATCTATATGGCCCTCCGGGATCAGTCCCTCTCCGGCCTGAGCTCCGCCAAGGCAAGCCTCCAGAAGAGCGAGTCGGAACATAAGCGCGCAAAAGAACTTTTTTCGAAAAATCTTATTTCGAGCGCGGAGCTCGAACAGGTGAGCACGGCGTACGAGCTCGCCCATGCGAATTTCACTCAGGCGGAAGCGGGTCTCAAACAATCGACCGAGAATCTGGCGAAAACGACGATCTATGCTCCCATGGACGGCACGATCAACCAGCTGGCGGTGGAGCTCGGCGAACGCGTGCTCGGCACAAGCCAGTTCCAGGGGACCACGGTGATGAACGTCGCCGATCTCTCCCGCATGGAGGCCCGGGTGGATGTCGGCGAGAATGATATCATTCTGGTTTCGATCGGCGATACGACCCGCGTCGCCGTCGATGCCCTCCCGGACCGGAAACTCACCGGCATTGTCTACGAGATCGGGAATTCCGCGAAGACCAAAGGGCTCGGAACTCAGGAGGAAGTGACGAATTTTGAGGTGAAAATCCGCGTCGTCGATAAGGATGTCGTGCTGAGGCCCGGGATGTCAATGACGGCCACGATCGAGACCGAGACGAAGAAGAACGTTTTGTCAGTCCCGATTCAGAGCGTCACCACCCGCTCCGCGAACCGCGAGATGGGGAAAGGGTCGTCCGACGGGGGCGGCGGCGATGATAATGTTCAGGAACCGCGCCCGAAGGTGAAGAGCGAGAAGCCGAAGGAGATCGTTTTCCTCGTCGATAACGGCGTCGCGAAATCCGCCGAGGTGAAACGCGGGATTTCCGACGATACGTATATGGAAATCGTTTCCGGCCTCCAGGAGAATAAAGAGGTGGTCTCCGGCAGCTATAAGGCGATCAGCCGGGAACTCGAGGAGGGCTCCAAGGTCAAGGTCGACAACGCGAAGCACAAACCCGGAACGCAGAAACAATAGGAGTTTTTATGAATCTAGTCATCAACCTTCAGCAGATCACGAAGGTCTACGATATGGGAGGCGCCGAAGAGGTGCACGCGCTTCGCGGGGTTTCCGTCCAGATCCACAAGAACGAGTATGTGGCGATAATGGGCCCCTCCGGTTCCGGGAAGTCTACGCTCATGAATATCATTGGATGCCTCGATACTCCGACGTCCGGCCTCTATGAGTTCAATGGGGTGAATGTGAGCGAGATGAACGATAACGAGCTTGCCAAAGTGCGCAATAAGGAAATCGGTTTCGTTTTCCAGACTTTTAACCTCCTTGCCCGGTCCAATGCCCTGCATAATGTGGAACTTCCCCTGATTTACGCCGGGGTCACCTCGGCCGACCGGAGACGCCTCGCCCATGAGGCTCTCACTCATGTCGGTCTCGGAGATCGGGTGAATCATAGGCCGAATGAACTGTCGGGCGGCCAGCGCCAGCGCGTGGCCGTCGCCCGTGCCCTTGTGAATAAACCCTCAATTCTTCTCGCCGATGAACCGACCGGAAACCTTGATACCAAGACAGGCGAAGAGATTATGGCCCTCTTCGGAGAGCTTCACCGTCAGGGGAATACGATTATTCTCGTCACTCACGAGGAATCCGTCGCCGAACATGCCCATAGGGTCGTGCGCGTCCGCGACGGTCACATCGAGAGCGATCTGTCCACCGAGAAGACCACGATGGTCCAACACGCCTGAGCGCCATGCACACTCTTTTTGAGATACGGGAAGGTCTCCTGATATCGTTCCGGGCTATCCGCGCCAATAAGATGCGCTCCGCCCTGACGACTCTCGGGATCGTGATCGGAATCGTCTCCGTGACGATGATGGCCACCGCCATCGAAGGGGTGAACCGGGCCTTTGAAAAGAGCGCCTCCGCCTTCGGCTCAAAAGTTCTCTATATACAGAAATTTCCGTGGGTCGGCGGCGATGACTGGTGGAAGTACCGCAACCGCAAGGATCTGAAGGTGGAATACGCCGACTTCGTGGCCCGGCAGGCGACCCTCGTCGACGCCATCGCCCCCGCGGTCAGCTCCGTGAAGGATGCCCGGTTCGGCTCGCGTTCAATGCTGAATGCCTGGGTGACCGGTACGACTCACGCGTACCAGGAAGCCTCGGGGACCACGATCGCGGATGGCAGATTTTTCTCCCCGGAGGAATCGGATGGCGGGCGCCCCGTCTGCGCCATCGGCGCCAATGTCGCCGAAACTCTCTTCCCCAATGTCAACCCGATCGACCAGACGATCAGGGTCGGAGGCTTTCCCTACCGCGTGCTCGCCGTGTTTGAGAAACAGGGAGGGCTGTTCGGCGCCTTTACCTCCGATAACAGGATTTATGTTCCGATTTATTCGTTTCTTACCCAGTTCGGCACTCACCGCGATGTCACCCTTAACGTCCGAATTGCCCGGGACGCGGATATCGAGGATGCCAAAGAGGAACTCCGGGGAATCATGCGAAAGGTGCGCCACCTGAACCCCGGCCAGGAGGACGATTTCAATATCAACGAGCAGGATCTTCTCACCCAGGTGTTCGGCACCATCACCGGGGTCATCGCCGGCGTGGGCTTTTTCATCACGGGGCTTTCCCTGTTCGTGGGCGGGATCGGGATTATGAACATCATGTATGTCTCCGTCACCGAACGGACCCGCGAAATCGGAATCCGCAAGGCGATCGGCGCACGCCGCCGCACGATTTTGTTCCAGTTTCTCGTCGAGGCCGCTCTGATCTGCCTCATCGGCGGCATCATGGGCCTCATCATCTCGTACCCCTTGAGCCTTATCGCGAATCAGGTGCTGCCGACCGCCATGCCCGTCTCCGTCGTCGGCCTCGCGCTTCTCGTCTCGCTGCTGGTGGGCGTCATTTCCGGATTCCTCCCCGCATTCCGCGCATCGAAGATGGACCCCGTCGATGCTCTCCGCTACGAGTAAATGAACAGTTCGCTCGAAACTGCCTGGCTCGGCGCGAAGGAGAGCTTTTTTATGGCCCTCGTCGCCATCCGTACCAATAAGCTTCGCTCTATCCTCACTCTGCTCGGTATCTCCGTCGGGGTCTTTTCTATCATCGGGGTCATGACCGCCATGGGGGTTCTCCTCAACAGTATAGAGAACGGGATGAGCTGGCTCGGCGCAAATACGTTTCAAATTCAAAAATATCCGATGTTCGACGCGGGCGGGCCCGACGAACAGTCGCAACTTCGCAACAGGCGCGACCTGACCTACGAACAGGGGCTCCGCCTGAAGGAACGCGCGTCCCTCGCCAGCGCCGTCGGCGTCTTCTGCTCGTCCGATCACGGGATCGTGGTCGCCACCTCCGGCGGCGTAAAGACAAATCCGAATGTCATTCTCACCGGAAGGGATATCGAGGGGTTTACGGCCAATAACTGGTCGATCGGGGATGGAAGGCTCTTTACGCCCGAAGAACTCGCGGCCGGGAAGCATGTGATCGTCATCGGCTCCGATATCGTCAAGAAACTCTTTCCCAAGTCGAGCCCCCTCGGGCAGATTCTGCGCGTGGAAGGGCGGGAATATGAGGTGATCGGCGTGGTGGCGCCGCGGGGCCAGATGCTCGGTATGAGCGGGGATAATTTCGCGATCATCCCGATCACGACCTATTTTTCGGTGTACGGAAAGAATCAGATCGTGGCGATCAAGGTTCAGTCCGGTACGTCCCGGAATCTTTCGGACTGCATGGAACAGGCCCGCGGGCTTCTCAGAACTATCCGCCACGTCGCCCCCGGAGATGAGGATGATTTTTATATCTGGTCCAACGATTCGCTTATTACGCAGTTCAATGATTTCACGAAGTATTTTCAGCTGGGGGTTCTGCTTGTGAGCGCGATCGCCCTGCTCGCGGCCGGAGTCGGCATCATGAATATCATGCTGGTCTCGGTGACCGAGAGGACGAGAGAGATCGGGATCCGGAAGGCCGTCGGCGCGCGCAAGAGCAACATACGCACCCAGTTTATCCTTGAGGCGGTTGTGATCAGCGAACTCGGCGGCATCATCGGGATTGTGATTGGCATCCTCGCCGGAAATCTCGTCGCCATCCTGCTTGAAATTCCTCCCATCATTCCCGTCGAATGGGTGTTTATCGGTTTCGCCAGCTGCAGCATCGTCGGCATTGTGTTCGGCGTCTACCCCGCCTGGAAAGCATCAAATCTCGACCCGATCGATTCCCTGCGATATGAGTGACGTATGAACCGAACCGCTGAGATGGTCCTGCATGAAATCCGTGAAAGCCTTGTGATGGCCCTCGCCGCAATCCGCACCAACCGCCTGCGCTCGGTGCTTACTCTCCTCGGCATCGCGGTCGGAGTTTTTTCGATCATCGCCGTGATGACGGCGATGGGAGTTCTCGTCAACAGTATCGAAAGCGGGCTCAGCCAGCTCGGCGCCAATACGTTCCAGGTCCAGAAGAATCCGATGTTTAATTCCGGGGATCCCCAGGAACGCGCCAAAACCCGGAACAGGAAGAACCTGCAATATTCCCAGGGCCTGCTCGTCTCCGAACGCTCTAACCTCGCCAAGGCCGTGGGGCTGGAGGCCTGGAATTTCGGCCGGGTCGTCGCAACACCGCAGGGCCTTAAGACAAATCCGTCAGTCTCCATCGCCGGCGAAAATGTCGAAGGCTTTGCCACGAATAACTGGATCATCGGCGACGGCCGCCTCTTTACCCCCGAGGAGGTGAATGCCGGAAATAATGTTGCGATTCTCGGCATGGCCATCGTGGAAAAGATTTTCCCCCGTATCGACCCGATCGGCCAGATTATCCGGGTCGACGGCGAGGAATACCGCGTCATCGGGACGATTGAAAGACAGGGGGGCATGCTGGGGGGTAATAACGATAATTTTATGTCTATCCCTCTCCATACGTTTTTCAACGTTTATGGCACAGACCGGGATGTCCATATCATGGTGCAGGCCGCCTCCCGCGAGGTCTATGAGGACTGTATCGAACAGGTGCGCGGTATCCTCCGCACCGCCCGGCATGTCCCGCCCGGGTCTCCCGATGATTTTTACATTTTTTCAAACGATTCGGTGATCCAGTCATTTAACGATTTCACGAAGTATGCCCGGCTGGGTATTATGCTCATCAGCGCCATCGCCCTTATCGCCGCCGGCGTCGGGATTATGAATATTATGCTGGTCTCGGTCACCGAAAGGACCCGCGAAATTGGTATCCGCAAGGCCCTCGGAGCACGAAAAAACAACATTCTCTCGCAATTCATCCTGGAAGCTGTTGTATTGAGCGAATTCGGGGGTATTATCGGGATCGTTGCCGGGGTGATTAGCGGTAACCTGATCGCCCTGTTCCTGAGTGTGCCCCCCGTCATCCCTTTCGACTGGACCGCCATCGGTTTTGGCATATGCTCCCTCATCGGCGTTGCCTTCGGCGTTTATCCCGCCTGGAAAGCCTCCAATCTCGACCCGATCGAGTCCCTCCGCTACGAATAGCGCGAAAAAATGCTTGACTTTCAGCGCGATTTCACTAAATTATAACTACCCGCCAGACGGGCTCTATCGTATTCTCTAAAGGAGTTTTTCATGATCCGCTTCGCGACGGCTTTCCGGAGTGCCGCAAGAGTTTGCTTCATCATGAGCTTCACCCTCTCTTCTCTGCTGTCGGCACAGCTGAAGTATCGGACTTTCAATCAGAATGACCTTTCTCAGAAGAAACTGAAGGCGGGGAAAATTGTCGGAGCGGACGCCGTCTTTAAATTCGTCAATCATACCGGCTCGACCGTCAATAGCCTCCACGTTCAGTTTAATGCCGCGTTGACCACGCTCACCAATAATGGCGGCCTTTCCGGAGTGAGTATCAGTAATTTTGGAAAAACCCTCGACGGCACCAAAGATGTCCCCGATGGCGATTCGATCCAGATCGCAGGCGAGTTCAACAAGAAAGATATCGATGTCCGCGCAGCGTGGTACTGGAACGACGGCTCTCTGATTTCACCGCGCGGCACCCAGGCCGCGTCCGCCTGGCCCGTCGTAGTTCAACCGAATGGCGGAAACCTTCTCGATTTCATTTACAAAAAAATCGTCCCCAACTCTGCAGGTCTCGTGATCGGCGTCCCGAACGCCCCCGGCGGAGGATGGATACAATATAAAAGCGCCGACCGGAAGGATTTTCCCCATACCGGCTACTCCCGCTGCTTCGATCTCATAGCCCGGGGGACTTCGCTTCCGAAAAAGTTCGTCGGCAGGCTGATGAATCCGAAGGTCGCCAAGCACGATAATCATCTCCTCGGCGAAGTGCACGCGCTCCGCCTGGCAATCATCGCCAACGACGCGGGCGCCACGACCCCGAGCACGCCCGCCACTCCGCTCGGCGATCTCGTCTACTACGATTCGTCAAATCCCGGCGACCGGTTCAACGGAAAAACAGTCCGCCAGCTCACGCAGATCGCCGATACAGCTTTCTCATATTGCTCCCGGTTCGATACCGTCTTTGATTTCTACACGAGGCTCGATACCGTGATCTCCCGCATCAACCATGCCTTCGACGGGGATTATCACGCGATCTCGTTCGCTCCGTTCGTTCTCGACGGGACGCATTCGGTGGACGATTATGCGTTCCTCCACGCGAATCCCTCCGCGCCGAGGCCCCCGATTGCCTGGCCGCTCCAATCGATGACGGATGATCAACCGGTACAGTATGCCCTCCAGCAGAATTACCCGAATCCCTTCAACCCGAGCACGACCATCAATTTCACGCTTGCTACATCGAGCATCGTGAATCTTAAGGTTTATAATATTCTCGGGCAGGAGGTCGCGACTCTGATCAGCGATGCGGCGATGGACGACGGAGACCAGTCGGTGGAGTTTAATGCGTCGAATCTTACGTCCGGCGTCTATTTCTATGTTCTCTCCGCCCAGGGGACCGATGACGAGTCCCAGCATTTTTCAACCGCTCGGCGGATGATTCTGATAAAATAGCTCCAATCCCCGGATGCGCGTCCGGGGCGTTCCCGTCTTCCTGATTCTCCTTCCCCCGCAGGAATTCCGCGGCCAATCGCGGCAGGCCTTCTCTATTAAGAAAAATTCACTTGACTTTGCTTACGGTCCGTCTAAATTGCCTTTTAGCCTTCCCCGTCGTCAATTGCTTTTTCATTTCCGAAAGGGGCCTCCTATGAAAAAGTCTGACAGAATCCGCCCGTGGCTGACGCTCTGCTTCCTCGTCCTGGTTGCATCGCAACTGACCGCTCAGCCCAAGTACCGCACGTTTAATCAGATCGATCTCTCGGGGAAGAAGGCGAAGGCGGGGAAAATTCTCGCCGCGAGCGCCTGCTTCGCATTCCCCGATACTTTTCCCGGCGTAACCCTCACGAGCCTCCACGTGAAATTCAACGCGGAGATTACGTCTATCGAGGATTCGGGCGGCTTTACGATCACTCTCGACCATAAGGGAAAAACTCTGAATGCCACAGGCCGCACTGTGTCAAACGGTCAGACGGTGACGATCTGTGCCACCTTCAGGAAAAAGAATCTCGACGTTCGCGTCGAAAACTGGCAGTGGGATACCAATGGCGTGAAGTTCGGACAAAAATTTGAGCATCTGGACCCGACAACCATCACCGCCATCCAGCGACAGCCGAACGGGGGGAATGTGCGCGAGTATCTCTATAAACGTGTCATCACTCGCCCGGACGGCATCGTGATCGGCGTCCCCGATACGGGAAGCGTCGGCTGGATCCGGTACAAGAAGGCTGATGCCAAGTACTTCCCCCACAGCGGGCCCCCCCGCTGCTTCGACCGGATTTCACAAGACGATAACCGCTCCAAACCCTTCATCGGGGAGTTGAAGAATCCCCACGTGAAGAAGCAAAACAATAACCTGCTGGGCGAGGTGCACGCCCTGGTACTTGCTGTGATCGCCAACGACAGCGGCGTCACTCAGCCCGATACCCCAGCTACAAGGCTGGGCGATATCATCTATAACGACGGCTCGAATCCCTTGGACCCCTGCAACGGGAAGACGATCCGCCAGGTTATCCTGCTCGCCGATACCGCGCTGACATATTGCTCGCGCTTCGATTCGGCATTCTATGTGCACCTCGATACGTGCGTCACCCGCATCAATGCCGCCTTCGACGGCCCTTATGTTGCCGTTTCGTTCAATCCCTTTGAGCTCGCCGGGACTCACACGATAGGCGAATATCCGTACCTCCATCCGAACCCGGGGGCTGCCCCCGTCGTGGTCTCGCACCGCGGGAGCTCGATCCTCGAGCAAGGACCGAGTATGTTCGCGCTGGACCAGAACTTCCCGAATCCCTTTAACCCGGTGACGACCATAAGGTTCTCCATTCCCGTGGCAAGTACCGTGACTCTGAAGGTCTATAATCTTCTCGGACAGGAGGTTTCTACTATCCTCGACCGACAAGAGCTCGAGGAAGGGGAACAATCAGTGGAGTTCAATGCAGCAGGCCTTACGTCCGGCGTCTATTTCTACCGGATCATAGCCCAGACGGTGGAATCGGGAAATGTGGTGTCCTCGGTGAGACGGATGATTCTCGCGAAGTAGCTTTCCCGCACCCCTTTTGAAAAAGCCGGCACCGTTGATGCCGGCTTTTTCGCGTGGGCACCCCGAGCGCAGCCCAAACGCATCTATTTACCGAGGTGAAGAAGCTGATCGTCCTTCGCTGATTTGGTTTGCTTTCGCGGCCGCAGCCTCTATTCCTGCGCCCTCCCGCTCATCACTTGACTGAAATGTGGATTCTGCGTATCATTCTCCTGTTTTCGACGAGGGGGAAAACGTGAATTTTGTCCATAACAGATTCCGAGGCGGAGGAAAGGATAAGAAACGCAGGCACGAAACGTGGCCACCCCGATCTGCGAGGCCTTCTTCAAGCACTTCTGTCAGACGAGGCGGGCGAGAATGACGTCGCACGCCTGGTGCAGTTGTCACGCACAATTATCGAATCCTATCTTTATTCCTCACGCTCGTCACTCAAGATTCTCTGCGACAAACAGGGCCTCACGCTGACCGATCTCGCCTATGACTGCCTCGGGGAGGCGTTCATGCGAGATTCGCGTAATTCTTTCGTCTGCATTCGCAATTTTGCCGGTTCGCTCACGGTTGATCTGTGCTCGATTCCGGAGCATGAGCTTTTCCTGGCGTTCAAGGGACTGCTCCTGAGGATCGCCGAGCGCCATCTGGCGCGGCTCTTCGCCCAGAGCGACCCCGCCGGGGCTAAGATTCATCGCAACCTGCGGGATTGTCTTAAAATTTCCCGCGCATTAACGCTCGAGAAGGATTTTCGCGGGCTCGTGCTCAGGCCCAAGGACTATGATTCTCTCGATCACCTGCCTCCTTATCCGTCGGATAAACTGGATCGCGAGATTCAAGAGTTTTTTAACCCGTCGGATTCCGTGTCGCAATTCCTTTCGCGTTTGAAGGAAATCCTCGTCGGACAATCGGAATTCCGGAGGTCGGTTCCGATCCTTGAAATCGTGAGAATTCTGAAGCGAATTTACCACGAGGATTTAGCGTGGAGCGAGGACGGCCGGGATGTGGTTTGCCCACAGGGAGACGAACTGTATGATTTTGAAATCGAGGGGATCCGCCGTGAGGTTAATACGGCGGTGAAGGAAAAGATTCTCCTCACGTACCTGGCACGCGGAAAAATAAATCGCCAGGATGCCGATGCGATGGCCAGGAGCCTCCACGATCTCATCGAGGATTGGACCTCCGGGGAAGAACAATCCACCTCGCTCTACCGTTACCTCGCGCGCCATCTGAATATCGACGAAGAGACTTACGAGCGGGCCTATAGGCCGAAGATGGAATATCTGTTGAAAATCGCAAGGGATGAGTTCGCTTCCCGGATTATGGTTGATCTTTAGACTTGTTTTCTGGAGACCTGCACGGTCGCCGAAATAGGGTTATGAACTATCGGTAATTCTGGCATTGAAGGAGCAGCGGTCGTGAACTGATGATTCATGTTGATCAGAAAAAACTGGAGCTATTGTACTTTTCGCCGGACCTCCTGAGCAACGAGGAGAAATCCGGGATCGAGAAGCACCTGATGGAATGCTCTCTGTGCCGGGAGAATGCACTCCAGCAGTCGAAGTATTATGACGCCTTTAATGAAAGGCTCGGAAACACTCCGACGGAACGGGATTTCGCATTTGGCAGGAACCTGAGCAATCGCCAAATCGTCCCCGTCCCCTCCCGGGCGCTGGAGAAGAAGGTTGACACGGCTATTGATGCCTATGCAGAGATTATCGAGCCCTCTCGCAGATCTCTTCCCGAAAGGTTTGTGCGGTACGTGCGATTTCATCCGGTGGGTTTCGCCAGTGGTTTATCCCTCGCCGCAGCCGTCGCGGTCCTGGCCGTGATGATGATACGACCGACCAGAGATCTGAATCCATCCTACGCACGCGCAAAGGACGAATTCCTGGTTGTTTATAACTCCCGCGGGGAGGAAGTGTGGCGGAAGCACATAGGGCCGGAGTATGTCGCGACCTCGGCGAGCGGCACAGCCGGGCAGCACCCCGATTGGATCAATAGCGTAGCCGATGTTGACGGGGATGGAAAGAATGAGGTGGTATCAATCTTCGGCGTGAACGGTTATTATACGCCGATCAGTAATACTCTCCAAGTTTTCAATGCGGATGGAACCGAGCGGTGGAAGTATTCCTTTCACCGCCAAATCACATTCGGCACCACTCCGTATGCAGATGATTACGCGTTTCGTCTTGAGACGGTGGGAGATTACCTCCGAAATGGATCTCTCCAGATCATCGCCCTGGCGGCGCAATTCCCCTGGATACCCAATGCGATTGTTATGTTGAATGCCAGGGACGGCACGCTCGTCAGCGAGTACTGGCACCCCGGCACCGCAGCTCGCTTCGACCACAAAGACATCGACCGGGATGGCATCGACGAGCTGTTCTTCTCCGGCAAGAACAGTTTCTACAATCGGGCTTCGCTCCTCGTGCTTGACCCGCGGGCGATGACCGGACATTCCCCGGTCCCGGAGAAAGATAACCCGCCGGGGATCGGCCAAGGCACCGAGAAGTATTATGTTCTCTTCCCTGCCTCGGATCTTGAAAAACTTTGGCTCGAATCGAACTTCGCGAACGATATCCAGACGAGAGAGAGCGGACTGATCGATGTGGTCGTCTACGAGCAGATCCCCGGAAGCATGGCGGGGGAATTGCACTATTATTTCGATTCGACGATGACCTGCGTCCGTGTTTCAGGATCAAACAGTTTCATAGACATGCACCAGCGAATGGAGGCCGCAGGCAAGATCACCGGGAAGATCGATGACCAGTATTATGCCTCACTCCAGAGAGGTGTGCTGTACTGGGATGGGGACAAGTTGGTTCGTGAGCCTACGATGAACCGGCATTACCTTGAGGCCCTGAAAATGACCCCGTAATACCCCCCCGTGAAGGGCCCTCCGAATGTATCCCGCGGCCCGGATGTATCGACCACGTGCTCACCGCTGACTAAGCCGGATTCTCCCCGAAAACGATGGGGGGATCCGGTTTTCACATTTTTGGCCTGGAGTTTTATGGGACGGACCCCCGTCGTGGAAATCATAAAGGTATACCTTCCGTCGCCATTACTCAGATACTCGTGTGGGTTCACTATGCGAACTAAATTTCAGGCCTGAGTTAGACGTGTCGCCGGGACATGCGTCCTGGTAGAATGCGGTCGACAATTACCTCAAAACCTACGAGCAGGTCTTGAAACTGGTACGCAAGAATCGCGAAGCAGTTGCAATAACCCGAATATTAGGACGACGCATGAACACCGTGCACCGATACCTCAGCTTGATCAAGGACTTTCATCCTGAGCTAAACGTGGAGACACGCCCTAAGAGCAAGGAACGAAAGAAAGCTCCAAAGAAGCGCAAAAGATAACATTGACAAATGTCCTAATACTCGGTGTCGAATCCTTGAACATCGTGTGCAGTGAAAAAAACCTCGTCAGTATTATTAACTGATCTTCTCGCCCGCCGAGAAATCGACCTCGACGGAATCCTGGTAATACGGAGAGAAGAATTCGAATGAAAAATGCGACGCTTCGGGCGGCCCTCATTACGGTTGTTCTTTCCTCGACCCTCATTGCGCAATGGTCGCATGACCCTACGACTAATGCGCCCGTTGTCCTCAGTCCTTCTGGCGTCTGGGTGATCGCGATGGTGAGCGACGGCGCGGGGGGGACGATCACCGCTTGGGAGAATGGCGGCGCCCCCTATGAGGATGATATCTATGCGCAACGCCTCGACGCCGCCGGAGTTGCCGTCTGGAGGTTGAACGGGATCCCGATCTGTGCGGCGCCGGCATTTCAAGCTAGTCCGACTCTGGTTCCCGACGGGTCCGGGGGAGCTATCATTGCCTGGCTTGATTTCCGCGACGGCTCTACTGTGAGTATTTATGCCCAGCGCGTCGATGCCGATGGGAGTATTCACGCGGGATGGACGACGAACGGCATGCTCCTTTCCGCGACACCCGCGACACCCGACTCCTCAGATTACGCTGGCCCAGTCATCGTCGGCGACGGGGCGGGGGGCGCCATCGTGGCTTGGTCAGATTTTCGCAGCGGGTCTGTTAGAGACATATATGCCCAGCACATCGATGGGAACGGGACGATTCACTCCGGATGGGCCGGCAGCGGAATGCCAATCTGTACGGCGTCGGGGGACCATTTCAATGGAAATCTTGATTTGACCGGCGATGGGGCAGGGGGAGCGATCCTCACATGGTCAGACGGCGCGGACGACATCTACGCGAACCGCGTCGACGCCGCGGGAAGTATTCATGCCGGATGGCCGGCAAACGGCATCGCAGTCTGTACCGCCGCGGGAGTTCAGGATTATCCCCAGATTGTGCCAGACGGATCAGGCGGAGCTATCATCACCTGGGAAGATGGACGCGGGGGGGTCGATTACGACATCTATGCCCAGCGTATCGACGGTAACGGTACCGTTCACGCCGGATGGACCAGCGACGGAAATGCCATCTGTACCGCGTCCGGTAACCAACGGGATCCCAATCTCTTTGGCGACGGCACGGGGGGTGCCATCATTGCTTGGCAGGATGAGCGCAATTTCGGAACGACTGGCGGTGACATCTACGCCCAGCATATCGACGGGAACGGCAGTATCCACAGCGGCTGGTCCGCTAACGGTGCCGCCGTCTCCACGGCCGGTTCCGACAGGGCTTTTCCTGTTATCATCAGCGATGGAGCCGGGGGTGCGATCATCGCCTGGACTGATGCCCGCGATTACGGAGCGACTGGCTATGACATCTACGCCCAGCGTATCGACGGCAACGGCACTATTCACAGCGGTTGGCCAACGAACGGCAAGGCGGTTTGTACCGCAGCGCAGGGTCAGTTGGTCTCAAACATGGCCGGCGACGGCCAGAACGGTGCGATCATCGTCTGGCCTGATGCCCGCCATTACCCAACGACTGGCTATGACATTTACGCTCAGAGAGTGCTTCCGGACGGGACGCTCCCGTCTACGATCAGCGGAGTGGCGTTTGACGATTTAGATGGCAACGGGTCCATGGATCTGGCGGACACAGCGGCTCACGGGTGGAAGCTCTATCTTTTCAAACCTCAGATGGTCAAGCAGGATTCCGCCGTCACGTCCATCAATGGCGTCTTTGCCTTTACGAACCTCACGACAGGGACTTATTACCTGGCGGAAGCACATCAACCGGGGTGGACTGAGACGCACCCGGTCAGCCCGGACTCTTTCACCGTGGTTTATCAGCACGACAGCGCGGATGTGCCGGGAAAGAATTTCGGGAACACGTACGGCGAACTTTATGTGGGTTCTTCGGGAAGCAACTGGTCGAATTCGGCCAACTGGTTAGGCAACCATGTTCCAGGGCCCGCGGATCCGGCCGTCATCCGGACGACGGTCACGGTCGATGGCCTGCCCAATGATTCCATCCGATCGCTTATTGTGCCGCCCGGCGGCACGCTCAATTTCACGGCCGGGGCTCCTTTGATCGCCATCCGCGACAGCGTGAGAATCGAGCCGGGAGGGACGATTCATTATCCCAATAGCGGGGTGAGTCCGCGAACACCCCTAGCAACAGGACCTGTTTACACGCTCAGTTGCTATGGGAATTGGATAAACCAGGGGACTTTCGATCCGGGGATTTCCCGTGTAATTTTTCCCGCCTCGGGGTCGAACATCGGCGGTCCGACGACTTTCTATGACCTTGAAATCTCGGCCCCCCTGGCGACAATCTCCGACAATAAGACGGTGACCGATACGCTCTTGCTCCACTACGGGGTGACTCCCGGTCTGCTCGACACCGTCTTCATCTCTA
>CAYPFY010000018.1:0-70665 GCA_964410105.1 uncultured Chlorobiaceae bacterium
TTATTTCTACCCGGAGGTAGCAATCAAATATTTACACACCTTTTGAAGATAACTCCTGATCGACAATATCATTAGACATCTACTAAAACATTCTTCTGTTGTCATGACATTAAATGATCGGCGGGTTAGTAAAAAAATAACTCTCCCCGGAAGATTTAAGCGTATATATGTTGAAGAAGGGCAAGGAGTAGCTTTTTTTGGTGGAAAACAATTACTCGAACTCGACCCTTACGGAGAAAAGTTCTTATCGCTGTCAAAACACTCCATGAGAATTCAAGGAGATTTGAAATTGACAGAAAATATGATTCTAATAAGTCGAAGTGGGACAATTGGCAAGGTTAATATTGTTCCTAAACATTGGACAAATTGGATTGCAAACGAACACATTATCCGTGTAGTTCCCGCAAATGATGAAATTGCGGGATATATATATATATGGCTTGATACTGATTTTGGCTATGAATTAATTCGCCGATTCAGCTATGGTTCTGTTGTTGATGAAATCGATGCCCATCAAGTTGGACAAGTTCAAATTCCACTTTTGCGAAACAAAAAAACACAAGAACGCATAAATAATCTTGTACTTGAGGCAAACCAAAAACGCTTTGAAGCATACGAAATGGAACAGAAGGCAATTTCAATGGTGAATGAACTGATTATTCATTCGGGTTCGTCAGATAAAAAATCACATTCTCAAAAGAAGCTCACACAATCGCAGGATGATATTTCTGTCTCTCTTGATATGCCCTTCGATGAAGCAATGCAACGCCTCGTTCGAGTAAAGTCGCCGAAGAAGAAATGAAAAGTGAAGCAGAAGACTTCTAAAACAGAGCTAATTCAGGTGTGATAGATATATAGTCGCCTTGAATTATTGTAAATTGTGAGAAATAGTCTGACTCCGCCGGAATCATCTCAATCCTTGACCACAACCGCTCGGGCCTTCGTAAAACGGGTTGTCACTCGGCTCGTTCGAGACTGAATGTTGGAGCAATATCGACCGGTAGATTGTCGAGTCTTTCCAAGATCCCCTTCATGTCCATTCGAATGCTTCCGTACTTGTCGAGCATTGCTTTCGCTTTCACATAACTGCCTTCGGCCTGTATGGTCATTATCTCGTGAGTTAGGTCCCTGGCAGCATCCTTGATACCTTCAAAGTTCACGCTGTAGGCCTTAGTCGCTTCGTTATAGCGAACGCCCCCTTCATCAATTAGAAAATTGAACTGCATCGCCATCCCCTTTCCATGAGCGTCATTCGTCCCGAAACGGACAGTACGAAATGCGCCGGCGAGATAAGTCGCGTACATCCTTCGTTCGAATTGTTTCTCAATAACTCCTTTATCGATGAGGAACTGAAGAGCAAACAATCCGGAAATGTCCGCCTTTGCTTCCTCAAACGCGGAGCCTAATTCTTTAAGCTCTTTCCGGACGGTTGTCTGCCTACCATCCACGGTGATCGTGTTTGGCCCCAGCCCGTGCATCAACTCATGAGCTAGGATGTGAGTGAAGAACTGTTCGAAGCCGACGAGGGACTGCTGAGTCTTCTCCAAGGCTATCCCAGCAATCGGAGTCAGGATCTTGTTGAATTTGGCCTCCTGGACGTTTCGGAGCAAGACACGCTTGCTCCCCTTTTCTCGTGTAACTTTCTCATCATTGGGAAGGTTGAATGCTGCCGTTTGGACTCCCGGTCGCGATTCGCCGCCCGTCATGATCTCGTCGACAACACGAATGGGCGAGAGCGCACCCAGCTTGGGGTTTCGATACTTTGGATCGATCGGCAGATTGTCCTCGATTTCCTGAAGGTAGCTCGAGAATTTCTCGAGTTTCTTCGTCTCGGCATCGTTGCGGAGGGTTATGAACGCTTCAAAGGCCGCTTTATAGTTGAACAGCTCGTCCATGTAGACCTCATACGGCCCAATCGTCGGCTCTACCGGACTGTCGAGATCCATCCATGCGACGTCGCTATCATAATAGTCATTGGTGAGAAATGCGGTCGCTCGACGTGATAAAAATGCCCTCAGCGTGGCGTTGTCGGTCAGTCCGGCAGCCTCGCGAAGAAGCTGAGCTGCCTGTTTCAGATGTACGCTATACTCTGTGCTATAGGGGACTGTTACCAACTTTCGATTCTCATCGCGCCGGACCGTCGTGAAATATCCGGTGGCGTCTCTCTGCCTCGCTTCAGATTGCGTGCCTATCCAGGCATTGAATTCGTCCTTGGACATATCCTCAGGATAATAGTTAGCCCCCTCGGGGTGGGGGCCTATCCCGTCGATAAATGGCTCGTCATGGTCGAGTTTCGACCAAGGCCCCATGTTAATGAGGAAATACTGGAGTCTCTCCTTACCCTCTGTTGATTCATCCTTTCGAAGCTTCGCAAGCAGATCCATATTCCCGCTCCACTTCTGGATCAAATAAATTGAATCCATCAGTTTCGCGGCTTCCATCAGCTTCGTCAATGCCTGACGGTCGCCGGCCGATAAGTGTGACACGTCGGCAGAGATGTCGGTGGGAGCGAATCTCCTGGCCTTTAAGGAGAGCTGGTTTTGTGCAATCATTTCGGTCTGTGCGAAAATGAAAGTGAGTGCGAATGTCAGCTTTAAAAACATGGCGATCCTCGAGTGGTGGGATTTATCGATGAGTCAGTATGGATGAAGATATGTGGTGGAGGCACAAAATGCAAGGGCAACCGATCGCAGGGCCCTCTCCCCCTAGAAGGAAGCGATGTACCTTCCGCACTCCCTGCTACTCCAAGAGTTTTCGAAATTCTCCAAACTCTTTCGTCAGCATATCGACTCTGGCCTCAAGCGCCTTGAAATCATCCTGAAGTTTCCCGAGAGGATTCTCTTCCTTTTCAATCCGGGGTTCCCCGGCGAGGAGGTGCGCGTAACGAGCCTCCTTGTGGCCCGCCTGTCGGGGGAGCCGCACCACCATCTCTCTTCTGCTGCCGGATCCTTGCAGCGTATCCAGGGTTCTCTGCACATCATCAAGTGTCGCAAAACTATGCATCGGCCCCGACCTATTCCGCAACTCCCCGACAGTCTGCGGTCCCCGAAGCATCAGCAGACAAAGCACTGAAGTCTCTTCAGCGGTCAAATCATACGATTCTCGGAAGCTGTGCTTGTATTTCGGTACTCTGATCCCAGCCCCGGTCACTGTGCTCACGAGTTTTCGTTCGCGTAGTTGCTCAATTCCCCGAAGGACCGATGCCTCATCGAAAGACACGACCGGATCGCGGTTGTTCTTTTGATTGCAGGCGTTGGTGAGCGCGTTGAGAGTCAACGGATAGTAATCGGGTGTGGTGATCTCTTTTTCGACGAGGGAGCCAAGTATTCGGGTCTCTATCTCGCTTAGATCCTTCATGTTCTCACGATGGTTAAATTGTGCCCTGACGGCCAATAACGAATGCGTGCATCCCCGTCAGGGGACGGGGCATTTCCCGGTTGTTACCTGCCAGAGAAAGGATAGAATCAACGCACCGATGGCGATAATTACCAAAGCCGACCTTCTCATAAGATGATGCAGGGAATTGTTTGAAAATAAGAAGGAGGCGCGGTCATGGTAGATGGCGTCTACCCCTGCCGCCTGCCGTTCGATGGTCGGAGCGTAATCCGCCGTCCATTAGACATTTCTTGCCCGCACAATTGCAGTGTCCTTCTTCTAAGCCTCCTACGCTCAGAGTCTCTCAAGATTTTTCTGGAGTTTTGTGACATTTTCCCGAAATTGATCCAGCTTCTCTCTTTCCTTTCTGACAACATCCTGCGGTGCTCGATTGACGAAGCTTTCGTTGGCCAGTTTTCTTTCGATCCCGTCAACCATTCCCTGGACGCGCCTCAGTTCCTTTTCGATGCGCGCTCGTTCTGCCCCCAGGTCAATCAAACCCTCGAGGGGGACGAATACCTCACCGCCATTCACAACGGCGCTTGCCGCCTGTTTTGGTTTGTTTCCGTTTTTCAACCGTTCGATTCGAGTCACCCGTGCAAGCCGCAGAAAATATCCCTGATATTTTTCAAAAAGTTCTTCCTTCGAGGCTTCGGGGAAGTCCACGATGATCCCGATATCCTTCGACGGGGGTACAGAGAGTTCCCCGCGAATGTTCCGGATTCCGCTGATGGCATCCTGCACGAAGTTCATCTCCGATTCCGCGTCCGTGTCGATCCACCGCGCTTCTGACCGCGGGAAGGGAGTTATCATGATCGATTCATTCGGGCCTCTCGCGCCAAGATGTTGCCAGAGTTCCTCGGTCACAAACGGCATGACGGGATGAAGCATTTTCAGGGCGTTATCAAAGACATTCATCGCCCGAGCGAGCACAGTAGCTTTGATTTCTTCCGATTCGTCCCCGTAAAGCCTTCCCTTAATCATTTCGACGTACCAGTCGCAGAAGTCGTGCCAGACGAATTCATACAGAATCTTCGTCGCCTGGTTGATCTCGAACCTCTCAAGGGCACTAGTCAGATCGGCCAGCGCCGAGTGGAGGCGTGAAAGGACCCAGCGGTCGGCAAGGTCAAGGTGATCCTCCAGCCCCGACGCGGACGGATACTTGGCCGATTGTTCCTTATTCATGAGCAGGAATCTTCCCGCGTTCCAGATTTTATTGGCGAAATTTCTTCCAAGTTCGCATTTTTCGTTGGAGTAAAGCACGTCCTGGCCGAGAGGCGCAAGATACAGGATGGTAAAGCGCAATGCGTCGGCTCCGTACTCTCTGATGACATCAACAGGATCGGGAGAATTTCCGAGAGACTTGCTCATCTTTCTTCCGAGGCCGTCCCGGATTATGCTGGTGAAATACACATGCTGGAACGGAACCAGAGCTTGTTCGCTCTCGCGAGGGGATCCGTCCGGAAGCGGTATCGTGTCCATGACATCAAGCCCTGCCATGATCATCCTCGCCACCCAGAAGAAAATGATATCCGGGGCTGTGACGAGTGTATGGGTGGGATAAAAGTATCTAAGCTCCGGATTGTCCGCGGGCCAGCCGAGAGTAGAAAACGGCCAGAGCATCGAGGAAAACCAAGTATCCAAAACGTCCTCGTCCTGCTTGAGCTTTTTCGATCCGCACCGAGGGCATTTTTCGGGGGCATCCCTTGCCACTATCGGGTCGGCGCAGGCTTCACCCCCCTCCGAACAGTACCAGACGGGGATACGGTGGCCCCACCAGAGTTGCCGGGATATGCACCAGTCACGGATGTTTTCCATCCAGTGCGTGTATGTCTTTACCCATCTTTCGGGATAGAAACGGATCGTTCCCTGCAGCACCGCCTTGAGCGCAGGTCCTTTGAGCGGTTGCATGCGAACGAACCATTGGTCCGAGAGATAGGGTTGAATTATGGTGTCGCAGCGGTAGCAGTGCCCTACGTTGTTGACGTAAGCTTCGGTCTTCAGCAAAAGCCCGAGGTCGGAGAGATCCGAAGCGATCGCTTTACGGGCTTCACGATGGTCCATTCCCCTGTATTTTTCAGGAACCTCGCTGTTCAATCGGGCAGAGTCGTCGAGGATGTTTATAAAAGGCATTTTGTCCGACTTCCCGGCGTTGTAACGCTGCGCGACCCAGTAATCGTTCGGGTCATGCGCCGGGGTCACCTTCACCATTCCCGTACCAAACTTCGGATCGACCGATTCATCCTCGATGATGGGGATCTCCCGTCCGGCGAGAGGGAGGAGGATCTTCCGGTCCAGAAGATGTTTGTATCGTTTGTCTGCAGGATTGATGGCAACGGCGGTGTCCCCGAGGAGCGTTTCCGGCCTTGTGGTGGCAATGACCGCGAATTCCTCCGAATCCTTTATCGGATACCGGATGTACCAGAGATGCGTATTCTGCTCGCTGTAGATGACCTCGTCGTCGCTCAGGGCCGTATGGTCGAGGGGACACCAGTTGACGATGTATTTTCCCCTGTAGATGAGTCCCTGTTCGTGCCACCTGACAAACATCTCGCGCACCGCGGCGGATAGGCCATCGTCCATTGTGAATCGTTCCCTCTGCCAATCGAGCGACGCCCCGAGCATCCGCAGCTGTCTCGTGATGGTTCCCCCGTATTGCTCCTTCCATTTCCATACAAGCCGGATGAATTCTTCCCGTCCGATCTCGTGACGGCTCTTTCCCTCCTTGAGGAGCGAGCGCTCGACGACGTGCTGGGTCGCGATTCCGGCGTGGTCGGTCCCGGGCATCCACAGCGTCTCAAATCCCTGCATTCGCTTCCAGCGCACAAACGCGTCCTGGATGGAAATATTCAGAACATGACCCATGTGCAAGACACCGGTGATGTTCGGGGGCGGGATGACGACGGTATAGGGGGTGTTCTCCCTGCTTGCGGACGCGTGGAAAAATCCGCACCTCTCCCAGAACGGATACCACCGCTCTTCAGCCTCCTTTGGGCTGTAGGCTTTCGGAAGTTCGGCCATGGATGTGTAGGTCTATCGGACGGAGACGACTCGGGAGATCTCGCTCGCATTCCCGGCACGGTCCTTCATGAGAATGCGCATGTCATGCCTTCCCCGGTCGAGACGCCCGTCGCCCTCGAACGTCACGCGCCGGTGCTCGCCGTCAATCTCCGGAATGACGAGCTTTCCGTCAAGGTACATCTTTATTTCATCGGGGTCAACCCCCGACAGGTCATCGGCGTAGCGAAACGAAGCCAGAAGGATGCCCTTCCGCTGCCATACCCTGAGCCTCCCGAAGCGGGGAGGAACATCATCATTGAGTATCGCCACATCGCCGAGCATTCGGCTCAGCGTGGCTCCCAGAGCTTTCTGACTGTCAGGCTTGGAGTTTTCGAGGGTCCAACCGCCGTTCCCCCTGAAGTAGAGCCCCGGCTTATTCTCGGAGCCGGATTTCATCGAGACCCGGATGCCGCCGTTGAGCAGGACGTCGTCGGGCGAGAGGGAATAAATCTCTCCGTCAGACTCCCGCGAAATCTGCAGACACAGGGGCCTGTAGACAGCTCCCGAATCGTAGGAGACGATCAGACGCCCGCTGTCAACCGGGAAGGACCCTCCCCTATCCGGCGGAATGACATAAAGGGAGATCGCGTCCTCGGCCTTGACCGGCCGGCCATTGACCTCCGCATCAACTTCCACGGCGCATCGGCCGCGTACACCGATGGAAGGGACATACGCGCCCGCATATCTGTTGACGTCAACCGCATCAACGGCGACGGACCGGCGAACGTTGCCTTCATCGACGTAGAGGGTCGGGGCCTCGGTAAAAACCCCGGGGGTCGTCAGGGTGAATCGGACATGATCCTCACGTACATCGCTTGAAATGTGTACGTCGCGGGCCGGCCCAAGAGGTTTCTTGACGAAGTAGAAGACCGGGGAGGATTGCGAGCCCCAGCGGGATTCCGCAATGATCTTGACGACATCGTACGGCCTTGTGTCGATCGGAAGCTCCATCCCGCTCGCATCCATCTCAAACCTTCCTCTGATCAGGGTATGCTGGGTCCAGTTCGGCTGAAACGCGCGTTTTCCGTAGACGTAGCACTTTTCGATCGATTCCAGGTTCGATCCGTTTATGATCACATCCTCTCCGTCCGCCCGGCCCATGTGGATCTCTGGCCTGTGATTGGCCAGCAGAACTCCGCGGAGTTCGGCTCTGTTTCCGCTGTTATCAAGGCAGACGACCCGGTAATCATGCTTTCCCTCGGCCAGCTTATCCGTGTTGATGATCCCCGTTCCGGCAGGTTTATGGAAATAGAAAGGAAGCACATTGCCGGTATCGATGTACAGTTTCTGAAATCGGCCGGTTCCCCTCTGAATGGAGGCATAATCGTAGTGAAGATCTATCTGCTTTGTCTCCTCAGCGGGGACCCGATTCAGTTCCATTGCAAAGGTGAGGCTGTCGTCCAGGTATAGCTCGATGCGATGGACACCCGCCATGCTGCGGGTTCCTTCAGACCGGTCTTCGGCGTCAACGCCGATCCCGATAAGTCCATGGACGCGCACGGGTTCCGGAATCGTCAGAAGCTTTCGCCGTCTCGGAAACCGGCTGAAGTATTTCGGCGAAACCCCGTTATCGACCGTCGATGAATAGGTGAGAGGCGAAATCATGAGCCTCCGTATGAACGGGGGAATATTATCCTGCACGAGAAAACTCTGGAACAGCATCGGGTTGAGGGGGTTCAGACTCTCGTCCCGGATCTCGAAGTGAAGATGGGGAGGCCCGAATCCCGAATCGCCCGTATACGCAACGACGTCCCCCTGACGAACCCGGATCGTCGGCCGGTCAAATGTCAAATCGATGGAATATGTGCCGCGCCGGTACTGCTCCTCGCGGACAGCCTTCGTGATCTCTTCGTTAAACCCCTGGAGATGAGCGTAACAGGTGACATATCCATCGTCGTGCCGAATGAAAAGCATTTTTCCGTAACCGCTCGGGGTGATGCGAACTTTGTAAACGTACCCATCCCGGGCGGCAAACACTTTGTACCCTTTCACCCCGTTTGTGCTGATGTCGATCCCGCCGTGGAAGTGAGATGTCCGGTATTCTGCAAAGGAGGACGTGACCCGCATGCTGGCGTCCGTAGGCCAGATGTAGTTCTGCAGCGGCACACGAACCGAATCAAATCGTGAACCGGGGTCGTCGGCGTGAACGGGGGAGCCCGCGGCCAGCCCAATTCTCAGGAGTAATAAAACCAGAATGTTTAAGGTGATCATCTAACCTTCCCGCACACTGTTCGACATCGAGACGTGACCGACAAGCTCGGCCTCGATGGTGTCGCCGCCGCGCACCCGCCCAACCCCTTCCGGCGTCCCGGTGAAAATCAAGTCCCCACGCTCCAGGGTGAAGAGAGAGGATGCGTATTCAATGATTCTCGCAATTGTGAATATCATATCGCCCGTCCAGCCGCGCTGCCGGATGGCTCCATTGACTCTGCATTCAATCGTTAAATTTTGCGGATCAGAGATGTTTTTCTTTGAAACAATCCTTGAAATCGGTGCCGAAGTGTCGAATCCCTTGGAAATAGTCCAGGGATTCCCGCCCTCCTTCGCTTCATTCTGCTTGTCGCGCATCGTCATATCCAGCCCGATGGCATACCCGGCGACGAAATCAAACGCATCGTCCTGACGGATATTCCTGGCGTCTTTTCCCAGCGCAACAACGAGCTCGACCTCATGATGCACATTCTTCGAAATCTGCGGGATGACGATCTCCTCCCCGTTCCCAATAATCGCTGTCGACGGTTTCATGAATATGATGGGAGAACGAGGCGCATCCGAATTCATCTCTCTCGCATGGGCAGCATAATTCTTCCCCAGACAGAGGATTTTGCCGACCGGGACTCTTTTCCCCTCAATTATAACCCTGCGCATTTGAGAGACTAGTTTTTTGAAAATGTACTCAAAACGGCAGATTTTTGCAAGAGAATCTGTGATTTGAGACGGGAAACACACCGATCCCCGATTTTCTTGATTTTAGTCACGATTTATGTTTATATTTAGCGCGTTTCCGACGTCAGAGGAGTTTGGTGCCAAGAACATATGTCCACGCCGGAGTCGATGTCGACGCCGGTAACGAATTTGTATTGCGGATCAGAGAAAAAGTTCGATCGACGTTCTCTGACTCCGTCCTGAGCGATATCGGGTCATTCGGCGCATGGTACAGCGGAAGTTTTCCCGATCTCCGCGAGCCGGTCCTTGTCTCCAGCGTCGATGGCGTGGGCACCAAGCTCAAAGTTGCGTTTCTCATGGAAAAACATGATACCATCGGCGAAGATCTCGTCAACCATTGCGTCAATGACGTCGCGGTGTGCGGCGCCAAACCCCTCTTTTTTCTGGACTACTTCGCCACCGGAAAGCTCCTTCCCGCCATCGCGGAGGATGTTGTAAGCGGGATGGTCCGCGGTTGTCTTCAGAACGGCTGTTCACTCGTGGGGGGAGAAACTGCGGAGATGCCCGGCTTCTTCAGGGAAAATGAGTACGATATCGCCGGGACTCTTGTCGGAGTCGCAGATCGCAGCAGTATCTTCGACGGCACCAGGGTTAAGCCGGGGGATGTTCTGCTCGCGCTCCCCTCAACCGGCCTCCACACGAACGGCTTCTCCCTGGCCAGGTCGGTCTTGTTTGAACGGTATGAGGTTGACGATTTTGTCGATGAACTCGGCATGAGGGTTGGCGACGCCCTGCTCTCGACGCACCGCTCTTATCTGAAAGCGATCGCAGCCCTGCGCGACCATCCGGAGGTCCACGGTTTCGCCCATATAACGGGAGGAGGGATTGTCGGAAATGCTTCCCGGGTCATTCCGTCGGACTGCGTGCTCAGGATAAACTGGAAACGGTGGGAACGACCGCCGCTGTTTCGGCTCATTCAAAAGGCCGGGAATGTTCCGGAAGAGGATATGCGCAAAACGTTCAATCTCGGGGTGGGACTGGTGATAATCATGTCAAAACGGGGCGCAGGCGCCGTCACAGAGATCTTGCTGGCGCAGGGTGAAGAACCGTTTCTTATCGGCGAAGTCTCGAAAAAGTAGCACAGATAGCAGCGTGAACGAAAAAATTCGACCCTCAGGTTCCGGCGGCCGGACACCCGCATCCGCCGAGGAATCCATGAAGGACCGCCTTCTCCAGCACCCCGGTCTGGTGAGGAGGCTGAGTTCGCTCAATGATTTCGCCGCCAAGATCGGCGTCGCTCAGTCGCGTGAGGAGATTTTCGGGGTCTTACGGTCGGAGGGGAAATGGCTATTCGACTACGAGATTCTCATGACGAATCTGCTTAACCAGGGGGCAACTCACTATGTTATCAATACGCATTCGCCCGTGGCCGATGCGAGCGACCTTAACCACAAGCATTTCAGCGCCGAGGAGGGTATGCCGGGCTGGGTCGCGGACAACCAGGCAGCTATCATCGAGGATATACTGTCGTGCCCGGCTTTCAGCCCCGCTATTGAGGGGAAAATCCAGGAACTGGGGATAAAGTCCCTGCTGATCGTCCCGATGCGCTCCGGGAACAGGATCGCTGGCTCCCTTACCCTGGGATCTGTCCGGGCGTCTCATTACACGGCTGAGGACTCGATCATCGCTCAGCTCGTCGGAATCCACCTCTCCACGGCGCTCGAACATGTCTCATCCCTTGAAAACGCCCGCAAGAGGATCTCTCAGATCGAACTGATCTACGAGGTGACGGCGCAGATGGCGTCTATGCTCCAGCTCGACGATCTCCTGGGCGCGGCGGCAGCCTCGATCCAAAGGAATTTCAACTACTTCGACGTTACGGTCTTCCTTTTCTCGCCGGCTGACCGCGAGCTTATCCTCGAGGCTCATTCAGGCAGTTTTGTCGATTTTCTTCCCCACGGCTACAGACAGCGGCCGAGCCAGGGGATTATCGGATGGGTGTTTGAGAAGGGGGAACGGGTCATCTGCAACGATGTCTCCCAGGACCCGCGCTATGTCGCCTACGCCTACCACAACACGAAATCGGAAATGGCGATTCCGATCAAAATCGATTCGGAGACGGTTGGGGTGCTCAACGTCGAAGATACGAGGCTTCACGCATTCGATGAAACGGACGGCGTCGTCCTCCAGACGCTTTCCGACCAGCTCGGCATCGCCATAAGAAATGCCCGGCTCTACGATGAGGTCCGGAAGGCGAATATGAAGCTGACCGAACTCGATAAGCTCAAGTCTGAGTTTCTGGGAATCGTCTCGCATGACTTCCGTTCACCCCTCTCGAGCATCATTCTCGCCGGCAAGTCGCTGCTGAAACACGAAGCCGTGCTCGCGGCCCCGAGGATCAGGGAATACCTCCATATCATCGTCGATCAGGCAAACCGGTTGAACCAGCTTGCCGAGGATACTCTGTCGATCGCAAAGATCGAATCGGGCCAGCTGAGCTATTATTTCAAGATCGTGAATGTCGAACGACTGATCCAGGACGCGGTCTCGATGGTCCGCTTCTCCAGCCGGCATGCCGTCGACTACAAGATCGAACCGACCGTCGCCTTCATCAAGGGCGACCAGACGAAGCTGCGGCAGGTTGTGCAGAATCTGGTGAGCAACGCCGCCAAGTATTCTCCCCGGGGCGGAAAAATCCGCATCAGCGCGCAGGAATCTCCGCCGGACAAGATCATTCTTTCCGTCTCCGACGAGGGGATCGGGATCCCCCCGAGCCAGATCTCAAAATTATTTCAGAAATTCTCCCGCGCCGACACCGAGAACGCAAAGGATATCAAAGGCGCGGGTCTGGGTCTCTGGATCTGCCGCGAGGTCGTTGAAGCGCACGGGGGCAAGATCTGGATCGAGAGCGAGGAAGGCAAGGGGACGACGGTGAAGTTTACGCTCAAAAGGGCGGGTTAGGTTTCTCCGGACGGCCCGCATGGTGCTTCACCACCCTCGCCTGGGCCATGAAGATCACTTCCTCAGCAATATTCGTCGCCAGGTCCGCAACACGTTCTAGGTTCCTGCTCACCCTGATCACCTCAAGGCCGCAATCGATGACCTTCTGATCCGCTTTCATCCGCTCGACGACCCCCTGGATAACCTTCTGGTTCATCGCATCGATCTGATCGTCTTTCTCCAGAACCTTGTTCCCGAGGGTCGGATCGTTGTGAATGAAACCGTCCAGAGCGTCGCTGAGCATCGACTGGACGATCTCCCCCATGGCGGGCAGCTCCACGGGCTCTCCGCAGCCGCGCCGGGATAGGGCGACCACCGATTCGGCGATGTTCACGGCGTGATCCCCGATGCGCTCAAGATCGTTGTTTATCTTCGTGGCCGCCAGGATCATCCGGAGGTCGACCGCCACCGGCTGCTGAAGCGCGAGGATGTCGACGATGGCATTGTCGACCTCAATCTCCAGCCCGTTGATCCTCTCGTCCCCGTCGATCACCCGCCGGGCAAGCTCCCCGTCCCCTGCGTGCATCGCCTCGAGAGAAAGCCTGATCGCCTCTTCCGCCAGGCTCCCCATTTTGATAATCGTGGTCTTGAGGCTTTCCAGCTCCCTCTCAAAGTGTCGCTGCATCGGATTTCCTTTAATGTTAGCCGAATCGTCCCGTGATGTAATCCTCGGTCTGCTTCTCCCCCGGTGTCGTGAACATCCGCTTAGTCTCGTCAAATTCGATGAGCTGGCCGAGATAGAAAAATGCCGTAAAATCGCTCACGCGCGCCGCCTGCTGCATGTTGTGCGTGACGATGACAATCGTGTATCTCTCCTTAAGATCATAAATAAGTTCCTCAATCTTCGCGGTCGCTGTCGGGTCTAGGGCGCTCGCGGGCTCATCCATCAGGATGATCTCGGGGTCCACGGCAAGAGCCCGCGCGATGCAGAGCCGTTGCTGCTGGCCGCCGGAAAGCGCCAGCCCGCTTTTGTCCAGATCGTCCTTCACTTCGTCCCAGAGAGCCGCCTGCCGCAGGCTCCTCTCGACGATCCCGCCCAATTTTGATTTTTCCCTCACGCCGTTGATGCGGGGCCCGTACGCGACGTTGTCAAAAATAGATTTCGGAAAGGGATTCGATTTCTGAAATATCATTCCCACCTGCTTCCTCAGCTCCACAACATCCACATTTCCATAAATGTCGATGCCGTCGATGAGCACACGCCCCTCGGCTTTCACGCCGTCGATCAGGTCGTTCATTCTATTGACGGACCGCAGGAATGTCGATTTTCCGCAGCCCGAAGGACCGATCAGCGCCGTGACCCGGCGCTCCGGGATTTTTAGCGAGATGTCCGAAAGAGCCCGCTTTTCCCCGTACCAGAGGCTGAAGTTCCCGACGGCGATTTTGGTGTGCGACTCCATCAGTCAGACGCGTGAGGCCGCCCGCATCCGGTAACGGAGGAAGACGGCGGTGAAATTCAGCAGAAAAGTGAGGGCAAGCAGCACGAGAGCAGTCGCATACTGGATTCCGAGAGTCGCCTCGACATCCGTCGACTGTGTCGCCATGACATAAAGATGATAGCCGAGATGCATGAACTGATCCGACATGCTCGACGGAAGATGGGGGAGAAAATATGCCACCCCCGTAAAGAGTATCGGGGCCACCTCCCCGGCGCCCCGCCCTATGGCAAGGATCCCCCCGGTGAGGATCCCGGTGTACGCATTGGGCAGGACGACCGACCGGATAGTCTGAAATTTCGTCGCCCCGAGAGCAAGACTTCCCTCCCTGAGCTCCCTCGGCACCCCCCTCAACGCCTCCTCAACCGAGACGATGACAACGGGGAGCGTCAGGAGTGCCATGGTCATGCTCGACCAGAGGAGATTCGGCTGTCCCCACTTGAGGCCCCCGCCCCATAAAGCGTCCATCCCCCCTCCGACGAATTGTACGAAAAATCCCAGACCGAAGAGTCCGAAGACGATGGCTGGCACTCCGGCAAGCGTGTTTACTCCGAATCGTATCAGCCTCGTAAACAGGGAGTTCTTTGCGTACTCGTTCAGGTAGATGGCGGTGATGGTCCCCACCGGCACACCGGCAAGCGTCATCAGGAGCACGAGGGAAACCGTCCCGACGATAGCGGGGAAGACTCCCCCCTTCGTCATCCCCTCGGCAGGGGGTTTTGTGAGGAATTCGAGCGAAATGTTTCCGGCCCCCCCGCGTATAACATCTCCCATGACGAGGAACATGGCGAGGAGGATCAGGGCCGACGCCCCAGCCGATGATCCGACCACGATCCATCCGCCCGCTTTTCTCCTCATGCGACGCCCCGAAATCGCTTCTGCAGCCGGGCACGAACGTAGAATTCCGCCACGGCATTGAGCGCGAATGTGAAGAGAAAAAGTATGGAGCCGATCAGGAAAAGGACGCTGTAATGAACGTCGCCGAAGACAACTTCGGCCATCTCTGCCCCGATCGTCGCCGACATCGTCCGCACCGGCTCAAAGATTTTCCACGACCACAGCGCCGCGTTCCCGGTGGCCATCAGGACGATCATCGTTTCACCGAATGCCCGGCCCACGCCGAGCAGCATCGCGGCAAAAACCCCGGGGGTCGCCGCGGGGAGTACGACGAATAACGCCGTCTGCCACTTCGTGGCGCCCAGGGCCAGACTCGCCTCCGTGAAATATTTCGGAATCGAGGACAGAGCATCCTCCGTCACGCTGAAGACGATGGGGATGACCGCGAGCGAGAGCGCAACCCCTCCCACGAAGGCGTTGAGCCTGTACTCTGCGCCGAAAAACCTTTGAACAAGAGTGGCGAGGTCAACGAGAGCGAAGAATCCGATGACGACGGACGGAAAGCCCGACAAAAACTCGATCGCGGGTTTTAAGAATTCACGGAGTCGCCGGGGGGCGAAGAAGGAGGTATATAATGCCGCCAGGATCGCAAGAGGCGCACCGATAAGGACCGAGATGATCGTGACCTTGAGCGTTCCGATTATGAGCGGAAATATCCCGAATTTTGGTTTCGACGATACGGGTTGCCATTCCGTCCCGGTCAGGCTCTCCATGGTCAGACGCTCGTCAGTCTCCTGGGGGATTTCCCGGAGATCGCTCTTTGCCGACGGTTCCCCGTACGTTTCCTGCTGGAGCTCTTCGCCGGCATTGCTCCGGCCGTTCAGAGTCTCGGATGCCGGGATCGATTCCTTGAAGACAAACAAGAATATGAGCAGGATTACAGCGAAGGAGAGGAATGCCACCCCTCTGATGAAAATCTCCGCGAAGAGTTCAGAAGGACGAATCCTTTTTCTGAGCTGAATCGTCTTGCGAACGGCGGCATGGCGCTGGGTCGGACGCGGATCGGCGCTCACAAGCGGGGCCCCCGGAGGGGTAGTCTCTGGCATGTCGGAAGGTTGGGTTTAACGGCCTCCCAATGTATGGATGAGGGGTTACTCCACTGTTACCATAGTGTTAAGAAATCATTACCCCAAAGTTCATTTTACTGGAAAATAACCGACTTTGGCCACAATCTGCTGGCCCTCATCTCCCAATATCCAGTCGATGTAGTCCTTCATCGCTCCGACCGGCTTGCTCCGGGTGTAGAGGTAGAGATATCTCGTGATAGGATAGTTTCCGGATTTGACGTTCTCCGCCGTCGGTTCGAAACCTGGCGAGCCGGCGTCTTTTTTCACTTTGATGAATTTTATTCCTTTTCCGTATGCCGCCCCGCCGTAGCCAACCCCATTCTTGTCCTTGGCCACGGCATTGACAACCGCCGCCGTCCCCGGCATCGCCTGCATGCTCGTCGCGTAATCCTCGCCTTCAAGGACATTGTCCTTGAAGTAGACATAAGTTCCGGAACTGTTCTCACGTCCGTAGAGGATTATTTTCGCGTCCGCTCCCCCCACTTCCTTCCAGTTGAGAATTTTTCCCGTGTAAATGCCCTTGAGCTGGTCAAGCGTCAGTTCCTGGACCTGATTTGCCTCGTTGACGTATATCGCCAGACCGTCCTTGGCCGATTTGATCTCGACACCCAGCGTATTGAAACGCTGCTTGAGCTTTTCTTTCTCGGCCCGCTTCATCGGGCGCGATGCATCACAGATATCGGTCGTCCCGTTGATGAGCGCGGAAATTCCCGTTCCCGATCCTCCCCCCGTTACCTGGATCGTCATCCCGGGGTGCTTTGCCATGTATTCTTCCGCCCATCTCTGCGCAAGGATGACCATCGTGTCGGATCCCTTCACCGTGATTGTTTCCCCCTGCTGCGCAAAACCCAGCATGACGACGGCCGCCGCTATTCCAAGTATTCTTGTCATTTAACCTTCTCCTTTGCTGATCGTTGTGGCTCTCTCCCCGTTCAAACCGGGTTAGAACTTACACTGCATTCTGAGAGTGAAGACGTTGTCTTTCACATCATTTATGAATGGCTTCAAGTTACCCCCTGCGCTGGCGTTGACGCTCTCATTCGTCACGAAGTCGTAGTACGCCGTAAATTTCACGTTGGCATCCCAATGGTATACCCACCCGACGCCGAGTGTGCTGTATTTGATGTCTCCGAGTGAGAGGTTGCTCCCGACGGCGCCGATGTCCCCTCCCTCGACATCGGTGTTCGGATCCCATACATCGTATTTCAGCAAAAACTGGTGCTTGACGCCGATGTTCTGGACGTAGGTGACATACCAGCCGTTGAAATTCCTTATATAAAGGGGAGTTATCGTCGACCCCGGGTTGTAGAAACTGTTCGATACGTCCGTCCCCGGCTGCTGCCCCGTAATGTATTCCCCCCGCAAGGACATGCCTCCTATTGCCGGGATGTCATAGTATAACTCTATGTCCCCGCCGAGATAACCCCGCCCAAAACTTCCGTATGCGTTCGAGGCGAGCGAATCCACTCTGTATTTCTTTACCGGAGACGATTCGTCAAAGGAATAAATAAACTTCGAGTTGCTTGTCACCTTTCCCGAATACACCGAGACTCCGGCGTCGATGGCGAGCCCCTGTTGCTCAAGCGGTATCTGGATCCCCCAACGCCCGATGAAATCTTTGTTGCGGTCATTTTCATTGGCGTTGTTGAGGACGCCGTTGAATACCCCTCCCTTGAAGTTGAAATAGCTCAAAGGGCCATCCTCGGCGGTGACTTCAAGCTGTGCCCCGATCTCGCGTTCTCCCGGAAAAAGTGTCTGGAACATCCGCGACTGTTCCGGCGTCTCCCGGTTGCCGGATGAATAGACTACCTCGAATCCGAAAGGCCTGTAGAATGCCCCCGCCGTCAATCCGAATGTCCTCAGCCACGGTTCCTTGATCGACGCGTAAACGTCCTTGATCCCCACACCGTTCTGCGTAACATCGACTTCGATGACCCACTGCGTCAAGTCATTGTCATAGTTTATCTTGAACCGACCCCGGCGGACGGCGAACCGGGAACGGACGTTTTTTGGAAAATCTCCACCCGCAAATGAAGAAATCCCCGCTGTGTCGGCACTCTGGTACTGGGCCTGAATGTATCCCGATATCTTTATCTTTCTCAGAGCGTCGACGACAGACTTTATCTCCAGAAGGGTCTCATTCATGCCGTCAACGGCCCCCTTGACATCGGCGACCTCTTCTTTTGTGGCGACGGCTGAGGTGTCCTGCGAAAGCGCCATCCGGGTCGAGCCGGTGACCATCAGGACGAGGAGGATGTACTTCATGATAACTCTCCGGTGGTGGAAGGATGATGAATGACGGTCAAAGATATCCTCCCGGTATTACACCGGAATTAAGCGAATATTATGTTATTGTTAAGGAGAGATTTACTATAAGAAACCTTGTCGGTTGCGGTCGGTTTTTGGGCTAATTGCAATTAATGATGGTCAGTTTGCTCAGAGGGTCAAGGGTATGAGAGACGATTTTCTGGCATTCTTTCCGGCCTTCACCATCCGGGACCACGAAATAACTGTAATAACATCTGTATTTTAGCAGATACCCGAGAATGCTCTCGGGCAGTGCGACGAGGTCGGTCTCCGCGTATTTTCTGATGCTTTTTCGTAGGTTATCGGTCTGGCTGGCAAAGAAGGCGTGGTGGACCCCGTTCGCCAGGCACACGCTAAGGAGGTAGACTCCCGGTTCACCGGGCACTTCGAAGATCATCCTTTGGTCATCAAGCGGAAAATATCCGCTCTGAACGAGTTCTAGCATATTTTTCCCCCGTTTCTTGCAAATATACTGTCTGTCTGTTACGGGGGAATCACCCGGACGTTATCCTTCCGCTACCATTACCGGCTGTGCATGACGAAATCACTGGATTTCACCGGGAATTTTTGTTAGAATTGCGGTCATCCGGGGGAGCCGGGCGGTGGCGGCCGGCCAAAGGGATCCCAAGCATTGTCGGACACACATGGCCGTAAAACCTTTTCGAGTAAAAATTCCCGAAAGTGTGCTCGCCGATCTGCGTGATCGCATCGCGCGGACGCGCTGGCCCGATGAACTCGCCGGGTCGGGCTGGGAATTCGGTGCCAGCCTCTCCTACATGAAGGATCTGGCCGACTACTGGCTGAAAAAATTTGACTGGCGGAAAATTGAAAAAGAGATCAATTCGTACCCCAACTTCCTCGCGGAGATTGACGGACACAGCATTCATTTTCTGCACGTGCGCGGGAAGCGGGAAGATTCCCTTCCTCTCATCGTCACCCACGGGTGGCCAGGATCCTTTCTTGAGCTTTTGAAGCTTGTCCGCCCCCTGACCGAAAATTCTCACCTCACCTTCACGCTCGTCATTCCCTCTCTTCTGGGATATGGCTTCTCAGAAAAAATGACGACCCCCGGGTGTGACATACATCTGATGTCCGGTCTCTGGCTCAAACTCATGAACGAGCTGGGCTATGAAAAGTTCGGCGCGCAGGGGGGCGATTTCGGCTCAGGGGTGTGCATGGCTCTGGCCATGAAGCATCCGCGGAATCTCCTGGGCATCCATCTGAATAATATCGAGGGATATTTTACCCCCTCCGTGCCGGAGGGTGAACGCCTTACGGAGGAAGAAATTGCCTTCGAGAAGGATGCTGAAGCCTGGTATGAACGGGAGGGAGCATACTGCCACCTGCAGAAGACGAAGCCGCTTACTCTCGCCTACGGTCTGACCGATTCACCGGTGGGGCTCTGCGCATGGTTTACAGAAAAGTTTTACGGCTGGTCGGACTGCCAGGGCGATATCGAAAGCGTGTTTACAAAGGATGAGATTCTGTCAAACGTCACCCTCTACTGGGTTACCGAAAGCCTCCATTCCTCGATTCGGCTTTACCATGAGAGCCGCAAATTTCCTCTGAAATTCAAAGACGGAGAATTTGTGAAAGTTCCGGTGGCGATCGCGCGGTTCCCGGCTGAAAACCCGTTCCCGCCCAGAAAATACGTCGAACGAAATTTCAATGTTCAGAGGTGGACGGAGATGCCCTCAGGCGGGCATTTTGCGGCTATGGAAAAACCGGGATTGCTGGCTCAGGATATTCTGGAGTTCTTCAGGTCTTTGAAAGAAGAGTGACTTCCCCCCCCGGTCAGGTAGGCCTCCCCCCCCGATCCCCTCGCGCCGATACGTGCCCTACCGCTCAGTTGTGAAGTGCTTCCCGTGCGATTGCCTCGCGGAGCAAAGCACCCGCCCGGGCTCTTTTGAGCGTATCCTGCGATCGGGCTGAGTCGACGATGCTGTGCAGGCTGACAAGTTCGATGCAGCTGTCGCACCGTGAGCAGCGAATGGTGTAGAGAGCCTCGCTGGACTCACGGAGATGGAGATCGCCGAGGACAAATTCGGAGGAGGCGCAGCGAGTGCATTCTGAGATACGCATGATGAAACTGCCGAGATTGTAGAAGACTGACGGAGAGGAGAGCGTTTGTGAATCTAACCAATGCAGCGCTCAGAGTCAATAAAAATAGAGAAAATATTTTCACAAAATTTCTGCCATCAGCAATATCTTAATGTTTCGTTAATATTTACTTAGCGTGGGCTTCATATCCTACGTTCGAGGGGATATCCCCCTTTTTTCGGCGATTCGCCTGCTCCGTGACTTGATTTCGACTATGAAAAAGAGAATATTGGTTGCTGATGGCGACCCCGTGTTTTTGAACAGGCTGTGCGAGACGCTGAGGTCGGAAACGTACGACGTCCTGCCGGCGGGCCACGAAGATGAACTCTTTGCCGGCATCAGTCAGCTTCCCGATCTCATCATCCTCGACAGCGTGATGCCCGAATCGGGGGGATGGGAGATCGTTCGCCGGCTGAAGCGCGATTCCGGAACCAAAGCAATCCCGATCGTTTTCCTGGCAAGCGCCGCTTCGGAGGCCGACGAGATCGTCAGCCTCGACCTCGGAGCTGCGGACTACATTCCGAAGCCGGTAACTCCGGGGAAGCTCCTGGCCCGCCTGCGGGCTCTGCTTCGCTCAAACGAGATTTCGGACAAAACTCCGAATCCATCCGAAATCCTTTCGATAGACGGCCTCGGCATCAATCTGCCCAATTATTCCATTACGGTGGATGGCCAGGTGAGGGTGTTCCCGAAAAAAGAGTTCGAGATCCTGGCATATCTCGCGGAACGCCGCGGAAGGGTGGTCACTCGTCACGATCTTCTCGGGTCTGTCTGGGGACCGGATTTTGAGGGGGATGACAGGACAATTAATGTCCATATCCGCAAGATACGGGAAAAACTGGGGCGATATGATTATCTTATTGAAACGGTGAAAAAGGTCGGGTATAGATTTAAGCAGTAATTCTTCGTATTCTCGAATCAGCGGGTTTCGTCACTTATCCTTCAGCCACAATGCCAAGTCCCCATGTCGTCTAGGTAACGCCCTACTCGAGAATGGCTACTCGAAAAAATCCCTGCCTGGATCCGCACAAGAAACTGAGAGGGTGCTTGAGAAAGTCTTTGAAAATGAGGTTCGTGAAAATGATTTCTTTCGAAGATGCCGTCATGGCAGGCAAAAATACCGAAGCCCTCCACGATATGAGGGTTTCGAGCCGAAGAGTCCTTTCGATGCTGAAAGTGTTCCGGCCTTGCTTCCCTCAAAAAGCGTTCAAGTCGCAGTACGCAATTATCCGTGCCCTGATCCGATCGCTGGGGCAGGTTCGCGAATGCGATGTCTTCATCGGGATGCTGGACACGCACCTGAGAAAGACGAAGAATCCCGGCAAAGCGGCCTTGCAAACGCTCCGACGCCGGTATGCCGACCGCCGGAAGGGGGAACTGAGGGAATTGCAGTGGACGCTGCGGCTCCTTTCGCAAATCCGCTATGAAAGCAATTTTCTCTCCTTCGTCAAGAAATCCCTCTGAAGACTTTTCACGGCCATGAGATTCCCTGATCCGAATAAAAGCATGCTCGACAACGCCCGGCGTCTTATTCCGCCGATGTTCGACAGGTTCATGAGCCATAAGCCGGGCGTGCTCAGATACCCCAGAATCGTTCGACGGCTCCACACGATGCGCGTGGAGGGAAAATCTCTTCGTTACACGCTGGAATTGTTCAGGGCCGGGCTGGGGCGCGAGTTCGCCCTGTGCTATTCCGAGGTTCGTCGGCTCATCTCTCTCATGGGAAGGATTCATGACTGCGACGTCGCAATCAGGATTTTGGCCGACTACCTCGGAGAATTGAGAATCCCGCGCAAAACGAATCGACCCTCAGCAAAAGATTTCTCGAGTGACGCCGTCGCAACAACAATTGCCGCGACTCGCGGCGACCGCGATCGGCTGTTCGGCGAACTGGCAAGAATTCTTGAGGATTGGGAGGAAAATGATTTCCGCGGAAAACTTGTTCATGCGGTTCGATAGGAATTGTATCTGATCCTTGATCAAGAATCAGGGGATTTTTGATGGAAGTTTACATCCTCCGGCATGCCATCGCCGTGCCACGCGGCACGCCGGGATATCCGCACGATGATCGGCCGCTCACCGATGAGGGAGTCCGCAAGATGATGAAGAATGCCCAGGGCATCGCGAAGGTAGTCCAGGGCTTTGACATCATTCTCACCAGTCCCTTGAGACGCGCGCACGACACGGCGAAGATCGCGGCCGACGCGCTCAAGAGCACCCACAAGATTAAGGTTTGCGAAGAACTCCTTCCCGAACAAAGCGTTCAGGGAATATACGCCGCCCTCTCAAAGGTGAAGAACAGGAAAAGGGTTCTGCTTGTGGGCCACGAACCGAATCTCGGCGAATTCGCCTCCATGCTGATCGGATGCAAGTCCTTTCCCATCAATTTCAAGAAGGGCGCCCTCTGTCGGATCGATATCCACGAGATTCCCCCGAACCTTCCCGGACGCCTGCTGTGGTATCTGTCTCCCAAACATCTTCGTATGATTGCCTAACAATGAGCCCCAATCGTAAGACACACTCGCCACATCCCTACCCCGGCCGCCTCATCATCGTCGAGGGCATCGACGGCTCGGGGAAATCGACGCAGCTCCAGCTCCTGTACAAGTGGCTGCTGAGCGCCCGGTACCGCGTCTTTTTCACCGAATGGAATTCTTCGGCGCTTGTCAAACAAACGATCAAGCGCGGAAAAAAGAGGAATCTGCTCACGCCGACTACTTTCAGCGTGCTCCATGCAACGGATTTCGCCGATAGGCTGGCTCATCTCATCATCCCGCCGCTCAAAGCGGGGATGATCGTTCTCGCCGATCGTTATATCTATACCGCCTTTGCCCGCGACATCGTCCGGGGCGTCGATCCGCGCTGGGTGAGGAACCTTTACGGGTTCGCCGTAAAACCCGACATAGGGTTCTATTTCAAAGTGCCCATCGACGTGTCCCTGAAACGGATCATGAACGGCCGGATCGAACTTAAATTCCATGAGGCGGGGATGGATCTCGGGCTGAGCGACGATCCGAGCGAGAGTTTTAAGCTTTTTCAGTCGAAAATTATCCAGCAGTACGATCTCATAGCCAGTGAATTCAATCTCGCCGTGCTCGATGGAACGCTTCCTATACAGAGGCAGCAGTATACGATGCGCGAGATCGTCAAGGAGCGATTGAAGGATTATACTCCCACGCCCTACCTGCAGAAGAAGGAAAATATCTATGTACGGTAAGAAGAAAGCGTTTTTCGGCACAGGGCTGCCGTACGTCGATGTGAGCGAGATGAAGGGGAAACTGATCGTCATCGAAGGTACCGATGGCGTGGGAAGGTCAACGCATATCGAAGAACTTCGAAAGTGGCTCGAAATCCGGGGCTACGCCGTTGCAACGACAGGGTGGACCCGGTCGCCTCTGATGGGAGAGGCGATCATCGAGGCGAAATCGGGCCATACTCTGAATGTGAATACCTACAGTCTCCTGTATGCCGCCGACCTGGCTGACAGACTCGAGAATGAGATCATACCGGCACTGAAAGCGGGGTTCATCGTTCTCGCCGACCGATATATCTATACGGCCTTCGCACGGTCCATCGTCAGGGGGGCGGACCGGGAATGGATCCACCGGGTCTTCGGATTCTCGCTGGAACCCGATGCGGTCTTTTACATGAAAATCACCATCGAGAACCTGATTCCTCGTGTTATCAACAGCTCTACCCTGACGAAGAGGTATTGGGAGGAACAGGCCGGGGAGGGGATGGATTACTGGGAATCGGGGATGGACCTCAGACTCGGGGGAGATTTTTACGACAGTTTCGTCGAATATCAAAAACGGATTCTGAAGGAATTCACTATCATGGCGAAACGCTTCAAATTCATCATCGTCGATGCGTCGAAATCGTTCGACGAGACGAACCGGTTCTTGAAACAGGGGATCACATCGCTCCTGGAACATGACTGATCAGGCGAGGCGTCTTGCGGCGATCGACGTCGGCACGAATTCGATCCACCTCGTCGTCGCCAGCGTCGATCCGAAAAGCAGAAGGTTCAGAATCCTTGATCGCGAGAAGGAGATCGTGAGACTGGGCAAAGGCCCCGACGACATGAAGCTTTTGTCCGAGAAAGCCATGGAGCGGGGCATCGAGACGCTGAAAAGGTTCAAGCGTATCGCCGACGCCGCCAGGGCGCCGGTGAGAGCCATCGCCACGAGCGCCGTCAGAGAGGCGGAAAACAGGAAGACGTTCACCCGCCGCGTCAAGCGGGAGACCGGGATCGATACCGAGATAATCTCCGGGGTGGAAGAGGCCCGGCTGATCTATCTCGGCGTGCTCCAGGCCCTGCCGGTTTTCAATAAGAGGATCCTGCTCATCGATATCGGGGGGGGAAGCACAGAGTTTCTGGTCGGTAAAAAACAGAGCATTCTTTACGATAACAGCCTGAAGCTGGGCGCGATCCGGCTGACGGAACGCTTTTTTCATGGGGGAACTGTCCACAAAAAATCTGTCAGCGATTGCCGCAAATACATCAGGGGGTCGCTGAACCCGGTTTCCCGAATGGTGCGGAAATATCAGCTGGACGCGATCGTCGGCTCCTCCGGCACCATACTGAGCATCGCGAAGATGATCCAGTACGACGAAGACTCGTCGTACCCGACGTCTCTCAATGCCCAGACGATTTCAAGAAAAAAACTTTTCAGGATCGTCGATGAGATCGTCTCGGCCCGGACCGAGGAGGAGAGATCCGAAATCAAAGGGCTGGACCCCGCCCGCGCAGATATCATCGTGGCAGGCGCCCTGATACTGGAACAGATTTTTGAGGAGTTCAGGATAGGGGAAATGATCGTTTCTGAGTTCGCCCTCCGCGAGGGGACGATCTTCGACTCGATAGAGAAGCTGTTTAAACGGGGCAATTATCATAATCTCTACGACATCCGCTACAATAGCGTCCTGGATCTGGCCGAGAGTTTCCGGTACGAACGGGAGCATTCCCACCGGGTCGCAAAGCTTTCTCTCCAAATCTTCGACCGGACCAAGGAGCTGCATCACCTCGGCGAACCGGAGCGGGAATACCTGGAAGCCGCGGCCATTCTTCATGAGATAGGACTCTTCCTTTCGCACGAAAACCACCATGTCCATTCCTATTACCTGATCCGGAACGCTGAGCTTCTCGGGTTCAACGAAAACGAAAAAGAGATCATCGCAAACGTCGCCCGCTACCACCGCAAGGGCCACCCGAGGCCGAAACACGAGGGTTTCGGCAGATTGTCCGATGGCGATCAAGCGGTTGTCCGTAAGCTCGCATCTATCTTACGCATCGCCGACGGGCTGGATCGCACCCATTCCGGCCGCGTCGCCGGGCTCCGCTGCACCATTTCAAAAAAAAGGGTGACGATTCGGCCGCGACCGTCAGGCCGCAGCTCCATTGACCTTGAAACATGGGGCGCGAATCGCAAGAAGGAGCTTTTTGAATCAACATTCGGGACATTGGTAAAAATATCGGCACCCGCGCATAACGGCGTATCCCTCAATTCCAAGAACGGGCGCCAGCGCCCTCACAGCTGAGCTGCTGAGATTAATCGTCGGCCGAGGAATGAAGGCAAGAGAAATACGGTGGCTGGAACAACCAAGGAGGCACGATTATCCTTCTGCATTGTCCTTCCTGAGCCTCCTCTACGACGAGGAACATTCGAAGAAACTGATTACGAGGCTCAAGGCAGCTCCTATCTCCCATTTCAAGGCGAAGGATATCTTCAGGGCGTCCTCTCTGTCCCTGCTTGGCATCAGCAACTATCATGTCAAAAAAGACAAAGCCAAAATCAAACAGGGGATCAAACTTTCTCCGCTGCTCCTGGTGAGAAACGCGCCCGACGGGAAGGTGATTATCGCCGACGGCTATCACCGACTCTGCGCCGTCTATTCAATCGATGAGGATGCATTGATCCCCTGCAAGATTGTCTGACTTTCCGGTAGATCCCCGGTCTCTGACGGATCCTCTGCCATTTCACAGAGTCGGACATCGTTGAGATCACGTGAATCAATGCGCTGGAGAATTACTACACTCTGGTCAAGCTCGCCCTCGAGATCGACCCGGACGGGCCGTGCTTGATCTCCGAGCACGAGTTTGCATGATTTTGAGCCCCAGACACGGGCTCCCGCCAGAGATCTCAGCGGGGAGAGGAAATAGACCCGATGCCGTTTGACCTCCAACCCGTTTTGAAAGGCCACCTCCTCCTGCTGAGGCCCCTGCGGCCTGAGGATTTTGAGGATCTCTACGGCGTCGCGGCAGATCCGCTTATCTGGGAACAACACCCCGAAAGAAACCGCTTTGAAAAGGAAGTTTTCCTGAAATTCTTCCGGGAGGCTCTGGAATCTGGAGGAGCGTTTCTCGTCAAGGATGCCAAAGACAACAGGGTCATCGGATCTTCGAGATATTTCGGCTACGACGATCCCAGAAGCGAAATCGAAATTGGCTGGACTTTCCTTGCAAGGTCCCACTGGGGCGGAGCGTACAATCGGGAGATGAAGGAGCTCATGCTGACTCACGCCTTCAGATTCGTCGAAAACGTGATTTTCGTTGTCGGCACGGGGAACACCCGCTCTCAGAGGGCTGTGGAAAAGATAGGGGGGATACGCGCCGGTATGAGGCGAAATGCGGCGGGCGGCGACAGTGTCATCTACCGGATCACCCGTGAACAATTCAGACGGGAAGGGGCCGGCAAAAGCAGCAGAGAGAACAAGCCTTCGTCAACCGGGAAGACAAAGTAGAGCGTTCCGCGTCCCGATACGTCAGAAAGCGAATCAATCCAGCCTCAATTGCGCTACGCGCTTCTCGGCGAGCTCTGCAAAGACGTAGACGGAGCGAAGGCGAAGGCAAATTTTCAGCTCGCCTATTCCTTGGCCCGGCGTCAGGCCGATAAGCAGATTCTGAGGGAAAAGATGGGGAAGCCGTAAGCTGGGTGTCCGGTGGCGATGATGCCGGGAGGATTCTCATTCCTTCCAGTCACGATATGAAATGTACGCCGGGATGGGGGGCGTGTTCCTCTCCCGCCTCTCGACCTGCTCGTAAAGCCACTGGTACCACTCGAAATAGGTCTGTCTGTTGCTCGCGAGACGGATTTCCTCAAGATATTTTTTCAACTTTTTCCCCGACAGGACGATGATCCCGCTGAAAAAATCCTCGACCATTCGGATATCCATGTCCCGCCTGTACACAAGTATTCCGAGGCTCTCGAACGTACCGAACAGGACGAGTATGCTCGCCATCTTGTCCCCTAGGCGTTCCTCGATCTCCCTCTTCGACAAACCCTCCGGGAGGTGAAAGACGATATCGACGGCGCTGAGGAATGCGGGGGTCTGGAATGAATGGAGCATCTGGAGCGCAGACTCCCTCGCCCGCTGCTTATTGGACTGCCGCAATTGGAGAATCGCAAAAATCACCCCCGCGAAAATGGAGCTCGTGGTAATTATCGATAGAAATATTGTGATCGGCATGCAAGAGTACGTTTTTGTTGGGCGCTCGTGGGCTGACCTATGATTCTACGCCTGAAATTCCGGAAAAGCAAATCGTCGATCTTGACCTGATCGAAGGACGTCGAGCCTATTTGATCCGCTCGGCTATAGTGACATCGCCTCCCCTGGTGATTCTGAGCTTGCTCACCCGCCCGCTGGCGTCGCGGATGAATGTGAAAACTGCGTCAACTGATTTTGCGAAAAAATCCGTCGGGGACATTGGGAACAGTTCTATTCTTGTCCTTCCCGCACGAACGAGTCCGTCCCCTTCCCTCAGGATCGAAAATGGCTCATTTTTTCCCGCCCGGTATTGACCCGCAAATTCCTGAAGCGCGCCCGGTTCGAGCTTCACCTCGGTATGAGCCCCTTCCTTCCGACGTCCCAACCACTCGCGTGCCGCGCTGTACGCTTGGAGTTCCCGATCGTACGTGTACCCCCTTCCCTGCGTTTCGAGATCCTGGATCTCCGCAGCAAGCTCCTTCTCCCCGAGCCGCCAGTCAGGTTCAGGGAGCCTGACTCCAAGAGCGTTTTCAAACACAAAGAGCCGAAGGAAACCGCATGCGAAGACGGAGCGTGTTATATCTCCGAGCGCGAGCTTGAATGGGGAGCTTAGCGCGTCACTGTTGGCCAGCAGGATCAACGTGATGTGCTTTTCCGGTACCTTCACTATGAGCGATGAGTAAAGGTCCGGGAGGTTTCCATTGTGCCAGATGAGCCTCAGTCCGCGATACTTCTGCGTAAACCATCCGTAACCGTACGGGAGCGTGTCTCCCTTGGTGGATACTGCCGGAGTCCACATCAGTTCCTGAGTTTCCTTCCTGAGAAAGAGATGACTATCCAGGGCGGCATCGTATTTTGCCAGGTCGACGACGCTTGAGACGATGCCGTTCGAGGGACCAAGGCCGCGGCGGTAGTCCGAGGTCTGGACGATTTCACCGTCCCCGTACAGCCGGTATGATTTCGCCATTCGGCGCAGGGCTTCAACATAGTTTTTCTCATTGTCGGCTCCGAGGAGCTGAATCATGGCCATATGATTGGCGTCGGGATCATCCAGGTCGTTCCCGGGCGATGTATCTGCCGTTTTAAGTTTTTGAAGTATGTTTTCGGAAAGCAGGAGACGATATCTTTTCCCCGAGCCTTTCACAATGACATCGAACAGGTTTTCAAATATATCACCATTGTATTCGTAATGCTCTCCGGGCACATCCCCTTCGGATGTGTGTGTCAAAACATGCCTGACTTTGACGAGGTCGCTCTTGTACTGGTCCGAATACTTCGACATCGGATCGTCGAGGCTCACTTTCCCGCTTTCCACCAGCTGCATCAGGAGAGTTGCCCCGAATGTTTTTGAAACGGAGGCGATCTGGTAGGGTGTCGCTGGTGTCGCTTCGGTTTTCTTATAGTCGGCGTATCCGAATCCCTTGGCCCAGACAAGGCGCTGATCCTTGACAATCCCAGCCGAGATTCCGGGAATCTTGAGCAATTCCTGAAAGAATCGAATTTGGGACTCGAATCGTGTGATACGCTCGTGGTCGGGTGAACTGAGTGTGTCGTCCGTTAAGCCGGATGGACTGGTTTGTATGACCTGGTGGTGAAGAGCACTGGAATTCTCACCGGCTTCTCTCTCGGTTGGTGAGAGTGAGATGAGCGCAAAGGCAAGGAGGAGGGTTTGCTTCACGGCATTTTTCCGGCTGAATGTGCACGACAGGGACCGTCGATTATACGTCAAATCCCTTCCGATGTTTTTACCGATCGGCCGACTGCCCAGGTGCCATAACATGGTGAACGGTGAGGACGGACGGATCAATACTGGGGCGTTTTTGAATGAATAACTTGTATTCCCATCCCGGCGTTGCAGCCGCCGGACGGGCCCCGAATTCTTCTGCGATTGGGAATGAACTGAATTATAGCTATTTTGCTGCCCTATGATCGGCTCGATCATTTCTCATTACAAAATAGTGGAGAAACTCGGCGAGGGCGGCATGGGGGTCGTCTATAAGGCCGAAGATACGAAGCTCGACCGGCCGGTGGCTCTGAAATTTCTGCCGGAACAGCTCGCCGCCTCCCCTCAGGACAAAGCCCGGTTCATTCAGGAGGCGAAGGCGGCTTCCTCCCTCAACCACCCCAACGTCTGTACGATCCATGATATACAGGAACATGAGGGGCGTCTGTTCATCGTGATGGAATTTGTGGACGGGCAAACTCTGCGCGAAAAACTTCCCGCCATGAATCAGGGAAAGGCGATCGATGTTTCCGTCCAGATCGCCGAGGGTCTTGCCGCCGCCCACGAGAAAGGTATCGTGCACCGGGATATCAAGCCCGAGAACGTCATGATACGCAAGGACGGCATCGTCCAGATCATGGACTTCGGCCTCGCAAAGCTGCGTTCCGTGAACAGCAAGATCTCACGGTTGACCCAGGAGGGCAGCACCGTGGGCACTGCGGGATATATGTCCCCGGAACAGGTGCAAGGCCAGGACGCCGACCACCGGTCGGACATTTTCTCCCTGGGCGTCATGATGTACGAACTGTTGACGGGGGAATTACCCTTCAAAGGGGTGCACCAGACTGCCCTTACCTACGAAATTGTCAACGTCGATGCAGTTCCGATGAGTACGATCAAACCGGAAATCGATCCGGAACTTGACAGGATCGTGCTGGAATGCCTTCAAAAAGACCCCGATGAACGATACAACGCCGCCAAGGATATCGCGAAGGATTTGAAGAGGTTTAAGCGCGAGTCGGGCCGATCGAGAATCTCACGCGCCATCCCGGCTCAGATCCCGCAGCGTACTCACGCGGCGCTGCGAACCACGCCTCACGTGGGTGAAGCAAGTCAATCGAAATGGTTTTTGAGATCTTCGTTTTCACCCCTCATCGCGTTCATCGCCGGCGCAGTGATCGTGGGACTCATCTGGCATCCGTGGACCGTCAGCGGACCGCCTGCTTCCCCCGTCATTCGATCGACGATTCATCTGCCCGACAGCACGCAGATCCCCATAGGGTTGTCGGGAACAGGCATCTCGCCGGATGGAAGATTCATGTCGTTCATCGCGCAGTCCGGGACCGGATCAAAGCTCCTGCTGCGGGCTTCCGACCGGGAAGTTTTCGAACCCGTCAATGGGGCCGAGAACTCAGGCATAGCGTCGATGTATCACACGTTCTCACCCGACGGCGAGTGGGTAGCTTTCAATCCGGGCCCCACGGTAAGAAAGGCCTCCGTTTTCGGCGGCGCCTCTGTGATGGTCTGTGACGTCGGCGGACAGCCGAGGGGCCTCTGGTGGGGGAGTGACAGAAATATCTATATCGGGCATATAAGCAGCGGGGTTAAACGCGTGAGCGAGGAGGGCGGCAACGCGGTGCCCGTGACGACGCTCGACTCCGCTTCGGGTGAAATCAGTCACAGGTTTCCGGAACTTCTGCCCGACGGAAAGAGCGTTCTGTTTACGATCAAGTTCAGCACCATCAGGACTTTCGACGAGGCGGCGATCGCGGTTTACGATATGAAAAGCGGTTTGAAAAAAATCCTTATCCGCGGGGGTACGTATGCACGATATGTCCCGACGGGCCACATAATCTACGGCCGCGGAGATCATCTTTATGCGGTCCCGTTCGATCTTGAAAGGCTCGAGGTGACCGGACCGCCCAAGCAACTCTTTTACGGGGGCTGGACGAACCCTTTTTCCGGCGATGTCAGCCTCTCGTTCTCCGACCAGGGAACTCTGCTGTATGTCCCGCGAGGCGCGGAAGCATATGCCGTCGCCCGCCTTAATTGGCTGGACCCCCGGGGGCAGATGACTCCCCTCCTCGATACGGCAAACGCCTACTTTTCCGCGCAGATTTCACCCGACGGGGGGAAAATTGCTCTGCATGTCCAGGCCGCGAATGACGACATCTGGTTGTATCACATCGGGAGGAAGAGCCTCTCCCGGCTGACGTTCGGCGGAGGGAACAGCGGCTTTCCTGTCTGGAGTCCGGACGGCCGGTACGTGTACTACAATTCGGAGCGCGGAACCAGCACAAATATCTACCGGAGAGCGTGGGACGGTTCAGGGAGCGAGGAAAAAATGACATCGGGAAACTTCACTCAGCTTCCAAGATCCATTTCGGCCGATGGGAAGTTTCTGGCCTATATCCAGAACGGAGATATCTGGTTGCTTTCGCTGGACGGGAGCAGGAAGACCATGCCCTTCTTCGAATCTCCCGCGAGCGAGACAGACCCGGTCTTTTCGCCGGATGGCCACTACCTTGCGTACGAAACCAATGAATCGGGCAAGTATGAGGTCGTCATCGTCCCGTTTCCCTCCCGGGCCGGGAAATGGCAGATTTCCTCAGGCGGGGGGTTGAGTCCCCTTTGGTCCCCGTCAGGCACAAAGGTGTATTTTACCCAGGGCTCAACGATCTATTCGGTGGATATCAAGCCAGGAAACGCATTCGACTACTCTGCCCCGAGAAAGTTTCTTGAAATCCCGCCCGCGGGGGCTTTCGTGGTGGACATTTCAAGGGACGGGAAGAAATTCGCATTGATTACCTTTCCCTACAAGGATTTGAACTCGTCGGAATTTACGCTGGTCACCGGATGGTTTCAGGAAGTGAAAAATGCGTTTGCCACAAGGTGATTTTCCCGCGAGTATCCCCCGAGTCGTCAGGAAATCTTGAAGGACGTCATCGACACAGAGCCCATGACCGTCCTGTCGTTGAAGAATTCAATTTGCTCTTTCTCTTCCTTAAGGCCGAGTACGTATAGCATCGGCAGGAAATGTTCAGGAGTCGGCACCGAGAGCAACGCGGTCCTGCCCAGCGACGGATAGCCAATCAACTCGCGGAATCTGCCTCCGACGATGTATTCCTTGAATTTTGTATTCATTTCTTCCGCCCAATCGTATGACGCGTCCGGATTTTGCCAGCTCAACAGCGAGAGATTGTGCACCATATTGCCGCTGCCAATGATGAGGACCCCCTTCCTGCGGAGGATGGCCAGCTCCTTCGCAAGATCGAAGTGCCACTGCGGAGCTTTTTCATAGTCGAGGCTCAACTGCAGGACAGGGACATCCGCCTCGGGATACATCCGACCGACAACGCTCCAACATCCATGATCCAGCCCCCAGTTTCTGTCGAGCTCCACGACGGCCTCTTTCACGGCGTGCTTCGTTCGGAGCGCCAGTTCCGGGCTCCCGGGCGCCGGATACTGGACTTCGTACAACGGACGGGGGAAGCCGCCGAAATCGTGGATCGTCCTCGGTTTTTCCATGGCCGTCACAAATGTACCCCTCGTCTCCCAGTGCGCCGAGATGCACAAGATTGCCTGCGGTCTGGGAAGTTTTTTCCCGATCGATCTCCAGCCTGCCACAAACTCGTTCTCCTCGATGGCATTCATCGGACTTCCATGGCCGACAAAAAGAAGGGGCGTCCTCTCTGCGGAGGGCGACAGTCTCTCTCCGAACTTGTATAGATCTTGGGGCGTTTTCACAGTCATGAGGGGCTATCAGAGATGAATGCCGTCAGTCAAACCCGAGTTTTTTCGAGTACTTGAAAAAAGTCAGACGATGTGTTTTATCATGATTCTGTCCGGAACGGCGATTCTTTTACAAGAAATGGTTGCCTGTCTGGAGCATGTGCAAGGTATTCCACGCGCGACTTTGCCCGACTAACCCCATGGGCATGAGGTGAAATCTCCCGGCGCAGAATTTCCCCCTCACTTCGACGGCAGGCGATTCTTTAATCCGTCCGCTCCCCAGGCTCTCGGCTTCGGACAGGTTTTGAGATGGAAGCTCACGAGCCGTCCCGAAAAATCGCCCCGATTCATTTCCGATGCCGAACACTTCATACCTCCACAGCGCATCGAGGGTTCAGGATTGCGCACGACGCTCGTCAACCACTCGACCGTTCTGCTTCAGAAGCAGGATGTCAATATCTTGACCGACCCCATCTGGTCCGAGAGAGCAGGTCCGCTGTCGTGGATTGGTCCGCGTCGCAGGAGAAAGCCGGGGGTGTCGCTTGAAGATCTCCCGCCCCTCAACGCCGTGCTTCTCAGCCACAATCACTACGACCACACGGATTTACCGACGCTGCGCCAGCTTTCGACGCGCCCGGGCTTAGCATTTGTTGTTCCATCCCGCCTCGGGAGATTCCTTCGCTCGCATGATCTGGAGCCTGTATACGAATTGGATTGGGGCGAGTCTCTGTCGCTGTCCGGATGCACAATACATTCCGTGCCGGCCCTGCATTTCTCAAGCCGGGGTGTCTTTGACCGGAACATGACGCTCTGGTGCGGCTATGTGATAGAATGTGGGGGGAAGCGCGTTTATTTTGCCGGCGATACCGGGTTCGGCTCCCATTTCTCGGAAATCCGGAAGATATTCGGCGCGCCCGATCTTGCTCTCCTGCCAATCGGAGCCTACGAACCTCGCTGGTTCATGTCCCCGGTGCATATGTCCCCCGATGAGGCGGCAAAGGCTCACGAGATTCTCGGAGCGAAGACGAGCATCGCCATTCACCACGGCACTTTCCAGCTGGCGGATGAGGGCATCGATGCGCCCGAAAAAGTGATGAGAACCTTTACACCCGCTCGGCCCTTTAACATCCTCAGGAACGGCCAATCCGTGGTAATTCCCTGAGCGAGAGAATTCGGACCTCCGGATCCTCTTTTCAAGGCGTGCTACCCCGCCTTGATAAAAGTCCCGTTCTGAAGTTCCGCGTACGCCCGTCTCAATTCCTCCTGCGTGTTCATGACTATCGGACCTCGCCATGCGACGGGCTCCTCAAGCGGCTGCCCCGAAACCAGAAGGAATCTGATTCCAGAATCGCCGGCCTGAACCGTGACCTCATCGCCTCTGTCAAAGAGCACCAGCGAACGATTCCCCGCGAATTCGTATGTTTCTCCCCCCGCAGATCCCACGCGATCGGTTTTCACGGGCTGAGGGTTCGAAGCCTCGGAAAATCGTCCGCCGCCTTCGAAGACGTAGGCAAATGCATGCCGGGTTGTTTCGACCGGGAAGGATTTCCGTCTGCCGGGGGGGACCCACACATCAAGATAACGAGGCTCGGCCGCGACCCCGTCCACGGGGCCGGTTTTCCCCCAAAAACTTCCGCAGATGATGCGGACGCGGGTTCCGTCATCGTCGGTAACGTCGGGTATCTCGCCCGACGCAATGTCCTGGTAACGGGGCGATGTCATTTTGAGCGATGAAGGGAGGTTCGCCCACAACTGGAATCCATGCATTCGCCCGCGGGGGTCCCCCTGAGGCATCTCCTGATGGAGAATCCCGCTGCCTGCCGTCATCCATTGCACGTCGCCCGCTCCCAGCGCGCCCGAGTTTCCCAGGCTGTCGCCGTGATTGACAGATCCCGCGAGCACGTATGTGATCGTCTCGATGCCGCGATGAGGATGCCATGGAAACCCCGCGCGGTAATCTGCCGGATTCTCATTCCTGAAATCGTCCAGGAGGAGAAAGGGATCGAACTCCTCCGTCTCGCCGAATCCGAAGGCGCGCCGCAGCCGTACCCCCGCCCCCTCGATCGTGGGTTGAGACTGAACTATTCTCTTCACGGGGCGTAAGGACATGATCGCTCCTTTCTTGAAAACTATTCCGAGGGAGAGGGGTTAGTTTCCTGTGTGTTCATATGGAAACTCAGGGCTCCGGAGGGGCATTTCTTGACCTGCTCGATAATTCGCTCGCTCGATGCGCCCTCCATGTCTATCCAGGGTCTTTTCCCCGGGTTGAACACCGAGAGCAGGTGAGACCAGCAGACTCCGGAATGAATACACACCCTGGGCTGCCAGACAACGGTCACCTCGCCATTGGTGTAGTTCTTAGTGATCTGCTTTTCCAACCTACTGCTCGTAATTCTCGACGATACCGGGGGGGCGGACCCTGGCATCGTTCGGATTCTTTCCCGCATCCCGGAGCCCTTCCCGCTGCCGGAGAAGGTCCCAGCACTGATCCAGCTCGACTTTCATCTGATGCAGTCGTTTTACCTCTGCGTCGGTAAGGTTTCCCTTCGAGTAGAGGCGTTCTTCCTCTTCCGTCAGTTTTTTGATATGGCTGAATACCTGGCTGTCTTCCATGGTCCTTCTCCTTTAACAATGGTTGTCCCAGAATTTGCTCCCCAATTGATCGCGGCGAAGATGGCTGCCACGTAAATGCTGCTCGCGGCGATGTCGGGGTTTTTTTGGAGTAGCCCGTCAGCGCGCTCCGCCGGTCCGTGCCCGAGCGGTGCCTCAGCGAACTCAGTCCGTCGATTCCGGTCTCCTACAGATACCGTAACCACCATTCCTCTCTTCTCGACCTGAGATCGGAGAACCATCGGCAGGGGTAGTAGAGAAGCAGAATTGCCAGGGCCCATATTAAGTACAGGAGTCCGAGGCTCCACGTGTAGCCGGCCGGAGCCGGAGCGTTGCCCATGGGATGGTTCTCAAAAAGCCACGGGCTCACCTCGCCAAGGCGGATGCCGGAGACGATGAGCGCGAGGGCATGAATGAGCGGGATGTGGAGAATGTAGAAGAAAAACGGAACGCGGCCAAACATCGAGATGAGACGCGAAAGGCTCCCACCCGCGCGTTCGAGAACCGGAATCATGGCAATGATCGGTCCGAGCGTCATGAGAAGGAAATCGAGCGACGCGGGATACTTTGTCGTGTTCAGGATAGCGAGCACGGGAGGTAACCCGGGCGGCCCTCCTGGAGAGGGTGGATGCCACGGTCGCGGATCCCCATAGATATTGAATCCCCGAAGAAGGAGGAAGAGCAAGGTCGCACCGAGCCCGATCATGAGGCAAAGTCGATCCCGCCTCGATGGCTCCAGGGCGAGGATTTTCCCGAACCCGTAGCCCGCCGCCATGACCCCAATCCATGGGATGAGCGAGTAGAGAACGATCAACATGGGGCCGCCTTCTCCAAACCAGATGGGCCCGGCGAAGAAGCTGACATAGAAAATCTTCCAAAGCCACGCGCCGGGGTCGTTCCCGAGCGTGGGCGTGAGCGCGCCTGCGTACGAATCCAAAATATTGTGACCGGCGACGATGACAACTCCGATTGCGCCGATAAGTTTTACAGGCAATTTCACCAGGCCCGCAAGGAAGATCATGCTCCACCCCAGGGACCAGATGACGCCGGCCATTTCATAGTGCGCGAAGTCGAGGTTGAAGGTCCAGGCGAGACGCAGGATTGTGAGCTCGAGGAAAACCAGCCACCCGCCCCGGATCACCAGATGGCGCGACAGATTGGCATGTTTGCGGCCGGAGAAGAATGCGCTCGTCCCCGCAAGGAAAAAGAATGCAGGGGCGCAGAAGTGAGTGACCCAACGGGTGAAAAAGACGGCGGGCGAAGGGCCTCCGGCGGGAACGCCCGAATAAACGCGGACGTGGTCAATAGCCATCAGGATAATGACCGCCCCGCGGACGAGATCGATCGACGTGATCCGCGAACTGGCCTGACCGACCTGTGGTTCCGTCTCTGGCATGAACCCTTACCTTCGCGTCCGTTTGCTCCCCGCCGGGGGAATTCCCGGCAGGCACAGTCTTCCCCCCTCTCCCCCGACCCATTTCATCTTCAGTTGAGATGCGCCGGGAGTTTCCTGTTATGTCGGGGTGTCAGGCCCCGGGCTGCTTTATGATCCGAATGTAGGGCTTGGGAGCTTTCCACCCCTGAGGGTACTTTTCCTTCGCCTCGGCATCAGTGACCGAACCCGCGATGATGACGTCGTCGCCCTGCTTCCAGTTGACGGGAGTGGCCACCTTATGCTTCGCGGTGAGTTGCAGCGAGTCGATGATACGCAGGACCTCGTCGAAGTTCCGGCCCGTCGTCATCGGATAGGTGAGGGTGAGTTTGATTTTCTTGTCGGGCCCCACCACGAAAACGGATCGGACGGTCTGGTTGGCCGCAGGGGTTCGTCCTTCGGAGGTCCCGGCTTCCTGGGCCGGAAGCATATCGTAGAGTTTTGCTACGGACAGGTCGCGATCGCCTATCATCGGATAGTTTACGGAGAAACCCTGGGTTTCCTTAATATCCTTTTCCCATTCTTTGTGACTCTCGACCGGATCGACGCTCAGACCGATAATCTTCACGTTCCGCTTCTTGAACTCCGGTTCGAGTTTGGCCATGTATCCCAGCTCCGTCGTACAGACGGGCGTGAAATCCTTGGGGTGTGAAAACAGCACCGCCCAACCGCCTCCTATCCAGTCGTGGAAGTTGATTGTGCCCTGCGTGGTTGGCGCCGTAAAATTCGGCGCATCGTCATTTATTCGGAGAGACATGGTGACTCCTTTCGTTATGGTTTTTAATAATGATTAGTGGGATTACCCGGCAATGAGTAATATCCAGTCTTACGTGAAGTTCGTGGTGCCACGGCAAAATCGACAAGAAGTATTGCTCGATGCTCCATCGGCGCGGAGGCAATGCGACGTAGCCTCATCCCCCCTGCCGCCATGACGATCGATCTCTGCCGTCTTCAGATCGGCCCTGCCGGAAACCATCCTTGGCCTCTGCGCCAACACTCAAGAATGTGAGGAAACGCGCCTCTCTCCTCCGACAGCCGGTCAGAAGCTCTTTTTCCTCGAATTCGGATTACCACACATGATAAGAATTCATCAAAAATAATGCAACATGGCCGAGAACGGTCCATCGTTCGCTTCTGATGACATCAACTTTGCCGATGGTAGGGGGAGGGGAAGCGTCCGCAAAGTTTGGGTCTCTGACGAACTATTTATCGGCTATTCCCCTGGCGGGGGGTGCAGCATTTTTGCATTTTCAAGTAAGAAATGGCTAATTAGTAACCGTTCCGGAACCGCGAGGCTAATCCCCTGGACGATCTCCTCTCCGGATCTGGGGTGGCCGGCGCCACGTTCCGTGGTCGCTTGTTTTAAAGGCTCAGAATGTATAACTTGGTGCCTCTCTCTGTGACCTCTTTCAATGGATTCACTGAATCGTAATGAAGCTCAGCGCGCGGAATAAACTGAAGGGAAAAGTCATCCTTGTGGAGGAAGGATTGATCACGGCGAAGGTGAAGCTTGATCTCGGGAATGGCAATATTGTGACGTCAATTATATCCCGCGACGCGCTCGACGATCTCCAGATCAAGGTGAATGACGTCGCCTATGCTGTCATCAAATCCACCGAGATCATGATCGGGAAGGACTAGCGTTCCGGCAAAAGCTGTATGATAAAAGTTGATCTGCAGATAGAAATTATGCGCAACGGCCAGTCATTCCTTCGACCGGCAACGGTCAAACTTCTTGAAGAAGTTGAGCGGCGGGGAAGTCTGCGGTCGGCAGCAAAGGTGTTGCACGTCTCTTACCAGTATGCCTGGGATCTCATCGATGAGGTGAACGGCGTGGCGTCGGAACCGGTGGTCGTGAAGCAGCGGGGGGGAGTCCGCGGGGGAGGGGCCCGCCTCTCGGCGCGGGGACGAGGTCTCATCGACGATTTCAAGCATATTGAGAGGCTCGTAAATCGGTTTGCGAAGAAGATGAACGCCGAGATAGGTTTTTAATTTTTTTGGGGAGCGTTATCTAATTTAGAAGATAACGCTCGGCGAGCGGGGAATGTGTGCCTCCTCCCGACCGCGTCACCTCCCGGAAGAGATATCCTTAGTTGTTGAGAAATGCTTAAGAGTTAGCCCAGGACTTCGGGCCTATGGCAGATGGGCTGCAGAATGAATTCGAAAAACAAATAACAGAAGGGAAGAATATCCATGCCAACCCGGCTCGTCCGTCTCGCGACGGTTCTCCTTGTACCCCTCTCTGCGTTCTCACAGTTCAAGATCGATCTGGGCGAAGGGAGGGAGCTGACGATCACTCAGGCCGCACAGGCCTGGGATATCGCGTCATTTCGTATGAGTGCGCCCGATGCGGTGGACAGGCGTAATGACATCTATCTACGGCGAGCCCGGCTGGGGTTTGAGGGAAAGATGCGCAGCACCATCGCATTTAATCTCTCCTTCGCCTACGACGGCATCGGAAAGGACCCGTATACTCCGACATCGGGCTCGGCCAACGCGTCGGACAACCGGGACTTTTATCTCTGGGATGCGTTCTGGATCTGGTCGCTCTCCCCGGAGCTTAATCTCGTTTTCGGATATTTCAGGCCTCAGGCCGGCAAGGAACAGATCAGCAGCGAGTTCTATGTAATTTCTCTCGATAAATCCCTTGGGGATGTCCAACCCCGACTGCACCTGCTGGCCAGGAGCACCGGTCGCGAGACCGGTGCCAATATCGGCGGACTCTGTCTTTCCGACGGGTGGAGCCTCAACTATAATGTCGGGATCTTCGATCCCTCGAACAAATCCATCATCGGCAATGGAACCAGGTGGGCGCCCCTAGTCACAGGACGGGTTGCGCTCAGCATCGGCGATCCGGAAATGAAACAGTATAAAATCTCGTACGTGCAGTCGTATTACGGCAAGCGGAACGGCACAACTCTCGGAGTGAACGGAGCGCGGCAGGGCGTGACCGAAATTTTCAGCAGCAATGCCCTCTACGGCGCGGATGTTCTGTCGAACTATGGGCCGTTTGATTTCGATGCCGAGTACGATTGTCTGTACAGAAGTACGATTCTACCAGCGGGAGGCGTCGATCCGACGACCGACAGGGTGTTCTCCGCAAAAGCGGGTTATATCATCGCGACGTGGGGGGATGATGCGCTGGAACCCGTCGCCGAGTATACCGGCGAGCGCGCCTCAGAGAAGGGAGCCGTGCACGCGACCAACGGATTTACCGGCTCGGTGAGCCGGGATCTGTATGATATCGGCGTGAACTGGCTCAGGAACGGGGATAAATTCAAAATCAGTCTTCATTATGTGTGGGGAAAGAACTATGCCAAGGCTCCCGATGACGATTTCTCGTACCTTGGACTCGGCACTCAATTACTTTTCTAACCGGAGGTAAGTATGGCTCTTCGTATCGTGGTGTGCTTCCTCCTGGCATTCGCTTCGCAGGTTCCGGCTCGGCTGAAGGCTCAAGCCAATGAAAAACCTCAGCTCGTGGTGTTCGCCGCGGCCTCTCTCACGGAAGTTTTTCGGGAACTGGGAAAAAATTTTGAGGCTCAGAATTCAGTCACTGTGCAATTCGATTTCGCCGGCTCACAGCAGCTCGTGCAGCAGCTGGCCCTGGGCGCAAGGGCGGATGTGCTCGCGACCGCGGATATCAAGCAGATGAGCGCCGCACGCCGATCGGGGTTGATCGATTCCTCTTCCGTGAGGATTCTGGCCAGGAATAGGCTTGTCGTCATTGCTCCAGAGGATAATCCGGCGCATATCGCCCGGCTCCAAGACCTGGCTGTTCCTAACCTGAAGATTGTTATCGCTGATTCCGCTGTCCCGGCCGGGCGCTACGCGCGGCAGGTTCTTGAGCGCTGCTCTGACAAGAACGTCTTCGGGACGTTGTATAAGGATCGGGTCTTGAAGAACATCGTCTCATTTGAGGAAAACGTCCGCGCAGTGCTCGCAAAAGTTCAGCTGGGTGAGTGCGACGCGGGGATCGTCTACCATTCCGATGTCGCATCCGACAGTCTGCACCGCATCACCCGTATCGAGATACCCGATTCATTGAATGTTGTGGCCGAATACCCCATCGCAATCGCACGCGAATCGAATTCTCGTGAAGCGGCGGCAAAGTTTTTCACGTACGTCCTCTCCGAAGACGCGGCGAAGGTGCTCTCGAAGTTCGGATTCATCCCCACTACCCCGTCGGGTAGGAGCAAAGGCGGAAGTTGAAGCGAATCAGGAGTTCCAGATGAAGACGCCGGCTCTGCCGTGCCTTGACTCTGTCCTGTAACGTGATTCTGGACGAGCGTGGTTAGTGGCATGCTCGTGTCGTGCGCAACGTCGTATCCCACTAAGAGGTGGTAGGGAGGGGTTTGGCCGATCGCAGCACTCGAAGTGAAGAAAGCTATGAACGCTAGAGGGAAGTTGACGACAATTTGTTTCCACATAAATCCTCCTTTTGGACTCTTGAACTGCTGATATCATGAGTTATTCGTCCGTTCATTTGGCAAGCAGTCACGCCGACGCGAAGCCATCGCAATGGATTCCATAAAGAATCGTTCATCGTCCCCAATGTGGGCCACCCTCGCGGCAGAAGAGTTAGGGTGACGTGTTCTTTTCTCGAAGCCAATTCATGTTTTATCTTGCGGGAGATCGCCTCGACATTCGAAGGAGGATCGCGCGCGAAGACGTGTAGCCCACGGCAAACATCGTGTTTCCCTTGAAATCGACCGAAGCATAGACGGCCGCTGCAGCAGCATGGGGATACCTCTGGAAATTCAACCCGTTATAGTGAGCTACAGCTCCAAAGTCTCCGACGACAAACAGATCATTGCTGGCGGTGCCACGTAATTTCTCGGTGAACACCGGTAGCACATTGATGCCTGCTATTTCCTTCCATACGTTATCTGGTCCGCGAGTGAACACTCCATCGCCGCAAGAAAAGATCCTTGAAGGGTTGGCAAACCATATTGAATAGAATCTTCTATCTGGAACTCCCTCCACTGTGCCAACGACATGGTTTCCGACAATCCGAAGGATCATCTGATCTCCCATACTAGTAACTTCGGCGGCGACGGAAAGTATATCTAAAGAGCCGTCTGCGGGATTACGTATTCCCGAAATATCTTGGATTGTTCCAGTTATCCTGCTCGACAGGTTGTGCCATATCACTCCATCGAAGTGAGCAATTGAACCATTCGTACCAACCATGTACAAGTTTGATGAACTCGTTCCCCAAAATTTCTTGATGTACCCACCAAAAACTCCCGCAACATTGTATCCGTGCCAGCGGGTCCCATCCCAATGGTAGGGCGCAGAGCTCCCAACCCAGACATCTGTCGAGGAGAAGGCGAATACCGCTCGAAGTTGGACGTACGTAGCACTCTGCTGCAGGGTCCACGATTTGCCATTCCACGTGAGAAAGTTGAATGGATCGGTATTGAATTGGCCGGTGCTATCGCGATAGTAAATCTCACCGACAGCGTACGCCAACGAGTCATTGATGACTGCTACATCATAGAGAGCGCTTGCCGCATCGCCGAGGGTATCGATTGTGACATCGAATTCGTGGCCAGTTGTGTCGAGAGTTCTAACAGCAAGTGATATGCTATCCGAAAGAAAAGCATAGTCGGCCTTGATCCTAGCACCGAAGACGTACGTACGTCCCGGCATCAGCGAATCAGCGTAGATAGTTGTATCAGGACCAAAGAATCGCGTAGTCACAAATCTCCTTCCATCCTGCGTCAGGGCTAGATCCTTCGAACCATTTGATATTATGGAGGACACTCGAATCCAAGCCTCCGTGACCTCAACGTCAACCACTGTGAGCCCGGCGTTTGGAATGTTTGAGCCGGAAGGATTATCCTTGCAGGCAAAGCCTCCCAGTTGAAGGATAAGGCCGACGATCATCGCGGAACTCCCAAGGGCAAATATCTTTAAACTGTGACGCATACCTTCATCAAATGATCAGACAGAATACTTACCAATCATTCGCATGATCTCACGCTATTCAAAGTCACATCTCCTCAGAAATGGACGAGCGATAAAATTATCGATCGGAATTTGTCAGCCCTATTCGAAAGTGGCACTTACGGAACTCCAAGTTGCACTACATACTGAGCAGAAAAGCCTATCCGGCTGCCCCAGAACAGCAGGATGGAATTTTGATAAATAAGAGGGAGATCTCTTGGGCGGGGAAGAAAGTTTGAGGCAGGCGCGCGAGATGAACCAAAAAACTGACGGAGACATGATAACTCCCTGCTAGCATCGCAAAATGAATACGAAGTTTTGATAAATGCAAACATTAGAACTCCATCACACCTTTTATCTCGTGTGGGTTTCAGAACATTCTGCGTCAGTGTCTAAAGACCGCGATATTGAGTAACAATGATCGCTTATCTTGGTGTAGACAATCTTAACAAGAAAACAGAATATGTCGATACTGAAGATAATCAGGTGACTCTCAGATGATAGACCCAGAGATTTGAGTTTACGATCGGAATTCTGTGTCTTCCAAGCGATGATCCAATGGCTCAGTGGGGAGCCGGTAGGTCGAATCATCTCTTTAATCCAACAAGCCAAGTTAGCTTGGGGTTAGTTCGGGAGATCGAGGTGCTAACAGTACCGCCCTATTTAGACTGGAAAAGGTGCTCAAAAACCTTGCGCCAGTAGCCCGATTATGATAGATCGCCAGCCTACTTAAGCGGGAGCAGAATCGACAATTCACCGAAAACGCCTCGAGCATCGCCAGCCGGGAGAATAACCGTCCCGTCGGATGGTTGCGTGACTTTTTTCCCGGGTCCACCATTGCGCGGGTTTGGCGACAATGCCACTCAGCGCCGTGCTTATGCATCTCCTGTCAATTGCGAATCTTTGCGCAAAGCTACGGACCTGTCAACCTGAGTCATCCACCGAACCGGTAGCCTATTCCCGATTCCGTGAGGAAGAGGCGGGGCTCATCCGGGTTTTCCTCCAGCTTTTTGCGCAGTTGACGCACGTAAACCCGTGAATATTGCGTTTCACCGTTGAACGAAGGACCCCAGATTTGTTCCAGTATGTATCGGTGCGTCAGAACTTTTCCTGCATTCCGAATAAACAGCGAGAGGAGAGAATACTCCGTGGGTGTGAGCTTGATGATCTCCCCGCTTTTTCTGACGACTCTCGCCGCCAGGTCCACGGTAAGCTGTCCCGCCGCAAAGGTCATTCCCTGTTCGCTCCGCTGACTGTGGCGAATCGCCGTGCGAACTCGGGCCAGAAGTTCGCCTCCCCGGAATGGCTTTGTCATGTAGTCATCTGCCCCGGCATCGAGCGCCGCGACGATGTCTCGCTCGCCGGATCGGACCGAGAGGACGAGAATTGGCACGGTTGTCCACTCCCTTAGCCTCCTGAGGACCTGGAGTCCATCCATGTCCGGAAGTCCGAGATCGAGCAGGATGATTTCGGGCCGCACCATGGCCGAGCGTTCGAGTCCCTCAGCTCCGGAAGCCGCGAGGTGAACCGCGTAGTCTGCGCCTTCGAGCGTTATCTGAAGAAGCCGGCGTATCTGCGCTTCGTCATCGATGATGAGTATGGGCGTCCGCCCGCTCATTTACCAGCAGGCAGCGGAAGGCTTATGGTAAAGAGGGCGCCTCCCTCAGGCCTGGTCTCCGCCGTGACCCTGCCTCCCTGCGCCTCGACAAATCCGCGGACAATTGATAATCCCAGGCCGGCGCCGCCGGCCCGGATCCCGGGAGCTCTGTAAAATTTTTCGAAGACCATCGGCAGACTTTCTTTCGAAAATCCGGGTCCCTCGTCCGAAATGGAGATCACGCACTCATTTCCCGTAACGGAGGCGCGAATGCCGACCCTGGTGCCCCCCGGCGCGTAGATCGCCGCGTTGTGCAGGAGGTTGACGAGGGCCTGCTCCATAAGCCCGAAATCGAGTTTGACAAGGGGCATCTCAGGATCCACCTCCACGGCGACGATGTGCCCGGATAATTCTTCGCGAAGGTTGCCGAGCGCCGCATTGATAAGATCCCTTACGTCGCACCAGTCCAGAGTGGGGGAAATCCGCCCCGACTCGAGCCTCGTCATGTTCAGAAGATTTTCCACAAGCCTGTTGAGGCGGTCCGCGGCGGTGTGGAGCTCGTCCCCAAGGTTGCGCCTGATTTCTCCTGAAGTCCGTTCGTCCCGCAAACTTTCTGATGCGCTGATGATCGCGGCAATCGGCGTCCGGAGCTCATGGGAGATCGAATTGAAGAGAGTCTTGTACAATCTCTCCGATTCCACGACGGCAATCGACTTCTTCGTCATCTCGTTGAGCTGTTCGCGTTCAAGGGTCGAAGCGATCTGCCTGACGAAATTCTCGAGCAGCGTCTCGTGGTCGATGCCGAGCCTCGTCTCACCCGAAAGTCTTACGCCGATGACGCCGAGCGGGTAGCGCGGGCCAGACATGGGATAATACGTCGCCTGTGCGAAGGGGAGGGTGTCGGTGAATTTTCCCGCCTTGCGCTCGTTCCAGTAGACCCAAGCCGCAACCCCGAATTCCTTCGGGTCGACCTCGTAGGTGCCGGCCGGATTCGCCTCGGTGAATATGTCGCCATCAGGCTGGCTGAGGAAAACAGCGACCCTGGCGTTGAAGAATTTGGCGATGTGTGTTACAGCCGCCCGCGCCACATCGTCCTGCGTCGCCGCGCTCGACAGGTCTTTCGTAAGGGTGTAGAGAGCCGATGTCCGCTCCTCCCTCTGGCGGACCGCCCTTTCCCGGGCCCGGATGCGGGCCGTGAGGGTGCCCGTAACGGCGGCGATGGCAAAGTAGCTGACGAGCATCAGGATATCCTGTCCCCGCGCGACGACGAATGTGAACTGCGGCGGGATGAAGAAATAGTCCCAGACAAGCGCGCTCAGCGCGGCAGCGACGATGACCGGCCCCGCGCTCAGCTTCAAAGGGAGCAACGCCACGGTCAGCAGGAGAAGCAGCGATACCGTCTGATAGCCGAGGAACGTCGTGAAAGGATAACAGATGAGAGCCACAAGACAAATCGCCACAGCCGCGGCCGCATAGTGCTGAATTCCCGAGTGGGGCCGGGGAAGCGTTATCCCCTTTGGCTGCATCTCGCCTTCCCCCTCCCCCCCAACGACGTAGATGTCAAGATGCCCGCTCCGCTCGATGACTCTCTCAAGCAGAGTTTTCCGGATTGGCAACGAGTTTCCCGGCTTTCCGAGAAGGATCTGTGTCGCGTTCTGCTCCCGGGCGACTCTCACAAGCGCCTCGGCGACATCATCGCCTGTAGTCGTGACGATTTCCGCGCCGAGCTCTCGAGCGAGTTTGATGTTGTTTTCCAGCTGACTCTTGGATGCTTCGGAAATCTCCGCGGCAGGCTCCGCATAGACCGCCAACCATGATGCATCCATTGTATATGCCATCCTCCGCGCCCACCGGATCAGAGAAATACTGTGGGGGCTGCCGCTGATCGCGACGAGTAGACGCTGGCCCGATTTCCAGGGGCCGGCGATCTGCTGCGTCTTCATGTAGTCCCGAAGCTGATGGTCCACCCGCTCCGCCGTGAGCCGGAGTGACATTTCCCTCAAGGCCGTGAGTGTGCCCTTGCGGAAAAAATTCTGAATGGCCTGCTGCGACCGCTCCGGCGTGTAGACTTTCCCCTCCGACAATCGCCTCAAAAGCTCGTCGGGAGGTATATCGATGATCTCAACCTCGTCCGCCTCCTCGAATATCGAGTCGGGCACGGTCTCCCTGACGAGAGATCCCGTTATCTGCGCCACGGTGTCGGCACGGCTTTCAAGATGCTGCACGTTGAGCGTCGTGTAGACATTAATCCCCGCCTCGAGGAGTTCGGTAACATCCTGATGGCGCTTGACATGCCTGCTCCCCGGAGCATTGGTGTGGGCGAGTTCGTCCACGAGGACGAGCCGGGGTTTCCGCGCCAAAATGGCGTCGAGATCCATTTCCTCCAGTGCCGTGCCACGGTAGTCCGTTTTCTTACGCGGGATAAGCGGCAATCCCGCGACCAACGCCTCCGTTTCAGGCCGATTGTGTGTCTCGACATACCCGATGACGACGTCAATTCCCTTGAATTTCGCCTCGTGCGCCGCCTTCAACATGTCATAGGTCTTCCCCACCCCTGCGCACATCCCAAAAAAAATCTTGAGGCTCGCCCTGCTTCCCTGTTCCTCCTCTTTCTTCAGGGCATGCAGGAGGGCGTCGGGATCGGGCCGGCTATGCTGCATCGGTTGATTCACGCTACTGGCTCCCTCCGCATGACATGCCACCGTCGTTGAATGGTGGCGCCGACATGCGGTCTTCTTTTTACGTCAGATTCTCGAGTCATGGGCCTCCGAAAACCCAGCCGATCAGCGCTGAGGTGAGGACAATCCACCCCGGCTGGATTTTCCCGAAAATGAGTATGACCGCCGAGCCGATGAGTATTAACCAGGGGACAGTTCCTCTTAGAGAGGATTCCCCCAGGGCGACGCACACGCCTGTCATGAGCCCAAGCGATGCGACATTGACGCCGTCAAGGAACCCGCGCGCCCCTGCCCAGCGCCTGAGCTTCGGCACGAACGGCCCAAGAATGAGGACGAAGATAAACGAGGGAAGAAAAATGCCCAACGTTGAGGCGACCGCCCCGGGCCACCCCAGGATGAGATATCCTATAAACGTTGCAGACGACAGGACCGGACCCGGTGTGAATTGGCCTACGGCGATGGCATCGAGAAGCTGTGACTGGGTCAGCCAGTGCCTCGCTTCAACCAGTCCATCCTGCAGAAATGCCACCAGCACATATCCGCTGCCGTAAAGTACCGAACCGATTTTCAGGAAGTATAATCCAAGACTACCGATCGACGGGTAACTAGGTCCGGCATCGGCCATAGCGCCCGGAACCAGAAAAACGATCGCAGGCAGCACAAATACCGAAGCCCAACCCTTTAAAAGGGCCCGGCGGTAAGTCCACGTGAACCCGACAATCCCTGAACCGAGCAGTAACACGATCTCATCAATGTGGAGGAGGCTTAAGGCCGCCACGACTATCACTCCCACGACCCTGTAGCGGTTCATGACAATAGGACGACCAAGGCGGACGACGGCGGAGATGATGATTGCGATGACCGCCGGCCGTACGCCCCACATGAAAACTCCCGCCACAGGAAGTGTTCCCAGGAGAACATACAACCGCGCCAAGATCAGGGTAATGATGACTGCCGGGAGTATGAAGCATAGTCCCGCCACCATGAGTCCCTTGAATCCGGCGCGGACGTAGCCGATGTGTGCTGCCATCTCTGTGGAATTCGGACCGGGTATGAGGTTTGTGGCGCTGACGAGATCCAGAAAATGCTCGTGCGTGAGCCATCCCCTTCTGGATACGACCTCGGCTTCCATCATTCCGATGTGCGCCGCTGGGCCACCGAAGGCCACGGCGCCAAGTTTCAAGAACAGTATGGCAAGTTCTCTCACGTCTCCTCACGAGTATCTCCCGCCTGACCATCCCAAAAGTCTGTGATTGCATACGGAGGCGGGCAAGCTTTTTTCGCTTCTCCCGCATGAAATATAGCGATTCCTCTCCTCAGTTTCTTCTAGTTCCTTTGTCAGTGCCGGTCAGAATCGCCCAATTCGTCAAGGTCGAGATTCAACATGAGAACGTTTACTCTCGGCTCCCCGAAAAATCCAAACTGCGGCCCCTCGGTGCGGCGCTTTATCAGTTCCACTAAATTTTTTCTCCCTCTCTCGTCAAAGCCGCGCGCCATCGCTATGCGTCCAACCTGCATCATGGCCGCGTCTGGGGATATGTGAGGGTCTATGCCGCTCCCGGATGCAAATAGCATCTCGGACGGTACAGGTGTGCCGTCGGGAAGAGCATTCGATCGAATGAACTCGTGGCGTCGCCTTGCGACAGAATCACGAAGCCCGCTGCTCGTGGGCCCCCAATTGCTTGCTCCGGAGGGAAGAGGGTCGTACCCGGTCGCCGACGGACGTGGCCAGAAATTTTTCGCACTTCGAAATCTCTGGCCGATGAGCTCAGATCCTACGATCTTTCCCTTTCTCACGATGAGGCTTCCTTCTTTTTCCCGCGGGAAGAGGATGCGGACGGTTACCGTGACCAGCAACGGGTAAAGAATTCCGGTGATCAGCGTAAGCACGATGAGCACCCGCAGCGAGTCTATGATGTGCTTTTTCAAACCCCCTCCGGCCTTAACCGCGATTATGACAACTCATTGCCATTTCCTTCTGCCATACTAGAACCGAACGATTATGGAACCGATGATTCTGTTTTCGCTCGTCTCGAGATCAGCGGAATAATTCTGCGGATCCCCAATCGGCGCATTCCACCCGTTCGGCGACGTCAGCCCCCCGTGGCCCGCGAAATAAGGAACTGATGCCTGGCGATGAACGAATTCAAGCCCCCACGTCACGTGTTCCTCCGGCATGTACTGGATGCCGGTCGAAAAGTCCCATGCATCAAACTGATCCCCGGGGTTTTGACTCAGAATCCCCGCGCCGGGCGGAAGGAGGGCGAGGTATCGGCCGGGATTGTGCACCATGCCCCCTCCACATGTCCAGGCGAACTGTTCGTCCTCCCCGAGCCAGAGCCTGTTGTATGCCATCCAGCTGAGAAAATTCTGCGATGGGTTAAGGCTATCCCCCCCAAACGGCACGACGCCGTCGCCATTTTCGAATCCGATGTCCCCAGTCAGCGAGAGGGCGGCTTTCGGTATAAAACTGTCCGGGGAGTTGCGGTATCTCAGCAGGAAACTGTTGTCGCTGTGAAACCGAAACCGTCCGGGGGAGACCGGCGTGTCCCAGCCGCCATAGGCGCTGGCAAGTATCGAAACCGACTCAACGGGTCTGTAAACCGTCTGGAACCCGAGGCCCGGCTGCTCGTTGAACATTCCGTAGGTCTGCCAGCCGTTGATCAGCCAGTATTCCAGTTTGAGGCGGTCCGTGGGAAATGTCTGCACGCGTATGCCGGTGAAGAACCACGGGGTGTTATCGGACGTGAAGGATGGCTGGTAATTCCAATTTTCGGAATTGTTGTATCCCAGAAGTCCCACATAGGACTTGAAAATGCCCACGTCGATGTTGATCCCGTGCATTTTGTCAACGTGCATTCCGACGTAACCCTCCGTGACATAGCGGAGAGCCGCATAAAGGTCGAACTGCCCCCTGAGAGGGGTCACGTCATTGCGCGGGACGCCCGTCGCCCGGGTGCCGAACTGCAGCATGAGTCTCCCCCGTGCCCTATTTTCCGGATCATGAAAATCGCCGCCGACTTCGATGTAGGAAACATTGAATTCGTCAGATCGGAAGGTTGCCGTAGAGCCCGAATTCGTATGGTCGATCGGATGATGGAAATTGAAATTGTAATTGATGTCCATCGTTACATCGCCCGTAAAATACTTGGAATCGAGCACCTGCCTGTGAAGCCGGCTGTTTCCCTGCAGCCATGTGAAATCCCCCCAGGCGAACGGTTCGCCCGCCGTCCGGGAAGAATCTGCCTGGGCGAAAATGATTTTTGCCGGTGCGAGAGTTAACGCCAGAACAACGAGTGCCAACGTGGGTGAGGTCGTCATAGGGCATCGAAAGGGGATGTGATTCATGTCCAGCCCAGCATCACGATGAGCATGTCAATTGCCTTGATCCCGATGAAAGGGGCGATCAGACCGCCGACTCCGTAGATGAGGATGTTCTTGCGAAGAGCGGCGGTCGCGCCGATTGCCCTGTACGTCACCCCGCGGAGGGCGAGGGGGATAAGCAGTATGATGATAAGCGCGTTGAAAATAACCGCGCTCAGGATAGCGCTCTGGGGCGATGACAGCCCCATGATGTTCAGGGCGGAGAGAGGGCCAGGCAAGCCGCTTCGCGAATAGAGCGGCCCGGCCATCGCCGGGATGATTGCGAAGTATTTTGCCACATCGTTGGCAATGCTGAAAGTCGTGAGGGCGCCCCGCGTCATGAGGAGCTTCTTCCCCGTCTCGACAACCTCGATGAGTTTCGTCGGATTGCTGTCGAGATCGACCATGTTCCCGGCTTCCCGCGCGGCCTGCGTTCCGGTGTTCATCGCAATTCCTACGTCGGCCTGGGCGAGAGCCGGGGCATCGTTCGTGCCGTCACCGATCATCCCCACCATGTGCCCCGCAGCCTGTTCCTCCCTGATCCTCTTCAGTTTGTCTTCAGGCCTCGCTTCGGCTATGAAATCATCCACACCCGCCTCCGCGGCAATGGCCGCGGCCGTCAGGGCATTGTCGCCCGTGATCATGACGGTCTTGATCCCCATCTTCCTTAACTGCATGAATCGTTCCTTGATCCCTCCCTTCACGACATCCTTGAGCCTGATCGTCCCGAGGACCTCGCTGTTGTCGATGACGACGAGCGGGGTTGAGCCCTGTCTCGCCATGTCATCAACCCCGCGCGAAACTGCCTGAGGTATCGCCCCCTGAGCCTGTTTCAAGAATGTTTTGATCGCCTCGGACGACCCTTTCCGGATGGAGCGCGCCGCGAGCCCGTCGTGCCCGGCTATATCGACGCCGCTCATCTGGGTATGGGCCGAGAACGGAACGAAGTGAGCCGAAAGTTCGGAGACCGCTCTCCCCCTCAGTCCGTATTTCTCCTTTGCAAGCACGACGATCGATCGACCCTCCGGGGTTTCGTCCGCAAGCGATGACAGCTGCGCCGCATCCGCCAACCTTTCCTGCGAAATTCCGGGGGCGGGCGTGAACTCGGTAGCCATACGGTTGCCTAAGGTGATGGTCCCCGTCTTGTCCAGGAGGAGGACATCGACGTCCCCGGCCGCTTCCGCGGCTCTTCCGCTCGTCGCGATGACGTTTTGCCGGATAAGCCTGTCCATTCCGCTGATCCCGATCGCGCTTAGCAATCCTCCGATCGTCGTCGGTATGAGACAGACGAGGAGGGCCACGAGAACCGGGAGCGTCGTCAATCCCCCGGTGGGTCCGCCTGAGGCGAGTTCGCTGTAGTGGAAAAACGCCGGAAGAGACCCGACGGCGAGGAGAAAAATTATTGATAGCGCCGCCAGAAGGATCGTCAGCGCGATTTCATTCGGCGTTTTCTGGCGCTTCGAACCCTCCACAAGGTGGATGATTCTGTCGAGGAAGGTGTTTCCCGGCTCGGATGTCACGCGGATGAGGATCCGGTCGCTCAAGACTCGGGTGCCCCCGGTCACGGCGCTCCGCTCCTCCCCGCTTTCCCGGATGACGGGCGCCGACTCCCCCGTGATTGCCGACTCGTCCACGCTCGCTATTCCCTCGATGACGATTCCGTCTGCAGGGATGACATCGCCTGCCTCGCAGACGACGACATCCCCCTTGACAAGTTCGCTCGCCGAGATATTGGCCTCACCGCCATTGGCAAATTTTCGCGCCACCGTCTTCGTCCTTGCCTTTTTCAGGGCGTCGGCCTGGGCCTTCCCTCTCCCTTCTGCGATCGCTTCGGCAAAATTGGCGAAAAAGACCGTAAACCAGAGCCAGACCGTTATCTGAAATGTGAAGGGGGCAAATCGCGGGAGCTCCTCGACCAGAGTCCATGTTGATACCACGGCACAGACTGCGACGACGAACATCACGGGGTTTTTTACCAGCAGCCGGGGATTGAATTTTCGGGCGGAATCCGCCAAGGCGGTCGCGAAGATTTTCCTGCTGAAGAGAAACCTGGTTTTCCGCGACATCAGAAACTCACATGCTTCATCATGAGGAGATGCTCGGCGACGGGGCCGAGGGAGAGCGCCGGGAAAAAGGTCAAGGCCATGACGATGAGCATGACCGCGATCAGTAGCACCGCGAAAAGGGGGACGTCCGTCGGAAATGTCCCGGCAGAGACCGGCGTGATTCTCTTCCGGGAAAGACTTCCCGCTATCGCAAGGACCGGCAGGATGACTCCAAATCTTCCGATAATCATCCCCGCTGCCAGCAGGAGATTGTAAAAGGGGCTGTTCGCGCTGAGGCCCGCGAGAGCGCTTCCGTTGTTGCCCGCCGCAGATGTGAAAGCGTAGAGGATCTCCGACAGCCCGTGAGGACCCGCGTTGTTCAATCCCGCGAGCCCGGCATCCGTCACGGAGGCGATGGCCGCACCTACCAGGATGACCGCGCTGGGCGCAATCGAAGCCAGCGCCGCCATCTTCACCTCGAACGCTTCGATTTTTTTGCCCAGGTATTCAGGAGTCCGCCCCACCATCAGACCCGCGATGAAGACGGTGAGGAACACGAAGACCAGGATGCCGTAGATGCCCGCTCCCACCCCGCCGAAGATCACCTCTCCCAGCATGATGTTGAGCATGGCTACCATTCCCGAGAGAGGCGAAAGGCTGTCATGCATCGCGTTCACCGAGCCGTTCGACGCCGACGTGGTTGCCACAGACCATAGCACGCTGTTCGCGGCGCCGAAACGGGCCTCCTTCCCCTCCATCCCGGCAGCCACCTGCGTCACGGCATTGATGTGATATTCCGACCAAAGAGATAGTCCGAGGAACACAAGGAAAAGCGACATCATGCACCACCAGAGAATCCATCCCTGTCGCCTCGACCCGACCATCACGCCGTACGCGTACACAAGCGCTGAGGGGAGTAAGAGAATTTCAAGCATTTCGAGAAAATTGCTGAACGGGGTCGGGTTTTCGAACGGATGAGCGCTGTTGGCATTGAAGAATCCGCCCCCGTTCGTACCAAGCTGCTTTATGGCAACCTGCGACGCGACTGGTCCCACAGGGATTACCTGCTCGGCTCCCTCAAGGGTCGATGCCCGAGCGTAACCCCCCAGGGTCTGCACCACGCCCTGACCCGCCAGAAGCATCGCGGTGACGAATGCGAGGGGGAGAAGGAGGTGGAGTGTCGACCGAACAAGGTCTGCCCAGAAATTGCCGAGCTCATTGGAATTCCTGTTCAGAACGCCGCGAATGAGTGCGACCATGACCGCTATGCCCGTGGCAGCGCTGAGGAAGTTTTGCACCGTCAGTCCCGCGAGCTGAGTCAAATAACTCATCGTCGTTTCACCGGAATAGGCCTGCCAGTTTGTGTTGGTCATGAAGCTGACGGCAGTGTTGAGCGCAAGATGCCACCCGACATCCGGGAGGTGTTGAGGATTGAGGGGAAGGTGAGACTGAAATGTCTGAAGCAGATAGAGAACAGCGAAACCGAACAGGTTGAAGACGAGCAAGGCGGAGGCGTATTCCTTCCAGTTCATCCCGATTCCCGGGTCAATTCCCGAGAGTCTGTAAACGATCCGCTCCAGCCATCCCGTCACCGGCGTAAGGATCGTCCGCTTGCCGTTGAGTATGCGGGCCGTTATCTGGCCCAGAACCGGAGTAAGCGCCCCAAGGACCAGGAGATATACCCCGATCTGACCGATATCAGAAAATCTCAAAATCTCTCCGGCCTGATCAATACATAACCCAGATACAGGAGGAGGAGTATTCCCACCACCATTCCGCCGATCATTTTAGTCAGAAAAAGATCGACAGCCGGAGGCCCAAAGGCAATGAAAGTGTTCTAAAGAGATGGCCCGGAACTGTTAAGAAGATGTAAAGAGAGGCGGGCGAAGCCCGTTCAGGCGATCATTTTGCAGGCTTGCCCTGGCGCGCGACGGATTCAGTGGCCTCCCGGATTTTTTCCTGGTCTCCGAGGTAATAATGTTTCAGCGGTTTCAGGCCTTCGTCAAGCTCATAGACGAGCGGAATGCCGGTGGGGATGTTCAGGTCGAGGATCTTCTCATCGGAAATCGAGTCCAAATATTTGACGAGCGCCCGCAGGCTGTTTCCGTGCGCGGCGATGATGACCTTTCTGCCTGCCATGATAGCCGGGGCGATTTCTTCATGCCAGTACGGCAGGAATCGACCAACCGTGTCCTTGAGACATTCCGTCAGAGGGGGATTCTCGATGGTTTTGTACCGAATGTCGTTGGCCGGGTTTCGAGGGTCACCGGGGTCAAGAGCAGGAGGGGGGATGTCGTAACTTCGACGCCAGAGGAGTACCTGCTTCTCGCCATACCTGGCGGCGGTTTCCGACTTGTTTAATCCCTGGAGGGCGCCGTAATGTCTCTCGTTCAGACGCCATGAATTTCTCACCGGTATCCACATGAGATCGAGTTGGTCGAGGGAGATCCAGAGGGTCCGCACAGCCCGCTTGAGGAGGGACGTGAACGCCATGTCGAATGAAAATCCATTTTCCCGCAAAACGCGCCCCGCCGAGCGCGCCTCACCGATCCCTTTTTCCGAGAGATCGACGTCAGTCCATCCCGTGAAACGGTTTTCCTCGTTCCAGACGCTTTCACCATGACGGAGCAACACGATCTTGCGCACGACGTCCCCTATGTTTTCAGGATGAAGCTGAATGAACTCCCGGAACCCACACGGCTCTCAACATCGACCCTGCTTCCGTGGGCTTCGACGATGTGTTTGACGATCGCAAGACCGAGCCCTGTTCCCCCTGCTTCTCTCGACCGCTCCTTATCCACCCTGTAGAATCTCTCGAATATTCTGGGTAGATGCTCTGCCGCAATTCCCACGCCCGTGTCCCGGACGGTGACTTTGACAGCCCCATCGTCCCGATGGGCGGAGATGACCACTTTTCCTCCCGAAACATTATAACTGATGGCGTTGCCGACGAGGTTGATCAGAACCTGCTTTAACCGCTCCCTGTCCCCCAGGACATCGGTCTCCGGCGACGGCTCGAGGCTCAATGAAATCCCCTTCTGCACGGCTACCGGGGTCATTTCCGTGAGCACCTGGCGGAGCAATTCCTGAAGGGGGAAATACCTGAAACTCAGTTTCATGTCTCCCGACTGAATCCTCGATATCTCGATCAGGTCGGCAAGGAGGACGTTCAGCCGCTCGGTGTTGTGGAGGGCCCGCCTCACAAACTCCTTGTTCACGGCCGGGTCCTCGATCGCGCCACCGAGGAGAGTTTCAAGCATCCCCTGCACGGCAAAGATAGGCGTCCGAAGCTCGTGCGAAACGTTTCCCAGAAATTCGCTCCGCACCCGCTCCAATTTTTTGAGGCTCGCGATGTCTGCTCTCAGCCTGTCGATCATCCCATTGATCGTCTCGGCCAGTTTCCCGAGCTCGTCCCCCGTTTCCACAGGCAGCTGGCGGTCATAGGTCCCGCCCCGGATTTCAGAAGCAATTCTCTCCATGTTTTTTACCGGCGCTGCGAGCCTGTGGGATAGCATCACGGCCGCAAGGACGACGATCGCCAGGACGACGGAGCTTGCCACAAGAATTTTCGAGCGGATGGCCGACATAAGGTCGTTGACCTGGGTTAGCGGGACCCCCACCCTGAGTATCGCCGCCTCCGCCATGCTGCCCGCAAACGGATGTGCGAGCGCCCGCGCAAAGTATAACATCTCGATTCCGAGCGTGGCGCTCGTGCGAGAACTGGCCCCGCTCCCATGTGCCAGCGCTTCCATGACTTCTGGCCTCCCCGCATGGTTTTCCATGGCGCCCAATTCCGCTGGCTCCCGTTCCGACTCAAAGACGACCCTTCCATCCCGGGCTATGAGGGTGAGGCGCACGGAGGCCGCGCGGGAGAATGTCTGCAGCCGTCCATAATAAAGGGAATCGCCGGACGGCGAGATCAGTCTCACGATGTATTCCGCTTCTTCGGAATGCCGCTTCAGTTCGTCCAGGACCCTGGACCGAAAGTATGCATCAAGTGTGATCGTCGAGAAGATGCCCGCCACGACGATGACACCGAAGGAAAGGGAGAGGAGTACCAGAGTGAGCTTTGTCTGTATGCGCATTCGCAATCACCGGCGGTACATTGTACGAAGAACCGCCTCGAAAATCAAAGACGGTAACATGCGCCGTCTCATGTATTGGATATAAGAAGAATAATATGTATCTTCTCCACGCTCATTTCCCCCAGAACTTCCAAAGGTTTTTCCCATGCGGCTCGATCGAATCATCCAGGTTCTCCTGCCTCACGACGAGAAGTTTTATGGCTTTTTTGAGGAGTCGTCGGAAAATCTCGTCGAGGCGATGAAGCTTCTTTCCGAGCTCTTTCAGGCGAAAGGGCTCGACCGCGAACTCATTCTCAATAAGATCCACGACCGCGAGCATCTCGGCGACACGGTCACCCACAAGATCTATGCCGAGCTGAGCGCGACCTTCGTCACGCCATTCGATCGAGAGGATATTCACCTTCTCGCATCCGCTCTCGATGACGTGATGGATTTCATTGACGGCAGCTCGTCACGGTTCGTCCTGTATAAGATTGACGCCTGCCCCCCGGACATGGCGAAGATGATCGAGATTCTCCAGAAACAGGTCGCCGAAATCAAACGCGGCGTCTCGCTGCTGAGGGATTTCCGCCAGGCCGAGGAGCTTCAGAAGATCCTGGAGAAAATCAATGAATATGAGAATGACGCTGATGCCATCTTCGAGCACGCCATCGCAAAACTCTTCGACCTTGAGAAGGATCCTGTGAAAATCATCAAGCTCAAGGAAATCTACGTGGGGCTCGAGACCGCTACCGATAAATGCGAGGACGCAGCGAATGTCATGGAGTCCCTCCTGATAAAGCACGGCTGATCCTTCCCCGAATGCTGATCCTCGTCATTATTTTCATCGCGCTGGTCTTCGATTTTCTGAACGGGTTTCACGATTCGGCGAATTCCATCGCGACCATCGTCTCGACCCGCGTGTTGACCCCCCGGAAAGCCGTCATGTGGGCCGCCTTCTTCAACCTCGTGGCTGCCTTCCTCTTCGACGTCCATGTGGCCAAAACTCTCGGCAAAGGCCTCGTCGATCTTTCTGCCGTCAATGAATTCGTGATCATGTCGGGCCTCCTCGGAGCGATCGTGTGGAATATCATAACCTGGTACTACGGGCTCCCGACCAGTTCGTCGCACGCGCTCATCGGAGGCTATGCAGGCGCTGCCATAGCAAAGGCGGGGATCGGGGCTATTCTCTTTGACGGGTGGACGAAGACCCTCATCTTCATCGTTGTCGCGCCGATGATGGGCCTTGTCATGGGGTTTCTCCTGATGGCGGCGCTTATGTGGATTTATCATGACCGCCCTTCGACTAGGATCAATTTCGTGTTCAGGAAACTTCAGCTTATTTCCGCGGCGCTCTACAGCCTCGGACACGGCACCAACGACGCTCAGAAAACCATGGGGGTGATCACGGGGCTGCTTGTGACGGCCCGAGTCCTCAAAACCTTTGAGGTTCCCTACTGGGTGATATTGATGTCGCACTTCGCTATTGCGCTCGGCACGCTCTTCGGGGGGTGGAGAATCGTGAAGACGATGGGCCAGAAGATTACGAAACTCAAACCGACCGGCGGATTCTGCGCCGAAACCGCAGGCGGAATAACTCTTCTTGTCACTGCATGGGGGGGGATTCCGGTGAGCACGACTCACACCATAACGGGCGCCATCATGGGGGTCGGCGCCACGAAACGTCTCTCGGGCGTCCGATGGGGCCTTGCCGGGAATATCATCATGGCTTGGATTCTTACGATCCCCGCCTCCGCGCTTGTGGGGGCGATCGCCTACGGACTCGTCTCCCTCTTCGTGTGAGTCACCCTTCCGTCAGCCGGTACCCTATTCCCTTAATAGTCTCGATCCTATCGGCATGCTTGCCGAGCTTTTCCCGGATTTTTCGTATGTGCACATCGACCGTCCGGTCGACGACCCTGACGTCCGAGCCCCAGACCGCGTTCAATAATCTTTCGCGGTTTATCACCTGGTCGGGATACCGGGCAAGGTAGGTCAGAACCTCGAACTCCTTCTTGGGAAAAAATATCTCCTGTCCGTCGACCATGACCCTGTGACGCGAGGGTGAAATCTCTATCACCCCGAGGATTATGGTCCCCTGCTCCTGCGGAATCACTCCTTCTTTGCGCAGCACGTTCTTGATCCTCGCGATCAGTTTCGGTATGCTCACGGGCTTCACGACGTAGTCGTCGGCGCCCAGCTCAAGGCCGAGGACCTCGTCGATCTCCGTTCCCCTGGCCGTCAGGAATATGATCGGTATGGCCGAGGTCTTCTCGTCTTTCTTGAGTTTTTTCAGCACCTCGTAGCCGTCGAGTTCGGGCATCATGACGTCAAGGAGGATGAGCTGCGGGAGATGCCTCGCCTGTTCGAGCGCATCTTCGCCGTTACGCGCCGTCAACACCGTGTAACCTTCCTTCTGAAGGTTGTATTTCAATAAATCGACAATATCCTGCTCGTCATCGACGACGAGGATCTTTTTCGATCTCGATCCTTCGGCTGCCATATGCTTAATTCTTCCCGGCCATGGTCGCCCCCTTGAGCTCCTGGAGCCGGTTCATAACGTTTTCGTGCAACTGCCGCCACCGGCCGATATCTTTTCTATAGTAGTCGAGAGTCGTCTGAAATTGGGGAGCGGTTACCTGATAACGAGTGTAAAGAGTATCCAGATTCACGACCCCCCCGGAGTTTTCAAGCTTTGCCTCCTCCTCCAGAACAATTTTGTCGGCGTAGATGTGGATGAACTTGTCTTCGGCGATAGGAGGGGCGCTGAGGCGATCCCCCGAACAGCCTGCAAGACTCAGGAAAAGTATTATCGAAAACCTCATTCGAATCCGGAAATTCAGAGTCATTGTACGTATTACTCCTGCGAAATGCAATGGAATCGAGGTTAACAAATTGTTACCAGAGCCGGATCCCGAAAGGAGTAATCCCCATCCCCGCACCAGAGGTTCGTCGACAGATGAGGGAATGCCTCCCCTTCAAAGGACAGGGGGGCCCGCTCCAGACGCGAAAAATCCTTACATTCATTACGGTGAATGTTCAGGGGCCAGGCCGATCGTAACCGTGGATGAGACGCCCGTGGTGAAGGATATCGAGCCTCCTGAGAGTTCATCCCCTGGCCTCTTGCCAGGCATCACGTCGGCGAACAAATCATCCCAAGCATAGATGGTACAGGCAAATCCGGCCCATGATGATGCTCGTCGGGTTGTGGACGACATCTATCGCGCAGAATCCCGGCGCGTTCTTGCCACGCTGATCCGTCTCTTGGGGGATTTTGACGTCGCCGAGGAAGCAATGCACGAGGCTTTCGCCGCCGCGCTCGAGCAATGGCAGAAGGATGGAATTCCAGCCAATCCGCGCGCATGGCTTGTCTCGACCGGGAGGTTTAAGGCCGTCGATTCACTTCGCCGGCAGGCCCGGTTTGACAGGTCGGCGGGCGCCGAACTTGATAATCTTCCCGATGACGCGCGGAAGCCCGACGAACATATCGATGACGTCGTCGACGACGACCGCCTCCGGCTGGTGTTCACATGCTGCCATCCCGCTCTCTCTCCCGAAGCGCGGGTGGCGCTGACGCTCCGCGAGGTATGCGACCTCACAACAGAGGAGATCGCTCATGCGTTTCTCACCACCCCATCCACACTTGCCCAGCGCATCGTGCGGGCCAAATCGAAGATCAGGGATGCAAAGATCCCGTTTGAGGTGCCCCCTCAAACCGAGCTCCCTGACCGGCTGGATGCCGTCTTACAGGTAATCTACCTGGTCTTTAACGAGGGGTACAGCGCCTCCTCGGGCGGATCCGTCACCCGGGCGGATCTCTCCGGCGAGGCAATCCGCCTCGCCCGCCTTCTCGGAGAACTTTTGCCCGATCCGGAAGTGACCGGACTTCTCTCATTAATGCTTTTGCATGAATCCCGCCGCGTCTCGAGATCCTCTCCGGACGGCGAGCTTGTTCTGCTGGAGAATCAGGATCGCTCCCGCTGGAATAGGGAGATGATCGAGGAAGGACTCTCGCTCGCGCGCAAGGCACTCGCTTCACAGAGTCTTGGCCCGTATGCGCTGCAGGCGGCTATCGCGGCCGTTCATTCCGGGGCAGAAACCGCCTCCGGAACTGACTGGGGACGAATAATCGGGCTCTATGACCTCCTCCTGCGCGTGAACCCGTCACCGGTAATCGAGCTTAACCGCGCGGTAGCCGTGGCGATGCGTGACGGTCCGCTGGCAGGGCTCACGCTGATCGATGAGATATTTTCCCGGGGCGAATTGACGGATTATCATCTGGCCCATTCTGCCCGGGCGGACTTCTGCAGAAGGCTGGGGAACAGGGCGGAGGCGCGTCGGTCTTATGAAAAGGCCCTCTCCCTCACCCGGCAGGAGCCGGAAAGAAGGTTTCTTGAAAGACGCCTTGCCGAACTAAGGGACTAGGGTTTTTTCGAGGGTGTCGATTTCATGGCCGGAGGATCGACTACATGGTAGGTCCGGGTTTCCGCCACAATTTCAAGGAACGCCTCATGAAATATGCATGTCTCATTTACCAGGACGAAGGGCTGCTTCAAAAGATGTCCAGGGAAGAATTTGGCGACCTGACAGCCGCCTACAAGACCTTTCACAATTCCGTGCAAAATAGCGGTCAGTACGTCGCTTCTCATGGGCTGTCGTCCCCTCACAATGCGACAACCGTGCGCGTGCGAGACGGGAAAACGCTCACAACGGACGGCCCTTTCGTCGAAACAAAAGAACAGCTCGGCAGTATCTACGTCATCGAAGCCGCTGATTTCAACGACGCAATTCGCGTCGCCTCAAAGATTCCGAGCGCTAAATTCGGAGCAATCGAGGTAAGACCGCTCTGGGGCGAAGGGTAGTTGCGCCGGAGCGCGGACAAGGCCGGTCTGGCACCCGTCAGAAACGTTTCGCTCGGGTAACGTGTTGTTGTTTTACAACTCCGTGAGAGCGAAATAATTTTGGCCTCCGTCGAATGCGGACTCCGCCAAACGACTACTTTGTGCAGGCAAACTTTGTAAATCCCGATGTCAAGGAGAAGCTTCATGACCAGACTTAAGCACAAGATTACACCCCATCTGTGGTTTGCGAGGGAAGCCAGGGAAGCGGCGGAATTCTACTGTTCCGTTTTTCCCAACTCAAAGATTACAAGCGCCACCACGATTCGGAATGCACCCTCGGGGGACTGCGATGTCGTTTCGTTCAAACTTTCCGGCCAGCCATTCATGGCGATCAGCGCAGGACCTCTGTTCACGTTCAACGAATCGGTCTCTTTCATAATCTATTGCGACACACAAAAAGAGATTGATCACTTTTGGGGCAAACTCTCGGCAGCCCCCCAGGCTGAACAATGCGGGTGGCTCAAGGATAAATTCGGTCTCTCCTGGCAGGTTACCCCGACGATTCTGGGAAAGATGCTGAAGAGCAAGGATCGGAAGAAGGCGGAGCGTGTGATCAAGGCATTCCTCACGATGAAGAAGTTTGACATCGCCGCGCTCAACCGGGCGTATGAGGGAAAGTAAGATCCCGTTTCCTTCGGGTCTGGGGCATTTCAGGAATTTCTGGAGAAATATGGTCCTATGAAATACATGTTGCTTGTGTACCTGAAGGAAAATGCATTGTCTGACGAGCGGCGACGCCAGTGCTACGTCGATTCCGCAAGCCTGACGAGGGATCTGGACGGAGAGGGAAAGTACGTTGCCGCTTCGCCCTTGCAGCCGGTCGCGACGGCGACAAGTTTTCGTATCCGGAATGGAAAACGCCTGATAACGGATGGACCGTTTGCCGAGACGCATGAGCAACTCGGCGGCTTCTATCTGATCGAGGCGAAGGACCTGGATGAGGCCATCAGCGTCGCAGCGCGCGTCCCTGTGGCGGATGTGGGCACGATTGAGATCAGACCCGTTTTGGAGATCCCCGGTCTCCCCGAATCGTCCTAGCAATGTGCAATTGAGCCGGGTTTGAGAAGAGACATTGGCACGAAAAAACATCATCCCCGGGGGGTTTCATGATTGAAGATCAAACGAAAGAGCCGAACGGATTGATCTCTTCGCGCCTCCCTCCGCTGAGAGGTATTGTATTTCTTGCCGAGCAGGGATTCCCAGACCTCGGCGAAAATAGGAAGTGTCGGGAATCAGACTTTAGGTGAAACCAATCATCAAAAAGGAGAAAAAACCATGGCAATGCTTAATCCATACCTCAACTTCCCGGGCAACACCGAAGAAGCGTTCAATTTTTATAAATTGGTGTTTGGGGGAGCGTTTGTAACGGTCCAGCGTTTCAAGGATGTGCCGGGCGAAGGAAAGGTCCCGGAAAAGGACAAAAACAAGATCATGCACATTGCTCTGCCGATCGGGAAGAACAATGTCCTCATGGCAACTGATGCCCTTGAATCGTTAGGAATGAGGGTCACCCCCGGCAACAACATGTATATCACCATCGAACCCGAAAGCAAAGAAGAAGCCGACCGGATCTTTAAGGGACTCTCTGCCGGTGGTAAAGTCGAGATGCCGCTCCAGGACCAGTTTTGGGGGGCGTATTACGGCTCCTTCAGGGATAAATTCGGTATTCAATGGATGGTGAATTACTCTTACAAGAAATGAGGACCGTTAGGCAACCACACCTTTTATGAACGGCGAAATGATTCTATAGCAGGGGTTCGATAAGCGGCCACGTCGGATCGCGGCCGCCTCAGAAATAAGTCTCGCTTGATGTCGGGGGGCCTGATTCCGGCAGCATCACGCGACCAATCCGACGGGCCCCTGATCGTCATCCGGGAGTCACAGGAATGGCTGGCGAAGAGTCTCGGGAAAACTAGGTCGTATGCCGGAAAAGGGCCGTTGCACTGAGAAGAGCCGCCAAATTCCACGGAAACTCAGTTGACTTTCAGCCCCATTCTTCGTATTTTTACTCGCCAGCAATTTCACATGTTCTGCCCGTTTTGATCAATCCGCAGGAGATTCATGGCTACAACCGCAGATTTTCGCCCCGGCATGACGATTCGTATGGATGGAGAATTATGGACTCTCGTCGAATTCCAGCATGTGAACCCTGGCAACTGGCGCGCCTTCGTCCGTGCAAAACTGAAGAGCCTTAAGTCGGGGAAAGTCGTTGAAATCCGGTTCCGCGCCGGCGAAACGATCGATCCCGTCCGGATCGAGACCAAGGAGTTTCAGTATCTCTACCACGACGGGTCCGCCTACGTCTTTATGGATAAGGAAACGTTCGACCAGCTGAACATCGACGATAAGATCGTTGGGGATGGGGCCCATTTTCTCAAGGAATCCGAGACCGTCGAAATTGCGTTCAACGGGAGCGATATCGTTTCCGTAGAAATTCCGATAACTGTCGAACTGAAAGTCGTCGAGACCGTTCCGGGGGTGAGAGGCGATACGGCGACGGGCGCTCAAAAACCGGCAAAAGTCGAGACCGGGGCCACCGTGAATGTTCCCCTGTTCATCAACGAGGGGGATAAGATAAAGGTGGACACGAGGACCGGCCATTATATCGAGCGCGTGAAAGCTGCCTGAGCCAGCACTGAGTTTCAGCGCGGCAGGAGCCGAATCCATTCACCGGAGACCACATGGACCTATCGTTCGTTAAGAAGTTAGTTCGGATCGTCGAACAGAGCGGAATCGATGAGATCGAGGTAGAGGAGGAGGGGCTCAGGGTCCGCGTCTCCAAAAACTCCCATAATTCCTCTCCTGCGCACACATCCCAGCAGGCCGTCACCGCCGCAACCCCCGCTCCGCACGCTGACACGCCCTCCACGTCTGCACCTGCTCCGGCAGCCGAAACAAAATACCATGAGATCAAATCTCCGATTGTCGGCACGTTTTATCGCGCCCCTGCACCCGACGCCGATGCCTATACAGAGATCGGCCAGATCGTTCAGCCCAAAACCGTTCTCTGCATCATCGAGGCGATGAAGCTGATGAATGAGATCGAGTCGGATGTCGGCGGGAAGATCGTGAAAATCATGGTCGAGAACGGTCAGCCCGTCGAGTATAATCAGGTCCTCTTCCTCATCGAGCCCGCCTGATTCGCAATGCAGTTCGCCTCCCCCGCTTCCCGATCCGCCCGCAGTGTTTGACAAGGTTCTCATCGCGAATCGCGGGGAGATTGCACTCCGCGTTATCCGCGTCTGCCGGGAGCTCGGGATCAAGACGGTCGCCGTTTACTCAGAAGCCGATCGTTATTCCCTCCATGTGCGCTTCGCCGACGAGGCCGTCTGTATCGGGCCTCCCCCCGGAAGAGAAAGCTATCTTCATATCCCCCGCATCATCTCCGCCGCGGAGATCACGAACGCGGACGCGATTCATCCCGGGTACGGATTCCTCGCGGAAAATGCCCAGTTCGCGGAGATCTGCGCGTCCCAGGGGCTGAAGTTCATCGGTCCCTCGCCAGACGCGATCACCGCCATGGGGGACAAGGCTTTGGCCAAGGATACGATGCGAAAGGCGGGAGTCCCGGTCGTTCCCGGGAGCGACGGCGTGGTGAAAGATTCCAAACAGGCTCTTGAGGTTGCCACCGCCATCGGTTTCCCCGTGATGATCAAGGCCTCCGCAGGCGGCGGCGGGAAAGGCATGCGCATCGTGCGCGAGGCGGCGGATCTCGAGAAACTGTTCCAGATGGCAAGCAACGAGGCCGGGGCCGCGTTTGCAAATTCCGATGTCTATATCGAGAAATTCGTCGAGCAGCCGCGCCATATCGAGATCCAGGTGTTCGGAGACGCTTTCGGCAACGCCGTCCACCTGAATGAACGCGATTGTACGGTCCAGCGCCGGCACCAGAAGCTTATCGAGGAGTCTCCTTCACCGATCGTCGACGCCGAGATGCGCGAGAAAATGGGCGCCGCCGCAATAAAGGGAGTCAAAGCGGTGAACTACGAGGGGGCCGGCACCATAGAGTTCATCGTCGATGAGAATAGGAGTTTTTATTTCATGGAGATGAACACGCGGATACAGGTCGAACACCCGGTCACAGAACAGGTCGTCGGCCTCGACCTTATAAAACTCCAGCTCCAGGTTGCCGCCGGAGAGCGGATACGCAAGAAGGAATTCAAGCCGAAGGGACATGCCCTCGAATGCCGCATCAATGCGGAAGACCCCGACAACGATTTTCGCCCCTCCCCCGGAGAGATCCGCAGCTTTCACCTCCCGGGAGGGTTCGGCATTCGCTGCGATACGCATTGCTACGCCGGTTATCGCATCCCCCCGTACTACGACTCGCTGATGGCAAAACTGATCGTCCATGCCCCGACCCGGGAAGAAGCCGTCCGTAAGATGTCAACCGCGCTCGAAGAGTTCATCGTCGAGGGGGTGCATACGACGATCCCGTTCCACCGGCGCGTGATGCAGAACGATGTTTTTAAGAGTGGGATTTTTGACACGGGGTTTATCGAGAAACATTATAATCGCGATTAATGACGGGGGAATCATGGATTTTCCGGAAAATCTAAAGTATACCAAAGACCATGAGTGGATCCGGATCGAGGGAGCCAACGGAATTGTCGGCATCACGGACTACGCCCAGGGGGAACTCGGGGATATCGTTTTCGTGGAATTGCCCGCCAAGGGCAAGAAGGTGAAGCTAGGAGAACAGTTCGGCTCCATCGAAGCCGTGAAGGCTGTCTCCGAGCTGTACGCACCCGTATCGGGAGAAGTGGTCGATCTTAATCCCGCGCTGGAGAAATCCCCGGAGGTTGTCAACAAGGAGCCGTACGGCGACGGGTGGATGATAAAGCTTAAGCTCACGAATCCCGCCGAGGCCGCAGCCCTGCTCGACGCCGCCGGCTATCGCAAGCTTGTGGGGAAGTAGTATGATTGCAGAGAATTTTGCGGACCGCCACATCGGTCCGGATGAGCAGGATATTGCGGCCATGCTTCGAGAACTCGACTGCTCTTCCCTTGGTGATTTCATCAACACAGTAGTTCCTTCCGCCGTCCGCACACGCCACTCTCTCAAACTGCCGCCGGCACTGGGCGAACCGGAGGCGTTGCGAACATTACGCGGCATGGCCTCGAAAAATCAGGTCTTTCGCTCGCTGATCGGAATGGGGTATTCCGATACATTCACCCCCTCGGTGATCCGCCGAAATGTTCTGGAAAATCCCGGCTGGTACACCCAGTATACTCCCTACCAGGCAGAGATCGCACAGGGGCGCCTCGAAGCGCTTCTCAATTTCCAGACCGTCGTGAGCGACCTGACCGGTCTCCCGGTCGCCAATGCCTCGCTCCTCGACGAAGCCACGGCTGCCGCCGAGGCGATGACGATGTTTTATGGGATCAAGGGAAAGCCACAGGGCGGGATCTTTTTTGCCTCGTCCGAATGCCATCCGCAGACGATCACGCTCATAAAGACGCGCGCGCGGGCCCTAGGGATTGGCATCCAGGTCGGCGCGCACGAGAATTTTGAGTTTTCTGACAAGATTTTTGGCGCGATCATCCAGTATCCGGCATCCGATGGAGCCGTCTACGACTACAAGCCTTTTTGCGATCGCGCGCACGCGGCCGGTGTGCTCGTTGCCGCTGCGTCCGATCTGCTGAGCCTGACGCTGCTCGTTCCCCCAGGGGAATTCGGCGCCGATGCCGCCGTCGGTAACAGCCAGCGCTTCGGCGTCCCCCTCGGATACGGCGGACCTCATGCGGCATTCTTCGCAACCAGGGATGAGTTCAAGCGCCATTTGCCGGGGCGTATCATCGGCGTTTCGATCGACTCCCAGGGAAAGAACGCTCTCCGTATGGCGCTTCAGACCCGCGAGCAACATATCCGGCGCGAGAAGGCCACATCGAATATCTGCACCGCTCAGGTGCTTCTCGCCGTCATGGCCGGATTCTATGCGGTCTATCACGGCCCCCGGGGTTTGAGGAGAATCGCCGAACGCACTCACGGCCTCGCGACAAGGCTCGCATCAGGCCTGAAAAGTCTCGGGTTCCCGATTCTCCACGAGAATTATTTCGACACGATCCGCGTCGCATGCAACGCGGCGCAGAGAAAGTCGGTTGAAAACGAGCTCCGGGCAAGAAAGATTAATGTTCGCTGGTTTTCCGACTCCCTGGGAATATCTCTGGATGAGGTTTCGACACACGAAGAAGTCGAGTTGCTGCTGCATGCGTTCGGGAAAACAAACAGCATTTCTTCTGCCGCCCGGTCTTCGGAAGAATTCGGCGAGTATGAGGGACCGATGAAACGAGGGTCGCCCTTTCTTACGCACCACGTATTCAATTCACACCGGTCGGAGACCGAGATGCTGAGGTATATCCGGTCTCTCGAAGAAAAAGACCTCTCGCTGACCACGAGTATGATCCCCCTCGGCTCCTGTACCATGAAGCTGAATGCCACGACGGAGCTCCTCCCTGTGACATGGCCTGAGTTTTCAAGCCTTCACCCTTACGCCCCTCCCGAACAGGCTCTCGGCTACGGGGAGTTGTTCGAGAGTCTCGAGGCGATGCTGAAGGAAGTCACCGGTTACGCCGCTATTTCGCTCCAACCTAACTCCGGGGCTCAGGGGGAATATGCCGGTCTCCTGACTATACGCGCTTACCACGAGTCCCGCGGCCAGGGGCACCGAAAGGTCTGCCTTATTCCCTCGTCCGCGCATGGCACGAATCCTGCAAGCGCCGTGATGGCGGGGATGAGCGTCGTCATCGTCGGCTCCAACGGCGACGGGAGTATCGACATGAAGGATCTGGAAGAGAAGGCGAAGCTCCACGCCGATGATCTCGCAGCATTCATGGTGACCTACCCCTCCACACACGGTGTGTTCGAAGAGGGGATTAAGGAGATTTGCAAGAAGATTCATCAGTACGGCGGCCAGGTCTATATGGACGGCGCAAACCTGAACGCCCAGCTCGGACTGAGCCTCCCGTCAGAGCTCGGGGCGGACGTCTGCCATATAAATCTCCACAAGACTTTCTGCATTCCACACGGCGGCGGCGGACCCGGGATGGGACCGATAGGAGTTGCTCCCCACCTCGCGGAATTTCTCCCTTCTCATCCTCTCTCTCCCTCTCCGGGGAAGGGGTTCGGACCGGTTTCTGCCGCCCCGTGGGGTAGCGCCGGGATACTGATGATTTCGTGGGCGTATATCGCCATGATGGGAGCCGAGGGGCTTACAAAGTCATCCTCGGTGGCAATTCTGAACGCCAATTACATGGCGAAGAGACTGGAAAAGTTTTTCCCGATAGTTTATAAGGGGGAGAACGGCCGCGTCGCCCACGAGTTCATTCTCGACCTCCGGCCGATCAAGGTAAGTTCCGGAATCGAGGTCGAGGATGTGGCAAAAAGGCTAATCGACTACGGTTTTCATGCCCCAACGACTTCCTTCCCCGTCGCCGGGACGCTCATGATCGAACCCACGGAAAGCGAATCAAAAGAAGAACTCGATCGCTACTGCGATGCGCTGATCGCGATCCGTGGAGAGATCGACGAGATTGAAAACGGAATTGCCTCGCGAGAGAATAATGTTCTGAAAAACTCGCCCCATACAGCCGCCATGGTCACAAGTGATTCGTGGAGTTTTCCCTACCCAAGGGAAAAGGCTGCGTTCCCCGCTCCCTGGAGCCGGATGAGGAAGTTCTGGCCCTCCGTGGGGCGAATCAATAGTGTGTACGGCGACCGCCACCTTGTCTGCACATGCCCGCCTGTTGAAGCGTACGCCGAAAGCGCAGTGAGCTAATTCTACCAGTCGGACCCGCCATGGGTCCGGGCAGATTTGAGGTTGCCATAATGCTTGGGCCCGTAAGGACTTCAAGGATTTGTAGGCGTGGCCAAGGGGAAGTTGAAGGAATTCATACCGCGACCTTGACTTGGAAGCTATGAATGTGTAAATTCCTTCCAGTTCGTCGGTGCCGTGGGCGGCGAATTCCTGATGTGTCAATGGGGGCTCGTTAATCCTACGCATAGAGCGGTGAGTGAGGCGGTGGCCGCGCCTCGTGTGGATGGCACGCTCATTCACAGCGCACGTTCTTACCTTTAGAAAATTCAGCACTCTTCAACGCTGGCTGAAGTATAACCAACCGGCCGCCCTCCTTTCTATGCCGCTGGGTGTCGGTCCGAAATCGTGGCCTCGATCGTTTGATGCCACTGTGAAAAGTCGCGTTGATGTATGCCCAGGAGGGAAAATCCATGTCTCGAGTCATCTCCACGTCAGCAAGGTTGTCGCTTACGATCTTGGCAATTCTTTGCTCGGTATATCGCTCTCATGGGCAGACCCTGATCCACTACGGTGACGTTCGACAGGATACTCTGTCCAGCCTGGCACAGAGGAATCAATATGTTTTTTCTGCATCGCGCCACGACGTCATTACGATATGGATGGTCGGCGGAGGTAGCTTTACACCGACATTTGAACTCTACGACCCTTACGGCCGCCAGCTAAAACTGGTCTACCCCCCTACCTTCTCTAACACCGCTTACCTTGACAGTCTGACGCTCGATACGACGGGCAATTACACTATTCTGGCTTATGACGACGATGGTCAACAACTCGGGAACTATGGCCTTGAAGTCCAGCGAACGTTCTCACCTGCAGGGGTGATACCGATCGCCTACGGGCAGACACTGCAGGACACGCTTCATCAGAGAGCGGAGATGAGGACGTATACCTTCACGGGGAGCAAGGATGATATTATCACCCTGTGGACCGTCGGGAATGGGACGTTCCTTCCGTATGTCGAGTTGTATGATCCGCAGGGTACACGCCTGAGACGGTTTGGACCGCCTGCTTTCAGTTATACCTCGTATCTGGATACGTTCAGGCTTCCCCTGGACGGCAGCTACATTGTTCTCGTCCGGGATGATGACGGTCAGAACGTGGGTAATTATGGGATGCATGTCCAGCGAACGTTCTC
>CAYPFY010000019.1:0-69032 GCA_964410105.1 uncultured Chlorobiaceae bacterium
GATTAGAGAATAATCCAAAAAGGCCAAAAACGGCAACCGTTATTTGGACGCTTACACTTCCACCCCCTTGCAAGTTAGTTCTCGGCGTGATAAATTCTCGACGAGGAGAACATGTGTCTCCACACCGACCGAAAGCGATATTGATTCTGGCAGCGGCATTTCTCTCTCTGGCGGTTCCATTGCCGGCGCAGAACGGATCGATTTCGCCTGCCCCGACTGTCGTCGCCAGGACGGACGATTCCGCCACGACGTACTTCTTAAAGGCGATCGAGGATAACTCATTCCTGGTTGAGGAGGCGTTCAATCAGGAAGATGGAGTCGTCCAGCACATATCTAATGCAACGTATTTCAACAAACCGGACGAGAATTTCATTTTCACTTTCACGCAAGAATGGCCTCTCTTCGGCCGCACGCATCAATTGAGCTTTACCATTCCCTATGCTTATCTCCATTCGGTAGGTACTCGAGGACTGGGGGATATTTTGGTAAACTATCGCTACCAGTTGACAACACGCGAGATGTGGGCTGCATGCGCTCCTCGTCTCTCAATTATTCTTCCTACCGGGAACTCAGCCTCAGGATTGGGCAACGGGGTCGTTGGCTTTCAGCTAAGTGTTCCTGTCAGTAAGCGGGTCTCCGATTACTTTATTGCTCATTTCAACGTCGGTGCCACCTACCTCCCTCATGTAAAAGGTACTGATATGAATGGAGCAGACATTATGCGGTCACTTCCTTCCTACACGGTCGCCATGAGCGTCATATGGCTTGCAGGATCGAATTACAATTTCATGCTTGAAGCAGCCCATAATGCCGTGAGCGACATAGGGGGAGACGGAGACGTAGTATTCTCCCACGAGACCATTGTCTCTCCCGGCCTGCGATTTGCAATAAATATTGATGACCTGCAAATCGTCCCCGGTATTGCCGTCCCCTTCAGCATGATCGGGGGTGATAACCGCACGGGAATACTGTTTTACCTCTCATTCGAACATCCATTTTAGGAGGGGGGAGTTGCATGGGGGGGACACGCTTCACGTTTTCCGAATTACTTTGGGACCCGCCAGAGGTTGTAAAAACCAGCCAGCAGAAACAGCATGTTGGCAAGCCAGGCTGTGAGGAGAGGATGCAAATCACCGTTGTATCCGAATGCCTGGTTGATCTGCAAGAAGATTATGTGAAGAAAACAGATTCCGACCGCAATTCCGAACTCTACCCCCAATCCGCTTGGTCGTTTGACAGAGGAGAAAGGGACACCCAGCGGGGTCTACTTCTACGAACTTGAAGCGGCGAGTGCCTCAATCCGAATTTCTCCGCTTCTGCAGGTGTGGAGAATGCTGTTCGTCAATCTAGTATCAAATGATGGCTAAGCTCGGTTGATCTTCGGTGAGCACATCAGTATCAAGCACTACTATCTCAAGTGTTGACGTCCATTTTGCGGGGCCATCCCCCCTGCGGACTTCCCTTGATTCTTTTCTTCTGCATTTGTATATTAAGTGCAGAACAATAGAATCAGACCGATGGACAGGATCATTAAGTATTTTCGCGAACACAAGGGATACGCTCGGATGAAGGATATGAAAGCGAGCGGTTTCCAACCAAGGGATATTAAGAAACTAGTGGTAAACCGCCGTATTGTCAGGGTAAAGCCGGGACTCTACCGACTTGCGGAGATTCAACCGGGGGAAGCAAACGGACTGGTGGAAGTCTGCCTCGCAATGCCAAAGGCCGTCATTTGCCTTACCTCGGCGCTTGCTTTTCATGACCTCACTACTTTTGTACCAACGAGTATCTCCTATGCAATTCCCCGCTCTGATAAACCGGTTAAACTCTCTTATCCGCCCAATAAGGCATATTACTTTTCGAAGAATCAATATGAAGCAGGTATCGAGAATCGCGAAAGCAAAGATGGACAAATGAGGGTTTACGGCGCGGAGAAAACAATATGTGACCTGTTTAGATTTCGCAACAAGACGGGCGAGGATCTTGCCCTTGAGGGTCTCAAAGAATATCTCAAGCGACACAACCGGGATCTGAGCAGGCTGATGAATTTCGCTCAGGTATGTCGGGTGAAAGGGATCATCTCTCGATATGTGAAGGCCATCGTTGGATGAAGAAAAAACCGGTAAATATATCAGCTTCAGTTCTCGATCGGCTCAAGAATATTGCCACAAAGCAGGATTTCGATTTCAATTTTATCCTGCTACGCTATGCTCAGGAGAGATTTCTTTCTCGTCTTGCTTATTCAGGTCATGTCAAAAGATTTATCTTGAAGGGAGGGTTCCTTCTCCTCGCTTACAACATCGACAAGGCACGGCCCACCAAAGATATCGATTTCCTGGCAGTAAATGTTGCCAGCCATCGCAGGGATCTTGAACGTCTAATCACTGAGATCGCAACAGTTGACCTCAAAGACGGAGTGATATTCCTGGTGGATTCAGTCAGGAGTGAAGTGATTAAAGAAGACGCCGATTACGGAGGCATTCGCGTTAAACTTACCTCAAAAATTGGGTCCGTACGGAATGGAATTCAAATTGATTTCGGCTTCGGCGATATCGTTACACCTCATCCACTTCTGATGGATTATCCAACTCTCCTCGACACAGAAACGGTAAAAGTTCTGGCCTATCCCAAGGAAACCATTGTGGCCGAGAAGTTCGAAGCGATCGTGAAGCTGACATCCTTTAACACCCGGATGAAAGACTTCTATGACATCTCATTTCTTTCCAATGAATTCGATTTCGAATGCGCCGCCTTGCAATCTGCTATGAGGAATACCTTCCATCGAAGGCAAACCAGCCTTAGTTCCGGAAAGGAACTTCTTGATTCCAATTTTGGAGGTCAGCTCACTTTCCATCGTCATTGGGATGCTTTTAAGAAGCGAACGAGGCTCACAACCAAGCAAGATTTCAGGAGCATTTTTGATGAGATTCGTTCGTTCCTTGCACCGCTAGTCAATGCCGAGATTGAGAACACATCGATCAGTTCACATTGGAGCAGGAAAACAAGGAAATGGGAGTGAGAAATGATAATGGGCCACATACAAGCTGATTGATCTCCGCTGACCCCCCCGGGGGCCGATCAGTTTCCGGCTGTTCAATTTGTCCCGTGGTGATTTAGATATTCTGTCCATGCGGGACATGCTGCAAGACCGGCGATTTACTTCGGGACCCGCCAGAGGTTGTAGAATCCGGCCAGCAGAAAGAGTATGTTGGCAAGCCAGGCTGTGAGGAGAGGATGCAAGTCACCGTTGTATCCAAATGCCTGGCTGATCTGTAAGAAGATTATGTAGAGGAAACAGATTCCCACCGCAATCCCGAATTCCACTCCCAATCCGCTTCGTCGTTTGACGGATGAGAAGGGGACGCCGAAGAGGACTACGATGACGCTTGCAAAGGGAAAGGCGATCTTTCCGTAATAGTCGACCAGCCACCTCGACACCTCATGCCCCGCCCTTTGCTGGTTTTCAATAAACTTTCCTAATTCCGTGTAGTTCATCTCCTCCGGTTTTTCCTGCTTCTTTCTGACGTCTTCCGGGTAAAAGTTTAATTGCCCAATCGTCAGAGTTTCAAATTTTCTGAGAATCTCGCCCGAGGGGGTGAACCTCCGCAAGGTCCCGTTGGTGAGCCGCCAGGTGTTCACGGCAGGGTTCCATTGCATCTGCGCCGCATCATAACGGTCCACGATTTTTGTGGGATCTTTCACATCGAAATCCTGTATGCTGACCTGATACGCTATGTTCGCATTGTCGTCAAACATGCCGATCGAAAGTATCCTCGTTCTCGAATCCTGTATGAATATGTTGTTGCGGGATATGAATTCTATGTCTTTTTGGAAATACTGGCGTGCGATTTCCAGCTTTTTCTTGTTCGCATACGGCACAACCCAACCATTGAAGTAGATCGACCCCGCGCTGACCAGTATCGCTACGGCTATCAGCGGCCCCATAAATCTGTAGAGACTCATCCCGCCCGATTTGAGAGCGCCGAGCTCATTGAATGTCGATAGTCGCCCCGTCGTGAAGAGGGCGCTGAGCAACATGGCCATCGGGATCATGAGTTTGATGATTTCGGGTATAAAATAGAGATAGTACTTCGCAATGACGGCAGCCGATGCGTGACGATCCAGGAAGTCGTCGAGATTGTCCATCATGTTGACCGCGACAAAGATGATGGTGAAGATAACGAGGGAATAGACTGCGGTCGTGAGGAATTGCCTTATGACGTACCGGTCGATGGTTCTCACAGATTGTCCGCCACAAGTTTGATTACCCCAGGGATCCGCCGTTTGAGTGCACCCCAGTCGATTGTCGGAGTCTCCCGGCCCATGCGGAGCGTGAGGTATACTCCGAGCAAACTGAGGATGATGTTGGCGGCCCACATTCCCACCCATGGGCTGATGTATCCCCGGTCCGCCAGTTTTTCACCTCCGATAAGCGAGGCCCAGTAGACGACGAAGAACCCCAGGCTCATGGTGGCCGCCACGCCGAATGTCCCTCTTCGGGAAATAATTCCCAGCGGCGCGCCAATGAAAACGAACACAAGGCACGCGGCAGGGATGGAGTATTTTTTGTTTATTTCGACCAGATACTCGTCGATCTTTCGCTGGTTGTAATCTATCACCGCAGACTCTCCGGAGATGGTCGCTTCCATTGCGCGGACTCTTACCATCGCCATGGCTATCGCCCGCTGCCTCACCGTGCCGGTGATCATTTCCTGCCGCAGCTGACCAATCCTCGGATCTATTCCCATTTCGGGTCTCATTCCATTCGCCGGCAGCTCGAATACTTTTCTATACGATGCCTCGTTTATTCTCCGGAGACTGTCGACGAGTGTCTGCATTGCCTGAGCGCTGAGTTCACGGTCCCCGCGGTCGAAGGCGTTCTCGCTCGATCTTTCAAAGTCAAACCCCTCGGCATTCATGACTATTCTATGCCGCTTGTATCTCATGCGCCTGTACGCGGCCATGTCACGCGTCCCTACCTGGTGTATCTCGCCGTCATAGAGGTCCATGACGAGCTTGCGGTAGTCGGGCGTGAATGACACTTTGCCGCGTTCGGCCGTGACGACGACGTTCTGTGAGGGGTCGGTGTAATCATAGATGGTCACGCCTTCCAGGTCGTTTGTGTTCTCGAACGTTTTCCGGACGATGATGCTGTAACCCTGTATGTCCTGCGAAAAGAGGCCCGGCACGATGGTAAGCGTCGGCTTGGTTCTCCGGATGTCTATCATGAGGACTTTGAACCGGTGGTTCGCCTCCGGAAGTACTTTGTTGTTGAACTCGAGGACGAGGTAAGTCACCAGAAGGGAGGCTATCACGACCGGAGCCATCATGCTGTAAAGGCTGACGCCGCTTGCCTTCATGGCCGTTATTTCGCTCTGGGCCGATAGTTTTCCAAATGCCATGAGCGTTGCCACCAGCACCGCCATGGGCACAGCCAGGACAACCATCCATGATAAACTTAGCGCCAGGAGCTCCCCGATGACCCAGGCGCTTAGTCCCTTCCCCACAAGCTGATCGACAGCCCTCATGAGGAATTGAAGCAGAAAGACGAACATGAGCGTGATGAAGGCGAAAAGGAACGGCCCCGCATGAGCCCTGAGGATGTGGAGGTGCAGTTTCATGGATTAATATAGCCGTGCGAGGAGGATTTTACAAACATGGCCGTCTTACACGATTTTTCGCTTCGCAGGGGCAGTTTGTGTGCTCTCTGTCATGATTTGCGGCAAAATTCGCTTGCTATTCAATGCCCTTTTCTCTACCTTTTTGAAGCATCCCTTCGTGGGATGGAATCTTCACAATTAAAGGAGCAGTCTCTATCGATTCTTGGTCTTAGTTTTCGGGTCCCAGGACCTGCTATTAATTAAACAATAAGACCGGCACGATATTGACTTCTCTACGCGCACACATCCCCCGGTGTACGCGGTGCGTGTTTCTGGCAAGTGCCCTCCTGGTTTGCCTCGTTTCCAGCGCTTCCCACGCCCAAAACCTTGATTCCCTCGCCCGTGCGGATTCAATCCGTCGCGCTATGCCCTTCCCGGGCGCCGATTCGTCCGAGTTTTTCCGGCCGTTTGCAGGGGATTCCCTGAGAGCCCGTTTAGACTCGCTCCGTGCCCGCGGCGATACTCTAAAGATCGATACCTCCAGAACCTGGGTTGTGTATAAGGATTCGACTGTCCGCATAGCACAGTTTGTCCATAAACGGCATGATTCTCCGGTCGTCGAGCTTTTTCCCCGCCCCAATTATAGTCTCTACCTCGATCCTTACCCCGCCGTCTATAAACGGGACATTGAGATCGATTCGTCCGGAAATACGGTGACGGCAACAGAACGTGTCAACGATAAGAATGTGAAGGTGCCACAGTCGATCTCCCTGGACGATTATATCCATCAACGATACCGGCAGGAGAATCTCAGGATCTGGCGATCGTTTATAACTCCCTATACTATGAGGCAGAATCAGGATGAGCTCGGGGGTCTTCTGGGGAATTTTACCAATATCTCTATCCCGGTCCCCGCGAATCCGATTTTCAGCATTTTCGGGAAAAATTACATCAATATCCGCGTCAATGGCGGCGTCGATATCCGCGGCGCGTTTAAGAATGAAACGTCAGATCAACAGACCATTTCACAGCTGGACCGCTCACGCAGCGAACCGAATTTTAATCAGGATGTCCAGATTAATGTGAACGGGACTATCGGCGATAAACTGAATATTCTGGCCGACTGGAATACTCAGCGGACCTTTGAATACGAGAATCAGCTTAAAATCAAGTACACGGGGTACGACGACGAAATCATTCAGTCGATAGAAGCAGGAAACGTCTCGCTCCAAACTCCCTCCCTCGTCGGTGGCGGGCAGGCGCTGTTCGGGATTAAGGCGAAGATGCAGATGGGACCTCTGACTCTTACCTCCCTCGTGTCGCAAAAGAAGGGTCAAACCAAAGAGTTAACAGTCTCCGGAGGGGCGACCTCAAATGACATTACCATCTTCCCTCAGCAGTATAGCACCAACCATTTTTTTGTCGATATCGGTTATCGCGATTTCTATGAACAACTTCATGCCGCCCAAAGCCCGCTGCTGACACAGGAAATCCTCAACAAACAGATCGTCTTGTTTGATGTCTATGCCAGCGTCACAAGCGTCCAGCAGGTGAATAACGGTCAGTATGTCATCGGCAAGGCTTTTATCGGTTTGCCCGCTCGTATTGGCCCTAACTACCAGCAGTCAGATCTTCCCGCAAATACGGCCCCCGGCCAGTTTGAAGAGGGCTATTTTATCCGCCTCACTCCCAATAAGGATTTTTCCATCGATCAGTACGGCGGGATCATTAACTTGAATACCTCTCTGAGCGAAGAGCAGGTGCTCGCTATCAGCTATACGACCAATTCTCAAGAGTATTACGGGGGGAAATTGGGAACCTCGGACACCCTGATCCTCAAACTCATTAAGCCGAAGCAGCTTAGCAACAATCCGGCCTACCACCCCGCCTGGGATCTCATGCTAAAGAATATCTACCCGCTCCATCTCTCGAATGTGAAAAAACAGGGATTCTCCCTCTCCATCCTCAGGAGGACGGACGGCGCCGAGATTAATACCGTTATTGGACAGCCGCTGCTCTCGGTGCTCGGCCTGGACCGTTATGATAATAATAATGCACCCCATCCCAATAACGAGTTCGACTTTATTCCCGGCCTGACGATCGATGTCGACCACGGCGAGATTATTTTCCCGACTCTCCGCCCGTTCGATTCGACGATAGTGCGCTACTTTGCCGCGCTTTCTCCCCCGCAGACTGTTCCTGATTCCCTGCGTTTTCCCCAGCTTTATGATACGACGTCGTTTGCTGCGGGGAACGACAATATCAGGAACAAGTATTATTTGAAAATAACTGCTTCCGGATCCCAGTCGAGCCGGTTCCAGCTCGGTTTCAATATCGTCGAGGGGAGCGTGCAGGTTCTCTTTAACGGCGCACCCATGCTTCCCAACGTCGACTATACGGTCGATTATATCATCGGCGAAGTGGTGATCCGGAGGCCAGAAGCCCTGCTTCCCGGGGCAAATGTGCAGGTGAAATACGAGCAGAACGATCTTTTCCAGCTTGCCTCCAAAACTCTCCTCGGCGCCCGGGGGGAACTGGCTCTCTGGCCTAATACAAGCCTCGGGTTTACGGCGATGAATCTGAATCAGGCGACGCTGAGCGATAAGGTGCGCCTTAATGAGGAACCGACCAATAATCTCATCGTCGGGACAGATTTTTCTTCGTCGTTCAATCTCCCGTTTCTGACCTCCGCCATAGATGCCCTGCCGCTGATACGGACAAAGGAGATGTCATCGATAAGGTTCGGAGGCGAGGCGGCCTACAGTCTGCCCGACCCGAATACGAAAAAAAGTCTCGTCGCAGGGGATAATAATCTGAGTATAGCTTATATCGATGATTTTGAGGGCGCCCGGCGGACGATTCCTCTGCCCGTGAGTTATGTGGCCTGGACTCTCGCCAGCGCGCCATTTCTGACTTTCCTCGGCCCCGCAGCCTCCGATTCCGACAAAAACGCTACAAAGGCTCAGCTGAGCTGGTACAATGTTCTCCCGACCGATGTTCTTTCGCAAGAAATCTGGCCCAACCGCGCCACCCGGTCAGGCCAGAATCAGGTGACCGTGCTGAATATGGATTTCGACCCCAACCACCGGGGCGTGTATAATTTTTCTCCTCACCTTGATCAGACTCTTCACCGCACCTCCATCGGTCCTAACACCGGGACCGCTGATAATCCTGTCGAGCGCCGTAAGAACTGGAACGGCATTATGCGGTATATCGGCGCAAGCGCCGGCGGGATTCTTGAACAGAATATTACTTCTCTTGAAATATGGGTAAAGGCTAATCCCTCCGACCCGGCTGATCTTTCTACCGGCAGACTTCTTGTCGATCTCGGCAGGATCTCTGAGGCGATAATTCCTACGAATCCGAAGAGGCTGTTTTCTGAAGATCATGTGAGAACGCCCGAGAATCCCGACGGGATCGCAAACGGCGTCAGAAACCCGGGCGAAGATGTTGGGCTCGATATGCTGAACGATTCCCAGGAAGATACCGCCTATGCCTCCTTCCTCCAGTCAAATCAGGGAGATCCCGACGTCGATCCCAACGATCCCTCCGGCGATGACTGGCAACCTTACGTGACCGGCACCAAGAATCCTTTAAGAGATCTGCGGAAGTTTAACGGAACCGAAAATAACGCGAATGATCCCGCCGGCCTGCTTCCCAATACCGAAGATCTTAACGGAAATGGTGTCCTGGATGCCGACGATCAGTATCTGGAATATGAAATTCCGCTCGATACGACCGGGAATCCCCTCCATATCGGCGGGCAGAATGGCTGGTATCAGTTCCATATTCCTTTACTCCAGGCAACCCGGATTCTTCCCAGCCCGGGAGATTCAGCCTCACGCGCAGCCGAGGCACAGTCTATTCTTCAAAACGTTCAGTACGTCCGGCTCTGGGTCTCCGGGTTTTCCAGCCCCGTGCAAATCCGTATCGCCGAGATGGATCTGGTGGGGAATCAGTGGCTGGAACGGACGAAGGATGACAGCGTGCTAAAGGTCTCCGTCGTAAATATCGAGGATAACCCCGACTATTACCGCGACTGGCAGGAGCTGGGTATCGTCCGGCAGAAGGACCGCACAGACCCCAATCAGGTTATCGAAGGCAACGAGCAGTCTCTCGCTCTTGTGATTAAGGATCTCGGGAGGGATTCGTCCCGGGAGGCGGTGAAATCGTTCAACGTCCGCCCGCTCGATTTGTTTAACTACAAGACGATGAAGATGTTCGTTCACGGGGACCCGACCTTCTCGTTCCTCTCGCCTGAGATTCACGACGCCGATATTTATCTCCGCTTCGGCTCCGATTCGCTTAACTATTATGAGTACCGCGCTCCCATACACCCGGGCTGGGATGTCAGTGAGAATAATATGAATATCTCTTTCGCCCAGGTGACCGCCCTGAAATCGAGCAGGGACTCTTCATCTCAATATTTATCGCGGCCGGTCACCGGCGGTCCGCCGGGCGCACGCTACGGCGTGAAAGGGAATCCATCCCTCAGACAGATCCGTGAGATTTCCATCGGCGTAGTGAATCTGGGCACCGGGAGAATCTCAGGCCAGGTCTGGGTGAATGAGCTGCGTCTTGTCGACGTGGATAATTCATCCGGCGTCGCCTATCGGTTCGATACCCAGATCAAGCTCGCGGACCTCGGGAATATCGGGTTTAACTATTCACAAACCGATCCCCACTTCCACGCCCTCGACCAGCGGTTCGGCTCCCAGAATACGAATGCCAACTGGTCCGTCAATGCCAATGCCGCTCTTGAAAAATTCTTTCCCCCGGAATGGCAGGGGACGACCCTCCCCGTGGCTTACACGCATTCTGAACAGCTCGTGAAACCGAAGTATCTTCCCAATACCGATGTCGTCGTCACCGAGGCCGCCGCGCTCGCCTCTGCCCGGGCTGCACAGGATTCTACCGCAACGCCGAAGAGAATTGCGTTTGCAAGCGACGATGTGATTTCACAATCGCAGACCCTGGGCGTGACGAATTCCTACTCGATCCCGAATTTTCGCCTCGCCTTCCCGACTCAGCTCTGGTATGTCAGGGATACGTTCAGCAAGCTTTCGTATTCGTTTACCTATAACACCGCCCGCTTTCGCGATCCGACGATCGCCGAACGGTATAGCTGGTTCTGGAATCTTCGCGTGAATTATTCGGTGAACATTCCCTCCGATTACTACGTGCAACCCTTCAAAGGGTTATTTGCCGGAGTGTTTCTGCTCGATGCGTTTAAGGACTGGAAGTTTTACTATATGCCCATCCTGAGCATCTCGACGAGCGCAGGCGGCAACCGGTCCCGCTCCTATGAAATCGCCCGCGTCGCCGGCAGCGTTCCCCGTGAGAACAGGAATTTCGGCGCCAGCAAGTCTTTCGGCTTCAACTGGAGGCTGACCGAAGGGGGTCTCACAAACCTTTCCGGCGACTACGGCCTTTCCATCGACCGGAATCTGGTCAACCTCGATAATGATTCCACGGGTCGCGGGTTTGGCTCCCTGATGAAAAGCCTGTTCTTCGGCGGCCGCGACGGGCGCTACGGGCAAAGGGTGTCCATCAATACTCATCCCAAGATCCCGGATATTCTCGATATCCCTCGGTACCTGGATATCAACGGCGGATATTCTGTCAATTATTCGTGGCAAAACACCTTCCAGCAGGGTGATATCGGAAAAAGCGCCGGCTGGGATAATAATATTAATGCGAGTTTTGCGTTCCGGTTGAAATCCCTGACCGACCCCTGGTTCGATTCGCGCGGGGAAGAGGCTCCCCTCCCACAGCCGAAGTCGCCAAAGAGTCCCTCCGACACCTCGAAGGGAACCGAGAATAAGCCGGAAGGGGGCAGCAAGAGTCTGCTCAAACAACTGAAGTCGCTCGCGCGGGTTTTCATCAAAATCCCGTTCCTCGACTATGAGACGATCAATATCACGTTCAGCCAGACGAATCAGTCAGGGAACGGCGCGGTGCTCGGGCAGACGGGGTTTAAAAATTTCTGGGGAAGACTCCCGTTCCAGGGATCTCTCGAGCGGAACGGTCCCTCGCGTCTCTATCAGCTCGGTCTTATCTCCGATCCGAGCGGGACGCTCAGGTATTCTCCCTCGTCAAGCTTCCCCTTCATCGGCTGGAAGGTCATCCCGGGCCGCCGCGCCCCCGGTGCCGTCATCCCTGACCGCTTCGCCGAGTCGAATACGATCGCCCTCCGCACAAACCGCCCCCTCTGGCAGGGGGCTACCCTCGAACTTAATTGGAAGGTGGGATGGCAGTTCGCTAAATCGACGGCGATCAGTACCGACTCCCTCGGCTACCAGCATCCCGGCGAACCCCAGACGGCCGGAAGTATCGAAAGGTCTTTCCTTTCATTACCCCCCGTGCTGTTTTTCAAGGTTTTTAAGAGTAATCTCGAGGACGTAGGCAACAAATTCGACAAGCTTCAAAAGGCCCGCATCGATGAGACGGAACGGGCGAGCTTCGCAAAGACTGACCTCGCAGAGGCGTTCGAGAAGGGATTTGAGGCGCTTCCGTTTCTCAATCGACTTTTCGGCCAGTATGTGCCACGCCCCAACTGGACTCTCCGCTGGGATGGCATTGAACGGGTTATAGGTATCGGCGGATTTATCGAGAGGATGTCTTTTGAAAATGCCTATACGTCGACCTTCAGGCGAGACTACCGCGGCTATACCGGGCTCGGCGATCAGACGGACGCGGAACGGGTGACGTACGGATTCTCGCCCCTCGCCGGCATCAACGCGTCGTTCAGGCAGTTTCTCAAAGGGACGATGTCCGGGACGTTCCGCTATAATTCGACGAACGCCTATGACCTGAATCTCGCCGCATCTCCCGCCAACATCGTTGAAACGGCGTCACGGGAGATTTCGCTGTCACTGACCTATTCGAGAAAGGGTTTTTCGTTCCCGCTCTTCGGCCTGAACCTTTCCAATGATATGGATGTGAGTTTTACATTCTCTCTGACGAAGAATAACCATACGCGGTACGATCCTGTTTTCCTCTCGTCAAACCAGGAGGGTATTCCTTTGGAAGGGAGCACGCGTACCCAGTACGAGCCGCGTATCCGGTATGTGCTGAGTACCCGCGTGACCGCCTCGATTTTCTATCGCTATGCCAAGACCGCTCCCGACGAAGGGGGTTCTCTTATTTATGGCATTACGACGAATGAGGCAGGGATCGATATCCATATTTCCATCTAATTGATTATAGGCGCCTTAATGACTAATTTGAAGGAGTAGCCGATGCAAACGATGACTGCCAAGGGTAAAATTCTGTGGGTGGACGATGAGATCGAGATGCTCAGATCCCATATCTTGCTGCTTTCCGATAAAGGGTATGCGGTCGATACCGCCACCAACGGCGAAGATGCGATTGAAATGGTGAAATCGAAGTCGTTCGATCTCGTTTTTCTCGACGAGATGATGGCCGGGATGGGCGGGCTGGCGACTCTTTCCAAACTAAAAGATCTCCGCCCGGAACTTCCGATCGTGATGATTACGAAGAACGAAGATGAAGGCCTCATGGAGGAGGCTATCGGGGTAAAAATAAGCGATTATCTCACGAAACCGGTGAACCCGAGCCAGGTGCTCCTGGCGTGCAAGAAGTTTCTCGAAGGGAAGAAGATCGCCGGCGAACATGTTTCCCGCGATTATATCAAGGAGTTTAATGAAATATCCCAGTCACTCCAGTCGCCACTCTCCGCCTCGCAGTGGGCCGGGATCTATACGAAGCTTGTGGACTGGTCGCTCGAGATGGACCACCACCCCGAACTGGGGCTCAAACAGACGCTGACCGATCAAATCAGAGAGTGTAACGTCGAATTCTCAAAGTTTATCGAACGGAATTACCGCAACTGGCTTGAACAGGCTAAGAGGCCTACCCTTTCGATCGACGTCGTGGAACGGTATGTTATCCCGGAGATCCGGGAGCCGAATACGACGGTCGTTTTTTTCGTGATAGACTGCCTCCGGCTCGATCAGTGGATGCAGATGGAAACCCCGCTGCGCGAGCTTTTCGATGTCACAAAAGATTTTTATTTCTCGATTCTCCCGACCGCCACGCCCTATTCACGAAATTCAATTTTCAGCGGGGCATGGCCCGATGAGACCGAAATACGATTTCCGGAAATCTGGGAACAGTGGGAGGACGACGATAACAGCCGCAACCGCTACGAACATCAGTTTCTCGACAATCTTCTGGAAAGACGGAAGATCCAGCTGAAGCCGGACTCGAAGTATGTAAAAATTCTTGACGCGGATTTCGGCCGGAATATCGAACAGAATATTCTCTCTTACGCCAAGAATCCCCTTACCGCCATCGTGGTGAATTTTGTGGATATGCTCGCCCACGGCCGCTCCGATTCCGATATTCTTAAGGAAATCGCACCCGATGAGGCGGCTTACCGCTCGCTCACCGCCTCATGGTTCCAGCATTCGTCGCTCTATTCGATGCTCCGCACGCTCTCCCGCCAGAAGAATGTGACGATTATTCTCACGACCGATCACGGCAGCATCCGGAGTCTCCGCGGTACGAAGGTGATCGGCGACCGCGAGGCCTCCACCAACCTACGGTACAAATACGGCCGCAATCTCAAGGCCGACGAGAGGCACGCGATTTTCGTCAAGAATCCGCGCGATTACCGGCTCCCGAAACGGAGCGTGACGATCAATTACCTGATCGCCAAAGAGGATTATTACTTCGTCTACCCGACCGACTACCACAAATACCTGAATCAATACCGGGATAGCTTCCAGCATGGCGGCATCTCGATGGAGGAGATGATTCTCCCCGTCGTGAAGCTGAAGCCGAAAGGATGAGGCCGTGGCCCAAAGCTTCTTGTCTCATTCGGTCGGGGAAACTTTTCGGCTCGGATCGGAGTTTGCGAAAAAACTCCACCCGGGCGATGTCGTCGCTCTCTACGGCGAGCTCGGCTCAGGGAAAACTCATTTCATAAAAGGCGCCTGCCAGGGTCTCGGCGTCGCCGAGCATGTCGCAAGCCCCACCTTCACGATTATCAACGAGTATGAGACTCCCTCGGTCCGGGTCTGCCATTTCGATTTTTACCGCCTTAAGGATCTTGCCGAACTGAGGGAGATCGGGTTCGATGAGTATTTTGCTGAAAATATCTGCCTGATCGAGTGGGCTGACCGGGTCAAGGAGTTGCTCCCCCCTCAACGGTTCGACATCTCGCTGAATTTCGGACCTGACGAGAATTCACGGGCCATAACCATCGAAGCCCTGGAGGTTTCGTGATTATTCTCGGAATCGAAACGTCTACCGCCGTCTGCGCAGCCTGCCTCGCCCAGGATAACGCGATTCTCTCTGAAAAGACCCGCCGGGAGGATAAGGTGCACTCGGAGATTCTGATGTCGTTCATAGACGAATGCCTCATCTCTACCGGCTGCAATCTCTCGAAACTGGATGGGATCGCCATATCAATCGGCCCCGGCTCCTTTACCGGCCTCCGTATCGGCCTCAGCGTCGCTAAGGGGCTCGCCTATGCCACAGCAAAGCCTCTTGCGGCAGTCCCTACGCTGGAGGCGCTTGCACACCAGGCGATCCGCTATGATCTTGTCAGGGATAATGATTATATTCTCCCCGTGATCCGGGCACGACGCGATGAGGGCTATTGTGCCCTCTATAGGCGAAAAGGGGGCTCTTTCCATGAGATGCAGCCGGTGAAGGTGTTGGCTTATAAGGAAATTCAGCTCCCGGCACGCGGATCGACCCTGCTCATGGGCGACGGCGCCGGTGCTCTGTACGCAAGCCTCGCCGCTGTATCCGGAATCAGCTCCGTCATTCTCCCCGATGATCCAGTCCGCCTCCCGACGGCCTCCACCATAGCTCTTCTCGGCACACAAAAGCTGAAGGACAGGGAGTTCGCCGATGCTGCGACGATCGAACCTCTCTACGTAAAGGAATTCTCCCCCAGGATCAGCCAGCTGGTGTTCTAATGGCCTGGTTCCGCCGCTCTAAAGCGAGTATCGAAACGCCCGCCGCCCGCAAGGATGCCCCCGACGGCATGTGGACGAAATGCGAGGGGTGCGGCGAGATTATCCACCGCAAACAGCTCGAGCAACAGCTGTTCACATGCATCAAGTGCAATTATCACTTCCGCATAGGCTCCAAGGAGTATATCAGTATCCTTCTCGATGAGGGATCTTTCAGGGAGATGGATCGAAAGATGCGCTCCACCGACCCCCTGAGTTTTACCGATACGAAGGCCTATAAGGACCGCATCCGCGAATCTATCCGGCGCACGGGACTCTACGACGCCGCCCGCACAGGTACCGGGAAGATCAATAAGATCCACGTGGTGCTGGGGGTGATGGATTTTAGTTTCATCGGGGGGAGCATGGGCGCCGTGGTCGGCGAGAAGGTGGCCCGCGCTATCGATAAGTCGCAAAAGTCCAAAAACCCGCTCGTCATCGTGTCGTCCAGCGGGGGTGCCCGGATGATGGAAGGTGCCCTCTCCCTGATGCAGCTTGCCAAGACGAGCGCAAAGCTGGCAAAACTGTCCGATTCCGGAATTCCGTTCATCTCTGTGATGACAGACCCCACGACCGGCGGCGTCACAGCCAGCTTCGCTATGCTCGGCGATGTGAATATCGTCGAGCCCGGCGCTCTTATCGGCTTCGCCGGCCCCCGCGTGATTAAACAAACAATCGGCAAAGACCTCCCCGAAGGCTTCCAACGCTCCGAGTTCCAGCTCGATCACGGCTTTGCCGATATGATCGTCCACCGCAAAGACCTGAAGGAGACGGTGACGAAGCTGCTTCATTATATGTGGTCCTAAAACCTACGGACGGGGGGTTCTCATGAATTCCGAATTTTCTTGTATCTTATCTCAGGAAAAGGATGAAGATTTTCCTGTAAGGTGTTAAAATAAATTAATTTGCCTTCAACAATGACAATCCATATTATAGGTGTGCCGATGGACCTGGGCGGCGGCCGACGCGGCGTCGATATGGGTCCTTCGGCGATCAGAATCGCCGGAATCGGCGAAAAACTTCGCGATCTCGGCCACAAGCTGATCGATGAGGGCGACCTGGCCATCAAAACCCAGGAAGAACAGCGTATCAAGGATTTACACGCGAAGTATCTTCCAGAAATCACCCGGGTGGTCAACGTTCTCGGCGCGAAGGTTTTAAAAATAATGCACCATGGTCACTTTCCCCTGACTCTCGGGGGAGATCACTCGATCGCCATCGGGACGATCGGCGGGATCGCAGCCCACGCACGCTCTCAAAAGAAAAAAGTGGGCGTGATCTGGGTCGATGCGCACGGGGATTTTAATACGCCGGAGAGTTCGCCATCCGGCAATATTCACGGGATGCCGCTCGCAGTCTGCTGCGGCATCGGCCCACGGTCGCTGAGAAGTGTCTGTGGGAGTTTCCGCAAAGTCGACCCGCGGAATGTGGCGATCGTGGGCCTCCGGAATGTGGATCGGGTTGAGAGGGAAAATCTCATAAAATATGGCATCAATATTTTTACAATGGAAGAGATCGATAAGATAGGCGTGCATAAGGTGATGAAGAAGGTTCTTAAACTGCTGAAGACGGATTACCTCCACGTCAGTTTCGATCTCGATGGCGTCGACCCGGTCTATGCCCCAGGCGTGGGTACCCCGGTGAAGGGGGGGCTCGATTACCGCGAGGCACATCTCGTGATGGAAATGCTCGCCGAATCCAAACGGATGTCCTCCCTTGAACTTGTTGAAGTCAACCCGATTCTCGATAACCGCAACCAATCGGCGGAGTTTGCCGTCGAACTGGTACAGTCAGCCTTCGGGAAGAAGATTTTATGAGCCAGACGGTCGAGGCGTGAATTGCGACAATCGTACTTTGCCGACAGAGATTTTAGAAAGATCAGGCGGAATGCCATCATCGTCAGCTTCCTGCTGCATTCCCTCATTCTGATCGGCATTTATTATCATATGGTCCAGGAAGCAAAACTCGCCGCCGCCGAAGAGATGAAGTTCGGCTCCAGCGGCGGAGGGGGAGGGGAAGGCCAGGAAGACGACGTTATTCAGTTCGGTCCCCAGGGTTCCACCCAGAACGGCAAGTCGGCCATCTCCGCCCCGGAGTTTACTCTGCTCGACATTCATGTTTATAACGATATCGAACATGCTATACCGGTCCCGAAGAAAGAAGAACCGAAGCCTCTGACCGCCAAGAAGCATAAGAAGCAGCCGACGATTCTTGCGGACAACCTCCCCACGCGCTGGATCCGCCGCGGCACAGGCCCCGGCTCAGGCGGCGGAGCCGGCGGCGGCTCGGGCGGCGGGATCGGCCCCGGCCAGGGGTTCTCCATCGACTGGGGCGGAAGCGGCGGACGCCGCCTTCTGAGCGGCCGGATCCCCCGCTATCCCGAGGATAAGACTGATAAGCAAATGGCCGTGACGCTCCAGTTCGCCGTGCTCCCCGACGGCTCGGTCGGCTCCGTCGTCCCGGTCCGGAAGACAGATGAATATCTCGAAGGTGCCGCCCTCACGGCTCTCCGGACCTGGCGGTTTGATCCCTTGCCTCCTGAGATTGCACAGAAATCTCAGAACGGGAAGGTGACGTTTAACTTTAAACTCAAAGTCGAATAATTCCGGAAAGGTTCAACCTCGCTTATGAATAGACTAAAATTCCTTGCCTTGCTGGTCAGTTTTACGTCCGTAATGTACTCACAATCGCCGGAGCCCGCATGGTGGTACGGTATCGCCGCCGGGCCAAATTTTAATTTCTACAGCTCTACCGTTCAAAGGCTGAATTCAGCGATCGTTACGCCCGCGCCCTTCAAGAAAGGCTCCGGGTCTGGCGTCGCTATTTCTCCGTTGATGGAATACCGCCCCAACTCTACGTGGGGCCTCATGCTCTCTCTCGGCTATGACGGCCGCAGCGGCTCTTTCGATGACGCCGCGGGCGTTCAGCTTTCGACTTCGATGAATTATTTTACGCTCGAACCGAGCCTCCGCTGGTCCCCGTTCGATTTCGGGCTCTATTTTTACGTCGGCCCGAATATCGGGTTCAATGTCGCAAAGACGTTTTCCTACACAGACTCGACCGGGGCGAAGGCGGACGGCGAGTGGAGCGGCGTCCGCGGGGCGGTTCTCGGCGGGCAGCTCGGCGCAGGCTACGAATTTCCGCTCACTCCCCGGGGGTCCGATGTGCAGGTTCACCTCGCCCCCTTCGTGGCATCGTATTTCGGGCAGGGCCCCCGCTCCGAAGAGTCCTGGGCGCTCGCCTCTGTCCGAGCCGGCGTGGCCCTGAAGTTCGGCGGCCTGAAGTTCGGGATAAGCTCTCCCTCGTACGGTGAAGCGGAATTTTCCGCCCGCGCCCCCAGGATTATCCCGAACGCACGGACAGTAAAAGAGACTTTTCCTATAAGGAATTATGTGTTCTTCGACGAGGGGTCTAATGCTATCCCGGCCCGCTACGTGACCCTGACGAAAGAACAGGCGGACGCTTTCAAAGAAGAACAGTTGCTTCATCCCGAACCAAAGGATCTCACCGGACGCTCACGAAGGCAGTTGATTACCTATCATAACATTTTGAATATTATGGGCGACCGGCTCCGGCGTAATTCGCATGCCTCGGTGACCCTGCTCGGCTCTTCCGACGGTGGCGGCGTCGCTATCGCCGAGGCGGTGAAGCAGTATCTGACACAAAGCTTCGGGATCGAACCGTCGCGAATTTCAACCCGGGGTGCCGATAAGCCCCCCATCCCCTCGGCCCAGCCCGGAGGCACCCGGGAGCTTGAACTGGTGAAACCGGAAGACCGCCGCGTGGATATCACGAGCTCCGATCTTCAGCTTCTCGAGCCGGTGCAGATCGTGTCGCTTGAGGAAGACCCGCTCGAGAGCGATGTGCTTATAAATGTTCCGAACGCCCAGCAGTCTATGAACTCCTGGTCGATCGTTGCAACGGACGAGAAGGGTGCAACAAAGCGGTTCGGGCCGTTTTCTTCCGACCAGGAAAGGATCCCCGGCAGAGCCATCCTCGGGGACGATCATCAGGGCACCTATACCCTGACGCTCGAAGGGCAATCGAAGGACGGAGGTACGGTGAAGAAGGACCAGTCGATTCGCCTTGTGAAATCGGATGAGCCTGAGGAAGCGCCCGGTTACCGGTTCAGCATTTTGTTCGAGTTCGATCAGTCCAAGACCGTCGCGACCTATGAACGGTTTCTCACCGGAACCGTCGCGCCTCTGATCGCCGACGGCAATTCGGTGATCATTCACGGCCACACGGATATCGTCGGAGAAGAGAGCCATAACCTGAAGCTGTCGCGCGACCGCTCCCAGGAGACGATGGCCCTTCTCGAAAAAACCTTGGCCAGCGCCGGCAAACGCCGGGTAAAATTCGATACGTACGGGTTCGGCGAGGATGTGAGACGGGCTCCGTTCGATAACCGCCTCCCCGAAGAGCGCTTCTACAACCGTACGGTGATTATTGATATCGTGCCGGAGTAACTTCTCCTTGCGGAACCGGCTCTTGATTACGGGGGCGATGCTCGTCGCCCTCTCTATATCCGTTTTCTCCCAAACCCCGGCCGTCCATCAGTCCCTCCAGCCCGACTATCTCGGGACCGCCGAAGAGTGGATCGAAACGGGAGGTTATCACGCCGCCCGCCAGGAGCTTGAGAAGATCAGGCTCGCCACGAGCTCCGAGCAGAGAGATGCCCTTTTTATTCTGATGAAGAGCGCGTTCGAGGATCAGGAGTATGAGGAGGCGTTCCAGTGGGCTTCCCAGATTTTGAGGGAATTCCCGAACGACGGCCGCCGCGTCGATGCTCTCTTTATTCAGGGGGTGAGCGCTTTCCAGACTTCGCGTCTCGATGTCGCCTCCTCCTCGCTCGATAGGTTTATTGCAGAATTTCCGAATCACCCGAAACGTGGGGTGGCGTATTTCTGGCGTGCCATGGGAAAGCTGGACCACGGCGACTGGGAATCCGCAGAAAACGATCTGCGCCATGCCTACGAGGACTCTCCCACGGCTAGCTACCGCGATGTGGCCCTGCTCGGGTGGGCTCTTTCTCTCGAACGCCGCGGGTCGTATGACGAGGCAATCAAACTGCTCGATAAGTTTTTAACAGAATTTCCGCAGAGCGATCTCATCCCCCAGGCGAAAGTGCGCCTGGCTTCGCTATCGCTCCGGCGCGGGAATCCAGGAAGAACGCTGAAACTTCTCGATGAGACCGACCCCGTCCCTGTGACGCGCCAGGAGTATGCCCTCCTTCGGCCCGAAGCGGATATGCGCCTCGGCCGGTATGAGGATGCTCACCTCGGGTATGAGGAGTTTGCCCAAAAATTTTCGAGGAGCAGGTTTGCCCGCAAGGCACTGTTCGGATCGGGCTGGGCGCTGGTGAAGAAAGGGGATTACGTCCGGGCCCAGGAGGTTTTTGATTCTCTCGCCCAGGGCTCCGATACTCTCGCCTTCGCGGCGCTCTATGAAAGCGGCATCCTTGCATTGTTGCAGGACCGCCCCAACGATGCCTCGTGGAGGTTCGACTCGCTGACCAGCCGGTCTCCCTATGACGCCTATGCTGAGAACGCCTATTTCCAGCTGGGCATGATCAAGTACCGCGAAAAACATTACCGCGACGCGCGGCGTTATTTTCAGCTGGCCGCCCGGATGTTCCCCGAAAGTCCCCGGCGCGCTGTTTCCTACCATATGCTCGGGGAGACGAATGTCGCCCTGTCTGATTTTTCCAACGCGGAGTATGATTTTAAACAGGCGCGCAAACAGGGGAGTTATGATTTTATTTCGCAGTCGATGTTTCAGGAAGGGGTCTGCCTCTATCACCTGGGAAGGTTTAAGTCGAGCGCCGAGGTTTTCAGCTCTTTCCTGAAGGAATCTCCACAAGACCGGCATGCCGCCGAGGGGCATGTGTGGCTGGGCGAAGCGCTGTATCAGGACTACCGGTTCGCCGAGGCGGAGCGGGCTTATACCGAAGCGCTTTCGAAGTTTCCGAATAATCCGAAGAGGACCGATGCCGCCTACGGCATTGCCTGGACTCTTTTTGAACAGAAGAAATTTGCTCAGGCCGCCACTGCATTCGAAAGATTTTCAAAGGATTATCCGTCGAGCAGTCATTCTCTGGATGCGGCGCTGCGCCGCGCGGATTGCTATTTCTTCATGGGACAGTACGACCGGTCGTCTGCCATGTATGCCGAGCTCGCCTCCGCCCGCTCAGATAGCCGTACACAGGAATATGCCGCCTTCCAGCTCGCCATGTCCTATATACAGCGCGGAGAATCGGAGAGAGGAATTCAACAGCTGCGGGAATTTTTGCAGAAATTCCCGGGGTCGATCTATAACGAGGTGGTGCAGTTTAATATCGGTTGGGAGTATTTTTCCCGGGAAGCTTACCGCACCGCCATCCCGGAATTCCGGACGCTTATTGCTCGATACCCCGATTCCCAATTAATGCCCCGAGTGCTTTTTAATATGGGGGACGCCTATTATAATCTCAAACAATACGACAGCGCCCGGACCTTTTATCAGAGCGTGATCAAGAATTATCCGCAAAGTCTGCTGGTGAGCGATGCGCTGAACGGCCTGCAGTTCACCTATCAGGCGGAAGGGAAGCCGTCCGGAGCCCTCGCCGAGATCGATACGCTTCTGAAATCAAAAGCTGTTCAGGCCCCGACAGAGGAACTCCTTGCACGGAAAGGGGATATTCTGTTCGGTCAGGGGGATTTTGCGGGCGCGATCGCCGAATATCAAAGGGTAATTTCGTCAAAACCTCAGCCGGCGGTCGAATCGAAGGCGCTCTACCAGCTCGGCCGCACGTATGAGCTGCAGAATAACCAGGACCGGGCTGTGTCGTACTATAAACAGGTCGTGAACGGCTTCTCCGACGCCGATGTGGCCCCGCAGGCCACGCTCGCCCTCGGGATCGCGCAGATCAAACAGAAAAAATACCGCGACGCCTCCGCCACTCTTCAGCCCTTCGATGCGAAGTATCCTGATTCGCCTCTCCTTTCTGAGGTCCGGTATTATCTCGGTGTTGCGTTCGCAAATGGCGGGGAAAAGTCCAAGGCTGTGTCTCAATTTCAGTTCATCATCGGCCACTATCCTACGGATATTTTTGCCGACCGCAGCCGACTCCAGATCGCCAGGATCCTCCACGACGGGAACGACCACCGGCAGGCGATCGATACTCTGACCTCAGTCGTGAACCGCCGCAGCGACGATGTGTCGGCAGAAGCCCTGATTATGATCGGGGAAAATTTTCTTGCAATGCGCAAATATCCCGACGCGCTGCAGGCCTATAACGACGTGATCCGCCAGTATACCGACTTTCCCCTGATGATCGACCGCGCCCGTATGGGCCTCGGTGAGACCTACGAAAAGCTCCACAACCGGCAGGAGGCCCGCGCCGCCTACCAGGAAATCGTCAAGTCGGGGACCGATCCTCTCACGAAAAAAGACGCCCAGGATAAATTGAAGAAACTCCGCAAATGAAGTTTTTACTCTCATTACTGATAGCATTGCCCTGCCTTGCCCAACAGGAGGTTCCGCGTGATACCTCCGCCATGCCGCGACTTGAGATTCCCGAAATCACGATTGTCGGGAAAAAACCCATAACCCTTCCTTTCGCACGGAAGGGAGAGATTTTCGACGTCTCGGTGTATGAGGCCCCTACCTCCGACTCCTCACTGCTCGAAGACCGGCCCGCCATCGCTCTCCCCATCGGCGCTCTTCCCCGGTATGATGAGCCTCTCGTACCCTGGCACATCTCCGCTGAAGGCTTTGTGGGGAATTTCACGTCCGGAGGCGCCCGGGGCCTGATAGACTATAATGGCCCGGGGTGGGGTGTATACGGCGACGGGGGATTCACGACGACTCAGGGACATGTCGAAAATTCCTCGGGGCGTTCGATCTACGGCGAGGGAAATGTCCATACGCTCCTCGGCGTGACTGATAATCCCTTGAAAATCTCAGGCAGCTTGCGGCTTTCCCATGAATCGTACGGGATGTTCGGCCTTACCGATACGACGACAAACCGCAGGAGGAATAATGTAAAACTCGGCGGTGAACTCTCCACCGTGAGTAATCAGTGGAATGCGCTCGACCTCCGTTTTGGGGCGAATATCTGGTCGCTCTCGGATTCACGCTCCGGCTCCGATGTTGAAGCCTCCTCGGTCTCCCCGGAAGTGGAAGCTTCCTATTGGACGAGCGCCGGCTCGGTGAAGTTCGAGACAGGGCTGTATTATATCAGCTCGTCGCTCGATTATAAAAGCTCCGTTCAATCGCCGTCCCTGGTAAAAGTCTCGGCCGGGGCCCGCTGGCAGGCGGATGAGTTCCAACTGCGCGCCGGGGCAAAATACGACGGCGGCACGGGCAGCAACGGCGAGAGCCGCTCGATTATCGCTCCCTACGGGGAAGCGGAGTGGGACATTGACCGCGACCGGCGGATCAATTTCTGGATTTCGCCTGAAATGTCGCTCGAAACTTTTTCTGACTATACGACCCGCAATCCCTATCTTATAAGCGAGATCGCGATCCAGCCGGAAAGGAAGCCTGTGAATTTTGGCGGAACTTTCTGGTATAATAACGGCCCGGTGTCGCTCGAAGTCCATGGCTCGTTCGCCAAGACGACGAATACGGGGGTTTTTATCGCCGACACCGGGAGGATTTCCGTAAAATATGTGGATGCGTCGAAAGCCTCCGTGAGGGCAAATGCAACCCTGCGCCTGGAATCGGGAATAATTCTGTCGCTGTTCGGTCACCTCCAGCCCGCATACGAGGACGGCACGACGACACAGCTCCCGATGGTCCCCCTGGCTCAGCTGGGGGCCCGAGGCGAGCTGTCGTTCAATACGCCGTTTACCGCATGGTCATCGGTCGAGTACTGGAGCAAACAGAATATCGACCTCGCCGGCACCCGGACGATCGGCGATCATCTGATTCTCTCCGGAGGCGCATCCACTCATATCATCCCCAAGGTGGTGATCTCTGCCGAGCTGACTAATCTGCTCAATACGTCCTACGACTGGTGGGATGCCTTCCCCGCTCCCGGAACCCGCTTCGTTGTCAAAGCAAAGGTGAATTTGCAGTGAAGGTCGTCGCCTCCGTGCGCGACATGCAGGAAATCTCACAGAAAATCCGGAGCGAGGGAAAAAAGATCGCTCTCGTCCCGACGATGGGTTTTCTGCACGACGGACACCTGAGTCTGATAGGGATCGCACGGAAGAACGCCGATGTCACCGTGACGTCGATCTTCGTGAACCCGGCCCAGTTCGGAGAAAATGAGGATTTTCAAAAATATCCCCGTGATCTTGAGCGCGACAAACGGCTATCGGAATCGGCCGGCTGCGATTTTCTGTTTACCCCCTCTTCCGACGAGGTTTATCCCGGTAATTTCGTGACTTTTGTTTCCGTCGAAGAGCTTACGTCAGTCCTGGAAGGGGCTTCCCGGCCGACTCACTTTCGCGGGGTGACGACGGTGGTGGCGAAATTATTCAACATCGTTAAACCGCACATGGCCGTTTTCGGTCAAAAAGATGCACAGCAGGTCGCGGTCGTAAAACGAATGGCACGGGATTTGAACTTGGATATTGACATTCTGGTCGGGCCCATCGTCCGCGAAAAAGACGGACTTGCAATGAGTTCCAGAAACGTGTATCTTTCCCCTGCAGAACGCGCCGAAAGCATCGTGCTGTCCCGATCGCTTCAGCGGGCTAGAGAACTCATCGAGGGGGGCGAACGGCAGTCATCTGCCATAAAATCTGAAATGACGAAGCTGATCTCAGCGAAACCATCCGCACGCATTGACTATATCTCCGTCGCCGACTCCTCGTCCCTCCAGGAGATCGACAATCTCAAGCCGGGTTCCGAAGTTTTGATCTCTCTCGCCGTCCGGTTTGGCTCAACCCGCCTCATCGATAATTTTTTGCTGAAAATATAACCCATGCCGGATCAGAAGCCCAGGCTTGCTGTCATTATTCTTGCCGCCGGCAAAGGGACCCGCATGAATAATCCCGACGTCGCCAAGGTGATGTATGCGGTGAACGATAAGCCGATGGTCGAGTATGTCGTCGACCTCGCCTCCTCGCTGCAGGCGTCCCGGACTCTGGTCGTCGTCGGCTGGCAGAAGGATTCTGTTATAGAGCATCTGTCAAAGAAGATGCCCAATGTGGAGTTTGTTGAACAAACTCAACAGCTCGGGACCGGCCACGCCGTCCTTAGCACGTCCGACCGGGTGAAGGATTTTGAGGGGGATGTGCTGGTGCTCTCCGGAGATGTCCCACTTCTCACCGAGAAAACGGCCCGGGCCCTCATCGGCTACCACCGCACCTCAGGCGCCGTGGCGACGATTCTGACTGCCGATGTCTCCGATCCTTCGGGCTACGGCCGCATCGTCCGTAACGACGACGGAAGCGTTAAGAAGATTGTCGAGCATAAGGATGCCTCTAAAAAAGAGCTTTCCATCAGGGAAATCAATTCCGGGATTTATTTGTTCGATAAGATGAAGCTCTTTGAATCGCTCGTCCACCTGAGCCCGGATAATGCCCAGGGGGAGTATTATCTGACGGATGTTTTTGAGATTTTCTGGAAGAATCAATGGCGGGTGTCTGCCGTGAAAGCGATTGACTCGGTTGAGGTTATGGGTATCAATGATCTCGACCAGCTGGAAACCGCACGGCAAATGATGACGGCGAGAACACCCGGTTGACTATTTATGGCTTTTTGTTTATAGTAGGATGAGGATATGAAGACATTCCTGATAGCTGCGTGTGTGCTGGTGCTGTTTCAAACCGCCGGGATCGCGCAGTTTAAATCACAGGATGAACAGACTTCCGCCTCTCAATTGCTGGTACGCCCCACCCCCTCGATCGGAAATTTTCTCGGCCTCTTCAATCCCGATAATTTTACGATGAGGCATAACCTCTCGTACAGCTATATCTCGTCCGGAGGTCAGGGGCTCTCCGTCGCTTCCTATACGAATAGTATGTTTTATAAGATCGCGGATCCTCTGAATGTCCGGGCCGATCTGACGGTCCAGGGGACCCCCATGACTCCGTATCAGAGCGCCCTCAACGGCTTTTTCCTGAGTCGCGCGGAGCTGAATTACCGCCCCTGGGAGAATATGTTCATCAAGGTTGAGTATAACCGGCTGCCCCTGAACTATCTCGGATACTATAATCCCTGGGGCCCACTCTCACCCCTCGATCGTTGGGGAGACCAATAATAGTTTTGCGCTTTTCTCTCGTATCACCAGCCCTCCCCCGGGGCTGCATTTTTCTGACCGTCTGATGGAACAGGATTCGCCCCAGACCCCTCCCAGAAAAATAGTCTCCGTTTTGAATGCTACGATCGCCGCGCTCATTCTCCTGCTCGGCGTTCTGTCCTATACGGTTTTCCATAAGCCCCCGCCCCCTCCGGCGCCTCCCCCGAAACCGCTGCAGCTCGATGTCCAGAACGGCTGCGGCACGAAAGGGGCCGCCGCACGCTTTACGTCGTTCCTCCGGGCCAACGGCTACGATGTTGTTGAAATGAAGAATTATAAGACGTCCCATATCTCCCATACCCTCGTCATCGACCGCATCGGCGATCTTTCCTCAGCCCGACGCGTCGCCTCCTCCCTCGGCGTCCCGGAATCATATATCATCCAGCAGATCAACCCCGACTATTTCGTCGATGTCTCCGTCATCGTCGGAGAAGATTACGCGGATCTCCGGCCATCCCGCCAATAAGGAAGTCAGTTGACGCCCCGGACTCTCGCCCGTAAGATTGCCAAACTTGCGCTTGCAAAAAAAGCTTCCAATGTGACGATCATGGATCTGAGGAAACTTACCGATATGGCTGACTTTTTCGTTGTCTGCTCCGGGGATTCCGACGTGCAGGTGAAGGCGATCGCCGATTACATCTCCGGTGAAACGGAAAAGACCGGGACCGGGGCCTGGCACGAGGAGGGCCTCTCACAACGCCAGTGGGTCCTGCTCGACTTCGTCGATGTGGTCGTGCACGTGTTCCACAAAGAGATCCGAAAGTTCTACGGCCTCGAAAAGCTTTGGGGGGATGCGAAGATCGAGGTAGTGTCCGATACGCCCCCGCCCGCCCGAAAGACCTCCGCCAAAAGATGAAACAATATCTTCAGGAAAAACTGACCGAATGCCTCGGGCGACTCGGCCTCGCAGGCTCGTTTACCCCCACTTTTGAAAAGCCCCGCGACCCCCGGCATGGCGATCTAACCACCAATATCGCCATGGTGGCGGCAAAAAGCTCCCGGTCTAATCCCCGCGCCCTCGCTCAGTCGATTGTTGAAAAAATCTCGGTCGATCCGAAGCTGGTCGACCGCGTCGAGATCGCCGGGCCCGGCTTCATCAATTTTCATTTCACGCAGGAGTTCTACCGGCAGCAGCTCGGGGAAATTATTCTGAAAGGCGAAAAGTTCGGCCGTCTGTCTCTCGGCGCGTCCAAAAAAACTCAGGTGGAATTTGTGAGCGCCAACCCCACGGGCCCGCTCACCGTCGGACACGGCCGCGGCGCAGTGTTCGGCGATACGATTTCCCGCCTCCTGGAATGGACCGGCTATGATGTGACCCGCGAATACTATTTCAATAACGCCGGGAGGCAGATGCGTATCCTCGGCGACTCCGTTCGCCTCAGGTATCTGCAGGTTTTTGGGGAAAAGATCGACTTCCCGGAGGATTACTATCAGGGCGAGTATATCCGTGAAATAGCCGAACATATTAAGGAGAAATACGGCAGACTTGAGGGCGAGAAGCTTGAAGAGACTTGCCGGTCAACGGCCGAGCAGGAAATATTTGAGGATATCAAGAAAACATTGCGACGGCTCGGCATCTCCCACGATGTTTTCTTTAACGAGAAAACTCTCTACGAGTCGGGGAAGATCGATGAAGTCGTGAAAGAATTCCGCAAACGGGGACTGGCCTACGACCAGGAGGGAGCTCTCTGGTTTAAAGCCACATCGTTCGGGGCCGATAAGGATAAGGTTATCGTGAAAAGCTCCGGCGAGCCGACCTATCGTCTCCCGGATATTGCCTACCACCGGGATAAATTCGAGCGAAACTTTGATCTCATCATCGACGTGCTTGGGGCCGATCATGTGGCTACCTACCCCGATGTGCTCGCAGGATTGAAGGCGCTCGATCTCGATCCTTCACGCGTAAAAGTCCTGATTCATCAGTTTGTGACCATCGTTCAGAACGGGGCTGTGGTGAAGATGTCGACCCGGAAAGCGAATTTCATTACTCTCGATGAGCTGATCGATGAGGTGGGTGCCGATGTGGTCAGATATTTTTTCCTGATGCGGGGGATCGGCAGCCACCTCAATTTCGACCTGGGCCTGGCGAAGGAACAGTCTGAACAGAACCCGGTCTACTATCTCCAGTATGCCCACGCCCGGATCGCCAGCATTATCCGCAACGCCGAAAGCCAGGGGATCGATACCCGATCGACGATGGATTATTCGCAGCTCGCTCAGCCGGAAGAGCTCGATCTCATTAAGCTGTTGTCGGAATTTCCCGATACGGTGGAATCGTGCGCCGTCACGTTCGAGCCCCACCGCCTCGCGGAATTTCTGCTCGAAGTGGCCGGGAGCTACCACAAGTTCTACCATGTTCACCGCGTCCTCACCGATGATAAGGATCTCACCGCGGCCCGGATCGCTCTCTGCCTTGCCACGAAGACTATTCTTGCCAATGGGTTCGCCATTATAGGGATAACGGCTCCGGAGAAGATGTGATGCAGAAGGCTCCCAAAAGTGAAACGTATGCAGCCTTTCTCCGCGGGATTAATGTCGGAGGCAACAAGATGGTGCCGATGGAAGAGCTCCGAAATCTCTATGAGTCGCTGGGGCTTGCGGATGTTAAGACGCTCCTGAATAGCGGGAACGTCGTCTTCAGCTGCAAGCCGATGGGGGAAGAGGAGCTTTTCGGTAAGATTGAAAAGGCCTTTGTGAAAAAATTCGGGTTCGATAGCAGAATAATCTTGCGGACGAAATCAGACATCGAGCGACTTATCAGGCTTGATCCATTCAAGGGGATCACGATGACCAAAGATGTAAGGCTGAATGTCTCATTTCTGCGCGATGCGCCCAAGGGTGGCGTGAAGCTTCCCTATATCTCACCAAAAAAGGATTTTCGGATTTTTAAGAAAACCGAGAGAGAGATTTTGTCGGCGGTCATGCTCAAGACTACATCAACATTGATAATCATGGAGTTTCTTGAGGAGGAATTTGGGAAGGATATAACAACCAGAAGGTGGCATACGGTTCAAAAACTATCCCTCCTCTGAAGGCAGACAATGCCGGGAGGCGTACCGCCGCCTCGGAATGAATGTTTCATCGAATCTTCGCACCTCCCCAGTTCCACCATTCCCCCGGGCCCCGGCTTAGTTCATCCCACAATTCGCTCAGCCATTTTTCGGTCAGTTCACGAGGGCTCGCAGCTTCCTCGGCGACTATGGACGGATACAGCGTCAGCGTGTAACCTGCCCGGGCCTTCCCCGACATCGATGCGCGGATGACCGGGATCTTATTCCGGATTGCCAGCCTTGCCGGCCCGAGGTCGACGAGCATGAAACCGGAGCCAAACGGCAACCACTGACTCCCCAGCTCCCTTCCTCTTACGGAAATGTCGCACTGAACAGAAAAAATCCTGTTCCGGGCGAATAGCTCCTGGGCGGTCCTCGTTCCCCCCTCTCCCACATAGATCGCATCTATGCCGAAAGTTTTTCGGACTTTCCCAAGCTGCCTTTCAAATGTTCTCATCGGTATCCTGTTTGCCGCGTAGGATATCCTGTATCCGGACGCTGCGAGTCGCGCCCGCCCATACCACCAGTTGCCGATGTGCGTCCCTACCAAAAGGACTCCCTTTCCCTGTGCGAGCGCGGCCCGAAGATTTTCCTCTCCATCGATGCGGACGCGCCCGCTGAGCTCTCCAAGATTCTCGCGCGGCAGGCGGGTCAATTCGACGATCATGTCGCTTATATGACGAAGATGATCACTCCTGTATTCCGGGAGATCGTTTTCTCTTTCGGAGCCGAGCACGATTTTCATATTCCGGAGGATCCGCGCGCGCTGGTTGAAGAAAAGCGGGACGATGATCGCTCTTCCGAATGCGAGCGCCCGCTCCTCGGGCATCCTGAGGACTATTGCGGTGAATGCCATGTAGAAAAGGGTATAAGGGAGGTAGAGGATCTCCGACAGGATCTCCTGGACTCTCCCGGATAATGGCGGTTGGGAAAAGTCCTTCATCGAGTGCTTTTCCTTCGGGGAACGCTGAGCGAGAAAGGTTTTTTTAATTGCGCGGAACGGACTCGCTGAGAGTTTCGGTGGAGATTTTTTGTGATCTGACGAGCTCGCGGTAATGGTGGCATCTGCCCAAAAGTTCTGAGTGCGTCCCCTCGTCGAGGACTTTGCCCGCACCGAACACGACAATCCTCGGGAGATGAATGACCGTGGCGAGCCGGTGCGCAATGATGATGGCCGTTCGTCCCTCAATTACCGTGGCGATGGAACGCTGCAGATTTCTCTCCGTCTGCGCATCAAGCGACGCTGTCGGCTCATCAAGGATGAGAATGGGAGCGTTTCTTAGAAACGCCCGGGCCAGTGAAATCCGCTGACGCTGACCCCCGGAGAGTTTTATTCCCCTTTCACCAATCGTTGTGCGGTATCCTTCGGGAAATTCCGAAATGAACTCGTCCGCCTGAGCGGCACGGCATGCAGTAATCACTTCCCCATCGGTTGATTCCGGCCTTCCGTACCTGACATTTTCGAGTATCGTGCCGTCGAATAAAAATGTCTCCTGGGGAACGAGAGCGATCAAATCTCGAAGAGATGCCGCCGTAATGCCATTGATGTCGATTCCGTCAATGCGGATACAACCTCTCTCCGGCCTGTCGAACCGGAGGAGGAGATTCAAGAGCGTCGTCTTACCCGATCCGCTCACCCCCACGATTCCCAAGGCTTCGCCCTTGCAAATTCTCAGGGTAAGCCCGTCGAGCGCGGGTTCGCGGTTCTGATAAGCGTAGCTCACATGGTCGATGTCAATGGAATCAGCAAACTCGGAGAGGGTTATCGCATTGTCACGCTCAGTTTCAGGAGGGGGGAGGATTTCATCGAGCCGGCGTAAGGCTCCGACCGCATGCTGTAATCCGAGCGTGAAACCGCTCATGACGCGAGCAAGCGGGATCAGGAATCCGACGTAAAGGAGGAACGCGACGAGGGTTTCAAGTGAAATTTCACCGCGAGTAATCTGGATGCTCCCTATGAGAAGGGCGCCGAGTATCGCTCCCATGGCAACGGTGGTTAAGAGGGGCTCCGTCAGCGCAGCATAACGGGCCTCTCGTCTGCGCGAGGCGAGCAGGTCGCTTTGCTGACGTGAAAACCGGCCCATCTCGTATTCCTGCGCGTTGAAGGCTTTTACCAGCAGAATGTTTGCAAGAATTTCCTGAAAAACCCCGGCAGCCCGTTCCGCTGCCCGATCGGCTTCCCTTCCGGAACTCCGCGTCCGCCCCGCGAGAGCACGCAGGCCTAGGGTGACGACCGGGATCGTGATGAGTATGAAGAGTGTGAGCTTCCAGTCCAAAACCGCCATCATGCAGATGGCTCCCGCGAGGATGAGGATGATGCCCGCGGCCGTGATCAGGTTAAGCGAGATGAATCGCTCGATTTCCCCGATACTGGAGGACACGCGGTCCATTATTCCACCGACCGTCCGATCATAGTGGAACTGCATCGGTGCGTCGATGAGTTTTCTGAGACAGTCTGTCCGCAGCCGGGCGCCTGCTTTTCGCCCGATGTCGTACATGATGAGATACATTCCGTATCCCGAAAGCGCAATCACACTCAGTCCTGCTGCGACCCATATCCACGAATTTTTTAGCGAATCACGGACCGCCGCTGCGGCCAGAAGGTTTTTTACGACCGCCGGGATGGAGAGGACGGCGACGGATATGATAACTGCCAGGAGAACTGCGGCGAAAAGTCTTGAAAGGTGAGGGCGGAGTAGCTGACCTATGGTCATGCAGCGTCAGTCTGCAGGACGCGTCCCGCTGCCTCCTCGAGGACGAGCCGGGCCGCCCGCTGGAGTACCCCCGGTTCGCCCAAAATTTCCCGGACACTGGCCAGATCCTTACGAATCTTTTTGGCCCGCTCCCGGTCGTCCAGGATGACGAGGGCTTCGAAGGCCAATCTCTCACCCGTCACATTTTCCTGCAAAAGCTCGGGAACGGCCTCCCGGTCGAGGAGTATGTTGGGCATCGTGATGTACCGCGCTCTCAGCAGCCTCCTCCCGAGGAAGTAGGTAAAGGGTTTTACACGGTATGCTACCACCATCGGAACCCCGAGCAGCGCGGCCTCAAGTGTCGCAGTGCCGGAAGATATAATGACGAGCTCGCATCGGGAGAGGAGCGTGTAGACATGCTCGCTGATGACGGTGACCTGTTTGTCCATCCTGGTCCTCACGAGTTCACTCCGGATTTCCGGCAGAAGGTGCCGCGCTGCCACGGGTAGAAGGATCTGAAAGTCCTGGCGCTCGCGGATGAGCCGCGCCGCCTCGAGCATCGGCGGCAGGAGTTGCTGAATCTCCTGAAATCTGCTCCCCGGCAAAAGACCGATGGTTTTCTGTGCGGGATTGATCCCGGCCTGCTGTGCTATCAGGCTGTAGTCTTCTTCAACTTTGACAATGTCGATCAGAGGATGACCGTACCAGTAGACGTTTCCGCCCTCCCGACTGTAGATTGTCGCCTCCTGGGGAAAGGCCGTGATGAGTGCCCTGGCTTTCTTAGATATCCCCCTCGCGCGCCATTCTCCCCAGAACCATACCTGCGGAGGGAAATAGTAGATGAACGGAATTCCTTCTTTATAGAGAAACTTCGCTAGCAGTCCATTAAAACCTTCATTGTCGACAAGGACCGCTATATCGGGCCGTTCGCTTCTCAGGAGCGACCGAATCTTTTCCATTATTGCCCGTAATGGCCTGATATATTTGAAATATTCCTGGAAGCCGACGGTTCCAAGATGCGATGTTTGTAACCGGATGTCGATCCCTGCCTCCCGCATCTTTTCACCCCCCGATCCGAACAACATGACCGTGGGGTCCTGCCTGAGAATCGCTTTGGCGAGATGGGCGGCCTGGCGGTCCCCGGAGACTTCACCTGCGGCAATGAAGATTTTGAGGCGTCTTTCTTTCATATTCCGGATGCCTATTATGAAAAAAGTCGCTCAAAAAGTCAACTTGAGACTTTGATTTTTTGTGCAATTTTGCTAAATTTAGTACGAAATTCATCGCAAATCCCCTCGAATCAAGACCCTGAAAGAGCGTTTGTAAACCGCCGCTTCTCGATAGCGTATAAGGAAACAATCCCAGTCCGCTCATCCAATCACACTACTATGACAGATATTAAAGCCCTAAACGAAAAGATTCAGCGTGAAAGCGCCTTCGTCGACCTCCTCCAGATGGAGGTGAGTAAAGTGATCATCGGCCAGAAATATATGATCGAAAGGCTCCTCATCGGGCTTCTCTCGAATGGCCACGTTCTCCTGGAAGGAGTCCCCGGCCTCGCCAAGACGCTTTCCATAAAGACTCTCGCTTCGGCCATTCACGCAAAATTCCAGCGTATCCAGTTTACACCTGACCTGCTCCCGGCCGACGTCGTCGGGACGATGATCTATAATCAGAAGAATAATGAGTTCACGGTGCGAAAGGGTCCCATTTTTGCCAATTTCATTCTGGCCGATGAGATAAACCGGGCGCCGGCAAAGGTGCAGAGCGCCCTTCTCGAAGCGATGCAGGAACGGCAGGTCACGATCGGCGAACAGACCTATAAACTGGATGAGCCTTTCCTCGTTCTCGCAACGCAGAACCCGATCGAGCAGGAAGGCACATATCCTCTCCCCGAAGCGCAGGTCGACCGCTTCATGCTGAAGATAAAAATAGATTATCCCCAGCGTGAAGAAGAACGGCTTATCATGCGCCAGAATATCAACGGATCTTTCCCCGAGGTGAAATCGGTCATTCATCCGAGCGATATCATGAAGGCCCGCGCGGTTCTTCAGGATGTGTATATGGACGAAAAGATTGAGCGGTATATTCTCGACATCGTGTTTGCGACCCGTAATCCGAAGGATTTTAAACTCGATAAGCTGACCTCCCTGATCAACTACGGCGGCTCTCCACGCGCAAGCATTAATCTCGCCCTCGCCGGGAAGGCGTATGCCTTCATTAAGCGCCGCGGATATGTGATTCCCGAAGATATCCGCGCCGTCTGCCACGACGTGCTTCGTCACCGCATCGCCGTTACCTATGAGGCGGAAGCGGAGAATGTTTCTTCCGAGAATATCATCGACGATATCCTGAATACCGTCGAAGTTCCCTAATCTTCCGCACCGTGGAAACTTCCGAGATTCTCAAGAAAGTCCGCAAGATTGAAATCCGCACAAAAGGTCTTGTGAATCAGATCTTTTCTGGCGAGTATCATAGCGTCTTTAAAGGCCGCGGTATGGCCTTCAGCGAGGTGCGCGAATATCAGTTCGGCGACGATATCCGCACCATTGACTGGAACGTGTCTGCCCGGTTCAGCCACCCGTTCGTGAAAATATTTGAAGAGGAACGCGAACTCACGGTGATGCTTCTCGTCGATGTGAGCGGCTCGGAGGAGTTCGGAACGGTTACGGGATTGAAGAAAGACATCGCCGCGGAGCTCTGCGCCGTCCTCGCATTTTCCGCCATACAGAATAACGATAAGGTCGGAGTGATTTTTTTCAGCGATATCGTCGAAAAATTTATTCCCCCGAAAAAAGGCCGGACCCATATTCTCCGCATCGTGAGAGAATTGCTCGATTTTAAGGCACAGCACCGCAGGACGAATGTCTCGGCCGGATTGCAGTATCTGACCTCTGCAATCAAGAAGCGGAGCATCGCGTTCCTGATTTCCGACTTCCTTGATGAGGGTTACGACGACGCGCTTAAAATAGCGGCCCGGAAACATGATCTCATCGGCGTCCGCCTCTATGACCCGAGGGAAACAGAGCTTGCCCCGGCCGGCCTCTTTCGCATGCTCGACGCCGAAACGGGCGAGGCGGTCTGGGCCGATACCGCCGACCCCAGGGTCCGTAGGGAATACGCTCTCTGGTGGAAAAAAAGGCAGACCGAGAGGGATAAACTTTTCCGCCGCTCAGGGGTCGATTCCATAGATATCCGGATCGACCAGTCATATATAAATCCTCTCATGACGTTCTTCCGCGCCCGGGAGAGGAGATGGTGAAAAATTTTCTGCTGAGTGTGGGAGTATTTATCGTCCTCGCCGGGGCGAATGCTCAGGATGTGAAAGTCTCCGCACGGGTCGATTCGGGCCATATCGTCATCGGCGACTGGCTCCCCCTGCATGTCGAAGTTCTCCATCCTCCGGATGTCACAGTGTCCCTCCCGGCTCTCCCCGATTCCTTCGACGGCTTAGAAGTGGTCCGCCGCGATAAACCGACCGTTTCGAAGTCGCCGAACGAAGTGACAGAATCCGTGTCGTTCGTCATCACAACGTTTGATTCGGGGATGCACATTGTTCCGCCCCTTCCCGTCCTCTTCCATGCTTCGGGAGATACGACGACCGGCACGGTTCGCACGCCGCCTGTGGTGTTTAAGGCGTTCGGCGTCGCCGTCGATACGTCCAAGGAGATCAAGGATATCAAACCCCCACTTTCGGTATCTATTACATTTGCCGAGCTTCTCCCCTATATTATCGCGATCGTGGTTGCTGCGGGGGTGATCTGGCTTGTTATTTATATCAGGAAGAAAAGGAAGACCGGAGAACCGCTCATCCCCCCGCCTCCCTCGCGTCCCCCGGATGAGGTCGCGCTCGAGGCCTTGCGCTCTCTCGACGCGGAACATGTGTGGCAACGGGGCCTCGTGAAGGAATATTATTCCCGGCTGACCGATATCGTGAGAATTTATATCGAACGCCGGTTTCTGGTGATGGCGATGGAGATGACCTCGGATGAAATTCTGGAGAATTTGCCGATGGTCCCGGCGGAATCCCGGGATAGTTTGAGAAAAATTCTTGTGAGAGCGGATCTGGCAAAATTCGCAAAGTACCAACCCCTCCCGCAGGAGCATGAATCGAGTCTTGCGGATTCCCGTGCGTTTGTGGAAGAAACCTCCCGGAAGGTCGCCGAAGCCTCCGAGGTTGCGGCTGAGACGAAGGCATGAACGTTCAATTTGCAAATCCCGGCTTCCTGGTGCTCCTCGCTCTCCTGCCCGTCTTCATTTACTGGTATCTGAGAAGGGAAAAACCTGTTGAACTGCAGGTATCGACCGTAACTGTTTTCCGTTCCCTTCCGAGGTCTTTGCGCCAGAGGCTTCGCCATATCTTGTTCGCCCTGCGCCTGCTCGCCTTTACACTTCTTACGTTCGCTCTGGCACGGCCCCAGTCCACCTCCAGCGGCGAGAATGTCAGTACAGAGGGCATCGATATCATTCTCGCAACGGATATTTCAGGAAGTATGCTCGCCGAGGATTTTCACCCGAACAGGATCGAGGCCGCCAAGCGCGTTGCGACCGATTTCATCGACGGGCGCCCCACTGATAGGGTCGGGCTCGTGGTCTTCGCCGGCGAAAGTTTTACGCAGTGCCCGCTTACTCTCGACCATCCGGTGGTGAAGGATTTGCTCTCGCAGATAAGGAGCGGAATGATTGAAGATGGAACCGCAATCGGGATGGGGATCGCCACCGCCGTGACCCGCCTGAAGGAGAGCAAAGCCAAGAGCCGCGTTATCATTCTGCTGACGGACGGCGTGAATAACCGCGGATCGATCGATCCGTTGACGGCCGCCGGCATCGCACAGACTTTCGGAGTGAGAGTTTATACGATCGGGGTCGGGACAATCGGCGTTGCACCCTACCCCGTGCAGACTCCGTTCGGAGTTCAGTATCAGAGCATGCCTGTCGAAATCGATGAGGCGCTTCTCGAGAAAATAGCCGATCAGACGGGGGGAAAGTATTTCCGGGCCACCGATAACCGAACGCTGAAGTCTATCTATGAAGAGATCGATCGACTGGAAAAATCAAAAATCGAAGTGACCCAGTTCCGGCGCCACCGTGAGGAGTTCTATTCGGCCGGCCTGGCGGCGGGATTGTTTTTGCTTCTGGAATTGTTCTTATCTCAGACTTTCTTCAGAAAAATGCCGTGATCCGATTTGCCCATCCGGAGTTTCTCTACGGCCTTGCGCTTCTGCCGGCTCTTCTCGCGCTCTTTTTCTGGGCGCTCCGAAAAAGAAAGAAAGGGATTGAACTTTTTGGCAATCCTGCCATCCTCCGTCTCCTCACCCCCTCCGCCGGCAAATACAAACGGGCGGCGAAGTTCTTGCTGCTTTTCATCGCCCTCGGATTCCTGACACTGGGCGTGGCAAACCCCCAGATCGGGACTAAGATGGAAGAGGTGAAGCGAGAGGGGGTCGATATCATGATCGCACTCGATGTTTCTAATAGCATGAAGGCCGAGGATATCAAGCCGAACCGCCTCGAGAGCGCGAAGCAGGAGATTTCCAGGCTCCTCGATAAACTCCAGAACGACCGCATCGGTTTGATTGTGTTCGGCGGGGAGAGCTATCTCCAGCTGCCGCTTACCACCGACTACTCCGCCGCACGGCTTATTCTCTCAACAATCGACGTCGATGTGGTCCCCGTCCCAGGGACCGCCATAGGCTCCGCCATCCGCCTGGCGATGAAATCGTTCGCCCAGGGGGAGACGAAATACAAGGTGGTCATTCTTATTACCGACGGCGAGAATCATGAGGACGACGCGATCGCCGCTGCCAAAGACGCCGCCGCCGAGGGGGTCCGCGTTCATACAATCGGTATGGGTTCGCCCGAAGGGGGACCGATCCCGATTTATCAGAACAATGTCCCGGTGGGCTATAAGAAGGATTCTGACGGAAATGTGGTGATCACCAAGCTCGATGAACAGGCGCTCCGCCAGATTGCCGAAACGGGAAAGGGGACATTTATCCGTGCCACGAACCAGCAACAGGAGCTGGATGCGATTTTCCGTGAGGTCCAGTCGATGGAGAAGAAAGAGTTTGGAACAAAAATGTTCACCGAGTTCGAAGATCGATTTCAGATTTTTCTCGGGGCTGCGCTCTTTCTCCTGACGGCCGAGTTTTTTATCTCGGAACGGAAGAATAAATGGCTTGCCCAGTGGAACATTTTCAGGGAACGCACATGAAGATTTTTGTTGTGGCGATTTTTCTCCTGACAGCGCCCCCTCTCCTGGCGCAATCGGAACGGTCGCTCGTCCGCGAGGGGAATTCGCTTTATAAACAGCAAAAGTATGCCGATGCAGAAATCAATTACCGGAAAGCTCTGGAGAAGAATAAGGAACTGCTCCAGGGTCCCTTCAACCTGGGCGATGCTCTCTACAAACAGGGACGCTATGACGAGGCGGCCGAACAGTACCGCATCTCGGCCACGAATGAGAAAGATCCGACCGATAAGGCCAAGGCCCTCCATAACCTCGGCAATACTTTTCTCAAAGGATCAAAGCTTCCGGAAGCCATTAACGCCTATAAGGATGCCCTCAGGCTAAACCCCGGCGATGCCGATACTAAATACAATCTGGAATATGCCCGCGCTCTGCTGAAACAACAACAGCAGCAGAAACAGGATCAGAAGAAGGACCAGAAAAAAGATCAAAAACAGGACCAGAAGAAAGATCAGAAGCAAGACAAGAAGCAGGATCAGAAACAGGATCAGCAGAAACAGGCCCAACAGGATCAGAAGCAACAGCAGCAGAAGAAGCAGCAGTTCTCAAAGCAGGATGCCGAACGTATGCTCGAAGCGCTGAAAAATGATGAAAAGGATGTGCAGAAAAAGCTCAGGAAAAAAGTGCCCGCCAGGGTCCAGGTGGATAAGGACTGGTAATTTTTTTATGTTGATGCTATGAAGTGGCTTACCCTTCTCGCAGTCTCCGCCGCCCTGTCGCAGGACGGCTCGTTTACCGCCTCAGTCGATAAGAACCGGCTCGCCCAGGGGGAACAGTTCGAGATAACGTTCACGCTGAGCGGCACGAGCGCGGGGAATAATTTCACACCACCGCAGTTCAACGACTTTCTCGTCCTGTCCGGACCGAATTCTGCCACGAGCATGCAGTTCATTAACGGCTCTGTTTCCTCTTCCGTATCGTATAGCTTTGTTCTGCAGCCGCGCACCCTTGGCAAATTCACCATCGGCCCGGCCTTCGTGGATTACGGGGGGAAGAAGCTGCAGTCCCAGCCGATCGAGATCGAAGTGACCAAGGGGTCGCCTCCCCCGGCGGCAAAGGGCGATCCCGATAATTCACAGATCGGAAAGCAAATCGGTGATAATCTTTTTCTGAAGGTCGCGCTCGACAGGACACGCGTCTTCCAGGGGGAACAGATTGTCGCTACCTATAAGATTTATACGCGGGTTAATGTGGTGAATTACGGCCTCACAAAGGTTCCCTCTCTGACCGGGTTCTGGAGCGAAGATCTTGACCTTCCGAAACAGATCCGTCTCACGACTGAGGTTATCAACGGCAAACAGTACAGGGTCGGGATCTTGAAAAAAGTCGCACTCTTTCCACAAAGGAGCGGGACTCTCGAAATCGATCCGATGGAGGTGGATTGCGTGGTTCAGGTGCAGACGCGGCGCCGCTCCAATGATATTTTTGACCAGTTCTTCAACGATCCTTTTATGGGAAATATTTCCAACGTCAATTATAAGATCCGGAACGACGCTGTAAAGATCACCGTCTCGCCCCTCCCGCAATCCGATGTACCCAAAGGGTTCGCCGGAGCCGTGGGGAGATTTTCCATGGAAACGTGGCTCGATAAGCATGAGACGAAAACGAATGAGCCTGTGACGCTGAGGGTGAAAGTGTCCGGGCACGGGAATCTGAAACTGCTCGAGGCCCCGGCCGTCACCATTCCCCCCGATATCGAACGGTACGAACCGAAGATTTCGGATAATCTCACGCACCAGGGGGATCAGATCTCGGGGAGCCGTACTTTCGAGTATCTCCTTCTGCCCCGCCACCCCGGCGATCAGAGGATCGCGTCGTTTCCCTTCGCCTATTTCGATCCCGAGAAGAAAGCCTACGCGTCCTTCAGTAGCCCTGAGTTTGTCGTGAAAGTGGGGAAGGGTGCCGATGTCTCCGGCTCGTATGCATCCGGGATCGGCAAAGAAGATGTAAAACTTCTCGGCGAAGACATACGATTCATAAAAAGCGGGCAGGTTGCTCTTCACCGTAAAGGCGAATCCTTCGCGGGCTCTCCGGCATTCTTTGCGCTTTCTGTAAGCCCTCTGCTTGCGTTTATCGGATTTGTATTCTACAGTCGCCGCCGGGACCGCGCGCTCGGCGATGTGGTCCGCCTCCGAAACCGCAAGGCTCAGAAGATGGCTCGCCGTCGCCTAACCGAAGCAAAGAAATTGCTGCATGCGAAGAAAAAGGATGAATTTTACACTGAGATTTCCCGCGCTCTCTGGGGCTATATAGGCGATAAATTGGGCATTCCTCCTGCCGATCTTTCGATTGATTCGGTGAGAACCTCCCTCGGTTCGCGGAATGTTCCCCCGGAGGCCATCGACAAGCTTGCCACAACTATCGAGAAGTGCGAGTTTACCCGATTTGCCCCGGGAGCCGACTCGATCCGCATGGACGGCGTCTACAAGGAGACGATCGAGCTGATATCCACAATCGAGGATCACCTTCGGTGAGATTTGTTTGCGCCTTTTTTCTGCTTCTCTCGGTTGCGTATGCCCAGGAGGAGGGAGTTCAGTTTGAAGAGGGGAATCTTTATTACCGGAAGGCGAATTTTGAACAGGCAGCCAGGGCTTTTGAGGGAATTCTCAAGAACGGTTACGAGAGCGTAGAACTCTATTACGACCTCGGCAATTGCTACTTCAAACTGCAGAACTACCCGGCCGCAATCCTTGCCTTCGAACGCGCCAGAAGGCTCTCTCCCCGCGATGAGGATGTTCTGTACAATCTCCGTCTCGCTAATCTCCGGGTGATCGACAAGATAGAGCCGGTCCCCCAGTTGTTTATTATTGAATGGTGGAGGAATTTTGTCAACCTCTTTCCCGCCGCTACCTGGGCCCTTATCGCCATCGCCTGCCTCTGGACCGCCGCCCTCGCCGGCACACTCTTTCTACGAGCCCGGTCGATCGGGGCACAGCGGTCGGGCTTCATGGTCGCAGGGTTGGCAATCCTTCTCTCAATTCTCGCTTTCATGAGTATGTACCAGCGCATTCAGGCGGAGCAGCATTCAGACAGCGCTATCGTTTTTGCTCAATCGGTTTCAGCCAAGAGCGCACCGGACCCGCAAAGTACCGATCTTTTTGTCCTTCACGAAGGGGTTAAAGTGGATCTCCTGGATGAAGTCGGCGACTGGCGCAAGATTCGCCTCGCGGACGGGAAGGTCGGCTGGCTTACGATCTCTGCGATGCAGATCATCTGACCATTGCTTTTCGGTTTTGAATGTTATACCTTGATCCACCATGCCACCCATCCATTCATACGGATTTACCCCTGCCATTTTGCTATAAGTTCTTTTCGTAAGACCCCGGTTTTTTGCGTAGTTAGCTGTTTAAATTGACTTTAGAACGTCGTTTTCGTAGATTTGTTTCTATTTTGTCATTTTCGACACTATTATGATCATCTTGGTGACGGGCGGCTGCGGGTTCATCGGGAGCAATTTTGTCCGATTTATGCTCGATGCGCATCCCGGTTATACCGTTGTGAACCTTGATGCCCTCACCTATGCCGGAAACCCCGGAAATCTTGAGGGGGTTCACTCCCCAAACTATCACTTCGTCAAGGCAAACATCTGCAACAGATCCGACGTCAACGCCTGCATGAAGCGATTCAGTCCGGATGTGATCGTAAATTTTGCGGCAGAATCGCATGTCGACAGGAGCATCACCGGACCTGCCATTTTCATTGAAACCAATGTTGCCGGGACGAATGTGCTCCTGGATGCCGCGCTCGAGCACAAAACGAAGAAATTCATACAAATCTCGACGGATGAGGTCTACGGCTCACTCGGATCTGCCGGTCTTTTTACCGAAAAAACGCCGCTCCATCCGAACAGCCCTTATTCTGCATCCAAAGCGTCCGCAGATCTGATCGCTCTGGCATACCAACACACTTACGGACTTCACGTCGTCGTTACGCGATGTTCGAATAATTACGGCCCCTACCAGTTCCCCGAGAAACTGATCCCTCTCATGATCGCGAACGCGGTGGATAATAAGCCGCTCCCGGTCTACGGGGACGGCTTGAATGTCCGCGATTGGCTTTTCGTGAAAGACCACTGCACAGCCATTGACCGCGTACTCCACGATGGCCGGCCAGGCGAGGTTTATAACATCGGAGGAAACAGCGAGTGGAAGAATATCGATATCGTGAAACTCCTCCTGAAAAAGCTTGGCAAGAGCGAGAGCCTGATCAGTTTCGTGAAGGATCGACCCGGCCACGACCGCCGCTACGCAATCGACGCTTCCAAGATCATGAGCGATCTGCGGTGGCGCCCGAGCGTCTCTTTCGAACAGGGCCTGGGAGCCACCATCGATTGGTACCTTTCCCATGAACAGTGGTGGCGCAATATCATTAACGGCGAATACCAGAAGTACTACCGCGCAATGTATGCGGAACGCTGACTATAGAAGGCATATGAACGCCTCAAAATTCTGGAGATACTTGGCGATACCGGTCGCCTGGGGCGTTGGCTTTCTATATCCCATTATTCAGGCAGACGCTCAAACAGTTCCGCTTAACGATCTTACCACAACAGCCCGGGAAAGGACGGCGCCTTCCCTTGCTCAACCTCCCGGAGTAGCTCTCGAAGCGACTGTAGATCCAAGTCGCTATTTTGTGGGTCCATCCGACGTCTTCAGCATCAATATATGGATGAGCCCTCCCTTGAATATGACTCTCACTGTCACCCCCGAAGGGTCGCTGATCATACCGACCGTTGGGGAAGTTGTCGTCGCTGATCTTACCCTTAGTCAGGCGAAAGCAAGGATCCTCCAGCAAGCGCGGAAAAAATACTTGAGCGCCGCGATATCGGCAACCCTGGTAACTCCGCGTCCTATCATCGTGACAGTCACCGGCAATGTACTCAACGAGGGAGCTTATACCCTGAGTTCGATCAATCGCGCTACCAAAGCGATTGAGCTTGCGAATGAACCGAAGAGAAATCAGCCTTCGACCTCTTTGTCGATGTCAACGCGCAATATCATGCTCCGGCATAAGGACGGCACTCAGGAACGCGTGGATTATGTAAAGTTTCTGTCGAAGAAGGATGACCGCCTCAATCCTTACCTTCGGGAGGGAGATGTCGTTATCGTCCCGCGCGCAAATATGTTCAAGAATGTGATTGCCGTCTATGGCGAGGTTAATGCCCCCGGGAGATATGAATTTGTCGAAGGGGACAGCCTGCACGACGCACTGGAGATCGCGCAGGGGTTTACGAGGCTTGCGATGCGGGATAGCGTCGAATTCACTCGGCTCAATTCAGATGGAACACTCCTCTCAAGCCGGATCATCAAGTTTGATGACCCGACGACGCGTGGACCGTCCGACTTTCCCCTCGAGCCCGGCGATCGGATCGTCGTACGGGCGAGGAAAGAGCTGCGAGAGGATTACCGTGTCAGCATTCAGGGTGAAGTGCTCTACCCGGGGACGTATCCCATCACCAAGAATAAGACAAAGCTCTCCCAGCTGCTCACCCAGGCAGGAGGGTTTACAGAATTCGCGGCGCTCAAATCTGCTGAACTGGTGCGCCGATCTGTCGGGCCAGACGAGGTTGAAACAGAACGGCTGCTTAGTCTTCGCGGCGGGATCTCCTCGCAGGATAGCACCGACTATAATCTGGAAACGGATCTCCGTATCCGAAAGGAAATCGTCAATGTTGATTTCGAACGGCTATTCGTCAAGGGTGATTCCTCCCAGGATGTGATTCTGCAGAGCGAGGACTTTGTCGTGGTGCCCTCCCTGAAGAAAACGATCTACGTGATGGGCCAGATCGTCTCGCCAGGCCACATTCCGTTCGTAGCGGGTGAGAAGACGGATTATTATGTCGCCAAGGCCGGCGGTTTCACCGAGAATGCCCGCAAAGGGGATGTGAAGATCGTCAAGGGAAAGACCAAGCAGTGGCTTGCACCTGATGAGACTGTGATTGAGGACGGCGATTACGTCTGGGTTCCCAAGAACCCCGAAAGGTCGTTCGCGTACTATGCAACGATCGCAAGTCAAGCCGCAAGTGTCCTGAGCGTGGTTATCGGGATCGGGGTCTTGATAGCTCAGCTTACGAAGTGAGGTTCAGGGGATGCCAAGGGACGAGAATCCGAACATGGAGACGTCGCAGCCGATGAACGATAAGGCTACAGTCTTGGATTATTTTGCCGCGCTCGTTCGCTGGAGGAAGTTTATTATCCTTAACTTCCTCGCCGTGACGGCTCTGGCCGTCATCGTGAGTTTTTTGCTCCCAAAGTGGTACAAAGCGACAGCGTCGATACTTCCCCCGAAGGACCAGGGACTGCTCAACCTGTTCGGTATGACAACGCCGACGGCACGATCGCTCTCACTGGGACAGAGATTGACCGGGCTCGGGAGCCAGCCCCTAGGGGCCTATAATTTTCTTGCGATTTTGAAAAGCCGTTCATCCATGGAGGCGGTGGCAAAGAAATTCGACCTTGTGCATGTCTATGACGTGAGCGAAAACTCTATGGAGAAGGCGATTAAGGAGCTGCAGGACAATACTTCCTTCGACCTCCAGGAGGATAATTACCTCACCATCGACGTTTACGACAAAGATCCTCAGCGGGCCGCGGCGATGGCGAATTATTTTATCGAGATGCTGAACACCATTAGCATCCAGCTAGGGACTCAGGAGGCCAGGAATAACAGGGAATTCATCGAGAAGAGGATCGAGGGGACAAAAGCGGATCTCCGCCTTGCCGAGGATTCTCTTCGAAAATATCAGGAGATTTCGGGCGTCGTTGTCACCCCCGATCAGGCCCCGTCAAGCGTTTCCGCTATCGCGGAATTGTATGGAATGAAGGCGAAGAAGGAGGTGGAGGTCGGAATCCTCGAACGAACGGTAACTCCGGATAATGCCGCCCTTAAGGAATTGAGACTCGAACTCAATGAGCTCAACAAGAGACTTGCGACAATCCCGCAGACCGGCATCGAGTCGATCCGGCTCTATCGGGAGATAGTAATCCAGCAAAAGATTTTCGAGTATCTTGTTCCCCTTTTCGAACAGGCGAAGATCGACGAGCAAAAGGACGTTCCCGTCATTCTGGTTCTCGATAAGGCGATTCCGCCGGAAAAGAAGTTCAAGCCAAAGCGGCTCATCCTTGTCGCTACGGCGGGCGGACTCAGTCTCATCGCCAGCATTTTGATCATAATGGGGAAGATGTATTCGGAGACTCTGAAGAGTCACAGATACAAAGAATATGAAAAGCTGCAGTTTCTCTTCAGTGAGGTGAAGAGGAATCTGCGAATCTTTCAGCGCCGACAATAAACCCACTGGGAATCCCGCGCGTGATCAGGGACAACACACACGTCATCGATCCGGCGGTACCGGGCTTCTTGTCCTTCAGTCTGATCGTCCTCGCCCAGCTGGGCATCGTGACTCTCCTGTTTGCCACAGCCTCCCCGATCGTCGTTATCGGCCTCCTTCTCACCCTGATCCTGGGAACCGCCGTCCTCATGGCGCCCCGGTGGGGATTGTACTGCATCGTTTTCGTGACCTTCGTCTTCCATGCCGACGCAATCGGTCACTATTTTGTCATCCCCGTCTTTGGGATTAATTGGTATGCGATGGACTGGATCTTGTTCTTCGCATTTTTTTCATGGCTCATACAAAACGCGCTCGGCATAAGCCCTCCCCCGAAGAAAACACGGCTTACACTTCCGCTTATACTGTTCTTCGCACTGCTCATTATTTCCACAGTCACTGGCATAACTCATGGCAACCGATTCCAGGACGTTTTCGCCGATCTGCGGTGGTTCTTCTATTATATTTCCTTTTTTTTCGTGCTGGTTTATGCAAGGGATTTTAAAGAAATCGAGCGGGTCTTCTGGGTCATGCTCATTTGCGGTACCGTCGGAGCCATCCCCGAAATCGTTGGGGCCCTCTCTTCCCCCAGCTTTGATGCTCTCACCGGCAAGAAGCTTTTCTTTACACGCATAGCAGGATATCACGAGGTGAATTATCCTCTTCAGCTTGTCTCTTCCATCGTCGTCTTTCCCTTCTTCCGCACATTCGGGAAAAGAATCCTCCTGTTGTGCTCAGCCCTCGTTTCCTCCGCGGCGCTGTTTCTCAGCTATGCCCGTGGCTCGTGGCTCGCTGCGGTAGGCGGGGTGGTCCTCACATTGGTTGTTTTCGCTCCCTACACTATAACTTTAAGGGGTAATCTGCTGAAAATAATTTCAGGAACTTCTGTTGCCGCCGTCATCCTCGTTGCTCTCAGCCTTTCGGGCTCTTTCACGTTTGAGACTCTCTCCGCCCGCTCCCTCACGACGGTGAATACCATTGACGTTTCAAGCCTTCAGAGGGTGACGGAATGGCAATATGCCTGGCAGGTTTTTCTCCAGCATCCGATTCTCGGAGCGGGCCTAGGATTCATCTACCACTTCTACGCCCTCGGAGTCGGTCCCGTGGAGCAGATCTTTCTCCACAATAGCTACCTGTATGTTCTTTCAAAAATGGGTATCGTAGGTTTTCTCGGGATCATCTATCTCTATGCCTCGGCATTGGTCCTCGCGCGCAAGAGCATCCGCACTCTTCCCCACGGGCCGGAAATGGGTCTTCTCATCGCCTTCTCATCCATGGTCATTGTGCTCCTGATTAAATCTCTTACAACATGGCATCTCAATACCCTGACAATCTCGCTCTTCATTGGCGTCATTCTCGGCGTGATCGGTGTCATCCACTCGCTCGCCTCATCCGCGTCACGGAACCTGTCTACGCCTGAAGGTCGCTGATCACATGCTCGCAAGAATCTTTTCGGGAAACGGAGAGCTCACACGCATATTGCGTAACAGTGGATCCCTGATCGTGGCCAGGGTCGTGACGAAAATCGCGACTACCGGCCTGATCGTATTCATCGCAAGACGCCTGGGCGACGAACGGTTTGGAGTATTCTCGACACTCCTTGCATACGTGGCGTTTTTCTCAATCGTTGAGGAGTTCGGATTGACAGTCCCGCTCATCCGGAGGATCGCAAAGTCTGCCGATCGTCCGGATTTAGTCCTCGGACGTGTGATCGGCGCAAAAATTCCCCTCGGCTTGATAGCGTATGCACTTCTCGTCCTTTCCTGCCTCTGGTCACACGTATCACCCGGCCTCGCTGCGATTTTCGGCGCGAGCATGTTTTTCGAGATGCAGGCAATATCCGTCACCAGGTCTTTCGAAGGCTTTGAGAGAATGGAGTATGTCGCCTACCTTACGATTGTCGAGCGCGTGGTGCTCTGTGGTCTCGGGGTGACGGTCCTCTATCTGGGGGGCGGGCTTGAGGCGCTCGGATTCGCCTACATAATTACCTACGTGATCGTGTTCGTGCTTGGGTTACGATGGTTCAGAAAGTTGCACGGCCGGCTAACTATCCTGTTTGACCGTGCGCAATTTATCCCCATCCTTCGTGAAGCATCGCCATTTTTTCTTTCCACTCTCTTCAGCGTGATCTACAACAAAGCGGACATTTTTCTGCTCACCACCCTCAGGGCACCGGCCGAAGTCGGTTGGTATAACGCCGCATTCAGGGTTATAGACGCGCAAATGTTCATCCCCGTTTCCATCGTCAGTGCCATTTTTCCCGTCATGGCCCGGCATTATGCGGATACTCCCGCATATTTTCATCGATTGCACAGCCGGTCGTTTTATTTTCTGCTCGGCCTCGGAGTTCTCATATCCGTCACGACTTACTTTTCTTCCGACCTGATTATTACGGTGCTTTACGCGGGACAATATCATCAATCCGCGCTCACTCTAAGAATTCTGTCTCTGATGCTCTGTTTCTATTTTGTCAACTTTCTCCTCGGGAACGCGCTGATTGCCGCCGGCAGAGAGAGCCTTTCCACGATGACCCTGCTTCTGGGTGCCGTCACGAATCTCGCGCTGTGCACCGCCCTGATTCCCGGCTTCGGCGGAGATGGGGCGGCAGGTGCCAGAGTTGTCACCGAGGTCCTGGCCTGCGCCTTCCAAATGTATATGCTGGTGAAGGTGAGCGGAACACGAGCCATCTATCGTTTTTCCATTCCGACCATCTCCGATTCTGTGTAATGATGCCTCCAATGCTGCGCCGAGTAAAGGAATCGCTGGCTTTCCGCTCCCGCTGTTGACCGATACGATGTCTATCTCATTTCTCATTGTCAATTATTTTACGGCCGATTACGTTGAACATCTCCTCGCCAGCATACGGCAAAACGTACAGCGATACCGGTACGAGATTCTCATATTCGATAATTCCTCCGATCCGGGGGAAAAGAAGAAGCTCGAGAAGTTCGATCTCCCGGTGGGGAAGGTATTTTTTTCTGATCGCAATGTCGGGTTTGTTGCAGCGAATAACGCTCTGCTCGAATCAGCTTCCGAAGATCTTCTCGTGCTGATAAACCCTGATACGCTTCTCCTCGACAATAGCATCGAGGATCTGTTTGACTTTGTCCAACGCCACGACGAAGCAGGGGCGGTCGGTCCTATGCTTGTGAACGGTGACGGCTCCTATCAAGTCAGTTATTACAAATTTCCCACGCTCTGGACGACGATCCGTGAGCATATCCTCCTGGCACGTAACCACGCCTATGCCTATTCTACCCCGGCGGCAACCGTTCAGGAATGCGAGGTTGTCAAGGGTGCCTGTATGGTCGTCCGAAAGAGCGCCATCCCGGCTGATTATCTCTTCGATCCGGCCCTCACCATGTATTCCGAGGAGATCGACCTTTGCCACCGCCTTGTCGGTTCGGGGCTGAAGAATTACTATTTCCCGAACTCGCGAATTGTTCATTACGGTGAGAAGAGCTCTCATCAGGAACAAGCCTCAGAGTACTCGCTCTACCATTATCATCGGAGCAAGCTTATCTACTGCCGCAAGCGATGGACCGGAGCCAGGTTCCAGGTCGTGAGAGCTATTCTGTTTGTGTCGCTCATCGAGAAATCCATCCTCCTCGCTCTCGTCGGGAGGCGTATGAGCGCGAAGATTCATTGGAGGGCGTTAAAACGATTGTGGCAAGACGGGTTTTCTCCGCGATAGCAAAGGGCATCCCACCGAATGCGAAGCAGGAATCTCAGAATCCTCACATGAATCCTCCGGTGACTCCGAATACGGATCTGATAGTCTATCAAATCACCTCTGTCCTCCCGCCTGCGCATGACGGAGTGGGAGACGCTGCATGTAAAATCCACCGCCTCCTCCGGCAGAACGGAATAGCCTCATTCATCATCACATCTTCGGACCAAAGGGAAGATTCGGGCGTACTCCGGATCCTCTCCCGGTGGTCTTGGTTCGCATTCGTGAGTTTGAACGGAGTGATACGTCCCGCCCACAATGCCCGCATCGTCTTTCACTATCCATCCCCAAGGTACCGGCGCTCTATTTCATTGATGTTTCTGCCGCTTTTTTTTAGGTTGCTCGGGCGTGAGACGGTCGTCTATCTCCATGAGTTAATCGTCTACTCGCTGCCGGGAAAATTGAAGACACTGCTGATGCTCCTGTTTTCCAGCAAAATCCTTACGACGGACAGGCCAAACTATGAATTTCTGCGGCGCTTTCTTTTTTTTAAGAGATCGAAGCTTCTTCCGACGGGCTCCAACATGCCGCCTCGTTTGCACGTCAGGGAAGCGCCCGGGCATGAGCAACCGACCGAACAGATTCGCCGGAAGAGACAACTGCTCTCCTTCGGCCACGTCATGGTAGGCAAGGGGCTTGAGAATTTACTCGATGCATTCGACGGGGGCGAGAGACTGCGGGATGCATATCACCTGCACGTCATCGGGGGGTTGCCCGAGATCCCCCGGCCATCGGACACCGATCTCTTGGCCAGAATCAAGGGGAGGGATTACTGTACCTATCATGGCTTCCTTTCAGGCTCTGAGTTTTTAGCAAGCATTGCTGAATTCGACATCATCATTCTTCCATTCCCAGAGGGATTGTCAGAGCGCAGGGGGAGCTTCATGGCAGGGATGGCCTCGGGGAAGCCGATCCTCACGACGCGGCCGAAATTTCCTATCGACGGGCTGGAGGAAAAAGAAAATATTCTCTTTGTCGACGACGCACGGAGTGATACACTCGCAAATTACCTGTTGAGTGTGATGACGATCGATGACATCGCGCTCTGCCGGATCGGATCTGCAGCCAGAGAGTGGTACGAGGAGAATTTTTCCGATGAGGCCTTTATTGAAAAATTTATGGAGTTTATTGGTAACTGACCAATTTAGAACACACTAGATTCGATGCAATTTCTGCTTCCGCCACGATTTCAGCATTTTCAAAAAAAATTCCGGGATCTTCCCTTTGATCTCCTCGATGTCGGCTGCGGGAGCCATTCGGCTTCCTTGGCGAAGAAATGGTTTCCCCAGTGCCGCTATTTTGGCATCGACCGGACTCGTGCATATGAGAACGACGCGAATGATTTTGAGCTGATGTCCGGATTCTATGAACTCGATCTGACAACGGTTCGGTTCGATGAGATCCCGGATGCGTCCTTTGATGTCTTGATCATGTCTCACGTGATCGAACACCTGCCTAACGGGGATGCTGTTCTTGCCGCTCTCGTTCCGAAGCTCAGGAAGGGAGGCGTTCTCTACCTTGAGTTTCCCTCGCGCCGAAGCCTCAAACTGCCGAGTATGAAGGGGACCCTGAATTTTTATGATGACCCGACTCACTGCCGCATCTATTCTGTCGACGAACTGAGTCGCCTGCTGGTCAGTCACTCATGCCAGATAGTGAAGTCGGGTGTGCGAAGAGACTGGATCAGGGTGATCCTGCTGCCGCTGCATATCGTCTACTCGAAACTAAAGTTCGGATATGTCCCGGGAAGCGTCTTTTGGGATCTGTTCGGATTTGCCGACTTTATTTACGCGCAAAGGTCATGAACATCCTCCAGATTTCGCCCCAGATCCCCTACCCGCTCTTGGACGGCGGAAAAGTCGGAATATTCAATATCACGAAACATCTCTCCCTGCGCGGTCATAAGATTACGATGGCTACGTTTCTCCGTGACCGTGACCTCCCGGGGCCATCGATCCTCAACGAATTCTGCGACCTTGTTACCGCCAAACATTCGACAGAGAATTCCCCTCCTCAGGCGCTCTTCAAGCTCTTCTCGTCAGACCCGTACAATCTTTCAAAGTACCGGTCCTCGAAGTTCAGAGATCTTGTGATGAAAACCCTCCGGGAAAAGAATTTTGATGTCGTCCACGTGGATCATCTGCACATGGCGCCCTACGGCCTCGTCTGCAAAGAATATGCCGGATTGCCCATAGTACTGCGGGAACACAACATAGAGAGCACGATCGTTGACCGATTCGCGGAAAATGCCGGCTCGTGGCCGCTCAGGAAATACCTCCACCTCCAGGCCAGGAGACTTCGTCGTAGGGAGGCAGAGCTCGCCTCTCGTTTCGACTGCTGCTGCGTTATCTCGGAAGAGGACAGGCAGAGGCTTGCCAATCTTCAACCGGGAGCCAGAATTGAAGTCGTCCCCGGTGGGGTGGACAAATCATTTTTCCAAACCTCGCCGAGTGAAGAGACTGTTCCTTACACGATGTGCTTCTTCGGGAGCCTGGACTGGTACGCGAATCAGGATTCGGTGCGTTGGTTCATAAAGTCGGTCCTTCCCCTCGTCCTCCTCAAAGAGCCGAGAGCGCGCTTTTACCTCGTTGGAAAAAGCGTCCCGAACGATATTCAGCAGCTCCAATCCGAATCTGTCGTAATCCGGGGTTTTGTCCCGGAGCTGATCGGCGAAGTCAGACAATACCAGGTGATCGTCGTCCCTATCCGCATCGGGAGTGGAATCAGGCTGAAGATTCTGGAAAGCTTCGCGATGCAAATTCCCGTGGTCTCCACGACGGTGGGGTTTGAGGGGATTCCCGCCCGTCACGGCGAACATCTCCTCGCCGGGGACAGTCCGCAGGAATTCGCGGACCAAATCCTGAAACTGTTCGACGACCCTTCAAGCGGCAGACGGCTCGCCCGGAATGCGTTTCAAATTGTCGACCGGGATTTTCGATGGGAGAATATCGCTCAACGCTTCGAGGAGTTGTTCGTTCGGCTGGTCCGCGAGCGCGCTCTCGGGCCATCAGCCTCACCTCCCGTAGAAAAGAATCAAAGGATCAAGGCGTGATATCTGATTCTGAAAATATCGGGCACATGCTGATGCAACCTGGCATTGTCATCGAATCTCCCCGTCCATGAATCAGCCAGGCATCTGGATTGTCTCAGAATTGTTTTACCCTGATGAGTCGGCCACAGGATACATTCTCACGCGGATAGCAGAGGGGCTCGCTGAGACGCATTCCGTCAATGTCATCTGCGGTTATCCCCGCTCCGGAGGTTCGGGCCCGGACTCCCCCCCTTTCGAGGTCAACCACAATGTAGCCATCCATCGCTGCCGGTCGGTCTCCTACGATCCGCGTAGCCTCCTTTTACGGTCGCTGAATGTTACCATGCTGAGCATCTCGATGTTTCTGAAAGTGATTTCGAAGGTGCGGAGAGGTGATTGCATCATCTTTGTTACGAACCCTCCAATGCAGCCGTTCTTCATGGCCCTGGCCTCACGGCTCAAAAGAGCCAAGTCCGTTCTTCTTATTCACGATCTATTCCCCGAGGCCCTGGACGCGACCAACCTCACAGCTCCCGGCTCCCTCGTTATTCACCTCTTCAACGCATTCAATAGTTTCGTCTATAAAACCTGCACAAGGATAATCGTCCTTGGCCGCGATATGCGGAGACGGGTAGTGAAGAAACTCCCGGACGGCGACAGAAGACTTGCGTTAATCACGAATTGGGCTGAGACGGACAGAATCTCGCCGTCGCCGCGCCAGCAGAATGCTCTCCTGAACGAACTTAATCTACTCGATAAATTTGTCGTCCAATACATTGGTACCATGGGATATTCCCATGGAATTGAGGGGCTGCTTGAGTGTGCCAAGAACCTTCAAACCCGGCCCGACATTCATTTCCTTTTCATCGGCTCAGGAATCAAGAAGCAGTGGCTCGAAGAGAGAATCGCAGACCTCAAGCTCGCCAACATCACTCTGCTTCCCCACCAGGACAGGAGGACGCACGACGTCGTCTATAACGCCTGCGATATTGGGATCATCTCGATGGTCAAGGGTATGTCCGGCGTGTCCGTCCCGAGCCGGATGTATAATATCATGTCCGCCGGAAAGCCGATCGTCGCTGTGACCGACGACGACTCAGAATTGGCCATGGTCGTCAGGGAGGAAAACATTGGGTGGGTGATCGATCCCGGCCGTCCCGACCGAATCGAGGAGGCGATCTGCGCTGCGAAGGCCGGGGCCGATACGCTTGTGGATTTGGGGCGACGGGCTCGAAACGCAGCTGAAAAGAAATATACTTTTACTCATGTGATGCGCGCATACAATGAACTTATCGAGAGCATCAGCTCTCATGAGACTGCAGCCTGACATCCATGTCTGCGGAAAGATATCGCCGGCAGCTTATCATTGTGCCCAGCTCGGTAGCGTCAGGCTCAGGACGTTGTATTTGAAAAATGCAAATTGCATATTGATCATGCCTGTCATCTACGGCCAATCTGAGGATTTTGACCGTGGCTGAGACCGGGTCCCCTTTCATTCATCAATCGGCCGGTTCATCCTACATCCCGCCTGCCGGAGACGGGCGGGCTCGAACAGTCACGGTATCAAACGCATGAGATCAGCAAGGTGAAAAGAATACAAAACGCGATGTCAATCGACCTCGAAGACTGGTTCTGCGCCTATAACCTGAGTAGCGCCGTTCCCAGGGACGAATGGGATGATTGCGAGTTAAGAGTTTCGGAATCGACCGAACGCATACTGAACTTGCTCGATAGATTCAACGTACGGGCGACCTTTTTTGTCCTCGGTTGGATCGCGGAGAGGCTTCCCGGACTCGTTCGCACCATTGAACAACGAAATCACGAAATCGGAGTCCACGGCTACGATCATCACCTTCTCACCCAAATCACCCCGGCTGCCTTCGAGGAAGATCTGAAAAGAACTCTTAAGCTCCTCCACGATATCGGAATCAAACAGGAGATCGTCGGTTTTCGTGCCCCGTCATTTACTATCGTGAAGAAGACCGAGTGGGCTTTCTCGGTGCTTCAAAAATATAACTTCAAGTATGATTCGTCAATATTCCCCATCGGATTCCATCCCGATTACGGTATGCCGGACGCCCCTCTTGCACCATATCGGGTGAATGATTCTCTCACAGAGTTCCCTTTGAGCTGCGTGGAGATCCTGGGGAGACGTTTCCCCTGTGCGGGCGGGGGCTACTTCCGCATTTTCCCCTATGCCTACAGCAAGCAGTGCATAAAACAATGCAATGCGCAGGGGCGAAGCGCCGTCTTCTATCTTCACCCCTGGGAACTGGATCCCGGTCAGCCGCGGGTAAGTCTGCCCTGGCCGAAAAGGCTCCGACATTATTACGGCATCGCCAATACCGAAAAGAAGCTGGAAAAACTTCTCGGCGATTTTCAATTCACTACACTGCGCGAGATACTTGACCTATGAATACAGAGATTCTTTCTCAAACCGATTATTGGAACCAGGAAGCCGAACGCTTCGAGAAGATTTATTCGCATCAGAAATCTCCTTTTTCGAATTTGCTCGATCGCATTTTTCGCGGGGATATGTACGAAAGATTCAGTTTCACAATCTCGAGGAGCGAGCCCATCTCAGGCCGGAGTTTTCTCGATGTTGGGTGCGGAAGCGGCAGGTATTCTTTGGAATATGCTCGACGCGGAGCGCGGGACGTCATCGGCATCGACATAGCGGAAAACATGCTACAGATCTGTCGCCAGATGGCAGAAAACGAGGGGTTGGGCGGACGATGCAGCTTTCTCCACACGGATCTTCTCCAGTTTGACCCGGAACATGTGTTCGATGTTAGCATCGGTATCGGGCTCTTTGACTATATCAGCGATCCTCTCCCTGTCCTTTCAAAATTGAGATCAGTGACGTCTGACTGTGTGATAGTGTCGTTTCCACGACTCTGGACCTGGAGAGCACCGATCAGAAAAGCCCGCCTCTCACTCAGAGGCTGCCCGGTCTATTTCTACTCGAGAAGCAGAATCTCGAACCTCATGCGTCAAGCGGGATATCCGAAGATCGACATCAGTAAGGTTGGCAAGCTTTTCTGCGTGGTTGGCTATGCGCGCGCATGAGCGTGGAACGTGCCGTTCCGCATCTCAAAGTCTTCGACTCTCTCCCCGGGGCTGAATCATGGCGAAAACAGGGGACAAGATCTCCCTCCTCTGGTTTGATCTCCTTACCATCAATCTGGCGTGGGCCGTCTACTACTGGATCCGCGTCCGCAGCGGGTGGATCCGCCATATCGTGGAGCCGGATTTCTTTCTCCCGATGGCCGCCATTTGTCTGTTCTGGCTCCTGATTTACTTTGCAGCCGGACTGTACCGCTCCTGGTATGCCAAGTCGCGCCTCGATGAGTTTGCAACCGTTTTTAAGGCTACGACGTTCGGCGTCCTCCTTTTGTTTTTTGCCATTTTCGTGGATGACCAGGGGGGCGGATCACCTCTCCATGCCCGGCTGCTCATTATGCTGTACTGGTTCCTGCTCCTGCTCAGCGTCGGCTCCGGCCGGTTCCTCCTCCATACTTTTCAGAGACGCCTGCTCCAGGCGGGGATAGGCCTCCATAATGCGCTGATCATCGGATGGTCGAAGAAAGCAAAGGAGCTTTTCGATAGCGTCCAACTCTACCCGGCGCTCGGCTACAAAATCGTGGGCTTCGTCCCCGTGACGGGCGAGTCGACGCCAGAGCTCTATAAAGGGGTTCCCGTGATGAGCTCTGTTCAAAAACTGGCTTCGCTCATCGAGAAGTATGATATCAAGGACGTGCTCATCGCTCTCGATTCCACAGAACACGACAGGCTCCTCTATACGATCGGCGCCTGTAACTCGCATGCCGTGAGTATGAAGATTATCCCCGATCTGTACGACATTATCAGCGGTCAGGCCCGGACGAACCAGATCTATGGCTTTCCCCTGATCGAGATCATGCCGTCCCTTATGCAGCCGTGGGAACTGGCCGTGAAACGGGTGCTCGATATTCTGGTGTCATTTCTGATTCTTTTCCTAGGTCTTCCGGTATGGATCATTACCGCTATCGCAATAAGACTCGATTCAAAAGGGCCGGTTTTCTATACGCAGGAGCGGGTGGGCAAGGATGAAAAGCCGTTTCATATCATAAAATTCCGGTCGATGCTGGCAGATGCCGAATCCGCGTCAGGTCCCGTCTGGGCGAATAAGCAGGACCCCCGCGTGACCCGCGTCGGCAATATTCTGCGAAAGCTCAGGATCGACGAGGTTCCGCAACTGATCAATGTGCTCGATGGGGATATGAGTCTCGTCGGCCCCCGCCCCGAACGCTCATTTTTTGTCGAGCAGCTATCAAAGGAAATTCCCCTGTATAAACGTCGCCTCAAAGTCCGGCCCGGCATCACGGGTTGGGCCCAGGTGAAACATAAGTATGACGAAAGTATCGACGATGTCCGGAAAAAAGTGCAGTACGACCTTTCCTACATAGAGAATATGTCGCTCAGGATGGATCTGAAGATTTTGCTGAATACCATCACCGTGATCCTTCTCGGGAAAGGACACTGACCGGTTGCGCGCCCTGAAACTTCCCTGCGCAATTCTTCTCTGCGTCTTCGGTCTCACGTCCGGGAGTATTGGCCAGATAGAAAATGTGCCCGTGAATAACCAGGTGTATGAATTCCTGAACCGCATGGGGGTGAAGGGCCTCCTGCCCCTCTATAGTAATACGATGATCCCCCTCCCGCGACGGGATGTCGCCGGATTTCTTAAGATTCTAGAAGGGAAGAAGGAACGGCTGTCAGCCGCAGAAACCGGGTTTCTCGACAAATTTGAGAGGGAGTTTGCCCGCGAGATCGATCCGGACCATGAAGATGCGGCCGTGCTTTTCCGGGGAACCGATGGATTGCTTTCCGAAAAAGAAAAATATCTTTATTCGTACTCCGACTCGACTGTTTCGACGTATGTCGAGTTTCTCGGCACGCTCGAACACCGCCGGATCACAGGGGATTCTTTCGGCTCGACCCACGCCTCGTTCGAACAGCATGGCGGAAGGGTGAGAGGAACGGTCAAGGGAAAGCTTGGATATTTCCTCCAGGCCACAAACGGTACCCTTTACGGTGATAAATTGTTTGCCCTTTCCGATACGCGGCTTCGCGGCAACGTAAAGTTCCATGATCTCAACTCACCTTATTTTGATTTCACCGAAGCATACCTTCAGGCCGATCTCGACTGGTTTGACGTAGAATTCGGAAGAGAGTATACGCTGGTCGGCACGGGGTACTCGGACCGGCTGCTTCTCTCGGATAACTCCCCCGTGACGGATTTTCTCAAGATCGAAGCCCACTACAAATCGTTCCGCTTCATGTTCCTCGAGGCCTCCCTCATCGGTGATTCATCCTACGCGCCGGGAATTCCCATAACCGAGCCCCGGGGGAGCAATAAGTATCTTGCGATGCACCGCGCCCAAATTTCTCTCTTTGACAGGCTTAACCTCGGCGTTTCGGAGATGATTATCTATCAACGGTTCAGCCCCGATTTTGCGTACCTCAATCCCGTGAATTTCTATAAATCTTCAGAGCACTCTCTGCGAGACCGAGATAACGCCTTTCTTAATTTTGACCTGGAAGTGTTTCCACGAAACGATATCAAATTGTACGGCACCTGGCTGATTGACGACATCGATTTTTCGAAGATCGGTACCGGATGGTGGGGAAATGAGTTCGCCTGGCAGGGGGGAGCCTTCATATCAGGGCTCGCCGGAATTTCTGACCTGGATGCCGTCGCTGAGTATACCCGCATTGAACCATACGTCTATTCAAACCGCCTGGACGGAAACGATTACACTCACAATAGCATCCCCCTTGGCCACCACCTTCCGCCGAACTCCGACGAATATTTCGTGCAGTTTCAGTACCGGCCCATGAGCAAGGTGCGTGCATGGCTTGGCTACACCCGCTCCCGCCACGGCGACAACGAGGTCGTTAACGGGGTCCTCAGGAACGTCGGAGGCGACGCTCTCCAGGGTCACCGGGACTTCGATTCCGACACGGCTATTTTTCTGGATGGTGTCCTCGTAACCAGAGACCAGGTCCAGCTGAGGTGCGCCTTCGAACCGATAACAAATTTTTTTCTGGTCGGTGACTATGAGTTCCGAAACACGAAGCGCCTCGGCGCCACTCTGATCGACAATTATTTTTCTCTCCAGGCCCGCGTTGAATATTGATATGGGCACCTCGTGGAAAATATTCCTCGCCGCGCTGATCATGAGGCTTGTTGCCGTCGCCGTTTTTGCAGATTTTCATAATCCCCAACTGTGGGAGTCTGGCATGATCGCGAGGAACATCCTCGCCGGCTCGGGTTTTACTATGGCTTACGATGCCGCCGGGGCAATTCCCAAGAACGGAGCAGGAACTTTCCTTGTGCCGAGCGCCTATATGCCTCCGGGATATGTCGGCTTTCTGACCGTTTTCCTGAAGATTTTTGGCGATGGTATTGGCGGGTACCTGGCGATTCTGCTTGTCCAGGCATCTCTCGGCGCGGTGAGCGCGGTGATCCTCTATAAACTATCGTCGCTCATGCTTTCTGCCCCGGCAGCCCGATTGGCCGGGTTTTTCGCGGCGTTCTATCCGCCCCTTCTCTATGCCGCATCCGATTTCGGTACGACGGTTCTCTATGCTTTTCTGCTCGGGATTCTCCTGTTCCTTGCTCTCCGGATCTCACGAACTCCAAGTGTCTTTGACGCCTCGCTTGCCGGGATTGCGGGCGGGCTGATGTCCCTCGTCCGCGGTGAAGGTCTCTTGATCTGTGGATTTCTTGGCGTGTGGCTGCTCATGCACGCGCCTCCCCGCTGTGTCCTAACTATGGCGGCGACTGTGCTTCTTGTGATCTCTCCCTGGTTTTTAAGGAATTTTATTGTTTTTCACGCCGCGGTGCCGGTGACCACCTCATCAGGCTTCAATTTCTGGAGAGGACATAATCCGATTGCCACAGGCTCCGCCCGCGATGAGTCCGGGGCGGGTATCTGGGGGTCAGACGCTGTCGACAGGAAGCTGAGCCAGCTCACCCCCTCGGACGGGTATGAGGTTGAAAGAGACCGCGTTTTCTTGGACGATGCCCTCTCTTTCATCGGTGAAAACTCTTCCGCTGAATTCCGGCTCTCCCTCCGGAAGTTGTTTTCTCTCTGGGTTCTCGATACGACTCACCCCAGGGCCCTCTCCCTTGCCTACGTATTTTCGTGGGGTCCCGTTCTTGTTCTCTCGCTCATGGGTGCTTATCAGTGCCTCCGCCAGCATGTCGATATCGGGATTCTTCTGTTTTTTGCCCTCGGAATGACTCTGACGGCCCTCCTCTTTTTTGTCATTCCCCGGTATCAGATTATCCTCGCGTATGGCCTACTGCCTCTTGCTGCCGCGGGAGCGGCAGGCGTTCCCGGATTTTGGGTCAGGGGAAGGTTCGGGGTCTCTCTGATTATCACGATTCTGACCACATGAAAACTCTCGTCGTCACTCCAACATACGATGAAGCAGATAACATAGAGCGGTTTATCGGGGATGTGCTCAGCCAGGATCCCGATATCGAAATCCTGGTCGTCGACGATAACTCCCCCGACGGGACAGGGGATCTCGTCCAAAAGATGATGGATTCCAATCGGAGGATTCATCTTATTCGCCGTCCCCGTAAGATGGGGCTCGGCACCGCATATGTCGAAGGCTTTAAATATGCGATCGCACGAAGTTTTGACTACATCTTTGAGATGGATGCGGATTTTTCGCACAACCCGGAAGAAATCCCGCTCATGCTCAAGCGGATGGAGACGAATGACCTTACCATAGGATCCCGCTATACAGACGGGGTCCGCGTGGTTAACTGGCCCATCCGCCGGCTCATCCTGAGTTATGCCGCAAATCTCTATACCCGCGTCATTACCGGAATGAGCGTCAAGGACGCCACCGGCGGGTTCAAATGCTTCCGGCGCAAAATTCTGGAAACGATCAATCTTGATAACGTTCACTCCAACGGCTACGCATTTCAGATTGAAATGAATTTTAAGGCCTGGGCCAAGGGGTTCGTTCTCTGCGAGCATCCCATAATTTTCGTCGACCGGAGGTCGGGGGTTTCAAAGATGTCAAAGAAAATCGTCTACGAGGCGGTCTTCATGGTCTGGAAACTGAAGTTCCAACAGCTCTTCGGGATGCTCTGATCTATGCAGCTGTCCGTCATCATCGTCAACTATAACGTCCGAGCATTCCTCGAAAACTGCCTCATCTCAGTGCGCAAGGCGCTCTCCGGCATAGAGGCGGAAATCTTCGTGGTGGATAACGCCTCCGACGACGGCAGTATCGATATGGTCCGCCAGAAATTCCCCGACGTCCACCTCCTGGCCAACGACAGGAATGTCGGCTTCGCCGCAGCGAATAACCAGGCCCTCCGGGAGTGCAAGGGCGACTATGTTTTGCTCCTCAATCCCGATTCCATCGTCCAGGAAGATACTTTCCGCGTGATGATCGATTTTATGGAGAAAAACCCCGAGGCAGGCCTCGCCGGATGCACGTTGCTGAATCCCGACGGTTCGCTCCAGCTTCCCTGCCGCAGGAGTTTCCCCACTCCCTGGGTCGCATTCACAAAGATTATAGGCCTGAGCACCCTTTTCCCCCGCTCCCGGCTTTTTGGACGGTATAATCTGACATACCTCGATCCCGATGAGAGCTACCCCGTCGACGCCGTCGGTGGGGCATTCATGTTTGTCCGCCGCCAGGTCGTGCAACAGGTCGGACCCCTCGACGAGGAGTTCTTTATGTACGGCGAGGATCTCGACTGGTGCTACCGCATCCAGTCGGCAGGGTGGAAGATTTTCTACGTCCACTCCACCCGGATCATCCATTATAAGGGGGAAAGCGCTCGCAGGAGCGATATCGATGAGGTGAAGCTTTTTTATGAGGCGATGCGGGTGTTCGTGAGAAAGCATATTCACCCGGGGTTCTTTGCCGACCTGATCCTTCGCTCAGGGATCGCCGTTCGCGAAGGGATCGCCTTCATGGCAAAGATCGCCAAACCGTTGAGGGCCGCGTTTCTCGACGGGCTTCTCGTCAATATTTCCCTTCTCCTCGGCGAGAAAATATGGTTTGGGGAGTTCTTTCACTTCCCCAGGAGGGCTTTTGTCGCTGCATCCACGGTTCCCGCGCTCGCCGTGGTCTTATCGATGTTTTTTCTCGGAGTCTATACCCGCCGGAAGCTTTCGATCACCCGGGCCGCAGGGAGCGTGATGATGGGTTACGTGATTGTCTCCGCCCTTACATTCTTTTTCAACCAGTACGCGTTCAGCCGGATGGTGGTCGCGATCTCAGGCATGATCACTCTGATTCTCCTTCCGGGTTGGCGCGTCGTTTCGAGGACGCTGCTCCATTCACGCGAACACTTTCGGCGCAGCCTGTTCGGCCGGCGAACGTTGATCGTGGGGGCGGAAAAGACCGGGCAGGAGGTCCTGCGAAAGCTCCGCGCACGGGTCGATGACGGGTACGAAATCGTCGGTTTCGTCGATATCGGGCGGAAAAGGGTCGGGGAAAAAATTTCGGGGGTTGAAATTCTCGGCAGTATTGATAATATTGGGAAGGTCATTCATGAACAAAAGGCCTCCGAGGTCATCTTTTCTACAGATATTCTTTCCTATTCGGATATCCTTTCGGTCATCGGTAGAGCTCACATGCCGACGGTGAATTTCCGGCTCGTTCCGTCAAGTCTCGAGGTGATCATCGGTAAAACGCATATCGACGAGCTTGATGATATTCCCCTTGTCGATATCGACTATAATCTGGACCGCCTCTCCCACCGGATCGGAAAACGATTGTTCGATGTCTCGTCAGCAATTTTTCTTTTGGTTGTGTTCTATCCGTTTGCTTCGCTCCGGAAGAAATCGGGCGAGGAGCTGGGAAGATTCTCACGCGGAGTTCTCCTTCTTCCCGAAGTGCTGCGGGGCCGCATGAGTCTCGTCGGGCCGCCCCGGTATTCCTCCCTCGGAAGGAATTCAGTGAATTCGCCGGTTTATCTCGGCCGCCCCGGGCTCACCGGCCTGGCTCAGATTAACTATCGGGATGATCTGCTCCCCGCCGAAGTCGAGAAATATAATCTCTACTACGCCAAGAACCATTCGTTTGCGCTCGATATCGAAATCCTGCTGAAAGCCCTGCTGCTCCTGAAGCGATAAAGATGGCAAAATCAGTGCTTGATTTTGAGAAACCTATTGTCGACCTCGAGACTAAGATCGAGGATATGCGGAAGTACTCTGACTCGCTCGATATAGCGGGCGAAATCAAGGATCTTGAGGAAAAAGTACTTCAGCTGCGAAAATCGGTCTATACGGGACTCACCCGGTGGCAAAAGGTCCAGCTCGCCCGCCATCCCGACCGCCCCTATACTCTCGACTATATCTCGATGATGACAACCGATTTCATCGAGCTCCACGGCGACCGCTCTTTCCGCGACGATAAGGCGATCGTCGGCGGCTTCGCCCGCATCGACGGGCGCCCGGTGATGGTGATCGGCCACCAGAAGGGGAGAGATACCAAATCAAATCTTTTCAGAAATTTCGGTATGCCGAACCCGGAAGGGTACCGTAAAGCCCTTCGCCTGATGAAACTCGCGGCAAAATTCGGCCGGCCGGTGATTTCAATGCTTGACACTCCCGGCGCTTTTCCCGGGATCGAAGCCGAAGAACGGGGACAAGCCGAAGCAATCGCCCGCAATTTGTTCGAAATGTCCCACCTCCCCGTCCCCATTATCGTCGTCATCATTGGCGAGGGTGCCTCGGGCGGAGCGCTCGGGATCGGGGTCGGCGACCGTGTGCTGATGATGGAGAATACCTGGTACTCCGTCATTTCACCCGAATCATGCTCGAGTATCCTGTGGCGAAGCTGGGAATATAAAGAGCAGGCCGCCGAAGCCCTGAAACTGACCGCCCCCGACCTCCTCGCCCAGGGTATCATCGACCGCATCGTCCCCGAACCCCTCGGGGGTGCCCACCGGAACCCCCAGGAAGCCTCGGATATTCTTAAAAATGTGCTCGTGGATGAGCTGAAAAAGTTCAGGAAAGTCAAGATCGACAAGCTGATCGAGCGAAGGATTGAAAAGTTCGGAGCAATGGGCGAATATGAGGAATGACCTGACCTCAGAGACGAAGATCCGGGTGCGCTATGCCGATACAGATCAGATGAAGATGGTGTATTACGCCAAATTTTTTGAGTATTTCGAACAGGGCCGGTCCGACCTCCTCCGGGACCTGGGCATGCCCTATCCCGAGATCGAACGGCTTGGTTTTTTTCTCCCGGTGATCGAGGCTTTCTGCCGCTATTCCCGCGCCGCCCGTTACGATGATCTGCTGACGGTCAGGACGATTCTCACCGAGCGGCCAACGGTCCGCGTCTGGATTGAGTATGAGGTTTCCGCCGACTCCGGCCTGCTCGCCGATGGGTATACGGTCCACAGTTTTGTGAATTCTTCCACCGGAAAACCGACCCGCGCTCCCCGGGAGTTTCTGGAAAAAATTTCACGCCTGGCGCATGCTGTCTGAAAAACTTCTCGAAATACTCTGCTGCCCCGTCTGTCACGGCGACCTGCTCTACGACCGGGAAAAGCAAACTCTTACCTGCAAAAAGTGCGGAAAGATTTATCCCATACGGGATAATATTCCTATAATGCTGGTCGATCCTCCGGACCCTCCGACGCCCCCGCGTCCCTGATATGTTTTCAAACGACAACAGGTTGAGCCGCCTCGTCGAGGAGGCGATTCTTGAGGATCTTGCCACAGGGGACGTGACGACAGAGGCGATCGTCCCCCCGGATCTCCCCGGCAGAGCTGAGATCATGATCAAATCGCCCGGAATCGTCGCGGGTCTTTCCGTCGCAGAAATGGTGTTCCAGTGCGTCGATTTTCAGGTTTCTTTTGAAAAACTGTGCGCCGACGGTTTCTTTGCCAAGCCCGGGACGACGATCGCCCGGGCCGAAGGCTTTTTTTCGAGCCTGCTTAAATCCGAACGCACCGCGCTGAATATTTTGCAGAGAATGTCCGGAATCGCGACGCTGACCTCACAATTTGTCGGGGCCGTTAAAGGTTCTTCCGCAAAAATCACCGACACACGGAAAACTCCCCCCGGGCTTCGCATCCTGGACAAACTTGCGGTCCGCACCGGCGGAGGGGTTAATCATCGCTTCGGTCTCGATGATATGATTCTTGTGAAAAATAATCATATCGCAGCCGCAGGCGGTATCCGCCCCGCTCTCGAACGTTGCCTCCCCTATGCCCGCTCCCGGAATCTTCCCGTCGAGGTTGAAACGACAAACCTCGACGATATCAGGGAAGTGCTTCAATTCCCGGGAGTGAATCGGATCATGCTCGATAATTTTTCGCTTGATGCGATGCGCGAGGCTGTTTTATTGGTTAAGCATTCCGCCGAAGTGGAGGCATCCGGCGGAATTTCCCTCGAGAACGTCCGGGCTGTCGCCGAAACGGGCGTCGATTTCATTTCCGTAGGACTCCTGACTCATTCTCCCCCGGCTCTCGATATGTCAATGAAAATCTCACAACGTTGAATGTTGCAAGAAATTAAGCGGCTGACGTCCGATACCGCGATCTATGGTATCAGCACCATCCTCGGTCGATTTCTTAATTTTCTGCTGGTTCCGTTCTATACGCATGTTTTCGCAGCGGGCCAGTATGGGATCGTCGCCTACGTTTATTCATTGATAGCATTTGTTACCGTTGTCTATTCCTATGGGCTCGAGTCGGCGTTTTTCAAGTATTCCACGTCGCTTGAAATCGGGAATTCGAAGGAAAATTTCTCTACTCCCTTCTTTTCGCTTGTCAGCTCATCGATTGTTTTTTCGCTTCTAATTACAGTTTTTTCCACGCCCCTCGCCCGGCTCATCGATATTCCCCCCCCGCACGTTTCTGTCATCCGCTATGCCGCCTGGATTCTGGCATTCGACGCTATGGCCATTATCCCGTTTGCCGCGCTGCGGATTGAAAGGAAACCAAAGCTTTTTGCCACAATTAAATTCTTGAATATTGCGCTCAATGTCCTTCTGAATTTTCTGCTCGTGTTCAGGATGGGGATCGAGGGGGTTTTCCTGAGCGGCCTCATAGCCTCGGTGCTGACTCTTACGTTTCTGACCCCCACGATCGTACGCCAGATCATTCCGAGCTTCAATAGCTACCTCTGGAAGGCGCTTTTGAGATTTGCCCTGCCGTTTGTCCCGGCCGGGCTCGGCGCCGTAGCCGTGCAGGTGATCGACCGCCCCATCCTGAGGGCTTTGACGAATGATTCGACGGTCGGCATCTATCAGGCGAATTACCGCCTGGGAATTTTTATGATGCTGATCGTTTCCATGTACGACTATGCCTGGCGCCCCTTTTATTTCTCGGTCTCCCGGGAACATAACGCAAAGGAGATCTTCGCCCGGGTGCTTACCTACCTCGTCGGGTTCATGTCAGCCATCTTTCTCTTTCTCACGTTTTTTATAGAAGATTTTGCGAGGATCAGTATTTTCGGCCGGAATATCATCGGACCCGGTTACTGGAGCGGCCTCCATATCGTGCCGGTCGTCCTCGCCGGGTATGTTTTCCTCGGGATTCATTCAAATCTTTCGGCAGGGATCTATATAGAGAAGAAAACTCAGTACGCCGCCCCCGTGACGTTTGCCGGGGCGCTCGTCAATGTCGTGGCTAACTATCTGCTGATCCCCTCGATGGGGATGATGGGCGCAGCCTGGGCGACTTTTCTTGCCTATCTGGTGATGGCCCTGCTGATGTACGGGGTCAGCCGCCGAGTGTATCCGGTTCATTATGAACTGTCGCGAATAGGTAAGATTCTGATTGCCGTCGCCATCGTTCTGCTTCTATACTATATTCCCCCCGTCGAGATGCTTTCCTACTCCCACGCCGCATCGCTTTCGTATAAGATCGTACTGCTCTTTCTGTTTTTGTTGCTGATGTACTGGATGAATTTTTTCAATGTCCGGGAGCTTGCCCTGATCAGGAGCTTTGCGTCAAAGGTGTCGATGACCGGGACCGAACCGCCCTCCGAGGACCAGGGCTGATTCTTGAGCATTATCACGAAGGATTTCTGGTAGTATCACAGTTTGGCTCTGCGAACGAAGCCACCTCCTCAATGGTCCGACGCTTTGGCGACAAGTCTGGGGCCTGAGGGGTGACCTGGACTTGAAGAACTAGCCAAAATCAAAAAGGCGCGCGATGCCTGTCAGCGCCTCAAGCAACGGGGGTCGGGTTCGATAATGAGAGCAGCCCTAAAGATCACGTTATGAGAACTAATGTTCGCCCTTTTGCAGTGTTAGAATATGAAGTTCCGTGTGAACACGCATTATAGCAACAACCAACCTTAGACTATACTCTCCGCCTGCTGTCGCCGAGAACTATTAGGCGATCCAACCGCTTAGTGTTAAGTCCCCTCTTCTCACAATCAAGAGAACTTGCATTTGATAAATATATTATGCACATTCTTAGTGAATCGCTAAGAACATGCATATATATTTCGTGTAAGAAATTGGTGAAAAAAAGAACATTATCAGGAAACGAAGCTAAGCTTATCCTTCAGCTTGAATGGAATAACGTATTGTTCCTGAACGTTCGAATGATCCAGAAACTCTTGAGATGCTCAAAGAGCTATGCCTACTTTATAGCGCATACTCTTATTAAGAAGGGATGGATGGAGCCCCTTGGAAAGGGACACTACGTGCTCATTGAAGCAAAGAGGGGGTACAAGAAGCTTGCTCCGAGAATGTCCCCCTATATGATAACAAGGGCTTTGAAGCAGCCTTACTATCTCGGATATCTATCGGCGGCATATCATCACCATCTTACCACCCAGCTTCCCCGAGTTCTTCATGTTGTTGTTCAGCGTCAGCAGCGTCCGTTAACATTCAAGCACGTCACAGTGCAATTCGTTACGGTCACCAAGAAGAAGTTTTTGGGGTATGAAAAGACGAAGATCGACAATGAAGAGGTTGTCGTTTCTGACCTGGAAAAAACACTTCTGGATTCTCTCGACAGACCGGAGTTGGTAGGTGGAATCGAAGCCGTTGCGAGATTCATTCTCCTTTCAAGCCCCAGAACACGTTTTGACAAGCTTCTTTTCTATGCCAAACACATGGGGAACCGGGCCCTCGCCGTTCGTCTGGGTTACCTCCTTGATGTCCTGCGTGTCCCCGATGTGCCCAAATCCGTCCGAATGACACTCCACGAATACGTGAATCAGATTTCTGCTCCACTGGGCGAAGTGAAACGGTGGGGTAAGAGAGGCAAAGTAAATTCTGACTGGAATATTATTGAAAATGTTCCGCTTCGATCTCTCAGGGCTGAGCTCGAGATAAAATAGATGATTGAAGATAAGTTCATCGACCTCTACGCTGCTAATGCGAGAATTCCCGTCGGCATTGCCCGGCAGGAAATCATATTGACTTACGCGCTTGCCTTGCTGAACAAGAACCGATTGCTTGAACGTCTGGCGTTCAAAGGCGGAACCTGCCTTCGGAAAGTGTTCTTTGGGAAACAATACCGTTTTTCGGAAGACCTCGACTTTACCGCCTTGAGCAGAGCAAATCCAGAATCACTCCTGCGGGACGTGCGAAAAGCGTTTTTCTCCCCATTTCATGACATTACTTTTCTGGAGGTGAAGAGATCGGAACGAATTACTCCCGGTGGAATTGGAATACAATTCGAATATCGGACGGCGTCAGCGACTGGAGCATTTGACTTCGAAGCCAGCTTTCGTGCAGAACCGATTCTGGCCGTAACTCAGAAATCTCTTCAGAGCCAGTCGTATCATAAACACCTCGAGGTTGCAATTCCGGAAGTTCAGGCGTTGACCTTCGAAGAAATTGTGTCGGAGAAAATGCGAGCAACGTTCCAACGTACTCGACCAAGAGACGTCTATGACCTGTACTTTTGTTTCCAGAAACCTCTGAACCTTCGACAACTCAAAGGTCTGGTTTTGGTGAAGTGTTGGCAAGTTAGGGATCCGTTCAACATTGATCGATTCATTGAGAATCTTCGATCGACAAGGTACAATTGGGCAGAGTTGGATAATTTACTTCCTAAGGGAGCTCGTCGAGTAAATATCAATAGTTGTGGAAAATATTTTTAAGCGGCTCTCCGTACCTTTG
>CAYPFY010000020.1:0-67380 GCA_964410105.1 uncultured Chlorobiaceae bacterium
TATTCGGACAGTTATCCGAGACCGCCGGGGGTGAGAAATTCACAATGGCGGAGCCTGAGCCGGGGGAGCTTTCCGACACCGTCACGCTCGGGGGGCAGGCGATGACCGGTTTCTGCGTATCGACCACAGTCACCGTAAACGAACAGCTTTGCCCTGTCGACGAAGAGCAGTTCACTGTCGTCGTCCCGATCGGGAAGAATGATCCGGAAGCCGGCACAGAGATCACCGTCCCGCAGGAACCAGTCGTTGTCGGGGCCGGGTAATTCACCGTCGCCCCGCATTCTCCCGAAAAATTCTTCACAACAATATTGCCGGGACAACTGATCTCGCACGCACCCGTGGTCCCCTCCAGGTATGTCGAATAATTTCCGGCCGGGGCCACGGTGGGCCTCACAACCTGTCTGCCGCTATTACTCGTCGCTGATATATAGTACGACAACACATTTCCCGACGGCTGTCCCGGTATCGTCGCCGAAAACGTGTCAGTCGCAACCTGCGTCATCGCTACCGCCTGGAAACCGCTTTGAACGTTTAACGTCCAGTTCACCTCCGCATGGCTCACCCCTGTCGGCGTCTTGACATACGCCCGCACCTCATAACCCCCCTGGTTAGTGATCGTATCGGGATACCATGCATGCGCAATAAAAATCGGATCGTCCTGCGGAAATTCTTTCGTGATGCAGTGTATCGCCCCCTGACGAGCCGCATAATACTTAGACTGTATCCCGACGATCCTGTAGCCCGGCATCGCCTCCCTGTACGTACTGAGAGCCACCGTGTCGGTGGCCGGGTTATCGTATGTCGGCACCAGAACGGTGCGGTTTAGAATAAGAGAATTCGCATACCCCGCCTCGGAGGTGATGTAGGTAAGCCCTCCCTGATTATAGGTGGGGGCTGCCTTGATTCTGATGAATTTATAGGGGCGGCCGTAACAGCTGGTCCTCTGCTTCATGACCGAGATGGCCCCTTCGAGGGCGGTGCTGTCGCCGAAAAACGTATCCACGCTCGGGTCATGATTGGAAGAGGGGATCTCATTGACGATAAAAGTCTCCTCGTTAATCAGCTTCATGTAATAGTCGATGTGGATCTTATAATTGGCCACTGTCACAAGATCGTTTATCCCGAACAGCGACCTGTCAATGCCCGTTTGAAATTCATCGCAGATGAGCCGACCGTGGCCGTCGGTGAGAAAATTGCCCCCGTCCATGACCGATGTGCTTGTAAAGGGTTCGCCCAGAAACTCGCCGATGGTTGTATCGATGTCGCGCCCTGCCATGGTGGGAATCCCGTTGCCGTAGATCGTGTAAGGACCCCAGTCGCGGATCCAGACCTTGTCCAGATCGTCAGGAAGCGGCGGGAAAGGAATAATGTGAAGATGGGGCGATGGACCTATTCCGAGGGCGGCGAGGGTATCGGCGACGTGGTAATCGCTGTAAAGGTATGGGCCGTATTTGCCTGTATGCGACGTATCGTCGATGACATAAACTTCCACCCCTTCGTTGAGCGCTTCCGTGAGGATAGCCGTCTGAGTCTGGAGTGTGCCGTAGTAGCGTCCTGTCCAGTACTCCGTCCAGCCGAAGGTCTGTGCATTGGTGAAGATTTTGTAGAATTCCTTTTCATCCCAGCGGAGAACGATCCCTTTGAGCTGTTCGAACTCCGCGGGAGACCGGACTATAGATCCGGTTTGGGGAAAAAGAGGCGACGAAATAATCGTCAAAGCAAGCAAAACATGACGCGCGCGAGCGAGGATTCTCATCTCTCCAGTCTAACTCACTGATTCAAATCTGAAAACCGGATGACTTTTGAATGGGGCGGGAAGCTTTCGGTTACTCTCAAAAGGTAGCCAAATGTGATCGGAGATTCAAAAAATCATCGGGAATAGGACCTTTTCACGAAAAATACCTCGCCCACCCCAAAAAAAGTTCGGGAAAATCAGACAGATTTAGACACTTTTTGCGGATGTGGGACTGAACCCCCTCAACCCTCCTCGAATCATAATTCATCAATTAGCTGATTCGTTCCCGATTCGACCGTTTTACCCATTTTACGAATGATAATTCGCATAAATTAACGAGTGAGTGAGACCTTCCCGCCGGGGCTAATTTTGCCAGCGATGGCGTGAGGCGTGCGATTGCTCGTTGGACAACTCAAAGGTCACATCGACGTCCGGGAATAGTTGCATCACACCATTCGGCAAGTCGCATATTTTTTTGTATCTTCTCTCAAATTTCATCCCATTTCAGCATCATGGAGCATCAGATGCTCGTCGGCGTGCCGTCCGAAGAGTCTCCTCAGGAATGGCGGGTTGCGCTCGTTCCCGCTGTCGTGCCTGCACTGGCGAAAGTCGGTCTGCAAGTTCTTCTCGAGCGGGGAGCGGGGGAAAAAGCCGGGTATCCCGATGAACTTTACAAAAAACAGGGAGCCTCCGTCACGGCGGACCGGTTGCAGCTTCTGGCGGACGCCGACATCATCCTACCGATCAGCGGGCTGAAAACCGCCCTGCAAAAAAACGGATTTAATAATCCGGGAAAGATCCTCGTCGGCCTTCTCAACCCTTTTGCCGCACCGGAAGCCGTCCGCGCGCTTGCGGAGCGGCGCGTGACCGCGTTCGCCCTTGAATTTCTCCCGAGGATCAGCCGCGCTCAGTCGATGGATGCGCTCACCTCGATGGCGACGATAGCGGGATACAAGGCCGTGCTTCTGGCCGCTGGTATTCTCAAGAAAATGTTCCCCATGATGTTCACTGCGGCCGGGACCATCACCCCGGCAAAGATCCTCATTGTCGGAGCGGGCGTAGCGGGGTTGCAGGCCGTTGCGACCGCCCGCAGGCTGGGGGCAGTTGTCCAGGCTTACGACGTGAGGCCGGCCGTGAAGGAGCAGATAGAGAGTCTCGGGGCTAAATTCGTCGAGCTGGGAATCGAGACAAAGGAAGCGGAGGGGTCGGGCGGATATGCGAAATCGATGGGGGAAGAGTTTTACCGGCGCCAGAGAGAAATGTTGGCTCGCGTGATCGCCGAAAGCGACGTCGTCATCACGACGGCCTCCATCCCGGGGAAAAAAGCCCCGGTCCTCATCACACGGGATATGGTAGCGGGGATGCAGCCGGGCTCCGTGATCATGGATCTGGCTGCGGAGACAGGGGGCAACTGTGAGCTCACCCGTCCCGGTGAGACGTTCGAGCAAGACGGAGTTGTCATTGCCGGTCCTTTAAATCTCCCCGCAACCGTTCCCTACCAGGCGAGTCAGCTGTACGCCAAGAACGTCGTCACATTCCTGCAGAATATGGTAAAGGACGGAAGGCTGACAATTGACCGGGAGGATGAGATCATCAGGGACACCCTCCTCACCGAGGGGGGAGAAATCGTGAACGACCGGATCCGGGCTCTGCTCGGCATGCCGCTTCTCAGTGGAGCTCAGGGATGACGACCGAACTCGAGATCGGCCTTTACATATTCATGCTGGCGGGATTCCTCGGTTACCACATCATCACGCGGGTTCCTCCCCTGCTCCACACCCCTCTCATGTCTGCCACGAATGCAATTGCCGGAATATCGCTCGTAGGATCGCTTGTCGTCGCCGGGGCAGACTACGGCCCCTTGAGCACAGCCCTGGGATTCATCGCCGTCACCTGTTCCTCGACGAACGTGGTAGGGGGCTTTCTGATCACCGACCGCATGTTAAAGATGTTCAGGACGGCGAAAGATCAGACCGACGGGAGGCGACGGTTCACGTTGGATCCGAAGCTCCTTCTCGGGCTTCCCGTACTCATCATCGCGCTCCTTGTATTTCTCTATTTTTCACAGGAACTCAGGTCAGACGTGGAGCGCTTCGTTCATGAGTTTTTATCGGGTCAGATCCTGCGGTATTTTTACGTCCTCTCGGCAGCCCTCTTCATCCTGGGACTGAAGGGATTGAGTTCGCCAAAATTCGCCCGCCGCGGAATGTTCCTCGCCGAGGCCGGGATGCTCCTGGCTGTCGCCGGCACCCTTTTCCATCCCGAGATCGTCACGTACAAATGGATCGCGCTCGGCATCCTCATCGGATCGGTCATCGGGGGCACGATGGGCCTCAGAATACCGATGACGGCCGTGCCGCAGAGGACAGCCCTCTCGCATTCGCTCGGGGCGCTCGCGGCATGTCTGGTGGGCATCTCGGAATACTTCCGGCACAGCGAGGGGCTCGCCGCCACCGTCATGACGCCGCTCGGATTTCAGGTGGTGATCGGAGGGCTGACCTTCACGGGAAGCCTCATGGCAGCGGCGAAATTGCAGGGAGTACTCCCGGGCCACCCGATCACCTACAAAGGCCAGAATGTGTTTAATCTCACCCTCCTGGGAGTGATAATCCTCAGCCTGGTCTATCTGGTGGTAGCATCCCAGGGAGGATCGACGGTCTTTATCATCATGGTAAGTCTGGCCCTCATCTTCGGCCTTCTGCTTGTCATCCCGATCGGAGCTGCGGACATGCCGGTCGTGATCGCGTTGCTTAACTCCTATGGAGGTTTGGCGGACGCGTCGATGGGATTCGTTCTGATGAATAAGATTCAGATCATCACCGGCTCGTTGGACGGAACCTCAGGATTTCTCCTTTCGCTCTTGATGTGCCGGGCGATGAACCGCTCCGCGATGAATGTCCTCTTCGGGGCGTTTGGAAAAGTCCAGACAGAGGAGGCGGGCAAAGCCGTAGAGGCGAAAGGGTCGGTACGAAGCATCGAGCCGGACGAGATGACGGCATTACTGGACGGGATACAGTCGGTAGTCATCGTGCCAGGATACGGAATGGCCGTCGCGCAGGCCCAGTACGGCGTCGCGGAATTCGCCAAAATGTTGATGAAGCGGGGAGTGGACGTGAAATACGCTATTCACCCGGTTGCGGGGCGGATGCCGGGGCACATGAACGTCCTCCTGGCGGAGGCGAACGTCCCGTACGACCAGCTCTATGAAATGGAGCAGATCAACCCGTATTTTCCGCAGACGGACATGGCGCTCGTTGTCGGCGCGAACGACGTCACCAATCCCGCGGCAAGGAGCGACCGCGGAAGTCCTCTCTATGGAATGCCCATCCTTGAAGTCGACCGTTCGAAGTCCATTGTCGTGTTCAAACGAAGCCTTGCGCCGGGCTTCGCGGGAGTAGAAAACGAGCTCTATTACAATCCGAAGTGCATGATGCTCTTCGGCGATGCGAAGGAAAGCTTCAACAAGCTCTTCGTGGCGATGAAATCCTAACACAAAGGAAGGAGGTTCCCCATGATGACAATCCGTCAGATTTTGGAAAAAAAGGGTGGTGAGGTAAGCTCTGTCCCGCCCGGATCGACGGTTTACGACGCCATCAAGCTCATGGCGGATAAAAACATCGGCGCCGTGCTGGTGCTTGAGGGAGAACGGCTGGCGGGCATATTGTCCGAGCGCGATTATGCGAGGAAAGTGATACTCAAGGGTCGTTCATCGAAGAAAACGATGGTCAGCGAGATCATGACGGCGGATGTCGTCACGATCGGACCGGAGCGGACGATCGAGGAATGCATGGCGGTGATGACGCATAAACGGATCCGTCATCTCCCCGTGTATGAATCCGGCAAGCTGGTGGGCATGATCTCGATCGGGGACATTGTGAAGGCGATCATTTCCGAGCAGGAATACACGATCAAACAGCTGGAGAATTACATCACGGGCGGGCGATAGAGACAGGGGGCGGGGTCTCAGCGGATTCCCCAAAGCGTCGCGGAGATCGGGATTAACCCCGTTCCTAGGGATTTTCCAGGAACAACTTCGGGAGGCGGCTACTTCTTATTGTGCATCGACTTGATCGCATTGGTGTCGAACGAAACCAATTCGACCACACGCGCCTTTGGCCGCACAAAAGTGGGCACGGCCAGGAGGGCCTCATTCTCATTCTCCGCCTCCACAATCGCATAGCCGGTGTGTTCACCTGATGGGCATGCCCATTTGAAGTGTGTAAGATAGCCGGCGGCAAGGAGAAAATCGAGAGTCTTGAGACACTCTTCCGCAGTATGGGGTGAGACGATCAAAAAAGATTGCATATCCTAGGTCCTTTCGAGACTGGGCAGAAGTTATAGAGATTTTTCAAGTGTGTCGAATCCGATAATTCATCCGTATCCAAAGAATTAAAATCAGCCTAAAGTATTGGTGCCCGCCTTTTCGTTTCTGGATTCTTGCTGCGTCCATCATTTCCCATGTTTGCCCCGTCTTATGAAAAGGCTGATGATGGCGATGAGAATCAGCGTAGCGAGGATGGCATCAGAAAACCAGCTGGGCGTCACATTATTCATAAAACCTGGCCATAGAAAGCGTTCCTGATCCTTTCCAGCAGATCAGGGTGATTCTTCGGGATTCAGCCCGTGGTAGAAATGTAGCACTTCCGCCTGAAGGAGGCAAATAGCAACTGACCGGAAAATGAGCGCCCTGGCCTCAGAATGGAAACGCCCGCTGGCGGTGCCAGGTCACCTCCCTGACGGCTGAACTACTTCACGCTACTTGAGAAGAACCATTTTTTTCACCCCTGTAAAATGTTTCGCCGGGTCGGTTGTGCTTGTCGCCTCCAGACGATAGAAGTAGATTCCGCTGGCCACGTCTCCCCCATTCCACTCGACCGATTTCTGCCCGGCCCCTTCCACCTCATCCGCAAGGAGGGCGATCTGACGACCCAGAGGATCATAAATCCTGATCGTCACCTTACTCTCCACTGGCAACTGGTATCGTATCTCCGTCACCGGATTGAATGGATTCGGGTGATTCTGAAAAAGTTCATAGCTCGTCGGCAATTCCACTCCAACGGCAGGCTCAAATCCCAGGACGATCTCCCTTGACGGATCTGAGACGACTGTCGATCCATTCCCGCCTATGGACAATTCACGTCCTCCCACAGTGAGCGTTGCCCGCTCGTCATTCACAAATTTCCACTCGATCCGGACGGGGTACTCCGCTCCTGAGACTTTTACCGGGATCGACTTTTGGCGATTCGCATCCCCCATCTCGAACCACCTGTTCGATCCATACCTCACATCCATGTCTTCCACCGGAGGCGGGGGCAGTTCAAACCGATCGAGGTTGATATTCTCCGCCCTGCACGAGAACTTTAAGGCCCGTTCCCTTCCCAGGGCATCCGTGATTACCAGCGATTGAGATTCCACTCCTTCCGGGATTGAGAAAAGTGACGATCCATGACCCGGTTGGCGCGGGGATTGCTGTCGGGTGAAACCCTGCTCGTGGCTCGTATGGAGCACGATCCTCCCGGTACCGTTCACCTTCACCCAGTAGGCTACCCCAGGTTTCAGCGTATCCTCGATGTAATACCCTGTCCCTCCTGCGTAACCGTAAAAATTAGAGGCCCGCGATACCCCTGGCAAAAACTCTATCTCGGCCACCCGGGCGTCATACGACGGCACACCGATCATATTCCACTTATCCGCCACTGACACAGTCTCCCTCGTGATCTCATATCCGATGATGGGAACAGAGGCGGGGTTTGGGTACTTCACCCAGTATCCGCGACTGTTCTGAAGGGTATCGGTCGCCAGATACGACCCGGCGAAGCGAAAGGCCCTTGAGGAAGCGCCCGGAAACAGAGACACTTTGCGATAATCGCCGACTGTCATCGGCACTGAGACCATATTCCAGCCTGTCTTCACCTGGGCATCGATCTCTGCCAGTGAAAAGTAAGCCGCGATCGTATGATTCACTGTGGCGTGGTGGATTGTGTAGCTCGCTGGCGCACCCTGGTTTAAGCCATCCGTAAGGACGCTATCAATGCGATATTTTGACACGGGGGTGATGGCAAATGTTTGATCTGAATCCCTCTGCACGATCACAAAACCCGAGGGGCTTACGGCCCCATTCGCCCCCGCACTGACGGTGACCGATTCAAGAGTCGTATCGAGAGTCATCATCTTCAGTGAATCCTCCAGAATCCCGGGAGGGAGTTCTGACTGACTATAGTGGAGGGCGAGCCGTGTTTGCCAGTTGCTCCCCCCGTCGGTCGTGATTTCATAAAGCCTGTCCACCATCCCATCGCCCCCCACGTCAAAGCCCACATTCAGCTGAGAATGGGGGCGTGGAACTCCGATCGCCCATTTCGTAAAGTGTGTCACGCTGTCGCTTGCGACCGTATTGGCCGACAAATTCACGCGACTCGGAAGGATGCGCCATACCCCGGAGAGAGTCTGAACGGCCGTATCGGGAAAGGCTGTCATCGTGAGTTTTGCCGGATACGTGCCGTTACCGTTGAACCGGACATACGTACTGTCGCTTTCGAAGCGGTACAGATTCAAGGAAGCGGAATCGAGCGCACGTCGGATCGTCCCCCGAAGCACGCTGCCGGAGCCGTTCAGAGACTGAAATCCGGAATTGTCCACGAAAAGCGTCTCGGCAGGGCTTATGGTCACATCGCCCAGCACTGAACATTGGTTTTGGACATGGACATTACCGTTAGACTGCATGGCAGATCCGGAATCGAGCGCAAGATTATAGAATCCGCTTGAAAACAGACCCTGTCCCCTCAGAGACACCGTTGAGTGAGAGGGATCGAATTCACCGCTCGTTTTGGCTGTCTTCCTCAAGAGTGCGGAGCCGGGCGGCAGGAGCCAGCTGCCGCCGACGACGATGCTGGTCGCGGCGGGCGGGCGAACCTCGAGGCGTCCATCTATCCTCACGTCTCCTTTCACGGTCAGTCGGGACAGATTTGATGTAATAGTCAGGTGCCCCCCCGTCACGATGTTCAACGATGAGATGACGATGATATCCTGAATCTGGTAGATAACCGGATTAATTGATGCCGGCGGTATGATCACGCTGTCCGGTTTGAGGGGAGCGCCCATCGGAGACCAGTTACTGTCGTTATTCCACGAAGAGTCGACGAGCCCTGTCCAGGTCTTTGCGCTCAGCGGAGAGAGCGCCGAGCACAGAACTGCTCCTCCTTGTCCGGCGACAAACGCTACCCGTTTGGAACCGGAGCGAGCCATTGCAACTGCGGAGAGAGAAACTCCAGCAGTGGTACCGAACGTCCAGTGGGCTCCGCCATCGGTCGTTTGAAGTACTGCCGGGACATACGAATCCCCAAGGGAGTCGGTGAGGTAACCTGACACAACCCCGGTATTCGGGTCGGAGAAGGAAACACAGGAAAAAGATGCAAAGCCGTTATATTGTGAGGTCCACGTAGAGCCTCCGTTCGTCGTGTGAAGGATGACCCCATAATAACCCCAAATGGATGAAGGACGGTTTCCTACCGCGGTCCCGTTATTGGCGTCTGCAAATGATACACCGTACAACGTGACGCCGGGCTGATTGAACTGCGGGATCCACGTAGCCCCGCCATTTGTCGTGCGAAGGATTACACCTCCTGCGGTGTGATAGCCCACGGCGGTTCCGGTATTCACATCCGTAAATGACACTCCGAAAAAACGCGCCGTATCCGAAAGAAAAGTCGAATCCACTTGCCCCCCATACTGTTGAACCCAATTGCTTCCTCCATTAGTTGTATGAAGTATCCCTGATCCGACGGCAGTTCCGTGACTGCCATCGGGGAATGATACGGCGTAGAATGGATGCCTGCTGTCCCTGAGCTGCTGAGTCCATGTGGTTCCGGCATTCGTCGTGCGGAGAATCGTGCCGACAGTTCCCACCACCGTCCCTGTGTCCGCGCTCGTGAAAGCAACACCGCCGGGAATGAAGGAAGAATCAAATGAATGAATCGACCATGATAGACCGGCATTTGTCGTTCGAATAATTGATGCCGCGGGGGATCCAAACTCAGGGATTGAAGCCCCGACAGCATACCCGGTATTAATGTCGGGAAAGGCAATGGCCTTGAGATCCATCGTGGGCCCTTTTATCAGTGAATTCCAGGACGTGCCTCCGTCAGTTGTCCTATAGAGCACGTCGTACAGTCCTGCAACCATGCCGGTGGAAGGGATCGAGAAAGAAACGCCATAAAGGTACGGGTATGGAGTCGGGAGACACTGGACATCGCGTGTAGCGCCGCCGTCGGTTGTATGAACGATCACGCCCAAGTCCCAAATCCAGGTGCCGTGATTTGCATCGGCAAAAGACACTCCTTTCAATCCGTATGCGTAGGAAATGCAACCCGGCGGCGATGAACCCCCCGCCAGGGCAGGTTGGAACCATGTCGCGCCGCCGTCTGTCGTCCTGTAAATGCGAGTGCTTGACGCCACAGTGCCTGTGCGGGGATCAGTAAAGGATACCGCCCAAAAAACCCCAAACGGGTGATTGGTCTGAGCGAACCATGTAGCTCCGCCGTTTGTTGTCCGGAGGATGGTGTTGGTCTCTCCCACAGCTGTGCCAGTGTCGGGGTGGGTAAAGGATACACCCCACAGACGATCTGTTGTGCCGCTGTTTTGCTTAATCCACGAGATGCCACCATTCGTCGTATGGAGAATCGTTCCGTAGAAGCCAACGACGGTTCCCGTATCCCGGCTGGTGAAAGATACGCCGGTCAGGGCTGGCAATGAATCGCCGCCCTGAGGAATCCAGGTGTCTCCGCCATCATCTGTTCTGACGATACCTCCATAACTCCCTCCGTTTGAAAATCCGACGACGGTCCCATGAGCGGGGTCAGAGAATGAGGGAGATCGCAGGATCAGATCGGTCCCTCCGACGTTGGACCTTACCAGCCAGTGTATACCTGCATCAGTCGATTTCAAAAAGACGCTCCCCTCTCCGACTGCGACGAAAGTGTTCGAATCAAGCATTTGGACGCCGCGAAAATGGACGGCTGAAGGAAAGGGATTTACCCATTGCCAGCTTGAAAAGACCGCGGAGTTTTCCGCCAGGGGAGAAGCAGATCCGCTCCCATACTCGACTCGCAAGGACTTTAACAGGCTGGAACGCCCGGCGATACCTCTCGCATCCCCTTGTATCGAGGGAAGGTAATCCTGATGCCTTTTGCCAAATCGGTCAATAGTCGGAAACCCCTGCGCGTGGCCGGTCATAGGGAGCAAAAGCAGGATCGTGCAGATACTGATTATGTGAGGCGTCCTCATCATGTCGTTTGCAACGGAGTGCAGGGAAAGGGAGATGACACCATTCTCACTCTATCTGACACTGAATAATATTCCGTCATGGACACACCGACCTGCCCCAAAGAATAAAGACGTTCATTGGCATTCTCTGGCGACGATCGAGATTGCTTCACCTATGGAATGAGGACTCCCTGAGCGACACCCTCCCGACCAACTCTCAGGGGCCTTTCATCCAAATATAGTAGCAACCCCCGGCAGAAGCAACACTCCCCATCATCGGGTGGTCAATTATCCCAGTATCGACACCTGTGGGGGCGAAACACGGCTACCCAAAATACAGAAGGAGGAAGGGAAAAGTTCGAGAATCGCCTCTCCCGCTTAAAAACTCGGAAAGGATCTTTGAGGAAATAATCGAGGAAATCGGGCGAAATTATCCGTTGCCCGGCATTACAGATCCATGCAACATCGCTGAGCGCCGGGTGTCGCCCTCTCAGTTAAGTTTTTTTGCCGGGCCTTTCTTTAGCCGCTCAATACTTCGTTTTGCGGCATCGGAGGCAGAATTCTCCTTGTCATCAGCAATCTTCTGCAGGGGCCCGAGCGCTGACTGGTCCCCCATATCTCCGAGCATGCGTGCCGCCGTCGACCGGATTCCGCCGCTCTTATCACCGAGAAGCCCGATCAGAAGGGTCGTCACCTCTTGATTGCCCTTGCCGTATCGTCCTACAAGCCTCATCGCTGTAAACCTCGTAATCGGATCCTCGCCGTAGCTGGTTTTCTGCATCGCAAGAGAGAGGCCCCCGACGGAATCAAGCGAGGCGTAGGCCCCGAGTGCGGCGTTCGATACGCGATTCCGGAAGGAAGGATAGTCGAGGTGCGCTTTAATCACGCCCAACGAGTTTGCGGAATCGGCTTTGCTGAGCGAGCGGAGGGCGCTGGCCATGACATTGTAGCTGGAATCCTGCAGACTCGCACGAAGAGCCTCGGCGACATTTTGTCCCCTGAACGCCCCGAGCTGTGAGGCGGCGGCGTCCCTTACAGCCGATTTTGGATCCTTCAGGGCGGCCATCAGGGCCCCCTTCAGCCGATCCCGGAACGAATCAATCTTGACATCCATCTTCCCGGCGAGGTTGATCGCTTCGCGGCGGACGGCCCAGAACCGGTCGAACCTAATCCTGTCGGTAAAAATTTCAATAGACGCCTCGTGATCGGGAGAGGCGGCCAGCGCCTGGAGGGCACGCATCCGGTCGATGGGGTTCGGGGCCATCGTGGCCTGGTACCTCCACTCCTCGTTCGACTTTGTAAACCTCAGCTCCTTCAGAATTTTATTCCCCTTGTCGAAAATCACCAAAAGGGGTTTCTCACTGCACGGAATCTCAAAAACAGTATCCTTGCTCGCGATCGTCACCCTGCGGGTAGACGGACCGGCAGACGTTGTCACTTCAATATCAACGGGTGTAGAAAAAACGCCCGTGAGACTATCGAGCGTCTGCACCTGTTTGACCCCCAGCATGACGGACTTTGCGGAATCGCTCCAGCGGTACGTTACATCAAACACCGGGTGCCCGGCCTTATAGAGCCACTCGTCGAAGAACCAGTAGAGATTCAGACCCGTCGCTTCCTCGATCGATCGTTTCAGGTCATTTGTCTCCACTGATGTGAACTGATATTTTGTGATATAGTGATTGATCCCTTTCCAGAACAAGTCATCTCCCACCACGAAGTGAAGCATATTCAGGATGGCGGATCCCCGCGGATAGAGGTTATCCCCGAAGGATTCAAAACTCACGACCGGCCTACGGCTGCGGGCCGTATCGACGAAGATCCCCGCCTGCTGGTTGCTATACATTCTGTAGTCAAACTCATCCTCTCCGAGGGAGAACTCGTGATAGAGGGGGTCGAAATAGCTTGCAAAACTTTCATTCAGCCACATATGCCGGAAATCCCGGCAGGTGACGACATCCCCCCACCACTGATGGGCGAGTTCGTGAGCGAAGAGGGAGGTTGGAGAATCATCCACGCGGACGCGGGCATCATAGACCGAGCCGAGGTCGGTGAGAGTTGTGGCGCTCGTATTCTCCATGCCGCCGAAATGATCCTGCAGAATAATCTGCGCATACTTTTCCCACGGGTAGGCAAACCCGATCTTCTCGTTGAAAAACTTTATCATTGCGGCCGTCTGTTTGAAACAGATTCTGGCGTTTGCGGTATCATCGGGATAGACATAAAAATCCAGGGGGAGTTTGCCCGCCTTATCGTGGAGAATCGCATAGTCTCCCGCGGCGACCATGATGAGATACGACGCGTGGGGTTTCCCTTCAAACCAGTGAAAAGTCTTGGTTCCATTCTTGTTCTCCGTCACCCCGACGAGCTTCCCGTTGGAGAGCGCCTTGAACCGTGAATTGACGGTAGCAAAAACTTCGGAGGTCGATTTCTCGTTCGGAAAGTCGTAGCAGGGGAACCAGAAGTGGTTTGTGGTATCCTCGCCCTGGGACCACACTTGCCACCTTTTCGCGGGGTAGCCGGAGTCGGGTCCGCTGAAATTCATCCCTTGCTTAGGCTTGCAGAAGTATTTTATGGAAAGATTGACGGTATCACCGAATGAGTAGGCCGTATCGAGGCGAACCGACAAAAGCGTGGAGTCATAGTCGTACTTCAGGTCCTTTTTCCCCAGCTTTGCGGAATAAATTGTCATCTGCCCGGCATTGAGTCTGACCGTCCGGAGATCCGGCCGGAGGGGAACGATTTTCAGCAAAACATTCCCATCGACAGTCTTCGCCTTCTCATCGATACTGACGTCAATCTTATAGTGCAGTATGTGGTAATCGTGGCTCAGGCCTTCCCCCTGATAATGGGGAGAATAAACATCCTGGGAGATCAAGCGTGCTGAGCATAGCGCGAAAAGTGCGGCGAGGCGAATAAACATAAAGACTCCGGGTGAGGAAGTTGACGAATCTTTGAAGGCGTGCTTAATGTAGGAAGTTCCCCCCGGGAAAACAACTTTTCATGAGGCGTCGACGACAAGGGAACCGGCGCAGACGCGCGGCAGATCTACGGCCCCCACTCGCCTCCCCGGCCCCGTCAGGCCTCCTCCGGCCTGGCATGTGAGGCTACTTCACAACCATCAGCTTTCTCACCTCGTCGAACGATCGCGTGGGATAAGTGAGGCCTCGTGCCTGCATCCGGCAGAAATAGATGCCCGATGCCACCCCTGACGCATCCCAGCGTGCCTCCCTTTCGCCCGCGCTCACCGTTTCGTCGACGAGTTGTGAGACGAGGCGTCCCAGCGCGTCGAATATCGATACGGTCACGCGGCTATCCACGGGCACATCGTATTTAATCGTGGTAGAAGGATTGAAGGGGTTCGGGAAATTCTGATGAAGCCTGAACTGTGCCGGGATGTTTTGAGTAATACCTGAAAACTCTTCGGGCGGCGGAGGGGGCATGTCGGACGTCGGGGAAATCACTATATGAGCCACCGTTTTGGCCGCGCCTCCTCCGGGCGACGACGGCATAATGAGCGAGCCATCCTGATTCACCTTAACCCAATAACCGTGGCCGGGGAGTATGGAGTCGCTCACGGAGTAGTGACCATCGTACTCAAAAAAACTACTCGTCACCATGCCGGGGGGATCGCTTCCGACCGACGAGGGCGTTATCGGACCCGAGGCAGAACCTACGAGGTTCCATCCCAAAGTCACGGGAATGGTATCGGGCGGGAGCGCAGCGCCGGAAATCTCCGCGGCAGGCGGGGAGTCCGGGAACCGCAGCCAGTAGCCGTGCCCGGGGTGTATCAGGACGGTCGTTGAATATGTGCCGGAGTAACTATACGCCGAACCGACGCTTGCCGGATAGAGGTGGCGCAGCGAGTCGTCGTCGGTCTGGAGCGGATTTGACACAAGATTCCACCGCGACCGGTTTGGGACGTTCAGCACCTGGAATTGCGCGGAGGGAAGGGGAATCGTATACGCTGACCGGCCATGCGTGAATGCGGCCAGGGTACGGGAACCCTGGTGGAGTGAAAGGTTATGCACGGAGACCTCGGGCAATCCGGAGCCGAGAATATGCCAGTCAAATCCGAGATTTGTCGAAAAAAGCACATTCAGATCGGTCGCAACGAAGAGGTGATTCCGGTTCGCGGAATCCATGACCACATCATTGAGCGGTATATCGGGAAGGGACGCGGAAAGATTCGTCCAGGTGGCGCCGTAGTCCGACGTTCTGTAGAGATGTCCGCCATACTCATTCTCATAGAACCCCGACAGCGTCACATAGGCGATATTGGACGAATCAGGATCGACTGTCAGCCGGGTGACCCACCGGAGGGGCAGGGACGCGGCAATGTCGGTCCAGGTGGAGCCGTAGTCGGTCGAGACCCAGACTCTTCCATCATCAGTGCCGACATAGATGGCCTGTGGAACCTGCCGGGAGACGGCGATCGTCGTGATCGTGCCGACCCGCCCACCGTTGCCGTAGGTAAGATCGGGGCTGATGGGAGTCCACGACTGCATTCCGTCAAACGATTCATACACGCGCTGAGTCCCCGTGAAGAGATTATTGTGATTTATGGGATTGATAGCGATCGGTGTCTCCCAGTTTTTCCTATCCGTTATGCTTATCCCGTTTGTGCCGTCGAAGAAGGATGATCCGCCGTCGGTGGAATAACCAAGACCGCCGTACTGGGCTTCGGCATAGACCCGGTTTGAGTCTGTCGGGTCGATGAGGCAGTAAAATCCGTCGCAGCAATAAATGTAGTCCCAGGAGTCAACAACGCCGGTATGGGTCTGCAGAGAGTTATTATCCTGGGTGCCTCCGATCAGGCGGTTCGGATTCTGGGGGCTGATTATCCCGGCGTAGAACTGGGTGATCGGAAGATTCAGTGATTTAATAAAACTGCTTCCGTTATTACCCGAGAGATAAATTCCGCCATCGTTGCCGACGAGGATTGTATTCGGGAGGGGTAAATACTGGATCGAGTGCTGATCACCGTGAAATGATCCGCCGATTGGGGGAATAAAAAAGGTGACTCCCCCGTCCGTCGAGCGATAGAGGTTCGTCATGCCGGCCCAGACATTATTTGAATTCGTGGGATCGATGGTGATGACATTATTATACCAGACCTGCGATTCGCTCGTTACGGTTCCGTCGAAAGTCTCGGTCCATGAGGTGCCGTGGTCCGTGCTCTTGTAGATAGCGCCCCACCCGAGTCCATACTGCGTCAGGGCGTAGACGATCGCCGGATTGGAGGGAGCGAAAGCCATCGAGATGCGTCCGAGGTTCGGGTCGTTGGAGGGAAATCCATTCGTCACCGGAGCCCAGGTCGATCCGGCGTTGCTTGAAAAATAGAGACCGCTCGACGGTCCGGTGAGAACTGAATAATGAGGAGTACGGTGGCGGTTCCAGAGCATGGCGAACACCCTGCTTGTATCGGTCGGATCGAACATCACATCGACCCCGCAGGTTGTATCGTTGACGAAGAGCGTCTGAGTCCAGGTGGCCCCCCGGTTCGTCGACTTATAGATGCCCCTTTCATTGGTCACGTCCCTGTAATAGCCGAGAGCGGCGACGAAAATCGTACTGGGATTGAGGGGATTAATCGCGATACGGCCGGTATACCCGGTATTCGTCAGACCGATGTTCGTCCAGGACGAGCCGGCGTCGGTTGAACGCCATATCCCATTCCCGGGGTATGTGGCGACCCCGGAGGGCGTATTCTCTCCTGTGCCGACATAGACGACGCTGGGGTTACCGGGCTCCAGGGCAACCGCGCCGATAGAAAAACTCTCATTGAACACCTGCGCCCAGTTTGATCCCAGGTCGGTTGTCTTCCAGACCCCTCCGGAGGCAGCCCCGGCGTAAATCGTGAGATCCGTGGGATCGAAAGCGACGCACTCGATCCGACCGCCGATATTCGATGGTCCTGCGAGGGTCCAGCTTGACCCCGTAGCAACGGTGCGCGGGGAATTTCTCCCGGAAAACCGTTTTCCCATCCCTTCACGGATCTTTGAGAGTGAATTTCGCGGGATATTCGTATAGGGATAGCTTCGCTGAGTCATGAACCAGTCATTATCCATCCCCGCCTCGCCCTGTGAAATTCCCAGCCCAACGTGCAAAGGCGCGGTTTGGCGGATTCCCCGGTGCGGATGCGTCACGATCGCGAGCATCGCGGCGAAAAACGCAACGAAAAAAATAATTCGCGAAACGGATCTCATGGCCTCTTCCTCGTGATTGGTAAGCAATGTCCCCTATCGGAGGTACGTGTGCAACGACGCGGGAGCCGGTCTGACAAGTAAATGTAGGCATCATTGGAGGGATAGTCAACACCCCCCTTTTTGGTTTGAATTACATTTGGTTTGAATTACAGACGATCATTCCGTAGATTATCGGCAGAATCGCAAACCGGAGGGGAAAAAATCGTTTCATGGATGATCTCGCCGCTAAAATTCGCTGGTGGATTTCGGGGGAAAAACCGCACCAATCGACGATGGAGGAGCTACTCTCCCCGTTGAGTTCGATCGTCGGCCTGGAGCAGCTTCTTGAAAATCTCACAGCCAAGCTGGGCGAGATCATGGGGGCATCGATGGTCGCGGTCGTCCTCTACGAGCCGATCACCGACCGATTTGTAGGGAAAAAAATCAAGGGTGGCGAAAATCTCAGAAAATTCAACTTCTCCCACGCGGACAATCTCATAAAATGGCTCAATGTGAACCAGAGCGTGCTCGACATTCCGGGAAGTCCGGAGGTCATGCGGTATCTTGCCGAGGAAGAGCGGGAATTCCTGGAGCGCGAACAAATATCCGTCGCGGCCCCTCTGATTGCCGTCAACCGGCTGACGGGGATAATCTTCCTCGGCCCTAAAGCATCGGGCCGTTATCAGCAGCAGGAGCTGGCGCGGCTAAAATTCCTGTCGGATCAAAGCGCCCTTGCTATCGAGAACGCGGTCCTGTATGAGTTCCAGGAGGACAGGCTGAGAAAAATATTCCATGCCGACAGGCTGGCGACTGTCGGAGAGCTTGCGGCGGGGGCGGCGCACGAGATCCGGAATCCCCTCACGTCGATCCGGAGCACGATCCAGTATCTAGCGCAAAATCTTCCCGATGAAAAGCGCCAGCTGACGGCGGGCATTATAGAGGAAGTCGACCGCATCGACCAGGTCATCAAAGGGCTACTTTCGTTCAGCAGAACGTCCGAACTGCGGAGGGCAGCAGTAGAGATAGGCGAGATCCTTGACCAGACGATGCTGTTGCTGGAATCCGAAATCCGCAACCGCTCTATCAATGTTGTGAAGAAATATCCGGGCTCCGGCTTGAACCTGATCGGCGACGCATCGCAGCTTAAGCAATTGTTTCTCAATTTGCTGCTCAACAGCCTTCAGGCCATGCCTCATGGGGGAGAGCTTATCATTTCGGCCCGGCCCGAGGGAGACTCAAAGAGCGATGGCTCGGTTTCCATCGAGATCACCGACAGCGGCGCAGGAATTCCGCCTGAACTCATGCCGAAGGTTTTCGACCCTTTCTTCACCACAAAGGACAACGGCACGGGTCTCGGACTTTCAATATCGTATGGAATCGTCGGGAGGCACGGGGGGGACATCGGCATAACGAGCCGTACCGACGGGAAGGCAACCGGGACGACGGTGTGGGTCCGGCTGCCGAGGCAGGTTGGCACATGAGGCCGGGGAAGCTGCTCATCGTCGACGACGAGGAGAGAATACGAAACATTCTCGCCACCATACTCCGCGAAAGCGGATGCGAGATAGAAACGGCAAGGGACGGATTCGAGGCCGTTGAAATCTCAAAAAAATTCGACCCGGAGGTGCTCATCATTGACCTCCAGATGCCGCGGATGAACGGGATCGAGACTTTCAGTAAAATCCGCGAAATCAGGCCGGATGCCGTGGCGATCATACTGACAGCGCACGGGACGATTCAGACGGCGGTGGATGCGATCAAAAAGGGGGTTTACGATTATATCTCAAAACCCTTCGATAACGATCAGATCCTGCTCATTGTAAAACGGGCGATTGATGTCTACCGGCTGACCGAGGAAGTCGGCAGGCTCAAGGGCGAGCTGGCGGAAAAATACGGAGTCGCCGGCATGATCGGGTCGAGCCCGGCGATGGGGCGCGTCAAAGAACAAATCATGCAGATGAGCGGGACGGATGCCACGGTGCTCATCGACGGGGAGAGCGGAACGGGGAAGGAACTTGCCGCCCGCGCCATACACCATGAAAGCAGGAGGAGGGACGCCCCCTTTGTCATCGTGGACTGTGCCGCCGTGCCTCCGGGGCTGATTGAAAGCGAGTTCTTCGGGCATGAGAAGGGGGCATTCACCGATGCCCGCGAGCGGCGGGCGGGGAAATTCGAGGAAGCCCATACGGGGAGCGTTTTTCTGGATGAGATCGGCGAGCTTCCGATGAACGCGCAGGTTCGGCTGCTGCGGGTCCTCCAGGAAAAAGAATTCACGCGCGTCGGGGGGACGTCCCCGATCAGGGTCGATGTGCGAATCCTTGCGGCAACGAACAAGAATCTCTCACGCGAGGTAAGCGAAGGGCGCTTCCGTGAGGATCTCTATTACAGGCTCAACGTCATCCATCTCACGATCCCTCCCTTGAGAGATCACCGTGAAGACATCCCGCAGTATGCCGACGGGTTCATCCGGAAACACGCAGCTTCATTTGGAAAAAAGATTGAAGGAATTTCCGAGGAAAGTCTCCGGTTCCTGAGGGATCGGGAGTGGAGGGGAAACATAAGGGAATTCGAAAACGCGATACAGCGCGCGCTGCTCGGTGCGGCGGGGACCCGGCTGGAGGTCGGTGATTTCGGGTTCATGGGAGGGGGCGGGGAAACCGGATCAGACGACGGGATGGAGGCGATCGTCAGGCGAATAGCCGAGCGCGCCGAGCGGGAGCTCATCGCGCGCGCGCTTGAGGAGACGGGGGGCAACCGCACAGCGGCGGCGGAAAAGCTGAAAATCAGCCGCAAGACGCTTTTCAATAAAATGCGTCAGTATGGATTTGACGGGAGGTGGAGCTCAGATGATGGGTAAACCTATTCCCACCTCCGTGTAAGCCGTTACCCATCCGTCCTTCCTCACCCTCCCTCCTGCTTCCCTCTTTCCGGTTCCTGACGCGGCACGCATTTTGATGAGACTCCGGCGACCAGGGCACGCCTGGAATTCTCAATTAAATCTTTCCCAAAAAAATGCTTTCAACCATCATCAGGAAAGAGATTCTGGAAGCGATACTCAGCTTCCGATTCGTCGTTGCGACGCTCTTGTGCCTCCTTCTCGTCCCCCTCGGCATATTTGTCAACCTTAAGGACTATGAAAGGCGGCTTTCCGAATACCGCGATGCAGAGCGGTTGTACGAGCAGAGGGCGAAGGGGAGGCTCGGTTCCGATTTTCACGCCGAGGGGTACCGTCCCCCCTCCGCGCTGAGCATTTTTTCTGTCGGGCTCGAGTATTTTATGCCGAACAAGGTGACAACGTCGAGGGACGGCCATGTGGGGATGGAGAATGATCAGGGGGTAAGCAATCCGCAGTCCTTCCTGTTCGGTAAAATAGACCTTTTGTTTAACGTCAGCTTCGTGATCTCTCTCCTTGCGCTCATCTTCTCCTTCAATGCGGTCACCGGGGAGAAGGAAGACGGCACTCTCAGGCTCCTGATAGCGGGGAGCTTACCGCGGTGGCGCATCCTGGTCGGCAAAATCATCGGAAATTATCTTGTCCTGCTCCTCCCCTTCTTTCTTTCGATCCTCCTCTCTCTGATCATCCTGAACACATCGATCCCGGTCTTCTCCCCCCAGATGTTCTGGCCCTTCATCACGGTCCTGGCCGTGACGCTGCTTTTTCTGTTCGCCATGTTCCTCCTCGGCATACTCGTCTCGACGCTCACGCAGCGGTCCATAACATCGATCGTCGTCCTTTTATTCATCTGGGCGGTCCTCGTGCTGACCCTCCCGAAGATCAGCCCCATGCTTGCCGAGATCATCTACCCTGTCAATTCCCCCATGGTCGTACGTTTGCAGGAGGATCTTGCGCGTCAGAACCTCGAGAAGGAATACGATCTCCGGAAGCGGGAGCTTTACGACCGGGTATTGGCGCAGTACGGATTCACGGGGCGGGGCATCTCGGTGCCGGGTCGTACCGACGCTGAGCGCAAAGCCCAGGAGGCGTATGACGACCAGAAGAAGCCGCTCGATGAGGAAGCGAGCAAAAGAATCAGCGAGGAAACGCGGAAGCTCAGGGAAGAATACAAGAATATGCGCGCAACCCAAGCATCGATAGCGATGAACCTCTCGAGGCTTTCGCCTGTCAGTTGCTATACCTACATCATCTCCGAGCTCTCATCGACGGGAGTTCTGGAAATGGATAATTTTGTGGCCAATGCGGAAAGATATCAGGACGAGGTCAAGCAAAACCTCTACGACAATTTTCTCATCGATTCATACGGGGGAACGAACGGCGGGACGGCCGTCATGATCCACGAAAAACCCGGTTTTGAGCCCGGCAAGGCTGCCGTTCCGCAGCTGAGCTACCACCGGATCGGGTACCTTGACGGGCTGAGGGCGGAGGGCCCCGACGTCGTGCTCCTGGTGCTTTTCACCATAGTATTCTTCGCCGCCGGATGGGCAGCCTTCAGCCGGTACGATGTAAGGTAAACCAACACTCAAAGGAAGCTTTATGATACAAGCCATTGACTTAACGAAAAGATACGAGGACGGCCACCTGGCCCTTGATCATTTGAATCTCGACATAGGGCCGGGGCAGATCTATTGTCTCCTGGGGGCGAACGGGGCGGGAAAGACAACCACCATCAACCTCTTCTTCAACTTCATCGAGCCGTCGGGGGGAACGGCCAGGATCAACGGTATCGACTGCACGAAAAGCCCTCTTGAGGCGAAGAAGCATGCGGCCTACGTTTCAGAGAACGTCATGCTCTACGGCAACTTCACCGCCCGTCAGAACCTCGAATTCTTCACGCGGCTTTCGGGCCGGAAGGATCTCCGGAAGGAAGATTACCACATGGTCATGAGGCAGGTGGGGCTGCCGGAGCGTTCATTTGAGCAGAGGGTGAAGACATTTTCGAAGGGAATGAGGCAAAAACTCGGCATTGCGATCGCCATACTCAAAAAGGCCTCGGCGCTGATGCTTGACGAACCCACATCGGGCCTTGACCCGAAGGCGGCGGCCGAGTTCGTCGAGCTTCTTATGAGATTACGGACAGAGGGAAAGGCGATACTCATGTCCACGCATGATGTGTTCCGGGCGAAGGAAATTGCCGACCGGGTGGGGATCATGAAAGAGGGGGTGCTGATAATGGAGAAGAACAAGGCGGATCTCCAGTATGAGGATCTCGAAAAACTCTATCTGAGGTACATGGAAGTCAGTTGAATCCGGCAGGCCCGTCATGATTTGGCACATCTTCAGGAAAGAACTGGCTGAAAACATCATCAGCTACCGGTTCGTCATCCTCACCGGATTGCTTCTGGTACTCATGGTCGTGAGCCTCCTCGTCTCGTACGGCGACTACAGGATCCGGATGGAGGATTTCACTATCAACCGGCCCCAGCCGAACTCATCGAACGTCATGATCCCGCCGACCCCCTACTCCATCTTTGCGAAGGGGGTGGACGCCCAGCTCACACGGCTCCATTATCTGAAGTTCAGCGGGATAGAAATCCAGCCGGTGGAGCAATCGGTCAACCGCTTGTTTTCCCTCTTCATCGTTCCCGACATGCTCTTCGTTGTGAGGGTGATGCTCTCCCTGATTGCGCTCCTCTTCGCCTTTGACGCCATCGTGGGGGAGAAAGAGGGAGGGACGCTGAGGCTCGCCCTTGCGAGCGGCGGCGGCAGAGCGGCCCTCTTTTTTGGAAAACTCCTGGGCAGGTTCGCTCTTGTCTTTGTCCCCTTCGCGATTCTTTTCGGAACGGAGTCGGCGATCGTCTCCCTGCTGCCTGATGTACAGGTTTCAGCGGGGTACTGGCCCCGGGTGATATTCCTGCTGGCAGCGTCCTCCCTTTATGTGTTCGTTTTTTCGGCCCTGGGTTTATTTCTGTCGGCGGTGGTCCACCGGAGTACGAGCGCGATGGCCCTGGGCATAGCGGCGTGGATTCTCCTGATCTTCGTCGTCCCGCAGATGGGCATGACCGTTGCGAGCTCTGCCGCCGCGGTACCTCCGAGCGAGCGGGTAGAGATGCAGAACAGACTTGCCACGATACAGGCCATTTTTGAAAGAATACACCAGGACAGGGGGAATACGATGCCTGGCTGGAAACATCTCGTCGAGGAGATCCATGCCTCGAACAGCGGGATGTTGGAGGCGTATCGGCCGCGGCTCAATGAACAGATCGACCTGACCCGGAAACTGGTCCGCTCATCCCCTGCGGGGCTCCTCACATTCCTTATGACTGATGCATCGAACACCGGGGTCTACGAGGAGATGCGGTACAAGGATGCGATCACAATGTTCCTGGCGCGCAATTCCGACATCATCAGCAGCGTATCGAAGGGGGAGCTGGAGAATTTCACATACGAGAGGGCGTCCCTGGGGGAAGTGTTGGCGGACCCGATCCCTGCGGATTTTTCGCTCCTCGGAGCTTTTGGAGCAATCTTCGTCTCGTTGGCGATGGTAAGCATTCAACGATACGACCCGAGATAACATGCTCGGGCTTGCCATAGAAAAGGAAATCCGGGAAAACCTCCTCAACCAGAGATTTCTGGCCGCGTCGGCGCTGAGCATTCTCCTCATCGTCGTCATGGTGCTTACGCTTTCGGCCAGTTACCGGGCAGATGTCGCAGATTACCGCTCCCGGCAGGACAGTCAGGAAAATTTCATCAGGAATTTCGGACACCTGAATCGTGTCGGCTGGATGGCGAGGCCGTTGCGGGGCCCGGCTCCCTACTCGTTTCTTGTCCTGGGCATAGAGCGGGAGGCTGCCCAGGAGAATTTCCTCAGCTCGCCCATGCCGGTCCTCTTCTCCCGTCTGGACCTTGTCACGATCGTCACCCTCGTCATGAGCCTGATGGCGATACTTTTTTCATACAACGCCCTGAGCGGGGAGCGGGAGTCGGGGCTCTTGAAACTCCTCCTCTCGTCAAATATGCCGCGTTCGACTCTGGTCCTGGGGAAATACATCGGGGGAACGATCAGCCTTCTGATTCCGTTCACGATCGGACTCCTGGCGGGCCTGCTCGTTCCCGCCATTAACTCAACGGTCCGGCTGGAGACGATGGACACCGGGATATTCCTCTTGCTCGCCGCAGGATCGTTTCTCTACATTTCCGCATTCTACGCCCTGGGGCTCTGTTTTTCGGCGCGCTCAGAGTCATCCGGGGTATCGGTGCTGAAATCGCTCTTTGCCTGGGTGATCCTGGTTCTCATGATCCCGAATATCGGCCCTTTCCTGGCGGCAGAAATCTATCACATCCCTTCCAGGACGAAGATGGACATGGAAACGTGGACTGTGACAAGCGAGGAGCGCGACAAGATCGTCGCCGAACGCGGGAGGGAAATGCTCCGGACGACATACGCCCGCATCGCACCCGATCTCGCGCGGGGCTCAGGCCCGGTGCGGGATTCCCTGCTGAAAGCGAAAATTGACAGCGACATGGCGTTTAAAGATGATTACGATCGTTACAAGAAAGACTGGATGGCGATGGTCAATGAGGTGAATGCCGGGCAGCAGCAGAAAGTCAAAGCGATCAAGGAAGAATTCGCGGCGCGTTCGAAGATTCAGGAAAGACTGGCGACGATGTTCGGCATGGTCTCTCCGCTTGCGAGCTACGTGTTTCTGGCGACGGAGCTCACCGATGCGGGGATCGGAGCCGACGATCACTGGCAGGCTGAACGTCAGAACTATTTTGCCACCATGGATCCTCTCCTCATGGGCATCTACAACCGCGAGCTAAAGAAAAACCCGCAGCTCTCGGTCGATGACCGGATTGACCTGGGCGACTTTCCCCGGTTCCGTCACCAGCCTTTGGGTCTCAGCGAGCGGGTTGAGGCGAGCCTCGCTCCCTTCGGAGTCCTCGTTTTGTTTAACATCCTCTTTCTCGGAGCAGCCTTTATCAGTTTCATGAAATACGACATCCGATGATTTCTTCCAGAAACAAACGCTATCAATGGGGTGCGGCGGTTTTCCTCATCTTGAGCCAGACTGTCGCCGGGCAGATGCTGTACAATCCTAACGACGAGAGGTTCAAGTCGTTATATCTCGAAAAGGTGCAAAGCGACTACAAGGTGCAGAAGCAGGAATATTCGCGTCAAAAACTCCTGCATGAAAAAAGCCTCATCTCAGAAAAAGAGTACAATGAATCCGAGTCCCGGTTCAAATCGGCGCAGATCACCTATCAGCAGGCGATCCTCTCGCTTGCGTTCGAGCAGCCTCACATCACGATCGACAAGGGCATAAAATACCAGTCGAGGGAGGGGAAAAAGAAGGTCAGGTTGGTCCTGAGAAACACGACGGGGGGGCTGGTGGAGGGGAAGCATGTCGACCTCGAGGATTTCGAGGGAATACGGACCGACAGGATATCGAACGTCTACGTTTCCCTGCTGAACGACCAGAACGCCATCGTGAGCCGTCCCTACGAGGCGAAGATAGAGTCGATGCCGTACAATCTGGCCGTCGCGGTGGACTTCCTCCTGCTTCAGGATCTTGACAATGTCACGGTGAAATGCGTCTACGGCGACAAGACCGAGGAAAAGAAAATTTTCCTCCAGAAAGACGAAAGCGCCAACAAGGTCCTCCTGACCTCGGAACAATTCTCGCAGGAATGCGATCTGGGGGCGCGCGCCAATTACGATCTCACACTGGAGCTTTTTTCGGACATCGCGAACGTCTACAAGCTCGCGGTCTTCAACCTCCCCCGGCAGATCACGTACGACTTCTTCGAGTCGCAGTCGAACGCAAGGCTGTCGCAGGTAAAATTTTCGCAGGACGTCAACACGCGGAAGCTTTCCCTGGCGATTTATCTTCCGGACAGGTACGACAGCGGGTCCTTTCAGATCGACAGGCCGATAAGCTTCCTGGCTGCGGCGGTGCCGCAAAAACTCTCGGACGAGGTGGGAGCCGAGGCAAGCGTCGACAATCTTTCGAAGATGAACATCAGTTTCGTCCGGTTGGAGCTCGTCCCCCGCGGCGTCGGGAAGATCCAGGTGCGCGCCACGAATTTTTATCAGGAATTGAAGCCGGGCGAGAAGATGCAGATGTCCCTGGGGATATACAATGACGGCACGCGGCGGCTGGACAACATCAAGGTCCGGGCTGAAGTCCCGATCAACTGGACCGAGGCAATTTCGCCCGATCTGATCGGTTCCCTTCTGCCCGGGAAGGAAGAAAACGTATCCGTCACGGTCACGACTCCGCCGGACGTCGGAGTCGGCGACTACGAAGCCACCATAAAGACAGAGTCTTTTGCGAGCAACAGGAAGGTGGACTCGGAGGACAAAAAAATCCGCATCCACATCGCCTCGAGCGCCAATATACTGGGGACGGGCATACTCATCTTCCTCCTCATCGGGACGCTGCTCGGAGTCGTCATCTTCGCCGTGAGACTCAGCCGCCGGTAAATCCCCACCGGGGTGAGGGTCAGCGGAATTTCTGCGGCCTGAAGAGAAAGAAAGTCCTGAAGACCCTGAAGACGAGGTAGGCGATAAATCCCAGGGCGGAGAAATAAATATAGAGCTCGCGGTTACTTGAGCCGATTGAAAAAATCTTCAGCATCGTGAAGAGCGCGACGCCGAAGATATAGATCGGCCCCATATTGAAGTAGGCCCCTTCGTCCATCTGCCTCAGTTTTCTGATTTCCCTGCCGTCGACGAATTTCTGGCGCGACCCGTGCCAGAGCATGTTCTTCATATGAAAGGGGTTGCCTGCCGAGGATTTAAGGATTTCGGAGGCATAGAGTTCTGGATCAATCACCCGGATCGGATATTTCTGGAAAAAGTAGTTAATCAGCCCCGATGCTTCATCCCGGGGCAGGGGGCCGAGCTCAATTTTCACAAAAGATGCCCAGATACGCGTGAAGCAGGAATTTTCTTTGATCCTCACCGTCGCGCTAGCGACGACCGCGATATTCAGCAGCGTTTCGATGAAAGTCTGGTGGCTTGGGGAAATATGATCGAGCGTATCGAGAAAGACGAGATAGGGCCTGTCGGAGCGGGCGAGGGCCTCGAAGACAGTCGCCTGGACCTTCGCACTGGGGAATGACCGGAGGCGTTTCCGCATCGTCGCCCAATCCTGTCTTTCCTCGTCGCTTTCCACGGGAAGATCGCCATTGAGAAAGAGTTTTTGACAGACCTCCCTGAGAAAATCGCCGAGGGGATGGCAGCGCTCGATCGTCATGATCTTGAACTCGCCCGGTTTAAGTTTTAATGGGAGATTCCCGTAAACTTTCGGGATGAAACGGGGGGAAAAGTCGATCCGCTTGGACCTTCCCGATAATACCCATCTCGCCTCAAGCAAAAGACGCGACTTTCCCACCCCCTTATCGCCTGTGACAAGCGAATGGCGGCCCAGCCTGAGATGTTTTACCAGCTCATAAAGCTCTTCCGACCTCCCGAAAAAAGCCAGATCCTGGCGTAGATCTCCTTCAGAGCCCATGGGGTCAGTTCACGCCTCGGGAGAAGACGAGACCTGAATCGTCCATACGGAGAAAGCAGACCGGCGTGGTGGAGCCGAAGCGGTTCTTGGATGCAGAGAGGGTCCTCGCGCCCGGTTTATTTTCTTCGAGGAACAGGACGACATCGACGGCATGTTCAAGAAGTTTGGGACCTGCCGCCCTCATCTGTTTGGTGACCTGTCCGATCATAATCAGGATAAGATCGTTCTCCTGGGCCATGCGCCGGAGAAGATAGCTGCACTTTCTCATCTGCGTCACGCTTCCGGGCAGGGAATCCGACAGATCGGAATAGACGGTCTGGATGGAATCGATGACGAGAATGCGTGCACGGACCTGCCGGATATGGCCCGGCAGTTTCGTGACATTCGTTTCAGAGAGAAGGAACAGGATGGGTGAGTTTATATTGAGCCTGTCTGCGCGAAATTTCAATTGTGAGGCAGACTCCTCGCCGCAAACATACAGCGAGCGAAGATTCATCTGGCCCAAAACCTGCAGGATCAGCGTTGATTTCCCGGTGCCGGGCGCCCCGATAAGGAGGAGGGAGCTCCCGGGGACGAACCCCCCACCGAGAAGCATATTGAATTGGGCGACATGGGTCGTGATCCTTGGGTTTAGTTGGGGCCTTATGTCCAGAAGCGGAACCGCTCCGGACGATTCCCCGGCGGATGCGGGTTTTGCGGAATTCCATGCGCCGCATTCCGGGCACTTAAGATGAAACTCGCTGAATCGACCTTTGCACTCGGGGCAGAGATAGGGCACGCTCAGCGAAGGGGGAGAATGGTGAGAACCCACTCAGTTTTCCGTCCATGGTTGAGGCGGCGGACGCCGGAGATTACTCCGGCGAACGGAGAGCGCATGTCGGATTCACGATTACGCGCCTTCTGTTTCAGGCGAAGCCGTTCGTTGGCAAGCTCGAGCCTCTTCACCTGAAGGGCCCCGGCCGTGCGGGACGTTGATCTCAGGGACCTGAGATGGTTCAGAATTGATATGCTCTTCTTCCATTTAAGGTCTGATTCGGCAAAGATTTTCTCCGAACAGAATCCTTCATCCGCGAGGATCCGGTAGTGTGCGGATGTGAGCGAGTCGAGGGAGGCTGCCTTTTCGGCGTTGTCAATCCTCGCATCCTCATCGGCGGGCACGGAAGACAGAGCGGCGATTCTTGAAAGGTTGATGGAAATCTCCTGCCCGGTAGTCATGAGCGAGAGCTTCCGGGCGATGATCTCGTGGGGGCGGACCGTATCACCAAAAAACTTCAGAAATTCCACCGAATCCCCGGCGTCTGTCGAGAAAGAAAATGCGGACTGTTGTCGGAGGACTGAATCGGGCGGGGAGGCGGCGGAGTCGGCGAACACCGATTTCACCGTCAGCACCCCCTTCGTGATGAAAACATTCTCAAGATTGAGACGCCGGATATCGGCGGTTGTGGCATAGAGAAACTTCAGAGACGACCCGAATCCTGAGATCGGGCTGAAGAGGCGGACGTTTTCGGGCACCGAGATCTTGTCGGCGGTAGAAAGATCCCCGAAGAAATAGCTTTTTCCCCGGAAATCCGCGAGCTCTCCGAGAAACCGCTGGCTCATATCGATGGAACGGACGGCAGAGCGGGCGGGCGTGGAGGGGGAACAGACCACATAGTCGGCAACATAATCGGCCTCGAAATTTTTTCCCAGCGTATGGAGCTGGTTGTCATCCCCCCTGAAGAGGAGGGTATGGGCATTGAGGGCCCCGTCGATCACCAGGCGTCCGCGGAGCGGCTCTTTCGTGAGCGCGTTATAAGCCGAGACGTCGGCGGTGACCATCCGGGTCCTGGAAAAATCGTTAAAATCCCTGACGGCGGCTTCGACGGAGTGCTGGGTAACCCGGACGAAGCGTTCGTAGCCTCCGCGGGCGATTAAAAAAGCGGGGATGGAGCCGGCAAGAAACACGCATCCAAGGAAAAAATCGAGCCTGCCACCGGTCCTCAGCCGGAACGCGTGGGGGTAATTAACATCGAACGGAAAAACGCACTTGGCTCCGGAGAAGGGGTAAAAAAGTTTCACCCCGGTCACCGTCATGGTATCAAGGAGGGGGTGAGAGGCGTAACCGGCGACGAGGCAGACGTAGATTTCGCGGGAGAAGTAAGAAAGGGGCAGGGTAACGATTGCGAGGAGGGAGACGCCGAGGATTGAATGAGTGAGAGTTCGGTGTCCGACCTTTCTTTCCAGACCAGAGGCCAGCCTGGGAAACAGATTGCCGATAGTGCTCGGGGCGGTATCCACATCGGGCAGAATCGAGGCGATAGCGATGACGGAGGCATTCACCGCGCTCAGGGAGATCCCGGTTGTGGTCAGAAGCAGCAGGTAAAGGAACTCTGCAAACGTGATATGAGTGGGCGCAGTCATGGGGTGCTATTCCTGGCGAGAAGCCAGCGCAGATAACGTTCCGCCCGCCGTTCGAAGGCGGGGCTGTAGAGAATGCCGAGGCTCAGCCATCTTTCCGGATCGAAAAGTCCGAGGCGCGCCGAGAGGTCGATGACGGAGAGAAGTTTTCGCGGACTTGTGAAGAGATTCCTGGCCAGAATATTCACAGGCAGCATCGGAACGTCCCTGATATCCGGAGGATCCGGGTTTTTGAGAGAAAACTCCGAAAAAGTGAGCGTTCCGAGAATTTTTAATTGAAACGAATTGGAATGTTTTCCGATTTCCTCAAGAAGGCTCCAGTAGATCCCGAGCCCCTCGGCGCCCGAGAGGGAGCCGAGGATCTGGAGTCTCGGATCGTGGCGGGCGGCGCACTCGTGGCGGAACCAGATCATTCGCCCCTCAGACGGAAGTAAGCTCTTTCCACAATTTCCAGTTTCCCCTCGGTCTCCAGCACTTCGTATCCCTGATGGTACAAATCCGAAACAAGCAGCAGGGCGAGTCTTCTCAATCTGGAGCGTTTAAAGGCGGAGGCGCGGCGAAGGGTCGCCTCGACGAGATCAAGCGTAAGGATTGCCGTCGATCCGTTGAGGCGCGCCCGATCAAATTCAGGATGAAGGGGGCGAAAATCCATCTCTGCGCGGGCAAGGATTTTGCACGACTTTTCGCCGAGCACAGATGCCATCGAGTCGCCGAATGAGCGGAGAAAATCGTCGAAGAGACTGATAAGCTTCGATTCGTCCCCGCGCGGCGCCGTTGGCGTGCTACCGGGGAGAGAAGCGCGATCCTGCACTTGCGCAGAGTCATCGCAGACGGCGGGAAGCGCGTGGCGCACCTCGACGGCCCCGGGCAGGAATTCGGTGGAAGATTCTTCTGATAGTGCTGGGCAAGGCGGCGGCGGGTGGTGCACGAGTGCGTAACGATCGAGCTCTCTATTCCGCTCGATATCATAGAGGAAGAGCCGTCCCTGCCAGAGGGCGGGGCGGAAATTCTTCAGTTCGTCGCGGGAATTGACCTCTGTAAGCTGCAGCGAGGGTATACGGAACGAAAACTCATTCCACTCGATAATTCCGTGCTGGCAGCACGACGATTCCAGGAGCGAGAGAACCTGCTCATGTGAGAGGGGGTTGATCTGCACCTTCAGGCAGGGTTCAAGATAGAATGTCGAACGGAATCGGGAGAGCGAATCACCGGGGGCGAGAAAAAGAGAGATCTCGGCATCCGGGTCATTGCGGTAGGCGACTGCGGCATTGTCCGGAGGAATGGCGAAGCGGAGGTCACGATTGAGCCTGGTGCAATCAATGAGCTTCGGTCCATCGAAAAAGAGAATGTCATGAAACTGGCTGCTATTCGGACCGCGGCCTATCGGGGAATCGGGCGCGTGGGAGATCAGCACAAAGCCTGTTGCATCTCCGGGCTGTGACCCGAGAACGAGCCACGGATCAAGGGATTTTCCCGGAATTCTCCTGAAAACCTCGGCAGCGCCGTAGATCACGGTCTCCTCCGGTCGAGCGAATCAATTTCCAGCTCAACAGTCCGTATCGTTTCGCCCGTCTTCAGGACCTGCAGGGCGGAGCGGGCCAAAACGTCGAATTCGATCTTGCCCTGGGAAAAGCGGATGCTGTCGAACCGCGCAATTCTTTCATCAAGAGCGATTTCGCGGCGGGCCATCGTGAGTTTGCTCTCGAGAACAGAAACTTTTCTGCGCGCGTCCGAGCGGGTTACCTCCTGGCGCACCTGCAATTCGGAAAGTTCCGTTTGAAGTCTTTGGAGGCGCAGCTGGTCGGCCGTGTGCTTCGAATCGTCAATAACGTCGTTCACCGACAGGCTCAGCGTCATCCGGTAAGAATCTCGTGGGATGAAAACAGAATTCGGCGCGGCGAACACCACGTCGTGAATCCCGAGGTTCGCCGAGAGCCCGATTTTAGGGATCAGGCGGTGCCAGATGTTCGTTTCACCGACCCGGTTCCGGGCATCCGCGACGTCGAGTTCAAGAAGGACGACCTTCAGCGAGTCGGTCCGAAAATCCTGGCGGGCCAGGGCGAGCCCACCAGGCATCAAAAAGAGCGCAAGCGCCAGCCCCTTGAGGAAATGTTTTTTGGAAAAAAACATCACGGCCCGGAGGTGATATCGCGGTACACGCTCCCGTCGGCGCGTCCGACAGTCCGGACATTTCGCCACGACCCATCGGCAAACTCCGTATAGACGATGAGCGATCCATCCGTTTCTCCGCTCGTAATACGGATTTGAATCAGGTTATTGTTTCCATCCCTGACTTCGGACCGGATGGCCCCTGCGGCGCCGTACCGGGTCGTGACTCTGACCGACCCATCCGGCTTGGTGACGCGGGTAACGACCGGGAGGCGGAACGTGTATGTTTCGAGAATTCCGTTCCGTTGAACATGGGTGACGATCGTATCGCTGGAGAGCCCATAAATCTCAGTCACACTGGATTGCTGGGCCGAATCGGCGGCAAAATCTTCGAAGGAAATATACCGCCGGGTCTGCGTGACGATGCTCGCCGGGGGCTTTCCGTAGCTCTTGCGCACGGTGATAAGAAGGAGCCCCTTCGGGTAGGCATGGCGTTCCGTGACGACGGAGCCATAGCCCTCCGGAGTCAGCTCGCCGTAGATATAGACCGTATCGGCGGCGGTCGAAAGGAGCACTTTTTTCTGTTCTCTTCGCGGCAGACCGGGGGGTTTGGAATCGGCGATGCTGTGGATTTCGTCGAGGGAGGCGATGAGGAATTCTTCGCCCGACGTCTCGAAGTCAAAAACGCGGACGGGGACCGGGGGCGGGGAAGGCGTTTCTTTGCATCCGGTCAGAGAGAGAGCCGCGAGTGCGGCCAGGACAGCGAATCGATTCATGGCGACCTCCATTAGAAGTGAAAAACGGTGACCGGCGCCTCGAAACGGTTTTCCCCCGATTCGACGACGCCGAAATACATTCCGGCCGGAGCGAACAATCTATTATCAGAATCTCCGAGCCAGGTGACAGAATGCGATCCTTTAGATTCATAGAGATTTTCAATAAGAATCCTCACGGCCTGTTCGTTTCCGAGAGAATCCTTCCGGACTATCGTGATGGTGACGGCTGAGGGGGACGCGACGGAAAACTTCAGCTCCGCATTGCGGCGGAAGGAATCGAACGCGCTCGGGACGAAACGGATATTCTCAACAACTGTGGAATCGGGCGGCGTTGCGCAGCCGGAGAGAAAAACGGCGAGACAGATGATGCGGGACATATCTCAGCTCCTGGTCGTGACCGGCGGGGTGCCGGCTTAGCTGAGAGATACAGAAAAGGAGGGGGCGGAACAAGCAGGCATTTCCGCCGGCTACATCTTTCCGAGAATGACGAGAAAAATTTCGAGGATGATGAGAAGGATGATGATCCACTCGAGAATCTGAGATCGCTGGCCCTCGATGCGGGAGATGACGAACGTGCTCGATCGCGAGATGATCGACACCTTCTGCTGGATGACTTTTATGCGATCCTCGAGATCGAATTCCCTCTTCAGATTCCGGTAAAGTTCCTCGATGGGCTTCCCGCCGTCCCAGATGATATCGGGATCGTCGAAAACGGAGAGGGTATAGGCAAGCTCCTGTTCGACGGCGAGGGCGAAGCCGGCTCGTTTTGTCAGCTCGCGCTGTGTGTGGGGAATTTTTCCCGTGGACTGCAGGAAGGAGATCGGCTGTTCCAGCTGGGCCAGGGCATCGGCGACCAGTTTCTCATAGTATTCGACAGAGACCGAGCGGCTGAGAACCGTCCCGACGACCAGGGCGATATCCCTGTTAAATTCCCTGACGACGAGCTCATCGGTCCCATCCGGTTTACGGGCCCGGGAGGCGAGATTCAGGACAAAGTCATCCTCGCTGTAGGCCTTATTCTCCCGGTGGGCGAACTTCTTCAGCTTGTCGATGAACTCGCGGCGGTCGGCGAACTCGCCATCGAAGAACACGACCGACCCGTAGTCGAAGACGCCGATCATACGCGCCGCGTTGAACTGGACGAGGAGAGGATTGTTATGCAGGACTTTGACCTGGAATTCCTCTTCGAGGAGCTTTCGGGCGGCGGGAAGGTCGAACGCCGATGCGACGTCGAAGGCTTTGACGAAAATGCGTTCAGCCTCAGGCGGTTTGATATCCTGGTCGGCCATCGGAACTATAATGTAGCCACATCCGGGACGAAAAGCCACCTATCAACCAGGCCGGGGATCAGCGCGGCGGCACCAGTGCGCGCCGGAGCGTTCGTTCGGAAAGGCCGAGCTGGCGGGCAGCCTTCGAGCGATTCCCTGCATACTCTGCGAGCGCGCTGCGGATAATTTGCTGCTTGATAATCTCGAGCGAATCGGGCAGAGAGAATTCGGCGTGCATGGCAACTTGACTAAGCATCGTCGCCAGACAGATTTTGCCCGGCTCCCCGAGCTCCCGGTCGTAAGGGAGGCTAAGAGAATGAAGAAAGGCAATCAGTTCCCGCACATTGTCCTCCCATCTTTGTGCGAGCAGAAATTCGCCGAGCCGGGGATCGAGCTCGCCCGAGTCATCGAGACCGCGGACGCGCTTATCTCCATCGGCGCTATTGAGAAGGTAATGGCGGGCGATGACAGAAAGTTCCTCCGGCCGTTCGCGGAGAGGGGGGAGATGAATCCGCTCGAGGGAGCCCATATAATCTGCGAGATTGCGGGTGAGGGAGCACTCATCGCGGAGCGTAAAGATGATCCGGCAGGAGAGCGGACGATCCCGGCACGATCCGAAACGCACGACTTTTTTGGAAAGCATCGCCTCGGCGAGCTTATCCTGCAGGTAGGGAGGGGCGTGATTGATGTGCTTGATGATCACCGTGGCAGAATTTTCCAGGGCGCTTCGCCGGGAGGAGGAAACCTCGGGCGGTTCCGCCCCAAAGATTTGCAGGCGTTGTTCGCGGTCGGGGAGGACGAGAAAGTTCAGGCATGGTGCCGGAGTGCTCGAGCAATTCCCAAGAGAGACGGCGAGGAACCCCTTCCCCACCCCCTTTTCCCCAGATATCACAAGATGCCCGGAGTCGGGAGAGACTCTTCCGATTCTCTCTTCTATAGCCCGGATTGCGGGGCTCACGCCGAAAATCTCCATAAATCCATAGTAGCCAATCGATCCGCATCCAGTGTCGGGAAAACGTCAAGTTCTCCTTTGACCGAGCGAAGCAAGTTTTGACAATTTTGTGACAACGGTAAGCGAGGTCTTCATAGTTTAATAGAAGCGCATTTTCGCACGGGATTGGAATCCCGCAATCAGACGTGAAGCGAATACTGATAATCGAAGACGACCCGGCGATCCTGATCGGTCTCACCGACAATTTCGGGGACCGTTACGAGGTCCTCTCGTTCCGGAACGGCGAGCGGGGATTCGAGGATGCGCGTAGCGGCGCGGCGGATCTCATCATCCTCGACCTGATGCTGCCGGGGATGGGCGGGAGGGAAATCTGCAGGGACCTGAGAAGAAGCGGGATCACGACGCCCATCCTGATCCTGACCAGCCGGTCGGAGGAATCGGAGAGGGTGAAGGGTTTTGAACTGGGGGCTGACGATTATGTCACGAAGCCGTTCAGCCTTGGAGAAGTCAATGCCCGGGTGAAAGCGTTATTGCGTCGCGGCAGCGGGGGCGCGGGGAGTCAGGCTGACTACACGTTCGGGGACATTCGGATAAACTTCCTGAGATGCGAGGCATGGAGAGGCGGAGAGGCCCTTCATCTGACGGCGAAGGAATTCCGTATTCTGCGGTACTTCATCGGTCACGAGGGAGAAGTTGTCACACGGGGAATGCTGCTGGACGACGTCTGGGGGTACGAGAGATTCCCGACGACGCGGACGGTCGATAATTACATCCTCTCTTTGAGAAAAAAGATTGAACGGGAACCGTCGGAGCCGAAGCACATCGTCACCCTTCATTCGGCGGGGTACAGATTCCTCCGCTGAGCGTCTATTTTTTCCGGGAATTCTTCTTAAGGACGTCGGCGACGGTAACGAGGAGCGCCTCGGCCGTATAGGGTTTGGGCAGAAACGCATTCACCTCAAGCTTCTGCTCTTCCGCATTGCGTTCCGGGAGGCCGCTTGAGGCGACGATCTTCACTTCGGGGTTCAGAGCCCTCATCGTCCGGATCGTGGCGGGGCCATCCATGAAGGGCATCATCATATCGGTGACGACGAGGTCGATATCCCTCTTGAACTCGCGGAAGACGGCGATCGCCTCCGTTCCGTTGAATGCGGTCTTCACCTTATAGCCGTAAAGTTCGAGAGTTGCCCGGGAAATATCGCAGACGGCTGCCTCGTCGTCGACGACGAACACAAGTTCGCCGTGACCGAGGGGGAGATTTCCGGGATCCCGTTCGCGGGCAAGCTTGGGGTCCGCTTTTGTGGCCGGGAGATAAACACGGAACTGTGTCCCGTGCTCCGGCTCGCTGTAGACATTGATAAAACCTCCATGCCCCTTGACGATCGACTGCACAGTAGAGAGCCCGAGGCCTGTTCCCTTCCCGAACGGTTTTGTGGTAAAGAATGGGTCGAAAATATTGTTGATGATTCCTGGGGGGATGCCGACCCCCGTATCGGCGACGCTGATGACGACATAATCTCCCGGCCTTGCCTCGCGGTGGAGACCGGCATAGTTCTCGTCGATCGTGACATTGTCGGCGCTGACCGTCAGGACGCCGCCGGTGGCCATGGCATCGCGGCCGTTGAGACAGAGATTCAGAAGGACCTGGTGAAGCTGGGTGGCATCGCCCGAGATGGGCCAGAGATTATTGGGCGTCTTCGTCCTGAGCTGGATCGATTTCGGAAATGTTTCGCGGATGATCTTGTCCATCTCATTCACCAGGTGTTTCAGCTGGAGCGTCGTGCGTTCCCCGTCGATTCCGCGGGCGAACATGAGGACCTGCTTGACCATATTGGCGCCCCGGACGGCGCCGGTCTGGAGGCCGGTGAGAAGCACCTGGCTGTCGGAGTCCGGGAATCGTTTCCTCAGCATGTCGATGGAGAGAAGAATCGGCGCGAGCACGTTATTGAGATCGTGGGCGATGCCTCCGGCGAGGGTGCCCACACTCTCGAGGCGCTGGGACCGGAGCACCTGGGCCTGGAATTGCTTTTTCTCGGTGATGTCGGTATTGACGATGAGGACGCTTTTCGGATTCCCGTCGGTATCCCTCATCAGGGTCCAGCGGCTATCGACGGTGATCTCCCCGCCGTCCTTCACGCAGTGGCGGAGTTCTCCGTTCCACTCGTTCGTCTTCAGCAGGATATCCTTCGCCCTATCGAAGTCGGAGGCGGAATGGTAGAACAGGGAGGTGACGCGCTGGCCGACGGCTTCTTCCGCGGTCCAGCCGTAGATGCGTTCTGCGCTCTTGTTCCAGAAAATAATCTCATCGTCGAGATTGCGGACGATGATGGCATCGGTGGCGACATTCAAGAGTGACGCCTGCTCACGGATTCTTTCCCCGAGAATCTTCCGTTCGGTGATATCCTGGAAGGTCACGACGGCGCCGACCGTGACGCCCTCCTTTCTGATGGGGCGGGACCAGTATTCGACCGGAAAACTCGTCCCGTCGGCGCGCCAGAACACCTCATCGTCGACATGGGCGCCTTCCCCTCGCCTCCGGCCATCATGCACCGGGCATTCCGATGAAGGATAGGGTGAGCCGTCGGGGCGCGTATGGTGGAAGAGCTCGTGCATATTCCGTCCGATGAGATCATCGGCGCTCTGGAATCCCAGGGCCCGGATGCAGGCCGGATTGCAGAATGTGCAGCGACCCTCATTGTCGACCCCGTAGAGAGCTTCGCCGGTGGAGTCAAGGATGAGCCGGAATTTTTCCTCATTTTCGCGGAGTTCGGCTTCCATGCGGATACGATCGGCGCGTTCGGCCGACTCGCGCATGGCGCGTCGGACGGCGGGAACGAGCCGCAAAAGCTTTTCTTTCAGAACATAATCGGTGGCGCCGTGGAGGAGGCTATCGATCGCGCGGTCCTCGCCGATATGTCCGGAAACAAAAATGAAGGGAACGGCGGGCAGCGCTTCCCTGGTCATGGAGAGCGCATCGAGGCCATTGAACGACGGGAGAGAATAATCGGAGAGAATGAGATCGGGATCAAAACGTTTCAGCTCGGCGGCGAACGCCTTCCTCGAGTCCACCCGCCGGGAGACGAAGTCGATCCCCGCCTTCGAGAGTTCCCTCTGAACGAGCTCGGCGTCGGCGGGAACATCCTCGAGCATGAGAATCCTGAGCGAACGGCTCATCGCCCGATGATCCTCTCATGGCCGGTCGGGTCCGCGGGGCGGTCCGACTCATGGGTGACAACCATACATTTCAGCCCTGATTGCGAGAGGGCTTTCAGCAATGATTCAAACCGGACCGGTTTGATGAGAAAACTGTTGACTCCCAATTCGTAGCTTTTCAGGATTTCCGGCTCCTCCCGTGAGGCCGTGAGAATGATGACGGGCATCGTCCGGGTACTCTCGCAGGTCCGGAGGGTGCGGAGGAGATCGAGGCCGTCGATATTCGGCAGCCTCAGATCGAGCAGGACGATACACCCGGGGGACCCGGCTGACGGCCGTGAGAGAAGGTAACTGAGCGCCTCGGCACCGTCCTGGATGTGGACGATGCGGTTCGAAAGATTCCGCAGAACCCTGAGAGCCAGCTCCGCGTCGTCCCGATCGTCTTCGACGAGCACTATTTCAAGTTCACTTTGCATGGGGGTTATGGCCGTGGTGGCAAATCACTTTCAGATTGGAACTCACACGCGGAACTGCACGTATGGCGCTGTCGTCCATGAGACGGAATTGCGGGAGCGCTGTCAAAAACGCAGAAACCAGCGGATACTTCAATTCTGCCGATCTTCATCGGCATTTACTGAAGGGTCCATGCGGGAAGATATCACGCGCGCCCCTTCATATCCAATCTAACATGAGCCACATCAAATGTCAATTGATTTGGGAGCCTCCCCTATCACCGGGCAATGAGAATATAATTTTAAAAATCGCTGAAACCAAACTCCGGGCATTAATTTTTTTTCACGATCCCCCTTGAGCGCTCTGGGACACGCCTAAAAAAATTTTAACTTGCTTCCCTCGAGGGTCCGCGGTATTTTGAGAGTGGGAATAATTTCCCACGCGAAAGGAAGGTACATATGAAAACGACACTGCTGTTGCTGTGTCTCCTCGTGGCGATCCCAGCCTTCGGGCAGGTCCCGGGGAAGTTCGGTGCCGGGTTCATGTTCGGCGAGCCGACCGGAATCGCATGGAAATACCGGATGAGCCAGATGAATGCGGTAGACGGGGCGATAGGATTTTCGCCTTACGACCGGTATCGGCTTCACGTTGACTACCTTTGGCAGAGTTACCCCTTCCACGAGCCGCGGCTCGGTCTCCATTACGGAGTCGGGGCAGCGATCGGATTCGGGAGAACGTCATACGTCGTTTACAGCGGCAGGTTTGCCTATAGTGTAAGCGACAATAGGGATATTGATTTTGCGGCGAGGGTCCCTGTGGGTCTTTTCTACCAGATCCCCAGGTCGCCCGTAGACTTATTTGTCGAAGTCGCCCCTATGTTGATCTTTGCGCCGGCCGGCGGAATTGGAATTGACGGCGGTTTAGGCGCAAGATTCTACTTCTAGGTACGTGCCTGCGTTGGTGCAATGTGCGAGAGATTTCGAGGATTTCGGGGGCGCCAACGCAGGTTTTTTTTATAAGTAGCGCTCACCTCACGACCACCATCTTCAGCGTCCGGGCGAACGAGCTCCCGTCGGTCGTCACGACGGCGGTCATGCGGCAGAAATAGATTCCGCTTGACACTGGGTCTCCCCTCCTGCCGGCCCCATCCCAAACTGTCTCGTGCTCTCCCCCGTCAAAAAATTCATTGACGAGCACTTTCACTTCCCTCCCCAATAAGTCATAAATGGTGATGGACACCTTGGCCCGCGACTGTAGCGAGAAGGGAATACTCGTCGAGGGATTGAAGGGGTTCGGGTAATTCTGCCCGAGCGAGAATTTCTCCGGATACGCGCCCCGCGAAACTTTCACAAATAGTTCCTGGGAATTCTTAACAAAAACCTCTTTCCCCTCTCCGAGCGCCGTCACCCGGGAGCCCGACTTCAGAGACGCATGCAGAGGACGAAAACTCATGGCGGGGGCTGACCATTCAAGAGAAACCGGCGCCGATGTCACCCTGAGCGCAAAAGTCTTTTCGGAGGCGGATCCCAGTGATTCGAGCATACGTCCGGAGGCAAACCGCGCATCAAAGCTTTCACCGGGCGGCGCGGGGGGCAGCGAGAAGTCCTGCGAATCCGCCAGAGAATCTGTCACATAGAGACGGCACTCATCGCCTGAGGGATTTTTTATGAGAAGCGAATAGCACCGGTTCAGAATTTCAGAAACCTTCAGCCCCGCGGGAGAGGCGTTCAGCACAATTTTTCCGGCATCCTTCATCCTTACCCAGTAACCGCGTAAGGGCCTGAGAGAATCCGCGATGGTGTAACCCCGGCTGTAGCCGAAAAAATAGCTCCCGATAATCCCTGCGGGGATGCTCGTGGCGGAGCGGTAGTCGACCGAAGAACTCAGAGAGCCGATCAGATTCCAGCCGGCGGAGACGGTGATCGTATCGAGGTTCCGGGAGGTTCCTGTCAGGAGCAATGAATCAATAAGCGGCGAATATTTCAGCCAGAACCCTGATCCGGGCGAGACCGAGTCGCGCAGCTGGTAGGCGCCATGATCATAGAAGAATGCTGTGCCTGCGGAAGAGGGATACAAATAAGAGATCGCAGACTTGGCGAGTTTCTGTGGAAGGGAGACCATCTGCCACGATCGCGCGAGCGCGCCTGGGAGATTGGGGCCTTTGGTGACTATCGTAACGCCGATAATGGCCGGATTCGTGATTCTTGCCGAGCCTGAGACTTTCATATCCACGGGAGATCCTCCGGGCGGCACCAAGAGCGCCGCTCCGCTGAAATTTTTCACAAAATCTTCCCTGGACCATGTGATCGTCATCGGGTAGTCACCTCCGGAAAAATATCCGGGCCGGAACGTGAGACGGAAACTATCGGTTTCGGCAGGGGAGAAGAAATCCCGGATATCGGTCCAGGAGCCGTAGCCGAACCGGCTGAGGCTTCCGGAGGGATCCTCGAAGCGGGCGTCGAAGACCCCATAGGATTGCGGGGGAATTTCAAACTCACCTTCCGAGAAGTCGTAGGGTCTGCTCCGGGGATCGGTGCCCCAGATGCCGTAACTGGCCCCCGGGCGGATGCCGAACCAGACGAACCGCTGGTCATTGAGGGAGTCCGCGTCATTCACGCTCACGGCGATCCGGATCTTCTGAGGCGAAGGGCGGACTCCAAAATCTCTTCCCGGATAAGACTCGCTGTAAGTCTGAACATCGCCGGAATACCCGGCGTTAAGGAGCGGGGTGATCTGTTCCCAGCTCTGGGGCAAGGAGAGGGAAACCGTGGAGGGACCGGGGGCCGCGCTGAGCAGAAAGGCTCCTGTGGAATCGGTCAGCGTGGTGTCGAAATTTGATCCGTCGAATCTTACTGTCAATCCTTTCACGCCCGGTTCGCCGGGATCCCGCGTGCCGTTTTCATTCCAGTCACGGTAGACCGTGCCGCTTATGGAATTCCAGGGATAAGAGCAAAGAAAATTGTTTCCCGCCGACGAGTCGGCAGGTCCGAGCCTTACCGTCAGAATCCTCGGGGACTCAAGCGTCCAGTTAAGGGGCGCCGTAATGGAGAGAGAGTAGGTCCCCGAATCGAGCCCGCTGAGCGAAAAGTTTCCCTGTGCGTCCGTGACCAGATTCGTCGCCACCCTTCCCGTAATAGAAACTGTCCAGGAGGAGATCCCGCGATCGGTCGGGCTGTAGTGCCCGTCATGGTTCCTGTCGTCGTAGATCGTACCGACTATCTTGGCGCGGGGTTGGGGCCCGAGCACCATATCCCCAGGGAGGAGGGGTGCAATACGGTACGATGACCCATCGGCGACGATCAATCCCCGGAGCGTATCGATGCGTGCGCCGACCGGGGGCACGGCGTACGACGAGGCGGGATTGCGGTGGCTTCGCAGCGTAAACCAGGGGGAGAGATCGGACGTCGGGAGGGTATTCCCCAGAGCATCGATCAGATTGAGGGTGCCGGCAGAGGCATTCGAGACAGAGTGGACGCTTACATTATGGAGTTCAACAATGGCACCTTCGTACTTTTCGCCCCTGCTGTATCTGACCATGCCGAACGTGCCCGTATCAAAATCTGCGATCGACGCCGTAAGGGGAGGCGAGGGAATTTCGGACGAACCGATTTTTTTCAGGTCATAGAGGCTTAGAGACGTATTGCTGTTCATGTTATTGGTGGGCGTTTCCGTGACGCGGCCCTGGACGAGGACAATATCCCCGGGGCGCAGAGACTCGAGGGCGGCGAGGGATGACGGGAGCAGGTACGGTGAGGGGGCCATGATAACCTCGTGCCATGGTGCGGTGGAGCTCCCGGTATCGCAGGCGATGAGAGTCCACTGTCTGAGCGTTCCCAGCTGCAGGGGCGGAGAGATGCAGCGTGCTTCCAGAAGAACGAACTGATTGTTGAGAGGCGAGGACTGGTCGCCCCAGGAGTAATAGCCATTGCTGTTCTGGACGCGATCGGCATCCTCGAGGCTCGCCTGTGGCACCTGCTGAACCCAGGCAATAGTTGAGGCCGGGTAGTCTGCGGTCGTAAACTTCCAGCTCCCGGAATAGACTGGGTTCAGGCCCGAATTGATCACTTCCCATCCGGCGCGCCAATAGTACGTCGTGCGGGGCCAGAGATGGGGGACGAAGACCGACGTGTCGCCCAAGCGTCCGTCGGGGAGAGTCCAGGTGTAGGGACGACCATCCGCGCCCGCGAAAGTTGAATCCGCTGATAGGAGGATAGTGTAGCGCGTCGGGGTGGTCGGTTGCGGTGGGGGGAGGAATCGGGTGTAGGGATAAAAGCGCCACCTCACCGTACGGCCGAATGACTGCGAGTTATTCACCTCGAGAGGAACGGCAACGTCGTCGCTGTCAGGCGAAACCTGGACAGGAAGAGGTGGGGGATAACCGGGCCCCACGGAATTCAGGATCGTGCCGGGGTATCCGGCGGCCCAGCCCATCCCACCGTCTATCACTGTTGCGCCATAAAGAGTCACATCGGTGGCAAAGACGCTCCAGCTAAGGCCCGCATCGGTCGACCAGCGGAGAAACTTGTCTCCGACAGCAAGGGCGGTATCCGGGCCATGGCAGGAGACGGCGAGGTATCCGTTATCGGCGCTGGACGCAGTCCAGGAGAGCCCGAGGTCGGTTGAACGGAGCACATTCTGATCGCCGACGGCGATGGCGATCCCCAGGCTGGAGAATGCGATTGAGTACATGTTTGACTGGTTGGTCGCGGGCAGGAGATTCCAGGAATTGCCCCCGTCGGTTGTCCGAAAGGCTGTTCCGGCGCCTCCGACGACGAGGCCGGTGTCGTGGTTGAAGAAAGAGACAGCGAGGAGCGGCTCAAAGGTTGAGACATGCTTGTCTATCCAGGAGGCTCCTCCATCAGTAGTTTGGAGAATGGTGGAGTAAAAGTCTGGCACCGTGCTGTATCCCACGGCGATCCCATGATTCACGTCCGTGAAACAGACGCCGTTTAATAGCGCGTATGTCGGTCTTGTAACCGTCCAGGATAATCCCCCATCGGTTGACCGGAATACCATCCCCCCTTCTCCGACGGCTGTCACATGAAGCGAATCGGCGGCAAAGACGCCGTTCAGGGCGCCTGCGGCTCCGGGCAATTGACGGGACCAGGTGGACCCTCCGTCGGTGGTGTGGAGTATAAGGCTTTGGTAGCCTCCGTAAGCCCGGCCGACGACGAAACCGTTGTTCCTGCCGGAGAACGAAACGGCCTTCAGAAGGTCATTCGAGCCCGTGGGATGGTAAATCCACTGAGCGTTGACGGAATGAACGAACGTGACAAGCAGAAGAGCGCAGAGCCGTGGACGCATAGAGTGTGGAAGCCGGATAAACTCTCCTGGGACAGGTACGTGAAGTAGGTAGAAGAAAGGTAAGAAAACGGCACCGGACTGTCAATGACCAGTCCGGCCCCCCGGCGGCAAAATGCTTTAGGCCAGGCTAGTTGTCAGATTCCAGGTCAACGGGATCGTGTTCCTGGGCCGGTTGCGGGTGATGATGGTGCTGGGAGGAACGTGGCCGGTCGAGTTTACGGCGTCGCTCGGTAATTCCAAGGCCGCTTCGATAGAGAAGAGGAACCTTGAACTTCCGGCTGGAATCGACATTATTCCCGAGTGGGGTGAGAAGCCCTGCATCGTAGACGGCCCGGATAGCTTCATCTCCTTTTGGCGAGAGGGGTTCAAAGAGCATATAGAGCTCCTCCCGGTGGAAGACCGCTGATTCGCTTCCTCTGAACACATCGAAATGCTTTACAAGGTGCGGGAACTCTGAGTAGAGATACGTATCGCACCGGTACTGAGAAATCGAATCAAAAGCCTCTCTCAGGGCCTTCATGCTGATCAGCCGGGCTGACATGTGTTTGCCTGTGGTGCGGTTCATCTCCCGTTGTTTTTCGACGGCCCGGTTCGCGAGGTGAATCAACTCTCTGGGGAAACTATTGTCCATCCCGTCGACGAGTCTTTTAAGAATCCACTGATGAGTCTGAGTGGAGGGAGCGCCGGACGGATTCATCGTCGGTTCGAAAATCGTATAGAACACCCTTTCAACGAAGTCATCGCCGCCGAGTATCACATTGGTGACATCGATCTTTTCGTTCAACACCTCTTCGCAGTAGGATTTCACATGATTATCGACGACGGCGCGGGCGACGAGGAGTTTCAGAAGGAGAGGGCCCCGCCATTTCATCTCGGTCGTATAGCTCACGAGGTGAGATTTATTCACGATATGAAGCTGGCGGTAGATATCGTTCCTCAGGAAAATTTTGAACTGAATATTACGGAACTGGTTCCCGTACTGGACGAGAAGCTGGATAAGCCCGGTGATGGAGGCGCGCAGCTTCTGAATGTCGTCGACGAAGAGCAGGTCGAGCTTATCGAGCATAAGCCAGACCAGAGAACCGCTTTCCCGGAGGATCGTGTCGATATTATCAAGAAGGGCGATGATGCTGACGCCGGTCTTCTGTTTGAAATCGGCGGCCAGGGCCGGCTTAGATTTATCGGCGGAACCGTTTTCCTTTTTCTTCGATTTGAAGAGGCCATGCACCTTTGAGAAAACGCCTTTGTTTTCGCTGAGGCCGACGTCGACCAGGAGGCGTTTCAGAGTGGCGTGGGCGGTCCGCACCTTTTCCTTGGGAGATTTTTCAAGGAAAAGCTGCATCTTTTTGTCTTGCAGGAGAATCGAGGCGGTCTTGAGGCCGAGGTAGACGAGCCAGAAATAGCGGAACTCATCGACCGACTCAGGGTTCAGTTCCTGGAGTTCCACGCCGGGGAGGAACTCCTCGCTCTGGAGACCGTAGGCGGGGATGCAGTAGATTTCGGAAAACTGTTTGGGGAGGAGGGGCTTCACGCGCTGGAGATCGTCGCAGAGGAGGCGGCACATTGCGCTTTTGCCCGACCCTTTATTCCCGACCACGAGGGAATGCTGGGCGAGCAGAACCTGCCGAAGCATTTCGGTGCCGATGAAGCAGTTTTCGAACCGGTTATCCGTTTCCCCGTCTACCCGTCCGAAATTCAGCTGTGTCAAAACTTGCTGCGGATCCATAATTCCCTCGATTTTAATATCTCCAAACACGCATTCCGGGCTTACAGCACGGAAGAACGTATTCAATTTAGGGCAAACCATCAACGGACGGTGTGGTTACGCGCACAGGGCTTGACCTGCGTCGTGTAGAGTGCGGAACCGCCTTGCGTGAAATCGGGAAAATCGCTACTTTCACCTGACATTGGACGAGGGTGAATGTGCTGAGCACAGCTCGAAATCAATACGCTTACTTCGAAGGTCTCGAGAAGACCATTAAGGGGGGATTATCGTTCTATATTGTCATATTATTGATCGGGCTGACGATATCGGTCGCCGGCTATCAGAATACCCTGAGCACCATGCAGGCGTGGGGGCTTCCGGCGATACTTATCGTCGCAGGAGCTTCGGCGGGACTCTTCTTCGGATTATTCAAGGGGAGCGGCAAGATCCGCTGGCTGGCAGAGATTCACATCTGGATGGACCAAAGATTCTTCGGTTTCCTGAAAAAATCGAACGACATCATCTTTCACCGACTGATCAGTGCCCTCGAACCTGAGGAGAGAGGGCGGGCTGTGGTGATGGAGGCGGGGGAGCAGGGGGCGTTGGCGCAGACCATATTCTCACGGCTTGCGGGGGATCCTCACCTCTTCGAGGCGCTCCTCCGGACCGGCATATTCAGGAAGTGGATCTGGTACTGGATCATGATCTACGGGACCTCGGTGTTCATCATGCTGACGGTCGAGACGCTCATCAGGGGAGCTGTGGGGCCCGATCCCCAGATCAGGACGTTTTTCTCCGCATACTGGGCGCTCGCGCTCATTCACCTGGGTGTCACGGTACTTCTCGGATACAGGCTCATCGGGATGACACGCAAAACGATGGACACCATGGTGAGGGTTCACAAGAGCGAGATTGCGATAATGCTTCGCGAAAAAATCACCGCTTTGCAGGTGCCCGTCCACATCTCTCTCTAGGGTCCTCACCGGCGGGGCTCCCCGCGGCCGGTCATAAACCTCACCAACAGGCCCTCTCCATTCTTCCTCAGAGTTTCCTCGCGAAAACGTTCGGGTTCGGCGCTCCGGAGCGAATCGAACCGTTGGTGGTGGAACGCGAAAAGATAGGGGTCGAGGATCTTGTACTCGTACCTTTGGATGACATTCCTGAAGCGGGGGCTCTCCAGCAGATAGAGAAGCGCGTGGTCATCCCAATAGACCAGCTTCCAGCGGTCACGGTGGGCAAAGCAATAAGGGATGGGGGTATGGGACATGCTGGCGGCGGAACGGGGCAATTCCGGGAGATGGAACACCATATGGTCGAATCCGTACCGTCCCAACAATTGTTCAAAATGGGGTGAAACCTCGAGAAGAGACAGATAAGCCGCCATAATGGAGTCATTGAGGTTGCGGCTGTCGATAAAGTTTTGCGCCCCCGGCATCTCCCACACAAGCTGCCCGCCGATATCGAAACTATTCAGGGGTTTCCCTGTAATCCGTTGGTCCTTCATAAACCCAACCAGTCCTGAGGAAAACCTTTCCTCATCGATCCCCAGACCGAACTTGGCGTCATAGCGGAGAAAGTCATAAAGCCTGTTTCCAGGCACGCAGCAGGCAATAAAGAGCGTCAGGGCGACAAGAGGGATAATGGCAGAGCGCAGGCGGCCAAACATTAGTGAGAGGCCGAGGGCGGTGCCGGCCGCCGTGCCGGCGGCAAAGTCGGCCATAAACCTTGCCGCCCGGAGCGAATGCAGTGCGAGAACGGCATAGATCATCGCAGGCAGGGGATTCTTGTTCCTCAGCGAATAAAGAATGCAGGCTGCGCCAAGCAGGAGGTCGATCTTGTAGAACAGAATTGTACGTGTATTGAGGTATCCGCCGATGGGAGGTTGCCATTCGATGATTGTAGAAAGAAGCCTCAAATTGGTATGGGAGTAGGCATACTGGAGCATTCCGGGTCCGGCGGGGTTACAAAGCGTTGCGCAGAGGGAGAGAAGAGAAATGACCCCGAAGCGTGAAAAGTTTTTGAGATGTCCGCGCGCAGTAAGCGCTTCGTACGTAACCATAAGAACGATGAGCACTGCGCCGATAAGGACGCCGGGGTGCACGTTGGTCCAGACGAGGAAGAGCGGCGGGAGGAGATTTAGCCGTGATTCTGGGGCGCTGTGCAGAACGCGGACGCGCATATAGAGAGTCACTGTCGCCGCGATGCCGAGAATTGTGGCGAGGTGTGGCCGGGGCGTCATCCGGTCGATCGAGGCAAGCGCGGTCAGAAGCATGACGGCCAGAATCACCGACGGCGGGACATCAGAATCCCGTGCGAGCGTGAAAAGCAGACCTGCGACGGCGAGCCAGACCAGGCCCGGGAGGAATTCAACAAGCAGGAGATTCCCGGTGATGGAATAGAGCCAGAACGTGAGGAGATCCCATCCCCATTCGAACGGGATCCATCGCTGGCCGTGGGTGACGAAGCCGAAGACATCGGCGGTAGGAATGGAATGGTTTTGAGCGATCCATCTCCCGGTGGCGAGGTGCCAGAAGACGTCGTCGTCGGCGATCTTTGAAAGGGAGAGCAGAACGACCAGGGCGGCAATGGATGCGAACGCAGAAAAATATTCGACCTGCCGGCGTGTCATGGGGAAGATCCTGCAAGAACCGAACCCCCGCCAGGAGGAACATACAAAAAAACACCGCTCCCGGCAAGCCCGGACGCCCGTTCACCGGGGAGAATCGCCGAAATTGACAATAGTCACAGTGAGGTGGAATCGGGCGCCGGGTAATCTTTATATTTCGCGTGTAAAGGTGGATTTGTGCCCGGATTTCCGGGCACAATCGCGGAATAAGACTCACACACGGGGATGGTGGATCTCTATTCAAATCTTTCGTTGCGGATGAAAGTCGTGGTGCCCGTGGTGGCGCTTCTCGGGCTCCTTTTCATCGTTTTGTGGTTTTACATCAGCGGGCAGGCCGGGCAGCATGCCGAGAACCGTATACCCGGGGAAGCGCACATACTTGCCGAGGCCAGTTGTGCACAGCTCTCCGATCTCATGAATTCGAAGGATGCGGCGGCGATACAGATCTTTATCGACGAAATCGATGGAGTGCATGATCTCCGGTACATTGTCGTCGCGGATGAAAGCGGAATCATGGCCTCGTACAATCTTGAGGATGCCAGGTCCAGTTCGTACGACAGAGAGGAAATCCCCAGGGAGGGCATCTACAAGATATCGGCTCCGGTCACCAGCGGCAGGAGCACGATCGGTCACTTCTATGCGGGTTTCACCTACGAGGGCGTCCGTTCCGAGATATCCTCCATCCGTATGCATACTGCGGTTGCCTGTCTCTTTTTCTTCCTGGCGACATCGGTCCTCGTCGTCGTGCTGGGGATGGGTCTTGTCAAACCGGTTCAGGTTGTCTTGAAGGTGGCGGAGGCGGGGGCAGCGGGCAACATACGGGAGCGGATGCCGGGTCTTTTTAACGACGAGATAGGAAAGCTCGGCCATGCGGTCGACACGATGCTCCGGAACGCCGAAGCGGCGCTGGCGCGGGCGGACGGGCTGAGCAGGATCGTGGAAAAACGCGATCAGCAATTGAAGCATCAGCTCGATGAGCGGGAGATGATCGAAAAGCAGATACAGCTTTCGGACGAGATCATAAACAAAGTCAGCGCGTTGATCATCGTCTCGAACAACAGCGGCGGGATCGAGTATGCCAGCCCGTCATTTGAGCTGGTGCTCGGCTACAAGCCGGAAGACCTTCTGGCGGACGGCTGGTGGAAGATCGTCAAGGGGGATGTCATCGAGCGGCTCAAGGAAAAGAGTCATGCGGCGAAATGCGCCCGCGGCGAGCAGCGGGTGCCCGAGATGCCGTACGAGCGGCAGATCATCGATGCCCGGGGGAAATTGAGATGGATACTCTGGCAGGACACGCCGGGATTGAACTACACCCTGATCGGGGTGGGCCAGGACATCACGGAGCGGAAGATGGCCGAGGAGCAGATACGCGAGCAGGCGGCCCTCCTCGACATTACGGGGGACGCCATCATCGTTCGCAACCTCGATCACCGCATCCTTTACTGGAACAACGGGGCGGAGCGTCTGTACGGCTGGCCGACGCCGGATGCGATCGGGAAGGTGGCGCACGAACTCTTTCAGCAGGAAAGCGCGGCGGGCATCGGCATAGCGTACTCCAACGTCGTTGAGAACGGAGCGTGGAGCGGAGAACTGAAGCAGGTGAGGAAGGACGGCCGGGTGATCGTCGTCGAGAGCCGCTGGACGCTCATGAACGACGAAAACGGGAAGCCCAAATCGATCCTCGTTGTTAACACCGATGTGACGGAACAGCGGCAGCTCGAGTCGCAATTCCGGCGGGCCCAGCGCCTCGAAAACATCGGCACTCTTGCCGGCGGCATCGCGCACGATCTCAACAACGTTCTCACTCCGATCCTGATGTCGATCCAGGCCATAAAGAAGTGGCACACGGACGAAAAGACCCAGCAATTATTGTCCACAATCGATCTGAGCGCCCGGAGAGGCGCTGACATCGTGAAACAGGTTTTGACCTTCGCCCGCGGGAGCGAAGGAGAGCGGTCTCTCCTCCAGCCGAAGCACATACTGAGGGAAATCGAAAAAATCACCAGGGAGACATTCCCCCGTTCCATCGACATCCAGCCGAGCATTGCCTCGAACCTCTGGACGATAACGGGGGATGCCACGCAGCTCCACCAGATCATACTCAACCTCCTCGTCAACGCCCGCGACGCCATGCCTGACGGCGGGACGCTGTACCTCAAGGCTGAAAACGTCGTCCTGGACGAGGCGAAGGCGAGGGGCACTCTGAACGCGAAGGAAGGATCCTACGTCTGTTTCGCGGTGAAAGACACAGGGACGGGGATACCGCCCGAGGTGATGGACAAGATCTTCGACCCCTTTTTCACCACAAAAGAAGTCGGGAAGGGAACGGGGCTGGGCCTTTCAACGGTGAGCGCTATAGTAAAAAGCTACAGCGGCTTCATCAACGTCTCGAGCGTCATGGGCCAGGGAACGGAATTCAGCGTCTTCATTCCGGCCACGAACACCGAGCAGAAGCTGCAGACGGAGGAAGGAAGGTTCCATCTCCCGAGCGGACGGGGCGAGACGATACTGGTTGTGGACGATGAGCTCTCGATCCGTGAGATCACGAAGGAAACCCTTGAAGCGTACGGGTATCACATCGAGACGGCGAAGGACGGCATCGAGGCGTTGACGCTCATCGAGAGGGACAAAAACAAATATCATCTCGTCCTGACCGACATGATGATGCCGAACATGGATGGCGGGTCGCTGATCAGGACTCTCGTCCGGCTGGCGCCGCAGATAAAGATCATAGCGGTCAGCGGCATCACGGATCAGGATGTTCTGGACAAGATAAAAAACTCCCGGATCGAGGCATTCATTCCCAAACCGATTCAGACGGACAACCTCCTGAAGATCCTCGATTCGGTTCTCCACTCTGACGAAGCCCAGACAACCAAGTAACTAACGCTTCACGGTCCTGCGGGTCGGTTTTGCCTGGAGGGGATCCTCAGGCCAGTAGTGTTTCGGATATTTCCCCCTCAGCCCCTTGCGCACTTCCTGATACGGTTTACCCCAAAAACTCGGCAGATCCTGGGTGACGGCGAGAGCTCGTCCCGCGGGTGAGAGAAGGTGTATCAGAACTTTCACGCGACCGTCGGCAACGGCCGGGGCGGCCTTCTGGCCGAACATTTCCTGAAGCCGGACGGCGAGGACGGGCGAGGGGCCTAGATCGTAGCGCAGGGGAATTCTTGAGCCGGTCGGGACCGTCAGATGTGTGGGGGCGAGGCGTTCCAGCTCATGCAATTGCCGGCCGGAGAATTTTGACGACATTGCGGCCGACAAATTGATCTTTGCAAATTGAGATCTTCGGGTTATCCCCATGAGGTAGGGGGACAGCCACTGTTCCATCCCGTCAAGGAGGCATTCATCGCTCAGATCGGGCCAGTGAGCGGGAGCCAGCCCTGATTTGCGCAGCCATTCGCTTCGGCTGCGCATTGAGCGCGAGGACTTATCCCACGGGAGGGAGTCGAGACCGAGTGACCGGATCCCGCCAAGGAGCGCGGAGGCGATAAGTTCTGCGGGCGGGGACAGAGGTGCCTCCGAAAGCTCCAGTGCGCCGAGACGTGAGACGCGTCGGGCGACGACTGATTCCTCGCGTTCATCCCAGCGCACTTCGTCGGCCGAAGAGATGGCGAAATGCCTGAGATCCTCCGCGGCGAGGGGGGCGGCGAGGAACACTTTCACCTCATTTCCGGCACCGTCGGCGGCAGCCACCGCGAGATACTCCTCCCGGAGGAGATTCCCTTTCGGCAGGACTGCGCCCGATCCGTTTGCAAGAAGGTAGCGATCGGAATTTTTACGGCGTTTCCCGATCCATTCAGGATAGGCGAGAGCGACGAGAAGGCCGAGCCGGTCCGCCGGGAAATGATGGTCCCGGGCGTTGAGGATCCGCCGCAGGCGGGCCGCTTCAGATCTGATTCTTTCCAGATTTTCCCCGCTACGGGACGATCGGAGCAGGTGCCACCGCGAAAAGAGATCGACATCCGGTCCGCCGCGGAGCGGATCCCGATCCTCAAGGAGAGCTGCAACCTCGCAGGCCATCGATCCGAGCCCGAGATCCCGGGCCCGGAGGAGCATATGGGCGAGCCGGGGATGCACGGGCATTTCCGTCATGGCCCGGCCGTGGTGAGTGAGTTTTCCTTCCTGATTTATTGCTCCGAGGTCCTCGAGAAGCCTTCGTGCCTGGGACAGATGGGGAACGGGCGGCGGGTCCAGCAATGTAAGGTTTTCGGGCGGGGTGCCCCAGCGGGCAATCTCGAGGGCAAAGGGGGCGAGGTCCGCCACCAGAATCTCGGGAACGGGAAAAGGCTGAAGCTCCTCATGGCGGGACTCTGTCCAGAGCCGGTAGCATTCACCAGGAGACTGTCGTCCTGCGCGGCCGCGGCGCTGATCTGCGACGGCCCGGGAAACGGGGGATGTCACAAGGCCGGACATCCCCCTCCTCGGATCGAACCTGGGGCCGCGTGCAAGCCCGGAATCGATCACGCATCGCACGCCGTCTATGGTGAGGCTTGTCTCGGCGATGCTGGTAGAGAGGATCACTTTTCGCGTACCGGGGGGTGCGGGAGAGAGGGCGGACGATTGTTTTTCTGGAGGTGCGTCGCCGTAGAGAGTATGGACCGTGACGCCGGGCGGCAGGTCGCTTTTGGCGAGCATCGCATCCACGCGGCGGATCTCCCCCTGGCCCGGCAGAAAGACGAGAATATCCCCGGCCTGTTCCCGCAAAGCCCTCTGGATGGACGCTGCGACGGACCTCTCGATCGGGCCGTCGGGATTCCGGTCGAGATAGCGGGTTGAAACGGGAAATGACCGGCCGCTGGTCGTGATGACGAAGGCGGCGGGAAGCAGTCGGCTGAGAGCAAGGCCGTCGAGCGTTGCTGACATGATAAGAAGGCGGAGATCCTCCCTGATCGTGCGCTTCACATCGAGGATAAGGGCGAGGCCGAGATCGGCGTGGATGCTGCGCTCGTGGAATTCATCAAAGATGATAAGGGCCGATCCGGGAAGCGAGGGATCATCCTGAAGGATCCGGGTCAGCACTCCTTCGGTCACCACCTCGATCCGCGTCCGGGGGCCCACTTTAGATTCCCCCCGGATCCTGAAGCCGACGGTCTCGCCCGTTTTCTCGCCGAGCTGACGGGCCATGAAGGCCGCTGACCGTTGTGCGGCGAGCCTGCGGGGCTCGAGCATGATAATTTTTCTGCCTTCAAGCCAGGATTCATTGAGGAGCGCGGGCGGAACGCGGGTCGTCTTGCCGGCCCCGGGTTCAGCGGAGAGCACGACCTCGCCCGGAGTCTTCAATGCGGAAAAAATCTCGGGAAGTACCGAATCGACGGGGAAAGCTCGATCCATCTCAATTCTCCGGGGGAAGCGAGAGCTGAGTCGAAGTCTGGAGGCCGGCTGAGATTTCGGGGATAATTCCGAGTCGTGCGTAGATGGGGCGGACATTCCTCCTGAACGACGGAAGCTTCAGGGCAAAGACGGCGGCTCCGATGATACACGTCGTTCCACTCAGCAGAAGTGTGTTGGGGGCCCCGAGAGTAGTGGCAAAACTCCCTGCGAGAAGGCTGCCGAAGGGGGCCATCCCCATGAATGACGACGTATAAAAACTCATCACCCGTCCCCGCTTATCATCGTCGACGATTGTCTGAAGAATCGTGTTGCTCGCGGCCATCTGCACCATCATACCGAAGCCGGCGATGAACAGGAGCGCTCCGGACAGCCAGACGATCCGGGAAAGGGAGAACAGGATCAGCCCGGCGCCGAACAACGCGGCGGAGATCGGGATCCGGCGCCCGAGGCCGACGACGGTCTGACGCGAGGCGAGGGAGAGGGCTCCTGCCAAGGCCCCGGATCCGACCGCGCTCATGAGAAAACCGAGCGTGCTGGGTCCCCCCTGAAGAATGTCCCGGGCAAAGACAGGCATCAAAATACTGAAAGGCATCCCGACGACGCTTACGAGTGCTATCAGTAGGAGAATAGAGCGGATCGGCGAAAAGCCGAAGGCATATCGAAATCCCTCCTGAAAATTGGTGATGACCCCATTCTGCGGGGGGCGGATTTGCGGGCGGCTGATCTTCATCGACATGAGGGCGGCCAGAACGGCGACATAGCTCAGCGCGTTGAGCAAAAAGCAGGGTCCTTCACCGAGGGCGGCAATCACAAGACCTGCTATCGAGGGACCGATGAGCCGCGCCCCGTTGAACATCGATGAATTAAGGGCAATGGCATTCGACAGATCCTCCTTATTCTCGATCATCTCGACGAGAAACGACTGGCGGGTAGGCATATCGACGGCGTTGATGAGACCGAGGAAAAGGTTAAGCACGATGATATGCCAGACGGAGACAGCGCCTGCGAGAGTGAGAACTGCAAGGGCGAGCGCCTGCACGAGAGAGAGCAGCTGAGTCACGACCAGGATGCGATGTTTATTGAAGCGGTCGACGACCACTCCGGCGAGCGGGCTCAGGAGGATGGGGATCTGTCCGGCGAACCCGACGAGTCCGAGGAGGAAGGGTGAGTTTGTCAGTCGATAGACTAGCCAGACGACGGCGACCTGTTGCATCCACGTGCCGGTGAGCGAGACGAGCTGGCCTCCGAAGAAGAGACGGTAGTTAGGATAGTGCAGCGTGCGGAAGGTAAGCCTGAGACCCCGCAAATTCTGCGGTCTTGGGGTCCCTGAGCTCTTGAGCATTCTCAAATATACAAAGAGTCGGGTGAACCTTCAACACGTCGTCGGGAGGGGATGGGGACGATAGCGACCTTCTCGAGAGCGTTGAACTGGACGTTCCCGGTACGCCACAATAAATTCTCTCTTTTTTAGGAGGAGCTCATCGCAGAAGAGCGAGATCCGGGGGAGAGCGGAGTTGCATTCTGGAGGGGACTTGACGATAAAAAAAACTGCGGGAAGCATGATCGTGCATCTTGACGTGCCTCCCAGGTCTGTCTAACGGCAAGATGCCGGGTTCCTACTTCCCGCGTCTTATGCGGCGACTTTCAGGTTTTATGGAGATCCGGTGTGTGTCAATTAGATTCCTCCCCGGACCGGGGGAGACTGCCCGCAGCCCCCGTCGGGCATCTCCCACGTTTCCGAGTCAATCCACCATGATATTCTGAACATATCGTGAACATCATACTGGTACAACCTACAAAACTTTCTTTGCTCTGGAAATAGGACAATTGCCGAGGAAAAGCTTCATTATGGCTGAGGATGGCATCCGGGGGTGGCATCCGGGAGTGGACCAAATCACTTGTTCCGCACGAATTCAGTCCTTATATTCCCAGCAGCTAAAGAGGCACCGCGGGAGGCGCTGAATCAATCATGAATCCAGTTCAATCGAGAGCATCGCTCTCGCAATTCATGGGGGTAAAAGTGATAAACACGGGCAATGTGTCACGATTCGAGGGAAAATCACACGCCACGCCGGATGAAATCCGAACGCTCAAAAAGACTCGCGTCGAGATCGTGCGTCTGGAGGGTTTCACCATAGTGCGCTATACATATGAGCCCGGCTGGCGGTGGGCGGACTGCATCAAGCCCGTCGTCAAAACGGATTCATGCCAGCTCCCTCACATCGGTTATGCGGTATCGGGCCGCATGACGGTTCGACTTAATAACGGAGTCGAAAAATCGATTTCAGCAGGAGATTCCTTCAGCATACCGGCGGGACATGAGGGTTGGGTTGATGGAAACGAGCCATTTGTCGGAATTGAGATATTGAGTGGCGAACGATACCTGAAAACCCCGGCGTCATGAGATCCTGAAAAGGTCTAGCCGTGCAGTCCGAAAACTTTTCACACATCAAGGAGCGTCCATGAAGTCTACGTCCATAAAACTTTTCATTCTGGTTTTTCTCGTCCAGGCCGCATGGGCAAGGCAGAGGGGAGAAGGCAAAGACTTCGGAACTCCCGATTCATTCCTCACCAAATCGGTCCATGCCCGGAGCATCGGACCTGCCGTTATGGGGGGCCGCGTCTCTTCGATCGCCCTCGATCCTGAAGACATCAACACCTTTTACATCGGCCTGGGAACGGGCGGCGTAATGAAGACCGCGAATAACGGCGCGTCTTTTGATGCCATCTTTGAAAAAGAGCCGGTGGCGGCGATTGGAGCGATTGCCGTGGCTCCGTCGAACCCGAGACATGTCTGGGTCGGAACGGGAGAGGCGAACGACCGGAACAGTTCGAGCTGGGGCAACGGAATTTACCGCTCGACGGACGGAGGGGGTGCGTGGACAAACATGGGACTCAGGTCGAGCAGGACGATCGCCCGGATAGCGGTGCATCCGACCGACACGAACATCGTCTACGTCGCTGTTATGGGCGATCTCTGGGCACCGAATCCCGAGCGAGGGCTCTACAAGACGACCGATGGCGGCAAGAGCTGGACAAAGATCCTTCATTCTGAGGAAGGCACAAAAGTCGGTTGCGGCGATGTGGTCATCGATCCGGGTGACCCGCAGACAGTGTATGCTGTGTTGTACGGGCGGATGCGGACGCCCTGGTCATTTGAGTACGGACCGGCGTTCACGGGCGGGAAGGATCTGGGGGGGATTTTCAAAAGCACAGATGGGGGGGGAACGTGGAAAAAGTTGCATCATGGGCTTCCTGGCGGGGCGGGGAGAATCGGGCTGGATATTTACCGCAAGAACGCGAAAATCCTCTACGCTGTCGTTCAAAGCGAAGAAGGGGGAACCAGCTCCGGCGACGGGGTACGCAGCAAAAAGGGAGGAGTGTTCCGGACGGAGGATGGGGGTGAAACGTGGACGCGCACGAATCCGCTCGACCCGCGGCCCTTTTATTTCAGCCAGGTCCGCATCGACCCTGCGAACGACAATCGGATCTACGTACTCGGATTCATGCTGCACGTTTCCGATGACGGAGGAAAGAGCTTTCAGGAGGATTTCTTCGACAAGGTCCATCCCGACTGCCACGCCCTGGTTGTGGACCCCAAGAATACAAAGCGGGTCATACTGGGAACTGACGGAGGAGCATATCAGAGCTTTTCGTCGGGGAAGGGGTGGGACCATCTCAGCAAATTCGCCGCCGGCGAATTCTACCGCATAACTCTCGATATGAGCAGACCCTATCGCATAGCCGGGGGACTGCAGGATAATCTGAACTGGGTCGGGCCGAGCAGGACCATGACGAAGGACGGCATCGTCAATTCAGACTGGATCAACATCGGGGGCGGGGACGGATTTTACTGCGTGTTCGACCCGGTGGACACCGATCTGGTTTTTGCGGAATCCCAGCAGGGATCGGTCCACCGGTACAACTTGCGGAGCGGTCAAACGAAGTCGCTGCGGCCCGAGGCTGACGAGGGGCAGGTGGGGTTCAGGTTTCATTGGAACTCTCCGCTTATCCCGGCGCGGGAGCCGCGGGGCGCGATGTATCTCGGCGGGAACAGGGTCTTCAAGCTGACCGAAAAGGGGGAGCAGTGGAAGCTCATCAGCCCGGATCTCTCGACTCAGGATCCGAAGAAAATCATGACGGTCGGAAGCGGCGCGGAAAACTACGGAGTCGTCTACACGCTGGCCGAATCACCCGTCACGGTGGGGTTGTTGTGGGCGGGAACCGACGACGGCAAGCTCTGGGTAACGGCCAATGAAGGAACCACATGGACCGACCTGACGGCGCATCTGCCGAGGGAAGCGAGGGGCCAGTGGATAAGCAGAATTGAGCCTGGCCACTTCGACGCCAAGGTTGCGTACCTGGCGGTCGACGCGCACAGGACGGGGAACTACGCGCCTCTCGCTTACAGGACGTCGGACGGGGGGAGCAGCTGGACGCTCATCGGCGGCAATCTTCCCTCCGACGGGCCGGTCAAGGTAATAAGAGAAGATCTCGAAAATGCGGACCTTTTGTTTGCCGGCACGGAATTCGGTCTCTTTGCAAGTTTCGACCGTGGGAAAAAGTGGATGAAATTGGGCGAGTTGCCGACGGTTGCCGTCGACGACATCGTCATACATCCGAGGGAGCGCGACCTCGTCCTCGCGACGCATGGCCGGAGCCTCTACATCATCGACGACATCCGGCCGCTGGAGGGGTTGACGGCCCCGGTGCGGTTGAAGCAGGCCCACCTCTTCCCTATTCGTCCGGCGTACGGGTATTATCTCCATTCCGGGTTTGTTGATTGGGGGGGAAGCGCGGTTTATCGCGGCAGCAACCCACCGGACGGGGCGATAATCAATTATTTTGTGAAAGAATACACAGGCGACCAGGCCAAGCTATCGGTCACAAACGCAGCCGGGCGGACGGTGGCAAATCTTACCGGGTCTGGCAATCCGGGACTCAACCGCGTGACCTGGGATTTGAAGCAGACGAAGGAGTTTCTGAACGACTATGGAGGTGAAGGTCAGAAGTTCCTCGAATCGGGCGATTACACGGTCACTTTAAGCCTTGGTAAGACAAAGGAGGTGCAGAAAGTGCATATCGAGATGCTGCCGGGGATCGAGACCCGCTGATTCCCCCTCCTCCGGGGAATACCCCGGGGGCCGCGGGTTGCCGGAGTAATTGAGGTGCATCACGACAGGCATTGAAAGTCTCGCTGCGATACATTATAATCAGATTGCAGTCGTTGATTCTCAACCTGGGTAAAGCTTGACAATGTTACAGGATTTTCTTCATCACAGCGTCCCCGTACTCCTCTTCTTCATCGCTGCTGTGGTTGCGCTCGGCCTTTCGTTGTACTACGAAAAGCACCGGAAGTAGCCTAAACGATCGGATAATCCGTACCACCAGGGATGCGTTGCCATTTTGTTACCTGAGGCTCCGAGCCAGAAAACCTCGCAATCCAGCGTATCCTGAGCACTTGATTACTTTGGGTGATCATATCCGTAAGCGTCGCCTGGATCTTGGGCTGTGTCAAAGAGAGGTCGCGGCGAAAGTCAACGCAACCACCTCAACAATCACTAACTGGGAGAAGGGACGATCGAATCCGAAGATGTACTTATTGCCAAAGGTGTTCGAGTTCCTGGGATATAATCCTTTCGAAGGTAACCCAGCCACCCAGGTGAGAAAATGTGGGCTTATCGGGTGGGCAAAGGGTTGAGGCTGAAGAAGCTCGCCAAAATTCGGGGGGTCGATTAAGCAGCGGTCGCAAGTTGAGGGGCGGGCGATAATTTCTCTAAATGTAATAGTGAGAAATCGGTCGGGCAGTTTCCTAAATTTTCATTACTCTATCGTCATCCACCCTCATATCGGCAGCTTCATCTTCTTCAAGAACTCTTTGTAGCGCGGATCTTTTCTGATGTTCTTCACAAGCGGATCAACTTTCAGGTCAGTGAGTCCGCCGTCGCGCTGGATATAGGCACGTTCCAGCCACTCGAACGCCTTGTCTGTTTCACCCCGGAATGCATAGATATCCGCAACCTGGTACGCCGCGCCATCTTGATACTCCTTGATATATGCCGCCAATGTCGAATCCGCTTCCCGCTTCCTGCCGAACGAGTAGTATATAAGTGCTCGCCCGAGCAGGTTGAAAGAAGGCTCGGTCTCTTTCATCATCTCCACGAGAGCTGATTCCGGTTTGCCCCGGTCCATGTATATTCGGCCGAGATAATAATGAACGAGTACTCTTTGTGGATCCAACTCAATACATTTTCGTTGAGCAATTTCCGCTTCATCAAGCTGACCTACATACTCCAACTGATTACCAAGGTTGGCAAATCCACTTGCCCCGACGGGATCAACCTGTGTTACGCGGCGATACAGCGCAGTGGATTCATCGAGACGTCCAAGCGAGGAAGCCAACGACGCGGCTCCATTGAGAACATTGCGGTTTCCCGGTTCGAGTTTGAGGGCGCGCTGGTAGGATTCGTCAGCCCCTGTCCAGTCCCAATCATAGGTATACCTGATCCAACCCATGAGAGCATGGGCATTGGCATAGTTCGGGTCGGGCTCCAGCGCCTTGTCTACTTCCTGCTTCGCTTTGCGGTATCCGATATCCACCGGTATGTAACCCCTATCGGCTTGCCCTGTGTGAATCTGCCCCAATTTGAACCAGGCCGCTGCGTAGGTTGGATCGATTGCAATTGCTTTCTGAAAATACTCTTCCGCTTTTGCCCAGTTTTCCTTGCCGCTGAGGTCCTGAAAATGTCTTCCAAGCATGTAGTTGTTATAAGCTTCAGGCGTGGTCTCATGTTTTCTTGGTGTACCGGGACTTCCGAGGAGAGCCGCATTGAGCGCTTCGGCAACAGAGCGGGAGATCGTGTCCTGTACGGCAAAAATGTTCGCCATTGTGCCTTCGTATGTATCGGACCAGAGGTGTGCGTCAGTTTCCACGTCAATCAATTGGGCGGTGATACGCAGGGCGTTACCGGCTTTGCGGACGCTTCCTTCAAGAAGATACTTGACGTTGAGTTTCGATGCGATGGTCTTAATATCCGTATTCGTTCCTTTGAAGGAGAATGCGGACGTGCGTGAGGTTATCCTCAATCTTGGGTTCTTCGCCAGCACGTTAAGAAGCTCCTCTGAAAGACCGTCCGAGAAATATTCCTGTTCTTTATCGGAGCTCATATTGAGAAACGGGAGGACGGCCAATGTCTTTATCCCTTCTGCCGAAGTAGATGCGCTCTCCGTTTTTTGTTCATTCCCTGATTTCGACATAAAAAGATACACACCGACTGCTGCCAGAACAATGACCGCCGCAGCAGTAAGCGCGGATTTCAGTTTACTCTTGGCGGGAATCTCAACTGCCTTTGTAACAGGTCTGTCCGGAGAGCTTCGTGCGACTTTTGTGGTCTTCTTTTGCGAGCGTTTCAGGTCGGCGGTGATGTCGTCGAAATGTTGATAGCGTTCGGCCGGGTCTTTCTCCAGGCATCGCTGGATGAGATTTCCAATAATCGGTGACAGATCGGGGAGAAGTTGTTCGATGTGTTGTGGTTCTTCATTAACTATCGAATACACCATCGCGGCTTCATGCTCCCCGCGGAATGGCAGATGTCCGGTAAGCATCTCGAAGAGGAGGACACCGAAAGAGAAAATGTCACTTCGATGATCCACTTCGCCACCTTGAATCTGTTCAGGCGCCATGTAGCCAAGCGTGCCGACAGTGCTCGAGGTCTTTGTAAGCTTGAGCGAACCCTTCAGTTTTGCCAGACCAAAATCCATCACCTTCGCCTGACCCTTGGCATTGAGCATCACGTTATCGGCTTTGACGTCGCGATGGACGATGCCCTTGCTATGCGCTTCCTGCAGTGCTTCGCCAATCTGAATAGCAACAGGGATGGCGTCATCCACTTTGGCAAAAGGAATCTTGTTTCTCAGCGTTCCGCCTTCAACATATTCCATTACGAGGAAGACAGAGCCATTCGACTCTTCAATATTGTGAATGGTGCAGATGTTGGGATGATTGAGCGCGGCAACCGCCCGCGCTTCCTGGAGGAAGCGAGCTTTCTCCGTTTCGTTCTGGTTCACCCGGTCGGGAAGAAACTTCAAAGCAACGACACGATCGAGTTTGGTATCATGGGCTTTGTAGACGACGCCCATGCCGCCTTCTCCGAGCTTATCGAGAATCCTGTAGTGGGAAATGATAGTGCCGATCATGGTGCGAAAACATACCAATATTGGAGGCCAATCTCAAATTGACGTCAGTGACTCCGAATTTTATACTTACCACAAATTCCTGTCCAAGCTTCGGTACTGAATCGCCTCGCTGATATGTTCCGGCCGTATCTCGGATGAGCGAGAAAGGTCAGCAATCGTTCGTGCGACTTTGAGAATGCGATCGTACGCCCGCGCCGACAATCCCAGCTTAGTAATTGCCATCTTGAGCAATTCTTCGCCCGAAGAATCGAGTCTGCAGTACCTTTGTATGTCCCTCGATTGCATGTCCGCGTTGCATAACAAGCCGTCCTGCCCGATGAACCGCTGCATCTGGATTTCCCTCGAATGGATAACCCGGTCACGAATCTGAGCAGAAGTCTCCCCCGTCGGCCTGCTCACCAGATCCTTGTACTTGAGTGCCGGCACTTCGATGTGCAGATCGATCCGATCCAACAGCGGTCCCGAAAGCTTTGCCATATATTTCTGAATCTGGTTCGGTGTACAGGTACATTCTTTGGAAGGATCTGAAAGATTGCCGCACAAACAGGGTTGCGTTGCCATTTTACTACCTGACGCTTCGCGCCAAAAAACCTCGTAATTCAGCTTATCTTAAGCACCTCAATATTCTTGGCGATCACATCAAGGAGGCATGAGATAGGCTTTCGCTTGCATCAGGAGGGCGTGGCCCTCCAACAATCCAACCACTTAGAGTGTTACCAATTGGGAAATAGGGTAGGATCAGATCGAATCCGCGGCTCTATCTGTTACCGAAGGCGCTTGATTTCGTTGGCCACAAGCGTTTAGGAAATAACTCTATTACATTAGGCGAACGAATTAAACGATTCGGGATTGAAACCATCTTGTGCTTAAGGAGAATGGCAAAGAAAATAGGTGAAGACCCCACGACATTAGCTCGCTGGGAAAAGACAACAACGGCTCCGAGGGAGGTACTAAATATCATACTGGAAAGTTACTCTTTTGAAGGCAGTAAGTTAGTGATGGTTGGATCTGTGCGTGCAGGAAGGCTTCACTTATTCATATTCCAAGATGTCCCCCGGCTGACATTGTAAGGCTTTGCAAATAGCTTCCAATGTTGAGAGGCGGATCGCTCTAGCCTTGCCATTTTTCAAGACAGAAATATTAGCCATCGTGATGCCCACTTTCTCGGCAAGTTCGGTAACGCTCATTTTCCGCTTTGCCAGCATGACGTCAATGTTTATGATGATTGCCATGAATCTATACCGTCAGGTCATTCTCAGACTTTAGATCAACGGCCTTCTGCAAAATCCGTTCAAACATCGCCGCTGCGATGGCGACTACAATCGAGCCGAAGGCGATGAAGATGCCCATAGCGACTCCTCCTGCAGCATCGTCGCTTCCATGATTCATCATAATGAAAGCTATTTCTAATGCTACGAAACCAATGATGACGATCGCGCAATTTTTTATGGTCCGTAACGCTTGTACCGCTGGCTGCGAAAACGTCTTATTTTTTCTCACATATCCCAGCGCCTTGAATGCTTGAGAGAGTGCGATGAAAAAAGGGATAGACCCGATGTAAACAAGCGTCAGGAAGGGGTCTTTGAAGTAAATCTCAAAGTTCGTGGCATGCGCATTCCGGCCCTCGATTTGAGGCTCCCAGATGAGGAGAGCAAGAGCAACAATCCCGATAAGCACAATTACTATCTGTAGGAAAACTGTTGAGCTTTGTTTCATAGTCTATTCCTCCTATAGATTAATAACGTGCATAAATATCGCTAAAGCTTTATCGTTTGTCAATATATATTTATCGTTATGCAATATGTTCTTGATTATTATTGACCTGCCCCCTTACGGTGTGCGAACCTGTTATTTTCCAAGGATTTTCGATAATAGACTGTATATTTTAAACGTATACATTGATTTAGTGTTATATTGTATCAACCTATAAGTTGATAAATATTTGGAAATGTCAACTTATAAGTTTATATTCGATTGAATACTTTAGGATAAACTATGAAAACATCAACAGAACATCTGTTGCTAGAACAGCTTGAAAACAAGATGAGCATGCTCAGTAAGATGGAAGAGCCGTCACAAACAACCGATGGTTGGGTTAAAACTGTACGCACTGCGTTAAACATGTCGCTACGACAGCTTGCTACAAAATTGAGGGTGACCCCGCAAAATGTCAAGAAGCTCGAACAAGGAGAGCGGGAAGGCTCCATCTCCCTAAAGAAATTGAAGGAGATGGCAGATGCACTCGACATGATCCTCATTTATGCGTTAATACCAAAAGAAGGTTCGCTGGAAAAGCTTGTTGAGAAAAAAGCTTCCCAAAAGGCAAGAGAAATCGTTATGCGTACTTCGCAGACTATGAGTTTGGAAGCCCAAGAGAACTCTGAGCTTCGGTTGAGGAAAGCCATTCAGCAAAAAACTGAAATGATAATGAGAGAATTGCCAAAGTACTTATGGGATTAGACGTCGATTACTTGCAGGGTCAAACTCCGCTCGACGAAGACGAGAAGGATGGCTTGCTTACCACTATTATCACAACCCGAGGTGAACTTGACGAGCTTGAACAACATGGTGTAGAGAAAGCTATCGAGTGGACCATGACAAAGAGATTCACTCTGGAAAACATCCTCACGGAAAAGTTTATCAGAGAAGTGCATGAGAGAATGTTCTCAGAAGTTTGGAAATGGTCTGGAGAATTTAGAAGGACAAACAAAAATCTCGGAGTGGACAAAAATGAAATCCGTCCTGAGCTGAAGAAACTCTTGGATGATTGTCGCTATTGGATTGAGAACAACGTCTTTGGTAAGGATGAAATAGGTGTGCGGTTCAGCCATCGGATTGTAACAATTCATCCGTTTGTGAATGGTAATGGAAGACATTCAAGACTAATTGCCGATATCCTTGTAAATCACGGACTAGGACGTCCATTTTTTACCTGGGGAAGTATCAACTTAACAGCAAAGGGTGAAGCTAGGTCGGCGTATTTACATGCGCTACGTGAGGCTGACCTGAATAACTATCAGCCGCTACTTACATTTGCAAGGCAATAAATCACAATATTTTCACCTCGTTGATTGACAGTTGAACTGTCGGATAAAATGGGAATAACTGTTTGGCGTATCCTGAGCACCTCATTACCTTGGGTGGCCACATCAGGAATCGCAGGCTCGACCTCGGGCTACATCTGAAGGACGTGACGCTAAAGGTCAACGCAACCACATCGAGTGTCGCCAATTGGGAGAAGGGACGATCCAATCCCCGGCTCTACCTGTTTCAGAAGGTCATTGAATTTCTCGGCTATGACTCGTTCCCCGCGCCGACTCTGATTGTCGGAGAGAAAATAAGGGCATACCGACGAACAAAAGCGCTGAGTAGCAAGAAACTCGCTCAAATTCTCAGTATCGATCCGACAACGCTAGCGCGGTGGGAACATTGTGTTCGGCGACCGAGGGGGAACTCTTCGGCGGGCTTGGAATCATCATGGGATTTTCACGCTGGCCAAACAAAGTTTAGAGTTTAAGATTATTAACGTGGTTCGTCTGTTTATATTAGGGCCGGGATTGATTAATTTCACCAAGTCCCTTAGAAGATCGTGAGGAGTATTTTCTGCCCTGATGGGATTTGAGTGAAGAGAAAGGAAATGAGCGCTCAGTAGTGCGCACGAACAGACGTTTGCGCACTCAGTTATTAACTTGTTTAGGAGTTTGAAATGAAGCAAAAGAGATTTATACGAATTAATCCTCAATTACCTGTAAAACATCTGCGGCAGACTCTTGACTACTACAAGAATGTACTAGGATTTCAGGATGAATGGACTTGGACTAATAAGGAAGGCGAAATTAAGGACGGAGGCATCAGCCGAGACGATATGCGACTACTTTTCGCTGAAGATCCAGAATTTACTAACTCAATCAACAGCGAGGCTCATCGTTTGCCAATCATGTGGTTTGTTGAAAACATAGAAGAGATATTCGCAGAATTTAGAAATAGAAACATTGAAATTATAGACAGCCTAAGAACTCATCCTTATGGCCTAAGAGAATTTTCGTTTGCTGACATCAATGGCTATTACATTCGTGTTGCTGAAAGAGGAGATGACGAATAATCCGCCTGCTGCCAACACGTGAGCGGCAAGTTTATGGCACCGAAAAAGCAAGCAGCCTATAATTTTATATGAACATACAAGAACAAATCAAAAAGTATATTGCTAGCCAACCTGAACCGAAACGCAGTGACATGCAAGAGTTGCACCGCATCATTCTGCGAGTAAAGCCGGCATGTAAATTATGGTTCCTGGACGGTAAGAACAGTGAAAATAAAACTGTTTCTAATCCTAATATAGGATATGGATTGCAAACCATAAAATATGCTGATGGAAAAACTAGGGAATTTTATCAAATTGGTATGAGCGCAAACACAACCGGTATCTCTGTCTATATCCTTGGTATCAAGGATAAGAGATACTTAGCCCAAATGTATGGAAAAAAAATAGGCAAGGCGAGCGTGAGCGGATATTGCATTCGGTTCAAAACTCTAAAAGATATAAACATTGATATACTTGAAGCGGCGATTCGATATGGGGAGGCTCAGAATGAAAAAGGTGAGGGGAAGAAGTAATCACACTTTAATGATGCTGCGACAGGGTTCTATCCAAAGTCCTGTAGTGCATCTCCTCGCTGATGTGTTCTGTGTTGGTTAGGCGGTGGGGCAGTTTGAGGGAGGAAAGGGTGGTGTTTCTGTCACCATAACAAAAACTCTATGCCTATTTTAATCCCCGTGTTATTAATGAGGCATTTTGATTTACTTGCCAGTCGACCGAAGAAACATTTTTTACAAACGGTCGGCTTACAACTGCTTTTACCAGATCTGAATGCATAAAGTTTTCCATTGCAGTTTTACTCTCCCATAAATAGAAACCCCCGAAAGTGTTTTTTTCTTCGTCTGTCAACCACACTTTCGAGATAAGACCTTTCACCTTCGCTAAAACCGGTGCGTCCGGTTCTACCATTTGTTTAAGATATTCTGCATGAGAAATATCCTGTAATCGATAAGTAATTAATTGTGCGTGCATTTTTTTTTGAATGAATAATGATACAAAAATAAAAGAATGACAGCTAACGTCAGAACATACAAAAGTACAGCCCGAAAAGCAACTCTATTTTTGAACCAAATGAAGGAATATCGAAACCTGATTTCAGTATTTCCCCCCTTTTTTTCCGCTCTCAGAATCGCTTACTTTAAAGGATTGAAACTGTAACAGTACCAGCTCGCGTCACCTTTTCGTGAATCCTATACCTGCCACAAGTTCCTATCCGAAGTTCGGTATTGAATCGCCTCGCTAATATGCCCAGGCCGGATCTTGTCCTCCCAAGGGGGGGATCAACAACGGCCCGGCTTACTCTTCCTTCTTGACTTCCACCATCACCCATGCGCCGTGGCGCGGAGCGGGGCGGGGAGCATCGGCGCCCTTGATCGAGCGCCAGAGTATTTCATTCAATACCGCCTCGTTGATC
>CAYPFY010000021.1:0-66496 GCA_964410105.1 uncultured Chlorobiaceae bacterium
CCTCACACCCCTCACCCGGCAAGTTCAGGAACAGTTTAGCTTGGCGCTCAGCGGACAAGGACCATCTTCCGCACCTGGATGAACGACGGAGCTGCGTCGATCGGCGAGGCGATTATTCTGACGAAGTAAACCCCGCTTGAGGCCGGATTCCCGGTCGCACCCGAACCGTTCCAGCTCGCCTTATATGATCCCGCGGCCAGCGTGGCATCGGTCAGGGTAGCGACCTCCTGTCCGATGAGGTTGAACACCGTGAGGGACACGCGGCTCGTGGCCGGTATGTCGAACCGAACCTCAGTTGAGGGGTTGAACGGATTCGGATAATTCTGGCCGAGACTGAATGCCGTCGGCAATGAGCTTCCCCGGGCCGCCACGCCAGTCGGCGCGTCGGGGGTAAGGGTTACCGACGAATTGCTCACCTCGTAGTTATTCGACCCGTCGACGGTATAGGAGGGGGAGTTTGTGGCCGAAAAGCCCTCCTTGTCGGTGACGATGGAGTAGGTTCCGGGCGGGATGTTTTCGAGGTTAAAAGATCCGTCGGGCTCAGTGACGTCAGAACCGGCGATCTGATTTGTCGCCGAGACGGCATAGACGGTTACACCCTGGGCCGGAGGAAGACCCGATGCTTTCCCCAGCGGGGGCGGCGGGTTGGTGTAGACATTGCCCGCTATGCGCGCGAAGCCGGAGCTGGGCGCAGGCACGACGCAGATGTTTATGGATGATACGTCTCCCGCTATATGGACGCTATCGGCATTCCTCCAGCTCGACACTCCGCACCCGGTCGCGCTGTACCATGCCGGCGCGTAATTCGATATGGGAACTGCCTTCAGGTATACATTCCCCCCGGCGAGGTGAAAGAATGTGAAATTCCCGAGAGAATCCGTCATCCGGAATCTCACCGGGATCCGCCCCACGGGGCTGCGCCGGAAGAGGATGACGGCCGAGGGGACTCCGTTACCGTTGGAGTCAGCCACCGTTCCGGACAAGGAATTGACGGCCAGTGGGTTCGGTATCAAGGCGAAATCGATCCCTGATGTATCGCCCGACAGATCGAGCCTGTCGGCATCGAGCGGGGAATATTTGTTCTCGAAGAATTTAGGAATATAGCCCGGCTTAAACGCGATTGCGATCACCGGGAGATGAGCAAGGGCATGCGCGGTAAAACTCCCTGAGGAATCTGTCCGGCCCGCCCAGACAACTCCGTGCAGCTCGCCCAGTTCCGGGAAGTCGAGCCGTTCGGCGGGAAAACCTCCGAAAAGCCCCGTAATATTTTCGAGCTCCCGGAGAAACCGTGGCGGCCGGACCAATGCCACGTATGCATTCCCCAGGCCGTGCCCGGAGACGCTATCGGTGACGGTCCCGCTGACAGTCACCACGAGCGGGATGGGGAGGGCGTGAAGCGCGAAATCGGCATTGACCGTATCCTGATGAAGGTGAATGACAGTCGCGCTGTCGATCCGCTGCGCATTATCGAACCACTCGCCCATATACCCGAAGCGCTCGGCGCGGACCAGATATTTGCCGGTATCCAGCGACGCCCAGTATGCACCGCCCGAATCGGTATGAGTGCGTTCTGTCCACATCCCTGCATCGCTGAAAAATCTCACGACAGCATCCCGGAGAGGAAATCCGGTCACATCGTCCGTGATATGGCCCCGGATCAGACCGCCCGAGGGGTGATCCTTATTTTCGTCGAAACGGAATCCGACCGTATCGCTCGGGCCGCTCTCACCGTCTCGGTTCCCTGCGGTGACAAAGTAATGGTAAGAATGGCCGGGATAGACGTACCAGTCGGCGAATTCTCTGTGAAAAACCTCCGCGACCCGACCAAACGGGGAGTCATCTATCGCCTTATAGATTCTGTAAGCGACGGCGCCGGTCGTCGAATCCCAGTGGAGCTCAGCTCCGCCGTAGAGACCCGCGTGGACCGAAAGGCCCGCAGGAGGCGGAGGGGCCTGCGAGAACGCGCTGGACGCCCCCAGAAGTACGAATGCAATGATCGATGATCGTAGCCACGGTACCATAAATCTGCTCCCGGACATGTGGTTGATAGTGAAACGTCAAAATTGATTTTCCTAATCTCTCAAGGATCTCCATGTCAAGCAAGCTGTTGTGTCGGATACCTCACAGGGCACATTTTCCCGTGCTCGGCTGGGATTTTGACCTTTTCAGGGGAAAGAAAGTTTAACGATAGGTCGGCTTCTGTGAGTACGGGATGGGATCTTCGATGCCGGCGAGCTGAAAACCACGCAATCTGAGCGCGCAGCTGTCGCAGACGCCGCAAGCGATGTCCTGTGATCTGTAGCATGACCACGAGAGGTGAAACGGCGCCTGAAGCTCAATGCCCTTCCGGACGATGTCGGGCTTCTTCAAATGGATGATCGGGGTAAGAACCTCGATCGCCGTATCCGGCTTGGTGCCGAGCCGGATGACGGCATTGAAGGCGTCATAAAATTCCTTTCGGCAGTCGGGATAGCCCGAAGAATCTTCGGCCACTGCGCCGATGAAGATTTTCCGGGCCTTCAGAACTTCTCCCCAGCTCACCGCCACCGAGAGAATATTCGCATTCCGGAAGGGCACATACGATGACGGGATGCCGGTCCTGTGTAGATCTGCGGCGGGGATTTCGGCCGAATCGTCCGTCAGGCTTGATCCGCCGATCTGCTTGAGGTGTTCTATTGCGACGACGAGCCTCCGCTCGACCGCGTAGTGATCGCCGATGGCGTGAAATGCCTGCAGCTCCCGGCGTTCGGTCCGTTGTCCGTAATTCAGGTGAAGGAAGGCAAGATGGTGATCCTTCCGGGCGATCGCTGCTGTCACGCAGCTATCCATTCCGCCGCTCACAAGGACTATAGCAAGGTCGGGAGGCACGCGGGGATTCACACCCCCCGCGTCTCGGGGTGCCAGATATACTTGTGGAGCTGCAGCTGAAGGCGCGCATCCAGCTTGTCCTCGAGAATCCATTCCGCCAGATCTGCCGGCGCGAGTTCGCCGAAAACGGGGGACATGAGGATGGGACATTTCTGATCGAGCCGGTGCTCGAGAATCATCCGTTTGGACCAGTCGTAATCTTCCCGGTTCCCTATCACAAATTTTACTTCGTCCTTCTCGTTCAGAAATTGCGCATTGTCCCAAAGATTCTTTTTCATCATCTTGCTCGAAGGGCATTTGAAATCGACGATTCGCTTCACCCGCGGATCGACCGGGCTTATATCGAGGCTTCCGCCCGTCTCGATCAGAACCTCATAGCCCTCATCGCATAACCGACGCATGAGACCGTGGACATTGGGCTGGTAGAGGGGTTCGCCCCCGGTGATTTCCACCATCCTGCATCCGTACGAGCGCACCTTCGAGAGGATCTCATCGGTCGACATTTCCTTCCCTTCTTCAAAGGCATATTCGGTGTCGCAGTAGGAGCAGCGGAGATTGCAATAGGTGAGCCGCACGAAAGTGCAGGGGCGGCCCATACGGCTGGACTCCCCCTGAATGCTGAAAAAAATTTCGTTGATGACGAGACTGTCACCACGACGCGTAATCATGCAGGAATATCACTAAATCAGGAAAAAGAAACAAGAAATGCGCTCTCCGGGCCGGGGGCGCCATGCCCTCACGGCGGACCAGAAGTGACGAAGGATCAGCAGATGTCGACCGGTTTTTTCCGCAGAAGTCCTCGAGCCATGCCTGCGAGGCTCCCGACAAAGCAGACGACATGATCGATGAAAAGAAAAGGGATCATGACGACCATCGCGAAGAGTCCGCGGACCTGTTCGAGATAGTTAAGGAAGCGGATGTTCATGATAAGGTAAAAGCCGGAAGCGCAGGCCGCGAGCCACGGCGGGAGGAATGAGAGGGCCGCCGATGCGACTATGCCGAGCAGAATGACGGAGTAAATCGTGGAGAGAACGAATGTGGGATAGACGTTGACGAATCCGCTTGTGAGCGAATGGGCGGTCTCTCCGAAGCGCATGGAAAGCTCGGCAAATCCCAGGCTCCGGTGGTATTCGTTCTTAATGAAGGATCGAAGCGTATAGTGTTTAAGATGTTCGACTTCGATATCCATGTTGAGTACGATCGCGAGCTTTGCGCGTGCGAATCTTTTCCCCAGCTCAATATCGTCGTGGCCGTGGCGCGCGAGGAGCTCGGCATTGAATCCTCCCAGTTTCTCGAAGGCGGGGCGCTTGATGCCGGAGATCGCCCCGAAGAGCCAGTCGATTGCCGGCGGGCTTTTAATATACGAATACCGGACCCAGAGATTTTTGTACTGGCTCACATACGACTCATGACGGTGTTTGGCGGTATAAATCCCGACGACGGCATCGATCGACTCATCGTCCAGCGTCTCCACGATCCCGAGAAGAGTCTCGCGGCCGATGATGATGTCTGAATCCAGGAATACGAACACATCGCCGCGTGCGCGGCGAGATCCTGTGTTTCGTGCTGCGTTCGCGCCGTTGGCTTCGCCCGCTTCGACAAGCTCGCACTGGTAGCGGCGGGCAATTTCCGTGCTCCCGTCAGTCGAGTGGTCGTCGACGACGATGACCTCAAAATTCTTGTAGTAGGATCGCCTGATTGAGCGGAGGCAGTTGTCGAGCGTCCCGCTTCCGTTTTTGACCGGTATGATGATCGAAACGAGGGGATTATAGCTGCTGTTCATGAACCTGTTCCTCTATTTCTACCGATTGGCCCACCCATGCCGCCGCAAACCCAGCAAAAACCGGGAGCAACGGGATATGAAACCGGTGGGAACCGAAATACGCGAGATAGAACGCCGTCACGGCAAAGCAGAAAAAGATAAGAAAATATTCGTTCATCCCAAGTTTTTTCCTGTTAGAGATCAGATACGAGATTCCGAATACGAGAATCATGTAATAACTCAGATTACCGATCACAACGGCGGCAGCGGCGGCGGTCCAGGGAGGCTCAGTCTGAGTCTTCACGCAGGACAAAAGGATGCCGCTGTCGTCCCGGTGGTAGAGATGAAAGAGCTTTTTCACCGCGAGGAGGGCTACCTTTCCGGGGTTTGACCGAATCCAACGGAACCCGGCGGCATAGGCCTGGCTGCTTTGTTCGGCCTCATTTCCAGAAAGCGCTGGGCCCGCGGGAGTCATATAGTAACCCGTTGCATCCGGATTGTTTCCGATGAGGAAATTGATCCCGCCGTTCGTGGAAACAGGGACGAACCTGCCGAAGAGCGAGTAGTTCCGGAGAATGTTGGGGACTAGCACGAGGAGGGAAAAGACACAAATGACCGATACTCTGAGAGCCCATCGGGGAGCAGGGCGGACCAGCCATGCGAAGGTCAGTGCCACGGGGATGAGAAGGCCGATGGGACGGGTCAACGCCGCAATTCCTGTCACGGTGCCAATCAGCACGTCCGCCAGCGAGTTTTTGTACTCGGACGATCTCACGATCAGCCAGATGGCAAGGGTGATGAAGAATGTTGCTGTAATTTCGGAAACAATAATTCCGACGTAGGCAACAAGAGTCACCCCGAGGGCAAGAAAGAGGGCGGCGCATCGCCCCGTTTTCTCCCCCCAGATCCTGCGGGAACTATCGTAAACAAGGATGACCGTGGCAAGGCTCAAGACGAGATTCAGGAGGCTGCTGGCGATGAGGCTGTCGCCAGCCAACCTGATGCAGACGGCCAGAATCGCCGGATATCCTATCGGGAGGAACGATGTGGGGGTCCCATCCGACCAGACAAAACCCTTACCCTCGGAGATGCTTCTGGCCAGTTGCTGGTACCAGATCCCGTCTGCCCAGGGCAAAGAGGTGAAGCTGAGCATCCATCCTATCCTGACCGCCAGCGCCGCAAGCAGCGCCAGCAAAATAAAGGACCTCGTTGGAATTGAGAAGCACCATTCCAGCAATCTTGGCATTCGGGAATAGATGAAGAGAAGTATCCGGAAAATCACAGCGCCGATGATCAATCCGGCGGGTAGATGATCGAGGAGGTGTCGATACAGGTTCTGCCATTCGGCCTCATCCGTGTGAATGAGACCCCTCAACATCTGCTCAAGCGTGGGGAGCGTGGTCATGGCCGCCGCGCAGAGGATGCAGGCAAATGAGGAGCCTGAAAGGAGAATACGCACGGTCCGTGATTGAGGGGAGTGATGCCTGATCACGTGTGATCCAGGATTCGCAGTGCTTCGCGGGCTATCTCACGGGCGCAGGTGAGGCCGGGAGACTCGATGCCGATGAGATTCACCAGGCGCGGGAGCCCCTTCCCGCTCTCCTCGCTGATCACAAAGTCCTTGAAAAATTCGGCGGATCCTGCCCGTTTGGGACGGACGCCGACCTGATCGGGCGACAGGTCGCCGGGCAGGAGCTCCGGGAAATACCGCCGGGCGGCCGCATAGAAACTGTCGCGGCGGCTGTCGTCGAAGGCGTACCATGAGGACTCGGGGAAATCGGAGTTGAGAAATTCAGCGTCGGGCCCCAGTTTGCACCTCCCGGCCATATCGATCGTGACATGAATTCCGGCTCCGACGAGATTTTTCATGGGGACAGGGTAAATCAGCCGGGTGATCAGCGAGCCTTTCGATGCGGACAGCGAGTAGTAGTGGCCCCTGTTGAGGTGAAGCCTGTAGCCGGCGCGATCAATGTCGATGCCGAATATCTGGGCGATCCGGTCGGCGTGCAATCCTGCAGAGTTTATGACCGACCGGACGGAGATTGTTTCCTCCCTGCCGCGGTCATCCCTCACCCGGATGGAGTAGTGGTCGGACCGGAATTCCGCCGCAAGCACTTCATGCCGGAAGATGATATCGGCCCCGCGTTCGTGAGCCGCGTGGTAATAGGCTTTCATGAGCCCGTGGGAGTCGATGACGCCCGTTGAGGGCACCGAGAGAGCCGAACGGCAGATAATGTGTGGCTCCATTCTGGCAGCTGTTTTTCGGTCTATGATCTCCAGGCCCCGGACTCCATTGGCAACGCCCTGGTTCAGGAGGCGTTCAAGCTCAGATTCCTCCCCTTCGGACACTGCCACAATGAGTTTACCGCACTTTTTGTGCCACACACTCAATCCTCGGCAGTCGGAGTAGGTCGTGAGGTTGCCGGCCACGCAGAGGCGAGCCTTGAGCGAACCGGGCGGGTAGTAAACTCCTGAATGAACAACCTCGCTGTTCCTGCTGCTCGTTTCCCGGCCGAACGAGGAGTGCCGCTCGATGAGAAGAGTCGACTTATTCAAGCCTGCGCCTTCCATTGCGCACGCCAGACCGACGATCCCTCCGCCGATGACGAGGAGATCGGCGTTCATCTCCCCCGCGATGCCCCGAACATTTTCCGGGTTTTCGATCCCGGCATGAGGAGAATATTTTTGAAAAAGGAGAGGAAAATCGCTCCGATGAACGATGCCACGTACCGGTAGAAACGAAGGTGCCCCGGGGTGCCCCAGAATCTCATCGAGACGCGCTGCAGCTCCCAGATCGAGGGAGGAATAGCCCTCTGCAGGGTCGACCCAGTCTTCGATTCGGGGTGGAGCCTGTAGGACGAGAGGACTGTGGGAACGTACCGAGCGTTATAATTGAGAAGGAGGCGGATAAAAAATTCATGATCCAGCGTGAAGCGGAGAGACTCGTCCAGGAACCCCACCTTCTCAAAGACCGTGCGGCGAAAAAAGAAGGAGGGCTGGGCATAGTCATATTTCCACCGCCAGTAGCGTATGAATTCCTCTGCTGAAATTCCGCGAGGGACAATTTCACGCAGAAAACTTCCCGAGCCGTCGATTTCAAACCCCTTGCCGTAGATAATGCTCGTCGATGGATCGGCAAAATGCTTTGATACGGTGTGAAAAGCGCCGGCGGCATACAGATCGTCGGCATTCAACCACCCGATGATTTCGCCGGTTGCCGTCCGGAAGCCCTTATTGAGCGCATGCGCCTGTCCGCGGTCCTTTTCCGACGTCCACAAGAGGTGGCCATATCTGCGGAGGATTGTAAGAGTCCCGTCCGAGGATTCCCCGTCGACGACGATATGCTCGAACGACGGATAATCCTGGTCGAGAACGCTTCTGATATTATCTTCGAGGAATTGCGCTTGATTGAATGAGGGCGTGACGATGGAGATCTTAGGGGGCGGCATGCTGGACGTGGTGTCTTGCTGCGGCGTACCAGGCGACCAATCCTTTCAAACCTTCATCGAAGGAGATCCGAGCTTTCCACTTCAGGGAAGAGAGCCGGGAGACGTCGAGGAGTTTTCTCGGCGTGCCGTCGGGTTTCGTGCCGTCGTACACGATATTTCCCGTGAACCCTGACAACGACTTAACTGTGGATGCGATGTCGGCTATGGTTCTGTCAAGGCCGGTGCCGACATTGATCAGCTCTCCGATCTCCCGGTGGTTATAATTGTTCATGAGATAGAGGAGCGCATCGGCGAGATCATCGACATGCAGAAATTCCCGGTAGGGCGCGCCTGTGCCCCAGAGGACAACCGATTCAGCGGTGATGCCGAGCTGCCTCAGGGCGGCGGCGGCCGATGCGATGTCGCCGGGACGAAGCGTTTGGTCGAGTCCGAATCCGATCGCAGAGCGCTGCAGATCATCGAGGATACCTCTTTCGTCCTGCTCCCGGAGAAGGCGCGCGAGGTAAAATTTCCGGATCATCGCGGCGAGGACGTGTGAGACCTCCAGGTCGAAATTATCGTTCGGCCCGTAGAGATTCGTCGGCATCGCCGAGATATAGTCGGTCCCGTACTGCTCGTTGTAATACCGGCACAGTTTGATCGCCGCTATCTTGGCGATCGCATACGGTTCATTGGTCTGCTCGAGGAGACCGGACAGGAGGTATTCCTCCTTCATCGGCTGGGGTGCGAGTTTGGGATAGATGCAGGAGGAGCCGAGATTGAGGAGTTTCTTGACCTTGGTGCGAAACGCGGCGTTGATGACATTCGCTGCGATCGTGAGATTATCGTAGATGAATTCCGCTTTGTAGGTATTGTTGGCAAGGATGCCCCCCACTTTCGCTGCGCTCAGAAAGACATAATCGGGGCTATATTTTTTGAAAAACGCCTCGACAGGTTCCTGGCGCCGGAGATCGAGTTCTTCCCGCGTTGCGGTGAGGAGATTCGTATATCCCTCGAGGCGGAGCTTCCGGATCAAGGCGGAGCCCACGAGCCCGCGGTGTCCCGCGACGAATATTTTTGAATTTTTTTCCACAACCTCCGAGTTCAGACCTTGACGGCGAGATGGTACTCCTTATTCACGAGCTCGACGTCCGCATCGACCATCAGTCGCACGAGTTCGTGAAAGGTGGTCTTCGGGGACCATCCGAGCTTTTTTTTGGCCCGGGTGGCATCTCCCATCAGAACATCGACCTCGGCGGGGCGGAAATAACGCGGGTCGATCTTGACGTGGCCTGACCAGTCGAGGCCCGCATAGGAGAAGGCTTCCTCAAGAAACTCGCGAACGGTGTGAGTCTCCCCGGTGGCGATGACGTAATCGTCGGCTTCAGCCTGCTGCATCATGAGCCACATCGCCTCGACATATTCCTTGGCATAACCCCAGTCGCGCTTCGCATCGAGATTCCCCAGATACAGCTCCTTGTCCAGGCCGGCCTTGATGCGCGCCAACCCGCGGGTTATCTTGCGGGTAACGAACGTTTCGCCGCGCCGGGGCGATTCGTGGTTGAACAGGATGCCGTTGCAGGCGAACATGCCATAACTTTCGCGATAATTCACCGTGGTCCAGAATGCATACACCTTCGAGCAGCCGTAGGGACTCCGGGGATAAAAGGGAGTCGTTTCCTTCTGGGGAATTTCCCTCGCCATCCCGTACATCTCGCTGCTCGAAGCCTGATAAAATCTTGTCTTGATCCCCGTTTCGTGGATCGCTTCCAGGATCCTCACGGTCCCGATCGCGGTGACATCGCCCGTGTATTCCGGAACGTCGAAGCTTACCCGGACGTGGCTCTGCGCGGCGAGATGGTACACCTCATCCGGCTGAAGACGGTACAGAAGCTTGATGAGATTCGTGGAGTCGCTGATGTCGCCGTAATGGAGGAAGAAATTCACTCCATTGATGTGCGGATCTGCGTAGAGATGATCGATCCGGCTCGTATTGAAGGTGCTGGCGCGGCGTATCACCCCATGAACCTCATATCCCTTCGAAAGGAGGAGCTCGGCGAGATAGGAGCCGTCCTGTCCGGTGATTCCTGTGACGAGTGCTTTTTTCATCTGGCTAGTATTTCGGTTGGCTCAATATAAGGATTTCTCGTCAATATCCGCAGGGTCATTTCCCGGTTTCAATAGACAAATGCGTTGTCCGCGTCCTTGAGCGGGGGATTTTTCATGTCCTTCTCCGAAAGGATTGGATTCTGGACGGGCCACCGGATGCCTATCGCCGGGTCGTTCCAGAGAATCCCCCGGTCGTGGTCGCGCGAATACTCCTCGGAGCACTTGTAGATGATCTCGGCCCCTTCGGAGAGCGACGCGAAACCATGCGCAAATCCACGCGGAATATAGAGCATGCGAAAATTCTCTTCCGTCAGCTCGAGGCCGAACCAGCGTCCGAATGTCGGTGATCCTTTGCGGATATCGACGCACACATCAAAAATTTTACCCCGGCAGCAGCGGATCAGCTTGGCCTGCGCCTTGGGAGCGATCTGATAGTGGAGGCCGCGAACCACGTTTTTCGAAGACTGTGAATGATTATCCTGCAGAAATCTGTCATCGATCCCGAGTCGCGTGAATTCGGAATAGCGGTATGTTTCGGAAAAAGCCCCTCTCCCGTCCCGGAACACGGCCGGCTCAATCACAAGAACGGATTCGATATCCACCCCGGTTGCCTTAAAGGGCACGCGCAGCTCCCCTCTCGTCCAGCAATTTGAGAAGATACTGACCGTAGCTGTTCTTCCTCATGGGCTCGGCAAGCTTCCTCAGCTGATCTTTTCCGATGAAACCGCTTGCATAGGCGATCTCCTCGATGCATGCAATTTTCAGCCCCTGTCTTTTCTCCATTGTGGCAATGAATGTGCCCGCATCGAGAAGGCTCTCATCGGTCCCCGTATCGAGCCATGCGTATCCCCTACCGAGAAGCTCGACCCGGAGCGCGCTCTTCTTCAGATACGCTCTGTTGACATCGGTGATCTCAAGCTCCCCTCTCGCCGACGGCGTCAGGCCCTTGGCTATATCTACTACAGTGTTGTCATAGAAATAGAGACCGGTCACCGCGAAGTTCGACTTCGGTTGATTCGGTTTTTCCTCGATCGACAGGACCCTCCCGGACCCGTCAAATTCGACGATGCCGTATCGTTCGGGGTCTTTGACATAATACCCGAACACGGTGGCGCCGCGCCTCCGTGTCACCTCGGATACCGCTCGGCCGAGAGTCTCGGTGAGGCCGTGCCCGTAGAAAATATTGTCTCCCAGGACGAGGCAGACGTCGTCCTTCCCGACAAACTTTTCTCCCAGCAGGAACGATTCCGCGAGCCCGTTCGGGTTTTGTTGTTCCTTGTAGGAAAAATTGAGTCCGAGCTGAGATCCGGAGCCAAAGATCTCGGTCAGCTTCGGAAGATCGCGCGGTGTCGAGATGATCAGAATATCCCTGATGCCGGCCAGCATGAGTACGGACAGGGGATAATAGATCATCGGCTTGTCGTAGACGGGAAGAAGCTGTTTGCACACGGCGAGCGTAAGGGGATAGAGACGTGTGCCGCTGCCGCCTGCGAGTATAATACCTTTCATGAGCTCACGGTGAGTCGATTATGGTCAAATACCCAGCAAAATACGAAAAACTTGTGGTCAAATGCCAGTGCAACCGGCGGAAACAGATTCAGATTCGGGGAGACCCTTCTGACTCCTTCAGGAACGATGCCACGACAAAGGTGATGACATCGGCAACGAGCGAAAGAACGCGAAGCGTCAGAGCGACGCCGATGGCGGGCCCTTCGCCGAGCGGGGTACTGAAAAAAGAGACGAAGACCGCCTCCCGGATCCCGATTCCCGCCGGGGCGCCCGGGACAAGGAAGCCCGCGAGCCAGGCCGTCGTGTAACCGAAGGAGAAATCATACCACGACACAGGCGGGTAGATGTTCCAGATTTCCCTTGCAATGAGGGCGATGACAGGTCCGTTCAGAAACAGGAGCAGGGAATAGGCGAGCATCGCCGGAAGGACAATGCGAGGATGAAGATAGGGGGCGCGAGTTCTTGCCCACTCCCGCGCTCTGGGTGACGCAACGATAACAAGGGCACATGCAAGAGCAAAGCCGCCGATCCAGAGCCCGGCATGGTGCGTGGGTGGAAAAACCCCGAAATCGATTTCTCTCGGTCCTGCGCCGATCAGGAATCCCATAACGATGATCATGAGAGAGGTGGAGATGATGGCAAGCGTTTCAACTCCCATGGTGAGGAGCACAGTTTCCGGCGGAAGGGATTTCGACATCCCGAGCGCCGTTCTTCCGACGTAGTGAAAAAAATTTCCCGGCAGATATTTCGCGATTTGGGCCCGACCCATGATCTCGACTGCCTGGAGGACAGATATTTTAATCTTGCCTCCGCCAAGCAGGATCCGCCAGCCAGCTGCGAGGAGAAAAAAGCATATCAGAAGAATGCCGACGCCTGCCCCCGCGGCAAAAAGGCTCCCCGGGGACCAGTTTATTGGCGGAAGGGACCCCAGGGATCGCCTGAAATTCCGGACGAGGAAGGCGATCGACAGTACCGCCAGGAGGCCTCCCGCAATCGGGGCGATCTTTTTCACACTTCCGGGAGAAATCGAGAGATGGGGTTTCTCCGAAGCAACGCCATGGTCCAGGGAAAAGGGCTCTCGACAGACTCAATCTCAAGCTCCGGGACAAATCCCCCCAGGAAACCGCAGAATGATTTCTTTGACCAGTGGTTGACATGTCCCGGCGTGTTTCCAAGGCGCGAGAGGTACTTCCCCCTCATCACATTAAGCACCCGCCAGACAGGTTCACGGGGGACCGAGACGAGGAGGTATCGAAAATGCACCCCCAGGAGAGACCGCATTGCGAGGTCGGGATCCTCAAGGTGCTCGAGCACCTCTGAGGCAACGATCAGATCGGCGGACGCTTTAAGCCGGGGGAGATCATAGACGGAGAGGGCGTCGAACGAGAGGTGGGAAAATCGCCGTCTGGCTTCCTCAATAATATCCGGGGCGACATCATACCCCTGGTACGCGGCGCCCGGAAAGAGCCCCGTCAGGCGCGAACCGATTTCCCCCTCCCCGCATCCGATCTCCAGGATGCTCTTGACGCTCAAGGGTGAAAGGAGGGCTTCCATCGAGAGAAAGAAACGGGCCATCATCGCGCGCACGATGGGGTTGCTCGACCCATATTTATCATAGACATTTCCCGAGATAACTGATTGCATCTCTTCGGTGCGTTTCAAGGGGCGTGCGTGAAGATCGCCATCTGATTCAATCCGCATTGAAATCGTTCATACTCGACCATCACGAGTTTCGCCGACGAGGCCAGATCCCGGAGGGCGCGCCGATCGAAAAACAAATTATGTTCACGGGCGGCGTCGAGGCTGAAGAGCCCGAGGCTTGCCCCGATGCGGTGGGGCCACTCAGAAATGGGATGGGGAGTTGTGAGGAGGAGGATTCCGTTTTCGGAAAGCAGCGGGGCGATCTTCCGGAAAGTTCCGGCCGGATCCTTGAGATGCTCGATGATGGCAAGCATCGTTATGACGTCGAAGCTGCCGGAGACGGGGAATGCGTCCCGCTCGATGTCGGCCTGGTAGAAATGATGCTGGGGAAAACGGATGAGATTCTCCGATATGACGTCCCCGAGAAGATCTATCCCGTCATAAGACCCGGGGGGGAGAAGATAATCGAGGAGCCTCGCCCGCCCGCAGCCGACGTCGAGAATCCGGGTGAGGGGCGGAACGTGCTTGATGATTTTATTGATGCGCTGTTGTTCGAGGAAGGGTGAAAGCTTTCCGCCACCCACCTGGCCCAGAGGGCTAGTCTTCGCCACGTACCCCCTCTTTGCCGTACTCCGCCCTTTTCGCTCTCAGGAGGGTTTCCTCGAGAATCCTTCTGTTTTTTGCCGTGAGATCTGCGAGCACGCCGAGCATGAATATCTGAAAGCCGATCACCATGCAAACGCCCGCGACGACGAGCGATTGAATATGACCCGTCGGTTCGTGTTTCAAGGCAAAATAGAGATACAGGAATCGGATATCGAGAATGAGTCCGGCTCCGAACAGCGTCCCTCCCAGGATGGTAAACACCCTCAAGGGTCTGTACATCGTATAGATGCGCAGTATCGTCACAAGGGAGCGGAAGATGTATTCCAGGGTGGAGCTGAAGAGCCGCGATTCCCTCATCTTGGGGTTGGTCCGGACCGGCACGTGCGCGATCGTCAGACCCGTCATCCCGGTCTGAATAATGGTCTCGAGAGTATATGTGAAGTCGGAAAAAACATTGATGCGCATCGCCGAGGCCCGGTTGTAGGCACGGAAGCCGCTCGTCACGTCTGGAAGAGTGGTTTTAGATACCTTTCGCATCAACGAACTCCCGATGCCCTGAAGGAGTTTCTTCACCGGCGAGAAATGATCGATGCTCTTGATATCCCTCGACCCGACGACGATGTCGGCTTTCTTCAGGAGGATTGGCTCGACCAGATCGGCGATATCGGCACCGCGGTACTGGTTATCCGCGTCGGTGTTCACGATGATATCTGCGCCGAGCTCGAGACACTTGTTCAGTCCTACGGCAAAAGCATTAGCCAGTCCCTGATTCGATGTGAGCCGGACGATGTGATGAATTCCCAGTTTGCTGGCCACCTCGGAAGTTGAGTCTCTGCTTCCGTCGTCGATGACGAGGATCTCAATCTCGTCGATTCCAGCCAGCGAACGCGGCAGGTCCTCCAACGTTGCCGGCAGGGTTTTCTCTTCGTTATAGCACGGGATCTGGATGATGAGCTTCATGTGCTCCGCTCCGTTAATGTAGGGGGCCGGGAATGCCGCTCCGCCCCATCGGATTATATTGAAAATCCATACTTTTCACAACCCCCGGAGGAATGGTTCTATGTCGCCCCAAGGCAAGCTTATCAAAGGGTCCGGGCGACTGTGGGGGTTTTCAGGCTCTCCAAATCCTGCGGTTTGATATCCCATTTTTCCCGAACGCATTTCGTGTATCGACGATGAGGCCCGAATGTTTCGAGATGAATCCGTAGTCATAGGATGAGTGATCTGTGCTGAGGATGACCAGGTCGTAACGCCGGAGACTCGATTCCGTAAGCGGGACGGATTTCATATCGTAATGATATCGTCGCGTCCGGGGTAAGCGGGGCACGTGGGGATCGTTATAGTCGACCCGGGCTCCTCTCCCGGTGAGAATTTCAATCAGTTTCAGCGTGGGCGATTCCCTCATATCGTCCACATCCTTCTTGTAGGCGGCCCCAAGAATCAGCACTCTGGCCTTATTGAGGGGTTTGTTCCTTGTGCTCAGCGCATCCGCGGCTTTTTCTACGACATAGTACGGCATGAGGGAGTTCACCTCCCCTGCCAACTCGATGAATTTTGTGGGGACATCATATTCACGCGCCTTCCATGTCAGATAAAACGGATCGATGGGGATACAATGTCCGCCAAGCCCGGGTCCAGGGAAAAACGGTTGGAATCCGAACGGTTTCGTTGAGGCCGCCGCAATCACCTCCCAGATGTCGAAGCCCATTTTGTCGAACACCATCTTGAGCTCGTTGACCATCGCAATATTGACCGAGCGGTAAATATTCTCGAGCAACTTCGTCGCCTCCGCCACCCGGGTTGAACTCACCGGCACAGTCTTCACGACGACGATATCATAGAGCGCGCGGGCAATGGAAAGGCACCGGCGGGTGACCCCGCCTACCACCTTGGGAATGGTGGTCGTCGAGTAGTGCTTGTTATTCGGATCTTCCCTTTCGGGAGAGAACGCGAGATAGAAATCTTTCCCCACCCTGTAAGGTGGCTTTGGCTTTGATTTTCGGCGTCTTTTCCCGGGCTGGAATTCAGGTGCGCGTGAAAGGAGCGGCAACAGAATCTCCTCGGTCGTCCCCGGATACGTTGTCGATTCCAGGCACACCAGCTGACCGCGCTTAAGGAACCGGGCGACCGTCTTGGTCGTCTCCACCACATATCGCAGGTCAGGTTGCCGGTGGTCATCAAGCGGAGTCGGAACACAGATGATGACGGCATCCACCTCGCGTAAGCGGGAAAAATCCGTCGTAGCCGAGAAGAACCCGGCGGCTCTTGTGGACCGGACTTTGGAGTCGGGAATGTGCTTCAGATACGTTTTTCCCCTGCGGAGCGAAGCGATCTTCCGTTCGTCGATGTCAAATCCGAGGGATCTCACACCCTTGCGGGCAAACTCGAGGGCTAGGGGGAGGCCGACATAGCCGAGCCCTATGATCCCGACTTTCACCGTTTTTCTTCGAATTTTTTCAGCGATAGTTGCCATCGTTTTCCTTCTGTATGTCGGTTGCGTCCGGGAAGATATTCCGGCTCTCGTGAACTCCGTTTGGGGTCGCGCCCGGGTCAGATCCCGGTGACTGATCCCTGTTCCTTATCGGGCCGGGTCGGTCTCACGCTCAGCTGGTGCACGCTCAGCATGGCAGGCAGTTTCTCCGCCGCCATACCCTTTGCCGGCGGTGTTTCATCGAGCACTTCGAGCCTGAAGTGGTTCGCTCCGGGAGCGAGAAGTTCGTCAAAGACGAGGATTCCGGGCATCCCTGTCTGGCGCAGTTCAGACCTCACCCCGGATTGGTTCTCAAAGACGAACTGAATCGATCGGGTTTTATTCTCCCACGCAGGACCCGGCATCACATCGAATGTGATCTGAACGTACAGCGAATCCGACGACATGAGAGTTCCCTTGAGACCGTGGCTGGTCCCGGAGCCTAACGAGACATACGATCGGCCCCGCTCCTCGCCCCCCTCGGGGGGTTCGATATCGGTAGCGCCGACCCGGCCAGCGAGGGAATTATCGATCCTCACGGCCAGAACCCGGTTGAAATTGAGGAGATTCATCCTCAGTTGTGCGTCCCACCTGGAGAATTGAGAGGGCCCGAGGTAGTAGACCACCCAGCCGCTCACACGTCCGGCAGAATAGAGCCAGGAAGGGATCTGGAAGGATTTCAGTTCCTTCGTATTCACGAGCACATACTGTATGTTGTTCCCGCGGATCCACTGCAGATCGCCGACCAGGGAACCGGGGGAAATTGGAATCAATTTCCGGGTGAAGTGCTCGCCAAAGAGCGGATAGTCCCAGTCATCGGAGCCCATGATTGTCCCAAGAGTGGCATGACGGGGAACGAGTTGATCGACCATGCGAAGCACATCGGGAATCCTCCAGTTACTGAGGCCCTGCCTGACGGTTCTGTCTGCTCCCCAGATGGTGCGCGATCCGATCAATGGTTTCAGGTAGTTGAACCCCGTCGTCCACGCAAGGGTGCTGAGCGCAATCCCGATCGCAATCAGCCGGAGAAACTTTTGGCCTGAGCCGTCCCGCGCGAATGCTGAAAGAAAGGGCGCGCAGAGCGTGGCGGCGAGGACGAAGTAGCGCCCCTGATACGGAGTCCAGCCGCCCCTGTAGGATGCAACGAAGACCAGCAGGCTGAGCGACATCAGCGTGAGACCGAGCTTGAGGGGGTCTTTTCTTAGAAAACCGGCGCCAAACTGATAGAGGCTGGCCGGGAGGAGCAGCAGAATGCCGAGCGGTCCAAACCATGATGTATCTTCGTGCGGGACGACTTCGTTCGAGAGCACAAATTTCACGGTGCTCAGCGTGGTCGATCCGCTGCTCACCGGGACATTGAGGGCGGAGAAGATCGCGGTGCCGGCTGCTGCCTTGAGCTTCGCAAGAGGGGTGGTGATGACGTAGGGCAATCCGGTGAGATCGCATGCCTGGTAGAGGTATCGGGCGGAATTAATCGACAGGTACTCAAAACGGGATATTCTGGTCTCCCCGCCATATTGACTCACCAGCGCGCTCGGTCCGAAGGGATTCCCAAGCCTCAGGAAATTTAGCGCGTACATGTAACAGCCGACCAGGGCGAACGCAATGCACGTGGACAGGACCCAGACCGCTAAAGGACTGCTCACGCTCTTCCCTTTCCATATCCACAAGAAAAGCACTGCAAGAAAAAGGCCCGGGAACATGAAGAAGACCGTCTGCTTGGTGCCGAGCGCGAGGCCCAGGGCCAGACCCGAGTAGAGCAGTGGGCCTTTTTGATCCGACGTTATCCCTAGATAAAAGAAATATATGCCGCTTGTGAAGAGCGCTGCAGCGATCAGATCATTCTGTGTACTCGTCGACTGGAGTAAAATCTCAGGAAGCGTTGCCCAGATGAGAGAACCAAAAAGTGCCTGCCTGCGCCCGTAGCCGAGTATCCGGGCAATGCCGTAAATAGCAACCATCGAGGCAGGAGTGGCGATCCATTGCGCGAATCCGACCAGCTGATCGGTTCCCCAGAGGAGGACGGTCCAGTAGATCTGTGTCTGAGCATTGATCGGATAGATGATCTGAAGAATGTTCGCGGATGGCCACGGCTCGAGAGAGCCATGCTGGAGCCAGTACCCGACGCGGGAGAGGTGGCACGTCATACTGTCGAACGTGTTCGGAGGCACGTTGGCAATGATTCCCGCTTCGATGAGGTAAGTGACTCCGATGCCACATCCGAGTATCCAGTTTCCGGGAGCGGAGCGGATGGAGTGAAGGAGCGTCCTCGGCTCCAGGCTCAGTCCCGTTCCGGCGAAAGGACCCAGCAGCGGGGGACGGCCGCGAAGGTTCCAAATGAAGGCCGCCGCGACGGCCGCAAGAAAGTGGAAGCCCAGGATAAATGTCCTGCTGTTCATCGCACCGATTGAGCCTGCAACCTCGGTTGCGAGGACGATGTTTGCAAACGAAAGGAGGTACAATCCCAGCACGTATGCAGGCCTGCGCTTCAGACCGCTTAGTGAGGTCAGGCAGAGTGAGGACACGAGGACAAGCGAGAGTCCGAAAAAGAAAGTCATGAGGAGCGATTCACCCCTCTGTGCGGACCCGCAGGCTTTCGCCCCTCCCCCTCGGCCGCGAATCTGAAGCCGGCGACGCAGGAATCGGGAGGACCCATAAGGATCACGTGAAAATGCGCGGCGCCGCGATCGAGACTCCTAGGCATGCTGATACAGCTTCGGGATTGACCTGATGCGCTCGAGAGCCCGGCCCGCATCGATGCCGATCGTATCACAGTACCACTTAATCGATTCAAATCGTGGCAGATTGTCCTCGCGAGCGAGTTCCAGCGCCCGGGAGCGGGAAATCATCCCCTCGCGAATCTGATTGCTCCGGAAGGTATCGTTTTCTGTAAACCCGGCCACGCAGAGGTATATGTAGTTATAAAATGGCGCCGTCCCGTCGCCGATCCTCCAGGTTGTTCGGGTGTCCCTGGCTAACTCCCAATCATAGTCCTTCACCAGGGTGGAATTGATTTCTTCTTCGCTCCACCTGATATAACGGTACAGATTGACAAAATTGTGCTTTATCATATAGTAGCTGGCGAACGCCCCGAGCGTATCGAAGACCGAGGCATTCATATAGGAGGGATTCAGGAGGTATTGTTTACCGTAGTGCGCCGCGAGCTTCGCCTTGTCGACAAGACGGAGGGAATAGGTTCGCTCCAGACCGAAGGAAGGCCTCACTCCCCCAAATCCGGACTTGAATCGCGTCGTCTCGAGGAGGTTGTCCCCATAAATAATCATGCTGACGCCGGTCTGATGTCTCAATCGGTTTGCATAGTAAAAATATTGTTTATCGCCCGCCATGAAGAGAGGTATCATGCCGAGATCGGGGCGTCTCAGCCAGGCCTCGACATTGCGACGGATGAAGGCCCGCTTTTTCCTGATATCGGCGGAAACAAGAATATGCTCGATGCCCAGCTTGCCGCATATACGTGATTGATTCCGCCGTGCCAGATCGGTGACCATGCCCCAGTCGTACGTGTAGGCTATTGGATTCATCCCGAGCACAGTTTTTACATAGTGAAGAGAGTAGGTGCTGTCCCTTCCGCCGCTCAGGGTGACCAGGCAGTCCGCCCTGCCCGCTTTGCCCCGAAGGGGTTCGACAGTTTTCCGGAGCGAGCCGTCGCCCAGGGGATCCATGCTCACGTGGTTCCGGCAGTAGTTGCATACACCCTCGGAATCGAAATCGATGAACGGCATCGTCTCGGGGAGGATGCAGCGGGCACATCGGCGTAGCGTATCTATGGGACGTGTGTCGATGGCGTACCTGCGACTCATAGACTCGGGCAGGATTGTGGGGACGCCTGATCGCTCTTCGGGCGCGGTCGCCCGGGATATCTCGGGGGTGACATCCACAATTCTCCGGACATGGCCGTTCTTCAGCGGCATCGTAGACGTCTGCCGGGTCTCGGTCAGGGAGAACACTTCGGCCCGTGCGTCAAGGGTATCGATGACGCATCCAAACCCGGACTTAAGGTGAAGAATCTCGGGGTGACCGATTGCTTGGCGCAGGTACCGGCGGCTTGTGAGCGTCCGGAGGATATATTCCTCCGACGCAAAAATGTGAGCCCCTCCCCTCTCGCTCGAACATGTATAGAGAGACCCGTTATTCGTGGCAAGGAGCAGCGCGTTCAGATCGTTGAACAGCACGGCGATGGACGCTGTCCCCCGGATGAGACGGTACGCTGACCGGACGGCGATGACGAGGTCGCCCGTCTCGCCGTAGAATTTACGTATGAGACTCAGAAGGACTTCCGTATCGACCTGGAACGAACGCCGGAGGCCCGGCACGCTCTGCCAGAGGGCGTCATCGTTGACGATTATCCCGTTATGTATCCCGATCGCGCCGCCCGTGATGACGGGCTGATTATTATCGTGGATCTCCATCGATCCATTCGTCACCAGCCGCGAATGTCCGATGACGGTTGTGGGCTCGCTAAGCAGGCCGCCGCCTTTTCCTCCGAATGTTTTCTCAATCAGAGCCCTGTACGGCTTGCTCTGGAGAAGCGACGTCGCCGACACGGCATCCTTATACACCTCGATCACATCCCCGCTCCGGACGGCCACGCCGGCGGCCTCTTTTCCCCGTGATTCCGAAAGCCGGAACAGTTCAGTGATCGTGGAAACGGCGACCCGCGACGTGAAGCCTGATCCTTGTCCGACGCTGACTCCAAATATTCCGCACATACGATTTCTAGGCGTGAGGTTTGACGCGTGCGAGCACGATGATCCAGGGAAGGGGCGTATACATCCTCACGATATCGCCGTAGTGTGAGACAAGTTTGCGAAAACTGCGAGGCGACCAGTGATTAAGATGACCGGGGGTATTGCCGAAGTCTTTGACATACCTGGCACGGAGGACATTCAGCATGCGCCAGAGCGGCTCGTTGGGGACAGAGATGACAACATGCTTGCGCGAGACTCGGAAGAGCTCCGAGAGGGCTTTCTCATAGTCGGGCACATGTTCCATGACCTCAAGCATGAAAATGCAATCGAACTCCTTATCCGGTCGGTCGAGGGCGAGGACAGATTCCTGCCGCACGGGAAGAGGAAAATCCGTTGTCCTCAGCTTTGAGACGTAGCGGGAGTCGACATCGGAGACTTCGAACCTCTGGCCCCCGAGCATGGCATTGATTCGTCGGGATGACACCCCCGCCCCGCAACCCACTTCCAGGATGCGGTCATCTTTGTCAAGCAGAGAGACGACCCGTTCGATGCGCGAGTAAAAGTTATTGAAGAGGAATCGCGCGACGGGATTCTCGCTCTCATACTCCTTCAGGCACCACTCCCACAATTCGTCCGCCGTGGCGGTTTCTTCGTTAAATCGGGGCGTCACAATTCTTTCACGTTTGTGCAGGTCTGTCGCCGAGCCCCCTTCTTGCTTCCGGAGCCGAAGGGCCGGGGCGATCTATCGTACCCGGCCGGGCAGGTTCTCGAAGCGACGGAGCGCGGCTCATCACGCCTTTCTGAATCAATCCGCCTCGTCCCTCAAGGAAATCTGGGTAGCCGTGATCTGTTCGGAAAGAAAGCCGAGCAGGAGGATGACTACTCCGAGAACGAACAGAATGACGCTGGAGTTGGGGATGTGGAGGCTTTGAATCGACAGGCTTGTATAGATCGTCGAGACTATTGCAAGAAAAAACGAACAGATCGCGAGGGGCAGAAACAACCGCAATGGCTCAAAGAGGACGATGATCTTGAATATGATGACGACGAATTTCCAGCCGTCGCTCATGATGCTGATTTTGCTGGATCCTCCCTGGCGCCGCTGCGCATTGATCGGAACATATTTGAGATTGTACCCGCCTTTGAGAAAAACGAGGGTGCTGGTCGTCGGGTACGAGAAACGCGCGGGGAACAGGCCGGCATATTTTTTGACGATCGACGCGCGGAATATCCGGTATCCGGACGTCAGATCTTCGATCCGAAAATCTGCCAGCCAGGAGGCGAGGCCGTTATAAAAGCGGTTTGCAAATTTCCGGAACCAGCTCCCGGCATAATTGTCCCTTCTGGCCCCGACGACGATATCATAGTCTGACATGAGAGGCAGCATCTCGCGCAGATCTTCGGGGTCGTGCTGGCCGTCCGCATCCATGCATGCGATAAGGTTGCCGCGGGCCGCTCGTATGCCTGTTCGGACGGCGGCTCCATTTCCCTTGTTATAGGGGTGGGTGACGACGCGGACGTACGGGGAAAAAGTCTTCCCCAGTTCCTGCAATGCGGCGTGCGTCCCATCGTTTGAGCCGTCATCGACCGGGATAACCTCAAAACTTACCCCGATCTGCCGGAGGACGCCGACGAGGCGGGTGATGGTCGCCTGTATCTGGCCGGATTCCTGATACACGGGAAGGACGACGGAAAGGCCCAGGGAACCGTTAAGGTCGGGGGATATTTCTGCTTTTTCGTTTCGAGCGATCCGCTCGCTTTCGGGCTGATTCACGCGGAGTTGGTTTCACCATTCTTGACAAAGTGGCAATCTTGGCATGGAATGTATCCCCTCAGCCCTCATCCGCCGGGCCGCCGGATCGGAATAGGCCTGAACCCCCGAGAGATCAGATAAAATATATCAAAAATCTGTCGAACTCCAAAGGGGCGCGATCGGGGACTGCAAGGGGGGGTCGGGCAGGATCACGGATAGACCTGAACCGTCACAAGAGAACTCGGTTTGCGGTCATAATAGAACTCAACGCTCTGAACGACGACCCCCAGTCTGCGTTTGTCCGGATTAATTCCCAGTTCTTGCGGAACGTAACTCCGGTTGAGGTGACAGGCAACTTCGCCGGGAACCGGCAGAATGAACTCGAGGGAATGTGGGCCGGACTCATGGAGAGGGAACACCTTCGGCGATTCCCCGGTGGAGGTCGCGGTCAGGGCAAGTTCACCCTTGTAGATGGGATCCACAAGACACCGGAAGATGAACTTTCCCGCGACCGCCGAGCCGAGGACAAAATCGCCTCCGCTCACCTTGTCATTGTAAAGTCCCGAATACCATGTAGGATGCCAGAATTCCGGCTGCAGGCGGTAAAGCAGGATGTCCCGATAAAAGTAATCGCCCGTTGAGTCGCGCGTGGATTTCATGAATTCAAACCGCGAAGGCTGGCCCCGGACGAAATCGATGATATCCTGGTAGTCTGGAAGATCGCGCACGACGACCCAGTTGATGTTGTACCTGCTCAGCGAGTTGATGAAGCTATTGAAGGATGTGGCATAGAAAACATGCCGTGAAAAATCCTCGCCGAAGAGAGTGTAGGACCAGTCATCTTCGGCCCCGCAGAAGATTATCGATTCGCCTTCGCGGGCAAGCTCGTCAAATTTTCCGAAGAATTCCGCGTTTTGACCGCTCGTCTGGACATGGGTGACGACCCGTTCCCAGGGCTGAAGGTTGAAAACATCTTTGATGTTCGGAATATTATCATTCATCGCCGCGAGGACTGTCGTAGGGACTGCTGCAATGAGGATGAGGCCGGCAAAAAGTTTTTCGAGTTTTACATTGATGACGCTGAGAGTCCAGACCGAAACGACGCTCAGCACGACGGGGAAGGAGAGCAAATAACGCAAATCGTACGGACGAGGGTGATGAGTATACCAGAACCCGAGGGCCGTCCCCAGGACAAGCAATATTGCGGCGATCAACAAGGCATTGGTGGCGAAGACCCCTTCGCGTTTAATCAGCCGCCGCCCGAGGATGACCATGCCCACGAACGTGAGGGGTATGACAAGATAACCGAAGAGAGGGCCGAAGTGGCCGCTGTCATGGTTCCAGGTAGTGGTAGAGGCGAGGTCCCACGCAGTAACGAACCACCAATTTGCAAAGAAACCGAGATTCTCGGCGATGATCGCCGCACCTGTCTCGCGCGTATCTAAAGCTCCGAGGCGGGGCATGATTTCGCCGAACACCCTGAGGTTATTGAAATACACATCAAATCCGAGCAGGGCGGCGGAGAGAGCAAACGCCGCGAAGAAAAGAACTGCGTCACGCCATGAGCGCCCGGGCTGAATCAAGAAAATGGCGATCATGATCAGCGCAAAAACGGAGACAAGGAAAAGCATGTGCAGTTTCACCCCTAGAAGGAGACCGAGGGAGAGAGCGAGAAGCACGAGAGCCGTTTTACGACGTGTTGTCAGGTAAGCAGCGAGCCAGACGAGCGAGATGACAAAGCCTGCGACCACCGAAATGTCGTTTTGGGAGGAATAGGTTTGCAAAAGGCCAAGGGGCAGCGTGAGAAAGAAAAGCGCGGCTCCCAGCGAGCCCGTCACCGTCATTCCCACCGACCGTGAGAGGTAATACACCCCCAGAAGGGATACGATAAAAGCCTCGAACTGCACGAGCCGAACGAGGTCATCCTTGCCCAGAAAGATGACGTGGAACATTTGAAGTATTTCCGCATTGACGGGAAAAACGACCTGGCGGATGCTGGTGGATTCGTAGAATCCCACATAACCGTGCTGGAGCCAGTTCGCAACCATGGGGAGGTGATACGTCAGAGCATCCCAGTTGGCGGGGGGAAGGAGGAGAACTCTAAAAAGGGCATTCCCGATCCAGAGCGCGAGAACTAAGAGTAGCAAGAGATTCAGGTAATTGCCGCGTGCTGAGTCGACTGCCCGCCTCAAGAGATCCCGGATCTGCTCAAGAAACAATACTTCCGGCTTGGGAAAGAAGACAAATCCTATCCCGATCGTCAGGATGCTCACCATGCCGAAGGCAACCGGGGTGAGAAGATGCGGAAGCGAGAGTCCCCAGGCGACCAGAACGACCCACGCCCAGAAAATGGTGAAAGACGCAAGGATCCTTTCGATGCCTGGAGCGTCCAGCATTCGTGCGGCCATCCGGTTGAACGATTCAAAGAGTCCGATGAAGAGGATGAAAAAGAGTATTATGTTCATGCGCGCCCCGTGAGGAATGGAATGTCAGAGTTCGGCTAGCTTCCTGCCCTGCGGGCAATGAAGAGCCCGCATTCGCTTGCCCAGAAAGGTTGTTCAAAAAAAAGATGTTGATCCGGTCGCCCGGGAGAGGCGAGCCAATCATCGATCGCTTTTCTCACTCCCCCGGAGTTCGTCGGATCCCACCGGGCTGCGTACAGGGAGCTGTCGTGGAACACGATCGCGCCCCCTTTTTTCAGCATGGGATAGTAGATCTCGATTTCGCGTTTCGTCTCACCGGCGGCGTGAGACGCATCCACGTAGATAAAATCGTACTCGGCGTGCAAGTTCTTCAGAACCTGCGTGTCGGTGCTCGACCCGTCGACGCAGCGGACCATATCGCCGAGCCCGGCCCGCTTGATGAACATCCTGGCCCGATCATGGATCCTGGGGTCACGCTCGACGCTATCGAAGACAATGTCCCGGTGATGGATTGCGACGGACCTGCGAAGGGCATCCCCGAGGACGATCGTCGAGAAGCCCATCCACGTTCCGAGCTGAAGCAGGGTCGAGTACCTGTTGCCGGCAATCAGCGCGTACAGAAAGCCGAGAGTCCCGGGATCAGTGGCGCCCATAAAATCGTCCTCGAGAATGAGATCGAGAATCGCGTTCTTCGACGATGGACTCAGCGCGTCGAAAAAGGTCGCCGACCGGATATAATCAAACGAATTCTTGAACGGGAGCCTGTTCATGCCGTTTCTGTCGTTTTAGTTTAATCGCCTCCTCGTAGACAGCGAGATATTTCTTCACGAAAATATCCATCGCGAAGTTGTCCGCGGCGCGCCTCGCGGCAGCTCTGCCGTAACCCATGCCCGCCTGAGGATTATCGAGAATCGCCATGATCCCGTCGAGAAGAGCGCGCTTGTCCCCGCGGGGAATCAGCAATCCGGTCTGGCGGTGCAGAATCTGTTCTGGTATTCCGCCGGTATCGTACGCGACGGTTGCAGTCCCGCTTGCCATGGCCTCCATAATCGTGCATGAACTGTTTTCGGCCATGGTGGGAGAGACGAAGACGTCGGCGGCGGCATAGCACGATCGGAGCACACTCGGATCTTCTACCCAGCCCGTTTCCTTTCCCGCATACTTTTCCCCCAGAACGGACTTACCCTGCAGGTGGCCGACGACCAGAGTGAACATGTCATCCCGTTTCGCGTAAAGGTCAGCGAGGATTTCCTTGAACGTCTCAGCCCCTTTATGCGGGATCGTATTGATCCAGCTCGCGACAAAAAGGACCACTTTCTTTTCGGGCGGTATCCCGATCGATTGCCGGGCCAGAGCTTTATCCTCCGGGAAAAAAATCCTCGTATCGATAGGGCTCGGCACCACGTATGTCGGAATACTTCGCAAGATGGATTGACTGACCTGTTTCTGCAGCCATGCCGACGGGGTGACAATGACGAATGACCCGCTGCCGTAGAGACGTTTCTTCAGCATGAGGAGAAACCGGCTCCGGTCGCTTTTCACCGGAGGATAATAGCTGAGCTGAGGACAATCGCCGCATCTCTTGCTGAACCGGTCGCAGTCGAACGACCAGACGCATTTCCCCGTGAAGGGCCACATGTCGTGAAACGTCCAGACTACCGGCTTTGACCGCATCAGCCAGGGGATTGTGAAAAGGTTGAAATAATATCCATGCATGTTATGCATGTGAATGATATCCGCTCGCCGGGCTACTCTCATCATGGGGACTCGCCAGGTAGGAATATAGAAGAGAGAATGCGTCGAGAAAATCTCGTCGAGAAAATTTCCGGCGGAAAAGAGGAAGTCGCTCCCGGGAATAGGCACGACGATTTCCGCGGCGAGGGGATCGGCTGTGTAATCAATTCTCCGGGCAAGCATTGTTGAGTGAAATCCCCGAAGGTGGAGTTCTTTCGAGAGAGAGTAGGCGACTTTTTCCGCGCCCCCGCCGGAATTAGCAGTATTGATCGAAAGGACATTCTTCATTTGCCGGGAGCGCCGCTGACAGAAATGATCACGATCAATTAAGACTGTTGTACACCCGCATCGTCTGCTGCGCAATCTCCGGCCATGCGTATCTCATCGCGTGCGATCTGTTTTCTTTCCCCATGCGGGCCCTGGTCTCACGATCTTTGGACAGCGCATCAATTATCGACTCTGCGAGCAGAATGGGGTCTGACAGCGGAACGTAGCGGGTTCCTTTTGAGGTGGTATATTCGCGAATCGCCGGAAGGTCCGTGGCAATGATCGGAAGTCCGCAGGCCATCGCCTCCAGGAGGGCGTTGTTCGCCGCTGCCCCGGCCAGCGACAGGACCGCGGCAGACGCCCCCTGGTACAATTCAAGCAGCCTTTGGTCCGTCACCCCCGAATGAAACTGAACATTGTTCAACCCGTCGAAGAGCCGCCGGTTCGTGTCATTGGCGACGACATCGCAACGGATTCCGGGTGCCCGCGCCGAAAGGATTCTCATTGCTCCGACCAACGTGGGAAAATCGCGGAGCCATGTTCCGACCGAGATGATCTTCTGTTCGGCGCGTTCTGGCGGTGAGATGGAGGTGAAAAACTCGAGATCGATCCCGTGCGGAACGACAAAGACCCTGTCGCTCCCGACAAGCGGCTCAAAGAATTCCCGTTGAGTATCGCTCAAGAGGATCACGGCATCAAGTTTGCGGATGGAATCCGTTTTCAGGATAAACTCCCGCGACTGAGGGACCGGCTGGTGGTATGTCGCGACGATTTTTGAGCCCCCCGGACGGCGATATCCTGCGGTAAAAAAATATGAATTCTCCGGATAGATGAAATGGAGAAGGGATCTCCTGGAGCTCCGGGCCACCAGCCCGGCGCAGCGTTCGAGCCAGACGCACTCCGGGAAATATCCCAGGAGGCCGGTGATCCGCTTCAATTCTTCTCTCTTTTTCCTTGTCGCGGCCCGCCCAGCGAGGCTGGTGAACGCGGCCGGCAGGCGGATCCTCCTGCAGGGAATGAATTCTGCCAACCGATTATATCCTGAGACGGAGTAATGGTGACTGAATTTATATGTGACAAGATAGATAGTCACCGACCCCCTACCCGTTCGATCGTTTTGCTGTCTCGTGCCAGGTTTGAAGGGCCGGATTATGGAGCGTTTCCTTTGGTTTCCTCAGCTGATACATGTGATAGGATTTCCGGAACTTCCAATATCGCCTTTGCCAGGGATGCCCCCAATGCCGCTTTGATGCGCGAAGCTGTTCAGGATAGACATAGTATTCCAGGGGTGCAAAAGTCTTCGCATCCTGGTGCATCCGGTAGGTTGCGAGAAAAGCCGGCAGATGATGAAATCTGAAGTGTCGCGCCACACGAAGCCACCACTCGTAATCCATCGCGTAATGATACGTCTCATCGAGCAGGCCTGCCGTCTCAAAGACCTGTCTGCGGACAAAAAGTGTCGGCTGGTGGATGGCGTAGGTATAGTCCCACCAGCGAATCATTTCTTCGTACGTTCCGCAGAAGCCCTGCGTCGAGTAGAGGATTCCCCCCCGTTCATCGACAGCGTGGTAGTCTCCGAACAGGACGAAGCAATCAGGGTCGGCCTGAAATTTCTCGATCACGGCACGGAAAGCCCCTTTGAGGAAAATGTCATCCGAATTAATCCACCCGATGACATCGCCTCGTGCCTTCCGTACCGCCTTATTGACCGCGTGCGTCTGGCCCCGATCCTTTTCCGAGGTCCAGTCGAGATGAGGGTATCTCCGTAGGACGTCTATCGTGCCGTCGGTCGAGCTCCCGTCCATGACGATATGCTCGAGTCGAGGGTAGCCCTGCTCGACGACAGATCTTATGGTCTCCTCGATGTAGCGATCCTGATTGAATGTGGGGGTCACTATTGTAAGAAGGGGAAGAGAGTCAGAGTTTTGCTCTCGCATGGTATGAGGGGGTCAACCTGATGATTTCATGAACGATGCAATCATCTCGCGGAGATACCGGATCGGGTTGCGATACAATGCTGCGATCCACCCTCGGAGCTCCCGGATCTCGTCATCCTTCCTCTGGAGTTCTTCGCGTTTCTGCTCGTCCCACAACCGGTATTTGTCCCGCTCCTCCGCAAGGCTTTTGTACCAGGATTCCCACTGGGTGACGAGTTCCGTAAGATGCTTGTGGGCATCCTCCCACCGACGGCAGACATTCGAGAGACGCTCCATTTCGAGGGCTTTTTCGGCATTCCAGCCCTTATAGAGGTCTCGATCCTTTTCCAGGCTCCCATACCACGATTCCCATCGGCGGAGCGTCTCCGTCGCACGATCATGGGCCTCCTGCCAGCGGCGGCAAGTCTCGTTCAGGCGGTTGATCTCGGAGGCCTTTTCTGCGTTCCACTTCTTGTAGAGCTCGCGTTCCTCTTCCAGGCTTTTGTACCACCCTTCCCACTCGCCCACGCGTGAGGCTGCATCATCGTGGGACTTTTTCCAGACGCCTCCCTCTTTGACGGCATCAAGAAATTCCCCCCGTAGCCGGTCAAACGCCCCTTCCCAATACTCAATTTCATTCACGAGCCAGTTCCCCTCATCGGCAGCGCTGTCTTCCGGAACGCGGCTGGCTTTTCGGGCAGGTCCCTTCATTCTCCGACCTTCGACACGGGTTCCGTCCGGAGAATCTCTTCGATACCTTCCATCACCATTTCAGGGGTGATGGATGTGACGCACTTCGTCTCATCGTAGATGCAATTCCAGTAACAATAATAACAGTCCATGGGGAAATTCACTATGCGAACGTTCGGCCGGGAAGGGATGAACCGTCCGAAATGCCCGCCTCCGAAAATCCCCACCGTAGGAATGCCCAGCGACCAGGCAAAATGGAATCCCGCCGTGTCGATTCCGACGTAGAGGTTCGTGCGTTCCACTAATGCAACGAGTTGACGGAGCGATGTCTTTCCCGTAAGATCGTAAACGCCATTCTTGGAGGATCGGGAGATCTCGTCCGCCAGCGTCCTTTCCTGCAGGGATCCGGCGACGACGACCGTCATCCTGTACTTTTCCTTCAACCAGTCTGCGATCTGCGCGAAAGACTGGCCGGACCACCGCTTAGTATCGAACCCGCCTCCCGGGCAGAGGAGGGCAATGTTTGTGCCCGGGTCCAGGTTTTCCGCAATGTATCGTTCAGCCCATTCGCGGTCCTCATCCGTTATCCAGTAGACTGGGTTCAACTCTGCGGGATCGATGTCGGCTCCCAGTTCGGCGAGGAGCTGCCTGTATCGATCTATCTCGAAGAGCCACTTTCCGGAGGTACGGACCAATTCCGTGTATAGAATTTGGTCCTGCGAGCGCTGTCGGCTCCGCGCGTCGTTATCGAAGCATTCGAACCCGATCTTCACGGGCGCATGCGTCCGGGCGATGATATTGTCAGACTGCCATGTGCGCGTGTACATCGCATTGAGCGCGATATCGAACTGTCCTCGAAAATGATGGACGAGCTGATCGACGTAGGCAGGATCGGTTGCATAGCGGCCGGGATCAACGTGCCACACGTCGTTTACGTAGGGACAATTCTTGGCAAGAGGTTCGACTTCGGAATTCACGACCATCGTGATCTGGTCGTCGTGAAAAATCTCACGAATGTGGGGAAGAGCGGACGTGAAGAGGACAAAATCTCCGATCGCGTCGAGTCTAAGCACCAGAACACGCATAGTCAGTCGAGTATCGAAAGGAACGGGTTCATATCTCTACAGTGATGTTTGTCGTGCATATGGAAGTTTAGCAGCGCACCTACGACTGCCACACGTCAAAAAATTTCCGGAGGCTCCGGACGTATACTCCCGCACTCGCCTCCCGAAGATTCAGCAATCGCTCCGATTCCGCAGTCCAGCCTTCCAATAGCCTTTCAAAGAGGTCGATGATCTCTTCGACGTCGGTCGAGGCGATGTAACGGTTCGGGATTCCAATATATTCGGCGATTCGGAGGCGGGAGTCATTGCCCACGATCACCGCGGGTCGTCCGAAACCCGCCGCGCCCACTCCGCCGTGGACCCGATTGACAAAAGCGCCGCGGCAGGACGCGTAAAGTCCCAGATAGTCACGATAACAGGGCGAAAGAAATACCGATTCACCTGGGCCGCGGAAGTGTTCCATGTAGTCGGCCTCTGCCCGGTCGTGCGCGACGAACATGATCGGGTGATTCCTGCGAATGGCCTGCACAGCCCTGCTATGGAATGCCAGAGAGGTTGGCTCTGACACCTCGGGAGCGAATCGATAATGGCCCGAGAGCGGCATCAGGTTGACGGCGATGACATTTCCGGGCGAGGTGGGCGAATCCTCCACTCGCCGGGCGGCGTGGAAGGCCGGGCACGGGAGTTGTTCGTGTCGGATACTCAAGTCGTCGAGGATGGCGGAAGCGAGAGGATCTCGGACAGACTCCCAGCGACACGATTTGCTCACATCGCGGATGAATTGGGCGCACGAAGGATCTCGGGACACGGAGGCGGATTGATCGAGATAAGCCTGACCTGACCCGGCGCCGATATTGAGGACGACTTTATCTTTACCGACCTTGAAAATGCGTTTGCGCCACAATTCATCGACCCATTCCGCGTTGTGGCAGGCGCTCCCCGCGTTTTTCCAGTATAGCGGCGCGCCCGCCTGAATGATCACATCTGCGTCGAGGAACTTATCGGCCAGTTTGACGGATTCGTCGAGCCGGGTTTCGCTGACCGATAGGAGATCATGCTTGTCGACATAAAAGGGTAGATAACCGGGGACAATATCGTCGAGGAACGACCGGATCCCTTCGCGGATAAATTCGTCCCCGACATTTCTTCCGATTGTTGTCATGAAAGAGATTTTGGGAGGGGTCACCATTCCGCGCAATCGTTCCACGGAGAATTACCGATGGGCATCCGTCGTCCTCTCAAGGAAGTTTGACGGCGTCATCATGTTATGGAAATCGAGTTCAACCTTCCTGTCTCTGATGACAAACGGATAGTGGGTCAGAGGGAACTGAAGTTCATCGGTCGTCAGATTCGCGAGCGGGCTGTCGGCGTTTTTCGTGTGTGTCGCTCCGGCGCCGTAGCCGATATTCCGTATGAGATTCCTGGCTGGAACGATGCTCAGGCCTGAATTAAGGAATTTGGCGAACCCCCATTGAAGATCCCACGTATCCACCTCTCCCCTATATACCTTTTCATAGATATCCAGTCGAAACTCAGCCTCGCCGGGATATTCCCAGAAATTTAGGTATAATTTTTCCATGACCACACGGGGCCACTCTTTCATATGCACGTCGTACGTCTCCCATGCGCGTCTCCACGACGCCCATCCCCACACAGGCCCGAACTTGGAAAAATAGTAGCTGTACCCCGCGGCTCTGTGATTGGGGCTCACATTCGTTCCGCAAACCTGCATGATACGCGCGTCGGAGGAAAAACGCGACAGCATTTCTTCGCAGAAGGGGAAGAAGCTGGCTTCGGGTACGCAATCATCTTCCAGAATGATAGCCCGATCGGTCTGATCGAAGACCCAATCCAATCCGGAGCTCAACCGGATCTTGCATCCCATATTCCGTCCCGAAATCTCGGTTCTGACTTCGCACGGCCAATCGATTCCGCTCTCGATGATTTTTCGCACTTCATCACAGCTGGTCTGATCCGCGGAAACGTCTTTCCGCGGTCCATCTGCAACGATAAAGAGTTTAGAAGGCTTCGCTCGCCGGACAGCGTCAAAAACCTCGCGTGTCTCGCGAGGTCGGTTGAATACGAAAAGTGCGACCGGACAGTCGAGCCTACCGTTTCGCACGTATGGCCTTGGGTGTGTAAGCGTACTGAGAGAAGGTGTCTTTTTTCGTCATACGATCGCAATTTACAAAAATTTACTACAGATTTCGAATCGCATTGAGGCTCCTCTTCTTATAGAGCAGGAGCCCTTTCCCTCCCCAAATCTTCAGATCCCAGAATTGCTCCTGTTCATAATTTGCCAAGAAAAAGCCATCTTTCAAAACAGAGTTTCGTCCGAAATTTTCAAGGAACAGCACGTAACGTGGTTGAAATGCCTCAATAGCGCGCGGTGAGACGGCAAAGAAGGAGTAATAATCTGAGTCACTGAGTGGATAATACTTGACGACCTCCTTCGCAGCCAGACCATCGAGCGTCAACACCGGACCTGGAAACGCATAGCCAAACATGCCATCTTCACACACTCCAACCGGCAAAGTTCCTGCTCCTCTTTCGCTCAGGTAGGACGCGGCCTCCCGGTAAAGAAGCAGCCGCTGCTTCGTCTCATCCCACATAAAAAAGGGATTTCTTAGCCGCAAGCCCGCTTGGGGAGCCTCAAGATATGAAAAATGCGTCGGGGCCAGGCATAAGAGTAATACGGCGGGAGGGAGAATTGCCCTCAAAATCCTGCTATCGGCGAAGGCCTCTGATGTTGCGGCCGCAGCCATCGGGACGACGACGACAGGGAGCAAGGAAAACCAGGCAAAATACCAGCTGAACATGAGGGGATTGCCAACTGCGTAGAATACGGCAATGAGGATCGTTGAGAGGAGATACAAAAGAAGTGGCAGGCTCTTGCGCAAAAGAATGAAAGACACGATCACAAGGGCCGCCGTGAATACGTAATCCAGTTGCCCGAAACGGCCGAGGACACTATCCGCAAAATGCGCACTGATGCTCCTGAACGCCTGAGCGGGATCAAGCCGGTAGATGGCAGATTTTGCAGAGACAGAATTGGGTACAATTGTACCATATGTGATAAACACCCAGAGGAAGTAGAGGAGAGCCGATCCGATTGGCGCGGCCCATTGTCGGATCCAATTTCGCCTTTCGCGAATGAAGGTGAATGTGATTGACGCGATGAGAAATATCAGGCCCTCGGGGCGACAGAGAAAAATAAACACTGCAGCCCAGCTGAAAAGTGCTCTCTTCTCCAGCCTGAAGCTGATGAGCCAGATGATAAGCAGTAAGACGAGAAGTTCCGATTCCATCCCATACGTTGATTCCCCGATATCGTAGGAGCTCAGGGAGTAGAGGCATGACCCGATCGCACAATAAGCGGGTCTGAGCCCGATGACAAGGAGAAGGGCGAACACACCCAGGTAATTCGAAAGACTCAGAAAAATATTGAGATTGCGAGTAATGAATGGCAGGTCGTCGGACCTTGCCAGCGCGGAGACCGCCGACAGGATCCACACGTAGAGATGCGACGTGAAGCCCAACACGGGCGAGCCCGGATTGAACTGCATCGCACCCGAACGGAAAAAGTTTCTTATATAACGAAAATAAATATAAGCATCATCGACGCAGAAGGGGTATTGAAGAGCCCGAGAAAAGATAAGAAAGAATCCGAAGATCGTGCACACCGTGAAAACGGCCGTCGTGATCTCCACAACTCTCCGCAGGAGATGGAAAAACACGAACATAAGCACAGCAGCGAGCACCAGCCACACCCTGCTGAGCTCCACGGATTCGGAAATCGTGTCGAGTAGCCTGCTGTCGCGATTAAGGGCCTGTTGGGAGTGAACAAAAAAAGAGCCCAGGGAAGCGGTTAGCGCAAGGACCACCAGTAAGAGCACCGTCAGGAGATAAGCGCCGGAAGCGACTGGCGGACCGGGGACTCTTCCGGTGCTCACCCTAAGTCCTGTCCGTTCCTGCTCACGACCGGGGGATTAGAACTAGTTTTTCTTGAATATGATCCAGGTATGCCACGGATAGAGGTGATCATTCTTAAGACCAATGTGCTCAGGGAATCTCCGACCTCCCAGACTTCCGTGGCCATCGTCCACGCTCACATTGTGGAGGATCGCCTCACGATTGCCCCACTCCCCCTTTTCAAGAACCGAGACTCCTTCGAAGAGCTCCGCGAGCCCATCGACAAGGAAACGATAGTAATCGTTGAACTGAGGCGGGCCATGGCGAGGATTGAACGCACATGATGTATGAATCCCGATTCCGCCGGCCCTGAGCACCCGCACCATTTCGCTGGCGGCCCTCCACGGCTTGGCGATGTGCTCGAGCACTTGATGTGAGTACACGAGGTCGTACCGCCCATCGCCAAAATCCTTCAACTCCATCGCATCAGCCTCAGGCATGACGGCTCGCTCGATTCGGAGGGCCGGCCACCTCGCCAAGAGTATCGAGTCGAGATCGGGGTTAATATCGATGCTGAGTGCATTTTTCACAACCTCTGGTGACTGGGCGACCCACATATCGATCGAGCGAAGCATGAAAGTCTGCGGCGTCCATAATCCGTTGTCAAGGAATTTCCTGGGAGTAGACATCACGATTCGTCGGGGAGTCCCCTGGAATTTGCGCGGGAAGGTTTCGGGAGCGGGCTCAACGGCCAGGTCGGGCTGATCAAGAAAGCACGGACATCGTCATCGGCAGGGAGACCATGCCATGAAAGGGAAAAACGGCCTCCGGCTGAGCATATACCTCGAGGGGGCCCAGGCCGAACAGGCGGTGGTGGGTGGATCCGTGGTTGAGGTCGTCGGAAGTCGATTCGGAGCAACCCAGTGCAAAGGTGTACTGTCCCGGCTTCACCGCCATTTGAACACAGAAAATCACCACTCGTTCCTCGCCGGGTTGCATAACATGAATGCCCTGCCCTCGCTGGGCTATCCCGGCGCTGAAGATGACATTATTCATCCTGTCGAAGAGGGTGAACCCTGCATTCGCAAGGGGAATGAGCTGGCGGGCCTTCACGATCACTCTGATCGTGGCCGTGTGCATCAGTTCGACATCATACGCGTACGCCTGCTTTTCATTCTGGAAAGATGCGCCCAAAATCTCCATCCCGATCGGTCCTTCAGAACTCTTCGCATCCCGAATTATATTGTGAGAAAAGATCTCTTGCCTAATCTTGTCGAGATCACGGGACGGCCTGACATAACTCCTGTCGTGGGCTACTGCATCCATTATCGAAGCGCCGTGCTCGCGGATGCTCGGCCCAACCGGCCTCATGCTCATTTTCCCATAATATCTGCTCACGGCCTCGGTGGCGTTTCCCAGAAACTCAACCTTGCCCCCGTCAAGGAGGAGGGCCCGGTCACAAAGATTCTGCATCCCGGCCGTGTCATGGGTGACATAGATGAATGTAGTCCCTCCTTTGATGATCTCTCTCATTTTAGTGAAGCACTTTTGTTGAAAGAAAACGTCGCCGACTGCAAGGATCTCATCGATGATAAGAATTTCGGGATCGACACTGATGGCGACCGCAAAGCCAAGCCTCGCGTACATTCCCGAGGAATACTTCTTTACGGGAACGTCGATGAAGTCCCATAATTCGGAGAAATCGACAATTTCCTTGAACCTCTGCTCGATGTATTTTTTTGGTATTCCGAGTATCGCGCCGCTCAGAAAAATATTTTCGCGCCCTGTGAGATCGGGGTGAAAACCCGCACCAAGTTCGATGAGAGATGAGATCCTGCCGGTTACCGCGACGGTCCCCCGAGTTGGCTTCGTTATGCCTGCGATAATCTTCAAAACCGTACTCTTGCCGGCACCGTTCCTTCCGATGATGCCGAAGGCCTCCCCTTTGCCGATTTGGAAGCTCACGTCGGACAGCGCGTAAAAAAGGCCTGCCGCCGATGAGGGGCTCGTGACCAATTTCAGCGCTCCGAAGATTGTCTTCCGTCCAGCGTGGAGATCGTACGCCTTATAAACGTGATCAAAGACAACCATCGTCAGAGCACATCGGCGAAGAGCTTTTCAGCCCGTTTAAAGAATTTATAGCTCGGAACGAACACAAAGACGAGGATACCCATTGCAATCACGAGAGAATACCATCGCGGCTCGTAATTGTAAAAGACCACATTCTTGAAGGCGTCGACGATCGCTCCCATGGGATTGATGAAATAGAAATCCTGGAGTTGCTTCGGAAGCGCGCTGATGGAGAAAAAGATCGGGGTGAGGAACATATACAGCGTGATGAGAAAAGAGACGGCATAAGTCAAGTCGCGCCTGACCACGTTCAGAACACAGAGAATAAGGGCGAGGTCGAGAATCAAAAGAATTTCGACAAGCAGAATTGCAGGGATGTAGAGGTATTTCACGTTGGGGAAAAAGCCATAGAACATGTTGAGAACTAGCAGGACGAGAAATGAGACCGTGAAATCAAACAGTCCGGAGAGGATCGATGAAAGAGGAATAATTTCACGGGGAAATGCGACCTTTGTGATCAGTCCGGAATTCGCACGCAGGCTGTTCATTGCCGATATCGTGGTCGCAGCGAAGTAGGTCCAGAGAGTAAGATTTGCAAAGACAAAGACCGGGTAAGGGATCCCTTCCGCGCTTGGGGTTTTCAAGACGAGCGAAAAGGCGATCGTATAGACAACGGTCTGGAGGATCGGCTGCATGAGGGACCATCCCAGACCGAAAAAGGTCTGCTTGTACCGGGAGACAACCTCGCGTTTCGTGAGAGTGAAAAGCAGCTCACGGTGTGCCCACAGATCCGCCAAATCCCTGCCCATGTTGATTGTCGCCCAGTAAGGATGGCGGAGCAGGGGATGGGATGTAAGGGCGGTTGAAGCGGTCCTAGGCATCAGGTAAGTTCGGAAGAATGACCGAAGCAGCACTCAAGGCGCCATTATACACCAATTATACCAATAACGGGGAGAACTTCCAAGGGGAACAGATCCGTCCCTCCAGGGGATGATACGCCTCACATCTTTCTGTTCGCGGGAATGCGTTCTGGCACGCCCCGGATCTACACCTTCGCCTTGGTGATGATGCCCAAGGATGAGAGAAACCTGTAGACCGGCGAAGAGTTTATGCGCTCGATCCTCTGTTCGACCATCGTCATCGTCGACTGCAGCTCCTGCACTCGGATCTGGCTCCTGCTGTAGCGCTGCTGCAGATCGGACTGGGATTTCTGATACGTATCAAACGCGATCGTCTGCTTCTCGAGCTCTCCCTTATAGCCCCGCGCGGCCATCGCCTGTTCGTCGAGCTCACGCTGTATGTTCACAAGAAATTCTGATTGTTCCTTTATCTGCTTCTCGAGCTCCGCGATCCGGTGGATATGGTCGGCGGCTTCCTTTCCGGCGTCTCCCGAAAGAGCCCGAAGCTCGTCAAGTTCATTCTTGATGAGCATGGCGGCATCTGATTTCTCCGCCGCCATTCGCTCGGTAGCTGCGAGCTTCTCCCCCAGATCGCCCCGCTCGCGTTTCTGTGCCAGAATCTGATTCCGCTGTTCGTCGAGATTTTTCTCCAGCTCCCGCACGGTCGCGCGAAGCTGATCTCTTTCGACCGCGGTCGCTGCGTGGGCGCTGTAGACCTGTTCAAGTTCGGAGATTTTTGCCCGAAGATCTTCAGCTTCGCGATCCGAGAGGGAAGCCATCTTCTGATGACCCTTGATCTCTTCATGGAGCAGGCGGATTTCCTCTTTGTATGCGGCAAGCTCTTCGGCGGAGGCGGAGCGGTGCACATCCCTCTCATCCAGGAGCGTCTGGAGGCTGATGACCTGTGCGCGAAGCGCCGTGATTTCCTCGGCGCGCAGCCGAGCGGTCTCGGCCCGCTCATCCAGCTGTTCTTGCAGCTTCCCGATGGACTGCCGGGACCGGTCGATCTCCTCTTTCACGGCGGCGATCTCAGATTCCTGGGCCGATGACTTCCGCTTAAAATCGCCAACTTCGATGCGGAGGTTATCGTTCTCCTGTCCCAGCCTGTGGGCTGTCTGGGAGCGCTCTTCGAGATTGCGGTGAAGCTCCTGGAACCGGTTCGAGAGCGAGGTTTGTTCATCCTTGAGAGTATTCGCGCGAGCGGAACGCAGATCGTAAGCCTGCTGGAGCATCTCGAGCGACGCGTGCGCGCTCTTCAGGTCATTCTTCAGCAGCATTATGGCATTCTCCTTCTCGGCCGAGTCGGCGTCGAGCGAGGTCTTCTGGCGGAGAGTTTCCTCAAACTCCTCACGGAGCTTTTCCATTGAAATATTGCGCTCGGAGACTTCTCCGCGGAGACCGCCGAGGAGCGCCTCGAGCGTGCGCACCTGCTCTTCGAGCTCGCCTGTGCGTGAGATCGATTCCTCCGTCCGCTTCATTTGTGAGGAATCGAAATAGAACGACTTGCTGCTGTCGGCGATGGCTCTCGGGAGCACGTTATCGGAGCAGATGGCGATAATATAGTCCGGATCCGCGAACATCTCATCTTCCAACGGGGGCGTGAAAAGCCCGTCCCGGGCATGGAAGCGGAAGAAATCATCTCCCCACTGGTACAGGGACCAGATACCCGAGACCGTCACCGGTTTCTGACCGACGTACAGGGAGTGACGGAAATGTTCTTTGAGAAATTCAGAAAACTCGACGGGGGAAAAGCTCGGAAATCCGTTGCCCCCCCCTTCGCGGACCGGCGTCCCGATCACAAGTATCCCTCCGGGGCGGAGCGCCGTTTTGATATTATCCATGAAACGGCGCCGTGGTTCGACGGCGATATATTCCAGAGTGCTGAAACTTACGACCACATCGACACTCCTCGGGCTTGTCAGCGGCTCCTCGCAGCGGCCGGACTGGAAGCGGGCGCGGGTGAACTCGGAGTATTTCTGCCGGGCCTGCGTAACAAGCGCGTCATCCGCGTCTATCCCCAGCACACTCTGGGCATTAAGGGAGAGGAATGCAGTTCCATATCCCTCGCCGCAGGCAACATCGAGCGCCCGGCGGTCTTTGACGAACCGTGACGCATAGAGGTAACGGTGATAATGCTCGAGAGCCCTCAGGGGATCACCGATTTCTGGCACGAGCGACATTTCGCGCGGGATGCTCGGGACTGTGGCCGTGTTTTGTTCAATCAAAGTTTCCATCATCGGTTCCTTGTTGATTGTGAAACAGTTTCGAAAACCTGCTCGAACCTGCGGGCATAGGCATCCCATCCCATTTCCCGTGTCGGGGGAGGGGCTAAGATTTTCTGCGGGTTCAAAGCAGCGATGATTGATGAAGCGAACGACGAACTATCCCCCGTTTCCGCGATGCTGACAAGAGGCTGATTGGCGAGGAGGTCAAGTGCTCCGACGGCTCGGCTGGCCACGACCGGAACTCCGCTTGCAAGAGCCTCCACGACGGTGAGGCCAAACCCCTCGCTCACCGACGGGCAGACGTAGACATCCAGGGAGCGCATGAGAGCGGGCATATCCGCTCTGTGGCCGAGAAATTTCACATAACCCTCGAGGCCGAGGTTGGCGAAATACTGCATGACCCGGTCGTGATAAACCTTCAGCGATGGAATCACGAGGGAGTTAAGCAGTCCCCCTGCGACGACGAACATGACGTCGCGACGTTTGCGCAGAATCTCTGCGGCCGCCCTCAGGAATATCAGATGCCCTTTTGCGGGGTCAAATCTGCCGGCCATCCCGACGAGGCTCACGCCCTCAGGGATCCGGAGCTCGTGCCGGAGCATGTTCCGCTCTCCCGGACGGCGGGGCCGGAATTGTGTCGAATCCACACCGGGCCAGATCGTCTCGACGCGGCGCGAAAGGAACAGGGTCTTTTCCAGCACATGGCGTCGCACCTTTTCGGAATTGGCAACAATCCGGGCGACGTTCCAGGCTGCCAAGGCGTTAAACGTAAGGAGCCTGGGCCATTCGTACTGAAATATCACATTGTAGACGACCGGGATCTTCCGCCGCGAAACGGCCGGAGCCACCAGGAGAAGGGATAGCACGTCACTGCAAAGAATGACATCGGCCTGTTTCTTTGCGAAAAAGCGTGACAATTCTCTAGAACCCTTATATGCGCTCCGGGCGACCCGCGGGGTCAGGAGTTGACGGAGCATAACCGTTTCAAACGGGAGGATTTCAATACGTGCCCCGGCTGATCGGGCGGCATCGACAAAGGGGCCTTCCCCGTTAAAGATCATGATCGTCTCGAACCGGTCGCGGTCGAGCCTTTTGAGCAGGTGGAGCAGGGCATGTTCGCCGCCCCCCATCTCAGTATAGAGGTTCATGAAGGCCACCGTTATTCGATCTTTCAATCCTTACTCCCGTCATTCAATGGTTCCCTTCCTTTCGCCCCGTAGCCCCGGATGCTGCGAAGAGGAACCCCGCAAGCACGCAGACCTGTGCCAGAACGATCAGCCATACGAGCGAAATTGCCCTCCCGAGAGGACGGGTCGAAAAGGCGTGACGGACGAGGCCCCAGTAGAGCCGTGCCGGGATCGGTGGGGGCATCTCTCCCAACCTCCGGTTCAAAGTATAGTAGAGATATGACCCGACACCCTGTTCGAACTGGTGTCTGGCATAGGAAAAAAAACGTGCGTCATTGAAGTGCTCCACAACGAGCGATGGGTCGAAGTGAATTCTCCCCTGCCGAGATACCCTGTAGAGCAGATCCCTGTCTTCGGCCCCCATTCGGAAACGCGGATCGGGGCCGCCGACCTCGTCCAGAATTTTCCTGGTATATGCCACGTTGTTTCCGGTAAGATAAGGAACTCCAGACCGGGAGAGGGCAAACTTGAAGTAGTTGTTAATAAAATCGTTGGCCTCCGCGTAGAGGTTCGACGGATTGCCTGTCCTGGTGGGTCCGCCAATCCCGGCCGCTTCCTGATCGCGGAAGTCAGCCGAGAGTTTTTCAAGCCAGTCGCGCGGGACGATACAATCATCGTCGGTGAACGCCACATGGGTACCGGAGGCGAACCTCAGGCCAAGACTCCGGGTCGCGGCAAGCCCGCTATTGGGATGGTGAAAATACCTGATTCGCCGTGATCCCGCCATTTCACTCAGGTACTCGTGGGAGCCGTCCGTGCTCCCGTCGTTGACAACGATGATCTCGTAGGTGTCGATAGTCTGGTCGAAAAGGCTCTGCAATGTCTGTTTCAAGAGTTGAAGGCGATTGTACGTCGGGACGATAACGGAAAAAAACATCGAATCACAGTGAATCTACCACGTAATCATTACTGTTGTGCACCGCAAAATGAGATATTGCTTTAGAAATTTTTCGAAAGTTAAATAATTCATAATTAATAGTCAAGAAAAATGCGAAAATTAATCTAAAAAAGGCCCGAAATTTAGCTAATTTAATGTTCAGATTCCGGCCCCTTTTTTGATTAATTTTTGTAGAGAGACGATTCGCTCCGACTGTCTTGGCTCCGCCTAGAGAAGCATTCATCCTCCGTCGAAAAGGTGTTGAGTAAAGGCAGGATTGTCGTATATTAGCCTCAGTCCATGTCAAATGCCTCAAAATTCTTGATTTTCTCGTGTGGGACCGTCGTTCTTCTCCACGTCTGGGCAGCCGCCTCCCCTTCGCATGACAACTGGGGGATACACTTCTTCGCGTTCTATGATGTCCCGTTCAGGATTGCGGCTCTCGCGCTCCTCGCTGTCATGGCAGTCCCTTTGTGGCAGGCGAAGCTTCTTGGGAGGCTGGAATGGCTGCTCCGAGGCATATCTAGGCTCCCGGCGCTCGTGGGCTATCTGGCGGTCGCGGGGCTTGTCTATGCCGGGATCCTCCTTTTCCCGGTAAAACTACACCTACTGGGTGACGGCGCGATACTCCTCCGCTCGGTGCCGCTCGGGATTGGCAGCCCTGAAATCACGGCAAGTTTCAAAAACCAGCCGCTCATGTTCTGGATATACCGGGCGGCAATGTCCCTGCACCCGACCGATGTGTCGGCGGACCCATACAACGTCTACTATCTCCTCGATATCGCCGGGAGCATTCTTTTCACCGCCCTGATTTTCGTTACGACGCGATCGCTTCAAAAACTTTCTCATGGGGAACGATTCCTTCTTGGCCTAATTCTCTTCGCCGGGGCGGGGAGTCAGTTCTTTTTCGGGTATGTGGAGAATTACGTTTTACAGTATGTCTGCATCACCGCCTATGCGATCACCGGCTGGTTCGCGCTTGAAAAGAGAGTAAACCTGGCCATCCCTGTTCTTTTATTCTCCCTCGCTGTCCTTCTCCATCTTGGAGCGGGGTGCTTTCTCCCGAGCGTCATCCTCCTGATCCTTCTGAGGCTTCGGGCGGGGCGGCTTGCGTCACTCCTTGTGCTCGCGGGGCTGGGAGCGCTCGGAATCGCCGGGCTCTTTCTTTCCGGGTTCAGCATATCAGATCTGACCCGACATCTTGAGTCAGGGAGCGTCGATTTTCTCAGACCCTTCTCAGCGCCCGGCGGAAATTTTCCCTACGCGATGTTTTCGGCACGCCATCTCATCGACTGGCTCAATTCGCTGATGCTGGTCACTCCGGTCGGTTTATTTATCGGGGCGGGCGGGTGGTTTTTTCTGAAAGAAAGGCGCAATGCGCCGCTCTATTTTCTCACAACAGCGACCCTGTGCGGATTCTTTTTCACCTGGGTGGTGAACAGCGCCCTGGGACTTGCCCGTGACTGGGATCTTTTCTCGGGATTCTTCGCGCCGCTCCTCGTCCTTGGCGTCTATTTCCTCAGCCGCGAGGAGCTCGGGATACGGCGCTACGTGATAGGGGTGGTCGCCGCAGTCTCGTTCCTGCACTGGGCGGCGTGGATCGGAGTGAACGCGGATGCGGACAAGCATCTCGCCCGGATGCGCATGCTGGACAGCCCGAAATACCTCGCCCTGACGACCCAGATGGTGTACAACGAGGCTCTGGCAAACTTCTTCTTCGATAATGCGAAATATGCTGACGCCAGAACTTATTACCTCAGATTCATGCAGATCGATTCATCGAACACCCGGATAGTCGGCAATATCGCCGATGTCTACCGCAAGCTGGGGGAGAAGGATAATTATTTCAGGATGCTGCAGCGTGCCGTGGATCTCGGTACAAAAGATCCGGGCGTTTTTTCAAACCTGGGAGTGGAGTACGCGGTTCGCGGGGACACGGCGAGGGCCATCGAGTTCAACGAACGGGCCGTCTCCCTCAATCCCACGATGCAGAAGGCCATCGCCAACCTCGGCATACTCTACAGCGCCAGGAAAAACTACGTGCTTGCGGAGAAATACTTTGAGAGCGCGATAGAGTTGGGGATGCGGGATCCGGTTCTCTTCCGCTACGCGGGGGATGTGGCGGTGTTCCTCAATAACTATGAAAAAGCCTCCCGATACTACGATGCGTATCTCGGCGCTGTCCCCGGCGATGCAAGAGTGAGGTCAATACGGGACAAGCTCAGGCAGGCGATCATGCAGGGGCATTGAGCCCCGGCCGATCTACCGCAGGAGCGTCATTTTTCTTACCTGTACGAAATCCCTTTGCGGAGCGGCGGTCGACCTCGTTTCCAGACGGCAGAAGTAAATGCCGCTCGCTGCCGGGTTTCCGGAGTTATCGGTCGCATCCCACCGGAGAATCTTCAGTCCCGGACCCTGGACCTCCGCGGCGAGCGTCTTCACTTCCTGGCCGATCAGCGTAAACACCTTGACACTGACGAACGCTTCCTCCGACAGCGAGTAGGATATCTGTGTCGTCGGATTGAAGGGATTGGGGTAATTCTGCTCGAGCGAGAATTTTTCCGGAACTTCTTGGCCAGAAACGAGGATCAGCCGCATATCATCGGCCGGCCCGGAAATGACCGCCGAGCCGTTGAGGCCTAGGTCATAGCGGCGGGAGCCCGCGGAGAGAATTCCGGAAAAATCCGAGCGCCAGGAAACCTCAATCGGGTAGGCGACCCCCGATATTTTCACGGGGAACTGGGCATTCGCCCCTACCGGTTCCGTCATCCTGTCCGAAGAGTACCGCACATCGAATGTCCCGGCGGGCGGCGCCGGGGGGAGATTGAACCGCCGTATATCCCCGATATTCTCCGGGCGTTCGAGATAAAGATTTTGGGACTTTCCCAGCGCATCCCGGACCGTAAGAGTTGCTGCCGCTCCGGGGCCAGATGCAATCCTGGGCTCTCCCGACGGTGATCCGGCCAGAATCAGTTTCCCGGACTGGCTTGACTGCAGCCAGTATCCCCGAAATGGCTTGATGGAATCGGCCGCAAAATATGCGAGATCGAATCCGTATATGTTTCCGAGAATAATTCCGGGAGGGATGGTACTGAGCGACGCCGTCGCCACCGGGACGCTCACCGATCCGACAAGATTCCAGTCGGCAGTAAGATCGATGGTATCGCGGGTGACCGGGGTGCCGGCCACGGAGAAATTCTGCATCACCGGAGGAATCCTAAGCCAGTAACCTGGGCCCGGAACAAGCGAGTCGTAAGGGACAAATCCCCCGACGGCGCTGAAGGCGAGGGCGCGTGACGTGGCCTGCGGGAAGAGGACGGTCTTCCGGGGATCTGGCGCATTGGCCGGCACCGAAACGAGGTTCCAGCCGCTTTCGTAGAAAACCGGAAGATTGGGAGACCGGGTCACTATCATGGCAGAGTTCACCGAGCTGCTGGAGATTGTGACACTGTCCGTGAGTTTCATATCCGTGACATTGTTCAGATTGTCGGTCAATGTCACGGCGCCGAGAAACGAGGAGGCGAAAGAGCTCTTCGACCATTTCACCCTGAGCGGATAACCCGCGGATCCGGCCTGAATCGCGATCTTAAACGTATCGGCCTGTACGGAGGAAACCTGATCCCGAACATCTATCAGAGATCCGTTGCCGAAGCGGTTCGAACCCTGCGGATCCACAAACCGGCCGTCAAAAACAGTTGTGAGCGCCGGAGGAAGCTCGAACTCTCCTTCGGAAGAATCTGTCGATGTGGCCCCCGGGAATACCCCGGAAATGCCAGCCGTCGCGCCCAGATGGATCCCGAGAAACAGATTTCGCGTGGAAACTCCGGCGGAGTTGACGGTCAGAGGAATCCTGAGCGAGGCGATCAGGGGTACCGAGGTAAAGGTGGCCCGGATCGTATGGTTTGCCGTAACATTGCTGAAGGTATAGTTTGCCAGAGAGCCCAGACTAAGCCCATCCGCAATGACGCTGTCGACCCGATAGGTAGCCGACGGCGAAATCGTGAAAGACTGGCTCCCTCCGAACGTGACGTTCACGGTCCCTGAGGGACTGATCGTCCCGTTCGCGCCTGCTGTGGCTGTGATCGTATAGCTATTGATCGCGAAAACTGCGCGGATCGTATGACTGGCGGTGACATTCGTGAACGTAAAGGATCCCACGGCCCCCTGGTTCGCTCCGTCGACGATGAGACTGTCCATGTGATAACCGGTCGAGGGAGAGGCGGTGAAGGACTGACTTGCCCCGGCGCTCACCGTCACGGCCCCGGAGGGAGAGATGGTTCCGTTAGGACCGGCCGAAGCAGTGATCGTGAATTGATTGATGGCAAAGACGGCCCGGATCGTATGCGCCGCGGTCACATTCGTGAATGTGTACGACGCAAGAGAGCCCTGGTTAACGCCATCGACGACGAGGCTGTCGGTGTGATAATTTGCGTTGGGAGTTACGGTAAAACTCTGGTTCGAGCCGTGATTCACGGTCACAGCTCCGCTCGGAGAGATCGAGCCGTTCGGGCCGGCGGACGAGCTGATAACATACTGGTTGATTCTGAAAACCGCGCGAATCGTATGGTTCGCGACAACGTTCGTGAACGTAAAGGATCCCACGGCCCCCTGGTTCGCTCCGTCGACGATGAGACTGTCCATGTGATAACCGGTCGAGGGAGAGGCGGTGAAGGACTGACTTGCCCCGGCGCTCACCGTCACGGCCCCGGAGGGAGAGATGGTTCCGTTAGGACCGGCCGAAGCAGTGATCGTGAATTGATTGATGGCAAAGACGGCCCGGATCGTATGCGCCGCGGTCACATTCGTGAATGTGTACGACGCAAGAGAGCCCTGGTTAACGCCATCGACGACGAGGCTGTCGGTGTGATAATTTGCGTTGGGAGTTACGGTAAAACTCTGGTTCGAGCCGTGATTCACGGTCACAGCTCCGCTCGGAGAGATCGAGCCGTTCGGGCCGGCGGACGAAGTGATAACATACTGATTGATCCTGAAAACGGCGCGGATCGTGTGGGGAGCGGTCACATTGGTGAAAGTATACGATGACGGAGCCCCCTGGTTGACGCCGTCCACGATCACGCTATCAACGTGGTAACCCGCGTCCGGGGTTATGGTAAAGGTCTGGTTGCCGCCCGAGGCAACGCTGACGGTCCCTGACGGGTTGATCATGCCGTTCAGGCCTGCCGAGGCGGTGATAAGAATGCCGTTGCCGAGTAGATTACGGAACACAGAGACATTATTCGAAGGCGACCCCGGGGTTCCCTCATTGGCCACAAAAAGTTCGGGTTGTCCGTCGCCATCGATGTCGCCCGCGACGATATTCCGGGCGCGCGCGTTGGCGCCAATATTGACGGTGGAGGCGAAGCTGACGGAACCGGGCGTGCTCTGGTTCTTGAGGAGGGAGATGTCGTCCCCGAGGCGGTTGACGACCGCGAGGTCGAGCTTTCCGTCGCCGTCCAGATCACAGACTGCGGCAAAGCGCGAACCTGCGTCGGTCGGATAGTCGATCTTCGTCGAAAAGCTGATGGTCGAGCCGGAGCTCGTATTGCGCAGCACCGATGCGTTCGACGAGGATTCATTCGCCGTAACGAGATCGACCTTACCGTCGTCGTCGATATCCCCGGCGGCGATGCTGAAGGGATGGGTGCCTGTCGCAAAGTCTGATTTCGTGGCGAACGAGCTGGTCGTTATCGTCCCTCCCGTCGAGAGATTCCGGAGAACCGAAAGAGTATTGCTTCCCCAGTTTGCCGCGACAAGATCGGGCTTTCCGTCTCCGTTGATATCGGCGATGGTGACAAACGGGTCGGAGCCGGTCGTGAAATTCACACGCGTGGCGAAGGACGACGCGGTAAGGGTTCCCGGAGAACTCTGGTTCTGGTAAACCGAAATCGTGCCGGCGATGTCGTTCGCGACGGCGAGATCGGGTTTCCCGTCGGCATTGAGATCCTGGATGGCGACGTTGAAGGGCCCCGAACCGAGGTCGGTCGAAAGCACGACCTGAGCCGCGAAGGATATCGTGCTGCCCGTGCTCGTATTTCTCAGCACGGACACCGTGGAAGCATCGAAGTCGACCACGACGAGGTCGGGTTTCCCGTCGCCATCCAGGTCTCCGAAGGCCATACCGACAGGCCTCCTCCCCACGCGCACGATCAGGGGAGCCTCGACCGATCCGGAGTTGATCGAGCCGCTTGTGCTGATATTGCGGAAGACGGAGATGGTCGTATCGAACTGGTTGGAGACGACGAGGTCAGGTTTCCCATCGCCGTCGAAATCGCCGAGGAGCACGTTGTAGGGATCGTGAGTCAGATAATCGACGTGCGCATCAAAACTCGACGCGTCGAGGACGTGGCGGCCAACGAAATTTACCACAAAGAGCGAGTCGCTGTACCCGGTGAGGCCTCCGGTCATAACCGAGATGGGCGCGAGACTGGCGCCGGCGGGGACCTTCACCGTGAGCGAGGTGGCGCTCGCGGCAGTTACGGTTGCCCGGACCGCCCCGAAGTAAACAAAATCGTTCGCAGCCGTGCTGCTGAATCCCGTGCCGGCGATCGTCACTGTCATTCCGACCGGGCCGATTGAAGGGGTGAAGCCGGTAATCGTCGGGGCCGCGGAGGCGCCGGCGCTGAATGTTAGGGCAAGAATCAACGATCGCATGCGCATAGTCGAAATGGTCTGGATGGAAATGACCCCGGCCGAGACGTGAGCCGGGGGAAAAATTGACTTCTTACGGAAGGAACCATGGCCGATCCTGACACTCCCCTCCCCGGGGGGGGGAGGACCGGTTCTTCCAGTACACTTCGGAATTAAGGGATTTTAACCGAAAATTCCTTGACCTGCATCACACCGGATTGATTTTCCCGTTTCCACGTTTCGGAGAGAGGTCTGCGAAATTCGCACGGCCAAGCGGCTTTTATTCTTTCCCCGAAGTGAAGCTGAGGAGGGCGGGGAGAATGAAGAGCGTAAGAATTGAGGAAAGGGAGAATCCCCCGATGACGGCGATAGCGAGGGGCTGTTGCATTTGCGCCCCTGCCCCGAGGCCGAGCGCTAGGGGAAGAAGCGTCAGGATGGCGGCAAGGGTTGTCATGATGATGGGGCGCATCCTGACCGTTCCGGCTCGGAGGAGAGAGTCATGAGAGGAAAGACCCTGGCGCAGGGTTTCGCGATAGTAGTGAACGAAAAATATGCTGTTTTCGGCCACCGCCCCGACAATCAGGATCGTCCCCACGAAGCTCGAAATATTGAATGTGACGTGCGTGATCCAGAGGGCCAGAAAGACCCCGAACAGAGAGAGGAGCGTCACCAGGAAAACCGCGCCCATGATGAGGAACGATTCAAACTCTATGATGAGCACGATGCACACAAGGAGCGACGCCGCGGCAAGAACCATGACGAGACCCCGGAAAGCTTCCTGCTGGGTCTCGAATGTCCCGCCGAATTGTATGGTAACCCCCTGGGGGAGCGCAAGGTTCTGTTTCAGCCTGAGGCGCACATCATCGATGGTGCTGCCGAGGTCTCTTCCCGAGATTCTGGCGGTGACGGCGACCATCTGCTTCAGATTCTCCCGTGAGATTTCCGACTGGCCAGGATCGACGCTCACGGAGGCGAGCGAGCCGAGGAGATAGGTCCCCCCGTTCGGCGAAAAAATCCTCAAAACTTTAAGCCGCTCGAGGTCGCTCCGGTACTGGGCCGGAAGCCGGACCCTCACTCCGACGAGCTTCTCGCCATGCTGGACATTGGTTGCAACGCTTCCGAGAATTTCGTTTTCTATCTGCTCCTTCACATCCTGGACCGTCAGACCTGCCCTTCCGATCGCCCGTTCGTCTGCGCGGACCACGTAGGCCGGGCCGCTGATGGTAATTCCGTTGAAAACATCGACCACCCCCGGAATGCTGTCGATGATGGCGGCGACTTTCCTGGCCGTTGACTCGATAAGGGGCTTCTGGTCGCCATAAACCTTGAGTTCGACGGGGGACGGGACGGTCGTCAGGTCGCCGATGAGATCCTGGACAGCTTCCCCGAACTCTATGCGAAGCGCGGGCTGGGTCGATTCGATCCGGGAGCGCAGTTCATCGATGACCTCATCGGCGGAGCGTGACCGGATTTTCTTCAGTTTTATAAGACAATCCCCCATGTTCGGTTCTGTGATGAAAAACCCCATCTGCGTCCCGGTCAGGCGCGAGTACGAGTCCACTTCCGGGATATCAGTGATAAGCTTCTCAACCCCGATGAGCATCCGGTGGGATTCAGCCAGAGAAGTCCCGGGCGGGGCGGCATAGTCGAGCACAAATGCGCCTTCGTCCATTTCTGGCATGAAGCTGCTTCCGAGCCGGGCATAGACGAACCAGGACCCGAGCGCCAGCAAGAGGATGAGGGGAAGGACCAGCAGCCGTCGTGAGAGAAGTTTCCGCAGAATTTTCTCATAAAAGGAATGAATGCGGCCCGGCCCGTGAGCGTCCGACAGCCTGACAAAACCTTCCGGCGGGACGATCCGGGAAGCCAGCAAGGGCGCCAGAAGCACGGAGAGGAGAAACGAGACGACGAGGGCGAGAACCATCGTCAGGGAGAGGGATTTGAAAAACGAACCGGTGACGCCGGACAGGAATGCGAAGGGAATATGAATCACGATCGTGGCGGCGCTCGACCCGATGATGGCCGGGAGCATTTCCTTCACCGACTCCTGGATGAAGCTCCTGGCGGTCGCCTGGCGGGCGTAGCGAAAGACATTTTCGATCACAACGATCGTATCGTCGATGATGAGGCCGATGGCGGCCGCGATACCGCCGAGCGTCATGATATTGAACGATTCCCTGACCGCGTAAAGGAGCAAAACGGTTATCGAAACGGTGAGGGGGAGAACGATGACGGCGACGAGGGTGACACGGAGGTTTTTGAGGAACACCAGGAGGATGATGACGGCAAGGATCACGCCTATCCCGATGCTGTCGCGCACCGAGCGGAATGATTCCAGAATCAGATCGGACTGGTCGTAGAAGTTTTTGATTACGACGCCAGGCGGCAGCGCGCTTTCGGCAATCGTGTTTTTTACATCCTGGGCGATCTGCACCGTGTTTCCGTTCGGTTGCTTGATGATGTTGATCAAAACCGCCTCCTGTCCGTCGCTCGCCACCCGGACGAGTTCATCCCGCTCGGAAGGCTGGACCGTAGCGACATCGTTCACCGTGATCGGCGTGAGTCCCCGGGTCCCGATCGTGGAAGATTTTATCGCATCGACGGATGTATACATGTTATCGACGAGCGTCAGATAGAGGCGGTAGTTGGCGTCGACGAGTCCGACGGCGCTCACGATATTTGCCTTCCGGAGCGCATCGGTGAGCTGGCGGATATCGAGCCCGTAGGAGGCCAGTTTCACGGGATCCGCCGTCACGAGATATTCGCGGGTCTTTCCGCCGACGATTCTGATCTGGGAGATTCCGGGGATGCGGCTGAGGGCGGGACGGAGGGTATAGAGCGCGAAATCGCGCAGTTCGACGAGCGAAAACTTTTGAGAGGTGAGAGCGTAGCCGTCGATCGGGAAGAACGTCGCGTTCATCCTTTCAACCTGGATATCCGCCCCCGGGGGAAGCTGGTTGCGGATCGAAGAGATTTTTGCCTGGAGCAGTTGTTGAGCCAGGACGATATCGGTCCCCCATGAAAAATTGACCGAAATCTCCGCGGCTCCGCGCGCGGTGATGGAGCGGACGCGTCTCACGTCCGGGATCGAGTTGACTGCCTCTTCCAGGGGTTTGGTGAGAGTCACCATGACGCGCTCGGCCGGATCCTCTCCGTTCTCCGGGATGATCACGATGCGGGGGAAGGTGATATCGGGGAAAATCGAAATCGGCAGGTTCAGCGCTGCGGCGGCCCCGGCCAATCCGAGGACTGCAACGGTGAAAATGATCGCCTTCGGGTGCCGTCCGGCGAACTCGGAGACATTCACTTCACGATCCGGACTCTGGTGGAGTCGGGCATACCGTAGTGTCCCTGGGTGACGACGGCGAGGCCGGGTGAGATTTTCGGGGAGATAACCTCGCACAGCGAGTCATTTCTTGCCCCCACCTCGATTTCCACTCTCGTGGCGACGGAATCCCTGCCGATCAGCATGAGCGAGGTCGTATTTGCTTCGTCGTCGTGGAGGAGTGCTCTCTTCGGGACGAGGAGCACATTTTCCCTTCTGGAGACCGTTATCGACGCTTCCCCGAAGAGAGATCCCTCGAGATCCCGGCCGGGGTAGCGGAATGTCATCTGCACGCGGGCCGTCTGGTCATTCGGATTCACGCGTGGTTCCACCGTATGGACAATCGCTCGGTACAGCTTTTCCGGGCGGGCGGCGAACCGGATCGTGGCAGGGAGTCCGAGGCGGATTTTCCCCAGGGAGGCGGTCGGGACATCGGCCACAAAAATGATCGATGTCGGATCGACGACCGAGGCGATCGCCTCCCCTTCAGAGACAACCTCCTGCTGTGATTTTGACTTTGTGGTCACGACCCCATCGAACGGTGCGCGTATGATTGCCGTGCTGACGCCTCTCCGGGCAAGCTCGGCGGCTTTCTGGGCCTCCTCGCGCTGCTGGGGAGTTTTTGCCATGCGGAGAAGCTCATCCGCGCCTTCCAGGGCTGCCTGGGCTTCTTTGGGGCGGACGCGGGCGACGGCCTCCCCTTTCCGGACCCGGTCTCCGTTGAAAAAGCCGAACTGGACCAGAACGCCGGTGATCGGCGAGCGGAGCTGTGATTCGGTACGCATGCTTGTCGAACCGGTGGCGGTGACGGTCTCTTCAATCTGCCCTTTCCGGATCTGAGCGGCGGTGACATCGACCCGCACCACCGCCGGGGTATCCGCGGCCTGTTCGACGCGGCATCCCGCAAGAAACGTGAAGGCGCAGGCAATGAGGCTATTAGCGAGGCGGGTCATCCGGTCACCGGCGGCCGCTGAGTTTCGTAAGGGAGGCCAGATCGGACCGAAGCTGAAAAATGGAGCGCGCATAGTCGAGCTTCGCCTCCACGAGAAGTCTTTGAGCATCGAGAACCTCAAGGTTTGACCCGGAGCCGCCGGCAAAACGGCTCTTGGCCGAGAGATAATTCTGCTCGGCATCGGCTATGCTGCGGCTCAGGTTTGCCAGATTTCTCCGCGCGAGCTGAAGATCGCCGAGGCTGGCCCTCCACTCTGTCTCAAGCTCTCTCCGGAGAAGTTCGATCTGAGCCCGGATTTGTTCGCGTACAATTTCTTTCTGTTCGATGCGGTTCTGGACGGCCCCCCAAGTGAAAATCGGAAAATCTAGCGAGAGGAGTACTGAGTATCCAAAATCCTGATGAAACTCATCGGGCGTTACCCCGAGGGCGCCGGCATCGCCCTGAATGGAGAGCGTCGGGAGGCGTTCGGCCCCGGCGATGGCCACGTCGTATGATGCGGCACGCTGCTCATCCAGGAGCAACCTGTAATCCGGATTGGATTCGACGGAAAACCCCGGAATATCGTTCGTATCGATGCCTGTGAGCTCCCGCGCATCATACATCGTTCCCGTGGGCGCGCCGAGCAGTGATGCGAGGCGCAGCTTCGACGTCTCCCATGCCTGTCTCGATTCATCGAGCAGCACAAGAGCGCTGTTAGCATCCACCTGGGCCTTCAGGACGTCGCTTGCGGAGGCCGTCCCGCCGAGGCGCAGCTGTCGGAGAAGTGAGATATAGTCATTGAGCCGGGCAACATTCTCCGATCTTATGGCAAGCTCCTCCTGCTTGAGAAGGATGTCGTAACAGAGCGTTTTTGCTGCAAAAGCCAGTTCGATTTTCTTTTTCTCAAGACCGAGGGAGGCCTGTTCTCGCCCGTTGAACGATTGATCTGCGATCGCGCTGCGGAGGCCCCCGTCATAGAGCGGAAAGCTTGTCGACAACTGGAGGCCATATTCGCCTCCATTGGTCACAAGCTCGTTATATCCGGGAACCGGGGTATGGAGATAGTGCGAATGAAGATTCAGCGCGGGGTAGCGGGAGGCGCGGGCCTCGCGGATGCGGGCTTCGCTTCTGCTGAGGTCGAGCTGGGAGATAGTCACCGAAAGATTCCGCGCAATCGCGGTGTCAATGGCCTCCTGGACCGAAAGCGTATCGGCGCGTTGTGCGAAGCCCCCAGAAAACGAGAGAACGCAGGAAAACAGTGTCAGCGCGCTATGGCGGATCTTCATCTCACGTCTGGCGGCCGGGCATATTCTCCATCATTATAGGAAAAAGCGGGCGGAAAAGCCATTCCGGATCAGCGTGGAGGGGATTCCCCGCGTTGGGAAGAGTTCAGGCATTCGGGATCGGACACCCTATTCACTTCGCTCCGGAACACCTCCCGGCCTGGGGCTGGGGTGAAAAGTGGGCAGCGGTGAGTCAGACTTTTTAGAGCAATCCTGCCTTCTCAGCCTGGACGCGCAGGCAGGAAAAATATTGCCTTCGTTTTCGTGTCAGGGAGGAGCGGTCGCCGAGCCAGCGCAGCGGCCAATAGATACGGGCAAGCGCAAGCGCCTCGGCGAAATCTTCGGGAGGTCCCTCCGGCCACCGGGCCCGTGCATAACGCTCTTCGCATTCCCGAACAAGGCTAGCAGGTTTCCAGTTTTCGGTGAGGCTGGCCAGATCAATCTCTCCGCGGCCTATGGCTGCCGATTGCCAGTCGACCGGATAGATATCTCTCCCCGAAACCAGTATGTTTTTTGGATAGAACTCCCCGTGGACGATTGTCAGGGGGGAGCGGGTGAGGGCATCGAGCTTTTCAATGAAGCGGTCGCGCAGTTCAGGAAGCCAGGAATAGCCGCGGGGGAATTGAGCTGCATAGCGGCTGGTGCGGCGCAGCCATCCGAGGTAGTACTGCCGGTCATACGTCTTGAACAAGGTCCGGGGCAGGCGGGATCGCCTCCGCTCGCACAGTGCCTGGAAACGCCCGATCCAGACGGCTGCCGTGATCAAAACCTCACGCGGAGAATGCTCGAGGCGCCGTCCGGGAGAGATATATTCCAGAACCATGCAGCGCGGTCCATTCGGACTGAAGCGATTGTAGCCATAGAATGCGGGAAGAGGGAGCGGCAGTTTTCGGAGGAGTTCCGCGTAAACCCGCGCTTCATACGCGACATCTCCCCAAAACCCGTGTCCCCGGTGGGAAACGCTCGCATCGTACTTCAGCAGAAAAGAGCGTTCATCTCCGTCTTTGAGCGTGCAGGAAACGATTTCGCTCGGGAATGAACCTTTGAAAACGTTTTTGCGCCGCCGGATGCTGGGAGAATCGGGGAGACGGATCCCTTTTTCCTCAAGAGTCGAGGCGAGGCGCGCTTCGAGCGACGTCCGGTCGGGAAAGTGAAACACACGCATCAGGCCGGGCCGACCCAGTCGAGCGCGGTCCGGGTCTCGTGCAGCGAGGTGTCGTACACGCCCATATGTCGGGAGACGACGGTTTCCGCTGCTTCGGGGTAAAGCTCGCAGCAGGCCCAGGAGACGCCCTGAATGATGCGACAGATGCGGCCGACCTGACCTATGCGGAACAGCGTGTGGTCATCCGGAGGGGGCCAAGACTCAGGCAGAGATTCACGATAGGCGCGGAGGTCGACCGATTCAAGATCGGGAGCGGGAGGGCCGAACCCGGCATGTTCCCAGTCGAAGGTGAGAAGAGCCGGGTGAGCATCCCCGTTCCGGATCCTGATATTCTTCGGTGAAAAGTCGGAGTGAACCAGCGTCCCGGGCATTTCTGCCAAAACTTCTTCAACCTCGCTCCAGAGAGAACCGATCTCGTTGAGCTGACGGATAAGTGATCGGACGATATCGCGATTATATTCGCCCAGCGGGAGACTGAGACTCTGCTCGAGCATCATGGCGGCGGACTCAAGCAGGGAGCGGTAAAATCCGGGGCCCTTCGTGGGAAGCGAAAGGTCTTTGGAAATGACGGATGTCTCCGAGTGCAGCCGGGCCAGCCATCGGGCGGCCAGGATTCTGTGACTTGGATCGTTTTCGTCATATCGGTTTTCCCCGGCATCCTCAAGGAACATCCACGAGCCATCGGGGCGCCCGAGGCAAGCGAAGAAACGGGGGGTCGAGAGGGGCAGCTTCTCCAGGACATGATAGACCCTCGACTCGAGGGCGGCCGTCTCGTGAGTGCACCATTTTGCTATCACATTTTCACCGAGCATCCCGGCGCCGGTGAGGCGATAGACGGCCGAGTGCCGGTTCTCAGGCTTCAGCGTTTCGATGGAGCGCGGCACTCGGGGCTTGGTGCCCGATGAGAGCCATGCAAGAGTTGCGGGATGAAATCGCAGGGTTTCTTGGTGCATGCGGCCCAGGTCAGACCACCTGCGATGTGGGATCGTAGGCCCCCTGCGAGAAGACTTTTGCTATCCCGGACTCAACGTCCCGGGTACAGGCGGCCAGCCGGCCGTCGTCGATGACAAGGATGAGATCGCAGTTCCGCAAAGTGCTCGGCCGGTGGGCGATCATGATACTGGTCCTGTTGCTCATGAGTCGTGACAGCGCCTCGAGGATTGCTCCCTCGGTCCGCGGGTCGACGGAGCTCGTCGGCTCATCGAGAATCAGGATGGGGGCATTTTTCAGGAAAGCCCGGGCGAGGGAGATGCGCTGACGTTCGCCGCCCGAGAGCCTCATGCCGCGTTCTCCCACGAGTTCATCGTATCCGTGCGGCAGGGTCACGATGAAATCGTGGGCGTTTGCCGCCTTGGCTGCCTGAACGATATCTTCCCGCGGGGCGTTCGGCTGGGCATATCCTATATTCTCGGCTATGCTGGTGGAAAACAGGACCGGTTCCTGAAGCACGAGAGCGAACTGGCTGCGCAGGTCTGCGACCTTAAAGTCGCGCAGATCGTAGCCATCGAGGAGTATTTTTCCTTCGCCGACGTCAAAGAACCTCATGATCAGGTTGATGAGCGTTGTCTTCCCCGCGCCGGTTTTCCCGGCGATCCCGACGCGTGAGCCGCGGGGGACGGAAAAGGATATATTGCGCAGGATCGGGGTTTTTCCGTCGTAGGAGAAGGAAACATTGCGGAATTCCACGATCCCGGAGGCTCGGGAAAGGAGTCGCGGTCGCGGGGGATCGGCCACATCGGGAAGCTCATCGAGCAGTTCAAAGCTACGTTCTGCGCTCACGATAGCCGATTGGACCGCGCCGATCGTCTTACTTATCGTTTTCATCGGCGCGTAGAGCTGGGTAAGATAGGCGAGCACCATGAGCAGTTCGCCGAGAGTGAGGATTCCGCCCACAACATTCGCGATCCCGATAAAAAGAACCGCCGCGGTCCCGGCGGCCGTGATCGTATTGACCAGAAGGCCGAATGAGCCCTCGTAGAGGGCGAGGCGGTTGCGTGCGCTGACCCCGCGGGCGGACTGGTCCATGAAGCGTTCCTGCTCATCCTCCTCCCTTCCGAATGCCTTCACTACGCGAAGGCTTGAAAGAACCTCCTGGACGATTTTGAGCGCGTGGCTTTCCACTTTTTTTACGTCGCGGTATTTCCGGCGCACCCGCTGGCTGTAGGTGCGGGAAGCAAGGAAAAGGAGCGGGGCGACGGCGAGAGCGATCAATGCGAGTTGCCAGTCGATCCTCGCGATGACATAAAGAGTGCTGGCCAGAGTAACGAGGGCGCCGACGAGTGGGACGAAACCGTAAATCGAGACATATTGGAGCGACGTGGCGTCATACTGAATGCGATAGAGGGATTCGGTAGTACCTCTCCGGTCATGGAAAAGGAGCGACAGTCTCTGTGCATGACGGAAGAGTTTTACGCGGGTTTGAAACGTCATATTCTCCCCGGTCCGGGTGCGGAGCACATTGGCGTAGAGGTCCTGAAGCTGCACAAGGACGACGAGGAGGACTTGGAGGATAGCAGCGAGCGCCAGCAGCTCGACCCGGCTACCATGAAAGGAGGGAATCAGTCCAAACGGCTTCGACTGAACGACGTTATCGACGGCAATCTTGATCGGAAGGGGTGCGACCAGGGCCAGCGGGGCTGCAAGAAGCTCCACAACCAGGAGTCCGGAAATCTGACGCCAGAAGGGGGTCGCTTCTGCGGCAATCCTCCGGAGGAGGGGTCTGTCGGGGGCGCGGCTCATCGGTAGCCCATCTCCCTGACGACCCGCGAGACTTCGCCCATTGCCGTCCCGCAGTCGCGCAGAATCGACATGCCGCTCAGGCAGGCGAACGCGCCGAGGATCGAGCCAACGGCCCATGAACCGTCCGCTGCTGCGAAAATCGCAAGGGCTCCGAAAAGACCGGCGAAGATCACGGCGGCTCTTGATCCATGAGGCCAGCATCGGAGCCTGAGGAGCTGTTTCCCCGCGGCGTGATCCTCGTTCACGATCCGGACGGAGACGGCGCCGGCCGTTCCATCCCTGATTTGGAGCTCCCACCGATCATAATCTCCTCCGCGGGAAACAACTGCGCCCCTCTGTTTGAAGGCAGATTCAAGAGAGGCGATCCATCCCGAGAGCGGCTTCCATTCCTCGCTCCAGAGCGAAAAACTGCGCGCTCGGGGAAACGTGAACCCGGCGACGGCTCTGCGGCGCCAGGGGGCGAGTCCGAATCGCAGACGTCCGATGAGTCGCGAAAGGGGTTGAAGGAGGTGCAGGCCTACAGTCAGAATCAGAGACCGCACCCCGCCCGGGCCCCGCACGTTCCGTTCGATCGCATGCCGGGCATTTGAGTGTGCGCAGGTGATCAGCGCACCCACGGACGCGGCGAGCAGTGGAATGCTGAAAGCAAGCGGCGCCCAGACGAACCCGAGGAGCGAAAGAATCGAGAGAAGGAGAATGACGAGGTACCACTCCGGCATGAGAGGGAACCACCCGAAGCCGGCGCGCGCCGGCTGATAGATCGACTGAAACGGGCCGCTTCCCCAGACTCCGTAGTATACGCGCCACCGCCGAAAGAGCGGTTTCGAATGTCCATTCCCATAAAGCCGTCCCTTCCAGCTCAGATGGCCGTACGAATTATACTTCTCGGGCCATTTCCGTTCGAGCATCGCCTCGGCTTTCCCGTAATTCAGCTGTTGTTTCCAGTAACCTTTCACAGTGTCCCTGCAATGGTGCCAGACAACGGATGCGGGGCTGAATCCCAGCTTCCATCCCCGGTCCATCAGCCTCCAGCAGAGGTCGACATCGTCTCCGGCAATCCGGAATTGTGAATCAAATCCCCCAACTTCTTCCAGGCATGTCTTGCGGAAGGCCATATTGCAGCCCGGTATGTGTTCGGCCTCGCGGTCAGAAAGGAGGACATGCACGGGGCCCCCGGGCGCATTCGCAACGCAGTCGGCGACGAACCCATCGTCGGGGGGAGGGATATTGGGTCCTCCGACGGCTGCGAAATCCCCCTCCATAAAGGTTTGGGCGAGATACGTCAGCCAGTGGGGATCGGGCGTGGCGTCGCCATCGATATAGGCGACGATCTCGCCTGAGGCAGCCCTGAGCCCGACGTTGCGGGCATTGCTCAGCCCGCCGTTTTCAATCGATATCATTTTTACGTCATACTCCCGCACAATGGCAGCTGTCGCATCATTGGAGCCATCATTGACGACGATGACCTCAAAGTCCGGGTAGTGCAGTTGTGTCAGGCCCTCCATCGTGTCGCGGATCGTACGCTCCCCATTATAGATGCAGACGACGACGGAGATTCTCGGCCAGCGGACGTCAGGCGGATGTGGCAGATCGGCAAACACATGCTTGACGGCAGCAAGGGCGGGTTTCGGCTGACGGGTCCTCGTCGTAAGGCCGAAGGCCCAGTCTTGAACGTCCTGGCCACCCCGATACCATTCGTCGGTCCAGGAGAACACGAACGCCCCGGCGCACCCGGAGGCGTAGGCGGTCCCGAGTTGCCATTCGAGCGAGCGCGCCTGTGCGGTTTCGCCGTTCCTGATGCTGTCGAGGCCGATCTCGCTCAGAATCAGCGGACGATTTCCGGCAATATTCTGAAGACGGGCGAGATAGCCTGCGAGCGAATTCTTCGATTCGAGAAAAACGTTGAAGCAGAGCAGATCGACAAAGGGGAGCTGGATATATTCTGTCGAGGGATAATTGACGTAAGTAACAAGGCCCGACGGGTCTTCGGCCTTCGCGATCGCGTAAAGCTTTCTGAGGAAATTCTCGATTTTCCGGCGGCCGTGCCACCGTACGATCGGGCTCGGGATCTCGTTGCCGATGGCATAACAGAGCACGGCCGGGTGTCCCGCGCATGAGCTGACAGCCGTACGGATCCGGTTTTCGATCGTCCGCCGGAGTTTCCGGTCGTGGAGGAAAGCGACATGCTGTTCCCAGCCGATCCCGACCATGACATGGATATGGTGGCGATGAGCGGCATCCAGAAGCCATCGGGGAGGCACCACATAGGTGCGGACGGCATTGATGCCATTGGCCCTCATCTGGAGAAAATCATACTCCACCACCCCAGGATCTGGGAATTCATCGCCGTTGGGGCGGGGCCGGAAGCCTCCGTATGTGACACCGCGGATATATAATTTCTTGTCGCCGAGGTAAAGGAATTTTCCCCGTACCGTGGGGCGAACGTCTTCGACAGTTTCGGCCGGGTCGAAGGAGGCAATGTGCCGATCGACCGGACGGGCATCGAGTTCTACTTCTCTGACATCGGGGAGCGTACGATTTAGATTCATCAGCGCATAATATTTATTCAACAATGCCAGATGCTTTGAGACGTAACCGGGTCTCAGCTGAAAAATGAGACGACGCATCTTCTCCCGTCGCCTCAGAAAAAGGCGCGGAAAAATGATTTCGGGTCAATGAGAACGCGGCTCCAACGGCCGAGTCCCTATCATCGACCTAAGAAAAGAGGAATACTAGCAGTATGGGAGAGATCTCATGCGCCGCTCCAAAGCACCAAACCCATCGCATGAGCTTCTCCCCAGGATTGTCCCACCCTCCGCAAGGGAGCACTTACATGAAGATGTAAGCGATTTAATGATACTCTATTTCACGGCAAGGCGCAATGGATCGTTACCCGATTTCGCCGTTTAATTCCGATTCCGCCCGTCGAATAACATCCGCGAAAGAGTAGAAAGCCTCGCCATATTTCCACAACAGGTTCCCGTTTTGCTCGGTTCCCAGCTGAAAATTTTAAGAATCTACATCATCTCGAAAATGAGAAAATCGGGTAATCAAAAAAATTTTGGGATTCGGAAAGTTCACAAGGAGGTTGTAGTCGAACCCGCATGTGAAGAGTTTTCACATGATCCGACGGTCGGCTGGGCGGCTTAGCGCCCGGAGGAGTCTCCTTTATTCAGGAACTGAAGGTCTTATCGTGGCTGAGCGCGCTTTCACGGTAATGCTGGCTGGTTCAAGGCCATCCGAGGTGGCCCGGAGCGTGATACTTCCCGGTGTGCCTCCCGACTGTATGAGAATCTGACATTTGCCGTTAAACAACCGTCGTTGCCATGCGTTCGAGGCGCATTTGTCCTTTTCGTGGCTGCTCGGGTTTCCATTCCCCACCCCTATTATTCTCCCAACTCCTTCCAGCTCGAATTTTATGAGATTGTCCGCCAGAAAATCCTCTCTCCCCCCGCGATCAAATGCGGCGACATTGACGATACAAACATCTTCCCGGTCGGCCTCGATCGTGGACCGATCGGGAAATAGTCGAATTCGGGAGGTTTTGCCCGCCGTTTCCACCATCCGGGCAAAATCCTTTCCTTTTCGCCACCCTCTGGCTTCCAGCCTGCCGGGCCGGAAGTCAACCTCCCACGCGAGGTGAGAATTAGGATTTACCGTTTTTCTCCCCAGGGAATTCCCGTCCAGAAAAAGTTCCACGCTGTCGCAATTCGTCTGACACCATACACTCACCTTCTGACCTTCGGCCCAGTTCCAGTGGGGCGCGAGATGGATTACATCCTCAGAGGACCACCATGCCTGGTAGTAATAGAAATTGTTTTTCGGGAAGCCGCACACATCCATTATGCCGAAATGCGAATTAATGCAGGGCCATGAATAGGGGCTGGGTTCCCCGCGGTAGTCGAACCCGGTCCAGACGAACGATCCGGCGAACCATGGTCTGGCGCTGACGTACGTCCACCATTTCTCTGCCGTGGAGCCGTAGCCCGGAGCGTTCACGTCGTAATCGCTCACGAAACCGCGGGCTGTATCGTTCGCGTACACCCCGCGGGTACAATAGGTGCTTGCCTCTTCCGTGCCGAGCACGGGCTGGTCGGCGTGGGCATGGTGATACGCGTCGATATCTCCCCGGCCGAGATAATTCACTCCCCTGACATCGACGACGCTGTTGATCCCCTCGAAGCGGCTGCCGTTATCGGCTGCGTACGTGCAGAGTCGTCCCGGGTCGAGCTCCTGCTGCCGTCTCTTCAACGTCCGGGCGATTCTCCTGCCCGTCGCATTATTCTGGATAGCCCATTCCTCGTTCCCGATCGACCAGATGATGACCGAGGGATGATTCCGGTCGCGGAGGATGAGGCGTTCGAATTCGGCTGTAAGCTCCGGGGAGCCCCCCATCAGCCTGTTTTCATCCATCACCAGCATGCCGAGCCGGTCGCACGCGTCGAGAAGCGAAGGATCCGGGGGGTTATGGCTCGTCCTATAGGCATTACAGCCCATCTCCTTGAGCCTTTCGATGCGGTAGTACTGCAGCCTGTCCGGGAGAGCCGATCCGACGCCGGCGTGATCCTGATGGCAGCACACCCCCTTGATTTTTACCGGCGATCCGTTCAGGAAAAAGCCACTGTCCTTGTCGAAGCGGATCGAGCGGATCCCGAAGGGGGTATCGACCGTGTCGATTCCCGAGCCGGCCTCCTCGACGATCGTCATTGCGTGGTAGAGAGAGGGATGGTCCGGGGACCAGAGCCGGGGTCCTGCAAGATTGAGTTGAACTACATAATCTCTTTCCTCTCCGGCGGATATCATGGCAGATTCAGAAGATGCCTCGGCGGCGGCCGTTCCCTCTGAGGCGACGATGACATGCAGTCGGGCATTTTTCGGCAAAAAATCCTGGTTGGAAATTTTTGTCCGGACGGTGACAGTGGCCGCACGGTCAAGAACGTTCGTCGAGACATAAACTCCATACAGCGGGATATGGAGAGGCGGAGTGGTTATCAGCCAGACGTGGCGGTAGATGCCGGCGCCTTCGTAGAACCATCCTTCCGCCTGTGTGGCATCGACGCGGAGGGCGAGGATATTCCTCGCGCCGTAGACGATGTAATCAGTGAGGTCGAAGCTGAACTCTCCGTAACCGCTCAGGTGTCTTCCGAGAAAATGGCCGTTGAACCAGACGAGGCAGTCGCGGAATACGCCTTCGAATTTTACGGAAGTTCTTTTGCCGGAGTCCGGTTGCGGGATCACGAACGTGCGACGGTACCACCCGACGGACGTTTGAGGGAAATTCCGGCCTATCGGCTTGAACCCATGATCCCGGGTGCCTGAGGAAGAATCAAAATCCAGTTCTACGGCCCAGTCGTGGGGAAGGTCAAGCTTCCGCCAGCTGCTGTCGTTAAAATCCCGGGATGCCGGGCCGGGAGAGTCGCCCGCCTTTGCGAATGCTGCTTCGAGCCCGAATCCGAAATCCTTCGTGGCGGAGGCGGCATCGCCGAGCGAAAATCGCCAGCCGAAGTCGAGCAGCTTCTCACGGGAGGTTGACGCAGTTGTCCGCGTTCCGGCCATGAGGAGGAGGAGACTCAGCACTGCGCACCCTGAGACTTGCACAACGTTCCGATGGGTGTGATGATACATCATCAGGCGGCCTTCAGTGGCGGTTCACCCGGACGAACTAAGGTTTCGGCCCGGACGGACCACCATGCAGGGCGAAGGCGAGTATGCCGAAGGCACGGGACGCCTCACCCTGGGCATGAACGGTGCCGATTTCATCGACGTTATATCCATCCTCTCCGCCGGCGGGGTTCCAGCCGTTACGGATCGCGTGGTCAGTCTCGCGGTGAAGCGTAACCCGTGCAGCGCCGTGGGCATTGGTCCAGACGTGGTCGAGCATTTTTTCGATTTTAGCCGGCAGATCGGGAAGCTCTTCGGGGGCGATGGCGAAGGCATCAAACAAAAAATTCACGAACGCGCCATTCCCGTCCATCTGTATTTGATAGAAATCATTCGGATCGACCCATCCGGTGGATGGCGACGTCACATGCCTTGCCGTCTCGATCGCAATCTTCATAAAACGCTGATCTTTCGTCGCCCGGTAGAGGGCTGATGCGACGGAGCAATAACCCGCCCCGAGCCAGGGGAGTTGATTCCCGAAGGCGGCGCGACCTCCCCGCCCTTCCCAGACTCCATTGCCCCGGTACCATGTACGTTCGATGCCGGGGAGATTCTTGTCGCCGTCCCAGACGCGGAGGGCATCCTCGAGGAATTGCCGCTCGCCTGTCGCCCGGAAGAGTTCGCAGGCGACGGTCACCATCTGATTCATATTGCTGTTTGTAAAAACCTGCTCATTCGTCCGTTGCGGCGGCCAGTTGTACCAGCTCCAGAACCCCTCATGGTGGGAGAGGCGTCCCTCCCCGCGTGCTTCAATATATCTCTGACGCGCGTCCAGGACCAGCCGTCGATCGGTCCGGCCGGTGACATCCCACCACTTGAATTCAGCCAGGCAAATCCATGCCCGATCGTCAACCCAGGTGCCTCTGCACATTCGCGTGAGATCATGATCGACCAGGTGAAATCTTGGAAGTGCGGAGTCCTTCGTGACCGAATACAGGTAAGCGTCGCCGATCGCCCCGTATGCTCCTTCCCAGCAGGGCGTATAGACATCATGGAACCGCCGGGAGACGAGCTCTGCACGGTCGGTCCAGTTCGGGGGGGAATTCCGCACAACGTGTGGTGTTGCCTCCGGACGCCCCCCTTTACATGAGAAACAAGCGGCGATCGACCCTGCGGTCATGAAGACCGCCGTGAGGGCCGGGATGGCTTTCAGCCTCTTCATGGATGTGAAATGTAAGCCCTCCCGGGATGGGATACAAATTGAAAACCCCGGCCAGGAATCTGGTCCGGGGTTTTGAAAGACCGTAAGAGATTATCTCACACCCTGCAGGTAGCCAAAGAGACCGTCATTTTCCTCGTTCGGGCCGGCGGTGAAATAGAGTAGCGGAGTGTGTATCCCATCGTGATGCCCGCGATCGTGGCCGGCGTCGTGCTCGACCCGACCCCCCCGAAACATAAGTGCCCAGAGCCCCGGGATTGTGACGGGAGTCCCGGCCGAATCCGACAGCTGTCTGACCGATTTCCCATGTTTGCTGAAAATATTGATCCTGCCGTCCCCGAAATTGCCTACAAGAAGCGAGCCGTCCGATTCTTCGGATGCGGGGGCAAGTCCCCAGGGGGAATTCAGGACGCCCCCGGAGGCGAAGCGCCTCTCAAGCTTCCCCCGGGCGTTGAAGATATCGATGAAACCGTTTCCCGGGCCAGATTCGTCGTCCTCGTTATTCGGGCCGCGCTGTTTGGCATAGGTGACAAAAAGCTTGCCGTCGATGTTCGCGATGTTGAACGGCGCAAAACCCGATGGAATATCGGGATCGCTGAAAATCTTTGTGGAATCGTAATTGAAATTCTCGTCAAAGACGTCGATCTTCGCCCCCTTGAAATTCGTCGCATAGAGAAAATAGTGGTGGTGGACGCGTGCGAGGGCGATTCCCTTATAGACGGCATCGGAGGAGGAGCGGTCGGCCGCGACCTTTGCAGCGGGACCGGACGCCCAGGCCGAGATGATCCCGTCTTCGCTGGCAAAGATGAAACGGCTCACCTCACCTGTCGAGGGAATTTTAAAAACGGCCGTAGGGTTGAAAACCACGCCGGTGGGGGCGCCCCCGGTAGGTCCGCCCGATGTGGGAATCGTGACCGGGCTTCTTTTAATATTGCCGGCGCTGTCAAAAACTTCGGAGACGCCGGCATGATTGGCGGAGATCCAGAAAATGCCGGTGGGGCTCACAGCTATTCCCCAGGGATTGAGAAGCGTGGCATCGACCCTTTGGGGGGAGAAGCTGGGAAGATCGGCCACGAGGTTGACCTGTCTGACGTGCTGGAGAATCGCCCCATGCTTGGCGAGATCCAAAGCCTGTAGCTGGGGCAGAGGCGTTTCGACGGGATCGCTATCGGTGCGGCAGCCGGGAACGATCAGCAGGGCGAGGGCTATCGGAAGAAAATCAGAGAATCTCGGGCGCATAGGAATACTCCCTTCTGAGTAACTGAAAGTTTGGCGGGCAAATGATGAAACAGAGGGATTTGGCGTCTAAAAAGACCCATACTCAAGAACAGGGAAAAACGCCCTCCTGGTTCCAGAGGAACGTGTAATCGGGCAAGTTTTTGAAAAACCCGTCAAAAACTGCACTGTCGCACACCTCACAGGAAGAGGAGGGAGAAGCGTATCAGTTGACGGTTGCTGTTTTTGGTGGATCAGTTGATCCCTTCGTA
>CAYPFY010000022.1:0-57525 GCA_964410105.1 uncultured Chlorobiaceae bacterium
ACCTTTTTCCAATAACTGCATCTACGAGATTGTTATCATTTAGTTACAAACTAGACCGATAATAATAGCCCCTCTTCAAATTGGACGGCGGTTCAATTTCCCCCTGTGCACTGTGGTTCAACGCGTTTTGCAGTGAGTGTTTGCATTTACCCAACTGCAGACACTTTTGTAGTTTTGAGAGGTAACAAACGTGTTTTTTAACCTGCCCCCGTTCTCTGTATCAACCTGGAATCGGGGAGCAGACCACCATGGGCGAAAGACAGAGCCAGCCTGACGCTCTATGTCACATACCTTCTTGTTTCAATTTCTTCACTTCCGTATCGTAAAGGAATGAAATTATTCATAGAAGAGATTGCCGTGGCAAGACAAAAGTCCATGTTTTATTCAACAACAACGTTGTCCGTCCTTGCGGCACTGTTCATATTTGCATACTCCGCAGAAGCACAGTTAATTTCTTCCGAAAGCTTTCAGTACACGACCGGCAACATCACCGGCAAGAACGGCGGCACGGGATGGAGCGGACCTTGGTTTAACAGTCCACTCAACTCCACCGACAATAAGATCGACACGCTCGGACTTTCCATGAACCCGCAGGTTCCGGGGACAGGAAACAAGAATTACCAGATCGGAAGCGATGTAAGAAACTTCCGCTACATGGATACGACGAGCGCGTGGCTCGCTCCGTTCCTCGTCAACGGAACGTACGGGAAAACGTTCGGCAAAGATTCCACGACCATCTGGATCAGTTTTCTTATCTCGTGCAGTTCTTATCCTACTGTTGCGTACGGCGGACTTCATCTCATGGACGGGGTCGGCGACGTCACGCTGGACCCGTTTGGCTTCAAACAGCAGCATCAGCGATTTCAATTCGGGGCGGATAACACGCACAGCAATTATATTATGGCACGCGTTACCAATGGCTTGCCGGGCGGCGCAACATGGCAAGGACACGTACCGGTAAACAAACAGGTGCGGTTGCTCGTTCATCGTATCGATTTCCATTCAGGTCCCGAGGAAGCATGGATGTGGGTCGATCCTCCGGCAACCGTTACTCCCGACACCTCGACGGCGGACCTTCACGCGACGAACATCACCGATTTCAGGTTCAACGCGGTGAACATCGGCTCCGGCTCCAGCGCGAAATTCTATTTCGACGAGATGTGCATCGGCACGACGTTTCAGTCCGTCGTTCCTGGATCGGTGACAGGCGTAACGGAGAATACGGGGAACTCCCCGAAGGTATTTGTGCTAAATCAGAATTACCCGAATCCGTTCAATCCAAGCACAACAATATCCTTTTCCATTGGCGAGATGTCTCATGTGACGCTTCGCGTCTTCAACATGCTGGGCGTGGAAGTCTCAACGTTGGTATCGTCGGTACTGCCGCCGGGATCCTACGCTCGGCGATGGAGCCCTGAAAACTTGCCATCGGGTGTGTATGTCACCCGCCTCGAAGCCGGTCCAGTCAGCCAGACAAAAAAGCTAGTCTTTCTTAAATAGTATCAAATGATACCAGCTCACACGCAAAATAATGACGCTAGAATTATCCATACCAAACGGATCCTCGCCAAGCTCATGAGAGCGAACGTAAAACAGTAAAGTAAAATAGTGTCTGTCTTCAACCCGTTTCTTCCGACAAGTCGTTCCATCTGAATTTCTCCTGCGGCAACAACACGTTCTCGAACCTGTTGAGAAGTTTCGCCCGCAACTCTGCTGCTGAGTTCTCTATACTCCGCGGCAGGTACTTCAATGTGAAGATCGATTCGATCTAATAACGGGCCCGATATCTTTTCCATGTACTTTTGGATTTGTCTTGAGGTACAGGTGCACTCTTCGAAACTATCTGAAAAATCTCCACATAAACATGGCTGTGTTTTCATTCTATTACATAACCCATCTTGCCCTGGAACCGTGCGATCCGGCAGAGCCTGAGGAATTCGTGACCGTTTGCGACCACAGCAAAAACCGTCTGCTTATGCTCGGACTTCAAATGGTACAATTCCCTCAATGAAAACCGTTGGCAAGCAGTCGAATAACTTTCTGTGCGCAAATCAGAGGTTTCGGAGCACGCGGAAGGCTGAGTCTCAGGACGGTAATCGGATTTCGGTGATTCTCACGCAGCAATTCAATCCCAATTCACCGAATGAGGAGCATCTTCTTCACGCTTAAGAACGTCGCGCGGGGATCAGTGGTGTTTGCTGCCTCCATGCGACAGAAGTAAACGCCGCTCGGGAGGCCCCCCGCGTCAAATCGAGCTGAATAGTTTCCTGCCTCCTCAATTCTATCGACCAGAGTACGCACTACCTGGCCAATCGTATTGTAGACCTTCAGGACGACGCGTGACCTCCCGGGGAGTCCATACTGCACCAGCGTTGCGGGGTTAAAGGGATTTGGGAAGTTCTGGGCCAGAATAAACTGAGAGGGGTGAAGCTGTGCTTCGCTGACGGAGAGCGCAGGGGTATGCGTCACCGTATAGAGCCCGCGCTCTGCGCCCAGGTAGGTTGTGTCGCCATAGGAGACCAATCCGGTGGCGTTCATGCTGTCGAAGCCGGCATAGGTCCATTTTGCCCCGTTTCCGGCCGTAAAATAGACCCCCCTCCCGACGGTGCTGGAACCTATTCCCTGCGCAAAAGCGCCGAACAGGAACCCGCTCGAATCCACAGAGAGAACGAGCGCGGTCGCGCCCGCCGGCTGACCCGCGCCTGACATCGGCTGCCACGTTCCTCCGGCTATTCCACGATAATATATTCCGACAAAGCCTGCCGCAAACATCTCTCCCTTTTTTCCAGGAATCATTTGACGAAACGGTCCCACGCCTGTAGTGTCGAGAATCCAGGCTCCTCCCGAGATGGGGCGGCGGAAGATCTTCGGTGTCGGATACTGTCCGCTCACGAACAGGGTTCCTTGGCCGTCTGATACCATGCTCTGCGTAGAACTATTGTTCGTGGACCCGAGCCCGGTGGTATCGGGCGTCCAGCTCCCGCCCAGCGGCCGTTGGAATATTATTGGATTCGGCTGAGCGGAAGCAAACGTCGTGGCGAGATGCTGATTACCAAGCTCATCGACGTAGAAAAGGGTACCTGTCGTTCCTGAGAGAGTCGATGTGTCGGGGTGCCAGCTAGTTCCGTCATCGGTGCTCTTCAGGATGTTCGAGAGTGAAGGAGGGAACAGCTGATTCGTTTGCACCGAGTAGAGATTCCCCAATCCATCCCTGAGCACAGGGAGCCGGCCAAGGTAGCCGATCGTTGGATAGCGTTTCACCCAGTTCCCGAGATCCTTTGTAAAAATACCGAGGTCTGTGGAGGTTATCACTCTTCCCGTCGGGAGTTTGAGAAAGCCGTAGACCCGTTGTGCCGGCAGAGATCCGTTTGCTTCAAGCCAGTTCAGGCCCTGGTCCGTGCTCTTGAAGAGCCCTAGTGAGGTCGCAGCATACAGGATCGAGTCTCCTTCCAAATCGTGAATGAACGGCGCGCTCACTGTGAGCGAGGTGAGCGATGCGTCGAACCGTTTCCACCCTGAGGTTCCGCCCTGTGAGCGGTAGAGTGCTCCATTGATACTCATACCATAGACGTTTCCAAAAGCATCATCGGAAAGCCTCACGAAGGGAGTGCTTGGATACGTCGAATATTGCCAGGTTCTCCCGGTGTCAAGGCTTCGCCCTATTGTCCCGGAAAATGTCGCGATAAAGATCCGGCCGGTCCTGTCGACGAATATCCGGCTTGAAGAATGCAGACCATTGTACGCGGTATTCTGTCGCCATTGGATGGAATCCGGACTCTGGACGAAAAGGCCGTTCGATGTCGTTGCGTATAAATATCCGTCTGGTCCATAACAGATGTCACTGATCGTGCCGGAAAGGAGTCCTGCTGAATCGACTTGCCAGCTCGCTCCGTAATCAGGGCTGATATAGACGTGCCTGTTCGAGAGCGCATAGAGCGGATCGCCGGCCACGGTCCCCAGGCCTTTGATGATACTTTCTCCCAATGGGGGAGTGCCCCCGAAAACATTTCCAAGAAACTGCGGATAAAAACCCCATGGGTTTGGGTTGAGATGGATAACAATGCCATTTCCGTGATAAACATCCAGGGGGAGACGGTCTCCGACGCTATCGGGAACGGTCTCGTTGACGTTAAACTGGTTCGTCCCGAAACCAGGTATGAGTTGGTAGGCTCCTACGGTGTCGCGATTATCCCAGATGCCGCCAGTCGTGGCGGCTTCAATTACATTATTCTTTCCCGAAAATATCTGGTCTACCTCTGATCCCTTCGGCAAATCGACAAGATGGTTACCGTAAGGCACGGCTGCAGTGTACTGCGTGCAACAATAATCGGGACAATTGATGCCTGCAGCCCTGATCAAACTGTCGAGCACGCTGAACCGGGGCCGTCCCTCTGGTTTCGTCAAAGTAGCCATCAGGTCATTTTCGTGGCCCGGGTTTGTGGTAGATGTAGTTCCCCAAAAATTTTCTGTATACTCATCCTCGAAGCCGATCAGATGCCCGACTTCGTGTGCGGCAGTGTTGTCGTCCCCAGCCCTTATCCACCATTTGCCGGAAGTGGAGCTCCCACCATTCAACTGCGTGAGTCTCCAGACGTATGAGCGAAAATATTCCGACCCGGGGACAATCTTGATTTGGTGATGTTCTGAGTTAACCTCGCCGAGGTGGACGATGACGCGCATGCGGATCGGGCACCACGCCCCGTAAATGGCGCCTGCATTCCACTTATCCTCGATGCTGTGCTTGATTTTCAACGCCGTCGCGAGATCAACAGAGTCGCCAAGGAGGTCGAGCTTCACGGTGATGAGTGTTGTGCAACCGTCATTCACGACCGTCGAACCGCCGCCCGAGACAGCCTGAGGCCGTGCGAGTGGAGCGGAGGGAGCATCAAGCGCATTGTAGTGAAGGTCGAGCGTATCGGGAGTGATCGAGTTCAGATTACGAATAATGCTGTCCAGAGGCGCGAGCGTACTGTTTACAGCCAGGACGCGTCGTTCGTTCAAATTTGCCCGGACATGGAGTCCGACGTAATCCCCGTCATAGTACCCGCCATCGGATAAAGTATCAAGCGAAAAGAAATTGTGAGCGGAAAGAGAGGAGACGATCGAGTCCAGCTGCGCGGGTCCGAGCGTGAATGTGCGAATTAGGGTGGCTGAACCGGTCCTCCGATCCTGGGGATAGATGATGTAGTATCTTCCATTACCGGCAGAGTCGATCGTGAGTTTGACGACACCCTCCCACGGAGCTTTTCCGCCCGCCAGCGCTTCCAGGTAAAAATTCGAAGGCACCTGAGCGCGAATCGTAGTGATCGCGAAGATCCAAAGAAGCATCCATATTGCCGGCAGAGAGAGCCGGCGCGATGGGAAGATGCACCGTTTCTCCTTCATTGTTTCCCTCTGAAGAAGAATGCTGCCTTCCTGTCTTTCTATGCATGCTATTCTCTCCATTTCACTCTACTCCCTTCTGGACACACGCAGATAAGCTTCGCGCCTGCTAACGCAACCGCCCCCGGTGAGTTGATGATTTGTCACCACTAACCGTCTGCTATTACCGTGAGAATTTGGCATGATTCAACGCAGCTCAGACCCGGAGAGAACAACGCACTGGATGGTCTGAGAACGTAGAGAGAAACTTCGCCAAAATCCAAAGCCCCCTCTGTTTTCCGCACCGCGTGAACCACGTTCACAATACCCATGCCGCCCTCGCCGGGCTTCTCAAGGATTTCATAGCCTGGCATTCTCTGACCGATCATCGGGCAACCGTTATGAATATCGTATTCATCATGACTTCTTCGTCAACGTTTAGAGTGCGCCTTTATACTTCTCCAATAATTTCTGAAACCGGGGTACTGAGGCGAGCGATGCAAGCTCGGTATCGTACTGACAAAAATACGCCGTGTAGACGTTTGGAATGCCCAGGATCTGTTCGAGTTTATCCATTGAAGCATCGGGTTCGCCTGTAAGGGCATAAATCTGAGCCAGGGCATAGAGCGCGTCCGGCCCACCTTCAAGTTTCACCAGAGAATAGAGAATGGCCGCCTGATGGTCGCCGCGAAACGGGAGCTTCCCGGTGAACAATTCATACAAGACGACTCCGCAGGAAAAAATATCGCTCCGCGCATCGACATCTTCACCACGTGCCTGTTCGGGAGACATATACGCTGCCGTTCCTAACGTGCTGCCGGCCTTTGTGAATTTCGGCACCCCTTTCAATTTCGCAAGGCCGAAATCGGTGATCTTCACATCCCCTTTGGCTGTAATGAGGATATTCTCGGATTTGATGTCCCGATGGACGACACTTTTTTCATGTGCAGCGGAAATTCCATTGCAAATGTGAATCGCAACGTCGAGAGCCCTTCCTAACGAGAGCGGATTATCCTGCTGAATTCGTCTCGTGAGGGTTGTTCCGTCGACATATCCCATCGAAAGATAGATTTGCCCGCCCGATTCATTGATCTCAAAAATTGCGGTAACATTCGGATGAAGAATCTGTGATGCAGCCCGTGCTTCCTGATAAAACCGCTCGCGCTCCTCGTCATCGGCAGTAAGCACGTGTGGAAGAAGTTTCAGCGCAACGATACGATCGAGCTTCGTGTCGTGGGCCTAATAGACGACGCCCATCCCGCCTTCGCCGAGTTTTTCAAGAATTTTGTAATGGGATACGGTCTGCCCGATCATAGAGCCGTCATTCCCCGGTCGTCCGTCGCCGTTTATTGAGCATGTCGATACTATCTCGTTTCTCTGTGTTCAACTGCCAAATCCGAGATGTCCCTACTTCCTGATCAGATCCATATTCCAGTTTGTAAGAAGCGAAATCGGTAGGTTAGCTTCCAGACCGGTGGTGGTAGCAACCAGAAATTGCTTTCCGTCCCTGGAAATATCAAGAACGGCACACCGGGGAATTTCAAATAATTTTACCGGCTGCCCGACGCTGAATACCGATCCAACGGTTTTCACCGGAACTTCCATGAGAACTCCTGCCGACTGGTTGTAATAGACTTTATGACCATCGGGGCTCCAGATCGGGAGGCGGCCGCCGGAACTCGATACTTGCCACTTGCCGCCACCGGATGGAAATGGACGCGCGTAGATTTCCCTTTTCCCCGATTCATCAGAATTGTACACCAGCCAGTGACCATCGGGCGAAATCCTCGCATCGTCTTCGCTAAACTTTGAGTTTGCAAACGGGGTCGGTTCATGTTTTCCATCCAGAGGAAGAATCATGAGATCTGTCCCGGTGCTCTCGTTCACGGTGAGATAGACGATAAAATGTCCATCGGCGCTCCAGTCCAACGGTGAATTTGTCGCCTGGGTCTTCACCAATTCCTGTTCTGACTCTGTGCCATTGGAGTTTTTCACATAGATCCCGGATCCCTGTCTGTCTGTCGAGTATGCGATCTTGGCACCATCCCGAGACCAAATGGGCGCCCACTCCGCTGCCGGATCGAATGTAATACGGGTACTAATCTTCCGCGAAACATCGTAGAGCCAAATATCAGAAAAATTTGATTCCGGATCAGGCGCATCGAAGGCGATTTGGGTTCCGTCGGGAGAAAAGCGGGCTCCATTCGTCATGGGACGTCCGCCACCAACATCGCCAACTTTCTTTCCGGTGCGGTCACGCAACGAAAGCATCCCCGCGCTATTCCCCGGAACCTGGTAGGTGATGATACCATTATTGGAGACAGAAAAAACGCCGCGGCTCTTGTCTCCTGAATATTCAACCTTTCCCACGATCGGGGTCGCATCGCCGGACAACTCCAGTTTTGTGAGATCAAACGGCTGGGCGAGCACCGACTTTTGTTTAACGTACAGAAGGTAGCCTCTGGAATATGCCATGTTGGAAGATACCCTGATGAGCAGCTTATCGATAGTGCCGTCGAGCGAGGAGACATACATCGCGCCGCTATACTCATTCGTGCGATTTGCGCCCTGAGTCGTATAAATAAAATGTTTTCCATCCGGCAAAAAATGGGGCCACCGGTGATTGGATTCATTCCGGGTTGTATCGAGGTGTGTTGCCGGACTGGGCTTGCCTCCGGCGGCCGATACTTTCAGAAGTCCGGTAAAATCAAAGGTCGGCGAAAAGACGATGATATCGTCCTGATTCCATGTTCCGCCTCTGCCGTTCGGCGCGTCACAGATTATTTCCGGATTTCCTCCGGCGGCAGATATCTTCCTGAGCTTACCGCCGGCAAAAAATCCGATGAACTTATTGTCGGGCGACCAGAAGGGGAATTGCGCGCCATCCGTTTCGGAAAGCTGACGCGAAGCCGATGAGTTCAGCGGCCGCACCCAGAGGGAAGTGTTCCCCGCAGAATCCGCAGCAACAAGTGCAAGCATGGTTCCGCCGGGTGAGAGTGCAATGTGACCTCCGATGCTATTGTTGAAACTGGTTCCGGGCGGGGGAGTAATGGAAGCGCTGATCGACTGAACTTCCGGTGCAGCCTCCCGGAAATGGATAAATGCAATGCCCGCGCACAAAAGAGCAAAGGCAATCGCAATGCTCCATGGTAACCACGGCGTCTTTCGTGGTGGTGAATGAGCCAGGCCTTGGCCAGAATCGATAGAACTTCCCGAGAGTGATCGATTATCCTCTTGCAGGGCTGGTCGTGCCGCTGTAATGCGGCTCAGCCGTTGCCTGCTTGATTCGCGCCGGTACCGCTTCAGGTCAAGTCCGGTTTGAGCGATTGATTGTGTCCGTTCACGCGGATCCTTCTCAAGACACTCAAGGACAAGTGTATCGAGACTAGGATCAATATCAGTTTTAACCGATGACATCGGCGCCGCGTCTACATTGACGATCTCGTATGCCACGGCAGTCTCATGCACACCCTTGAAGGGGAGCTGTCCAGTGAAGAGCTCGTACAGGAGAACTCCAAACGAGAATATATCCGACCGGTGATCCACGTCTTGTCCCAGGACCTGCTCAGGCGACATATATCCGGCAGTCCCGAGCGTGCTTCCCTCTTTCGTCAGTCTGTTGACCTTACTGGACGCGCTCCTGAGCTTCGCCAGTCCGAAATCCATGATCTGCGCGATGCCGTCTTTGCGGATCATGATATTTTCCGGTTTTATGTCCCGATGGACGATGCCCTTCTCATGCGCGGCTGCCAGCCCCTCGGCGACCTGGATCCCGATATCGATCGCTTCTTTGAACCTAACCTGTTCCCGCTTCTCCCGCAGCGTTTGTCCATCGACGAACTCCATGACGATGAACATTTGGCCATCGTGTTCCTGGATATCATGAATCGTGCAGATGTTGGGATGATTCAACGTTGCGGCGGCTTTTGCCTCCTGGACAAAACGAGTCTTGTCTTGTTCCGATGCTTTGAGATGGGAGGGTAGGAACTTAAGTGCGACGGTTCGGTCGAGTTTCGTGTCGCGGGCCTTATAGACGACCCCCATACCGCCTTCTCCGAGCTTCTCGAGAATCTCATAGTGGGAAATACTAGTTCCAATCATGGTTTGAGATAGTATTGATAATTCGGACAAATTTCAAATGACGGTGATCTTCCAAACGTGCGTAGAGCATCTCTGCTCCCGGAAGTGACCGTAAAATCTGATCGCATCCGGTCAGCGTGGAGGCGAGCGTCACCTGAGAACTAAGCGGGAGGAGTTTAGAAGGCCGCGTAGGCCTCCCTTCCGCTCGATTTTCCGCCCACTCCAAAGCGGTCGGGGCCGGCTTTCAATTGCGTTTCAAATTGCAGAACCCGCGACAATCGCTGCCCACGGACAAACTTCCTGGTTTTTTCGCTCACGAGCTGTGAGTTTTGACAATCAGGTTTATTCTCTTTAATTTCAGTGCTTTGGTTCATTTCGATTCTCGACGGTAAAGGAGCATCATGATCGGCCAAGTAATTTCGCATTATCAGATTTTGGAGAAATTGGGTGCAGGGGGCATGGGGGTAGTCTACAAGGCTCACGATACCAAGCTCGATCGGACTGTCGCGCTCAAGTTTCTTCCCTCGCACCTTTCCGGCTCGCCGGACGACAAAGCCCGCTTCGTTCAGGAAGCAAAGGCCGCGGCGGCCTTGAACCATCCCAACGTTTGCTCGATCATCGATATTCTGGAAGAAAACTCTCAAATGTTCATCGTCATGGAATATGTCGATGGACAAACGCTGCGGGAGAAGCGGGAACAGGTGAGGTTCAAAGAAGCGATCGATATCGGTATCCAGGTCGCCGAGGGGCTGGCAGCCGCGCATGAGAAAGGCATCGTCCATCGGGATATCAAACCGGAAAACATCATGATCCGCAAAGACGGCATCGCGCAGATCATGGATTTCGGACTGGCGAAGCTCAGGAGCGCGTCCAGTAAGGTCAATAGACTGACGAAAGAGGGAAGCACGCTCGGGACTGCCGGATATATGTCGCCGGAGCAGGTTCTTGGGCACGATGCAGACCATCGGTCCGATATTTTTTCGTACGGGGTGCTTCTCTACGAGTTATTGGCCGGGCAACTGCCGTTCAAAGGGGTGCACGAAACGGCGCTGGCCTACGAGATCGTCAACGTCGACCCGGTTCCGATGTCGGCGGTCAGGCCGGAGATCGACCCGAACCTGGACGCGATTGTGCTGGAATGCCTGGAAAAAGAGCCGCGCGAACGAGCGCAGTCGATCGCTCAGGTCGCGCTCGATTTGAAACGCTTCCGACGTGAATCGGGCCATCTGCGGGCGAGCCGTATCACGGCCGCTCGGCCGATTGTGCAGCCAATCGAGGTCACCGCAGCGGGAAGCGCACTGCGACGGACTTCGACGGCCCGCCAACGGTTGCCCTGGATGGTATCGGCGGCCGCGCTCCTGGCCGCGATTGTCCTCGCATTTTTCTACTTCAGGCAGCCCCAGGTCGAGACGAGATCCGTGCGATCGTCGATTCTTCCCCCCGACAATCTGACGTTTGCCGCCGCATCCGGTTCTGCAGGCGAAGGGCACCTGGCCCTTGCGCCTGATGGAAGTATGCTGGCGTTCGTTGCGACCGATTCAATGGGAAAGACACGTTTGATGGTGCGTCCGTTGAATTCATTTTCTGCCAAAGAGCTCCCTGCGACCGAGGGAGCATACTATCCCTTCTGGTCCCCCGATAACCGCTTCATCGGATATTTCCAGAACGGAAAATTGAAAAAGATTGAAGCCGCGGGGGGACCATCGGTAACGCTGTGTGACGCCTCAGATGCCCGTGGCGGCACGTGGAATAATGGAGGCATTATTGTTTTTGCTCCCTCCGCATTTGAGGCTCTCTATCAGGTCTCTGCTTCGGGAGGAACTCCTGCACAACTGACAAAGCTCGATTCGAGTTTACATCAGCGAACGCATCGCTGGCCATCTTTTTTGCCGGATGGGAAGCACTTTCTCTACTTCGGACGATCGAGTTTCGGGGGTGTCGAGCGGGAAGAGGACGGTCTGTATGTCGGCTCGCTCGATGGGAAGCAAGGGAAGCGTCTGTCCATGGGAAAATCGAACGCGGTGTATTCTTCAGGGTTTCTTCTGTACCTCCGTGAGAAAACGTTAATGGCGCAGCGTTTCGATCCCGGCAAGCTCGAATTTTCCGGTGAAGCGACTCCGGTCGCCGAGCCCGTCGAATATGATCTTGGTTATAACAGAGCGGTTTTTTCCGCATCGGAGAATGGGATGGTTGTTTACCAGCCGAGCGTCACCCAGAACGGATCACAGCTGGAATGGTTTGACCGGAGAGGAAATCCCCTCGGCACCATTGGCGAACAGGGAGAGTATGCAGACGCTTCTCTTTCTCCGGATGGAAAAAGTATGGTATTCGACCTCTACGATTCTCAGTCCAAGAATAGAGATATCTGGGTGTACGAATTCGCACGGAAGATCAAAACCCGATTTACGTTCGATGCGAATGTTGACGAATTGCCCTGTTGGTCTCCCGACGGCAGTCATATCCTCTTTCATTCCGATCGCAAAGGTCACTATGATTTGTATCAGAAGCGTACGTCAGGTGCAGGAGTCGAAGAGATCATCCTGGAATCCGAGATTCAAAAATTTCCAAATTCATGGACACCTGACGGAAAGTACATCATCTATAACAACCTTGATCCGAAGACCGGATATGATCTTTTTCTTCTTCCGGTTGAGAAGAGTGCGGGAAATGAGGAACGAAAACCGGTCATGTACCTTCAAACCGGGTTTAACGAGCAATTCGGCGTGTGTTCCCCCGATATGCGTTGGATCGCGTACGAATCGGATGAGTCGGGCGCTTACGAACTTTACGTCCGGCCGTTTTACGACTCGAGCGGCAATCTTGTGAACAATACAAGCGGGAAATGGCAGTTGTCGTCGACCGGCATCAACCTGAATACCAGCCCGCGCTGGAGCAGGGATGGGAAGCAAATCTATTACCAGTCTGCCGATAATAAATTGATTTCCGTCGGATACACCGTACAGGGTTCGACATTCAGCGTAGGGAATCTGGAGACGCTCTTAGAGATTAAGACGAAAGGAGTGAGTTTATTTCAGGATGTGACGGCCGATGGGGAGAAATTCCTTTTTGTCACTGCTGTGGGAGGAGGAACTTCGGAACCTGTAGCGTTGATAACGAATTGGGATGTCGGACTGAAACATTGAATCGTTGGTTCAGCTAGATATCACCGGTAGGGGTAAGCGTGATATTTTTGAGGATTCAAGGGGTAAGAAATTATTTCTCAAACCGTGAGTTTGAGATAGGTGAGCGCCTGCACACCGACGACGAGATGCATCGTCTCTACGGAATTTCTTTCGGGAATCGCCTGATTCTCCCTTGCGCCTTCGTGCTTTGGTGGTAAAAAGATTTTAAACACGAAGACAAAAAGGCACGAAGATTAGGTGGTCCCCCGATTTCTATCCAAAGTCCTGTAATGAATCGCCTCACTGATGTGTTCAGAGCGAATGTGAGATGAATGAGCGAGTTCGGCTATCGTTCGTGACACTATCATGATGATTTGGTACGCTCTCGCTGATAGTCCCAATTTTGTCATCGCCATCCTCAATAGCTCTTCCCCTGCTAAATCGAGCCTGCAGTAGGTCTGAATGTGCCTTGAATGCATATCGGCATTAGAATACATTCAATTTCTACTCCTGAATCCTCTCATCTGAATTTCCCTCGCGGCAATAACACGCTGTCGAATCCCGTGAGACGATTCTCCTTCCGATTTGCTGCCGAGTTCTTTGTACTTCACCGCTGGCACTTCGATATGGAGGTCGATGCGATCCAGAAGTGGTCCGGAGAGAAGACTTCCCTTGGTGATCATATCCGGACGCGGAGACTCGGCCTCGATAGGGTGGAGGTAAACCGTTAGAGTTTCCTTCCGGGACTCCAGCACTATTTCCTTCAAGCTCTTCAAACGTTCTTTTCGCATTTACGAGTCGGACTGCCTTATTCTATTCAACTAATTTCCGCGTTGTCCACTATGCCAATCGATCGTAGTGATGGTGGCTCGTCCAAGTGCTGTTCTTCTTCGATCATGATTGGTCAGGGCATCCAATCCTAACCCGGTGATGGACGAGAGATAGGATGGAACGATCGGCAGGACGCATGGTGAGGCAAACGAAACAAATCCCGCGATCAGGGCTGTGCTTAAACCAAAGTTAAGAGTATCCATAACTTCGTGTCTCACGACGCCTTTCTGTGTTCGAGAAAACTGTTGACATCTTCATAGGAGAATTCTCCATAGAACGCGAGGCGTCCATCGATAAATGTTGCTGGAAAGATGACGACTCCAAATTCCCGGCATTTATCTGGATCGTTGATCCGATTGCTGACGACAAGATTCGCGATGATACCTTTGTCGAGCAAGATCCTTGCGGTGCAAAGTACGCGCACGCAAGCGACGCAATCCGGCTCAACAAGAACTACCACTTCGTGAATGGGTTTCATATTAATCCGCTATCACAGGGACTTCTGACCGTCTGTTGACTCGAGCTTCAAGCCGGTCTCGTGAGACAGCCCCTGTGATACGATCGACAATCGTGCCATCGCGGAAGAGGATGAGCGTTGGGATGCTCGCGATACCGAAGCGCCGTGCGGTAGTAGCATCCTCATCAACGTTTAGCTTGGCGACCTTCACTTTTCCAGCATAGCGGATGGCGATATCATTCAGGACGGGCGCTATCATTTTGCAAGGACCATACCAAGGGGCCCAAAAATCCACGATGATTAATCCTTCGCCGTTTAACACTTCGAGCTCAAATGACTCTTCATTGAGACTAATGGTTTTCGTGTTCTTTAATCTCCTTCTGTGTGTTTAATGATGGGCGGTGGCCGTAGCTCCGAACTGCATTGATTTCGTACCGTAGGCCCCTCCGACAACTGCGCCGTAGATCATGTGTCCCAGGAGACTGCCGATGACTGCCATGAGCGGAGCTGGCGTATTGGAAGCAAAGAGTCCAGCGCCCATCATCGGGTTGACCATAACCTGGCTAAGAAACCAGGGCAGTAATCCGTACAGAGCCCCCCGTACAAGACCATTTCCGGGCAGCTTGGCAGCGAATACAGATACATAGATAATTGCGAGACCAGTACCAATCATGAAATGGGCGATCCACCCGAGTCCTTCGGGCACACCCATGAACTCCGCCAACATTTTTCCGATGGGCATTGGCGGCATACCCATTCGTGGTGCCATGAGCATGACCATCGTCATGACGAATGTGCCGATCAAGCCGGCAATGATTACTTTACCAAGATTCTTTTGCATGATCTGTCTCCTTGAAAAGGTTGTTCTGAATGTAATTTCACAGTAAATATAACGGTGCATCGTGGATCGATACTGTCGGATAGACGACAAACGGAGGAAAGTGTCAGGCAGCGGACACAAACCACGCTACTACTGACGAATGAAGAAAGTAAAACGGCGGGATGAGGCAGCCGGTCAGTTACAGGACGATAATTTCATATCCTTCATCGACCCACTTTTTGATGCTGGGATGTCCTTTGAATTCACTGATCAGCGAAATATTCCGTGACTTCAAACTTTCTTTGACACGGAACGCTCCCGAGCAGAAGTCACATATTTCTTCAACGACGCCGAGTTTTTTCAGCTGCTCATACAGCGAATGCAGTTTATTCCTGCTGTCCTGCAGCGCCTCTGCCCACGTTGTCCCCGCTCCGTCAAAGATGAGAACGACAGAATACCCGCCCTCTCTTAATTCCTCAGCGTAGAGCAAGGCATGCAGCGCCCGCGCGAGCCCTTCGTGGTTCCCCGTGTCCGCTTGCAGGATAACCGCAAATTTTCTTTCTCGGGCTTTCTGACCATGGCCTGTGTCGTGCAGAATACACAATGCAATGAGAAGAACGAAAAAGGATCTTAACATGAAAGCGTACCTCCTCTCATACAATTATTCATCGTTATGACGCGAATGACGTAACAAATCTATTCCATGAGAAGTGTCGATAATGCAGCGATGTATCTGCCATCATTGGTGTAAACGTTAAAAATAAAAAGCGGGAGTGAACCCGCTTTCGAAACTGAAGGCCGCAAGAAGAACGAGCCTATTTCTTCTCGTCTTTCATTTCCTTCATCTCGCCGTACATCTTTGCTTTCATGTCATATCCCATCTTCATCATAGTGTGCGGCTCACGCTTGACTTTCTTCGCATCGACCCCCGCGACATCGCCATGTCCGACACTCCAACCATCGGCACACTCGCCGCAGACAGGTTTTCCTTCCTTCACGTTCTTGCCGCACGGGCACATATTCATGGAGATCGCGCAAAAATCGCACGGCGTTTTGTTGCAGCAGTTGTAGTGACCATCTTGCGCGAGTTTCATTTTGGCTGCTTTAAGCTGAGCCCGCGCCTGATCCATCTCCGGGCTCATTGGCATCTCCATTTGCATGTCGCCCTTTATTTGCTCTTTTTTCATTTCCGTTTTCCGATCCTGCGGCTCGTCGGCAATTGACGCTGTGAATCCCGTCTCATCGATTGACGCCAGCAGGTCGTTGGAAGTCAGCTTCGCCGGAAGATACGTTACTTCGGCTGTGCCATTTTCGAGACTTACGTTGACCGCCCGGACGCCCTGAAGCTGACTGACTGCGTTCCTCACTCTGGCAGCACAAGCCCCACATGTCATGCCTTTTACATTGAGCGTACACTGTTTTGTATCATCGCCCCCAAAGGCTGCCTGAAAGCTCAATAGTACAAGGGCAACAAGAAGACGCTTTTTCATATGCTTTTCCCTTTCTCTTGTTTTATGGATAGTCTGTCGTAGTTGACTTTATGAACAACGTACGATGTAGCCCGATGAAATACTGTCGGCCATCCGACAATACCGTTCGCGAATAAGTTCACAGTTGATTTGCTTTCGAAGCTACTGCGATCCATGGAGCGGCATCTGTCCCCCGATCGCCCGGTACAAGCCGTATTGGGCCTTGTTGTAGCCGATAATTGCTTCAAGATAATCTTTCTCTACCGTGTAGTACGATGTGAGAGCTTGGACAACTTCCAATGCGATGCCAATGCCTGTCCGCTGACGTTCCTGTGCCAAGCTAACCGCCTCATGGACGTCCTTCAACGCCTGGCGGGTCAGGTCCAGTTGACGAGATTTTGATTGCACCTGCGCATAGGCGCTCAAGACATCAGTTTTCACTTGATCCCCAACTTGTTCAGATTGTAGCTCTGAATTCCGCCGCTGAGCGGAAGCATACTTGCCGCGACCGAAATCAAACAGCCCTCCCGGTCCGATGCTCCATTGTAACGTCAGTCCGATATCATTTGAGTTTTTCATGTCGTCGAAGTCGGGTCCGAAGGCTCCGCTCGATGCAGTAGCTTTGATCGAGGGAATGAGCGGTCCGAAGATTGCTGCATTCTTTTCGCTTGCCGCAGCGCTCATCAGTGATTGGTTGGCATAGAGCTCGGGCCGTTGTGCCAACGCTTTCTGGATCAGCTCCCGTGAAAAAGAGTCTTTCGGGACAAGTGTCACTTCAACGAGCTGAGAATCCGCTGGTACGAGTACAACCATTGGGTCGAGGCGTAAGGTTTGCGCAAGCCGAAGCGAGGCAAGTTGCGATTGCACTTTTGACTGCTCAAGCTGAACCATTGCGCGGGATTCTTCTGTTCTGATCAGGTAGAGGTCGGATGGAGAACCAAGCCCGGCTTTGAGCTTCTGTTCCATCTCCAATCTGAGCTTATGAAATAATCCTGATGACTCATCGGCAACTCGCTCTCCCTGCTTTGCCTGCAAGAGGTCATAATATTGGTTCGTCGCTTGAAGCAGGATATCGTTCGTTGCAGCTTGATAGCCGAACTCAGCGGCGTTCGACCTCTGGCGAGCGGCGAGCGATTGGAAGATCGCATCTCTCAGTTCCCACGAAACTTCTCCCTTCATCCCTCCAAAAACCGAGTGCTTATTTACAAAGAGAAATGTTCCATCGGTTGCCTGAAGTCGGTAGTTATGTTGGAGGTAAAAGATCCCCGGCGTGAAAGTGGGGAGGTATTTTTCATTTGCGCTGAGACTTTGCGCGTGTGCCGCTTCTACTTTCTGTTCGGCAAGCTGAATCTCAAGATTATTAGCGCCTGCAAGCTTGAGGGTTGTCGGCAAATCGATGGGGAGAACTTCCGTTGAATCTGCGTGCGGCTGAGCGTCAAGGATACATACGCAGATGAAAAGAAGAGGAAGACAAACCGGCATTTTTATCATTGGGCGCTCCCGTTTATTTCTGTACCGGGTCAACTCTGGCGCCCTCGATCACAGACTCTTTTCCCGAGACGATGACGAGCTCGTCTCCCGTCAATCCCTGTACGATGGCTGGACGGACACCATCGTCTGCACCAATCACCACCTGCGTTTTCTTGACAATATTCTGTTCAACACAATAGACGAATGATTGATTCTTATCCGTAATGATCGCAGTGGCCGGGACTGTGAGAGCGTTGCCGTCCGAGGCAAAATAAAGAGTGACTTTTGCGAACATGCCCGGACGAAGAGTGTGTTTCGGATTCAGAATATCGATTTCGGTTTGCATCGTCCGAGTGTTTTGATCCAGAGCCACCCCAAAGCGGGCTACCTTCCCATTGAACTCTTGTCTCGGAAGCTCTCGTACTGTTACAGTTGCCTTTATGCCGACCTTCACCAGAGGAACCTTATTTTCCGGCACATCGACACGGATGCGCAGAGTATCCATGGAAGCGATTTTGACGATCGCCATTGCATTGGTGGATGTGCCTGCTGATTGAATCATTGCTCCGGGATCGACCCATCGCTGTGTCACGACACCTGAAAAAGGTGCCCGGACTATTGCATAATCAACGAGCACGTTCAGTCTCTCCATGGCCGCCTTTGCGGATTCAAACTTCGCTTTGGCAACATCAACATCTTGCTGAGAAACAAGATTCGGAGTTTGCGGCAAAACGTCTTTTAGTCGATTATACGTGATTTCCTGCAGGTGGTAATCGGCAACAGCCCGCTCATAGTCCTTTTGGGTTTCACGATCATCTATCACCGCGAGAACCTCGCCTCGCCTTACCCAATCGCCCTTGTCAACCTTAATCTCTTTCAAATAACCAGCGACCTTAGAATAGACCGTCGTCTGTTCCCACGGCAGGATGTCACCGTTGAGCTGTAGATCGGACGAAACTATCTTCCTCATGGGCTTTTCGACGAGTACCCGAGGAAGAATTGAGGTCTTCTTTGAATCGGGCGGACTTTTCTCCTGCTGGCGCATCGCAAAAACAGCAATGGCGAGGAGACTGAAGATTAGGATGAGCCAGAAGTTCCGGTTGAATTTCATATTAAGATGCGCTTCCGATAATCGATTCGACTGGCACATCCTTCTTCAGCACTGAATACAGCACAGGAACCAGCACCAGCGTCAACACGGTCGAGACGAGTAATCCGCCGATAACTGCTCGGGCGAGCGGGATGGTGGCTTCTGCGCCTCTTGCCAAGTGAATCGCCATCGGAAGGATTCCAAATATGGCAGCAATCGAGGTCATCGCGATCGGGCGCAGGCGGACGCTTGCCGCACGAAGCAGTGCATCCCTGAGTGGAATGCCGCTCTGGCGCAAGCGATTGGTGAACTCGACGAGCAGAATGCTGTTCGAGACAGCAATGCCAACCATGAAAATAGTCCCCATGAACGACTGGATGTTGACGGTCGTGCCTGTGAGGAACAGTATCCAGACCACACCGAGCAAACCGAGCGGCACGGCAAACATGATAATGAACGGATCGACGAAGGAGCGGAACTGGGCAACCATCACGAGGTAGACCAGAATCGCTGCCAGCAGAAGTCCAAAAGCCAGACTCTGGAACGACTCGTTCATGCTCGATACCTCACCGCGCATTTGGACACGGTAGCCGGAGGGAACTTCAATTGCAGCAATCTTCTTCTGAATCTCACTCGCAACTGAACCGACATCGCGCCCAGCCACGTTGGCAAACACGTCGATAACCCGTACGATGTTGACGTGATTGACTTCAAGCACGCCTGTCGATCGGGTGAAATCGGCAACGTTTTGCAGGAGCACCGGATTCTTTTGATCCTGGCCTGTGATAGGGATGTTTTCAAGAGTTGCCTTGGAGTCGATTTGATCTTCCGGATACTGGACTCCAAGGAAGTAGTGGTTGCCGGTTTTATCGTCCAGCCAGAATGCCGGGTCGAAATTGACACTCGAGTTGAGCGCGCTCACAGTATTCTTTACTACATCTTGCTGCGTGAGACCAAGCGATGCAGCTTTCACCCGATCGACGTTCATCTCAAGTTGCGGATAGTCGAGGCGCTGTTGGACCCGGACGTCGGCGGCGCCAGGGATGCCAGCCACGATCGATTTTATCTTCTGAGCGATCTGTGAGGAGACAGAGAAATCGTTTCCTTCGATCTGGATATTGATCGGTGAAGGGAGACCGAAGTTCAGCGCGGCGGTGAGAAGTCCTCCGGCATCGAACGTGAATTCGACTCCAGGGAACCGATTCTGCAAATCTCGGCGAAGCTTTTCGACGATCTCCTGCGCGCTCTGTGATCGCTGAGCTGCAAGCTGCACGTTGATGAACGCGTCCTGAGGGCCGGAGTTCGGTGTGTAGGCAGCGGGCCAATCGTTTAGAACACCGATATTCGAGATGATCGTCTGTCGATCTTTTTCCGAAATTTCTTCCCGAAGTGCGGCCTCGACCGAACTAGTCAACTCCTCCATCCGCTCGATCCTGATTCCGGATTGCCCTCTGATGCGAATCATGAATTGACCTGCGTCCACTTGAGGGAAAAGCTCAGTCCCAAGATACAAACAGGCAACGGCAGAGGGAATCACTATCGCCGCTGCACCAACAAAGACTTTGCGGGGATTGTCCAGCGCCCATAGGAGAACGTGCTCGTATAGTTGTCGTACTTGCTCGAATCCGCGTTCTATAAATCCGAAGACTCCTGCGTGACCGATCTTTTGGTTAGACAATTGCTGCTCCCTCGGCGAAGGGGCTTCGCCCGCATCATCAGCCCCATCGCGCCTGCGACGGTAAAAATATGCCATCGCAACCGGAACGAATGTCATCGCAAGCAGATACGACGTCGTCATCGCAAAAATGACCGAGAGCGCAAGCGGCGTGAAGAGATATTTCCCCATTCCGGAGAGAAAGACGACCGGGAAAAATACAACGATGGTAGTTATTGTCGAGACCAGAACGGGCATGGCGACTTCTTCAGCCGCATCGCGAACCGCTTGCATCACGCGTTTGCCCATGGAGAGATGGCGGTGTGTATTTTCGAGGACAACGATCGAATCGTCGACGAGCCGCCCCACAGCAAGTGCCAGACCACCCAGCGTCATCGCATTGATCGTGTCACCACTGAAATAGAGTCCGATGAAAGCCCCGAGGATCGAGAGGGGAATCGAAACGAAAATAATTACCATCGAGCGGAAGCTTCCGATGAAAATCAGAATCATAAACGATGCAAGCAGGGTGCCCAGGAGTCCTTCCCATTCTAAGCTCCGGATTGATTCGCGGATGTAGTGTGACTGATCGAAGATGACTTCGAGGTTGATGTCCTTCGGGATGCGCGAAATGATCCTCGGGAGAGCATCTTTCACCCCTTCCACTGCCTGAATCGTGTTGGCCCCGGGTTGACGATAGATGGGGATATACACCTGCCGTTTGCCGTTCACATGCACGACATTCGTCTGGATCGCGAAGGCATCCTTCACTGCTCCGACATCCCTGACAAAAACTGGGGCGCCCTCAACATATTTGATCGGGAAATCGTTGATATCCTCGACTTTCGGAACCATGCCGTTTGCTTTGATCTGATAGTCTAAATCGCCGATCTTCGCGTTGCCCGTCGGTATGAACACGTTGTAGTTGCGCAGCGCCTTCACCACATCTGTCGGTGCTACACCGTAGCCACGCAGCTTGTCCGGATCGAGGTAAACGAGGATTCTTCGCAGCTTTCCGCCATACACTGCCGGCGCTATCACCCCTTGAATACCGCTTAACTGATTTCTCATCGAGAAATAGGCCACATCATAGAGCTGCTTTTCATCGAGCACATCGCTCGAGACGCTCAAGAGGGCAAGGGGGATGGACGCTGTTGGATCGAACACCATCACCATTGGCGGGATAGTTCCCGGCGGCAGATAAAAAAGGTCGGAAATAGCGAGCGACGAGACCTGTGACATCGCCGTGTTAGGATCGATGTCGGGTCGGAAGTAATCCTTCACAATCGAGACGCCGGTGATAGATTTCGATTCCTGCCGTGCTATGCCGTTTGCCTGCGACGTCCAGCGCTCAAGACGATTCGTCATGTCCCGCTCAACGATCTCTGCCGGCATGCCCGGGTAGAAGGTGAGAATTTGAACTGCCGGCGTCTTGAACATAGGGAGGATGTCGGTCGGGATCCTGTCGATGGCCGTGATGCCGATGATAACAACCATCAACATCAAGACGATTACAGCGTAAGGATTCTTGAGTGCTGCCTGAACCAAATAAATCCTCTCAGAGGAGTTTTGTCTATATCTCTGTGGCTAACGACTCGAGCTTACCGATGCTGAGCGCCGAGACAAGAGCGTAGACTAAATCGTTCACCCTCCAAAGAACGACGTTGTAACCCTTCTCACTATGTCGGTAGAAGTACTGCTTACTCAACGAATCTTCATGACCCATCGATGAAAGATCGACTCCTCGCCCGTCGAGTACATAGGCAGACAGGGCTTCACCATCCTTCTCGAAGATCGCAAACGCGATTCTTCTATCGAGCAGATAGCAGAGTCTCCCCCCCCGCAGTCTGGCATCCCGAAGAGAGGGAATGTGGACTGCAAAATCGACCCGTGTGACAAACCAACGCTCAAGCTCGTCCTTGTTGGATGTTTGCAGATCGAACGGATTTTTACGCAACTGAAGCTCGATGTGATCTTGTATGAGAAGCGAGGGAAGAATCGACGATTGGTCAGCCCGATGCTCCATAAAACCAAAATAGATTGCTGCAAATGCGCCAGCCGCAACCGCAAGACCTAATGCTGCTCGACCCATCCTCCGTTGTTTCCATAATCTCTTGAGGATAGGCTTGTTCGATGTTTGTCGGCTCATGTTTTGAAGAAGAGACTCACGCAACTTAGGGGGAGTAATCGAGCGCGATAGTTTTTGCCTGAGGAGCCGTTGGAACTTTTCATTGAACTGAAAATATTGCTTGCACTCCCTGCACGAAGACAGGTGGAGCTCGGCTGCTGCAATCTCATCGAGTTGCACGTGAAGGCCTGAAGCGTTTCGCAACAGACTCGTTCGAGCCCGTACACAATTGCTAGTTTCGTCCATCATGAATTACACCGATAGATACCCCTGTTTGCGCGCGTAGTTTTCAAGCGTGCCCCGAAGGATCTCTCGAGCGCGGTACAATCTCGAAGCGACAGTTCCTGTCGAGCATTGACACACTTCTGCGATCTCCTCGTAGCTCAGGCCCTCAACATCGCAAAGGAGGATCGTCACTTTGAAATCCGAGTGTAATTGGTCAAGGGCTGTACTGATTTCGTCGTCAAACAGAGCATGGAACCTTTCCAAAGGGTCGTATGCTGGAGTTGCCTGAGATGACGCGACGAGGTCCTCTGAAAGCTCCACATCGACGATCGGGGGCTCCCTTTTTTCTTTCTTCTTCCCATTGTAGAACGTGTTGACCAGTATCCGAAATAGCCATGCGCGAGTCTTTGAGTGATCACGGAGTTGATGAAATCCCTTCTGCGCCCTGAGGAGGGTATCCTGGAGGAGGTCTTCTGCATCAGCCGTTCCTCTGGAAAGACGCTGTGCTGTACGGTACAGTGCGTCGAGATGATGCAAGAAAGTCTCCTCAAATCGAATTCTGTGGGGGGTTTCAGGGGTCTGAATCAGACGCAAGCGTGGTTTCTCGGGGCGATCCATAGCTTATCTAATAGACAACCAATGAGGGGAAATTCTTCCCCAAGGCATCACATAGGGATTACTTTGAGAGCGTCCGAAGAGATGTCAGATCATGAATAGTCAACGACTTTCGGCTAAAATCGATGAGCCCTTTTCCCTTGAGTTCGTTCAGAACGGTGGTGACCGTTTGGCGAGAGGCTGCGGTGAGGTAGGCAATATCTTGATGCGACAGGAACGATGAGAGATGAACTTTCCCATCCTTCATTTTTCCAAAATCTTCAGAGTATCGAACAAGAAAACCGATAATTCTCTTCGTCACGTCCTTGAATACAAGATCGTTCATCTTTTCCTCGAAGCGGCGGAGGCGCAAACCAACCCATCTGGTGAGCTGAAGGTTAAGAGCGGGGTTGCGCATTAACATTCCTTCGAAATCCTTCATCCTCATAGAGCACACAAGTGCATCGTCGAGGGTTTCAGCCGCATCGCCTCGTTGACCTTCATCAATGATGGAGAGTTCGCCGAAAATTTCCCCTGGTCCGAGGATATCGTGGATCACCTCTCTGCCATCCTCATTAATGCGGTAGAGCTTGACGTGCCCCTCTTTGAGGAAGAAAATGTTATTCGACGGCTGCTCGGGGAAATAAATGGGATGATGCTTCCCGATCTTACTCATCGTTGTCATTTTCTCAACCATCTTCATCTGGGAGTCATCCATTCCATCGAAGATGTTGATGTTTTTGAGATACCAAAGCTTTGATTTGTCGGCCATGATAGAATATACAAAACCGGTTCAGGATGTTCCAGCTTCCGCTCGGGCGTTATGGCAGACTTTGCACAGATTCCTACCCAAGAGCTCTTAGGCATGTTCAATGAGGATCAACCCGGCGCCACCGGCCGAGCGGGAAGTGATTCGGGGGGAAAAATTGAGCGAAAAATATCGTGACGCGAAGATACGGGATTTGATATGACTACGTCGACGTGAGATTGTCGGAGGCAGATTTTACGAATGCATTCACATCCCCCAGGCAACACTCACCCACGGGGTTTTTGACGTCACAGGCACATTTTCCCGCCTTGATCTCCCGGGCTATCTGGGTCGAAGCGGTGGACGAGCCGGTTCGGCGAATCTCGTCTTTAATGCGGGAGCGCGTCCACTCGAAACAGTAACACACATTGACGTCATCGCCTCTGTCCTTCTGAAGCACTTTTACCTTAACGTCTTCAGCAACGAAGCGGGGCACGCTCACGTTTGAAAAATAAACAACCTCGCACTCCGGGTCTGGGCAAATGTAATACTGGACGTTGTGAACCTGGCGCAGCGGCTCTGATCGCAGTAAGTGATCAACGGTCCGGTGCTGAACCCGGCGCGACAACGCGTCTGAAACCGGACACCGGCTTTCGCGTGGTGCGGGAGAATTATCGGTCACAAGGCAGCAGGTGCCGTCTTTCTTGTGCCGGTCACAGGCGATGGTCTCGAGCGGAAGAATGCTGCACTGATTCATATTACTTGCCCCGTTTGTCCTTCGCGCAGCAGGCAGCTCCCTGGGTTGAATCCATACCGCATGCTGCATCCTCATCCCGCAGCGCGCTGTATTCCTCTCTGAGTACATCGGGGCCGGGCAGGTTCTCTTTGCCGAGATATTTTACTGCCGAAGTGAAAATATCCTGCTGCATCCCGTTTGAGGCATCGAGCTCATCAAACGATTTGATCGAGAGAAAACGATTCTGGACCGTCAATTTTACCTCTTCCCGGAATGCCTGTCTGTCCTCGTACCGGCGGAACTTTGCATGATTGCTCACGACGGTCAAAAGCCGGTCCGCGATCACGCCGGCCTCCTGTACGCTGAGGGCGTCGACGTCCGATCCTTTATACCATCCTTCCTTATTCTTGAAATCATCGACCAGCGCGGCAATATCGCTTTCGCCTGCCGGCTCAACCGGCAGATCGTGCCGGGATAAAACCGATTGAAGGACAGCCTGACGGGAACCGGCGCTCGGGTCTTCATTCCACACGACGGCCATCGCGGTACCCCGTCGGTTAAGCCAGGCTTCTTTGACGAGCGGATCTTTCATCATATCGAGCAGGATGAATTTCGCCCGGCTCCCGCAGCCGATGAGCGGCGCGGCATTACAGACGAGAGGCACATTCAGGAAACTGACACGCTGGGTAACGGGACCGGCGGGACGATCCGGAAGATGTGATTTTGCGGACGACGCCGTGAGCCCGGTATAGGGGAAGAGAATGGCGGCGGCCGATAGCGCGGAGGCAAGCCACACGGTCATCTTATGCCAATTCCGGGCGCTCACCACCGTGCACGTACCGTCTTCGCATTTCACTTCGCGCCTTCGGTATGTCAGATAGAATGCGAGCCCGAGAAATCCAATAGCGAACGTGATGAAGTAGGGGCGGTAGGGTTCAAAGACTGAAAGCGCACCGACGCTTCCCAGTCCGATCAGCCCGAGCGCCACCGGTGCTATGCAGCAAAGGGATGCGATGACGGCCGTGACCACCCCTCCCACGCCTGGCAACAAGGTCTTGTTCATTCAGCGGCTCCTTTCGTTGAGGACAAATGCATGTCGCTCGCGTGTTTCCTCCATCGCGAACATGACTGTGATGTTCGACGTGAACGCGTTTCTCACGAGCGAATAATAAATGGTCCGGCCCGATCGACGCGTCCGGACAATATTCCTGTCTTTCAATCTTCTCAGATGCTGCGATACCGCGGAGACCGTCAGATCTAGAACTTCCGCCAGGTCGCACACGCACATCTCTTTGTGGGCATGCAACAGAAAAAGAATGCACAGACGCTGGAGATTCCCGGCCGCGCCGAGAGAGTCCGCAAGAGTTCTCAAACCCTCTTGTTCTCCGAGGTTCTGTCTGATGAGGGCGAATTCAGCCCTGCTGAAGGTGGGACCGACGCAGAGCTTTCCCCCGATAGAGACTTTCTTCATGATCGATCTTATATTTTAGTATTTGCTTAAATATTAAACTAATATACACAAGAAAAAGTTCCACGACAAGCTTGTCCCGAATGGCGCTGTGAAGGATGATTTCCGAGGAGACATGCCCCAGATTACGCTCGGCCGCTGGGGGGCCAAGTTTACCCCCCTCCCCCGACCGGCTGAGAGCTCTAATGTAATTTGACCATCTTATAGACGGTAAAAAAATCGGTGTCCCGTTTGAGAAGCGTCATCGCCTGAAATGGTTTTGAGAGCACCGGCACCAGATCGCGGTTTTTCAGCTTCTCCGGAACCTCGGCCCGGTGGACGACATAATCCACCTCGCACGAACCGGCGTACAATCCTTCGCCGATGATATCATTGGGGGGAATTCCCTTCCTGACAAACGGGTGCTCGAACGGCGAGATGATTCCCCCCGCGTCGCACAGGATTCGATCGGAAAAATAGCCGACTGCTCCGATATCGGGGACGATGATAGTCGTCCCCGGGGGAGTGTTATCCTTAAACCACTTCCCTATGGGAATCAGGCACGATTCCATGCCGTCTTCGAACAGTTCTATCCCGGGATGGACATATTCTTCATAAAAGAACTGATTCTGTGCGAGTATCAGGGCGGCCAGGAGAGCGGCGAACCCATAGACGTGCCGCCTGAGGCCCGAGTTCATGATCAGGCGATGGAGAAAAAAGAACGCGTAAACCGTCAGGAGCGGAGTGAAAATCAGAAAATACCGTGAGACGACGTTCGTATCTGTGAGGAGGTAGAAAAGCGGAATGACGACCGTCCAGGCGAGTCCGATGAGACTCTGGCGGATGATATAAAACCGTTCGGCCCGTTCATCCTCGGTGATATCGTCGGAACGTATCGGCTTTCTCAGACGAAAATACCCCGCTGCAATGATCGTGAGGAGAGGAATCCCGTCGGTCGCGGCGACGGTTTTGGCTATGCGCACGGACGTCGCAAGAAAGCTGTCGGCATTCCACTGGAACCCCATCTTAGCGAGGGCTGTGTTGGGAAGAATAGAATTGAACGTCCTGAATGCGTAGAGGAGCCACGGCGCCTGGATCATGGCGAAGATGATAAGCAACGCCGCCCCCATCTTGGTGGCCCGGCGTTTATTCTCGGAATTCAGAAAAAGATCTGCCAGGATCAACGGCACGATCAGCGCTCCCTCGGGGCGAGCGAGCGAGAGAAGCCCGGCCATCACCACGGATGCAAAATACTCATTCCTCAGGCAGTAGAGAAAGGTCAGGAGGACAAGGGCAACCGAAAGAGACGTCTCCATCCCGGAGCCGGCCCACCGGACCATCCAGGCATTGGCTGAGAACGCCACGGTCGCGCAGATTGCGACTGCCGCATCCCTCACAACCTCATTCGCCACGAGATAGAACGCCAGGAGGGCGAGGCACGCGATAACGAGGTCGATGCCCTTGGCGGCGATGAAAAGATCGGCGCCCACGGCTCCCCCCAGGGAAATGATGAAGAGCCACAAGGGGCTTGTAAAGCCGTAGGAAACCTGGCCCGGATTGAAAGACATCCCGTTCCCGGAGATCAGGTTCTTCGCAAATTTGAGATAGATGTACGTGTCGTCGGGAGTATAGCGGAAATGCGCGCTTGCGAGGAGGTAAAACAGCAGGATCGTGGCCGGGAGAGCCACGATAAGAAGCGTCCTCCTGAAGGGCGGCTCCGGACTTCCGGGCGATTGTTCTGCTTCGAAAGGCGTCAGCGGTCTTGGCATTTCCGCTACACTGTACGGAACTTTAAGCGTGAAGTCAATCAATAATAGAGACAGCCGTCGGTTCTACACATAGGTCACGCATCGGTTCACCAATTGGAAAGAATTTTTGCAAATCGGGCATGGAATACGTATTTTCACAACGTCATGAAATATCTTCTGCTTCTTCCCCTCCTTGCATCGACTCTTCAGGGAATGCAGTACCGTGATCAGGTCCAGCGGAAATCGCTGAACGCCGTTACCGCACTTGATGAAAAAACCGCATACGCCGTCGGGCAGTCGGGGATCATCACGCGGACCACGGATGGCGGCATGACATGGCTATATCTTCCGGAGGCGGGGGGCAACTCTCGCGAACTCTTCGGCGTCGATTTCGCCGACCGGCGGACTGGGTGGGCGGTCGGGGTCGGGGGCACCATCGTCATGACAAAGGATGGCGGGAAAAGCTGGGCCATGTGCGACAGCACGTCGAACAAGAACTACATGTCAGTAAAATTCATCTCCCAAAAAACCGGCTGGATTTCGGGAAGCGACGGCACCATCCTGAAAACGACGGACGGGGGTGTAAGCTGGCACCGCTTGCCGTCGAACACGCTGAGCGATCTTTGGACGATACAATTTGTGAATGCCCGAATGGGATGGGCGGCGGGAGCGAGCGGAACTGTTATCCGGACGACCGACGGGGGATCGAGCTGGGAGGGCAAGGAGACGAAAGTGACGGCCCTGAGCCCGCTTTATCTGGCGGTGCAATTCGTCGATCCTGCGACGGGGTGGATCGCAGGGGGTTACGGATCCATTCTCAGGACAAAGGATGGGGGAAAGAGCTGGGATGGGCAGAACATGCAGGAATATTTTCTGGAGTTCAAGACAAAGAATTTTCATTACGGCATAAGCTTCTATGACAGATCGAGGGGCGTCATCGTGGGAACCTCAGGCACGATCATGACCACAGCGGACGGCGGAAAGCACTGGAAGGAGCAGAAGAGTCCCACGGTCGAGGTGTTAAGATCCTTTCATACCGGCGGGGGGAAGACGGGCTGGGCCGTGGGGGGTGACGGCACGATACTGAAAACAAGCGACGCCGGCCATAGCTGGATCCTGCAGGCTCCCTCCCGCGCCGCAAGAAAATAGCTCATCATGAAACGCTTCATTCTTTTGATCATCCTGTCGGGATGCGTCCGGACGGCGCCCGCGCCTTTATCGAGCCAGGACAGCGTCCGAATCGTCGGCGATATAGTCGCCCATCGTGCGCAGGTCGACTCATTTTTCCGGTACAGCCCCTACTCCCCGTTTCTCAGGGACTCTACCATAGAATTCAGGGGAATCAACTGGTACCCGCCCGATACGCGGTATGTCTTCAAATCCCTCTTGTATCCGTACAAAACCCCGGAGCCTGTGACGATCTACGGCACACGTGGTGAGGCGCGGCCCATGCTGAAGCACGGTTATTTCGTCATGAACAGCAGCGGGCGCGAGTACCGTCTGAACGTCTACAAGTCGGCGGAGACCGGTGATGCGTTGTCGGTCTGGTTCACCGACTCGACGACGGGGAAGGAAACGTACAATGTGGGTCGTTACATCGACGTGGGAGAGGATCGACACGAACCCGGGTACCTTTATACCATCGATTTCAACAGTGCGTTCAACCCGTACTGCGCCTACAGCGGATTGTATTCGTGTGCGATTCCGAGAAAGGAAGATTTTCTCGACATCGCCATCCGGGCTGGCGAGATGAAATACCATTAGGCCTGTTGTTTTTCAGCGGGATTCGGTTTACATTGCTTGGGAATTTTATCACGAAAAGATGCAGCTAAGAAAACTTTACCGGACAATAGAAAGCATCGGGTCTCGCACGGTCGAGAATGAAGAAGATCTCCTGAAGCAGGTGCTTCACGAGGTAGTCCAGAATGAAGAAATCCGGCTCAAGGGGGGGCGCATCTGGAAATTTGATGCGAAGAGCGGGTCATACATGCTCGTTCACCAGACCGGGGACATGGAGTCGATCCGTCAGGGATACAGCATAAAAGTCAAGGATTACCCCATATTCCTGGAGCTGCCGCAGCGGAGGACGGTGCTCGGGAACGAGCAGGACACCTACTTGCGGAAGCGCGGCATACTTCGGTATTCAGCGACGGGGGTCGGCGAGCGGGTCAAATGGAGGGGGCATATACTCTACAGATATGTGCTGGCGTTCAACGCCGACCATCTGGACGAATCTCTGACATCCACCCTGAATATCATCAGCACGGCGCTCACCTCGGTCCTGCGGGCGAAGAAGGTGGAGAGGAAGGCGAGGGTTCTCGAGCAGGACCTGGACAAGGCCCGGGAGATACAGCAGAGCATCCTTCCGCAGCACGAGATGAGGTTCCATTCGTACGAGATGTACGGCGTTTCGATACCGGACAGGATCGTCGGGGGGGACTTTTTCGATTATCTCGTGGGGGAGCTGGATCAGGAGAGAATCGGCGTCGTTATCGGAGATGCGGCGAGCAAGGGGTTATCGGCTGCGGCGCAGGCCTTGTACACGTCGGGGGCATTGAGGATGGGTTTTGACTACCAGACCAAGATCAGTTCCCTCCTGTCGCGGGTCAACAAGCTCCTCAACCGCACGTTTTCCGAGGATCACTTCGTCACCCTTGTTTACTGCGAGCTGACCGACGACCGGAACGGCCTGGTCCTTTATGCGAACTGCGGGCATAACAACCCGATACTCCTCCGGGCGGACGGATCCTACGAAATGTTCGAAGCCACGGGCCAGATCCTGGGCCCGTTCCCGCGTGAAAATTTCAGGACCGAGAGTTTTCTCATGAACAAGGGGGACATCCTCATCCTGTACACCGACGGCATATCGGAGGCAGCAAACGAGCAGGGAGAATTTTTCGGCGAGGCGCGCCTGATAGATCTCGTGAATGAATACCGCTCCCTTCCCTCGAAGGACATTTCGCTCAGGGTGCTCGATGAGGTCCAGAAATTCAACACGCACGGCGTTCATTCCGACGACAAGACCATCGTCACCATAAAGAGGAACAAGTAGATCGTGGTAGACGAATCCAAGCGTATCGGAACTGTCACGGCTGTCGGCGGGAGCACGCTCACGGCATCTCTCCAGGACATCCCCATCGACGATGGGGCGGATCTGGAGCTGGTGGGGCGGACGGGCATGTACGTGATGATGGTTGACGGCAGCCGCTCGATCATCGGCTCGATTTCCGCGCTTCGCACGCTGGACGGTGCGGCTGAGGCCTCGCCTTTCGGCGCGGCGTCCTCGGCGCGCTCGTCGATGGACATCCAGCTGATCGGAACCTTGCGCGAGGGAAAATTCGAACGCGGTGTGGCGGCGTCGCCAAGGCTGGGAAGCGGGGTCTATGCTGCGGGGGCCGAGGATGTTTCCGCCGTTTTCTCCTCGTTCCGGCAGCACAATTTCTCCCTGGGCACCGTCTCGCAATTCGGGGACGAACGGTTCTATCTCGACCCCAACAGATTATTTGCCAAGCACATTGCCCTGTTCGGATCGACCGGGTCGGGAAAATCCTGCACGGCGGCGTCGATCATACAAAAAGTCGACTGGCTTGAAAACACACACATCGTCCTCCTCGACCTGCATGGCGAGTACACCCCGGCGTTCAGCGGTTCGGCGAACATCATCAAGATCGACGAGCTGGAGCTCCCCTACTGGCTCATGAATTTCGACGAGATCTGTGAAATGTTCATCGAAGAGCATGAGCCTTCCGCGCACAACCAGATGATGATCATGAAGGAGGCGATCCTCGATTCGAAGAGGGGCAAGAACCTGGCGCTCAAGGATTATCTCACCATCGACACGCCGCTCTTTTTCGATTTCGTGGAAGTCATGGCGAGGATGAGGACGCTCGACACGGAGCGGACGCTGGCCGGGAAGGAGGGCCCGTTCTTTGGCCAGTTCACGCGGTTCCTGGTGAGGCTCGAGAGCAAGCTCTCGGACCGCCGCTATGAATTCCTCTTCAAACCGAAGCTTTACCGCTCTTCCGACGCTTTCGAGGCCTGGTTGACCCGGCTCTTCGCGCTCGACTCGGGGCATCACGTCACCGTTCTGGACTTGAGCCGGGTGCCGTTCGACGTCATCAACGTCCTCGTCTCCCTTCTGGGAAGGCTCATCTTCGACTTCAACCTCTGGAACCCGTCGCGCCAGGATTTTCCCGTGTTGATCGTGTTTGAGGAGGCCCACACATACCTGTCGATGACGGGGAAGAACACGGCAGCTCGGAAGACCGTCGAGAGAATCGCGAAAGAGGGGAGAAAATACGGGGTGAGCGCCATGATCGTGAGCCAGCGCCCCTCAGAAATCTCAGAAACGATCACGGCGCAGTGCAACAATTTCTTTGCGATGCGGCTTTTGAACCCTAACGATCAGACCTACGTCCGGAACCTTGTCCCGGACAGCATGGCCAATCTGATCGACATACTCCCCACGCTTCAGCAGGGGGAGGCGATCGTCATTGGCGACTCCGTTCCGACGCCGGTCCGTGCGATGATCGACATGCCGTCTCCGAGCCCGGCGGGAGGAGACATCAGGTTTTATGAAAAATGGGAGCACAAGGATTCCCTGACGAACGTCAGTCAGGTTGTCGAGAACTGGTGGAAGCAGATCAGGATGTAGTCATTTCAGAAGCATCATCTCCCGCGTTGCAGAGAAAGTAGACCCCGTAATCCGCAGGAAATACACACCCGAAGCGTAACCCTCCGCGTTCCACGTTGCAGAATGGACTCCCGGCTGCAGCTCCCCGTCAAAGAGCGATGCCACCTCTCTCCCGAGCGCGTCGAAAACTTTCAGCGCAACCCTAGTCTTCCTGGGAATTTCAAAGACAATCGTCGTGGCGGGATTGAAGGGGTTCGGGAAATTCTGTTCCAGCCTGAATTCCGGCGGCCTGAGGGCGCGTTCCCCGGCGCCGAGAACGATAGAGCCGTCGAAATAACCCAGAATGCGCCGCATCACTTCCTTCCGGTTGGCTTCGGTGCTGATCGCCTCGAAGCCGAATCCCATCACAACCACTTTCGACCCGGCCGGGCCGGCGCTATCGATACGGACGGCTGACGTCCCGAGATTCCCGAGGCCGCCGTAGGCGAGGAGTCGTCGCGCCTTCGCATTTGAAAATGTAAGCGTATCCCTTGAGGTCTGATGGCTGAAGAGAGTCGTGTAAAACCCCATCCCATCGAAGAGGTCTCCTGGAACACCCTTACAGTAGACGATGTTGGTATTGGCGCCGAACCCGATCCCCAGATTTTGGCTGAAAAATGCCGCAGTGTCATTCCTTTCCAGAATATCCTGACCCGTGATGAAGAGATCGGAGCCAGAGCCGAGCGACTGAGACAATTCTGAGAGCTCAGCCGGGCTCATGGGCGTATGCTTATTCGCGGTGAAATAAATCAGGGTTTTTCTGATGAATTCCGACGTACGCTCGAAGGGGGCGGGACCTTTCTGAACCGTATTCCAGAAATAGGCTTTATACCCGAGAGATTCAATGGCGGCGGTGTAGCCGGACACGTAAGAAATGCTATCCTCTCCCACGAGAAAAATATCGGCGGGCCATGTCACGAAATCGAGTGCGAGCAAGACTGGGTCGAGGTGAACTCCGGAGAGCTGAAGCTGGCGGTAGGGGATATCCGGGTCGACTTTTATTGAATAATCCGAGGTGATGGGAGGGATGGAGGCGTAGAGGTCTCCGGCGAAATAATCCCCGGCGGAGTCAGTGTTCTCGGAGACTGAGACCAGACCCTGCGGCGTGACGGTGGAAAAAGTCACTGTGGCTTTCACGGGATTTCCCAGAGAATCGTGCACGGACCCCCCCACGAACGCATGCGGAAGCTTTGAAAGATAAACCGTCTGGTGCAGCGCGGAGTCGGGGGTAAAAGAGAGCACGGGATATGCGGCATAATAGGGATACGCTTCCACCAGGCCTTGGGGATTAAGGGTGGGGTCGCCGTCGAAGTAGCCGAAGCTGAAGGTGCCGCCTGACAGGCTGAGGTCGGTGAAATCACCCGTCGTGGGAATGGTGAAAAACCCCGATTTCACGGTGTCTCCGTTTTGAGAGTCGCGGATCACGCCGGTGATGCTTGTCGTCGAGAATGCGAGGCGGTATATACCGTTCGCCCCGAACACTCCGATTGTCACGCCGGCCAGGACTACGGACGAATCGGTCGGATGAACTTTGAGATTCCAGAGATATCCTCCCGAGGGAAGTCCCGTCTCGAGAATGGACCAGGTTGAGCCACCGTCGGTCGTTTTAAAGACGACGTGGTTAGCGAGATTAAACGTGCCGGCATACACGACTTCCGGGTTCGACTCCGAAATTGCCATGCCCCACGTCGATATCCCGGTCAGGGGAAGGGGGCTCTGAGACCAGCTCTCGCCGCCGTCGGTCGTTTTCCAGACGCCGAGATCCGGGTGGGGATCGCCGTTAATAGTCGCAAAGGCAACGAGAGGATTCGAGGGGCTTACCACGATTTTCGGCACTTCCTGGAAGACCCGGCCGGAGGTGGCGCCTTTGACGATCCTCCATTGGGCGCCGCCGTCGGTGCTTTTCGAAATCGTCCCGCCGCCGGTCCCTGCGAGAAGAACATTCGGGCTATCGGGTCTGCAGGTAAACGCGCAGAGACTCCCGCCGGCGAATCCCTGCGAAACCCATGACTCTCCCCTGTCCGTAGTACGATAGACACGCCCGTCGGCAAAATTGCCTGCATACATCGTATCGGGGTGATTGGGGTCGAGGGTCAGGCTCTCGCCGTCTATCCCGAAATTACGGATGACAGTCCGCCACGATTGACCGCCGTTGGTGCTTTTCACCAGACCTGAATTGGCGTCGGTGCAGAAGATAGTAGAGGTATCGGAGGGATGAACGAGGATCTGCCGGATAAGAGCAACGCCGGGAGAACTGAGATAGCTCCAGGAGACCCCGCGATCGTAGGAGACGAAGAAAGTCCCCGGGTCCCCTTCAGCGTAGATTGTACTGGGATTCCGGGGATTGAGCCCGACGGCGAGCCCGGCGCCCGACAATTTCTTGCGCCACGAGTAGATCTGGGCGTGAGATATGCCGGCGACCACAAAGAGAAGCAGAAGAAACAGAACAATGCGGCGCACAGGCGGCACCCCGGGTCGTCATTTGCCCGGGTCGATGACCGGCGCTGCTCCGAGGACCTCGTCGATCGTCATTGATTCTATGGGCCCCAGATTCAGGGCGGCGATACCCGGTTCGATAACCTTCCGGTCCCCCACGATAATGATATCTACCTTTTCGGGATCGAGGTATCGTTTGGCGACCGTCCGGACGTCCTCCTTCGTTACACCGAGAATTTTTTGGATATAGGAATTGAAGAAATCATCGGGGAGGCCATAGACCTGGAGGTCGGAGAGCTGGCCTGCCAGCTGAGAGACGGTCTGAAAATTCTCGGGGTATCGGAGGGCGAGATAATTCTTGGCCCGGGACAGCTCGTCGTCGGATACCGGTTGAAGAATGCCGGTCAATTCCTTCATAAATTCAGAAAGAGCCTTATCGGTGACATTCGTCTGGACGGCGGCGGCCGCGGTGAAGGGTCCCGGCGTTGGGCGGAAATCGAACCCGGATGAGGCCCCGTAGGTGTAGCCATGAACTTCGCGGAGATTATGGTTCAGGCGGGAGGTGAAGGAGCCGCCGAGGATTGTATTCATCACCACGATGCGGAAGAAATCCTCCGTCAGGCGCTGTACGCCGATCCGGCCGATGCGGATTTCGGATTGTGGTGCCCCGGGCTTATCGACGATGATAACCCTGCGCTTGCTCACCTGCTCTGCCGTCGGGAGGGACACAGGCGTCACGCTTCCCGTCTTCCATGACCCGAACAGCTGTTCGAGCCGGGATTTCACATTGTCTGCCGAAATATCCCCTGAAACCACGATGAACCCGTTATTCGGTTGAAAGGCTTCCCTGTGAAATTTCCGCAGATCGTCGACTGTCATCGCGCGCAGTGACTTCTCGTTCCCCATGCTGGGGATGCCGTAGGGGTGGGAAGTTCCGAAGAGCGTGCGGCTATAGATCACGGAGGCGATCGCGCGGGCCTCATCGTGCCACTGCATCAGGGTCGTCAGGCGTTCTTTTCGATTCCGCTCAAGTTCTTCAGGGGGAAAAGTCGGGCGAAGAGCGACATCGGCAAACAGCGTGAGGGCTGAGTCGAGTTTTGACAGAGGGGTATGCATCACGACGCCGGAAGTGTGCTGGCTGGCGAACGCCGAGATATCGGCGCCGAGAAAATCGATCGCGTCGGAAAGTTCCAGCGAATTGCGGGTGCCTGCGCCTTCCTCGAGCATGGCGGCAGTCATGCTGGCGACGCCGCTCATTCCCGGCGGGTCATTGATCGAGCCCGAGCGGACGATCAGCTCCATTTGCACGAGCGGCACCTCATGTTTCTCCATCACCGACACCTTCAAGCCGTTCGAGAGCGAGAAATGGTGAATCGGGGGCAGTTTCAGAGCCGGGGGGGGTCCGAGCTTCGGGACTTTGGGCGAATCGGTCGACTGGGCGAAGCCGGAAATGCTGAGCGCGAGCGAGAGAGTAAGGATTAAGGTTTTCATGGTCATTTTCCCGAAACTTCAGGCAGAGCGAGATCGCGTTTCCCCGCCGGGACAACGCTCAGAATATAATTCCCATTCTCTTTGAGGTAGGTCTGAGCGGCGGTACGGACGTCCTCACGGGAAATCGCTTTATAGCGGGCGAGGTCCTCGTTGAAATAGTCCGGGTTTCCGGTCTGGACGAGGTAGGAATTGAGCTGATCGGCCTTGCCGCCGAACCCCCCCACCCTTTCCAGCCTCCCCAGGAAGCTCGCCTCAAAGCCATTTATGGCACGCTGGATCTCCCTTTGTGTGGGCGGATCGTTTTTCAGCTTGTTGATCTCCTCCCATATGACTTTTTCGATTTCCGAAAGTTTATGCCCGCTCCGGGCCGTTGCGCGTATGGAAAAAGAGGAGATGAGAGGGCTGGAGCTTTGTGAGGCCGACACATCCTGGGCGATCTGCATATCATAGACGAGCCTCTTATAGAGCCGGGAATTCTTGCCGTCGGCGAGGACGGAGGCGACCAGATCAAGCTCGGCGTCGCCGGGGCAGAAGATCGGCGGCGAGAGCCAGTTCATATAAAGCCGGGGGAGCTGGACTTTATCCTCCATCGTCTGGCGTTTCGACTGTGTGAGAAACGCGACGGGCCCGTTGAACGGGGGGAGCGGTTGTCCTGTCGGGATATTTTCAAACCATTTCGTCACGAGCTCCTTCGTCTTCACGGGGTCGATATCGCCGGCGACGACGAGGCTGGCATTATTCGGGACATAATATTTTTTGAAAAAGTCCACCACGTCCTCGTAGCTGGCGGCCGAAAGGTCCTCCATGGAGCCGATCGTGGGCCAGTGGAAGGGGTGGGCGGGGGGATACAGATTCTCGCCGATGGCGATGGATGCGAGGCCGTACGGCCGGTTTTCGTACGACTGGCGCCGCTCATTTTTGACCACATCGCGCTGCTGGTCTACCCGCGCCGGGGACATCACATCGAGAAGGTGTCCCATGCGATCGGCCTCAAGAAAGAGGGCGAGTTCAAGCGCGTTGCTGGGAAGGTTATCCCAGTAGTTCGTGCGGAACGTCGTCGTCGAGCCGTTATTATCGCCGCCGGCGGCTTCCAGCCATTCGTCGAATTTCCCCTCGGGGACATTCTTCGACCCCTCGAACATGATATGTTCAAAAAGGTGAGCGAACCCGGTTCGGCCCGGCTTTTCCATTCCGGAGCCGACGTGGTACCAGACATTGACCGAGACGACGGGGACTGAATGATCCTCGTGGAGAATCACGTCGAGCCCGTTCGGGAGGGAAAACCGCTGATACGGGACGCTAAGCTGCTGGGCCTGGGTGCGGGGGACAAAGAGCAATGCCGCCGCCAAAAGGGAGAGAATTGTGGGCTTCATGGGAGACTCCAGTATAGGGACACCTGTATGACGATGAAAATACCCAAAAGTTTCATGATACTCAAGGTTTTGGGGGAAGCCCGGCCCGAAACGGGGCGGGTTAGAACATCATTTCGGCTTCTGGGACATGGGAGTAGACGTTTCCTCGAGAGTCAGGGCAAACCCGGTGCCAAAATCACTCAGGATCTTCAGTTTCACGGCATCGCCATCCTTATACCAGAGCAGCTTTTGGTCGAACGAGCCTTTCGGGGCGGGGATCTTTGCCAGTAAGACGAGAGTATCGCCCACAAAGTTGCCGTGATAGGTCGGGTGGTCCCCGAAATTGTTAAACATGGCGAGCACAAACTCATGTGTTTGCGGCTCATATCCGAGCATCCCGTGGCCTTTATAATTTCCCAAGAGAGTATTGACGCTCTCATCTTCCAGGGAAAAAAACATGGAATCGAGAGCCGGGGCGATGACTGCGGTGCCTTTCCCCGTGGCGCCTTTCGGCATTGACGGAGCGGGGGGAATTACGGTCTCCGTCATAAAACTCCCGATGAGGAAACCGACCTTTCCGCGTTCGGTGGCGAAGGTTTGTCTCCTTACGGGCGGACTATGCTGAGTTTTCTGTCCGTAGGCGTAGGGCAGGCAGAATGCCAGCGTAAGAACAATCCAGAGTGATCGTGCCATTTCACTTTCTCCTGATATATTGTTACTGACGGGGAAGTCATCTCGTCCCGGGACGAGGGGACTGTGGAAAAGTTCAGCGATTCTGCCGTAAGAACTCGAGACGGTCCTTCAACTTTTCGGCGGGCACAAGGAGCTTATCTTTGCCGAAAACCGCTTCCTGCTGGCTCGTGAAGGTAAGTTCATAATCCTTGCTCATCACGATTGCCTCTTCGGGGCAGACCTCTTCACAGAAGCCGCAGAAGATGCAGCGGAGCATATTGATCTCGAATTTCACGGGATAACGCTCCTTCCAGAGTTCCGTCTCCGAGCCCTGCACTTCGATGGCGAGGGCGGGGCAGACCCGGGCGCAGAGGCCGCAGGCCACGCATCGTTCCACCCCTTTTTCCTCGACGAGGACGGGGCGGCCGCGGAAGGAATCCGGGGGATTCCATTTTTCTTCCGGATACTGGCGGGTGAATTTCGGCCTGAAAATCTGGGCGATCGTAATGGTCAGGGCCTTGAAAATCTGCGGGATGTAGAGCTTGTCCCAGAAGGAAAGGTCTCTGCGGTGGATGATCGGCTTGAATTTCGGCGCTGGCATACGCGTCTACAATCCGAAGGCAAGCATGACCGCCCCGGTCACGAGCAGATTCGCGATCGCGAGAGGGAGCATCACCTTCCATCCCAGATCCATGAGCTGGTCGTACCGGAATCGCGGGATTGTCCACCTCACAACGATAAAGAACAGCACCACAGCGAAAACTTTCAGGCAGAACGCGAAAACCTGCAGGACCGAGACCCAGAATCCGGTCAACCCGAGTGAGCCGACAAAGGGGAGTTGCCAGCCGCCGAGGTAGAGCGTTGTAATAATCGCGCTGGCGGTAAACATCGCGGCATATTCGGTGAGATAAAAGAGTCCGAATTTCAGCCCGCTGTATTCGGTATGGTACCCGCCGACCAGTTCGGGCTCGGCCTCGGGGAGATCGAACGGGAGCCGGTTTGTTTCCGCGAAGGCTGCCACGACAAACGTCACAAACCCGACCGGCTGCAGGATGAAATTCCAGCGCCATCCGGCCTGAGCCTGCACGATCCGGTCAAGCTGGAGGCTTCCGTCGATCATCACGACGCCGATGATCGAGAGGCCCATGGAAAGCTCGTAGCTGATCATCTGGGCGGAGGATCGGAGGCTGCCAAGAAGCGAGTACTTGTTATTCGATGACCATCCGCTCAGCGTGAGGCCGTAGACTCCGAGGGAGGTGAGGGCGAGGATATAGAGAATCCCGATATTCACACGGGCGATCTGCAGCTGGACGTCCTGGCCGAAGAGAGTGATATGATCTCCGAACGGGATCACGGCAAAAGTCGTCAGCGCTACGGTTATAGAGATAATGGGGGCGAGGTCGTGGATGAACTTATCGGCATTCTTGGGGACGATATCCTCCTTCATCACCAGTTTCACCACATCGGCCAAGGGTTGGAGCAGGCCCTTCCATCCGACGCGGTTCGGGCCGATGCGGTTCTGGATTGCGGCGGCGATCTTGCGCTCGATCAGCACGATATAGGCGACCGCGGTCAGCATCACAACCAGGACGACGGCGATCTTTACCGAGGCGATTAGGGCGGATGACATCAGCTCACCGTCTCGAGGGATTTCACCACAATTCCCCGGGAGCCGAGGCGGAGATAGCTCATTCCACGGAAAGCTTCGATCGAGGAGGCGATTTCGCTAAAAACATCGTCGGCGGCGGAAAACTTCCACCTGGCGCCGAGGGCACCCGCGACGCTTGAGAGAATTCTCCAGGAGGGGCGAGCGTCGCGGCGGGCTCCCTTGGTCCACGAGTCGTTATGGGCGCCGAACTTATCGAGGCGGCTCATCGAGAAGCCGTCGAGGGCCCGTTCCTGTTCGACCGTGGCCACGGCGGGCCGTATGCGCTGGACCCGTCCCTCGAAATTCGTAAAGGTGCCGTGTTTTTCTGCAAAAGTGGAGCACGGAAGGACCACGTCTGCGGCTTTGGTTGTGGCATTCTCCGTTGACGAGTGGACGACGAGAAAGTCCAGTTTCCCGAGAATCTCGGCGACTGACGGGTCCGAGGCGATGTCGTCCTCCATAACATAGAGCGACTTCACGATTCCCGATCGGATTTCGCGGAAAATCTCGTTATAGTCCGGGCCGTTCCCGGCGGGCAGCACCCCGACGGCTCGGGCTCCGGTGCTATTCGGAGTCTTATCGGCCCGCAGCAGCAGCTCATCCTGGCTCCCCTCGATCGTATGGGGGACAAAGTCGAGCTTCCTCACGCCGAGGTGCCTCATCAGTTTCACGAGAGCAAAATTATCTTCATTCGTTGCGTAGGCGGAGCCGATGGCTGCAATTTCGGTCTCCTTAAATGCTTTAAGTTCGGAGGCCACTTTTGCGATCGCCTCGTCCCATGACACCTCCGTCAGCTTGCCGTCCTTGCGGACCATAGGGGATTTGGTTCGGTTTTCCGCGTTCACAAACCCAAAGGTATCGAGGCGGCCGTGGTCGCACATCCAGTAATCGTTCACGGCGGGGTTGTGGCGGGGGGTGAGTCGGAGGATCTCGTTATTGCGCACCCACATCCGCGTATTGCACCCGCGGGCGCAGCCGGCGCAGACGGTATCGGTCGAGGACATCTCCCACACCCGCGCTTTGAACCGGAAATCCCTGCTTGTCAGAGCCCCGACCGGGCAGAGGTCGATCGTATTCATCGAGTAGTTGTCGTCGAGTTCTTGCCCCGGGAAAGTGGTCAGGACGACATGGTCGTTCCGGTTCGTGAACGTGAGCTGAGGATTCTTGGCGATCTCGTCGCAGAACCTGATGCAGCGGGAGCACATGATGCAGCGTTCCACATCGAGCATGACGCGGGGGCCGAGGGCGACCCTTTTCGGCTTCCGGACCTTATCGAACTCAAACCGGCTGATGCCCTCGCTATGGCGGTAGGCATAATCCTGCAGCTTGCACTCCCCTGCCTCGTCGCAGATGGGGCAATCGAGGGGGTGGTTGATCAGCAGAAACTCCATCACTGCCTGGCGGGCGTTGATCACTTTGTCTGACGACGTCTTCACGGCCATCCCATCGGCGACCTGGGTTGAGCAGGCGATCACCAGTTTGGGAAGTTTCTCCACTTCCACGAGGCAGATGCGGCAGTTTCCGGCGACGCTCAGTTTCGGGTGCCAGCAGAAGTGCGGGATCTGAATCCCCTGATCGAGCGCGGCCTGGATTATCGTCTGCCTGTTATCGACGTCGAACGACTGGCCGTCTATGGTGATCTTCGCCATTGAATCTTTAAAATTGTCGGGGGGGAGAGAGGTGGCACCTCATCAGTCGAGGTTTTCCACCCTTTCAAAAGTCATCCCGAAGGCATCGGAGACCCCTTTATGGGTGATCTTGCCGTCGATCATATTCAGCCCGCGCCGGATCTCGGCGTTGGTCGTGATCGCCTTCGCATAGCCTTTATCGGCGATCTCTATCGCGTAGGGAAGAGTTGCGTTCGTGAGGGCCACGGTGGACGTGAACGGCACGGCGCCGGGCATATTGGCCACGCAATAATGGACCACCCCGTCGACGACGTATGTGGGGTGCTCGTGGGTTGTCGGCTTGCAGGTTTCGACGCACCCGCCCTGGTCGACGGAGACGTCGATGATGACCGATCCCGGCTTCATCTCTTTCAACATTCCGCGGGTGACGAGGTGGGGAGCGCGGGCGCCGGGGATGAGCACCGCGCCGATAACGATATCGGCTTTCCTGATCGATTTCAGGATATTGTACTGATTCGACATCATCGTGACGACATTTTTCGGCATCACGTCGTCCAGGTACCGGAGCCGGTAGAGATTGCTGTCGAGAATTGTGACCTTGGCGCCAAAGCCGGCCGCGATCTTTGCGGCATTCGTGCCGACGATGCCGCCGCCGATCACGACCACATCGGCGGGTTCGGTGCCGGGGACTCCGCCGAGGAGAACTCCGCGGCCGCCCATGGTTTTTTCAAGATATTTTGCCCCTTCCTGGGGAGCCATCCTGCCGGCGACCTCGCTCATGGGGATGAGGAGGGGAAGAGAGCCGTCCGATTTCTGGACGGTTTCGTAGGCGATGGCGACGCAGCGCGAGAGGAGCATCGCCTCGGTGAGCTCGCGGCTGGAGGCGAAATGAAAATAGGTAAAAACGACCTGATCCTTCCTCACGAGTCCGTACTCCGACGGAAGTGGTTCTTTCACCTTCATGATCATCTCGGCGCGGTCATAGACATCCTTCGCATTCTTGACAATTTCCGCGCCCGCGTCGCGGAATATATCGTCCTCGAAGCCGCTTCCTGCGCCGGCGTTCGTTTCGACCAGGATCGTATGGCCGCGTGATTTCAGAGTCAGCGCGCCGCCCGGAACGAGCGACACCCTGTTCTCATTCGCCTTAATCTCCCGAGGAATCCCGATGATCATGCTGAACCGTCTGGAATGTTGAAAAACCCGGAATCGCGTGCGCTCATGACTGAGGCGCGGCGCGATTCGGCTTGAAAATGATGGTGGAGAAGTTTTCCGCTTTGAAGAGCTCGCGGGCGATCCCATGCACATCCTCGACCCGGACGGCTTCGATATGGCGGAGGATCTGGTCGAGGGGGTGATATTCCCCGAAATAAAGCTCCCCGCTTCCGAGCCGCATCATCCGGTTGGACATACTCTCGAGGCCGAGCATCATCGTCCCCTTCAGTTGCGTCTTGGTGCGTTTCAGCTCGGCGGCGCTGACCGGTTTCGCCTTCAGTTTGTCCAGCTCCTTATAGACGAGCCGGATTGATTCGTCGATATTCTTCGAGTCGGTGCCGACGTAGATGCCGAAGCTCCCCGTATCGCTCAGCAGGCTCGCGAACGAATAGACGGTGTAGGCGAACCCGTATTTTTCCCTGATATTCTGGAAAAGCCGGGAGCTCATCCCTTCGCCCAGGAGCGAGTTGAGAACCAAAAGCGCATAGCGGCGGCGGTCGCGGACGCTGTAGCCGAGAGTGCCGAGGCAGATGTGTGCCTGCATGATCGGCTTATCGTAGACGAGTTTCCGGGCATTCACCTGTTTCGGGGCCCGCGGGCGTTTCTTCTCAGTCCGGGCGGCGCCGTTCTTCCTGAAAAATTTCCCCACCGTATCGACCATCTCGTCGTGGTTAAGGTGGCCGGCGGCGGCGACGACCATCTGGTCGTGCCGGTAGTGGCGGTGCATATATTCTGACAGATCGTCCCGGCCGAACGCTTTGATATTATCCGCCTTCCCGATGATCGGATAGCCGAGGGGATGCTTATGATAGACATTGTGCTCGAGATAATCGTGGATGAGATCATCGGGATCGTCCTCGATATTCTTCAGCTCTTCGAGGATGACGGTGCGTTCCTTGGCGATCTCTTTCCGGTCGAAGACCGGGGACTGAACCAGATCGGAGAGAACGTCGACGGCTCTGGTCAGGTGCTCGTCGAGAGTCCGGGCATAGTAGCAGGTATGCTCCTTGGTCGTGAAGGCATTGAGGTACCCGCCGAGCGATTCGAGGCTCCGGGCGATTTGCTGGAGGGAGTAGCGGCGCGTTCCTTTGAACGCCATATGCTCGATGAAATGGGAAATCCCGTTTTCCGACTCATCCTCGTTCCGGGAACCGACATTGATCCAGACGCCGACGGAGACCGAACGGACGTGGGGGATGGACTCGGTGACCACACGGATCCCGTTGGGGAGCCTGGTGAACCGGTAATCTGACTTAAGCGACGGCTGAAAATTTCTCGCGGGGATCGGCGAAACCCTGTGCATTTTCTCTAACGTTTGACAGAAAAAATATACGGATTTCGGCCCGGAGAATCAACCGATCGGAGCAACTCCCGGATCCTTGTGACCACCATATCGATGGCGACAAGATTCTCGCCGCCTCCCGGAATGATGATATCGGCCCATCTCTTGCTCGGTTCGACGAACTCCAGGTGCATCGGTTTCACCGTTGCGACGTACTGCTGCATGACCGACTCAAGGGACCGGTTCCTTTCGACGAGATCCCGGCGGAGGCGGCGGAGGAGCCGTTCGTCGGCGTCGGTATCCACAAAAATCTTGATATCCATCAGATCGCGGAGCGCTTTTTCCGCAAAAATCAGTATGCCTTCCACGATAATGATATTCCGCGGCTCGACGGGCTTCGAGTCTTTGGAGCGGCGGTAGGTGGCGTAATCATAGAGAGGCTGTCGGATGGGGCGTCCCTGTTTGAGCGCGACGAGGTGTTCGATCAGCAAAGAAGTTTCGAGCGAATCCGGATGGTCGAAGTTTATCTGATCGGCGGGTTTGCCGAAGGAGTCAAGGTCGCGGTAGTAAAAATCATGGCGGAGGATGATGACCGCGGCGGGATCGAGGCGCTCGAGAATTCTTTTTGTGACAGTCGTCTTGCCGGAACTCGTCCCGCCGGCGATGCCGATGATCAGGGGATAGTCCATAGTGCGCACCCAATATAACCGTTTGCGCAGGGAGAAGCAATGTTGTTCAAGAAAAACCGATTCGTTACATTGGCCTCTGTTCACAAGGCAAGGGCGTGTTCACCACCATTCTCGTCATCGCCGTCGTCGCGTACGCGATACAGACGGCATTCCTCTGCGCGGGGCTCGTGCGCGCATCCCGGGCGCGACGCCGGGAGGGATATGAGCCGCGGGTCTCGGTCATCGTCGCCGCGCGTAACGAAGAAGCCCACATCGGGGAGTGCGTCGCATCGCTCCTCGCCCTGGAGTATCCTTCCGACAAACTCGAGCTCGTCGTCGTCAATGACGGCTCCACCGACCGGACCGGGGAAATCGTCGAATCGTACAGAGACCCGCGTCTCCGCTGCATCCCGGCCGGCACGGCGAGGGGAAATTTAAGAGGCAAAGCCAACGCCGTTGCCAAGGGAGTCGACAAGACGACGGGCGAGATCATCATGCTCACCGATGCTGACTGCATCGTCCCGGCGGGCTGGATCCGGGAGACGGTCAAATACTTTGAGGAGACGACGGGGGTCGTAGGGGGCTACACCCTCCTCCGTTCCCGATCCCTGTTTGAAGCCGTTCAGACCATCGACTGGATATACCTGTTCAACCTTGCGTCGTCGATGGCGGGGTGGGGAATTCCTCTCACCGCCATCGGGAACAACTTTGCCGTCCGGAGGAGCGCTTATTACCAGGTCGGAGGTTTCAGCCACATCCCGTTCAGCGTGACGGAAGACTACGCCCTGGCGAGGGCCGTCTATGAGAAAACCCACTATGCCTTAAAATTCCCGGTCGATCCCGGGATGCTTGTGGAGAGCTCTCCCTGTCGGGATATCGCGCAATTATTCCGTCAGAAGCAGCGCTGGGGGGTGGGGGGGTTAGACATGGTGGCGAGGGGCAAGATCATCACGGCGGTGGGATGGTTTGCAAAGCTCTCTCTTTTCGCCGCCGCATTCTCCGGAAAACTCGCCCTGGTCCTCGTCCTCGTGGTGGCCGGGGCGGAGCTGGCGTTCGTCGGCATGCCGTTAAAAAAATTCGGGCGGCTTTCGAAGCTCCTTTACTTTCCCGTCTTCGAATTATACTTCACGCTCTACGTCCTCCTCATCCCCTTTGTGGCCTATTTCAGCAAGAAAGTCGTCTGGAAGGAGCGTGAGCTCCGGGAATAGCCTAGCGGAGGTGATGGAGCGGGTGCGCCTCGGTCGTGAAGATGACGGAATCAAACGGGAGGGTCCGTTCGGGGGAGAAGAGCAGAAACAGATATTTGAGAGTTTCGGCGAAGAAGAAGCTCTCCATTCCGTCCGCTTTCTCCATCGTCGTCACGTCCTTCAGATACGTATACCCGGATGGAACCCGGCAATACTTTTCGAGCGACGTGAAAAAAGTTTCTCCCATCTGAAGGTACCGGGGATTCTTTGTGTAGTGATAAAGATAGTAGGCTGATTCGATGATCTCGGGCCTGAGGTAATACTCCTTCGCGGTGGGCGTCATCGTGGAATAATCGATCTCCTCCGGTTCGATCCCGTAGAGATTCCACATCCTGAAGCACGACTCCTCGAGCCTGGCGGCCCGCGAGGTATCTCCCGCGAGGCAGAGGGTCGCCGGAAAGAAGGCCTCGAGCGATCCGAATCTGGTAAAAGTCCGTTTCGCCGAATCCATATCGGCGTGTCCGTACCAGAGAGAATCCTTCCGGGCGTCGGCGAGATATTTATTGATGGCCCTTGAGTGCACGTCCCACATCTTTTTACAATCCTCGTCTCCGAACAGCAGCCAGGCTTTCAGGAGATATTCATAGTATGAGTCGATCCCGCCGCCGATATGGCTGTCCTTATCGACCCACTCCCCGGTGATAACATTGATCGTGCTCCCGACGAGATCTTTTGAAGACCGCCGCTTGAACAGCTGCACGAGCGCATTCTTCGATTTTTCATAGTAGAGGGGACTTCCTGTGAGTTTGCTGAGAGTGCCGAACTCGAGAATCGCCGTCCCGATCTCTGCGGGGTTGTTGAGGGAATCGCGCGTCTTCCCCGTCCGGAGGTTCACGAACCGGCAGGGCATGCCGGTCGGCGTATCATAGATCGGGAGAAGCCTGTCGGCGAGATCCCGGGCAAGAGAAAGAAATCTCTGATCCCTATCGAGCTGGTAGGCGGAGAGGAGTCCTCCGAGGAGGCGGATTGTGATCTCAAAACTCTGAACTTCGACATCCTTATCGAAGGACAGGCTGTCGAGGATCAGCTGCTTATCCTCGGCCGCTTCCTTGAGGCCCATGAGAACGAGACCGTCGTACGCGTCGACGGGCGTGAGGCAGAGAGAAGTGCCGTACCAGTCGCGGGCGCTCATGGAGAGGGGTTTCAGGGCATCGTGCCCCCAGGCATATTTTTTATAAGACTCCCAGGCGTGGAGGTAGGCGGCCCTGATCGAATCGGGGGTCACCGGCCGGGAGGCGGCGGAGCAGGCCAAGGCAAGGCTCAGCAACAGAAAGCGCATAATCCCTCTTCAGAATTCTCGGAAAATATGAATCTTTCCGGAGGGATTCAAGGGGGCTAGGAAGCCTGACGGTCTCTCTGAGATTCTTTCCTGTAGGAATCCCGGAATTTTACCAGACAGTCGGGGCAGATGCCGTGGCTGAAGTCGACCTCGGCGTGCTGGCTGAGGTACGATTCCACCTCCTGCCAGTATCCGGCGTCGTCCCGGATCTTTTTGCACCAGGAGCACATGGGCAAAAGGCCGCTGAGCCTGCGGATATGGGCCAGAGCGTCCTGGAGGTCGGCGATGAGACCAGCGCTCGCCTTTTCAGCCTCCTTCTGTCTCGTCACATCGCGGGCGATAGCCGAGGCCCCGATGAGATTGCGATCGGCGTCCCAGACGGGGGAGATCGTGACCGACAGGTGGATACGGGAAAAGTCCTTGCGGATACGGGACGTCTCAAAGGACGGGATGCTTTCCCCGCGGCGGAGAGATTTCATCATCGATTCCAGCTCGGCGTGCTGGGCCGGGGTCATGAGGAAGGAGATGTGTCGTCCCATCACCTCATCGGGCGAAAAACCAAAAAAACCCTCAGCGGTCCGGTTCCAGCTCTCTATCCTTCCGCGGATGGACATGCCGATAATGGCATCGTCCGAACAATCGACGATGGCGGCGAGACGGGAGAGCGCCCTCTCTGCGGCTTTTGAGGCCGTGACGTCCCGGAATTTCACAATCATCAAATCCGGGGTTTTTCCTGGAATACCGGCCGAGCAGTCGAGCCATCGTGTTGAACCGTCTTTATGGAGGGCCCGGCACTCGAAGGCCTGCCCGTTGAGGGAGGACTCCCTGGCCGAGGAGCGATCTTCCGGCGAGAGGAGGTCGAACCAATTACGCCCAGAGAGTTCGGCGGGGGCGTAGCCCAGCAGTCCCCGGGAATCTTCGATCCCGCCGTCCTCGTGAAGGATGGCGATCCCCTCGGCATTCCGTTCGAGCAGCTCATAAATGTCATCGCCGGCGTCGCGGGGTATTCCTCCGTGTGGGGCAGAAGCGCTGGGGCGGAGGGATTCGACCGATTTCCCGAGAAAATCCCTGCGGGGGGAACTGAACAGTCGTTCGGCCTCGCCGTTCAGATAGGAGATCATGCCGTTAGGTGCGACCATCACGACGGCGCAGGGAACCGACTCCATGGTTTGACGGAATTTCTCCTGCTGTCTCCTCTGTTCCTTCCGGATGGAAACCTCATCCAGGGCCCGTTCGACGGCCGGGACAATGCTCGGCAGATTTTCCCGGCGGATAAGATCTGTCGCCCCGATTCTCACAACTTCGGTGGCCTCATCCTCCCCCAGAGTCCTCGAAATGAAAATAAAGGGAAGATCCGGGTCTTTCTCGCGGACAAGTTTGAGGGCGACGATACCCTTGAAAGACTCGTGGGAGTAATCGGCGATGACGAGATCCGGCTTGTAGAGATCCAGTTCGCGGACAAACTGATCCCGTGTCTCGGCCCTCCGGACCGACATTGAGAGCGGAGGGTTCCGGAGAAGGCCCTCTACGGACTTTCCGTAGAATGCATCGAGCAGCAGAGCGCGGCGTTGTGTCTCCATGACTCTACCCCCATATAATAGTGATGAGAGGTGGGCTTGAGCAGAATCCGGGTGGAGACAGAAGAATGGTGGATGGTGGACGTAGTGCGGTTGAGGACCTCCCCTGAGCCTAGATCATATCCCCCGATCATAGCGTCACTCTACGGATGTGGCAGATTCAGCTAAGTCCGTAAAGGCAAGGTATTAAGGAATTGTTGTAAAGTCAAGTCATTGGCCGGGTAGCCACCCCCGTAAGATGTTCAACTGGACTATCTTAATGGGCGTCGGCCGCCTCCTTGAGTTTAGTCCCAAATGTTTTCTTAAACTTCTCGACCTTCGGCCTTATCACAAACAGGCAGTAGGGTTGATTTCCATGCTCGTTGAAATAATTCTGGTGATAATCTTCGGCCTTATAGAAGTCTTTAAACGGTGATATTTCGGTAACGATCGGCGCGGGGAAAACTCCTGATGAGTCGAGCTGTTTCCTATAAGCTTCGGCGAGTTTCTTCTGTTCCTGATTGTGGTAGAAGACGGCGGAGCGGTACTGTGTGCCGACGTCATTCCCCTGGCGGTCGGGCGTGGTGGGATCGTGCGTATTCCAGAAAACCTCGAGAAGGTCGGCATACGATATTTTTTCTGGTTCGAACGTAATCTGGCATGCTTCGGCGTGTCCTGTCCGTCCCGAGCAGACCTCTTCGTAGGATGGATTCCCGGCCGAACCTCCGGAGTACCCTGAAACGACCGACCGGACCCCTTTAACATTCTGGAAGACTGCTTCCACGCACCAGAAGCAGCCCGCTGCGAACGTGGCTGTATCGAGCTTCGCTGTCACCGCATCATCTCCTTGAAAATTCTCGGGCACCTTTTCCCTGGAATTGCATGCAAGAGCTATCAAAAAACAAAAAAACACGTTCATGGCGTGTCCTCCGGTCATCACGCGCCGCCGATCAGTCCAAAAACCTGGCGGAAGCCGGAGCGGAGGAGAGGGCAGGGTTATGGAGGGCTTTCCACAGCGCGGTCCACGATTCGTGAAGCAGTTCGCCGATTTTGTCCCAGTCTTTTTCTGAAATCCCTGACCCTTTCGAGTCGCGCAATGTCATCGCATCAGCCCGGAATCTTCCGTAGTCCATCATCTTATCGGCCGGCAGATTGTAGACGGCGGCGGCGGCTTTCGCCAGAGATCGGTCGAGGTCGCCCGGCTTAGAGTGAGCGCGGTCCCGGTGGATGATCCACCACTCCAGTTCCAGTTTTGCAGCCTGGCGGGGATCGAACGGGGTGCGGCTGATCTTCCGGATGGCCGCAAAATACTCCACAAGGTCGGGGAGGGCCTTCATATAATCGGCCCGGGTCTTCCCTTCCTTAAAGACGAAGGCGGCCTTGGATGCTGAGAAGGCGACCACATGTGATTTCAGAAACGGGAAGTGGTACTGTGACCGGAGAAGTTCTGCGAGCTGGAAATAGAGTTTCAGCGGTTTTTTTTCATAATAGGAGCGCCACATATCGTTATCGAGGCGGGCCATTTCGGCGGGATCGAAGTCCCGGATATCCCTCGTCTTCGGGACATAGAGATCAAACCCGCACCAGACGATGGCGGCTGTGATGAGGCCGAGGAAAATCAGCCCTTTTCGGGAACCTTTTGAGCTCACAATTTCAGAATAGTACGGAATTCCCCCGCACAAGTCAAAGAAACTTGCATTTCACAGGAACCCTGTTACAATACCGTTAACCACATCAAGGAGGTGCTTATGGCAGGCGTGAAGAGAATGTCTTACGCGCTGACGCCCCTCGCCGACAGGCCCGGAGAGTTGCTCAGGGTCATGCAGAACCTGAAGTCAAAGAACGTATCGCTGGCGGGCCTTTGGGGATTCGGGACGGAGCCGGGTAAGGCACAATTATATGCTATTGGAAAGAGCGCGGAAAAGCTCCGATCGGCGTGGAAGGAAGCGGGGATGCAGGTCGAGGAGGGGGAGGGGTTTTATATGAGCGGCGCGGACCGCCCGGGCGCCCTTTTGAAGCCACTCGAAGCCCTCTCCGCGGGGGGCATCAACATCGTAGCGATTGACGCCGTTTCGGTCGGAGGGAAATTCGGGTCGTTCATCTGGGTGAAACCGACCGAGGTCGAGCGGGCCGCGGGGGTGTTGGGCGCCAAATAAGTCCGGTCGTGCCGGAGGGGATCACGGGAAGAAATACCGTGCCCCGATGCCCGCGTCGAGACCGAGACCGGACGGGGTGGTAAGCTGGAGAGCCGGGACCAATTCGACAAAAACATCGATCGGCGTTGACCGGGGGAGATACTCGAGTCCGATCACGCCGCGGACGGCAAACGCCGTATTATATCCGGCGCCGGTGTTCAGGTGAGCGCCGAGGCCGTAATACAGAGGAAATCGTTCGGACGACTGGATGGCATTGAACGAATGCCAGAGATAATCCGCATGAAGGTGCAGGCGGGATCCGCCGTCGTAGCTCCCGTTGTAGCTGCTGATCCGGTCTCCGCCGAGCGACCATCCGAGCCCGAAATCAAAGGCGGTCGAGGGAGAGGTCCACAATTTTGCGCTCACGCCGGTGGGCTCACCTATGATAAGGCCAAGGCCAAAATTCCGGGACTGAGCAGGGAGTTGGGTTGTGAAGAGCAGGCAGGCGGCACAGACAAGCTTTTTCATGGTCCCTCCTTAAATAGTTCCGCCGCCCCGAGTGATATGACGCCCGGGGCGGCGGAGCATGTTGGCCGGTTAGTTCGATGATGGCCGGTCGGTGATGATGACGAGATATTTATCCTTCCAGAATTCCTCCGGCTGGGCGATGGTGAGCATCGACTGATCGGAGCTCAGCAGAGTCTGCTGGTAGTCCGTGATATTGCGCCGGGGAAGGATTTCGTCGATCTTCCCGTTCACCTGGATGGTGTTATCGACCGTCTTATTGATCGGCTTAAAATACTTCTCATCAAATTTGCTCGTCAGCGTGGTCGTTGAGCCGAGGAGGCCCCAGAGGAAGCCGCCTTCCTTGGTGATGATTCCCATCTTTTCCAGCTCATCGCGCGTGCCGGCGATATAGTACGCCGTTGTGATGGTCTTATACTGAGTGCGGATCACCGAGTCCTGCTGTGTGATGACGGCGCCCTTTTCCGTGATCTCGTGTTGCAGCCCGTCGACACGCTTGCCGAGGTCAGCGATGGCAAGATCGCGTTCTTCGATTGTTTTCTTCAGATTATCGACCATTTTCTGCAGCCCGGCGTATTTTTTGGCCGATGAGCCGATTTTCGCCTGGAGGGCGGTGATACGCTTGTGGTCGTCCTGAAGAGTCGATCGGATGAGAGTGATCCGGTCCAGCATCTTCGCCCGGACTTCCTCGCGGGTAAGCTTCTTTTCTGCCTCGAGATCGGTCGTTTCCCTGAGGAGCGATTTTTCTTTCGCCTTCACATCTTCGATGCTCGTATAGACATCGTTGATGGCTGACGTGACCTTATCGACGTACTCGTCGCGGGCGGCGAGGTCCTGTGTCAGCTGGTGGTTCATATTCTGTGCCGCCTGGTTCTGCTGCTCGAGTTCCTGTATCCGGCCGTTGTTACATCCGCCGGCGAGGAGCACGATGACGGCGAGCAATGGGATGAGCTTCATAGACTTTCTCCTTTCCATTCCGTAGAAGAGGCTCTGCGGAAGATTTTGGGTGAGATAAAACGTCTGGCGTGCTATGTATAAATTTAGGGAAGTCGTGACGGAAGTCAAGTGAATTTTTTTTAAGGAACTGACGCGCGCGAGGGCGTTTGCGTGGGATCGTGCGCCGACGATCAAAAGCGGATGTGAAATTTTTTTAACCCTGCGGGGCTGGCGGGTGGAGGAGGGCCTCTTTCGAGCGACGGGTGGTGCGGGCGATTATTGAAGGAATGAGCCAGGCGGCATAGCCGTCGCGCCGTCTGGTGCAGGCGATGATGTCGTCGAAGCGGGCGCGGATATCCTGGAGCGGGCGGCCGGTGTGGGTGGCGATCCAGACATCAAATCCGTCCCGCCAGTGCGTAAAAACCTCCGCGAGGAGATCCCGGTCGACTCTGAGCGTGTCGATGCAGAGATAATTCACCTCAATCCCGGTGCAACCGAGAAAATCGAGCAGAGCGGGCATCGTCCTTCCCTGCCGGAGGTTCGACCCGGCTCCTTCGGCCGCTTTCCAGCCAAAATCACGGAAAAACTCATCGGCGTCGTACTTCGTGGGATAGAAAAACAGCATCCCATAATCCTCCGCCAGAAAATAAAGTCCCCCTCCGGGCTTTACCACGCGGATCATCTCCCTTATTACTTGGACAGGGTCGGGGACGGCCTGGAGCATATGGCGGCAGAGGGCGACGTCGAACCTGTCGGCCTCGAAGGGAAGGGAGACGGCGTCCCCCTGCCGGAACGTGAGGCCGGGAAACTTGTCAGAGGGGAATCGGCGGAGCGCCCGGGCCAGATTGATTTCGGAAAGGTCCAGGCCGGTCACGGTTTTGGGGGAGAACTCCGAAATAAGGCGGGAAGAGATTTCGCCCGTGCCGCACCCGACGTCAAGGACATTGAGATCAGGCCGGTCGAAAAGGGGCTTCATGAGGGGCTTTTCCTGAGGCCAGATGGCTCTTGCCTGGGCGTCGAGGGTGCGGGCCATGGCCTCATTTTCCATCTGCTCCCGTTGTCCGTCGGTGGTCATGAATTGAATATACTCAATCCTTCACTATATGCATGAACCAGAACACTCTTCAGGGACACAAAGTTTTGACCATTTCGGCGGAAAATTCGCCTGAAATTCGTACTTTACAAAACTACCGGAGCAGCCTATGCAAATCGGAATCGTCGGACTCCCCTTTTCGGGGAAATCGACACTCTTTCAGACAATAACGCGGACTCATATGGACCCCTCGGCGCTGGCCAGATCGGAAGCGCACCGGTCCGTCGTCAAGATCCCTGACATCCGGCTTCAAAAGCTCACCGAGCTCTTCACGCCCGAGACGAGCGTTCACGCGACAATTGAGTTCGTCGATGTCGTCGGACTGAAGAAGGGGGAGTCGGGATCGACGCAGTTCACGACAAATTTTCTGGCCAATGTAAAAACAAACGATGCGCTCATACAGGTTGTAAGGCTTTTTGAGGACGAGGCGGTCCCTCATCCTGACGGCCCGGTGGATGCGGCGAGGGACATCGGCGCGTTCGAGGCGGAGTTCATCATTTCGGATCAAAGTCTCATTGAGACGCGGCTCGAACGGATCGCAAAGCAGCTCCAAAAAACGCAGGATGAAATACTCAAAAAGGAACAACCCGTGCTGGAGCGGTGCCGTAAGATCCTTGACAGCGAGCGCCCGTTGAGGGAGGCTGAGTTCTCGAAGGAGGAGGCGTTTCTGCTCAAGACCTACCAGCTGCTTTCGATAAAGCCGATGCTCATCGGCCTCAACCGGGATGAACCGCGGGGTGGGGATTCCGACATCAGCCAGATAACATCCCGCTTTTCTGGAAAGCGGTCGAGGGTCGTCTCGTTCTTTGGAAAAATTGAAAGGGAAATGTCGGAGCTGGCCGAAGACGAGACCGGGCCTTTCATGGCCGAGTACGGAATCAAAGAATCGGCCCTGACGGTCCTTATCAGGGAGGCGTATGCCCTTCTCGGGCTTCAGTCATTCTTCACCGTCGGGGAGGATGAATGCAGGGCGTGGACCATACGGAGAGGGATGACGGCGCAGGAGGCGGCGGGGGTCATTCACTCCGATTTTTTCGGAAAATTCATACGGGCGGAGGTGGTGGGGTACGACCATTTCATCGAACACGGCGGGTCATTTGCGAAGGCGAAGGAGGCGGGGCACTGGAGGCTGGAGGGGAAGGAGTACATCGTGAAGGATGGAGACATCATGTCCATCCGGCACAGCTAGTCATTTGAGAAGCAGCATTCGCTTCACGTCGGAGAACGAGCCGGCGCGCATCCGGCAGAAATAGACTCCCGAGGGGAGTTCCCGCCCGGTGAAGGTGGCGGTGAAAGTTCCGGCGGGCACATCCTTGTCGGCGAGGGTGGCCACCTGCTGGCCGATCAGATTATGCACCGTCACCACCACATGCGCAGGGCGGGAGAGTGTGTAACGGATCGTCGTCGCCGGGTTGAAGGGGTTGGGATAATTCTGGCTCAGGGCGGCGAAGACCGGAATAGTCGGCGCTCTTGCGGTATCGATCCATCCCCCTGATGTCGTCGAAAGAACGATCCCTCCGTCACCGACGATTGTTCCGGTATCTCCGCGCATCGAGACGGCGTAGAGCCTGTTATGCGTACCGCTCGTCTGGGTGCTCCAGTGGCTTCCGCCGTCTGAGCTTGCAAGAATAGTGCCGTTGAAGCCGGCGATGACCCAACGGGGTCCGTCGGCGTGGGCGACGGAGCGGAGAATGGAGGAGGTGGGGCTTGGGACTGAGTCCCAATGGAGCCCGCCGTCCAGCGAGCGGAGAATCGTGCCCGCCCATCCGACGGCGATCGCCGTATCGTGCGAGAGGATGGCGACATCGCGAAGATTCGCGATCGTGCCCGAGGGGATCAAGATCCAGGTGATACCTGCGTCGGAGGTCCGGAGTATCGTGCCGGAATCCCCGACCGCGATGGCGGTCAGAGAATCGGAGCGGGCCATCCGGTAAAGAAGCTTTCGCGCAGGAGCGCTCACTCCCGTCCAGTTCAATCCGGCGTCGGTGGATCGCAGAATAGTGCCGCTGTCTCCGGTCACGACCGCGGTCGTGGGGGAGAAAAATTTCACGCCGAACAACGAGCTCGTGGTACCGACCGGGATAATGGACCACGATTCTCCCCCGTCAAAGGACCGCCAGAGTTCGCCGTGGTAGCCTGTGATAAGCCCGACCCTGTCCTCGAAAGAGACGGAGTAGCACGCCGAGGCCCCCATCGAGTACTCATGCCAGGTCATCCAGCCATCCGTCGTCATCGCGATCCTCCCCCCTGCTCCGACGGCGATTCCGGTCTGGCCTGACCAGAGATATACGTCGGACAGCCAGGAGATCCTCAGGGCGGTCGACTGAATCTGCCAGCGCGAACCTCCGTCGGAAGACTGAAGGATCAGGCCTCCGTCTCCGACTGCAACCGCATGCTGCTCATCGGAGAGGGCGACGCCCTGAATGTCTCCTGTCGGAGGTTCAATTGCCAGCCATGACCGGCCGGCGTCGGTCGTCCGGAAGAGCACGCCCGTCGGATTGTCGTTGATCCCGACTTTGTTTGCTGCGATTATGCCATGATTTGGCGTGACGAACTGGATGCTCATCAGGTAGTAGGTGCTTGCCACTCCGATAAGCGGCCATGTCCGGCCCCCGTCAGTCGTTTGAAAAACGGCTCCTCCCCATCCGACCATATAGCCGGTCTTCGTTGACGTGAAGCAAATCCCGGTAAGCTCGTTCTTATAGTGGGAGTTCGTCTCAATCCAGGAATCTCCGCCATCTGAGGTCTGGTACATCGTCCCGAACTTTCCTATCGCCGTCCCGTGACCCGCATCGGCGAAGGCGATATCGAACAGATACTCCCCGTCGGGGGTCCCGAACTGAGACCATGTCTCGCCCGCGTCGGTGGTGCGAAGAACCATGCCTCCGTAATCGACAAGCGAGCCGACGGCGAAGCAGATATGAGAATTCACGGCCCAGACGCCGGTGAGGTGAAATGATGTGCCGGAGGACTGTTGTCTCCAGCTGAGTCCTCCGTCGGTCGAATGAATAATTGTCCCAGAAGAACCGACGGCCCATCCGTCGTCGTGTGTGCGGAAGGAAATGTCTGAGAGGTTGTTTGTGGTCCCCCCTGCCTCCTTAAGGACAGACCAATTCATGCCTCCGTTTATCGTTCGGAGAATAGTCCCATCGCCTCCGGCAGCAACGAAGGTGAGAGAGTCGATGGCAGCGACGGCACTGAGAAAGTTACCCTGGGGGCGGGGGCTCTGGGTCTCCCAGCCGTTCTTCGCCTGAACTGAAGCGATAAGAAAGCAGAGAGGAATGGCGCGAGCGAAACTCAAGAAATCCTCCGGCATTCCGCTGGCGTCCCCCGATGCGTTTGCAGATGCCGCGCCTAGACGGAATATTTACCCAAATATAGCAAATGAATTGAAAAAATCAACTCAAGCATCGCTTGAAGGGGGGAGCTACAATGACTTTGATAAGGCGTCAGATCGCCGGTTGGGACCTGACCAGTGAAAGGCAGGGGATCGGAGGGCAAATCCCGGACATTTGATAGTGCCTCAAGAGGGGATTGAATAAAGCCCCAATCTTTCTAACATGGCGGTTAGCATAACCGTGAAGTGACCAGCCATTACTTCATCAACACGAGCTTCTTGGTCTCTACGTAATTAGCCGAATGTCCCTGGGCGACAGCATTCGCCACAAGCCGATAGAAATACACGCCGCTCGCCAAGGGACTCGCATCAA
>CAYPFY010000023.1:0-55800 GCA_964410105.1 uncultured Chlorobiaceae bacterium
CAAAGGTACGGAGAGCCGCTTAAAAATATTTTCCACAACTATTGATATTTACTCGCATATTGAAAATTGTTAACCTAGGAGAGGAAGTGTTTGAGTATGTTGTTGTGCCAACATGCCTATCTTTTATTAGGCGCGCACGTCCAGCGGACGCTTATCTTTTTGCGGATCTGAGTAGGGATAGTAAATTCGCCGGCGAGCTAAGCCAGGTTTCTTTTCGTTTGATTTCTTTGGTGCAAGTGAACACATCAAAGGACCTGAGCCTGTATTTTGGAAAGCCTCTCAAGAAGAATGAAGTTCCATTCGGTGATGTCTTGGAGATAAAGGACGCAGGAATTCAGTATCATCGTTCAGGTATTGGCTTGAAAAACAAAGGCGGAAATGATCTGTATGAGCGCCTGTTCAGCAACGAAAAGAAAACGTTCAAGTCCAACATCCCGGTTTGGTACGGAAGATTAATTGACCGGTGGGTTATTCAAGAGCCCACAGATGAGTACTTCAATCTCGATTTTCGCAAAGTTCTTAAGAGCAATGAAAGCGTCAGTTTCACCAAAGATGCGTTTGACGTTTCACCAAAAATATTGTGGCGACAAACGGCATCCTGTCTCCGGGCGACTATCGATACGGAGTGTCGTTGGTTCCGGAATACCATCCAGTGTGGATATATAAAACCCGCTTTTAGGAAGAGTCTAGACATACACTACGTTCTTGGTATTGCCAACTCCCGGTACATCGAGGTTACGTATAACGCACTTGTGAAAGAAGCCGGCAGGGTGTTCCCCCAGGTTAAAATCACCCACGTAAAGAAACTGCCAATGGTGATTGCGGATAAAACTGAACAGGAAAAGATAGGCGGTCTTGTCAAAAAGATTCTCGCTTCCAAGGCGCGAGACCCGAATATCGATACTATCCAACTGGAAAAGAACATTGATCGGTTGGTTTACAATCTGTACGACCTGAAACCAGAGGAGATTGCGATCATAGAGGCGAAGTAATGAGAGAAATGAACGAATTTGTTCACTTGAAATAATCAGGATGTCGAATGCTCGAATTCCAACTCTTTAGACTCAAGGTGTTCCCCACGAGGCAGGGGGATTTATTCAGAAACGAAATGACTCGCGCCGAAGTCCTTGCTGCCGTTATACGATCAGTTCCAGAAGTCGAGTTGAGAGAGGGATCGGTTTGGCACATCGGGAATGTAAGTGACGTTGAAGAAACCGCGCTCTACTTTCGTTTGGGGCGTACAACAAAATCTACCGTCGAAAGGTATAAGGACGGGAATTTTGTTGATGAACCGTTTGAAGCGGCCCCGTATACGCACGTGATTGTGGATCTGGAACTAGAGGTCTCGGCCATTGCAAGAAAGCCGCGTCTTTCACCAAGAGCGAACGCAATAGCCGATGCCTTTGCGCGTCTTCTAAATGAATCACAAGAAGGTGCACGACTCAATGCCAAGTTCGAGATCGGCGAAATGGCAGATCCGGAGGAATTTATCGCTCAACTTGCAAGTGCCTACAACGTTTCAAAGTTCTGGGTAGCATTTAGCAAACCCAACCCGTTTGATGTCAACCAAGATTTTGTTAGGCCGATGCAGAAACTTCTAAGCGACTCTGACGGTGATCAGGGGAAGACGGAACTCAAGGGGACGGCCCTTAGACCAGAGGTATTACAGGACGTGGCTCGTTCTGCTGCTGCCACCGGAGACAATGCTGGCGCGACAATGCAACTTGATCAGGCAGGACAAAGGGTGAAGAAAACTCTCAGGCAAAACCCCGTGGTTATCACACAAGAAGACGTAACAGAAACGGAGGATAAAAAAACCTTATTGCGGCGGATGCGAGAGGTGTATAGAAGGATCCGGGGGAGGGATGAACGTTGAGCGGGGAAAAAGATTTCATAAAGTTTTGGGCTTGGCTGTTGAAAGGAAGCGGTGGTAAGTCTGGACTCAGGAGATTGTTGTTGAGTTGGTGGATCTTATTCCATATCCTGATTGGATCTACTTTGTCGTTTGTCGTCCCCGTCGATCTTAGTACAGCCGCGAGTGCAGTACTGCTTCCGTTAGTTGGGATACTAATTGCACTGGCATTTGCTTGGGCAGGTAACGCGCAGGCGTTGATGCAATCTACTGAGATTGAGGAACTCGCAGAGCGGCACGTGGGTGGGTTTGTGGAATATGTTTACACGTACCAGCTTGCCATATTCGTTATTCTAATTACGATTGTGCTTTGGGCATCAGCAGGTCTCGGGGTTTATGATAAGGTGTGGCCTACACCGTCGTGTACGAAAGCATACGAGGCATTAAAGGTTGTTCTTTATGCACTCTCTAGCCTGACACTTCGAGAATGTTGGCATGTTGTGTTAGGGGCGCAAACCATGCTACTGATGCAACAAAAAATTAAGAAAATGAAAAATACAAAGTGAAGGTTGGGATGTTTTTACGTTACCCTGACAATCTTCGGATGATGTTCGAGCTCTCGCATAACTTGCTCTCTGAGTGGGTTCGTAATCTGCGCGTAGATGCGGGTGTTTTGAATGTTCCGATGTCCTAAGTGATCTGCCACGTACTCGATTCCTCGTCCGGCTTCCAGGAGATGTACCGCAATCGAATGTCTCAATGAGTGAATTGACCTACCCTCGATGCCGGCAACGCCGGCGTACCTAAGAAACAAATTCTGAATCTGTCGCTTCTTAAGCGGTCCTTCGCGACCGGTAAAAAGGTACGGACCAGCATCTCGCCGGATCCGGAGGTATGATCGTAGCAGCTTTGCAGTGTGACGCCACAGAGGTTTCTCTCCGCCTAATCCGTTCTTGAGTCGATGCAATCTGACGCGGAGGTTCTTCAGATCAAGATCATGGAGCGTAATGAGACACGCCTCTTCTACCCGTAGCCCGTAATGGTATATCAAAGCAAAGAGAGCCCGGTCGCGTGAATTGGGAATCGCGCGAAAGAACCGTGTGAGCTCGTCTTGAGTGAGATATTTTGGGAGTTGCATCACCATGACGTTAGAAGTGCTCCATAATTTCAACGTCAACGGAATGGCTGAGTGCTTCATCGTAGAATTGTTCGATGACGCGCTCGATCGTTCCCCAATAACCGGAGGGTATGAGTGCGGCCGCTTCATCACGCGCGGCTTCCAGGGTGGGGAAGGGGTGACTTAGCTTGGCCGGCTCGTCGGCGTTGCGAGTATAGGTGCAGTAAAACAGGGTCTTTTCTAGTTGCATAAAATAGCTCTTAAGTGCAACTGGAATATACCACACCGACGAATATAAAGCAAGAATCCCGCCTTGGGGGAGGACGGGATTTACTGAAAGGTGCAATTGGATACCTAAATCCGAACTGGAGGGTGGTTGTAGCGAGTTGCTTCGGCCTACGTTGTCAGATTGTACGTTGGATCGCGGTGCGTCAGCAGCAAGCAGTGATTATCTGTTCATCTGAGGAGCAAAAGCTTCTTAGTTTCTATGAAGTCACCAGCCTTCAATCGATAATAATATACACCACTTCCAATGTCGCTTGAACCGGTCCAGAGAATTTCATGGTAGCCGGCTTGTTGAGTTCCGTCAAAAAGCAATGCTACCCGTCGACCAAGTAGGTCGAATATCTCCAAAGTAAGTCTCGACTCCGAGGGTAATGCATATTTGATGAGGGTTGAGGGATTGAAAGGATTCGGATAGTTCTGTTCCAGCGAATACTCAAACGGAATGTCTCTTGGTTTGGTGCCAACACTGGCCGGTGGAGCTGGTGGTGTCTCTGTTGTTGCAAGTATTCTAATTCGGTTTGATGCGCCCTGAGAAGAACCCGTTGAAAGAATTATTGACCCATTCTGATTTGTCTTTACCCAATATGCCTGGCCTGGAGTTATCGTGTCGGCGATAAAGTAGGCGCCTGCGTATGCGAAAAAGTTGCTTGTTACAATATTCGGTGGAATGCTCGTGATAGAGGTTACCGGTATTGGCATCGAGATTGAGCCGATCATGTTCCATCTTTGAGCTACGGCAACGGTTTCCAAGGTGGTTGGTACTCCGGAGATACCAATGCCCTGGCTAGCCGGAAATTTGAGCCAATATCCTTGTCCCGTCATTAAAGATTCCGCGGTTACGTAACTCCCCTTATAAGCAAAGGCATTTGAGGTCGCCGTAGGGAAAAGAAATGGTTTGGCATTGTTAGAAACAATCAATGGGTTCGAGACCATGTTCCATCCGTCCGCGAGTTGGAATGTTGAGGTGACGGAAGTTTGACGGATCAAAATGGTTCCGCTATCGCCGACAGCGCATACAACTCCGTTCCTTGAGTTTATTGAGAACAAGTTGCTCTGTGTTCCACTGTTTTCGAATGACCAAGTGTTTCCATTGGGCGAGGAAATAATATTCCCAATCAAGCCGACGCCTATAAAGTTGTCGGGGGTTTTGGATAGAGCTTGGAGGGAACCCGGGAAGAGCGAATCAGCATACCAATCCGGCAGGTTGATTGAACCGTTCGTTGTCTTGAAGATAGTTCCGCTTCCGACAATGTAGCCCGTATCGGGGCTGACGAACAAGATATTTGAAGCATAGTCAGAGAGTTCACCGCCACTTCCTTCATACCACGTTGCACCGCCATCGGTGGTTTTTAACACCTGAGTCGAGTCGATCACTGCATCCGAATCGTTTTGCGGATAAAGGCTGGAAGCAAGAATGACAAAACCAACAGAGTCATTGAAAAAGTACGAAGACTGAAGATACTTTTCATCGTAGTTTCCGGTTGCAAAGTAATCTGCGATAGCTGTCCACGAGATACCACCGTCTGTAGTCTTGAGAAAAACCGGTGAGACATTCTGCGTATTCAGGTAAGCGCCTGCAATGTATCCTACGCTTTGAGATGGGAAGGAAACGTCTTGTAGAAAAACCACATTGTTGACAGTATCGAAGAGTGATGCCTGACCCGGAATTAACCAGCGCTGTATCCAGGTATTACCGCCGTCAGTCGTTTGAAGAATGACATTCCTTCCAACTGCGAATCCGTTCGTGGAAGATGTGAACCTTACTCCTGCATAATCACTTGATGGTGCAGTAAGAATTGATTGCCAGTTCTCACCACCATCGCTTGTTTTGATGATTGTTCCGTTGAGACCGACTGCGTACCCAATGGATGAAGAAGGAAAATCCACACCGAGCAATGGTTCAGCGGTAGGAGAGTTTTTCTGTGCCCAATCAGCATATGTGCTCTGCGAAACCGTATTCAAATTCCGATGCGAATTGAGCATTGCCAGTGGAGTATTCTGAATGATGGTTGGCGGCGACGACAGCCATAGCCATTTCCCTTTGTCGCTTGCAGGCCGGTCGTCTCCGTTGTTGTTGTAGGAGTTCGTAAATAGAGGGTCTGGTGTTGCATCCCCCGGATTCCATCCGTAAGGATCGACGATGATGTGTCTGCCCTGAGCATTGACCCAATGTAGCTCGTAGTGAAGGTGTTTTCCGGTTCCACCTTTCTTGCCGCCACTCGTTGATCCTGATTTCGCAATAACTAAGCCCGCATCGACTTGTGCTTGACTAATTATGTCTCCATCATGAGCAATGGGCGGATCAATTCCCAGCTTGATATATTCTGGATGTGTAGAGAGATGCAAGTAGTAAGAGATATATCCAGTGCCGAAACCAGGAGTCGGACGATGATCAATTGTGAGAGTAGCAAAACTATTTGCTGACTGTTTGAGCGAGTACCCGAATCCACTTGGATAGCTTACTTTTCCAGGAGCAACAGCATATACATTTGTGCCGTATACAACGGGATAGTCGTATCCTGGGTGACCAAGATACCACAGCCTCTTTGAGTTCTTATTGTTCTGATAGTAATTATAACCGGGCAGATAAGGATCTGTACTTCCCTTCTTAAACGCGGCATACAACTTTGTTCCGAACTTGCTCCATTCATATGGATGCTCGCCCCCGCGCTCGTTGAGAAAATCAACGAAGGCAGTCCTCATGTCTTTGCGATACGGGCAATGGACATGATCCAAAACTGAAGAGATGGATGCAGATGATGGTAACGAGTTCAAAAGCGGGAATCTCAACCTAATTAGTGGCTGCGCAGAGAAAGATTGTGTCGTTTTAAATGCTCCACTATGGTTCGTTCCGGCGACAACCTGGCCGTTCAGATTGACAGCTAACGATTGAACTTTCTGGTTTGAAAGACCCGTGCTGCTAATTGCCGTCCAGTTGGAGCCATAATCGGTGGAGCGAAAAACACCGACATCGGTTCCTGCAAACAGATTCGATCCAGCGACTGTAAATGCTCGGACGTAATTGTTTGATAGTCCCGCATTGACCGCTGTCCAATTTGCACCGTTATTGGTTGATCGAAATACACCTTGGAACGTTTCCGCAAAGAGTATCGTATCAAGTACAGCAAGGGCACCAACATAGGGACTGGTCAAGCCCGTGTTGGTTGCGGCCCAGCTAGCGCCATTGTTGGTGGAGCGAAAAACGCCACTGCCACTGGTTCCTGCAAAGAGCGCGGCCCCCTTTACTGCAAAAGAGTTAACAGCAACGGATGGCATTCCACCGCCCACGGACGTCCAGGTTGATCCATAATCTGTGGAACGAAAAACTCCAAGATTTCCAGATGTTCCTGCAAAAAGGGTTGTGCTGTTTATGGCAAGAGCATTAATATTCACAAATCCCAAATTTAGAATTGTTGGATTCCAACTCGAGCCACCATCGGTTGAAACGTTGACCCCGTCAAACGATCCGGCGCAAAGAATTTGCCCTGCTGATACAATTGAGTAGTAAGCAAGTCGCTGACCCCCGGGGACATATTCCCAATTTGATCCACCATCGCTGGAAACATGAATTCCGCCGGAGACGGCGCCGAATAAATTTGAGCCGCTCATTGCAAGCGCGTTCACGGCGGTGTTAGTCAAGCCGAAATTGGCTGCTGCCAAAGTAGATCCATTATCCATAGAGACGAAAATTCCTGTGAGGTCGGTACCCAAGAAGATCGCGGTCCCACTTATTGCCACCGCATTCACATATGGAGTTTGAAAACTACCGATGTATGTCCAACTTGTCCCGTTATTTGAGGAAACAAAGCCCCCACTAGCAGTACCTGCGATGAGAGTAGATCCGCTTGCCGCTAAACCAGCAACGGAGTAATTTGTCAAGCCCGCATTGACTGCTGTCCAGTGGGAGCCATTATCAGTGGACAGAAAAACGCCGCCGCCGCTGGTTCCTGCAAACAGATTCGATCCTACGACTGCAAATGCTCGGACGTAATTGTTAGTTAGTCCTGTATTGACTGCATTCCAATTGGCACCCATATTGGTGGAAAGGAATACCCCGCCGTTGGTCCCTGCATAGAGACTCGACCCACTTACAGCGAGAGCGTACACAAAATTGTCCCCCAGACCGGTGTTAGCTGCGGTCCAACTAGTCCCGTTATTGGTGGAGACGAGGATACCGTTTCCGTAGGTTCCCGCAAAGAGATTGCCTCCGTCTGCCACAAGTGCATTTACGTAGCTCAATGGGAGACCGGCGCTGACCGATGTCCAACTTGCTCCGCTGTTGGTAGATAGCAACACATTCCCATAGCTTCCAGCAAAGAGATTCGATCCACTGATGGTTAGGGAAGATACATCTGTATTGACCAACGTGGAATTGGCGGGAATCCAACTTAAACCGTTGTTAGTGGAGAGAAAAACGCCGCCGTCAGTCCCCGCAAAAACATCTGAACCGCTTACCGCAAAAGTATGTACCGTTCCGCCCCCCGGCCCCGTGGCTTGTTGCCAGAAATCTTGAGCGATAAGCTGGTCTGGTACAGAGGATAGAGCACAGAAGATCACGAGTGCGATTAGAACCACCTGAATTTGCGAGGTGATTCTTTTTTCATGTAGACATTCCGTATCTGTTTTCATGATTTGTATCTCCCTTCCGTAGAGAGATGGGGCTTTTACACGACGGTGAATGCAGCGTGCGGTAGATCCCGTTCTCTAGAATGGCGATAAGATACGAAATTTCTGAAATAATCAAAATGCATCAACCTTACAGCGGTGATGAATGATGCTGGTTGGGGGGATTTTAAGCAATGCAAGCGATCAAACTATTACCGACAACCATTTGACGGTGTAGAACAATTCCAAAGCTACTTGACGTGTCTTGAGGGCGTGCTAAGATGGCGCACATAAACTGTCCTTTCAAAAACGATATAAGGAGATACGTCATGAGCTGTTCAATCTGTCACCGGGAAGTCACTGGTCACATCGATGTTCGTGAATACGAACTAACCGACGGAACACCGGTCGTCTCGATGGATTCCTCCCCGGATCGCGATTGGATCCTCTGCGATTCGTGCAACGCGCTCGTCTGTCACGACTGCTGTCGTTATCCGCAAAGCGGGTACTGCAACACCTGCATCGATAAGTACAACCTCACCGGCTATCTTACTCAGGTCGGTAGCATCCCCAGAAGGGAGGACCAGTGCTTATGAAAAAGAACTGGGTAGATTTCAAAGAGATCAAAGCGGGGGTGAGCTTCAATCAAGTGCTCGATCACTACGGCATCGAACTCAAGCCGGCGAAGGGGAACGAGCTTCTCGGATTGTGCCCGTTCCACGAGGACACTAAGCCGTCGTTCCGTGTGAACACGGAGAAGGGAGTCTTCCATTGCTTCGGTTGCGACGCCAAAGGAAACGTCCTGGACTTCGTTTCTCGCAAAGAAAGCGTGACCATCAGAAAAGCGGCTGTAATGCTCTCAGAGTGGTTTGGCATAGGAAACAACGGGAAAGCCCCGCCTGAGTCAAATTTGAGCCCTACAGAGCACGCTAATAAGGCTAATTCGGCTTCCACGGAGCCAGCTGAAACGAACCAACCGCTTGGTTTCACACTCAAGCTCACGTTTGACCATCCATACCTCAAGGAAGGGGGGATTGAACCAGAGCTCGCGGAAGAGTTCGGGATTGGTTTCTGCAAGCGCGGCATGATGAAAAATCGCATCGCAATTCCGATACACGACGCGAACGGCAACCTCGTTGCTTATGCCGGACGTTGGGTAAGCGGGGATCTGCCTGAGGGTGAAAAGAAGTACAAGTTACCCCCGGGCTTCAAGAAATCGATCGTACTCTACAACCTGCACCGCATTAAAGGAAAAGAAACGGTGTTTATCGTGGAGGGTTTCTTCTCCGTAATACGTTTGCACAAGATCGGTATCTATGCCATAGGACTCATGGGCAGATCGCTCTCGCAAGAGCAAGAAAAACTCCTGCAGGATAACGGAGTGAAGTCGTTGATGCTTATGCTCGACGGTGACCCTCCCGGTCGTGAAGCCCAGGCAGCATTACTACAGCAACTCGGCGAGAAGTTCGACGTCGGGGCTGTAGATCTTCCGGATGGGACACAACCGGACACCGTTGAGGAAAGTGTCCTTTATGAGGCACTCTCATGAAACGGGACAATCTAGTATTCACAGCCCCGGTGTATAGGGTGATGCTCGTTCATGAAGCCAATGTCGAAGTAGCGTAGAAGTGTATCCGTTCACCGGATGATGCGGCGAGGATCGTGCTCGAGTATCTGCGGGGTGTGGATCGAGAAAGCTTTGTCGGCTTGTACATGAACAGTGCCAACCGGCTCATTCGTCTCCATACGATTTCAGTGGGAATTCTCAATTCATCGCTTGATCACCCAAGGGAGTTCTTCAGGGTCGCGCTCTACATGTCGGCCGCTTCGGTCATCGCGGAACACAATCACCCTTCGGGTAACTCGGAACCGTCAAGCGAGGAGATTGCGATTACAGAGCAGCTTGTCGATGCCGGCAAGATTCTGGGAATCCCGCTCCATGACCATGTGATCGCTACTGAGCACAATGGCTATGTGAGCTTCGCGGAGAGGGGACTGCTATGATAACTCTCGACGTCAAAGAGATGAATCCTCCTCGGAAAGTTGCTCGTTTCCGGAAAGTGCACTATCGCCATTACGATTCGGAATTCGGTCGTCCTCATCCGATGATTCGCTTTGTCGGAAAGTATCTTGAGGCGTACGGATTTTCTGTTGGGGCTCCGATCGATATTCAATTCGAGAATGGCGTCATCACAATCTGTTCGCTTCCCGAAAATGGCAATTCCTAAAGTAACTCAAAAGCCCGATGCAATATGTGCCGGGCTTTTTCCATTCGAAGATTACAATGCGTGTGGATTCCGCGCAATGACTTCGAGCGTGGCTTGGCTAATGATGCGACCGCAACGCCGGCATATGTACAACCCGCTCCACGCTCCATGACTGATGGGCTCGATCTCGACGCCCCTATCATCGCAGGTTGAGAATCCCTCCTCTTGTGGTTCATTTCCGCAGAGGCAGTGCCATGCGTCGGGCTCGCCTGCCTCGTGGGTGATAAACTCCTTCTCTTGTGCGGTCGTCTGAGACATAGGGGTTGTGGATAAGGGATTAGCGATAACAATCCATCATAGCACGGCGATGAAATCTTGTCAAGGTATCCAATGGGAACCATAGCGGGGGGTAAATTCCGTTGTCTGGATTTGGAGATGTTCGTATATTGACAAGTTGCGACAGCCTGCGGACATATGGCAAGCGTTCAAGAGCTGGTTTCTTACTACTTCCTGGGGATATATGATTTGTGCGTACTGCAATAGGGCCAAACCTCACGCCGAAATGACCGATGAACACGTCCTTCCGAGAAAAATGGGTGGCAACCCCTCACCTAACAACCCTTTCCTTTTGAAGAATGTATGTTCAACGTGCAACTCTGCCAGCGGTCGTTACATTGATGGACCGTTTATCCGAAGTTGGTTCATTCAGAACTCGCGTTCTCAGAATGCTCGCCAATTCGTTGATCTTAATCGTGATCCGATTATTCCACTGACCTTCATGGGGGAGCTCCGACAAACTTGGCTCGCGGACACTGTATGCGATCTTTGGCTCGGTCCTACGGGTGATATCATATATCATTTCCACAATCCATATCCGAAGTACAAGGGCGCCGATCCGCATTCGGGCCCACCTTTGTACTTGCGTGCAAACGAGATCGATCCGGGCTTCGCGTTTATTTTCGTCCGGGCCAGCAATCCCGTCTGGCACCGTTGCATCATTTTTTCCTTCGTTGAACATTTTGAGGACTCGACGCTCTACTTGGGAAACGGACCCACGCCACCGGGTGGAAGATTTTCAGACATTCCCTTTAGATTGTCCGCGCTCCACACCCAACTCAAGGCAATGGGCGCACAGTGGCACAACGTTACCTTTGCGATTGGAACAGATTTCGGACATAGGTTTATGGCGAAGCTTGCGTTGGGGATGGGCGCACTATTCCTCAACGACAGCTTTCTCAAGAGCAATGAGGCGAAAAGATTGCGGGACTTTATGTGGGAGAAAGATCCTGATGCTCGCGGCGACATACAAATAGCCGGGACCACATTTCTTTCTCAAAGTCTACTACCAGTGGCTCGGCTTGTCGGATGGTCGGAGGGACACGTTATTCTCATGATCCCGATTGATGGCAAGTTGATCCTCGCTCCGATCTTTTACGGAGAACAGTCCGCCTCGATAGTTGTTTCGTCCGATCAAGATCATTGGGCTGGCAAGGTGGATATTGACGGTACATTGTTCGCCGTGGTTCCTGGTTTACGAAAATATTGCGGCCCGATTTCTGTTGGAGAATTTCTCGATGTAAAGTTCAATGGCGCGCTTACTCCCGTTGAACTTGTTCAACTCTTCGCAGAAGTCAATCAAATTGGAGCGCTGCCGCCATACGATTAGTTATTCATTTATACGTTAAACCGGCGACGGTCTTGGCATAAGAGCGCTCCTCGTCCTCGCTGGATCGCACCGTTGTCCGGAAGTCAAGCTGACCTGCCCCCGTTTTATGTACCAACTTGAATTTGGTAATTTCCCTGGCTTGGGCAACACGGTCGGTTAGCCCAAATTGGGAGTATTGCTTCCGGTGAATTGGATCCAAAACTCGTTTTCTGGACTTGCATCTCCACCCCCGTGTGTATCCGTCCAGGACTAAATCAAGTGATTCTTCGATGGTTGATTCAGAGATTTGAGTTTACCATCGGAATTTTGTAACTTTCAACTGACGATCCACTGGCTCAATAGCGAGCCGTTCGCTCGAATCTTCATTTCAATCCAACAAGCCAAGTTAGCTTGGGGTTAGTCCGGGAGATCGAGGTGCTAACAGATCTGCTAACAGTGTCCCTCCCTTAGATCGGAAAAAGTGCTCTAAAACCCTGGGCCCGTAGCTCAACTGGATAGAGCATCAGCCTTCTAAGCTGAGGGTTGCGCGTTCGATTCGCGGAAATTCGTTCTCATTCGACACTTTTCTAGCCGCTGTAAACGGAACTGTCAACCAAAAGGTGCGACAGTGGCGGCTCCCACCACGTTCAAACTCTTCAGGCGCTCCAACGGAATCTACTACCTCATCCTCGAGACCAACGGCAAGCGCAAGTATAAATCGACCGGTTGTACGCGCAAAGCCGAGGCGCTTCGGACCCTAACCGAATTCAGGCGGTTATTCGCTCAAGAACCGCCCGCCACGCCCCTCGCTGACTTCACACGTGATCTTCTAGCCTACGGAGAGGTGAACCTCGCTCCCGGAACAGTGACCATATACCGGAGCGCACTGAAAAAGCTTCGGGAATTCGTGGGCGACGTCCCCATCAGCTCCCTAACCGCTAGACACCTCGACGACTTCAAGTCCCAACGGCTGGTGACAGTCCGGGCCGTCACGGTCAATATCGAGCTCCGGACATTGCGAGCAGCTTTCAACACGGCCGTGCGATGGAAACTCCTTGACCGAAATCCCTTCGAAGGCGTAAGACTCGCCTCTGTCCCTGAAGCCTCGCCAAGCCATTTTACTAAGGCGGATTTTGAGAGGCTTCTGAGCACCATCAAGGAGGGGTGGTTGCGGGAGGTGGTACTCTTTGCCGTCATGACCGGTCTCCGGTGCGGCGAGATCTGCAACCTGAGGTGGTCGGACGTCGACCTCGAGCGCAGGTTGATCCACGTGCGAAGCTCGTCGACCTTCCGAACCAAGATGGGTAAGACTAGGACCGTTCCACTAGGCGTTACCGCCACCGCCCTCTTGAAATCCAAACATACCCGGGCGGTGGGAGAATACGTCTTTTGCCTGAACGACAAGCAGATGCGCCCCGGTTGGCTGTCTCATAAGTTCAAATACTACGTCTACGAGGCGAGGCTCAAGAACGACACGCTTCACTTCCACAGCCTCCGCCATACGTTTGCCACGTGGTTAGTCCAGGCCGGGACGTCGATTTTTGAGGTGCAGCGCCTCCTCGGTCACAGCGATATCAAGGTTACACAGGTCTATTCCCACCTCCAATCCGAAGGACTCCACGGCACCGTGGACCGGATTGACCTTGATTTGAATTGACTTCTCGGCACCCTCTTGGAAGGGGGTTCTTTGGCAGAAACCCCCCACTCAACGAGCGATTTCCGAGCTATCTCCGTCCGGACGGGTCAGAGTATACCCCCGGGGGATTTGCGCGGCCAAGTCCAATTAGGGAAACAATTAGAACGGCCAGAGTTGCTGTCCCCGGCGCTAGCATGTGATCCACGCTTCAAATCGGTTGATTTCCCGAGCGGTTCTGGCTAGTTTTCCCGTGCAATGAGAATTCAAGAGTGATGCAGGATGGCTCCGCAATTCAACAATAGACTCCAAGCTGCGCGCGCGTTTGCAAGGAAATTCTCAAAGGAGTTCTTCCTAGCATTTATTCTAGCCGTGGTCGCCGCAGTCGGTATTGAGGGATGGAAGGTCCGAACAGAGCGAAGGGCGATAGAAACAAACCTCTCCGCGGTGGCGACACTTATAGTTTTCGACAAAGATCAAGCCATTATAGGACAGGCTAGTGGGTTTTTTATAAACTCGGAGGGCCTACTCGTCACCAATGCTCATGTGTTGAATGGCATGACAACCGTTCGTGCGAAGCTTTCCTCCGGAGCGTTCTACGAATTACAGGATGTTAAAAATGTTGACAAGGTAAGCGATATCGCCCTCCTTCACTTCGATGCGAGACAAAATCCCGCCGTTGTCGGTCTGGGGAATTCAGATAACATTCAACCAGGAGAAAAGGTCTTTGCCATCGGTACTCCTCACGGACAAGAGGGGACGGTCTCGGAAGGGAACATCAGTAACCGAAACAGGGATTTCAACGGACGAAAACTCATTCAGTTTACCGCTCCTATTTCCCCCGGCAGTAGTGGGGGCGGATTATTCAACAACGCGGGAGAAGTCATCGGTATCACCTCTGCGTCGCTTAACATTAGCCAAGGTCCACAGGCCGGTACTACTCAGAACCTAAACTATGCGGTTCCAATCAACGAGCTGAAGGAAACGATTGAGGGCAAGCAAGCCTCCTCGGACACTAGTGCGCAAGGCTACTACATCCGAGGCATCTCGGAGGCAAACCAGAAGAAGTGGGACGAGGCAATTCTTTCGTATTCAAGAGCAATCGAGATCGACAGTGCGTTTGTCCAAGCGTACATGGATCGCGCCGATGCCTACTTTCGGATTCGCAACTATCGACTGGAAGCCCAGGACTACCTCGATGCGGTGCTATTGGATTCAAGCAATTCAGAAGCCACGTATTTGCTCGGGACCGCTCTGGAGGACATGGGGGAATACCCTAATGCGCAACAAGCTTATGCCCGCGCCCTACAACTCGATCCTCAGAATGTCGAACTCCTCCACGATTATGCCCTCCTTTGTCTTGCAACGGGGGACGAAAAGCGCGCTTCCGCGCTGGACGGTGAACTTTTGAAGCTCAACCCGGGCTGGGGACGGATTATCCATTCGATCCTTCGAAGACCCAGGCGCTAGGCTCCAGAAATGTTAGTCGTCTCCACAGTTGTCTGGAGTAATGGCGAACGCCTTTCCCGTCAAAGCTGGGGAAATAGAACTGGAATTCCATTGACAGTTGAGACAGGTGGCATTCTGCAAATGAAGGGAGAATCAAATGTCGCTAAGCGATAAGCTCAAATTCAGATTCTGGAGTGACGTCGACGCGGTTGTCTCGCTTTTCGAAAAATGGACCCCGGGAGCATTTCGGACTGAGAAGGAATACGAAAGTTCCCTTTACGAGTTCTTGCACAAAGAATTGGGGGACATCCAGGTCACAAAACAATTTGCCTCCGGGCGGATCAGGGCTGATCTCGTTGTCGCAGATAAGATCATAATTGAGCTAAAACACAACCTCAACTCCACGGGAAAGTATCAGCGCTTAATCGGCCAGATAGAAACATATAAGGAATGGAGCGGAAGGACGGTCATCTTACTGACGGGGAAAACGGATCCGAACCTTCGAAAGGAACTCGACAAATTTTTGCGTACCAAGTGGCTGGATTTCTTCCAACGGGTGTCAATTTTTCAAAAGTGATGCGGAATCAATAGCGTCAGAAATATCGAACTGCTGTGTGAACAATGTAATATGTCAAAAGGTGCGAATATCCAATGAATGGTTTTCCACGCCGGCCGCATTTCCAGAAGAAAGACGTCACATCCAACGGCCGAAGAAGTGAGAAAGCCCAGGGTGGTAAGTATCCCACCTCCCGGGGGGTAGAAATCAGTGCCCGGCCAATATCTTCAGTATCAGGCCGATAATCGCCTTCGCGAGGGATGCGGCGCAGGCCAGTATCTCCTTCCTCTTGTCATGCTTCTCTTTATCCTCTGCCTTCGCCGTCCGCCTCCTCTGACGCTCATCGATTGCATCCAGAATATCCTCCGGGACTCGCTTTTTCAACTCAATGATAAGTTCGAGATCTGCATCCGTCGCCTTATTCCGGCACCAATCGCGGAACTGCTGTCTTACTCTTTCGTCGGGCATTTTGTATCTCCTTTAGAATTGATTCGGTAGGAACATCCTCCCTCTGAAGGCAATCTACACGATTTGCCCGAGGGTAACAAGGGAAAAGTTATCCGAACTTTGGGTGAGGGGGGCAAACAATCACGGGGAAAGCGTCGGAATCGAGTGCCCCGGAACAGGACTTGAACCTGCGCGACTTTGCGGCCACTAGACCCTAAACCGTGGGACGTTGGGGATGGGATTGATCCCGTTGGGGAAGTTTCCTACATTGGCACTCAAAGATGCGGAGAGGGGCGGGTGGGAATTGATCGATATCCGCAAAGTGGTTTGGGAGAACACAACCGCGAGGAGACTGAGCCATGGTGTTGACTGATCTTCAAAAGCGTGCTATCGATACGATTATATCGGGGGAGGCCAGAGATATCGAGACATTCTTCCTGAAGTACTTCGAGAAAATCGGGGGCTTGCGCGACTCTGGCCGTCCAGGTGAGTTCGAAGGCAGGGCGCTCATCGATGTGAAGGCCCCCGACAACTTCTTCGTTGTCTCAGATAAGAGCGGGGCGCTGGAGTGCCTGGGGGAGTTCGTTGTACTCCGTCAGAAACTCACGGCTGCGAATCTCGTGGTCATTGTTCCTAAAAAAAAAGATGCTATCCTACCGCTATATTATCAACCGTACGACACGGACCATCTCGAACCCGATTTCGATTCCCTGTCAGTCCTCAATCAATTCAATCAGGAGTCATTGGTGCCCACGGGAGATCTTCGGAGATTTGTCGAGAAAGGTTACCTCACTGTGGAGGAGATAGAGTCGGAGGAGAAGATGTCGGCACTCAAAGAAGAGAGGGGGGACCGTCGCAAGGCACAAAGGTGGACGCAGTTTTTGGCTCTCGCCAGTATTTTGGTCTCCGCGTTTTCCGTTATCTACCAGATTGCAACACACAAGTCTTCAAATGAAGTGACCATCAAGAACGAGCATGCTTTTCCGGATACTGCAAAAGTATTGATCCTCGAGCGCGCCGGCGTCAAGGACACGACGGCAAAGCCATGAAATGAATGGACGCGAGCTTTCCGGTTTGAGTGGCCCGCCGGCAGACAATGGAGAATACAGGATGAATTTCAAGACCCTCAAGACCGGCGACGAACCGCTCGTTTTCAAGGGTAAGTCGACTGGCTTGGCCCTGCGCGAGTTCTGGCAATGGAGCGTGTCGGATTTGGTAAGCAACGTCACAAGAGGGCGATTTGCAGAATTCATTGTGGCCACCTCGCTCCAGTGTGACCTAACTACCATCCGTGATGAGTGGAAGGCCTTCGATCTCCTCACACCTGAAGGCTTGAAGGTCGAGGTTAAGTCCGCCGCTTTAGTCCAAAGCTGGAATCAGAAGCAGCCTTCGATCATTTCCTTCTCAACTCGTGCTACCAGATATTGGGACAGTGAATCCAACGTTCTGGCTAAGGTTTCGAAGCGGCAAGCACATGTCTACGTCTTTTGTCTGCTCAAACATGCTGACAAGAATACCATCGATCCGCTCAATTTAGATCAGTGGGAATTCTATGTCTTGTCCACAACCGAACTCAATGGTTACAAGAGGAGCCAACACTCAATCACGCTCAAGTCGTTGCGGACTCTCTCGTCGCCCGTCACCTATGATCAAATTCGAAGGACTGTTATCGACAAATCCCCGCAGGAGGGGGCCACGGCGCCTAACACACGGCACGGCAGTGCTCGCAGATGATAACGCCATAGTCATTACCGCCCAAGACGCACACGAGGTTCTTTCCCGCCTTGAGCAGAAGATTGATGCCCTGACCGACCTCTGTTCGCCGTCCGACCAATTTCTCACGACAAAGGAAGCCTCGGCGCAGTTCAAGGTCTCGGTCCGTGAGCTCCGCAGGTGGACAGATAGGAAAGTGTTCGCCGAACACGCGCTCCCTTTTTATCGGTACGGCCGTTCCTACAAATTCCGCCGCTCCGACATTGAGAGCTTCATTCAGAAATTCCGCGTCGAGGGCGAGGGGGAAGTGCTTCACACGACTCCGAGGAAGAGGAGGCGGAGGGAGTAAACAACTAGGGCTTCATCGCCGATCTCCTTTCCTTCAACAATCTTGACGCGGCGAAACTGATGCGATTTCGAGGCATTTTATTTCTCCTTATCCCACAATGACTTAGTGGTAATCATGCGCGCACACGTATCAAGAGTAGGAAAAGGTCAAAACGCAGTTATATCTCGTTGTGGCATATAGGGCTATCGGTTCACTTTTTCACATCTCGGAGGATCCCGAGATCCGGATTGATTGCGTCAAGGGAATTTCCTAAATTTGCTCCCGGAGATGGGGAGGGATGGGGGGTGAGTAGGTCAGAGGCATATCGATGCCATCTCCGGACTCGTAACATCCTAAATCCAGACGAGCCACGATTTCCACGTTGAGAACAACGCGATGTATTGCTCCCGTTGGAACTGGGACGGATCCTCACGACGGGCGGGGGCTGGGGAGCCTCGTGAAGCGGGCAACCCACCAGCTTCCGTGGAACGCACTGAGCGACAGATGAGCTCAGGAGAAGGTCTTGACCACAGAGAGACAAAACACACTCACTTAGGAGGCAGCCATGCCTAGAATCGTTCTTTTGTTTGCCACATCCGCTTTCCTGATTTCATGCACAGCATCGATTCAGAATACGGTAAAAGTTCAGTATCTAAAGCCGGGATTCACGACCCAGACGCTCCATGATGGTGGATTGGCCTTACTGCCCATCATTGCCGGACAGGGGCAAGAGGGATACAGACGGCCGCTTGGTGAATCCCTGGACACCTCTATCGCGGTACGGCGCCCGGGGATGAAATACATCAGATGGCAAGAGACGCTCTCAAACCTCAACCGGGACAGTCTTGCTTCAAGTTATGAGAGTGTTATCATGACCTATCGCTCCACATCGATAGTCGACAAGTCTCTGATCAAGAAACTGGGCCAGTCGATTGGAGCGCGCTATCTCTTTTTCGTCAGTCTCGAAGACTTCAGTAAGAGTTCCCGCGTGGGGTATAGTGGCCTAACCGGTTCATTGGAAACTCAAGAAAGCGCACAGGTCTCTGCGTTCGCCCAAATATGGGATTCAGAGGAGGGGGATGTGGTTTGGGAGGCTACGGCGAGCGCCCAATCGTCCTCCAGCGAGTTCACGACCATTTCGCACTCTTATGAAGATTACAGCAGCCGGCTTGCCAGCTCTATTGCGATGAAATTGCCATGATTCGGTTCCCTTTAATACACACCGTCAGAGACACGGAGCCAAGCCATGACTGACGCAGGCCGAATAAAACTTCTGGATGATGCCTGCAAGAAAATGACCGATGCAGAGCTTGAGACCATGCGTGATACCCAGGTAGCCTCGGGCGAAAATCATCAGGCCGCGGTCCGTGAGATTCTTCGGCGGAAAAAACTAGAGGACCGGGCGCTGTCTCAGGGACAGAGGAGAATCGAGATCTACACGCTCATAATCCTTATCCTAACGGGGTTTCTAGCCGTCGTTGCCCTAAGAGATTGCCTTCACTGAGAATCAGGGTGGGCTCCTAGGAGTTGATTTGACTTTCGCGGCCGGATTGCTTACCTTTCCAGTGCGAAAATTCTATGAGCGACTTACCCACGTAATGGGTTATTGCTGTTTTTATGAACCGCCATCTCCGGGCGCCCGGGCGCGCCGCAAGGACGCTCACTGCTTCTCATAGAGCAGTCGCAGGACGCTCGGAGTTCATGAAAGGAGCAATTTATGCCTACCACAACAAACCCCACCGCGGCTCGCGACATTCGTCATACCCGCCTCTCGATAGAAGAGCACCTTCGGATGAGGGACGACGTTGAGCACGAGCTCCTCCGGCTCGAGGGACCCATCAACCAACTAATCCTTTTGGGTCGCACTTTGGGACGCAATGTTAAGGAAACCGAGGCGGATGTACAGTGGGTTGTTGAAGACAAGAGCGTTATCCTCGCCTGCCATTGTGTCGCCAAAGAATCAGCCGTCGTACTCAGTGATGTCTGGGGAAAGATTCTCAGGGCGATTCCCGAGGTCATCCCTCCGAGGGACGTGAGGGAAAAGAAGGTCAGAGATAAAGCGGTAAGCGCATTCGTGAAAAAGATGCGAAAGCCGGCGAGGAGTTGATTCGCTCCGGGCATTAAGGTATATTTGTCTGGATAGTTCAAACGGATCCGCAGAAATCGCCAAATGGATTGTGAGAGTTGTCTCTCCGTGAGGATCTCAGTGATCCTTCTGGCACCAGGAGAGACGAATTGACCCCAACCGGAACTAAAAGGCTTTGGCGAGCCTCTGCGGACCGGTTGGGGTTTTCTTCTTAAACGGGGTCGTTAATAACCAATTCATTCATTGGATCAATAGTTATGAGAAACCAGGAAGATGTGCTGAGGGCGTTAAAACGGGAAGTGGGACTTCAAAAAGCGTTTCAGTATACTTACCCTGGTGGTGTGACAGAACTCCGGCTAACTTGTCGCGCCGGGGGAAAATCGAGGACGATGAGCATCGGCGGCTGGATGCTCGAGTCCAAATCTCAAATAGAACTCCTGCGCGCGGAGATCGACAAAATCAAACGGAATGAATACGCAAAGCCTCGTATGATGCGCTTTAACGATGATCCGCCTAATGAAATTCCGATCCTTCGGTCAGATGAGGAACTAACAACCGAGGAGGTTGCGCAGAAAACCGAGATTTTGAAAGTGCGACAGAAAGAGTTAGCCGGGTCCACGTCAGCTTGGGAACACCTGCGAGAATTGAGATCATTGTTTGATTCTCGGGATTTCAATATCCAACCCCCGATATCCAGTGTCGGTCGTTTGGGAAGGACAGGCTCGAAAAAAAGGCCTGTCATGGTGCAAGAAGAGGACTATCCTAGGCTTATTGATTTAATGAAGGACGTGTATGACGGGGGGACTCGAGGCGAAGCAGTCTTCTTAGAAGCTTCAAAAAGGGCGAAGAGGAAGTGGAAGGAACTAAAACTTATTGTACGGAATTATTCACCTGGCGCGTTAAAGGGGATATGGAAGAGGAGTAGAGAAACATTCAAAAATAAAATTTCATTAGGTACGTACCCGGTACGTACCCGTGGAGGTAGATTTAAGGCCGAAAGTTGATCGGCTTATAATCTCCGCTTAACAAAAGCGGGGAGTCCCAAATTTAAGGTCGTTGGGGTCTTAGCCGATCCCCCAACGGCCTTTTTATTTGAAAGGACTATAATCAAATGCCATCGCACCGGGAATGGATAAGTCAGAACCAAGATGTTGATCCCCGACACGACGGGCCGGTTCTACTCAAGGAGGCCGTGAATCGGGTGTTTGCAAATCTCTTTATAAGGACGCGTAATAATCACTTCCTCGACCTTCTCCGTCGATTGAACGAGCAATCTCCCACAGAACCTGCCGCAGGAGCGGAAACGCCAACCACCCCCGGCAAAAGTCTCCAAAAACACAACTCGCTCGGTGTGCACGAGAGATGACTGACCTAAACCTGGACCCGGACTACCCGTCGCATCCCAAGACCAAAAAACTGGTGAGCATCTTGGGGCGAGAGGCGGAGATTCTACCAATACGATTATGGTGCTGGGCGGCTAAGTACCGGCCCGCAGATGGGGATCTTTCCAATTGCACGGTGGGCGAAATTGAGACAAATCTGAACTGGTGGGGCAGGCCTCGGGCCGCAGTCGCAGCGCTAGTTCGCGCGGGTTTTCTTGAAAAGATCCTACCAAACGGCGACAAGAAGTCGACAAGAACTCGCACAAAGTACGCAATTCACGCGTGGTCGGAAAAGCAGGGTCACATTCAAGCTCTCAGAAGCCGAAATTTGAAAGTTGCACAGAATAGATGGGAAAAGCTGAAAAAGCCGTGTACCACGGATACCAGAGACGCGCCACTGGTAGACCAAAACTCTACCACTGGTGTACCCTATACTAACCATACTAACCATCTAGAAGAGAGTGGCGCGACTTGCGACGCGTCCCCACAAGATCATCAAACGAGAGGGACCGTCACTCCCAAATCCCGCGCTGAGGTGATCGAGTACTTCGCATCTCTCGCTGAGAGCGATAGTTCCGAAGCGGAACAATTCTATGACCATTACGAGGCAAACGGGTGGGTCCAGGGTAAGGGGAAGCCGATTAAGAATTGGAAAGCCGCCGCACGGAACTGGATGCGGCGTAAGGGAAAATATTCGTCGCATCAGCGTGGCACGCAGACCGCCCGCAAGCCCGAGCTCGTTGCGAACCCCGACAGCCCAGGGGAGATGACGGCCACACAGAAAGCACTAGCAGGAATTCCACAGTGAATATTGATCGCCGCACCGTTGAACGTAATATCATAGGCTCGATTCTGGCCAATCCAAAGGAGTTCGCCCGATTGAGGAGTGTTCTACCGCCGGAACTGTTTCAAGACCCGGTCTGTAGGAAAATCGCAGGGGCCATCGTTCGATGCTTCGAATCTGACCTGGCTCTCGATGTCGTGAACGTTGCGACGGTTGGCAAATTGGCCGGAGATGAGGCCGTGTGTCTCACAGAGTGTGCCGGAATGGGCGGGGGGGATCCCGCGCTGCTCGCAAAGAAACTCACCGAACTGGCCCTCGTCGACAAATTCGTGAACCTCCGGGACTTCATTTCTAAAGACCGAGACCCCTTCGAGATGATCGAGCGGTCCGAGGTGTTACTAGCGGAGGCGACCGCGTTAATTGGTCAGCACACACGCAAGGACAAGCTTACCCTTCTCACTGAGTACGTTGAGTATCTTCAGCGCAATGCCGGGGCCGGGGTGCAGCGAATCCCCACCCCCTATCCCACGTTGAATCGAATGTTACATGGTGGCCTCGAGTATGGGGGCTTTTCAATCACCGGCGGGTCTCCCGGGGCTGGAAAAACGTCGTTCATGTTGTCTCTTGGCCTGCATGCAGTTCAGAGCGGAGTAAAAACGTCGTTTCTTGAGGGCGAAATGCCCCCGAATGAACTATTCGAACGCCTCAATGGCATTCGAACCGGCCTGGACATCAATGTGATCCGACAGGGCAAGAACTTCTCGGCGGCATCGAGAGAGTTTATCTCAGAAATGTACAAACTGCCTTTCGAGCCGGTGATAATCTCGGAGAGGACGCTCTCAAATCTGGTTGACGCCGTGAGGACGGAGATCCACGACGGGAGCAAACTCATCTTCATCGATTACCTTCAGGTCTTCGCCCAAAAGTCAGGTAGAACGAGTGAGTTCGAGGGGATAAAAATCGCCTCCGAAACGCTGCGCGGTCTCTCCCTTCGCCACCAGGTGCACATCTGTGCCGCATCCGCGTTTAATCGTAACGAATCTACACAAGATCGCCCCACGCTGAACTCGCTGTACGGGTCTTCGGGTCTCGGCCACGACGCGACGGTGGCGATGATAGTTTACGGCGAACAGAATGACGTCCCGGAACTTTTGACTCCCCTCCGAAACGTTGTGCTCGGCGTCGTCAAGAATCGTGGGGGGGCCCGCGGCACAATCAGCTTAAAGTATCATCTGGATTCCCAGCGCATGGAGGAGGTCGGTCCAGGCCCAGCAAAACCCGCCCACACCCCGGCCGTCGACGATGTTTTCTCAGACAATGGAGAATCCAATGCCTTCTAGAATTTGTGACAAACACGGGAACGAGGTGTGGTGCCAAGAAGGGCGAGTCTATCTCCGCCTCGCCGGATCAACCCGCACCCGGTGCCTCGGAATTATCGACGGGGAGAAGTTTTGTACTCGGCGCAAAACGGGGAAGCACGTGATGCGGACCCTCTCAGACATAGGCTTCAATCACGCCCTAATTCGCAGTGGGAAGTTCAGTCTTGTCGAGGTAGAGCTCTCCGATGGCCGAATCTTACGTACCACCCGAGATCACATCCTTGAGAGGGGAGTCTGTCGGAATTTTGCGAGCGAGGGCCAGGAGCTTCAGATCTTCCTGCCGATAACGGAATTCCAGCGAAACAATGAGCAGCTAATGCTCGAGGGGATAACGCCATGATACTCACACGCGATGATACAGCCAGAGCCGTGGAGGACCTGATCCTGCTTATCGACGAAAAGCTCCAGTCGGATTTGTACGAGAAATCGGGACTTATCCCGCAAGGAGCATTCCTTGAGCTCATGGATAAATTTCGCCGGTGGCAGCAACTCACCCGCGAGATCATCAACGCGGCAAACTAACTAAATCCCATACTCACTTTCGAATAGAAGACAATGAAAAGAAAGCCATATAATATCCGCGGAAGCCGGTGGATGCTCAGCGAACTCACATTCGAAGAGGACGCCTCGGTCCGGAAATTGCTCAAGGAGAAACTCGGCGCCCTGGGACAGATGAATGATCCGACCGTCGGGGGGATCCTGGATTTCACGTTCGAGAGCGGGGTGCTCCTCGAGCTGTTCCAGATAATTCTGAAACCCTACGCGCCCACCATCTTACACCGGGCGTGGAACGCGGCTTGTATCAAACTGCACCGCATCGACCGCAATGAGATCATTAAGCAAATGACCAATTCCGAGATAGCGAGGGCAACGGTCGATTTTTTTCACGTCAACGCGAAATGGATGAGCGCATATCTCTATTTCGCAGACAGCTCAATCTTGAACATGCCGGAGATCCCGATACTGAAGGGCCTGATCTCCCTCAAGAATCCGCTCTACTCCTCGCGGATGGGGACCCGGAACTAGCAGAGAAGATCTTGGGATGGGGCGCCGAGAAGGCGTACCGCTGGATGCTCACAGCTTGCAAGCGAGCGCAGTGGATGGAGAAAATGATGAAGCAAGCACAGGAACGTCAATCAGACGAGGACTAAGACCGTGGCAGATTCAGTCGGAGAGTTAGTCGTAAAACTGTTATTCGAGACCAACGCCAGCAAGATTTTTGCCGAGATCATAGCTGGCAGCACGCTGGCAAACACAAAGCTGTCCGAGCTCCAGAAGAGCATCGAGGGACTAGTGGTTGAGGTGAGCCAGAAGAATCCTGCTGTGGCTGAATTCACCTCGACTTTTTCTGAAACCGCGAAGTCGTCGGAGGGAATAAAAACCGCGATGCAGGAAATTGCCCAGCGACAGGGGGAGCTGGAAAGTTCCATCAACGCATCCGATGCCGCGAGCAAAGAGTTTACCATAACCATTGACCGGCAGGCAGAGGCAGAAGCTGAAGAGACGGGGGCCATCGTCTCGGAGACTGAGGCGCAGCAAAAAAATGCCGAGTGGAAGCGGCAGGTGATCGGGGACGAACAGGAACTCGCGCTGGAGACACAGAGGCGCGCACTAGTTACCCGGGAAGCATCGAAAGTCTCGACAGGCTCTACCGAGGAAGAAATTGGCGCCATCGCCGAGCTCAGGGGCCAACTCGCAGATGCGACCTTTCAGTGGGAGAGGGCGGCCGACCCGACCGTAAGACGTCAGATAGCCCTTCAGATTCAGGAGATCAACCAGCAGCTCCAGGCTGCGAAGTTCGGCGTTCCATTCGAAGCCGGGCTCGGTCCTGTCGGGCAGCTCCAGGCCAAGATTGCCCAGCTCAGGGTCGAGATGAGATTCGCCGCTGAGGCAGAGTTACCCGCTCTCAGAATCCAACTGGAAGAATTAAGCCGCGAACTGGCCGTTGCTCAGGGTCAGGGAGTGCGATATGCCCTTCAGGGTATTCGTCCCATCCGTCAGGAGGCATTCGTAGCTCATCAGGCAATGTTTGCCCTCTTCTTCCTCATGCAATCGTTCGACGGCGAGGGATCATCTGCCGGAATGAAGAAGGTGCATCAGACCTTGCAGGGGACTCTGTCGACGGCCTTTGCCGTGACATCAACCCTCGCTCTGCTCGGTCCCACGACGGCCAGTCTCGCGCTGCCGGTTGGTCTCCTTGCCGGCGCTCTCGTCGGGCTCGTCGCGGCACTATCGGACACCGACGAGGCAGCTAGGAAGGCGGCCGAGGAGGGCCTGAAGGAATTCTCTGACATGGTCAGAGACCTCGCCTCAAGCGAGAAAAAGAAGGTTGAGCTCCAAATCACAGTGAACGCCACTGACCTTCAAAAGCAGATTGACGCAATTCTTGCCGAAGCACCCAAACGGACTGTAATGGTCCGAATGCAGGGAGAAGAGTTTCAGAAGGAAGTCACCGAGCCCACCCCAGAACAACAGCAACGCATCAATGATTTACGGAGGCAAATCGAACTCATCCCAGAGCGAACCAAGGTGGTTCAAGCTGAAGAAAAGGCCGAGCGGGATAGGAGCGACGAGGAGAAGCTAAACAACGAACTCCTCGAGGGTCATAGGACCCGACTCCAGGAGATAGAAGCCGCGCTAAAGGTCCGGAACCAAGAGCTGAAGACCGGCGTCGACCACGAGACGCACCAGGTTCTCACCGAGGAAGAGCTGCGCGCCATCAAATCCGAGGTCAACGAGTTTACGCGTCAGAGTGCTGATCTCACCTCGACAGTATTTGACCACACCAAGAAACAGGTCGAACAATCGGAACTCGAATATGAGAATGCGGTCAAAACAAACGAGCAGGCGAAGCTGAAGGAAACCGCCTTAAGGGCCGAGCTTACTTCCTCTCTCTCCGTGGCGGAATCAGCTAAAGAGCAGAACGAAATCTATAAGAAAATGGAGGCGCTCACCTCGAGTGTCGTCACCCGCCTTACCGAGCAGAGGGAGGCCGGCAGGCTCACAGCCGAGCAATACAGATCCGAACTCGTCACCCTCGACGGCCAGGTCAGGCTGAGCAGCGAGCACGAGGACATACGGAAGGCCCTCGTCAAGGAACTTACCGACGAGGTCAAATTGGCTACTGTTCGCCTCAGCCAGGGGGCGATTAGCGCCGACCAGGCGCGGGCCGAACTCGAGAGCGTTCTCCGAGTCAAAAATGCCAAGGGTGAGCAGATCCTTTCCGAGGAAAAGATCATAGAGCTCAAGAGAGGCATTAACGCGGAGGTGGAAAGGCATCTGAAGTCCGAGCGGGAAATCTCCAACCAGCTTCACCAAGCGATGGTGGACAACATCGCGGAGGGCGCCGAAAAGGCGGCGGAATCCGAGCGGTTCCGGCACACACAGGCCATGGCCAATATTGATGCCGAGAATCCGGCGAACAACAAGACGGCGCAGAATCAGGAAATTCGGCAGGCCCGCATCCGGGAGGAAGAGTACAAACATCAAACCACCGTCCGGGATATACAAACCAAGAATGTTTCGGAACTTCAGGTCCTGAGAAACAACCTCCTCAAGTCGGAAGAGGAGCGTATCCGGGCCAGCTATGATCTGCAAGTACGCGAGATCCAGGAGAGGAGTGCCCTCGAGCTCCAGTCAGCGGAACATTATCGCGAATCCCGGAAGCAGGAGATACGGGATAGCAAGCTGAGCCGGGCGGAGAAGCAGAAGGAGGAGACAACCACCGAGGCCCAATTCATTCAGACCAAGAAAGACATAGAAGAGCGGGCCAATCTCGAAATAACGGACAAGCGCAAACGACAGGCCAAGGAAATAAGCGACTCCGAGCTTAAGAGTCTGGATGATCTCGTTAACGATATCGCTCGCGTGGGTAGCGCACTGCACAATGCATTCGGTAAAGCGGGAGATTCGTTTTTCCAGAAGATGCTCGCGATTCTGCAGATTGCACTGCAAATAGCGGCCGCAATCAAAGCCGCGAATGCCTCAGGGTCCGGTCTGGGAGCAACGGGGATTCTGGGCATCGGCGCCACGGTTATTGGGGGAATAGCGTCAATCTTTGGCGGGGCCGAGGGAGGTGAAATCCCCGGCGGTTCCTACGTCATCAACGAAAGAGCGTCGGAGAAATACAAGGTTCTTCTGGATGCGCTCGGTGCCGGGACGATCACCGGTGGTATTCGGCACGAGGATTCAGTCCCGGTGAAAACGCCAGCAGGAATCGCGGTCCTCATGCCCGGTGAGAGGGTCCTGCCTCCTGAGACCGCCGCCCTCGGGAAAGCAATCAATGAGGACGAACTTCGCACCATCCGGGAGGCCGCAGAATTCCGCTCGCTCATCTCACGGGGACTCACACATTCCGAGACAATTGAGCACCTACGGAAGCTCACGACGGATGAACGCACCGCGAAGCAGGTCTCCGAGATCACGGGGAAGAGCGTATCGGAAGTCCAGACCGTGGCGAAAACGGCGCTTGGACTCCCCGCGGGTGAGCGGTCTGTGCCGGACTATCTGGCCCCGCTTGGGCAGCTTCTCAACCTTGGGGCAGTTAATGACGAATCTGCGAATCTGATTGTGCGCCATATCCGCGAGGTTGAAACCCGGAAAGAGGGATCCCTCCCGGCCGAGGAGAGCACCAGGCCCATTATTTTGGAGATCCCGCCGGTTGCCCCAGGCATTCGCCGGATGATTGGGGCCGATTCGGGCGACACTGGATTCGGCCGAGTGATGCCGGGGCTTAGGGATGGAGGGTTCTTGGAGAGTCCGCTGGCCGGAATCCGGACGAGCACGCTCACCTATTCCGCCACAGAGCTCTCACAGGTTTTGGATGAGCTCCGGGGTCTGAGGACGGAGGTCGGGCGGATCCGAGATGCCCGGCCCGTCGAAAATAATATCACCGTCGAGCCGCAGATCCACATCCACGGCGCGCTTCAGGGGCAGACCTTTCTGAAAAAAGAGATGCCGGAGTATCGCGAATTCGAGCAGAAAAAGTACATAGACCCCACACCAAATAGCTGAGAGGGAAGAAGCATGAGTCAGAGTACAAAATCGATGAATACTAAGCAGTTGGCAGCGTTCGAGTTATACTTCTCGATGGATGCGATTCAACGCTCCTTCGACAAGGTCTCCACAGCCGTAGGCGTCTCGAAACGGACCGTCTGGGAGTGGTCGAGAAAGTTCGATTGGTCGAGACTTATCGAGAAGCGTACCCGGGATCTGCAATCGAAAATGCAGGCGCAAACCGAGAGTCGGCTGATGGACATGAGGACGACTGCCATCAACTTTTGGACGGGGCAGCTCAATAAGCTCATCTGCGTGAGAAAGGACGGTTCGATAGGGTATTCCGTTAAACCAAAGGATATCGCCGACGCGGAGAGGATCACAAAGAATTTACTGATCCTCCTGGGCGACTCGAGGGAGCGCGAGCAATTTGTTGATTCAATAATCGAGAAAGTGCTACGGGTCCTCGAGGATGTTGTCCCGGACGTTGAGCTCAGGGCGAAGATTCTCGGAAGGATTGCCGGCATCGCAACACGCGAAGAAGGGGTTCCCCCACGGCAGCGCTCTGATCAGATGGGATAAAATTGTCGGGCCTATTCCCGAAGTTGACCCGGCCCGAGTTACTCCCGTGCTGTTAATGTTCTCCCCCCTGCCCTCCCTCGACCGCGAGTTGGTTCATTTGTCGCAAAAATCGTATATTTCATGGCATACCTCTGGCACCCGGGAAGTCCGAGTTGCCCGGCCCCGAGTCCGTTCCTAACTATCGACACCCTTTTTAGATTGAATGAATAGAAAAACCCGAGGCAACGACTAATCCTCTAATTGTGACCAACTCTGTTTTTATCTTAGGTGCGGGGGCGTCAGCGCATGCCGGCGCCCCCCTGATGAACGAGTTCCTAGATAGGGCCGAGGGCATACTCGATTCTGGGCTTGCAGACAACCATGTGGAAAGCTTTAAGCTCGTGTTCGCCGCAATTGCCGCGCTCAAAACGGTTCACTCGAAAGCAACACTGGATCTTAATAATGTGGAATCTGTCTTCGCGGCCTTCGAAATGGCAAAATTATTCAGAACGAAAGTCGGAGACATCAAGCCGGAGAACATCCAGAAGCTCGGGGCTGCGATGCGAGAGGTAATCGCACGCACGCTTGAAGCACGAATTCAGTTTCCAGTCACGGATGACGAGGTACAGGCTACGGCAGAGTATAGAGATTTCGCCCAACTCATTTATCGCGTGGTCAACTCTGCGTCACATAGGGCGGGTATCATCACATTTAATTATGATCTTGCCCTCGATTATGCGCTTCATCATCACACGGTGCCCTTCGGGTACTGCTTGGATGATGCCCAACCCGCCGGTGCAGTTGATCTGCTCAAGCTTCACGGATCTCTCAACTGGACTGCTTGCGTAAAGTGCGGGGGGATCATCCCATACCACCTTATTGATTTCTTTAGGAAACATCGTTGGGACATCGGCCCGCGTATCACGCGAGGAGATACGACAAAGTTCTACTTTGCTCACCGCCTCGGGGATATGAGTCACTGTGAAATGATGGCCTCGCCCAGCCCCTGGATTGTCCCACCCACTTGGAACAAGACACAATATCATGAGCGGATAAACACCGTTTGGCGGCGTGCGGCTCAAATTATCGCTCAGGCAGAGAATATTTTCATTATCGGCTATTCCTTCCCCGAGACAGACATTTTTTTCCACTATCTCTATGCTCTGGGGTCGGTCAGCGAGACGCGATTGAAGCGCTTCTGGGTCTTCAACCCCGACGGGTCCCGGGATCTAGTTTCTCGATTTGAGCGTCTCCTGGGTCCCGATGCAACCGGTAGGTTTAAGTTTCATCCGGTTGTGTTCGGTACTGCCGTAGACTTAATCCGTCAAACCCTCGGCATACCGACGGGCTAGGAAAGCCTCGACGAAGGGCTCGCTTGCGGTTAACTCAAACATTGCCTCACGATGATGCTTGAATTCCTCCCAATTCCTTAGTAACTTAATCCCGCAATAGAAATCGTCCAAAATTCCCGAATCCACAAGTGTTAACGCCTCCTTCTGTATTGCAAGCCACGGGAATGGCCGAACGAGCGGGGGGAGGCGTTCTGTTTACAGCGGTTTATGTGTTAACGGAAGTGTCAACTGGCTCGGCGTACGGATTGAGATGAGAGTGAGCGTCGGACCGGAAATCGCACTAAAGTGCTCTAAAACCCTGGGCCCGTAGCTCAACTGGATAGAGCATCAGCCTTCTAAGCTGAGGGTTGCGCGTTCGATTCGCGCCGGGCTCACAAAGGGAGGTTTTATTCTGATACTCCTCATTCAGCTCGGAGTTCCTCCGCTGCCGAGCGAGGAGCCTATTAGCACTAAAAACTCTCTTTACCGGCCGGATAGTCGCTGTCCGGGTGGTTCTATATTGCTCTCCGTAGGAAGTGAGGCAGTTCTTTGGTTGGGAGTCATGAAAATCCTCGTGAGTGAAAACGCACCTGCTTTTGGGGCGAGCTTACGTGCGAAGGCCGCCAGGGCGATACTTTTTTGCCGGGGCGGAAGATTCTCACCATAGTGTCTCATCTCGAAAGGAGATATTATCTGTGAGCAAAATATCAAACCTGGATTAACAATGCCTCTTGGTGCTGATTCTAGTTGCAACTCCTGCAGGATGATCTCTCATCAAAATCCAGCCAAGAACTGCCTTGACTTTAGGGGGCATTACATTTTTGAAAAGAGCTTTACTTTTCTGACAGATCAGAGTCGCTTCGCCTCTATGAGCATTTACAGTTTAAGGAGATCAATGTCGTGACAAGAGACTTTTTGGAGACATTGATATGTCCGTTATGTCGAACTAAATTTGAGATGGCGGAGGTCGAACTGGCGAGTGCCGAGCGCGTCCTTTATGGAATAATCGCGTGCCGCTGTTCACTCTATCCGATCGTAGAAGGAGTACTGGTACAGAAGAACGACGACAAAACAAAGTATGTCTGTACTATGATCAAACAACGGAAACTGTGGAAGTCGTTGAAGATGACCTTCGATTATAAACCCGATCTGAATAAAGTGCTGATGGCCACGGCTCGCAATGCCTCCATTGGATACAAATTGCTTGGCTACCTATTGAGTTTAGTAACGTGGTCCTGGCCGCGTACAAAGATTCCGCTCTATCGGCTGCTCAATCTTGCAGGGAAACTCCACATCCAGGTATTCTGGACAACGTACCTGAAGCACCGATTCAGCGCAACGAGCTTCTGGTGCGCCTTGCCATTCATAGACATGGTGGGTGGCGGCGCTAAGCGTCTCCTCGATATCGGTTGCGGCATGGGAATCTTCTCATACATCCTCAGTAAGCAGATCCCCGAAGAGCAGATCGTTTGCCAGAATCTGGAATTTGCAGGATTGTATCTGGCTAGTAAGTATTTCGTTCCGAAGGCAAACTTCATCTGCTCAGATGCAGGGCAAGATTTGCCGTTTCGCGAAGGTGCCTTTGATGTTGTCTTCAGTTGCGACGCGCTTCAGTACGTTGAGGACAAAGAAAACATCTGCAAAGAGATATCTCGCCTGGTTAAGCAGGACGGCATTGCCGTGCTTGCGCACAACCACACGCCGAACCGTCGGGACTACATCTCGCAAGGGTTTCGCGGGGATTTTTATGAGCCGAACTCAGCCAAGGCGATCTTTGCCAAGTTTGGCGTGAAGGTCGAAGTTTTGAATGAGGAAGTTATCTACAACAGTCTCTTTCCAAACATGGTGAGTAATGATCAATGAAAGCAAACGACATGAATGACTCACCGCTATGGTCTGACTATACTATTGTTGTTCAAAAGCGGGAGCATGAGGCTCCGGTGAACCCTTCATTCACCATAGCCCTTGAATGGCTTGCCTCGACGAAGAAAGGTAAGCTTGTCATTAACCCAATCTATCGGATCTTCTCTCGATCGAAGGATGGTGTTCATCTCTGGCGTCGGCGTGAACACGATAAATGGGAATTAGAATGCGTCGGAATGCTGAAAGCCATGCCGCTGGATATTTTTATCCCCTCGAGGATATTGGACGATATCAAGAACAGAAGGATCTCGAGAGAGATGGAACCACTTCTGCGACGAGGTGTTGTTTTGGAGGTGCCGAACGATTTCGTGTGATGCATTCTGCCCCCCGACAGCACGATCTCTCATCCGGATCCAGTCAAGAACTGTCCTGACCTTAAGGGGGCATTGCCGTCGGGCGCGCCACCACCTTCGATCGGGTAGATTAGCGAATTAAGACCATCCGCCTTAGCTCAACGAACGTGCGGGAGGGGTCATCAATTCGAGTTGCCTCCAGCCGACAGATGTACACCCCACTAGCGACGGGGGAGCCATGACTGTTTGTCGCTCTCCACTCCGCCGACCAATTCCCCGCGTGCTGGACCTGATCGACCATGGTGACGACTAGTTGCCCCAGCACATCAAAAATGGAAAGTCTTACCATCGCGTCCTTCGGCAGTTCATAGCTCAGTCGTGTTGACGGGTTGAAGGGATTCGGATAATTTTGTTCAAGCGCAAATTTTGAGGGAAGCGCCGAGGGCCGATCGTCTGCTGCCGAGACAGAACTTGCTCCTACAAGACGCACGTTGTCCACGTAGTAGGTGGGGATCAGTCTGGTGTAATTCTGTATGTTGATTCGATGGATGACATAGCCACTCGGATTCAATGAGCTCATGGGAACGGAGATCAACGTCCACTGGTTTGTCGGCACGTTCGTCTGCAGATTATCGGGAAACGGATCTCCAAGATCATTGTACGCATATACGTTAAGCACAAGCCCAGGCGTGGTGTTGTACACTTCAAACTCAAAACCCGAGTAAAGTGTGGGGGTCACATCGACAGCTCCTCCCATCGGCCCGCTGCGCATGCTGATGGCGCCCCATTCCGTCTGCGAGACCTTGATGGATGAAGTTCCGCTGTAAACCTGCTCCGTGCTCGCGTAGTCGATGGTGGAGCTCCAGGATGAATCCCTCCATGGGGTGACGATGTTGTCCCGGTAGAGCCAGTCATCCGTTGCGGCTGTCTGAGCCGCGACGGTCGTGAAGCTCCATGACCCGGAGAATGTGCTGACGCCAACCGTGTTCATCGCATTGACCCGCCAGTAATATGTCTTGCCTGTATCCAGCCAGCCGGTCTGTCGCGACGTCGAAGTCACGGAATCATTTATCAGCAGCGTCCCGGCTGAAAAGGATGGGTCCGTCGACAGCTGAATCCGGTATGAGCTCGCCCCGCTCGAAGAATTCCAATGGAGCACGGGATTCATCGGCTGATTGAGTGCGCCGTTTGCAGGGGAGAGGAGCGCTGGAGGGAAGGGCGCCGCCGTCACCTGGCCGGGGGTTGAGAGAATTTCCTGAGATGGGTCGCCCAGAATATTGTATTGCTCATAGTACGACTGAACCTTCGGAACATCCCCCTCTTCAAGGAATACCTGGTGCTTCCCAGCGGCAACGATCTGTCCCAGCGTGTTGATGCCCGAATGGTATGCGGAATAGATGCCCCGATCGAGGTATCCATCCTCCCGCCATGAGGAGGTTACCGTAGAACCTACGTACGCAGTGCTCCCATGCGTCGCACGAATCCAGCTCTCTCCGATACACTCATCCTGTGTGAATTCCCCCGTATTGCATCCGAATGCGACCACAACGGGGTACGTCGTGTTGCTCAGTCCATCGACATCGTATTTAGACCAGGAGATTCCATCAACCCACCCGCTGGAAGCCCCATGGCCGCTGTAATAGACCATGCCGACTCCCTTGTTGAGGTCGCTCGTGATCCGATCCACAGTCGCGGATCCGTAGTCTGTCACATAGTTCTTAGTTGATTGCCATCCCAGGGAGTCATAATAATGCGTAATGCAATAATTTGTCTCATCATCGACACCGAGACCATACCCGAGAGGAGTCTGATCCGCCCCGGCAGTCCACGAGTGCACTTTTGTTTGCTGGGTTTGTAGTGCCTTCGTGACCCAGTTGCTCAGTTGCGAGGCATCTGCCACTGAAACCCTGCCCACGTAAAGGTCGGGAATATAATCGGTGCCCTGGACCGTCGAGTAATAGAGATCGGTCGGGATTGAGCTCCACCAGCATGGTATCCTGTCAACATCGCCCACCAGGAGGACATAGACCGGCGGGATCGGCCAGGTGTCATACGCGTTCTGGATGTACGCCTTGATGCCCGTCGTCGTCGCTCCCGTTACGGATGTTGTTACGACGGTAACGTCGAATTTTTTCTGCTTTTCCTGTATAAAAGTTGAGAGCGCCTGCTGGAATTCGGGCGGCGTAACGATCAGAAACCCCTCCCTGGCCCCCGACGCCTGGGTAATCGCCGGGTTTGGAGTCAGGCCGCTGAAGGACTTCGAGTCATATCGTGAAAGGGTTTTCCCGGGCAGTGCCGAGTAGCTGAGAGAGACCTGCACATCGGAATAGACACGTATTTTGCCCTGTGCCGGGTCGTAATCGACGAGATTGACCTCCACAGTGACATACTTCCGGTTCCGCTCGATTTTTTCACCTGCGATTTTCGCCACTGCGGTATTGATGTACCCGTTTTGAGTGTAGGACTGTACGTCAAAGGCGAAGGGTATGCTGACCTTTGGGAGTCTTGGCACCGGTTGCTGGAGAGGAATAATCCGGAGATCGTTTCCCCAGCTACTGAGCGAAATCTCTTCCATCTTGGCGTTGAGCACCTGGAGACTTGGATGCGCGTCAAGCGGGACTTCAATCTCACTCCGGAGAACGGGGAGTTGCGGTTTCCCGACAACATTCGTAAATCCGGCTCCTTTGACCCCAACAACATAGAATTGCCCCGCTTCGGTTTGCTCTACAGTGTGTATGAGACCGCCATTATGAAATTCCAATGCTCGGCTCTGGTTCGATGCTGAAGATCCTGAACTCGCGAGCGAAACGGCCTGGGACAGTGCCGAACTGGAAAGTGAAAAGATTAATAGTGTCAAGAACGCGGCAGCCATTCTATAGAGCGTCATCGCGTCGGGCCCTTCCTCAAATGTGGGTCAATTCGGCCAAATGATCTTCGACAAGATAGAGTGAGCCGGCGCGCGTTCCAAGAGGGCGAATGACAAATATCACGGAACTGGATTAATCTCTAGGGTCGGCGAAAACCGAGGTGATAAAAATGATCAACTAAGCCCGAACCGGATGACTGTGGTGAATGAAGAATTTTTAATTTGTTGATTGGTGGCCGTTTGTAGCCCCCACCAACTCGTGCGGCACCCCACTTTTTGCAAATTGATTGTGCAATGTGCGCTTCATCCACGAATGGGCGTCTGCGAAGCCCTGGGTTTGAAAGGGTCAAGAAGTGAAAATCCAAGGCATCGATGCGAAGGGTTGGGGCTGGATGATACTGCGTCTGCGGAGAAGATTACGTTGCGTGCGACGTTGTCATCCGGTCTCAATCTTGCGAGCGTAAGTTCAATACTTACTCGCAGCCACTGCGACCGGATATACCCGACTGTTTTACTTTGGGCAGCTCCGCCGGGGGTGCACACTGCATCAGACGTGGGAAGATTATCACCGGGGGGGCCAAATTTCTTTGAGAATTCGGCACGCAGGCGGGCTTTCCGGTTGAGGATAAGCCCGCCTTGTCGTACCGGGTAACCGCGGGTTGGCGCGGGCCCTTCCGGCCCGGGAACTGCCTTCTAGGGCCGGGAGGATTTACTCATCTGATGAGCAGCATTCTCTTTACGCTCGTGAACGCGCCCGCACTGAGCCTGTAGAAGTAGACTCCGCTTGCGAGCCTGCTCGCATCGAACGTTACCGATTTATATCCTGCCGGTTGATACTGGTCGATGAGAGTTGCCACCTCCTGACCAAGAGCATTATAAACTCTCAGGAGGACATTCGTCGCCTCCGGCAACCCGTATGCAATCACCGTCGACGGATTGAATGGATTAGGGTGATTGTCGAGCAGACTGTACTCAGTTGGGATTGCATTTTCCAGCCCGGGTCTCCTCCAACCGGGGAGTATTTTCCTACCCGAAAGAGGGCCACGAAGCGCGACGGGTGATGAAGCCGGCCCGGACCCTACGTAGGCTCGGAATACCTGCCCCCCACCGCCTACGGATGAGGCGGAAAATCCAGGCACCAGGTCGACTCCCGGCGTGCTGCTCCCGGACACGTGGTAGACGACGCTCGCTGCATTTGTATTCGTCACAGCAGGACCCGATGCGATCGAGTTTGATGCTTCGTAGGTCGCCGCCTCGGAGACGGTCGTGTTTTGGATGCTCAGGTCGACCGGAATTGTGGGCGATGTCCAGCCCTGATGATTGACCGACGGTGCCTTGGCGTACCACATCGGGTAGTCACTCCCGGTTCGCGTCGCCATCCCGGCATAGTCTCCCCCATAGCTGCCGAAGTTTGGGAGAGGGACGACGGCGAAGGGCGCATCACTTGATGCCGCGTTGCTCCAGGTGAGCCCTCCGTCTGTGGAATGGGCGACGTAGTACTCGCACGTATCTGTCCCGATGTGGGCCCTGTTATCGAAGAAACCCACAAACAGGCTATTTGCAATGAGAGGATCCGCCGAGAGCCACGCAAAGAATTGGATCGCCCCATTGCCGCTGGCGTCAGAGTTTACCCTCGTGGTGTCGTGCCAAGTCGCCCCCTGATCCGTCGAACGGATGATGTAGATGTCGGGATCGCCAGTGTTGACTCCGGGTTTTCCGATGTTCGCCCACACGATCGAGATAATTCCGTTCTGGCGATCCACGCCCATGCTCGGAAAGCTGTTCGTTCTGATTCCGAGTGTGGGATTGGGGCTCTGACGTATGCCGAGGATGTTATTGATGGCATAATAGGGCGTACCCCATGTGTGGCCGCCGTCGGTCGATTTATTGAAGCCGATCCCGCGCTCAGTGAAGGGAGATGTCTTGTCCCGGACCGCCCAGCAGGCATAGACTTTACCGTCGGGGCCGGTCTGTAGGTTGACACCCTGGTGCGCCAGATTGCTTGCGGCGAACCCGGAGCTGATTGCCTGTTGGTCAATCCACGTCGCCCCATGGTCGGTAGACCTTCGAGTCGTAATCGCCCTGTCCGCAGTCGAAAAATCAGACCATGCGTCATAGAGATTTCCGACAAAGCCGCTCGACACGCTGTTATCGACTGTGAGGTGGGGCTTGTCCAGCAGGCCCGTAGTGGGATTCGCTATCTGGATGTATGTCCAGGTCGCTCCATTGTTCGTCGATTTCATCACCCCCTGCCCATCATTAGCAGCGATCCCGCCGATGTAAAAATATCCGTTCCTATCGATGGCGACGCAGGGGTCTCCGCTATTGTCGCCGGTTGGGGGTCTGTCCATTCCTCCCCAGGTCAACCCGCCGTCGATTGAGAAATAGGCCCCCGTCCCATAGACCGTCGAAGGAGGGTAATCGGTCGTATTCGCCGATGCGAGGAGGATCTTGGTATCCACGGGGCTGACCGCGATGCTGACCTCGGATTCGGTTGAATCTGTGCTCGGGTGGACGCGCACATCGGTGAACGCGTCCAGGATCGTGAATTGGTGGTTCTTCTGGCTCCCCTGGTAACTGAAGGAGTTTTGCATTCCAAGGCTGCCGCGAATTTCCGTCGCATCGGCCGGCACTGACTGCGCCTGCGCAACGATCCCTGCCGTGAGCGTTAGGCAGGTTGCTACCGCGAGAAGTCCGATGACATGAAGCACGACGGGAACATTCGCGATTTTCGATATTATGTTTTGTCGTTTCATGGTTCACCTCTGAATTTTCGGCAGTTTTGATTGCTAGTGCTCAAGAAGGGCTACCCGCTTCTTCAGCGAATCGTTTTCCTTCTGAAGTGCGACCAGATAGAGCGTCAATTCTTCAACCTTCTCGACGAGTTTTACCTGCGTCTGGCCCAGGTTGAGGCCGGATTTCTTGACGTCTGCGGCCGATGGTATTCCGGGGAGGTGCTTATCCAGCTTGATCGCTTTCTCGAGTTCCGGCAGAGGCATGAGTTTGTAGTCGTCGCTGAATACAAAGTCGGGGAAGGGGTTGGTCGAGGTCACGACGACCTCACGCGCTTCGACCTTGCCTTCCACGGCGAGCTTGGCCGTCCCCATGGTCGTCGTACCGATGCCGGTATTGCCCGAGGCGTCGATTGTCAGCAGTTCAACCCCGTCCTGGCGACGAACCTGGAAGTAAGTGGAATTGTTCACCGTCTTCTTTCCAACCGAGAAATCATATCCCGGCGTGGATGCGAAGGCGATACCTCCATAAGACGTGTTGGACCCGCTGGCGACGTTGTCAAAAGTCTCCTCGAGCGAACCCACGCTTCCATTTCCGCCATTGGTGTTCGGCGCGCCCGATACAACGACCTTGGCCCTCGGCGTCGTCGTGCCTATCCCTACACTCCCATTGGCAACGATGATCCCGTAATTATTTGTCCCGCCTGTCGCGCTGAAGTAACCGGCGGTGTTGTTGGGAGACGTGGCAGTGTTGGCGACATAAAGGCCTGCCATCTGCGTGGAATTGTTCCCGGTATACGTCCCGGCGATGCTAGATTTCAGGCCGTATACCTGGTCATTGGCTCCGAGCGCCTGGGAGGCTGTCGTCGCGACTGAACCGATGACACCGAAAAGGTGCGTTTCCCCTCCTCTGGGGGTGTTCACGGTAAGCGCCGAGTTTACCCCCGTCATCCATCCCGCGATGGACCACTGAGCCTGGTTCCCGAGCTCGAGCAGGTAAGTCCAGCTCCCATAGTAGTTCTGGCTGCCCGAAACGGAGATCCCATCTCCGCTCTGTCCATACCCCCGGGCCGGCTCAACGATCATGAGAGAGTTCTGAGCGGCGTTACCGCCGGTCGCGGATCCGGAGAAAACCGGGATGATTTTGGAAAGGCCTTCTTGTGTGCCGACAAACGTGCGGGTGCCGTTGATGTAAAACGCGCCGAGGGAGTTCGTATTATTGACTCCGATTCCGTTAGCGCTTTGATACATGATGGAATTGACCTCTCCCGTCCCGGTGAATTTGGGAATGTAGTTTGCGCTCTGCGACTGAGCAAGACCGCTTACAAGCAGGAGCGCCAGTGCCAGGGAAGGCACCATCCTGAACGATGCGAGCTGTTTCATGACATGTCCCTTTCTCTTAAAACGTGAATGTGAGTTATGTTTGTGCAACCGGAACGCACCCGTGCGCTCTCTGGCGAGGTTGCCTCGCACACGTCCGATTCCCTTCACTGGCCGGCATGTCCTCCGTCTCGTTTTGAAATTCTCGGATCGTTTGTTTATTTTAGAAAAAAGAAGCCCTCGCGGATACTTTGCCCTTTTCGCAATTCTCGGCCAGAGAATGAAAACGGAGGTACCACGGGGGCTCTTTTTTATCTCATGTGTTGAATTGTGTGAAAAATGACGCGGGAAACCCGCTTCGTGATGTCCGGATATACCAATCCGCAGAGGGGATTTAAGGTGGGCGAAGGATACCTACGATGGGATTACAGCCGACATCCCCGGAAAACTCTCCCGAAACCCTCGGGAGCGTCGCCTGAATCCTGGTGACAAGCCGTAAAGTACAACCGCGGGATGAGCGAACTTACCGGAAAAAATTCCCGCAACGGGTGATACCTCGACTTTGTTTCGGAGATTGAGTTACGATAACCGTCATGCGGACGCCTCACCCGTGAGCGCTCAGAGGTGACGATTCGAATGTCCTTTGATGCGGCTCTTCAGGAAGCCGCCCTACTAAACACCGAATTTTCGCCTTCGCAGAAAGTCATGGAAGGCGATTGCACGCTTCTCGAATTCGTGGATCACTGCGAATTGTCCGCAGTGATACGCTTTGGGTAATTCCGGACGGGGGGGAATTAAAAGGCACAACAATCTGATCTGACTACTCGGTTCCCGCCGAAGAAAAATTTAATCTGCCTGATCGACGGGGCTACTCAACCTCCTGACTTTAGACCGGGTACACACAGAGCGCGTCTTGTTTTTGGGCGATTTGCAAGCTCCCCGACCGTCGTACTGCTAGTGCATTGACAATGAGGAATCCGGTAGTTAACTTGGAGTTGCAGCCGTAGAATTTCGCGTCATCCGGCTCACTTTCCCGGATTCTGCATTTCTGCCCGAAGATTGGCTATCTCTTTGCCGATCCCCAGAATCTCGAACGGATGTCACAGTCGCAGATTCTGATTCCGCATATTGCCTGATGCCCGGGGGGATTGACAGAATTGAGAATGCCATTCATACCCCAAGGAGGAAATCGTATGAAATACCGCTTCCAATTTACTACACTGCTCTTGCCATCCGCATTCGCGGTCTCGGAAGCTCAGACCACGAGCTGGCAATGGCTCAATCCCCTTCCGCAGGGAAATCCGCTTTTCGCTGTCTCATTTGTGGACGAAAACATCGGGACTGCGGTCGGTGATAATGGAACGATACTTCGAACGACGAATGGCGGAGTAACATGGGCCTTGCAATCAAGCGGTACAAAAAGCCTGCTGTTTGGCGTCTGCTTCACCGACGCAAATACAGGGACCGCAGTGGGAGGATCGGTAACTCTGCAGGGGCAATCCGCCGTCATTCTCCGGACTTCGGATGGAGGAGCTACGTGGACGAGTCAGGCCAGCGGTACGACGCATTTTCTCACAGGAGTATTCTTTACCGATGTCATGACGGGCACGGTAGTCGGAGAGTCGGGTACTATTCTTCGCACCATCAATGGCGGCAAGACCTGGGTGGACCAGTCAATCCCTTCACAACCCTACCTCTTTGGCGTTCATTTCACGGACGCGAACCACGGAACCGCAGTTGGAGATCGGTTGGCGATACTGCACACAACTGACGGCGGAGCGCATTGGACCGATCAATCGTTGCCGGATCCGTGGCCGGAAATCAAATTCCTCACGTCGGTCGCATTTACCGATTCGAATACAGGGACAGTCGTCGGTGGTGGCGGGAATAGTACTCCCGGCTCTTATTCGATTATTCTGCATACAACCAACGGCGGAATGAACTGGATGCCCAGCACAAGCTCGGCGAAGATCCTGCACTCGATTTCCTTCGCGGATGCGCAGACCGGGACCGCAGCGGGAGATGCAGGCACGATACTCCACACCACGGACGCAGGAGTTACCTGGACAAGCGAACCGAGCGGGACGCGGAAGAATCTTCGTGGAGTTTCCTTCCCCAGTTCCACGACTGGAATCGCCGTCGGTGAAGGCGGCACAATCCTGCGCGCAACGGACGGGGGAACTTCCTGGGTGAGCCAGTTGGACGGGCCGACAGATGTGCTGACCGGGGTGTCCTTCTTCGGAGCCAAGAGAGGGTCGGCTGTGGGTTTCGACTTCGACCCCCTTACTGATAAATGGCGGTGGAAAATCCATCGGACGACCGACGGAGGGGCCACATGGACGAGCCAGTTGTCGGACCTGCAGGATGCCCTTAACGCGGTCATTCTCACGGACGACAACACAGGATTCATCGTGGGAGGCGGCTATGATTCTGTCTATAATGGCCATGCCACGCTGCTGCGTACGACCGACGGAGGATCGACCTGGTTTAACCAACCCGTCGCGGTGCCAAACCCTCTCTATGGAGTTTTCTTCCTCGATGCCAACCGCGGCTATGCCGTCGGAGGAAGGACGATTCTTCGAACGACAAACGGAGGTTCGACGTGGTCGACCGATTCAATTACAGGTACCGGGGGTGACATTAAAGCGATCGCCTTTGCCGACTCAAACAGGGGAATTGCTGTGGGGGACTCGTTAAATTCAAATTCCATGGGTGAAGGCATAATTATCGGCACAACCGACGGTGGCGCCACCTGGAAGAGCCAGGTGTCGGGGGGCATGAGTGGGTTCCATGGCGTGGCGTTCGCCGATTCGCATACGGCTGCGGCGGTCGGTGAATACGGCGGAATTCTCGTCACGACCGACGGGGGGTCGACATGGCAAGGCCATGGGGAATTCATGCTCGGAAACTTGCTCAGCGTTTCATTCCCGGACGCCCGAACAGGGATTGCTGTCGGAGAACTCGGAACAATACTCCGGACTACAAATGGCGGCACAGATTGGGTCCGATCGAATTCTCCCACCTCCAATGATCTATTCTCACTTTCGACGCCGAGATCCGGTTCCGGATGGATAGCCGTTGCTGTGGGCCGCGATGGCACGATTATCTGCGCTGCTTCGTCACCCCTCAATCCCAAATCGTGGGTCGGAACAGTCGACTCCTTATGGGATACCCCCGATAACTGGGACCCCGTCGGCATTCCTACTCCCAAGGACAGTGTCATAATCCCCCCGACGACTGTCAAACCGGTCATCATGCGCAGGCAGCAACAAATCACGCTTGCATCCCTCACCGTTCTCTCTGGGGGTATGCTCACCTTAACAGATTCTCTGGCAAGATTTGTTGTCAAAGGGGACGTCACAATCTACGGGACGCTAGAAGTGCGCCCGGCCGCGGCGACGATAATCGTGGTGGGAGGGAATTGGATTGTCCAGCCTGGCGGAAGCCTGTTAAGGTCTCAGGCTCACATCGACGGGGGATTTCTCCCCGCCCGCTCAACCGTGCGGTTCAATGGAAGCGGTACCTGCGAACGAAATTTCTTTAACCTCGTCTTCGATACCATTGCGGTTGCGCAGAGCCGCGGAAACGTCACGGTGGAGAATCAGTGCGCCGTCCTCGGCAGATTGACTCTGCGCCCCGCCGATACACTCGTCATTCAAAGCAGCGAACCGCAGGCCCTCAATGGTGAGGGGACCGTAGAACGCGGAACGATCAAACGATCCTTCCAATCGTCCGCGACCGTATGGCACCGGTTCGAGAGCCTCAGCACGGGGGTCCGATTCGATACGTCGGGGATCCATCCGCTCTCGGTGAGCATGACTACGTATCCCGATACTAATCCGGCCGATTTCGGTGGAACCTGGTCGATTGTGACGAGCAGTATCGATACGCTCACCAACACGATCGTCGCGGACAGCGTTACGCGCTTCAGCAAGTGGGCCATCGGCATACCACGGCTTTCAGCTCTCGAAGGGTTCAAGTCTATGTCTGACACGGTCCCGATTGTCCGCCGCGTCTATGAGTTGAACCAGGAGGGGGGAAGCAATTTCCGGGCGAATCTCCGCTTACACTATGATGAATCTGAAGTTCCCCCCGGTGTTGACGAATCCTCCCTGGAACTTCTCCGCTCGGATATCTCTGCCGGGGTGGCTCCGCCGCAAGGTGATCTGCCAGGCGAATTTGCCCTGTATCAGAATTTCCCCAATCCTTTCAATCCGTCGACGGAATTCAGATTCCGGGTCCCGGAATTCACAAGGGTGGCCTTGCGGGTATACGATGTCCTTGGGAGAGTTGTGGCGACCGTCTTCGAGGGGGATCGGGCTCCCGGGGAATACACAGTTCCATGGGAAGCGAGGGGCATGGCCAGCGGAATTTATTTTTACCGGATGCAGGCCGGTAAGTTTTTTGACAGCAAGAAGCTCATGCTGCTTCGGTGAAGCGGAGTCATCCCCGGTCGGGCTCTGCGCTGCCGTTCCTTTAGTGGATCGTGCGAGAGCCAGCATGATGTGCCCGGTGGGACCGGGAGCCTGGCCGCCAGAGAACTCGCCTCCGTATCGATCTGATACGTCCGCTCGTCAAATTTCCTTGATTATCGTCGAATTTTTGAGTATCTTGGACGCTGTCCAACGACGGTGTCCATAGTTCAGTTGGTTAGAACGCCAGGTTGTGGCCCTGGAGGTCGTGGGTTCAAGTCCCACTGGACACCCCCGAATATGCCGGATGGAAGCTCGTCAGCTGCGCAATCATCCACAGATAGGAATCACCCGGCAGCCCCCATCGTCTAGAGGCCTAGGACACGAGCTTTTCAAGCTTGCGACACCGGTTCGAATCCGGTTGGGGGCACAGCAAAGGATAAGAAAGATGAATTTCTAGCACCATGCGAGCCATCATACCTGTCGCCGGATTCGGAAGCCGGCTGCGCCCGCATACTTTCACCGTTCCGAAGGTTCTCCTCAATGTCGCCGGGAAGCCGATCATCGGCCATATCCTCGACAAAATCATCGAGGACGGATTCGATCAGGCGACTATTGTTGTCGGCCACCTCGGCGATAAAATCCGCGACTACGTGCTTTCCCATTACCGGATCAAGTTCGACTTCATCGAGCAGACCGAAGCCAAGGGTCTCGCCCATGCCATTTACCTCGCGCGGGGGACGTTTTCCTCGGAGCCGCTTTTGATTATCCTCGGAGACACGATTTTCGATGTTAATCTGAAGCCCCTTCTGAAGGAATCATACACTGCGGTCGGGGTCCGTGAAGTCGCCGATCCGCGCCGGTTCGGTGTGGTAGAACTTCATAACAGCTTCGCAAGCCGTCTCGTTGAAAAACCCGAAAACCCGACGAGCAATCTTGCAATCGTCGGCCTCTACTGGATCCGAAATCCGAAGCTGCTCGAGGAATGTATTGGCACTCTCTTCAAGGAGGACAAGCGCACGAAAGGGGAGTACCAGCTGACGGATGCGCTGCAGCTGATGCTCCAGGGAGGGGAGAAGATAAAGACATTTCCTGTCGCCGGATGGTATGATTGCGGGAAACCCGAAACGCTCCTGGAAACGAACCGGCATCTTCTTGAAAAGCGTCATAGAGAAATATCCATCGACAACGTCGTGATCATCCCGCCGGTCTATATCTCCGAAAAAGCGACAATCACACACTCCGTGATCGGTCCCTACGCTACGGTCGCCGACCGGGCCATCGTCACCGATTCCATCATCCGCAACTGTATCGTCAGCGAGGAGGCGCAAGTGCACCGCGCCGTCCTCGAGGACTCCCTCGTGGGGGTGAACGCCCTGGTCGAGGGGGCATTCAAGAGGATCAACATCGGCGATTCATCCGAAATCGAATTTCACTAACCAGGGGAAAATGCTCATGTCTCACCTCTTCACATCAGAGTCGGTCTCCGAAGGACATCCTGACAAGGTCTGCGATCAGATTTCCGACTCGGTCCTTGATTCTCTTCTCGAGCAGGATCAGGGATCGCGCGTGGCCTGCGAAAGTTTCGTGACCACGGGCCTCGCGCTCGTGGGCGGGGAAGTGACCACGAAAGGTTATGTCGATGTCCAGAAGATCGTCCGGAGCGTCATTAAGGATATCGGTTATACCGAGGCAGGGATAGGATTCGACGCCGATTCCTGCTCCGTTTTGTCGGCCATCCACTCCCAGTCCCCGAATATCGCGCAAGGGGTCGATGTCGGCGGAGCCGGCGACCAGGGGATGATGTTCGGATATGCCTGCACGGAAACGCCGGAGCTGATGCCGATGCCGATCATGTATGCCCACCAGCTCGTGAAGCGCCTGGCCGAGATCAGGAAGAAAAACGCGAAACTCATGCCCTACCTTCGGCCCGATGCAAAATCCCAGGTGACCATTGAATACAATGGGAAAAGACCGGTACGAGCTCACACCGTGGTCATCTCGACCCAGCACGCACCGAACGTGTCGCAGAAGAAAATCAAAGAGGACGTCATTGACCATGTCGTGAAAGAGGTCATACCGCAGGAAATGCTCGATAAGAAGACGCGCTATTTTGTGAATCCGACCGGACTCTTTGAAATAGGCGGTCCCCACGGCGATAGCGGCCTGACGGGCCGGAAAATCATTGTCGATACTTACGGTGGCCGCGCGCCTCACGGCGGGGGGGCATTTTCCGGAAAGGATCCGACCAAAGTTGACCGGAGCGCAGCGTACGCGGCGCGCCATATCGCAAAGAATGTCGTCGCGGCAGGGCTTGCCATGGAATGCCTGATTCAGGTGGCGTATGCGATCGGCATTGTCGAGCCGGTTTCCGTGCATGCCCAGACGTTCGGCACAGGCGTGATGCCTGACGCCAAGCTTGAGAAAATCCTGAATAACCTCACCTCAGCCGGCGGACCGCTCGATCTGACTCCGAGAGGAATCATCGAGCGCCTGAATCTCCGGCGCCCCATCTACCGCAAGACCGCCTCGTACGGCCATTTTGGCCGTGAGGAAAAGGAATTTACGTGGGAGAAGTCGGATCGGGTCAACATCCTCAAGAAGGAAGCCCGCTGACTTTTCGCCGAAACTCTTACACTCATCACAAAAGAACACTCATGGATCATAAGAAAGGCCACTATAAAGTCGCGGATCTCGGACTGGCTTCCGAGGGAAAAAGGCTCATCGCCTGGGCGGAGTCCCGCATGCCGGTGCTCATGGCCCTCCAGGAAAAATACGGAAAAACAAAGCCGCTGAAAGGGTATCGAATCGCCGGATGCCTGCATGTGACAAAGGAAACCGCCGTGCTCGTCAAGACTCTGGTCGGGGCGGGGGCAGAAGTGAGCTGGAGCGGCTGCAACCCGCTCTCAACGAACGACTCGGTGGCTGCCGCGCTCGCCGCAGCAGGGGTCTCCGTCTTCGCCTGGCACGGCATGGATGTCAAGGCATTTTACTGGTGTATCCAAGAAACCCTGCGCTTCAAGCCGAATCTGACGCTTGACGACGGAGCCGATCTTATCTTCACGATACACAATAAGCGGAAGGATCTTATCCCTCATATGATCGGCGGCACGGAGGAGACGACAACCGGCGTCCATCGGCTGCGCGCCATGGCGAAGGCTGGGGCCCTCAAATACCCGGTCATTGCCGTCAACGACGCCGAAACGAAATGGGACTTCGACAATGTTTACGGCACGGGCCAATCGACGCTGGATGGTATACTGCGGGCGACGAGCGTCCTACTCTCCGGGAAAAACGTCGTCGTGGCAGGATACGGACATTGCGGGAAGGGGGTGGCACTCCGGGCTAAAGGTCTTGGGGCCAATGTGATCGTCACCGAGGTGAAACCGACGGCGGCGCTGAAAGCTACCCTCGATGGGATGCGCGTCCTCGAAATGGACGAGGCAGCCGGAATCGGAGACGTGTTCATAACGGCCACCGGTGTCAAAGACATCATCATCGCGCGGCATTTCAAAATGATGAAAGACGGGGCGATAGTCTGCAATACGGGCCACTATGACTGCGAAATAAATCTGACCGATCTCGCAAAGGTGTCTAAATCGGTCTCGGAGATGCGGCCCAACAATGAGCAGTACATCCTCAAGAACGGCAACCGGATCTATGTTCTCGCGAAGGGCCGGCTCGTGAATCTCGCTGCAGCGGAAGGACACCCGTCGGAGGTCATGGATATGTCGTTTGCGAACCAGTTCATGTCCCAAATCAGGCTCGCGCGTTCTGACGAAAGGGGAAAGAAGCTCGAGAACAGAGTGCATGATATACCGGTCGAACAGGACCAGGAGATCGCCGGGCTTAAGCTGTCGACCATGGGACTTGCGATCGATACTCTCACCCCCGCACAAAAGAAATACCAGGACGATTACAGCGCCGGGACCTGATCCCGCTCGGAACTCTAAGAGCGGGGGAGGATCCTGAAATTCTCGGCAATAGAATAGGCGAGGAGCGCCGACAAGAGGAAAATGCCGAGGGCGACTATGGCGACGTTCAGCGTCCTGCCGCGGGCAAGCGTCAGAGTGGCGGAGAACGCATGCTCCTGGCGGCGGAACGAAAGGTGAACGATCAACAGCGCATTCAGACCTACCGCCAGACCGAGGCCGCCCAGGAGGAATAGGGGATGCACCAGGAAGCGGGCCTGGTATTTGAGCATGAAAGCGTCGAGAACGTCGTTCATTCCGCGGAATCCAAGAAATCCCTGAATCAGCCCCGCCGACACCAGGAGCGATGCCGGGATAAGCCCCATTGCCGAGAGTGCCGCAATTTTAGCCAAACCTGTCTTTTGCATGCTACGCCCTTTCTGAGTTTAATTCGCTGACTTTGTAGATTGCTCCAGTCGAGGGGCAGCCTTCCGGAGCATAACTCCCCCATAAGCACCGCCCATCGCGGGGCCGAGCGCGACGAACAACGCCATCCCACCGGTGAGGGAAAAATGCCCATCCGCAAGGGATCGTCCAACCGCCGCCAGAGGCACAAATACTCCGAGGAGAACCGCCCATCGCCATGCCCTCGCCGGGTTACTGAAGCCGAGGAAAAATCCGAAGACGAGGAGGAGGAGAACCGTCAGCTGGACTTCATCGGAAGCCGAGTCGACGATCGCAATAAGCGCCCCAAGGAAGACCGCGATCAGGTGGTGCCACAGGCCCGGCCTCCGGTACAGGATGACGGCCGAGACGGGGAGGAAGAGCGCAAGCGCATGAAACCAGAGGACAGTCAAGAGGATCTTCATCTCAAATTCCCGTCGCTGATCTGACTATCATCATGATGAGATAGAATCGCAGAAAGTGCATTTTGAGAAACTCCTGATTCGCTTTCTCGGCGCCGAAGACCGATGCCGTCAAAAAATACCGTACGAGATGTTTCATGGAATTCAATGTATCCGCTTGATGAGGAGCTCAAGGGCGTCCAGGTGCTCGCTAAACGCCCGCCGGCCGGCTTGCGTCGCTTCATATTTGGTGAGGGGCTTTTTCCCTACAAATTTCTTTCTCACGCTCAAATATCCGTTTTTCTCCAGCATGCCGACATGGGATGCGAGATTGCCGTCCGTGATGTCGAGGGTCGCCCTGAGAGTTGTGAAATCGATAGAGTCGTTGACGATGAGAACCGACATGATCGCAAGCCGGATCCGATTCTCAAAGACGGGGTTCAGGTGGTCAAGGATCTCTTTCACCTCTCGTGCCTTCGGTACATGGTCACGCCGTAGATAATGTGGGCGGCCCCGAACCCAAGAGCCCAGAAAAGAGGCCATAGATCGATGAAGAGCATCGACCCCAGCCCGAGAGTCACCTCAGAAAGGGCGAGAACTTTTAGCTCGGAATAGGTGAATGCGCTCGCGGCGAAAAGCGCGAGGCCGTAGAACACCAACATCGAAGCGGGGATGAGGACTGCCTGCCCGAGAGGGAGGAGGAGAATGCAGAATACGGCCCCCGCTCCGAGCGGCACCAACAGGCTCGGCAGTATTCTCCCCGTGCCTCCCCGGACCGGCAACCCCTTCTTTTTCGCCATCCGGGTTGTGAATAAAATTGTGACCCCCACCGCGACGACAAAAACGATGAGAGCGTCAAGCAGATAAAACTCCATGCTGCCATCAGGCCCCGAACCTGACCGGCTCCTCCAGTAGGCAGCACCAGCGCCAAGAAGGCCCACGACGCCCGCCGCGACGCCCGCAAGCCCGCTCAGCGAAAGGAACTTCGATGAACGCTCCATCATGGAGCGAATTTCTGACAAATCCTTGAGATGTTCCTCACCCTGCATGGTCATTACCTCTGATAGTTTCAGGATCGAGTAATTACAAAGTACTTTGCAATACAAAGTAATTAAAAAAAAGCTCTTTGTCAAGCGATGGCCGGCGTGGGTAATACTCGTCGGCAGGAGCCTAGAAGGGGCGGTCGGGCACGCTACTGCTCGTTCGGGTTTCCTTCTCCCTTGAGGAGCTTTTTGTGTATTTCGTCGTGCCCCTCATAGGGCTCGAGGTGGGTGAGGATTTCGACGTGACCCGGGAATACCCGATGGAGCTCGCGCTCAATCAGAGTCGCCTGCTCGTGTGCCTTCCGGATGGAGACGTTTTCCCGAAAGAGGAGATGAAACTCAATGAGGAGCCGCGAGCCCGCATTCCGGTGTCGCAGGCGGTGGTAGGCTATCCTGTGCTGGCCCGCGAGCCGGTCAAGCGTGCTACGCAGCGTCGCGTCAATCTGCGGGTCGCTTTTATCCATCAACCCGCCGATGGATCGCCGCATGAGTTTGGAGCCGGTCCACAGGATATTGAGGGCGACGATGATCGCTAGCAGCGGGTCGAAGGGGAGCCACCCGGTGAACAAAGTCAGGACCAGGCCAATGATGACCCCGAGGCTCGTCCAGCTGTCCGTGAGCACGTGTTTTCCGTTCGCCTCCAGGAGTATCGAATTGTAGCGCCTGCCCGTTCGCACAAGGTACCATCCAAGCCCGCCATTGATGATTGTGGCGCACGCCGTGAGAAATGTCCCCGATCCGAGGTTCTGGATTTCCAGGCCGGTGAGCCATTTGTGAGCAGCTTCGTAGATAATTAAGAGCGCGGCGAAAATTATCATCGCTCCCTCAAAACCGGCTGAAAAGAAGCTGATGCGGTCGTGGCCGTACATATGGTCCTTGTCAGGGGGCTTCATGCTCAGGCGGAGACTGAACGCGGCGAACGAAACGGCGAGAATGTGGACGACGGATTCAACCGCGTCGGAGAGGATCGCCGACGAGCCGGTTATGAGGTAGGCGTATATCTTCATGAAGAGCATGAAAACTCCGATCCCCAAGGAGAGCCGCATGGCAAACCGCATCTCTGCCACCTCCTCTGGGGAGTGACCCAAGAACCGCGATTCGAAGGTATTCTCCATCACCGCACGCCTCGCCCTCCCAGAATTCTCTCAAGAGCGGCAGGATCGGCCGTGGGGCTCTGGCAGGCGTAGTTCTCACACACGTAGGCTGTGGCTTTTCCGCCGGCCATCGTCATGGTGCGCGTGAAGGGAAGATACGCCGCGAGGGAACCCCCCTGTCCCCCCGCATCCGCAAGCAGAAGGACCTTCGTCGGAAGGAACCGGCTGTGAATGACACGAAGCATCTTCCTCGTATCCTCACCCGAGCGCGTTCCGGCCAGGATGATCTCCCGCGGAGTGCCCAGCCTCCAGTCGAGAGCGACCAGCATCTGTGAGAGACCGTCGGGATTGCGTTGAAACTGCTGCCCGAATGCACCTATGGTTCGCTCCGCCAGCTGTGTCCATTCCTTCCTGTCGGTCATCTGCGCGAGACGAAGGAGATTCAATGCCGCAAGGGAGTTTCCCGATGGTTCAGCTCCGTCATATTCCTCCCTGAGATTTGCGAACGGAAGATTTCCCGGATGCTGAGTCTCACGGAATCCGTCGGCACCCCAGAATGTTTCGATCTGATGCTTGGTGAGAGAGATTGCCAGGTCAAGCCACCTCGTGTCGAATGAGGCCTCGTAAAGATCGATGAGGCCGGCGGCGAAAAACGCGTAGTCCTGCAGGCTTCCTGGGAATCGTGCATCGCCATCACGGTACCGCCTCAACAGGAGTCCCTTCTGAGGATCATAGAGCTTTGTCAGGATAAATCGCGCCCCCTTCTCGGCTGCGATAAGATAAGTCGAATCATCCAGAATCTCGCTCGCCTTAGCGAGCGCCGAGATCATGAGCCCGTTCCAGGCCGTTATGATCTTGTCGTCGAGGTGAGGGCGCGGCCGCTTCTCCCTTTCGGCGAGAAGGACTGTGCGCCCCCTGCCCAAGAGTGCTTTGACGTCGTCAACGGTCTTTCCGAATCTGCGGGAGGCAGACTCGATATCCCGGGCCGCGTAAAGAATGTTCTTCCCCGCGAAGACGTTCATCGGATCTGAGAGGGCATTGCCCGAATCCGTAACGCCGTAGAACCAGGCGAACACCTCCGCGTCCTTAGTTCCCAGTAAGGATGCAATTTCTGTCTTCGTCCAGAGATAATACTGGCCCTCCTCCTTATCTCCGCCAGGCTCCGCAGCGCTCTCTGCATCTTCTGCTGAGTAGAACCCTCCCCCTTCGTCCGTTAACACTTTAGAGACGTAATTGATGATATCCCGGGCCATTGCGGCATAAAACCCATCGTGTGTGATTTGATAGGCCTCGAGGTATGAGGTGACGAGCTGGGCCTGATCGTAGAGCATTTTTTCAAAATGCGGTACCCGCCATTGTCCGTCCACGGAATAGCGGTGGAACCCCCCTCCAATGTGATCGTACACGCCGCCGTGCGCCATGGCCTGAAGCGTTTTGAGGGTCATCTCGAGGGCGGAGTCAGCGCCTGTGCGCGCGTAATACCGGAGCAAAAAGTTGAAGCTTGACGGGCGGGGGAATTTTGGCCCCCCGCCAAAGCCACCATGCTCGGGATCGAACGACTCCCTGTACTGTTCGAATGCCGCCGAGAGTGCCGAGTCTGTCGGCAGAAACGAGGTCGAATGCCCGGAGGCAGATTTTGTTAAGAACTCGGCGAGCTGGGCGCTCGATTCGAGCAGCTTTTTCCGGTCAGAATGCCAGAGCTGGTCGATGCGGCTGACGACGTCGATGAATCCCGGGCGTCCGTAGCGCGAGGAGGGAGGGATGTAGGTCGCGGCGTAAAAGGGTTTCAGGTCGTGCGTAAGGAAAAGGGACATCGGCCACCCGCCGCTTCCCGTCATGGCCTGCACCGCAGTCATGTACACCCGGTCAATTTCCGGCCTCTCCTCCCGGTCGACCTTGATGCTGATCAGCTTCTCGTTCATGAGTCGAGCGATCGCGGTGTCCTCAAAAACCTCACGCTCCATGACGTGGCACCAGTAGCAGGTCGAATATCCGATCGAGAGGAAAATGGGCCGATCCTCTTCACGGGCTTTCCGGAATGCTTCGTCTCCCCAGGGATACCAATCGACAGGATTGAAGGCGTGTTGAAGGAGGTAGGGGCTTTTTTCGTCGATAAGGCGGTTGGCCTTCTTCCCCTCGCTCATATGGGCTTGAATGAGAGTTGAAATACGATTCGAGCGGTCGGACGAAGGTGGCGAATCTCCCGGTTTCTTCCCGCACGAGACCGTCACCAGCATGATGGACGCCGATAATATAAAAACTCTCGACCTGAATTTCCATCGCCGGCTGCGATGTCCGCCACGGCGAAGCCTCCCGAGTCCTATGAGCAGTGATGGGTCCGTCAGCCTGCCGAAGTCATTGGACGGAACTCTACATCTGCATATTACATGTGGAGCTGATCGGGATCGAACCGACGACCTCCTCGTTGCGAACGAGGCGCTCTCCCAGCTGAGCTACAGCCCCGATGAGTTTGAGACCTTTGTTACTTTCCTCGAGAATCGTCGCTCAGTGCGCCGCGCTGCAAAAAAGGATCCTCGCAGTTAATGCCGTTCCGCCTACTCCGGACAACAGAATCCGGCAGAGGGAAGGTCCCTTCCCTGCCGAACAACTCACGTTCTCGTGGTTTCTGAAGGTATGCTAACTCTGCAAATCTACAAAACAATCGCGACCAATGCAAACAATTCGGACCTGGATTTGAGCGCTTCGCGGGCGAAAACCATCATTAGTGACCGGCAGGTTTGTATCGCACGCGCCCGGATAATGTTCGGGCCCGTCGCAGGCCAGTCGCACTCCCATCGGGTCCGGAGTATTAGAGCCCCGATCGTATGAGAAGGGCGCCTACCTCACATGATTGGGAACCGGTAGAAACGCGCTTGCAGCTGAGAAAGTGCTGAAGGGAATTCGGGTTGTTTAGCGTTGTCGTGGAGCTCGGCTCATGGGAGATAGGATTGAAGGATCTGCAGTGCCCTCGCCTGACGCGCCGTGAGGGATTTGCTCCTCTCCAAGAGTCCGAGCAAAACGAGCCCTGCCAGGACCATGAGACCGAAGATGAATTCGGCGGAGAAAACACAGTCAAGAAACAAGGTTTTCATGGACTTTTTAGCAGAATGACAGTTCTTTTTGGGTGCGTCTCAACGCCAAGCTCCCTTAACAATTATTGTGACCGTCAATTTACCCGGAACAAGTATCTCCGGACATGCTGGACAACACGCATCGTGACGGAGGGCAATCGAGCCGCGGGGGCGAAAAAACTATCTCAAATCCTTTAAAATTCGGAACTTTGGTACGGGCCCCATCCCCCTTTGTGCCGGATACGGAAAGCCAGCATGCAAGGGTCGGGCCGGGGGAAAGTGGCCCCCGGTGAGGTCTCCGACCTTACCTCGCCAGGATCATCTTGACAGTCTTCGAAAACCGATGCGAAGGATTATCGATCGAGATCGCTTCCAGACTGACGAGATAAAGGCCCGAAGGAAGGTTGCGACCGTCGATTTGTAACGTCAGCGATCCGGGCGGCTGGTCTCGCTCGAGAATAACGTGCATGAGCTGTCCTAAAGCATTGTAGAGCCTGATGCTTACCCAGGAATTCTCCGGGAGGAGGTACTGAATCGATGTCGCGGGATTGAAGGGGTTGGGATAATTCTGCTTCAAGTCGAATTCTGCCGGTAGATTTCCGCGCTCGCCAGCCGCAGTCAATAGTGCAATAAAGAATTGCGCCCCGGCGTATCCGCTTGTTCCACCGTCATTGCTTGCCGATACCCGCCAGAAATACCTTCGCCCGGCCAGCAATTCGGTTCCGGCGTACGAGGTGTCGCCGAGACCGCTCGAATCAACGACCATCGTCTGGTAACTTGAGTCGGACGACACTTGCAAGCGGTATGATGTTGCACCCCTTGCGCTCCTCCACGTGAAGACCGGTCTCGTGCCGAGAAGGGTGTCACTCTGGCTCGGAAAGACGAGACTGGGGGTATCAGGCGGGCTTATGAGAGTTTGAAAACTCCAACCAAGGGAGTGCGGGCTTTCCCCACCCTTATTCACGGCGCTCACACGCCAGTAGTACTTGGTATCCTCGTGCAGGAATACAAAGCTTGATGTGTCTGTCGTAGTAGTATCGCTGTAGATCGAGCGGAAGCTCGCATCCAGGGCGACTTGCAGCCTGTACCAGCTAGCTACGGATACAGGGTGCCAGTAAAGCGCAGGATCGACCGAGACTCGGGCTGCACCGTTTGGGGGCGATGACAAGATGGGCGAAGAGGGGCTCGGTTCGATTGTTGTGAATCGCCACACAGACGAATTCTGACTCTCCCCGCCGGCGTTACCAGCGCTCACTCGCCAGTAGTATTCAGTCGAGTTCACAAACCCTCCTACGACGGCAGAAGTCTCGGCCAATGTCGTGTCTTTGACGATGGACGTGAAGGCGGAGTCAGAGGCCAGGAGCAGTCGATAGGTGACTGCGCTGGGCTCTCGGCTCCATGAGACGAGGATCGTCGTCGAGACATCAACGGAATTATCGGCAGGCACGATTGGAATTGGTGCAGATGGGGGCGACATGATTGTGGTGAAACTCCAGACCAGTGAGTAAGGACTCGTTCCTCCGGCATTAGTAGCGCTAACGCGCCAGTAATACTTTGTCGAATGCGAGAGACCAGTCACTGAATGGGAAGTTCCAGGAAGATTTGCCTGATCCAAGAAAACACCCGCGAAGGTACTGTCGGTAGAAACCTGCAACCGATATGAGCTTGCCCCAGGAGTGGAATTCCAGCTGAGCACTGGGTCAGTCGAAAGCCCCGAGGAATCGTTAACGGGCGCCGCCAGGCTAGGAGCAGCGGGTGCGGCGATGATGGTCGTGAAATTCCGGACCAGTGAATAAGGACTCGTTCCTCCGGCATTAGTAGCGCTAACGCGCCAATAATACTTTGTCGAATTCGAGAGCCCGGTCACGGAATGGGAGGTCCCTGGGAGATTTGCCTGGTCAAAGACGATAGACGTGAACGCAGAATCAGTAGAAA
>CAYPFY010000024.1:0-52726 GCA_964410105.1 uncultured Chlorobiaceae bacterium
GGGTGATGGCGGACCAGTCGACATACTGCGGGGGCATATCGCAGACGGACCACTGCGTATAGTAGGCGACGACGGCAAAACCACTGGAATTCACGGTTTTGTGTGTAGCGAGTGGGGCGCCCGGGGCGTCGAAAATTGTCAGCGGTAATAGGAGCGAAATCGAGAGTATTGCGAGCCTTGATCTTCTCATGGGGGTGAATAACACAAGAAACCGAAGGTCCTTCAAGGCATCGGGTGATCGACATCGCAACCGGATCAAAGCCTCGTTTTGGGTGCGCAATGGGGGTTGTGCAAATGTCACATCGGGGGTGAGACGCCGAAAAAAGAAGAAAACCCCCGCGTGTGGACCGGGGTCTTGTGCGCTAAATCTTTGGGGGATTACAACTTAGGCAAGGGGCGGAAAGCCGTGAAGGGAAAGTGTGAACGCGGAAGTGAAGCGGGAGCCGTCGGCTGCAAGAAGTTTTGAGATAAAGAGTTATGGAAATCGACGCCAGACCGGAAATCGTCTCACCTCTCCGGGGAAAAAAACGGCTGAAAAGAGGGATTATTTCTTTTTAAGAATTTATCGCGGGCAGCGAGGGAAAATTCTGAAAAAAAAATTTTTTGCGGGTCAGAGTTTCTGGAGTAGAAGGAATGCGGCGAGAGGCTTTGAGAGGTTTTTCCACGAGGCGGCGGGGCCGGTATGGAGCAGTTTCGAGAGAAGCGGCTGGAGGGGGGCGGTAAAGACATTCATATAATTATCGAGCTCGTGGGCGCTGCCCGTCAGGGGCTTTTCGCCCATATAGAGGAGAGATTTCACGGAAAGTCCCGAGGGTCTTATAAGCTTTTGAAAAATATCATTTTCTGAATAGCGCCTCTGAAAGAATAGTTTTTTATCTGACCCATAGGATGCGGACCAATAAAACTTCTCCGCGTCGAGGTATTCGTCGCGGGATTCCGGGGCGAAGGGGATCGTTATGGCGCAGATCCCGCCGGGGGCAAGGACCCGACCGATTTCACGGAGGCACTCGCTGTCTCCGTCGCCCGGGATATGTTCGATGACGGAGATGGAGAAAATCTTGGTGAAGTGATTATCGGGGAACTCGAGATTCCGGCCGTCCATGACGGCGGGCGTATAGGTGTCGAGGCGGCGAAGGGAGCGGTAATTCTGGTAATCCCCCAGAAAATTCCCGCTGATGTCGACCGAACAAACCTGCGATCGATATTTTTCGGCAATATAAAGCGCAAGCAGCTTGGGGCTGCCGATATCGAGAATGCGGTCGGAGGCCGAGGGGGTCAGCGCATCGAAGACAACGCGGTATTCGATCGTCCGCCAGTAGTTCACGGGATAGACGATGTTTTTTAGATTCTCGCGGGTGAACCTGGCGTGGGCGAGGGCATGGAGTCCGATCCTCATGCCATAGAGATAGAGCATGGGCGACTCTCCTAAAATGTGCAGACGTACATTGCGGTGCGCAGGACGAGGGGTTAAATCTCTGCGACCGTGAAGCCCTGGGGAATTTTTACGGACTTGTCGGCGGCGAGATCATCCAGCCGGATGGAGACCACTTTCGCCTTGATGTCATGGAGGCGGACGATCCGGATGATTCGTTTCATGATCTCCGGCCGGATAGAATCGTCGCACAGGAGGAGTTCGGAAACATGGTGGCGTCTTATGACCTGTTCGATCTTGAGGTGTCCGCCGAAAATCGGGAACCCGTTGATTTGTTTTCCTTCGAGCGCGGGGTTATCGTCGACGAAGCCAACGGGGCAATACCGTATATCCTCCCGGCTGAGGAGTTCCTGGGCGATGAAGACTCCCTGCGCGTTGGCGCCGTAGAGGAGGATCTTCTTTCCTTCGCACTGATCGCGGCGCGAAAGATAATTCAGGGCATGGAAAGACACCCGTGCTCCCATGACCAGAGAGAGCAGAAAATAGAAATCCAGGAGAAGCACGGTCGTCGGGAGGGCGCTCCAGGGGCTCGGGAGGAACGCGAGAGCGGTCCAGGTAATGATCGATGCGAGGGAGACCGACTTGAATGCCTTGAGCACATCCCCCATGCCGAACTGTCGGAGCATCCCCTTATAGAGGCCGGTGGCGTAAAAAACCGAGATCTGGATTCCGGAGACGAGCATGATGTTTTTCAAAAACTGATCGTCGAACGACAGCCCGGGCCTGCAGAGGTAGCAGGCTCCGGCGTAGGCGAGGATCGTGAACGCCAGGTCGAGGAACCCGTGGAAGACGATGCTCTGCATGAGGGGCCATTCGTAGAGCGGGAGGAGAGCCCCGTCCCGGAGCATTGCCATCTCTTTATACTTAAGCTGGCTGACGCCGATCACCGAGGCCACGCCGATGGCGATCAGGACCGGGGTCACGCTGAGATTATTGGCGAGGGTCACCATGAAAGCCCCGAGTCCGAAGAGGCATGAGACCACATAGAGGAGCAGGACGACGTTCCGGTGTGAAAGCCCGCGGGCGATAAGCTGGTGGTGAATATGTCCCCGGTCCGGGAGAAACATCGTGAGCAGTTTCTTGAAAAAGGTTTTGGGCTCTTCGTCTTCCGGGAAGACCGAGTGGAGGAACCGGCGCGCCATCGACAGGAGCGTATCCATGATCGGCAGGCCGAGCGCGAGCACGGGCACGAGGATGGAGAACGCCGTTGAGCCCTTTGTGGAACTGACCATGGAGAGGATGGCGAGCGAGAATCCGAGGAAGAGGCTTCCGGAGTCGCCCAGGAAAATCCGGGCGCCATTGAAATTGTAGCGGAGAAAACCGAGGACGGAGCCCGCCAGCATGAGGGCCATCATGGCGGTGGCCAGATCCCCGTCGATGAACGAAATGGTACAGACCGTGAGGCTTGCGATGAAGGCGATCCCGCCGGCGAGGCCGTCGAGGCCGTCGATCAGGTTGAAAGCATTCGTGATTCCCACGATCCAGAGGAGTGTGGCCGGGAAGTTCAGGATCCCCAGATCGAGCAAACTGGAGCTGAAAGGATGGGTGATGGATGCGATGCGGAAGCCGGCAAAATACACGATTGCGGCTGCGAGGCACTGAAAGAAAAACTTCCGTCCCGGGCTCAGCTGCTTGACGTCGTCCCAGATCCCCAGGATGAGAACCAGGGTGAGGCTCACGGCGAGCATGACGCCGGTGCGCGGGTGCATGGAGGAAAGCGGATGGATTGCGGGGTCGAAATAATAATAGAGGACCAGCGAGAGGAAGAAGCTGGCATAGATTGCCAGTCCCCCGAGCCGGGGGATCGGAAGCTTATGGATCTTCCGCTCGTTGGGCTGATCCATCGCTCCGATGCGCCGGGCGAGCCGTATCACTGCCGGCGTGAGGATGAGCGAAAGAATCAGCGGAATCAGGAAAATTATGTATAACTGAATGACCATTTTTCTTTTTGTAAACGCGTCACGGGAATCGTGACGATCCAGCTTCTAAAGAATATCCGGACAAATGCGGGAGCGGGTCCCGTTGGTGCTGAATCCCGGCGGAGGCGAAAAAACGAGATCCTCCCCTGCGGGAGAAAAAACTCTTCAGTCGGGTGACGATCCCGCCGTGACTCCGGGCTTTGTCATCTCCTCTTTTTCGAGGTGGGCCGACAGGTGATCACGGCCGATGAACTCATCGGAGCAATGGGCGGCGGCGGACGCGATCACGCCTTTAAGTTGGCGTGTATTCCCCGGCCAGTGGTATTTCATACAAAGGGTCAGGGCATCGCCGGTGATCCCTTTGGGTCGATTTGCCGCGGGCACGGCTGAAAAAATAAACTGTTCGATCAGGAACGATATATCGCCCCGGCGCTCGCGCAAGGGGGGCAGATTTATCATCACAGGACAAAACCTGTGATAAATTTCCTTTCCGACTTCCCCTTCGTGTCCGACCTCTCCAAATTTCTTTCTCACCGTAGCGATGGCGCGCGCGTTCAGGGGCACATAGTGATATCCGCCGACGCGGCGGTAGTGGTGATGTTCGAACGTACGCACGATCCTGAGCTGTAAAGACGTATTCAGGGCAGAAATCCTGTCGAAGAGAATCGTCCCTCCTGAGGCATCCTCGATCAGGCCGGTGGCGACGCTTGTGCCGCGGAGGCCTGTTTCTTCCCATCCAAAAAGCGACCGCTCCCCCCTTTCGCCGTCGAGCGCCGCGCAGTCGACCGCTGTGATCGGCCGGGTTGCGCGCCCGCTCAGGCTGTGAATCATCCGGGCGAGCCAGTTCTTGCCTGTCCCCGCTTCTCCGACGATCAGTATCCCGAGATCGCTAACGGCGACCCGTTCAAGCGTTCCGATGATCTGCCGCATGGCCGGGCTTGGCTCCGGCCCAAACAGTGAGTCGATCGATCTGAACAGATGCCTTCGAGGCGGCATGGCGGGGATAACGAGTAAATCTAAGAATGTGAATTATGCAACACTGTGACGCAGCGCACTCTTTTGCGCCACATGCTCAGTTCCAAAGCGTCAGCGCAAGGGAGAGCTGATAAATCCTTTCGGCCAGCTTACTCGGGGCGATGGCGTAATCGAGCTGGAACCTGCTTGTCCGGAGCCCGACGCCGTAGCGTGCTGCTCCGACGACGTTTTGCTGGTAAATGTAGCCCCATCGCAGGCCTATGGCCTGAACCGGATAAACCTCAATTCCCCCTTTGTACCGGATCCCGTCCTGGCTGAAAATCTTCTCATTGGCGACGGCAACCGTCAAAAAAGTCTGTTTGGCTTCCGGCGGGAAGCGCATCGTCACGGCGGCCTGCAGGGTGTGGGGCAGATTCTCGGACCTCAGACTCGTCGTAACCCTGTCGGAGACGAAGAGAATGCCCGAACCGATCCCTGTATAGGAGACCCCGTAGCTCACCTCGGGAGAGGGCGTATAGAGGGCGCCGACATATCCGCCGATTCCCCACAAACTTGAAACCGAGGTGCTGGCGTAACGAACGCCAATTCCGCCGCCGAGGCTGAAAGTCGGAATGACTTCACGCGCGTAGGCGAGGTCGTACCCATACTGAATAACCCTGAAATCAAGCCCTTCGGTATTCCCGACGTAACCGACGTGGTTCACCGTCAGTCCGATGGCGAGGGCATCGGTGCTCCCGAGCCGGAACGGGATGGCAAGATTCTCATTCATCCCGCTTATGGCCTGCTGTTCGAGATGGTTGACGACGACCCCTTTTCTCTGAAGATAGACGAGGGAAGCGGGATTCCAGTAAAAGCTTGACGCATCATAGGATTCAGAGGCATAAGCCTCTCCGAGCGCGGTCGCGCGGGCACCCACTGGTGCGGGGCGCGAGCTGTAGAGAGTAATAATCTGTGCCTGGACCGTCGTCGCCATGGCGGAGGCGACGAGAGCGGCAGCAATGACGAAAGCCCGCATCAATTAAAGACCCGGAAGAAGCCGAAAATGAATATTGCATCCCGCATGAAATCGGACAATTCCCTTATGACATTCCCCTTTTTCGGAATGAAGACCGTATCGCCGGGACGGACCAGAGGGATGGCTTCGATATTTCCGTTCTCCATATACCAGCTAAGGTCGACCTCGATCGGCTGGCGGTTCATGCCGCCCCGGAGAATCTTGACATGGCGGAGATCGGAGTCGGGAGTCGTGCCTCCGGCAGCCGACAGCACTTCGAGCAGAGTTGCATCTGCGGTGAGGGGATAATTCTCCTGTTTCGACACTGCTCCAAGGACAGCGACTTTCTGCATCACGGTGCTCGTGACGGTGACCGTCAACTTGATCTCTCCCTGGATATAGACCGCCAGTTTCTTCTTCAGTTGATCCATGAACTGCTCTTTGGTAAGCCCTGCTGCGACCACTTCGCCGAGAAGGGGAATCGTGACGGAATTATTCTCCTTTACGGCGCCCGTGGCATTGAACTCGGGGTACCCCCAGACGGAGACCTGGATCTGATCGCTCTGCCGGATAACGTAGGTATCGGGCTGATTTTCAGGCTGCAGAGACTTACTGCCGGACCTCATGACCTGCGTCTGAGTCGCACGGGTCAGGTCGTCGGAAGAAGAGCAACCCGCAATCAACACGAGAAAAAGGGGGAAAAAAAATCTTTTCATCAAAGCCTCTGAAGAAGGGTAAACCAACGGGAACAATCAGGCTGAAGCATGACAAGTATCATGCCAGACCCGGCCGTGAGGCTTGGGGAAAAAATTCCTCTAAAACATTTTGTCCCAAAACCACGAAAATGGTACGGCCGTGTGGACGTTATCCGATTTACTCGTTTGAAGTCTGGCACAAAGCTTGGAGGACATAGTCTCTTTACGGCGAAAAGAACGCGGGGAGAATGGCGGAAGAGTAAAAAGCTCACACGGGGGGAATCATTTATCCGTTACGCGCGTATAGTTTTTACACACCCCCCTTCCGCCTCAGGCGAGTGTGCGTAATTTTTACACACCTCTCAAAATACCTGCGTCAAAATTCGCAAGACTTTATCGCAGCGGGAGTCAGCCGTGGGGGCATGTGTAAAAAATAAACATGTGAGTCGTGGCACATTAATTGTTAGATAGTATTGCTACTCTGACAATGCAACCCTAGCCGGCCCAACAATTCAGGAATTTCACGTGCGACCTGCGCAATTCACCATACGCGAGTTCATACTCCTTTTCCGACGGAGAAAGAGGCTCTTGATCATACCGACCGTCGTCGTCACGCTCATCTGTGGCATCGGGGCGCGTCTCCTTCCGGGGAAATATGAGTCCTCGACGACCATACTTGTCCAGCGCGAGGAGATACTGAACCCCCTGATAAGCTATGAGATGGCGGTGACGATGGCCTCCGAGGACCGTCTCCGGACCTTCAATGAAATCATTTACAGCCGCGCGACCATCCAGAAAATGATCGACAGCCTCGGGATGGGGGCTAACGCGACGACCGAGGAGCAGCGACAGGCTCTCGTCGACGGCGTCTCCCACAACATCACGACCGAGAGGCGGGGTTCCGACTCATTCCGGATCACGTACATCGACACAGACCCCGTCCGGGCGCAGCGCGCCGCCTCCCTCCTCTCAAAACTCTTCATCAACACGATCCTCAACGTGGAAGGCCAGCGCGACGAGCGCGCGGTCGAGTTTTTCGAGAAAAAGCTTGAAGATCTGAGGGCAAAATTTGAGGCAAGCCAGAAGCAGGTGGTGGCCCGGCTGGGCCAGCGCCTCGGCTCCATGCCCACCGAATCGAAGACAGCGTACGGGCAGGTCGAGGCTCTCGACAAGCAGGTACGCGACAGCGACACGAAAATCAAGGATTATCAGGACGAGCTCGCGGTCCTCCGCACCTCGACCCAGAACCTCCACACGGAGGACGGAAAGAAGAAGCTCTACGATCTGACCCGATCGGAGGTCCCCTTTGCGGCGGATTTGAAGGTGCTGATGCTGAAGTACGAGGATTTTCTCAGGCGTTATACCCCCCGCTATCCCGAGGTGGAGAAGACGGAGAAGCAGTTGATAGTCCTTATAGAGAGGATGAAGAGCGGCGTCGAGTCGGAGATCGAGCGCGAGCAGACCCAGCGCGTGGACCTTGAAAGGCGGAGGGCGCAGCTCCTTTCGGACATTCGTCAGACGACGATCAGCGAGCGCGTTGATGAGGATCAGGAATCGGACTACGGCATATACCGCAAGCTCTATGACGAGATGAAAGTGAAACTCGAGCAGGCCCGCACGACCCGTGACCTGGGCGAAAAGGGGGCGAGCCAGTTCATCATCATTGATCCGGCGCAGGTGCCGACCCATCCCTCAAAGCCGAACCGCATGCAGCTCACCCTCGGCGGCTTAGGGCTCGGGATTTTCCTCGGATTCCTGGCGGTCATTCTCAAAGAAATGCTCGACACGACGATCCGTATCCCGAGGGATATTGAGGTGTACCAAAAGCCTGTCATCGCGTTCATCACCGATGGCAATGAACATCAGTTGAAATAAACTTCCCAGAGGATAGTGAACACAGACGACACACATATGGACGGCCCCCCGCCGACGGGGGGGGGAGGGCAGCAGCCCGGGGACTCCGGCGGAGGAGAGACGAAGCTCGTCCGTCTCATCAAGGCGATCGTGGTCGCGCAGGAACGGGGCACCTACGTCGATAATTCGGTTGTCAAGTTCAAATACTACAATTCCTTCAACTATTCTTTTCTCAACAAGGAGCACGAGAACGTCACCCTCACCATCGGGATAACGAGCCCGAAGCGGGGGGAGGGAAAGACCCTCGTGGCCTGCAACCTCGCCGTGTCGCTTGCGCTCGGTTCTCAGAAGAAAACGATCCTGGTGGATCTCAACGTGGCTAATCCCCGGCTCCACCAGATCTTCGGCCTCCCTCAGGCGCCCGGCCTTGCCGAAGGATTTCTCAACGGGCAGATTCACGTTCACCGGACGGCGGTTGAAAACCTTTCGCTCCTGACCGTCGGGAATTTCGTCTCGTTTCATTCCGACCTCAATCAGGGGGGTCCCTCGCGAGGCGTGCCTCTGATCTGGCCGACGCTGGAGCCGTCCCTCGGGCTGGAGCATCTGGCTGCATTCAGGGACGTCATCTACTCGCTGGAGCAGGAATTTGACCTGGTCATCGTCGATATGCCGTCGATCAACAACGAGAGCGTCCCTGTTCTTTTTGCGAATCAGCTTAACGGAGTCGTCGTGGTCGTTGACAGCGGCCGGACCAAGCGTGAGGAGATCGACGCCATGTTTCACCAGTTGAACGAGCGGCAGGTTCTGGGATTCGTCATGAACCGCTTCAGCGAAGAGGGGGCTTCGTAAATGGCGCTTGTCGGCACCCTGGCCCTGATGATGGCGGTAGTTCTGGTCGGCAAGAGTTTTAAGCAGATCCGCCCCCTGGCGTACGTCATCGTCATCGCCATCGCCCTCCTCCAGGTGGCGATCGTCCTCTATGCGATGTTCACCATGCCATTCCCGATAGGATAGGCTGTGTACCGGGCAAACGACAGCGTCTTCGCCGAGGCGACGATCCTCACGCCGGAGCCGGAGCCAGAGAGCAGGAGCTTTATGTGGCTGGTCGTGGCGATGTCGGTTATCACGGCGTCTCTTCTGCTGGTCACGGGGGGAAGTTTCATGGCGGCTGCCGTGGTGCTCGGGGCTACGGCGGTCGTCGCGCTCACTTTTTACAGGCTCGACTGGGGATTTTACCTCTTCATCGGGATGGTATTGCTGTGCGATCAGTTCCCGCCGCGCGGATATGACACGACGATCATCGGCGAGCAATATTTTCAGAATCTCAAGGGTTTGCCGCTTTTTGCGAGCGTCGATTTCGCCGTCCTGAGCCCCCTCGAATTGCACCTCCTGCTGGTGGTCGGCGTCTGGGTATTGCTGATCGCCATGGGAAAAAGGGTTTTGCTTCAGAAGGTGACGGGATGGCTCCCCGCCCTGGTCTTTTTCTTCTGTCTTGCGATATCGGCCGCTTTCGGCATGGCGCGCGGGGGTGATTTTCTGCCGGCTCTCTGGGAGCTCCGCGCATTGATTTATCTGGGCCTGATGTATTTTCTCGTCCCTCAGATCATTCAGACCCGCTCACAGCTCATCACACTCATGTGGGTCTGCATCGGCGCGATATCGTTCAAGGCCCTTCTCGGCATCGTCCGCATCGTGAGACTCGGATTCGCGTTCGGCGAGCGGACGGAGCTCACAAACCACGAGGATCCCCTCTTTTTTATATCGCTGATCGTCATGCTCCTCGGCCTGACTCTCTACGGGGGAGGCGAGCGCCAGAAAAAATTCATCCGGTGGATGCTCGTGCCGATGCTCTTCGTCTTCTTCCTTGCCCAGCGGCGCGCGGCGTACATCGCCCTGGTCGTTGCGGTCATCGGATTCCTGTTCACTGTCTCGAAGGCCGAGCGGGCCGCCATCCTCAGGATACTCCTCCCGGCGATAGGGGTTTTCGCCGTGTACATGGCGATCTTCTGGAACACGGAGGGGACGATCGGATTGCCGGCGCAGCTGGTGAAGAGTTCCATCTGGAACGACAAGCAGACTGCCGGGGAGCGTTATTACTCGAACATGTACCGTGAATATGAGAATTACGACCTTGCGCAGACCCTGAAGCGCTCTCCGCTCATCGGCATCGGCTTCGGGAACAAATATGATCAGCCGATCAGCCTTGTCGGGATTCCGTTTTCGCTCCGGGATTACATTCCCCATAACGAGATTTACTGGCTCATCGTCAAGATGGGCGCCATAGGATTTCTGTTTTTCTGGCTTTTTTTCGATCTGTACATCTTCCAGGCAGCGCACACGTTCCTCGGACTGCGGGACCCGTATCTCAAGACAATCTGTGCGGTGTCGATCATCGCCATCATGGGCCAGATCGTCGTATCGTTCGTCGATCTCCAGCTCACATTTTACCGCAACATGATTTTTCTCGGAGCGATGATGGGGCTGATGCCCACGCTCGGAATGATCGACACGACGGAGAGAGCCGCCAGAATCTCGGCTGAAACCCGTTAGCCTCCCCCTTGCTCGCCGGGGGGACGGAGAGCTTCTCAAACAGTTTTATGCGATTAGTGAACCCTGACGAAATGACCAGACCGCTCGAAAGCGCATTGAGTGTCACCGGGATAGAACATCTCGTCTCCGGCGGAGATCGGGTTATCGATGTCGGAGCAAGCACGGGATTATTCACTCTCTACCTCGCCCATGTCGTCGGACCGGCGGGGAGGGTGACAAGCATCGAAGGGATCCCGGAAAACTTTGACATCCTTGCCGAGAGCGTCGGGGGAATCGGAAACGTTGAGCTCATTCATTGCGACATCTCGGACCGCGACGATTTTTCATTTGAGATCCCGGTTCACTTGCATGAGAACACCCGTGCGGCGGGAGCCGTGACTCCCCGCGGCATAAAGCTGGGGACACGAAAACTCGACTCCCTCAGTTCCGGAGCGAGCTTCATCCGGGTCGACGCCGAGGGGCGGGAGCTTGAATGTCTGCGCGGCGCGCAGGGAATCATCGAGCAGAGCCGTCCTTCCTGGCTCATTGAATTGTGGGGCGACATAGGCCAGGACGGCTCGGGAGCCCACGAGGTCGTGCGGTTCATGGAGCGGTTCGGCTATCGTGCGCACACCTTTGACGGCACTTACTTCCGTCCCCGGACATCGGGAAGCGCGCTCGATTGTTATTTCCTGGCGCCGGCTCATCAGGCGGCCCTTGAGCGTCAAAGCCGATTTCACATCTGACAACCATGCGAAACATCATCAAACCGGCCCCGACACCCACTCCTGTCCTCCGCAGAATACAGAGGCTCCAGGATGCCCGGACGATCCTGGGCGTCAGGATCGACCGCACAACGGTCCAGGGTGCCGTGCAGCTGATCGATCACATGGTGAACGAAGGCGGAAGGCACGTGGTCATCCCGGTCAACCCCGAGATGATCGTGGCCGCGCAGAAGGACCCCTATTTTCGAGATACGATCAACGGCGCATCCCTCTCGCTTCCGGACGGAGTGGGGGTCGTGCTCGCCTCGTGGATATTCGGGCGCGGGATACCGGAGAGGGTAACAGGAATTGACACTGTGTTTGAGATTGCGGCCCTGGCTGAAGCGCGGGGATTCCGGATTTTCCTCCTTGGGGCAGCGGAGGGGGTAGCCGATGATGCGGCGCGCCGATTGCAGGAGCGGCACCCGCGGCTCATAATCGCGGGGACCTATTCCGGTTCCCCCGACCCGTCGGAGGAGGAGGAGATCTGCCGGCTCATCAACGAATCGGGAGCGCACATACTCCTGATCGCGTACGGAGCGCCGAAGCAGGAGTTCTGGATCGCGCGCAATCGCCGGAACCTGAATGCGCCCGTGGCGATGTGTGTGGGCGGAACATTTGATTTTATTGCAGGGCTGGTCCCGAGGGCTCCGCGTTGGATGCGGTCGCTCGGGCTCGAATGGGCATACCGGCTCATGAATCAGCCGAGCCGCTGGCGCCGCATGCTGGCGCTCCCCCGGTTCGCGGGGGCAATTGTACGGAAAGCATTTTCTCTCCGCTGACGATGAACAAGGAAATCGCACATTCGGTTGCACGCAACACCACGGTCCAGATGGGTCAGCAGCTGGTGACGTGGACCTCGAGCTTTCTTCTGATGCTTTTTCTGCCCCGTTACCTGGGACCGGTCAATTACGGGAGATTATACCTTGCCCTCTCGGTGTCGGGGATATTCCTCATGCTGGTCGATTTCGACGGGCGGATCGGCGTGGCGAAGCGGATCGCGCGTTCGAAAGAAGAGTCCGCGCAGACCGCGGTGAACGCCGTAGCGCTCCGAACGCTGTTCTGGGTCGTGGCTTTCATCGGGATGATGAGTTTTGCCTTCCTGGCCCATTATCCGCCGACCGTAAAAATTCTCATTGCGATCTTCGCGGTCGAAATACTCTGGCTCGGACTTCGGACCATCATGTGGGGGATCTTCCTCGGGCACGAGATGGCGCAGTATTCGACGATCGGCAATATCAGCGAGCGCATCTTCATCGCGGGAGTCGGCATCGCGGCGCTCCTCCTCGGGGCGAACGTCATCGGCATGGCCCTGATCATGGTGGCCGGGACTTTCCTCAATTTTTTGCTCTGCATCCGGTACTCCCGCCTCATGGTCAGGGCATTCCCGGCGGTCGAATGGAGCGGCGTCGCGGTCATGGTCAGGGAGGGGGTCCCGTACCTGCTCTGGACCATATTCGGAGCGATCTATTACCGTATCGACAGCGTCATGCTCTCCTTTCTCACGCCTGAGGCGGTCGTGGGGTGGTACGGCGCATCGTACAAGTTTTTTGATGTCCTGGCCTTCCTTCCGAGCATCTATTCCCTTTCGATACTTCCCGTATTGTCACGACTCTGGGGGAAGGAGGAGGGGATGCTTCAGAAGACGACGCAGAAGAGCCTGGAGTTCATCCTGATGGCGGGAATACCGATCAGCATCATGGTCTTCTTTTCCGCGGAGTTCATCATACAATTCTTCTTCGGGCTGAGCGCATATGCACCCTCGGTATCAAATCTGAAAATTTTCTCGGCGGGGCTCTTGCTCATCTATCTGGACATGGTACTCGGCACGACGCTTTTCGCCTGTGACAAGCAGAAGCAGTGGGCGGCGGTCGCATTTTTTGCGGTCATCCTGAACGTTTCGTTGAATTTCTTTCTGATACCCTTTGCTCAGGCGAAGAGCGGAAACGGCGGAGCGGGAGCCGCGATCGCGACGATCGTGACGGAATTATTCGTCATGATATGCGCCCTGGTGATCATGCCGAAATCGATACTGGAGGGGGCGAGGATTTCCCCCTCGTTGAAGGCTTTGGGGGCCGGGGGGATGATGATCGCCTCGCTGTGGGGGATGCAGGCTGCGGGGTTGCCCTGGGCGGTCCTCCTCATCGGGGGCTCCCTGGTCTACGTCCTCTCGCTCGTAAGTTTCCGTGCTCTCGATCGCGGAGAACTCGAGTTCGTGAAAAACTTTTTATCGCTCCGCAATCTGCGTGAAACGTTTGCTGTCAACAGGGGGGTCAGCGCATGAAAATCCTCTTCACTCTGCCATACATCCCCGTGCCTCCCACTTACGGAGGAGCGCTCCGGGTCTATCATCTCATCCGGCTGGCCTCGGAGCGGCACGATGTCACGGTCCTCAGCTACGGGTGGCCGGATCAGAGGGAGAGGATGAGGGAGCAGATGGGGCGGGTGGGCGCCATCAACCTCGTCTCGCGGCACTGGCCTGGAAGGCTACGACGGGTGGTGCAATTCTACTCCCTCTTCACCCGGCACAGCTTCTTCTACATGCTGGGGCAGAGCAAGGAAATGCAGCACTCCCTCGACGGGCTTCTCGAAAGAAAAGACTTCGACGTCGTCCAGACTGAATTTGCACACATGGGGACGTACCGGATGGCGACCTCGGCCCATAAGATACTCGACTCGCACAATGTGGAGTACGACAATTTCCGGCGCATGGGGGAGAAGGCCCGTTCGCCGTTCCGCCGGCTGCACTATTACAGCGAGTACAAGAAATTCAGGCGGGAGGAGCAGGAGGCGTGCCGGCGCTACGATTCGATTCTTGTCACCTCAGCGCGTGACGGAAAAATCCTCGACGCCGACGTCCCGCACGTGCCGAAATACGTTGTTCCGAACGGGGTCGAGGCCGCGTACTTCCGGCCTGGGGCGGAGGCGCCGGAGCCCTTTTCGATGGTATTCACGGGGGCGATGTCCTACATCCCGAACCATGACGGCATGTGCTATTTCCTCGACAGCATCTTTCCCCTGATACTGCGACGCGTGCCCTCGGCCAAGATTTACATCGTCGGCAGCCAGCCGATGCCGGAGCTCATGCGCCGCGCCTCTGAAAATATCATCATCACAGGCACAGTGGATGACGTGCGCCCGTACGTGTGGCGTTCGAGCGTTTACGTGGTCCCCCTGCGTATGGGGAGCGGGACCCGATTGAAAGTTTTGGAGGCGATGGCGATGAAAATCCCTATCGTCACGACGGGCATCGGCAGTGAGGGGATCGACGTGCATAACGGCGAGACGGCGCTGATTTCGGACGACCCGTCCGAATTCGCGGATTCTGTCGTCCGTCTCCTTCACGACCATGACCTGCGCCGGAGGCTCTCCGAGGCGGGGCATGATCTGATGAAGTCGAAATATGAGTGGTCGGTGATCGGCGAGAATATCGATGCGCTTTACGGCAAATTCACAGGAAAGAGCGCCCCGGCTCCGGCCGGCCGCCGCGAGGGGGTGCCGATAGAATGACCGTTCGTGAATTCGTTACGCGGGCGAGGCACCGGCTGAAGCATCAGTCGGTGGCGAACCATATCCGGGGGCTTTTCCTCGCACGGAAATTCACCAGGGCTGGAATCATCGTTGTCAGCCCGGGGCGTCCGAGGCCCAGGGTCATCAATGAGGGAGGGGAGATTTATGTCGAAAACTGTCATTTCTATCCCGGCGTCCGTCTCGAAGTGGGCGAGCAGGCGATACTCAGGATCGGAAAGGGCACCTATCTGAACCGCAACACGGTCATCGTCGCGAATTCTCTTGTCGACATTGGACGGGACTGCCGGATCTCCTGGGACGTCGTCATCATGGATTCCGACCTGCACGCGTTGCCGGGGGAAGAACTCGAGCACAAGCCGGTGGTCATCGAGGACAGGGCGTGGATCGGGTGCCGGTGCATCATTCTCAAGGGAGTCCGGATCGGGGCAGGTGCGATCGTCGCGGCGGGCGCTGTGGTCACGAAGGACGTGCCGGCGAACACCATCGTGGGCGGAGTCCCGGCCCGGGTATTGCATGAGGTCAGTTCTCAGAAAGGCAATCTATGAACCATAAGGGCGCAACCAACGGCAGGAGTCTCAGCGAGGGGAATCCCCAGAAAATCAGGGTCCTCATGTACCACAGGATCGTGGATGCGATCGGGCTCAGCATAGGGTATCCGCGGCAGTGTCTGCATGTGAACGAGTTCCGGCGGCATCTCACATTCCTCGAGCGGTGGGGTTTCACGGCGATCACATTCGAAGATTACAGGCTCTTCCAGGCGGGCGAACTGAACCTGCCCAAGAAGCCGGTGATCCTCACCTTCGACGACGGATATCAGGACACATACGAGCTTGCGTTCCCGGTGCTGAGAGAGTTCGGCATGAGGGCTGTCGTCTTTGTCGTTGGCGACCGGGGATTGAAGGAAAGCGTCTGGGATCAGCCGGCCATTCTGCCGACGGCGCCGCTCATGACGGGCGAGCAGATACTGGAACTGCACAGGGCGGGATTCGAGATCGGGTCTCACTCGTTGACTCACGAACGGCTCCCGTCGTTGAGCCGTGAAAAGGCCTGGGAAGAGATCTCCCGTTCGCGGGAGCTTCTGGAGATCCTGCTCAACGCGCCGGTCCTCTCGTTCGCCTTCCCGTACGGGGAATCGAACGAAACCACGAAAAAGATGCTCCTCGACGCCGGCTACACCATCGGATGCGCGACGTACACGGGTCCGCCGACATTCGGCTCCGACCCGTTTGAAATCAGGCGGACGCTCGTTCCGAGCGCCACGGAGACATTCGGGATGGGAGTCCGCACCCTCCTTCCTTTCGGATACTACTCCTGGCTCCGCTGGAAGGCCAAGGTCGTCTTCACCAACGCCCGGATGATGGCATCGGGGGACGGCGAGGTGGAAGCGGAACCGGTACTTGAAGGAGTGAACCTCGCAGAGAAGAGCTGATGAGAGAGACGGTCGACATAGCGCCGGACGTCGGGGTCACGCCGCAGCTTACGTTCCACATCCTGTCGCGGGAGGAGGAATTCGTCGAAATACGTGAAGAGTGGAACGAGCTTGTGAAGTCGTCATCTGCGACAATCTTCCAGACTCACGAGTGGCTCTCGCTCTGGTGGCAGTTTTATGGAAAATCGAACCAAAGTCTCCATTGCCTCCTCATCAGGGAAGAGGGGGTTCTTGTGGGCATCGTGCCGTTGTACTCCGAAAAATTCTCCTTCCTCGGCATCACGTTTCAAAGGCGATTCGGTATGCTGGGGGAAGGAATCGCGTATCCCGCCTCATCGGGGTATTTCTTCGACGATGGACCGAGCGACTATCTGGATGCCATCGTGAGGACGGGGTACGAGCGGAGGGCCGGGAGACTCGTCCTGGAATATTTTTGCGGAACCGGAAAATACTCGGCGGTCGACTTTGTGAACGCCCCTGAAAACGGAGTCATCATGGGACACATCGTGCCACAGCTTAACGGCGGGCACCGGTCGGTGGTGAAAGCGGCGGATGCATGTCCCTACATCCCTGTGCCGGCGTCGATGGAAGATTTTTTTTCAAAACTCAGTGCGAGCGTTCGCCGCCGCATGCGTCAGGCCCGGCGGGGGTGGGAGGAGGGGCCGGGATTTGTGATCGCCGAAGCAATCACTCTCGAGGAAAGAAGGCGGGCGCTGGACGCGATCCGCGACCTTCACCAGAAGAGGTGGAACCGGGTCGGTTTCCCGGGGCTTTTCGCCGACGAACGTTTTGCGGGATTCCAGTCCGCGCTCCTCGAAAAGTTCCATGAAAGGGGCTGGCTCTGGTGCAAGACGGCGATGGCGTCGGGAGAGTGCGTGGGGGCCAGGATGGCATTCCGTTTCAAGGACTGCTATTACGACTATCTCTCGGGATTTGACGATAACTCGGACGCCGCGCGAAGACGTCCCGGGCTGGCGTTGCTCCTTTCGATGATCGAAGACGCCGCCCTCGACGGTTCGAGGGAGGTCGACCTCCTTCGCGGAGACGAAGAATACAAGTTTGATCTTACCGATCACATCCGTCGGAACAGCAATGTCACGATAGAAAAAGGGGTCAATTTCTTATCGAAGAGTTCACAACTCTTCCGTTTTGGGAAGTTTCTTGCCCGCCGGGAGGGAAGGCTCTTAGGGGTACAGTACCGGGAGAAACCATTCCTCCGCTTTGCGGGCGACTATGTGAAATTCAGGCTCCCCCGTTGGAAGAAAAAAATTTCTGGCCAAAAACACGCATGAACAGTCACCCAGAGCCGTCGAACAGTTCACTCCGGATACTCACCCTGCAGGCGACGGGGATCCCGCAGGCGAACAGATGTCTGGAAGACTCCGATCAGATTCCAAGGGCCTCTCTCTATGCGCGGATCATGGGCACAGACATGCTCGATGAGCATATGCTTGAAAAAGCCCCGCGATGGCGGAGGTGGCTGTACCGCCGGATGCCCGGCGTCTTGACGCAGGTCGCGGAGGCCTACCTGTTGCGCCGGCGTTACGATGTCATTGTGTCGTGGTCTGACCCGCTGGCCATGGCATTCGCGGCCCTGCTGAAGCTGACGCGGAGCCGTATGCCGCACGTGGCTCTTTTATTCTGGATATCGAAACCGAAGAAGGCGGCGCTCCTGAAGCGCGTGCACACCCGCATGGATGCGATCATACTGTGGACGTCGGCCCACAGGGAGTTTGCGATCACCAGGCTCGGGATCCCGGCGTCGAAGATTCATTTCATCCCCTATTATGTGGATGAAAAATTCTGGCGGCCGTTCCCTGGCCCCACCGACATGATATCCTCGGTCGGGATCGAGATGCGGGATTACCCGACGCTCCTGGAGGCGATGAAGGGGCTTGACATCCGGTGTCACATCGCGGCGGGCGCGACCCGGGGGATCCTGTCGAAGACCGTGAAGGCGATATACGAAAATGGCCCCCTCCCCCGGAACGTGACTGCGGGGGGCCTTCCGGCGCTAGAGCTCCGGAAACTGTACGCGCGGTCGCGTTTCGTCGTCATCCCGCTTCTCCCGTCGGAATCGGACAACGGGCTGACCGTCATACTTGAGGCAATGGCGATGGGGAAGGCGGTCATCTGCTCCCGCACTGCCGGGCAGAGAGATGTCATCCGCGACGGGGTGACCGGCCTCTTCGTCCCGCAGGGAGATCCGGGGGCATTGCGGGATGCGATCCGGTACTTGTGGGATCATCCCGAGGAGGCGGAGAGGATGGGCCGGGAGGGTAGGAAACAGGTGGAGGAGCGCAACACGCTCGAGAGTTTCATCGGCAACGTGAAGAGGATCGCCGAGGGCGTGGCGGGGAACGGAACGATACAGGCCAGTGGAGAACCAGCGAGGGTACATGCGGCTCGTGCATCAATATCTTCTTGAGTCCGAAATAAGGACCCCGGAGAAGCACGCGGTTGTCTGCGACGGCCGTGCGCTGACCTATGCGGCGCTGAACGCGAAAATCAACGCCCTGGCGGACATGTTCATCGTCGAGGGGCTGCGGAAGGGGGATCGCGTCCTCATCATGCTTCGGGACAAGCTCGACTGTCTGGTGGCCGAATATGCGGTCATGCGTTCGGGCGGGATTTCTGTGCCGGTAGTGGACCCGGGCATGCTGGAAACGGTACAGTACATCGCAAGAGACTGCGCTCCGATTATGGCCATAACGGGCCGGAGCGAGTTGGCGCAGGCTCCGCTTTTGAGGGAGCGGCTGACATGTCGTTTCTTCATGATTGACGAAGCGAGCGCGTCGCCGCTCCATCAGACATCGGTGGAGAGCACCGAGCGCAGAGCGGTCTCCGGCGCGCGCTATCAGGACGGAATCACGAAGCTCATGGATCTCAGGGAGGGAGACGGGGCAGTGATCCTTTACACGGCAAACCTTGACGGGCGGCTGAGGGGCGCTCTCTTCACGCACCACAACCTCATCGAGTCGACGCTCGGCGTGAATACCTTCACGCGGATCGGCTCCGACTCGCGAGAATTCATCGCCCTTCCCGTCACGCAGTCGATGGGGTTCGGGCGCTCCCGCTGTGTGCTCTTCGCCGGCGGCACGGTCATTATGAGGAACGGGCGATTGACGCCTCAGCAGATGGCCGAGAGCATCCTCGCGGCGAAGTGCACGGGCATCTCCTCGACTCCGGAAATTCTTACCGGACTCGCCGACCAGGCGAGGACGGTGAGGGGTCTGGGAGAGCAGATCACGTTCATCGAGCTGGGGGCGGCGTCGATGCCGCGTCCCGCGCGGAAAAAGCTGATGGATGCATTCCCGCGGGCCTCTCTCTACTGTCAGTACGGGCTGACCGAGGCACCGCGGAGCGTTTTTACGGAGTTCAACGCCGATCGAAAAAAACCGGACACAATTGGTCGGGCGGTTCCGCCGGCGGAGATCTTTATCGTTGATGAGGCGGGAAACCCGCTGACGACCGGACTTCAGGGCGAAATCGCCATCAAGGGGGCGCACATTTCCGAAAAATACTGGAACGGCACCAATGGCGGCGGAATTCACGGGGGGGAGACGCGGAGCCAGTTCAGGACGGGGGACATCGGCACGCTCGACAAGGAGGGATACCTCCGCGTTTTAGGACGGAAAGACGAGATGATCAGCTTGGCGGGTTCGAAGATATCCCCTGCCGAAGTTGAAGAAAAAATACACGAGATCTATCCCGATGTGGAGCTCTGTGTGCTCGGGATCCCCGATCCGGCGGGCGTCGTGGGTGAGATCCCGGTCCTCTGCTACATAGCGAGGAACGGGAAGACCATCATCTCGTCGGAGTTGTCGGCGGCATTGGGGACCCGACTGGACAGCCACAAGATCCCTCGTATAGTTTACCGGGTTGAAAAATTCCCGCGCAGTGATTCCAAGATATTGAGGCAGGAGCTGAGGCGGCAGCTTCTTGAGGGGATACCGCGACGGGTCGGGCAGGCGTCGTGATACCCGATTTACCCGATTCAGGAATTCCGGCGAATGAGACAGCGGGCGGGCAGTTTTCGGGAGCCGGGATGATGCCGGCGTCACAAATTAGTATCAGTCAAAGTGTTACATAGGGATACTCCACAGGAATTCTTTTCGCCCGGCGGCGTGTCGTCACAGTTTGAAGCCCCGGGGTCCAATTTTTATTCATGTGCAACTAGCAGAGGGATAGAGTCATGACATCCGTCGCAAAGCCAAAAACCGCAGACCTCAATCCGGGCCCCGGCTTCCGGATACGCAAACAGATACTCCGCCCGTCGGCTGAGATCGTGACGGGACTCCGAGAATTCGACACACCGGCGATCTCCGACCTGATGAACAGGCTGTACACGATGACGCCGGCCATCAAGAACCTCACGGCGCCTTCAAAAAAGATCGTGGGGCCGGCGTGCACCGTACGGGTCTATCCGGGGGACAACCTCATGGTTCATAAGTCTCTCGACATTGCGCAGCCTGGCGACATCATCGTTGTCGACGCGGGCGGCTCCTCCCTGAATGCGGTACTCGGCGATCTGGTATCGACAAAGGCTCACCACAGAAAGATAGGCGGGTTCGTCATAGACGGATTCATCCGCGACCTGCCGGGAATACAGAAGATAGAGTTCCCCGCGTTCGCCCGCGGGGTGACGCCGATCGGGCCTCTGCACCGCGGTCCCGGCGAGGTCAATTACCCGATACAGTGCGGCGGCATCGTCGTCAACCCGGGAGACATCATCGCGGGGGATCTGAACGGGGTGGTGGTCATACCCCAGGAGATTGCAGAAGATCTTCTGAAGCGCCTCCAGGCGCGCAAAGAAGCGGAGGCGGCGTACTGTGCAGCCGTCGCCCGGGGCGAATTCTCCAATGCCTGGGTGGACAAGCTGCTGACGGAAACAGAGTGTGAGATTGTTGAAAATGGACTGCATGTCAGTAAATCAGTTTGAGGCGCCGCGGCGGATGATCGGGCGCTGGGCTATTAAATTACTGAGGCTGGGATATTACCTGAAATTCGCGTGGGACCGGCACATGAACCGCTGGGGCATGCTGGATGATCCGATGAGGACGGAATTTTACAGGGAAATCTGGAGAAGCGCTGCCCACAATCTGTCCCTCAAGTACGTCGAGATGCCGGGCGGGTTTTGCGAGATCTCGCTGAACGGCCGGAGGACGCGCATTTTTCAAAACCTCCTTGAGCTGGACCATCCGGTCACGATCAAACTGGCGCGTAGCAAACCGCTCGTCCTGAATCTTCTGGCGGAGAACGGAATCCCCGTGCCTGAGCATGCGGAGTTTTCGCTGGGGGAGATGGAGCGGGGCCTCGAGTTCCTCGGGTCGTCGCCGGATCCGATCGTGATAAAACCCTCGCAGGGGACTGCGGGAGGTGAAGGGGTGACGACAAATGTGCGGACGCGGTCCGAACTCCGCAGCGCATCGATATTCGCCTCTCTCTACGGGCATGTGATCCTGGCGGAGCGTCAGATCAGCGGCGAGTCGTACCGGCTGCTTTATCTTGACGGCAAGCTCCTGGATGCTATACGGCGGAGATCCCCCTCGGTGGTGGGAGACGGCGCATCGTCGATACGGGAGTTGATCTCGGAAGAGAACAGCCGCAGATCGCGGCTGCGCGGAGCGGAAGGCTTGACCTGGCTGCGGATTGATGCCGATTGCCGGAACACTCTCCGGAGGGCCGGGATGAGCCCTGCATCGGTGCCGGCAAAGGGAGTTGAGGTGGTCGTGAAGCAGGCGGCGAACGACAATTCTTCACGGGAGAATGAATCCGTGACAGGACTATTCTGCGAGGAAGTCGTACGGGCGGGTGCGGCGGCGGCCGAGATCCTGGGGGTCCGGCTGGCTGGGGTCGACATGATCACGACCGATCCTGGGCTGCCGCTCCAGGAGACGGGCGGAGTCATCAACGAAGTGAACACAACTCCGGGGTTACACTATCACTATCAGATCAGAAACCGTGACGCAGGGAGAAGGGTCGTGGAACCGATCCTTCAGGAAATTCTGGCGCGTGACCATCAACATCATAGGGACAGGCAGTGAAAAAGTCAGATAATCGGCCGGCGGCGATCCTCGTCGGCGGAGGCGTGATTGCCCTTTCGGTGGCACGAAGCCTCTCTCGTGCAGGGATCAGGGTATACGGTCTTGACGGGGAACAGAGCGAGATCGCGTACTCAAGGCATTGTACGAGAATTCCAATGGATGGGACTCTCGGACCGGCGGGGTGGATCAGCTGGCTGCTGGGCGAAGGAACCGTAACACATGGCGGATCGGTGCTCCTCCCCTGCTCGGATGAGGGGCTGGAGGTGCTGATCGAACACCGGTCGGAGCTGGAAAAGAATTACAGGCTCGTGGAATCGCGGGTAGAAATTGCCGCGGCCATGCTCGACAAGGCGAAGACATACGAGCTCGCGGAAAAAGTCGGCGTTCCGGCTCCCAAAGTTTTCCCCATAAACTCGGAGGCAGACCTCATCGGGCTTCGGGGATCCTTCGCTTACCCGTGCGCGCTCAAACCGCTCTCCTCGCACGACTTTGTAAGGCATTTCCCCACGCTCAAGATGTTCATCGTCCGGGACGAACGCGAACTTTTCGACGCGTACAGACGGGTGAGCGAGCATGGCATCGAGGTCCTTCTCACCGAGCTGATCCCTCAGCATCCCGAGGGGTTTCTCAGCTACTACAGCTATCTCGACCCGGATGGGGAGCCGCTTTTCCATTTCACGAAGAAAAAGCTCCGGCAGTCCCCCACCGCGTTCGGGCTCGGGACGTATCACGTCACCGACTGGAATCCGGAGGTGGCGGACGTAGGCTTGAAATTCCTCAGAGGGGTAGGCCTGCGCGGGATCGGCAATCTGGAATTCATGCGGGACCCGCGTGACGGGGTATTGAAACTCATTGAATGCAACGCGCGGTTCACGCTGACAACCGAACTGGTGAGAGTGAGCGGATACGATCTCGCGCTGCTCGCGTACAACAGAGTTCTGGGCCTTCCGGGGCCGGAATTCAGCACATACCGTCGCGGCGTCTATGCCATAAGGCCGGTGAGCGATTTTCTTTCGTTCAGGGAATCCCATTACAACGGCGAGACAACGTGGGGCGAGTGGCTCAGGAGCCTAATGCACTGGCAGCACTTTCTCGTTTTCGACTGGCGCGATCCGATGCCGGCGCTCGTCCGGATCATACCCTTCTGGAAAAAGCAGGCACGAAGAATTCTGTCGATCCTGCGCCTGGGCGATCGCACGGAAAAAGGAGGCAGCATCCGGACGCTCTTGAGTAAAGGGAGCGCATGAAGGTCATCCTGCAGGAAAACCGGCTCAGGCGATTTGCGTCCGAGCTTTTGACCGCCAGCGGTTCTGCGCGAAAAGATGCGGAAGAGGTGGCGGGGGCGCTCGTCTGGGCAGACAAGCGGGGCCGTTACGCCCAGGGCGTTTTCAGGATCCCGGTCCTTGCAACGATGTTGAAGAAAGACCTTATCTCCTCTCCGGCGCGGATGCGGTGGCGTGAGTCGGCCCCGTCGATTGCGCATCTTGACGCGGGAAACGGGTTCGGGCAGATTGCGGGGGCACGGGCGATGCGGAGGGGAATTGAAATTGCGAAGGAGACAGGGATAGGCTTCGTAGCGGTGAATAACAGCAATCATTACGGTGCGGCATCCTATTATTGTGCGATGGCGGCCGAGGCGGGGTGCCTCGGCATCACGTTCGCGAACGCGACGCCCAAGGTTGCGCCTTACGGGGGGACGAAGGCGATCTTCGGGACAAACCCGGTTGCGTTCGGCTGTCCCACGTCGTCGGGAACTCCGATACTCGTCGACTTTTCCACGTCGGCGATCGCCGGTTCCACGATACGGAACATCAACGAGTCGGGGGGGCGGCTCCCGGAGGGAGTGGCGCTCGACGAATCGGGAAGGCCCACGACGGACCCGGCGGCGTTACAGACCGGATCCCTCCTTCCGATCGCGGGGCCGAAGGGGTACGGGCTGGGCATGATGGTGGAGATTTTTTGCGGGATACTGGCCGGTGCCGGGATGAGTCACGAGGTGGGCCCGTATTACTCGACATGGAAGCGGAGAGTCAACTCCGGGCACATTTTCATCGCCATCGACATATCGGCCCTGCAGCCCGCGGCGGAGTATTTTGGGCGCCTCGACGAGCTCATCCGGGAAATCAAGAGTTCCCCGCGCCAGGAAGGTTTTGAAGAAATCCTCATCCCGGGGGAAATCCGCGGAAGATTTGCTGAAAAAACGTCACAGGGGATCCCCCTCACGGAGGAGACCGTACGATTGCTCGAGGAGCACGCCCAGCGGGTGGGATGCGAGATTCCCTGGAAAGTGGCGGACCACACATATTCATGACAAAAGAGAAGAATTACAAGGAGCAGCCATGAGCATCATGTTTAAATTCGACCCCGCGCCCTACGCGCAGCAATTCGCTTCCGAAGGGTACGTCCACATCCGGCGCGGAGTGACGGACGAATTCTACGATAAGATGTCGAAGCAGGTCGATGAATACATCAAGACCAAGGTCATGAAGGAGTTCGCGATCGGAGACAAGCAGCAGGCGATGTATGAATTTCCCGGGGACGGCGATTATGTCGGCGAGCTGTGCAGCGCCGTTTCTTCGGTTTGCGGTCTGAACCGGGACGACCTGGTCCTTTCGGAAAGGCACATCAAGGCATACGAATCGACTGCTGAGCCGGAGCCGCATGCGCACAAAGACCGTTTCGCCTCTCAGATTTCGGTCGGGATATCGGTCCATGTCCGTGAGGGCTCGACGCTCGTCCTCTACCCTTACGACGAAAACGACGTCAATCCGTTCAATACCTCGGTCGGCCTGCGCGCCAGCCTTTCGCCGGAAAACTATCCGGAGCCGACATTGAAGAAGGGCCGCCGGATCGAGATCAAGGATTCTCCCGGGGACGTGATCATGTTCCGCGGGCATTCCATCTGGCATCTGCGGGCGAATCCTGCGAACACGACCATGTTATACCTGAAGCTCAATGCCCTGAACTGCGACCCGCTCGGCGAAGATCCCCGGACGTCGCATGTACGCAAGGCCTCCGAGCAGGCTGCGTCGGCGGACGATCGTCAATTTGAAAAGATGGTCCCGATGATCGGCAGGCGCGTCGACTACATTCACCGCCACTACAACCGCAACTGGGAAGAAGTGAATGGAGTCGTCCTATGGGGGGAGAAGCATTTTACGATAGACGAGGACGAGATGAACATCCTGCGCACGATCGACGGCAAAAAGACCGTTGCGAACATCGTCCGGTCCATGAACGGGAGCGGCGGCCCCGGGATGCTGGCAAAATTCCGCAGGCTGGCCCTTCGCGGCGTCATCGACATCACGGCGGCGTGAGACCAGGGGTGGGAGCAGCCCAGGAAACTGTGAACCACACGCACACCGGCACCCTCCGGGTCGAGGAGGTGCGCACCCGGGACGCTTTCCTCGCGCTTGAGCGCGAGTGGAACGCTCTCCTTGAGGGATGTGCGCGGCGCGAGGTCTACCTCACGCACGACTGGATGGCGGCGTGGTGGAAATGCCTCGGCTCCGATAAGGAACTCGTCATCCTGCTCGTCCGCAGCGGCGACGAGATGATCGGCATTGCGCCTTTCATGCAGGTGAAGGACCGATTCTTCGGGATCCCGAGAAGAAGGCTTGAATTCATCACGATGATGGAGTATGCCGATTCGCCGACCAACTGTTCCGCGACGCTTGACATCATCGTCCCTGCGCGCCATGACGAGGTCGTTTCCGCCATCCTCGAGCATCTTGCGGGAATCAGCGGCGAGTGGGATTTCATAAGGCTCCACCCGATCCCGGACGAATCAGTCGGCATGAAAACCTTTGAGGCGGGCGCCAGAATGCGCGGATACCGCGTACACAAAGAGAACCTGTACGTCAACTTCTACATCCCGGTCTCAGGCGACTGGGCCGGGTACGCCTCGCAGCTCTCCCCGCGGTTTTCAAAGAGCCTGCGCTCGCAGGAGCGCAAACTCCGGCAGAGGGGGGACGTGCAGTTCCGCGAGGCGATCGTCGACGGCGCCAACGGGGAGATCGACAGACTGTATGAGGAGATACTCGGCATCGAGCAGAAAAGCTGGAAATGGAACATCGGCGTGAGCCTCAACTCCGTTCATCTGAAGGATTTTTACCGTGTGCTGGCCAGGCGGGCCGCTCTCAGGGGATGGTTGCGCGTATGGATAATGCAGATCGACGGCAGGGACGTCGCCTATGATTACATCCTTGATTATGGGGGCACGGTCGCCTCATTGAAGACAAGCTACGACGACACGTACCGCGCCTACAGCCCGGGCAATCTCTTGAGCTGGCACGAATTCCAGCATTTTTTTGAAATCGGAAAGAAGCAGATCGCTCTTTTGTGGGGAGATCTTACGACCAAGCAGAGATGGGCGCCGGCTGTGGAGCGGCACTACGAGATGTTTCTCTTTCCGGCGAGCGCGAGAGGAAGATTCTGGCAATTCCTCAGCATCTCATGTTCTCTCATGAAATACCGTCGCATCCTGACCGGGTGGAGAAACCGCGTGGCGCGAAAACTGGGATTGCGGCTGAAAAGCTCGGAACTGACGAGGATCGACCAGCTTCGAAGCATCTAGGACGACCGGGGGGATTCGCCCGCCCGAAAGGAACACTTTTGATCCAGGCAAATTCAATAGCAGAAACTCCGACGGCCGCCGGGCCGCGCACGACTGACATCGGGCGGTGCCGTGTCCGTATCGTCTCGACGGACACGGAGTTCGACCTTCTTGAGGGGCAATGGAACTCCCTCCTTGCCGAGTCGGCCGGGACGATATTTCAGACCTACGAATGGCAGCGGACGTGGTGGAAATACTTCGGCACGCCCGAGGACCGGCTCCACATCCTGGTTTTTGAGATTTCGGGCGATGCGGTCGGCATCGCCCCAATGATCCTGCGGCAGAAGGGGTTTCTCGTCCACCTCGAATTCATCGCTCACGGACTTTCCGATTACATCGACTTCATCATCCGGCCAGGATTCGAAGAGGCGGTTTTTCGTGCGTTTGCACGTCACCTTCAGGAGACGGCAAAGTCGTGGGATGTGCTCGACATGGAGGAAGTGAACGAGACGACATCGCTCATCAGGCTCCTGCCAAACATCCTGAAGAGTTACGGAATCACATCGTATCAGTATCAGGGAAATGTTTGTCCCATCATATCCCTCCCTGCGTCGAGCGAAGATTTTATGCAGAATTCCGGAGGAGGCGGGGCAAATTTCAAGCGAAAGTTCAAGCGTCTCCAGCAGAAGCACAAGGCGGAGATCGAGGTATTTCAGCACGAGACGGACGAAATCGAGAGAGCCATTGAGACATTTTCTTCGATCCACGGCGGCCGCTGGGAGAGCCTTGGCCATCCGAGCGCGTTCAGCGACGGGCGCTTCAGGGAGTTTCACGTAGAGTTTTCGAGAAAGTTCGCCCGGCGGGGGTGGCTGAGAATGCTTTTTCTCATCGTGGACGATATCCCATCGGCGGTCGCCTACAACTTCAATTACGGGAAGCGGATTTACATGTACCACAGCAACGCGCATGCCGACGAAGAAGTGATGCGCTGCAGCCCCGGATTTCTCATCCGGAGCATCTCGATGGTTCAGGGAATATACGAAGGCATGTCCGTCTTCGATTTTCTCCGGGGGGATGAGCCCTACAAGTACAGGGAATGGCATGCGGTCGACAGCAAGAATTACCTCCTCCGTCTGGGATCTCCCCATCGCCGGTGGAGGTTCGCGGCCTTTCTTGTCCTTGAATTCATCGAAAAAGCGGCGGACCGGGCAAAGCGCGAGCGCTACGACTACCGGCGATTCAGAATCTCGAGACCGGGGCAGCATCTCGCTGCTTGGGGATACTTCGCCGGCAGAATCTTCAACCTGATCGTCGTCGCCGTGAACTTCCTCCTGAGGCATTCTCCGGTACACGGCCTTCGCAAAATCCAGCTTGGCCAGCGGTCCACACACGAGGATGTTTTTACGGAAAAGCCCGGCAAGGAAAACTTTCTGCAGCGCACCGGACGCCTTATAGAATCTCTCAAATCGGAATTTCGCATCAACAGGCTCCGGGACCGCGTGAGGAGTTTTGTTCACAAGCCGACAATCGTGGCCGACATTGATTCGCCCATGTCGGGAAGGATTCAGGTGATAGACTGCGGCCGGGAGCGGCGGCTCGTCATCAAGGGAGAGACCCATTCCCTTGCCTTCACCTCGGGAAACTGGGGGGAGGCCGGGCGCGAGTACTGGGGAGGATTCCTCCTCACCCCTTACGCGCCAAAGACGAAGGCCGAGATACTGCTCCTCGGGCTCGGGGGCGGAACGGTCCTCAGGCTCATCCATGAAAAGATCTCGCCGGAAAAAATCACCGTGCTCGAGAGGGACCCGAGGGTTGTCGAGGTCGCAAAAAAGTACTTCGGTCTTGAAAAGCTCCCCGGGGTCAGCATCCTCGTGGGGGATGCGAAGCAGTCTCTGAAAAAACTTTCAGCGACGGGAAAGAAATTCGACTGGATAATCGACGACATTTACTCGGAGCCCAATCAGCTCACGAGAGATCAGGAAACGGCGTTGATCCGCCAGTATACGGGCCTACTCAATTCGGGGGGTTCGATCTCTCTCCACCGTAATGTCGGAGTCTCCAATGGGTCCGCGGAATTCCTTGAAACCCTTAAGAACATGAACCTCAGCGTCGAGGAGCGGCGGATCCGGCAGCGCTGGTGGCATGACGTCATTTATTGCCGGCCCCGGGTATGATCATGATCGTTGTTGCCGAAACCGTTCTCCTCGTGGCCGCCGGATTCTTGCTTACGTATCTGGCGCTCCTGAGCGTTCTGACGCTCTTCGCGCGGCGGCGTGAGTGGAGCGTTTCGCCGGACAAACTCAGGCGGTTTGCCATCGTGGTCCCGGCGCACAATGAGGAGCTCTCGCTGGCGCGCACCGTGCGGAGTCTGATGGCGATCGAGTATCCGAGAAAACATTTCGATGTCATCGTCATAGCAGACAATTGCACCGACGATACGGCTGCGATCGCCGCATTGGAAGGGGCGACCGTGTGGGAGCGAAACGATCCCGATTTTCGGGGAAAGGGGCGTGCGCTCAGGTGGGCATTTGGGAAAATTCTCTCAGCTGATGATTACGATGGGGTCGTGGTGATCGATGCGGATACGAGAGTTTCAAAAAACCTTCTCTCCGTCATGAACAGATATCTTGAAGAAGGATCGAAGGCCGTGCAGTCGAGCGATATGGCGGAACCGCAGCCCGGATCCTGGAGTTCGGAGATCACCAGGCTCGGGTTCACCCTTTACAATCTGGTGCGACCGTTGGGCCGGAGCGTCATCGGCTGTTCGGCGGGGATCCGTGGAAACGGGATGTGTTTTGCGGTTGACACGCTCAGAACTGTTCCTTGGAACAGTTTTTCGCTCAATGAGGATCTCGAATACGGACTGATGCTTCTCCTTCGGGGAGTGAACGTCGAGTTCGCGCCGGAGGCCGAGGTATTCGCCATGATGCCGGCGAAGGCGGGGAATGCCGAGAGCCAGCGGGCGCGCTGGGAAGGGGGCCGGTTTCCGGTGATCAGCGGGTACGGGCCTCGTCTCCTCGGCCAGGCGTTCAGCACGAACTCGTTCAGGTCTCTCGATGCATTCATTGAGCTCATAACGCCGGCGTTCGTCAACCTTTTCGGCGCGGCGATGTTTCTCTTTCTGATGAACGCCGTCCTCTGGCTGGCGGGATTTGACGGGTTCGGGATTTTTGCTGTTCTGTGGGGTGCGGCGGTCTCTCTCGGGCTTTTTCACGTTCTCGTGGGACTTTATTCGGTGGGAGCGGACCGGTCGCTCTACAGGGCGTTTTTATATATCCCCCGGTATGCGGTGTGGAAAATCTTGCTGTACACAAAACTCATGCGGCGGGGGTCCACTGAGGAGTGGGTGCGGACGACGCGCGATCATGCGGTTGAGGCAGCGGACCGCGGTTAACCAACAAATTTTTTCAGGTCAGGTACCATGCGAAGAATATTAATCATCGACGATGATGAGGTGCAGTTGCGGCTTCAGCGAATACTCCTCATGGAGGAGGGATACACTGTCCACACAACGGCGGATGGACCTCAGGGGATCGCGATATACAAGAAGCACAAGTTCGACCTTGTCCTTCTTGATCTCGGGCTGCCGAGCATGAGCGGGATAGAAGTTTTGAAGGAAATCCGGCGGGTCGACGGCAAGGCGAAGGTCATCGTCGTCACCGGTTATCCGTCGGTGGAATCTACCGTGCTCGCGATGCGGTCTGGGGCATACGATTATGTCCAGAAACCGGTCAATGTCGAGGCGTTGTTGAAGAAAATTTCCACAGCATTAAACATCGTAGACACGTGATGCTTCGTCGGATCATCCTCATAAGCATAGCGATCGTGCCCTCAATCACGAGGGCGCAGCTGAACCACTTTTCCGTAACGGCCCAGGGGGGCGGGTCAATTCCCGCCGAAACCGCGGGGGCGCCGTTTTTCATTCAGGTCATCGCACGGGACAGCGTCAATAATCCGGTCACCTCATTCAGCGGCACTGTCCAAATCACCTCCACCGGAAATCTTCTGGCCGGGGGAGGCACCTCCGAATCATTTGTGAACGGAGCCTTGAATTCGCACAGCGTTAAGTTTTCTAACACGGGGAGCTTCACGATCACAGCCACGAACAGCTCGGGACCTGAAACCGGGACAAGCAATGCGTTCACGGTCGGGCCGGGGCCCGCGGCGATTGTCCAGCCTGAGCTCGCTGCTGACGGGAGCAGCGGACCAGTCCCCCCGATCACCGTCACGTCGGGGACCTCAGTCACTTTTTTCTCCAATACGAGGGATACGCTCGATAATTATATCAGTAATGTGCGGGCCTCCGCGTGGTCCTTGCTGAACATAACGGGAAACGTCACTGCCTCTGATCTGGCCACGGCCGGGGGCAGGAGGAGCGCGGTATTCACAGGCAATCTGACCGGAACATGCCAGATTCAGGCCACTTTCACAGGACTGCAGGCGGTGCTAACGGGCATCGTGACGGTCGTCCCTGGCCCGGCCTCATCCCTTGCATTTATCCAGCAGCCCTCAAACGTCGTTTCGTCCGCCGTCATAACGCCGGCGGTGACGGTCGGGCTGCGCGATGCTGCGGGCAATTCTATCCATACTGCCGGCGTCACCGTCACCATGACCGTTTCAGGAGGCGGTCTTTCGGGCACGACATCGAGAGTCACCGACACGTCCGGCGTCGCCACATTCAACGATCTGTCTGTTGGGCCTTCGGGGTCCAAGACCCTGACAGCATCCAGCGGCGGTCTGACCCCGGCCACCAGCAACAGTTTCAGCGTCTCGGCGGGGCCGGCCACGCAGCTCGTCTTTGTCCAGGGGCCCACCAATGCCGTTGCCGGAGCGACGATCTCCCCCTCGGTGACGGTGCAGATAAAGGATGCCGCGGGCAACAATGTTTCAGCGGGCAATCTGCCCATAACTGTCTCTCTCTTAGGCACGGGGACATTGAGCGGGACTCTTGTCCGTAACACAAATGGGTCGGGTCTTGCCGCCTTCAACAATCTGAGCGTCAATCTTACGGGCATCAAGCAATTGAAGGCGGATCGCGCCGGGCTCACTTCCGACACGAGCGCAAATTTCACAATCACCCCCGGGGCGCTGAACAATTTCCTCGTCGAAGCTGCGTCCGGAGGGGCGATCGGGTCGCAGGTCGCCTCATCTCCGTTCGTCATCAGGGTAACGGCCCGGGATGCGAACACGAACACCGTCACGTCATTTGCCGGGACAGTCACCGTCACATCCACCGGCACGCTCTCAAAGGGGGGCGGCACATCCCCGTCATTTGTGAACGGAGTCCTCGCTTCGGACACGGTCGCAATCTCCAATGCGGGAACATTCACAATCACAGCCACGCGCACGGGCGGAGCCGAGACCGGGACCAGCAATTCGTTCCCGGTGAGCTCGGGCACTTTGAGCAATTTTCTCGTAGAAGCGTCATCGGGAGGAGCGATCGGCACGCAGGCCGCAGGAACGCCTTTCACTATCAGGATAACCGCGCGGGATGCGGGCAACAACACGGTCGCAGGATTCACGGGCACGGTCGATATCACCTCGACGGGAAACATCCTGTCGGGGGGCGGGACGACTCCTTCATTCGTAAACGGGGTCCTGTCGTCGCAGGCCGTGACAATGTCGAACACCGGCAGTTTCACTCTCACAGCGACGAGGACCGGGGGGAGCGAGACGGGGACGAGCAACACATTCACCGTCACGGCGGGGGCGGCGAAGAAGATCCAGGTCGAGACGGCGGCAAACGGGACAGGGACGATTGTCCCCGCTCAAAACGTATCGCCGGGAAGCTCAATCACCGTCTTCGCGATTTCCCGTGATTCCCTGGGTAATTTTGTTGCCAATTCGGCTGCCGATGTCTGGGCTCTCAAGAACGTTTCTGGCGGTGTTCTCCCGACCGATCTCGTCGCGAGCGCCGACAAAAAGAGCGCCGTCTTCACGGGCCATGCGACGGGGTCCGCCGTGATCGAGGCTGATCTCGGCGCATTGAGCCCTGTGACTTCGGGGACGATAACCGTTGTCGTGGGGGCCCCGGTCCGGCTCGCATTCGTTCAGGAGCCGGGGGCTGTGACGTCGGGGACCATCATAAGTCCTGCGGTAACCGTGCAGGTTGAGGATCTTGGAGGCAACGCCGTTGCGGCGCCAGGCATTTCGGTGACGGTCACTTTGTCGGGGACAGGGGCCTTGAGCGGCACCGTAACACAGACCACGAATTCCACCGGTCTTGCAACATTCAATGACCTGAGAATTGACCTGAGCGGTTCAAAAAAACTCATCGCAACGAGCTCTCCGCTGGCTCCAGATACAAGCGCTGCTTTCACTGTATCGGCCGGGCCACTCAATAATTTTCTTGTCGAATCGGCGGCGGGGGGGCCGATACCGGCTCAGACATCCGGGGTGGCGTTTGCCATCAGAATCACGGCGCGGGACGCAAACACCAACACGGTCACCAGCTTTACGGGCACCGCCGATATCTCATCGACAGGGACGCTTTCTCAGGGAAGTGGCACGACGGCCAATTTCACGGCGGGAGTGCTTGCCTCGGACACTGTTGCCTTCCGTGACGGGGGGTCTTTCACAATTACCGCCACCGCCTCCCGGGGGGGCCAGAGCGGCACGAGCAACATTTTTTCCGTCATAAACCCCGCTCCTGTGACGACGGGGATCTCCCCGTCTGTCAAGACCGCCGGGGATAACGGATTCACGCTGACGGTCAGCGGAAGTGGTTTTATCGCGAGTTCAGTCGTCCGGGTGAACGGAGCGGACAGAGCCACAATTTTTGGCAGCAGCAGTCAGCTCACGGCATCGATCCTTTCGAGCGACATCGCAGCGCCGGGAACTCTTACCATCACGGTATTCACGGCAACACCGGGCGGCGGCACGTCGAATCCGCAGTCGCTTTCCGTCGTGAATGTGGGGTTAAACGCCCGGATATTCCTCCAGGGCCCATTCCTTTCGGGTGCGATGAGCACTACCCTGGCGGGCGGGGGATTCATTCCTTTGGCCCAGCCCTACAACACCTCTCCCTGGAATTACGCGGGGACAGAGCAGGTCGGCACAATCCCTGCGAACACGGTGGATTGGATACTTGTGGAGCTGAGGACCGGGACGGCGAGCTCCACGAAAATCGCCGCGAGGGCCGGGTTCCTGAAATCGGACGGAACAATAGTCGATACGGACGGAACGAGTCTGCTTGGCTTCTCCGGGATATCAAGCGGAAGCTACTACATCGTCGTCAGGCACAGAAACCACGTGGCGGTGATGAGCTCAAACCCGGTTGCCCTGACGGGGACGAGCGTCCTCTATGATTTCACGACGGGGCAGACCCAGGCATTCGGATCCTCCGCGATGGCATCCCTCTCCGCAGGCGTCTTCGGCTTGTATGCGGGGGATGTGACGGCGAATGGAGTACTCAAGTACAGCGGGTCGGGAAATGACAGCGGCCCGATATACGCCAGGATCGGAGGCGGCTCGGTGAGCGCCACCGTGACCGGGTATTTTGGTGAAGACACGAACATGAACGGCATCGTCAAGTACAGCGGGGCTCAGAATGACCGCGCCATCATTTACGCCAACATCGGCGGCGGGTCTGTGAGCTCCACCCTTTCGGGCCAGGTGCCCCCGTAGTAGTGAACTGGATAAAGAAAGACGTGGCGGACTTATGAAAAAGATACTGGTACTTATGATGGTTTTGGGCGCAGGGCAGCTCAGGTCGCAGACGGTTGCGGGAGGACTGTTCGCAACGCAGAACGTATTGACCGTCCGGGTGAAACCGTCGGGGAGTTTCAGCGGCACGAGCGTTTCCAACCTGGTATTCTCGATCCGGTGGGACACCTCCTATCATATCAGCGTCAGCGACATGGTGAATTCCTTCGGAATCATCAAAGATGGCGGGATCCAGGCCTCCGGCTCGTTCAACTTTCAAAACTACGCCACAACCTCTCCGACTCCGATCAGCTGGGCCGCCAATCAGCAATACGATCTAGGGACCATCACGCTATCAGGCGGCACGGGGACGGGAACCATACAGTTCTCCCCCACGGGGTTCACTCCGGGGGGATCGGGAGACTGGTATGTCGAAATCGGCGGCATCGACCGCACCCCTCCGCCCGGGTCGGAGTTCTATCAGAGCTCGGCTGTCGCCAATCTCTTCCAGACCGGGGCGGCGGCAAAGCTGGGAATTCAGACTCAGCCGTCATCGAGTGCTACGGCCGGAGCGTCATTCACGATTCAGCCCTCGATAGCAATCCAGGATGGGAGCGGCAACCTCATTTCTACCGACAATTCGACGGTTGTGACGGCCACGCGTTTTTCGGGCACGGGAACTCTTCAGGGCACCGTCACGGCGACGGCGTCTGGGGGAATCGCCACATTCACGAACCTTTCATACAACATTGCTGAGACAATAACGATCCGGTTCACGAGCGGAGGGCTCACGCCTGCCACATCGAACAGCATCACGGTCGGGCCTGCCGCGGCGGCCATCGTCAACGTCGAGACCGCACCGGACGGAAGCGGGAGCGCCGTACCGGGCCAGAGCCTTGCCTCGGGAAGCTCCGTCACAGCCTATTCAATCACGAGAGACGGTTTCGGGAATTTTGTGGCCAATGCGTCGGCCGACGCGTGGAGTCTGCAATCCCGGACGGGGGGTGTTGCTCCGGCCGATCTCGTACAGAGCGTTGATCACAAGAGCGCCACGTTCACCGGCCATGTTATCGGAAGCGCGCAGATCGCCGCGGATTTCTCGGGTCTTCCCAAAACACCTTCCGGAGTCATAACGGTCACAGCAGGAAATACGGCCCAGATCCGTGTTGAGACCAATTCTGATGGAAGCGGGGTTGTGGTACCGTCGCAGAGCTTGCCGTCAGGAACCGGGCTGACCGTCTTCTCGATAACCCGCGACGCCTCCGGCAACTTTGTCTCAAACAGCGCGGCCACCTGGTCTCTTCAGAGCATCACGGGGGGCGTCGTATCGGGGGATCTTGTCCCGAGCGGCGACACGAAGAGCGCCACCCTGACGGGGCATTCGCCCGGAAGCGCCCAGATACGGGCCGCGTCGGGCGGCTTATCACAGACACAGTCGGGAACAATCACCGTGACATCCGGGGCTGCGGTGCGGTTGCAGTTCGCGTCCGAGCCGGCGAACACCCAGGCGGCAGTGACGCTCAGCCCCGTGACGGTCCAGCTCAAGGACGGGTCGGGCAACAACGCGGCTGTTTCGGGCGACAGCGTCACCCTGACGCTGGTTGGGACCGGCACGCTGTCGGGGACAAAGACGAGAGCGACAAACGGCTCAGGGCTTGCGACGTTTAACGACCTCAGCATCGACGTCGTCGGTGCGAAGCAATTGATCGCGCGGGGAACTGGGCTGACGCCTGACACAAGCGTCAGTTTCACAATCTCTCCCGGCGCGCCGAGAAGGCTAGTCTTCGTTCAGCAGCCCACGAGCGGCCACACGAACGTTGCAATATCTCCGGCGATAACCGTTCAGGTACAGGATACGGCGGGAAACAACGTACCCACGTCCGGGATATCGGTAGGAATATCAAAAAGCTCCGGTTCGGGAACGATGACGGGGACAACTCCCCAGTCCACCAACGGCTCCGGCGTGGCGACGTTTGCCGACTTAAAATTCGACACACAGGGTTCGAAACAGATCACGGCATCGAGCAGCGGATTGACATCGGCCGTGAGCACATCGTTCACGGTCTCCCCCTTCACGATCAGTGCCTCCGCGTCAGGGAGCGGGACCATCAGCCCGTCGGGCAGCGTGGCGGTAAACGGGGGCGGCAGCCAGACATTCACCATTTCACCTAACTCGGGCAATCATACGGACAGCGTCGTCGTGGACGGAGTCAATCAGGGAGTTGTGACAACGTACCCATTCACGAACGTTTTGGCGGACCATTCGATCGCCGCCTATTTTTCCGGGACGATCCTGACGATAACGGCATCGGCGGGTCCGAATGGATCCATTTCCCCTTCCGGCAGCGTCCAGGTCAGCAGCGGGAGCAACCAGTCATTCACCATCACACCCAATTCGGGTTATCACATCGACAGCATCCTTGTGGACGGAGCGTATGCGGGGAACACGTCGCCGTATAATTTCGCCAATGTGACGTCCAATCACACGATCTCGGCAAAATTCGCCATCAACACCTATACGATCACAGCTTCGTCGGGAATTCACGGATCCATCTCACCGGCCGGGGCCATCGTCGTCAATTCGGGCGCCAGCCAGACTTTCACGATGACGGCGGACACAGGATATCACATCCAGAACGTGCTCGTCGACGGCACTTCCCGCGGGGCGATCGGGACATTCACCTTCACCAATGTAGTTGCAAACCATACGATTTCCGCGTCGTTCGCCGCGGATTCCCTGACCATCACCGTCCAGTCGAACCCTGCGGGGCGAAGCGTGATCATCGATGGCATCACGTACACGAGTCCCAAGACGGTCCGATGGCTTGCGGCAACAACTCATACGCTCAGCGTCGTCGATTCGGCGAGCGGCGGGGCGGGCACGAGATACATCTGGACATCGTGGAGCGACAGCGGCGCAGAATCTCACAGCGTATCGCCGCTCGTGAGTACGTCGTACACAGCCGGCTTCGCGACTCAGTATCTCCTCACCATGAACGCTAACACGGGTGGAACCGTATCGCCGCCGACCGGGTATTACAATGCAGGCCAGGTCGTCCAGATCCAGGCGTTTCCATCGAGCATTTACGTCTTCAGCAGTTGGGCCGGGTCGGGGAACGGCTCGACGAACAGCACCCAGAGCACGGCGAACGTCACCATGAACAGCCCCATCACGGAGACGGCGAATTTCGACAGGAAGCCCATCACTATCACGATACAGGCGAACCCGCAGGGGCGGCTGTTCGGTTACAACGGCGGGGAATTCCAGCTTCCGCAGACCCGCGTCGTGACGCCCCCCGGCGGACCCCCGAACGGTCCGAACGTGGACATCTACACAAATCCCCAGCCTGATCTTTCGCGGCCGAGCACGGTACAGTACTTGTGGTCGAGTTGGAGCGACGGGGGATCAAAATTCCACTATTTGCTTCTCCCCGACTCCGACATCACATACACAGCATTTTTCAAGACCCAGTTTAAGCTCAATCTCGTCGCGCGTCCGGGCGGGACGGTGAGCCCTTCGTCCGGATTCCAGGACAGCGTGAGTTCCGTGCAGATCCAGGCTACGCCGAACACCGGGTATATTTTCAAAAACTGGCGGGGCAGCGGACCCGGCTCATTCACCGGCACGACTCCAACGGCGACGGTCACCATGAACGGCGCCATAAACGATACGGCGACTTTCGCCCTCGATACGATGGTTATTACGGCAACGGCGGGCGCGAACGGGACCATCTCCCCCTCGGGGGGAGTGAAAGTGCCGTATGGCGGGAATCAGACATTCACCATAAGGGCGACGGGTCTTTACCATATCTCGGATGTCGTCGTGGACGGCAGTTCAGTCGGCCCTGACTCTACATACACGTTCACCAACGTCACGTCGAACCACACCATTGCTGCCAGTTTCACAATCAACGGATACACCATCACGGCGACGGCGGGTCCTGGGGGATCGATATCACCGTCGGGACCGGTCTCGGTGAACGGGGGGGCCAGTCAGACATTCACGATCACTCCCAACGCCGGCTACCACATCGACAGCGTTCAGGTTGACGGCGCATATGCCGGCAATTCATCTCCTTACACGTTTACGGCGATCGACGCGAATCACACGATCCGCGGAATTTTCGCGGCAAATCCCCAGGCGGTCACGATCCAGACGAATCCGGCGGGGCTCGGGCTCCTGATCGACGGGGCGTCATACACGAGCCCGCACATCTTTTCGTGGGCTTACGGATCGGCGCACACCATTGCGGTTCCCGACACTCAGTCGGGCGGGGCGGGCATCCGGAGCCTCTGGGCGGCCTGGAGCGATGGCGGCGCAAAATCCCACGCCGTAACGGTGAACCGGGATTCGACATTCACCGCCACTTTTACAGTGCAATACTTTCTCACAATGAATGCCGGGTCGGGCGGGACCGTATCGCCACCGAGCGGATGGTTAGCTGCGGGACAGGGAGTTTCGATATCGGCGACTCCCACGACCGGCAATTCCTTCTCCGGATGGGTCGGGAGCGGGTCGGGCTCCTACACCGGCGCGAACAATCCCGCAAGCATCACGATGAACGGGCCTGTGACGGAGACCGCCTCGTTCGGCGCTTCGACCGTCAACGTCACCGTCACGACAAACCTTCCGGGCCGGTCGTTCACGGTTGACAACGTCACCTACACGAGCCCGCAGACATTCTTGTGGACGTACGGCAACCTGCACACGGTCGGTACGACTAGCCCTCAGGCCGGGACGGCGGGGACGCAGTACGTGTGGTCGAACTGGAACGACGGAAAAGCGATTTCGCACTCCGTGACCGCGTTAAACGACACGACATTGATCGCATCATTCACGACACAGTATTACCTGACCATGATTCCGGATACGGGGGGATCCGTATCGCCGGCGAGCGGGTGGCAGAACTCGGGAGTCGTCGTTCCGATCACCGCCGTACCCTCTCCCGGATTCCGGTTCACCGGATGGGCCGGGAGCGGGGCGGGTTCGACATCCGACACACTGAACCCCTCGTCTGTGACCATGAACGGCCCCATCACGGAGACAGGGAATTTTACGCGGTTCGGCGCCCAGGTGACGATCCAGACCAATCCGTCGGGGCGGAAGATCACGGTTGACAATGTTGACTACACGAGCCCGCAGGTCTTCACCTGGACGACCGGGTCGGCGCACACGGTCTCCGTCGGGGACACTTTGAGCGGCAGCGTGGGGACTCGTTACATCTGGTTGACCTGGAGCGACTCCAAGCCTCGTTCGCACTCGGTGAGCGCGGTCAGCGACACCACCTTCACGGCCAATTTCCGGACGCAGTATTACCTCACCATGAACGCCAATGTGGGCGGCACGGTGACTCCTCCGAGCGGGTGGTTCAACCGGAGCCAGGTCGTGAACATCATCCCGATCCCCGACCCGAACTACTCCTTCACATCCTGGAGCGGGAATGGCTACAGCGGTTTCAACGATACAGTCGCCATTACGATTAATCAGCCGATCACGGAGACGGCAAGTTTCCGGCATAATCCGGTGCAGGTCACGATCAACACCAACCCTGCCGGCCGTGCCTTCATGTTCAACGGAAACACCTATACGATCCCGCAGACCGTGTCGCTCGATCCCGGAACGCAGATCTTTCTTGGGGTGAATTCGCCGCAGACCGGGGGGGCGGGGACACAGTATGTCTGGAAAAACTGGAGCATCGGCGGCGGGCAATTCCCGGTCTTCACCGTGCCTGACACAAACATCGTCATCACGGCAAATTTTGTCACACAGTATTTCCTCACGGTTGTTTCGAAATCCGGCGGGACGGTTTCGCCGGCAAGCGATTGGCAGGACAGCGGGAAAGCGATTCAGCTCCTTGCGACGGCGAACCCGGGCTATTCATTCATCCAGTGGAAGGGCCGGGGGACTGGTTCCTATACGGGGTTTGACAATCCTGCGGCGGTTGAGATGGATGGTCCGATCACCGACACTGCCAGTTTCTCTCAATTCGCAATCCATGTCGTCGTGCGGACGAATCCGGCGGGGCTCCCGATGACGGTGGATGGCGTGCGTTACGACACGACACAGACATTCAACTGGGTTTCGGGGACAAACCACATCCTGGCGGCCTCAAGCCAGACGGGGGACACGGCGACCCGGTATAATTGGAACTCCTGGAGCGACGGCGGCAGCATCACGCACACGGTCACCCCGATAGGCGACTCGACGTTCACGGCCGGATATTCCACACAATACTATCTCACCATGATCGCCGGGAACGGGGGAACGGTAAGCCCGCCGAGCGGGTGGTTCGCCCAGGGTTCGGCCGTGCCGATCTCGGCGTCTCCGAACCTGACATACCTCTTCGGGTCATGGAACGGGACAGGGAATGGTTCGTATTCGGGGAAAACGCAAAACGCATCGGTGACGGTGAACGGGCCTATAACTGAAAGCGCGAGTTTTGCCAGAGTGCCGGTGAGCGTCACCGTCAGGGCCAATCTTGGAGGCCGATCATTCAGTGTCGATTCCGTGACATACACGTCACCGCAGACGTTCCGGTGGGACTTCGGCTCGAGCCACGTCATCGGGACCTCAAGTCCGCAAGCCTATTCGGCGAGCGAGCAATTTTCATGGAGAGGCTGGAGCGACGGGGGCGCGATATCGCACACCGTCATTCCCTTCGGCGATACGACTTTCACGGCGATATTCACGCCGCAATTTTATCTGACCATGAGTTCCGACACCGGGGGCACGGTTTCACCCGGGATCGGGTGGCAGGACAGCGCCAGCGCCGTTCAGATAACGGGCGTGCCTCACGCGGGATTCAGATTCGCCGCCTGGTCGGGCCAGGGTACCGGATCCTACACCGGCACGAGCAATCCGGCGTCGGTGACCATGGCCGGCCCCATCTCTGAATCTGCGAGCTTCACGCGCTTCACTGCACAGGTGACGGTCCAGACGAACCCCACGGGTCTTGCGATCACCGTCGACGGATCGCCCTACACCAGCCCTCACGTCTTTTCGTGGACGACGGGATCGGCGCACACGATCTCATCGATAGATACCACCGCCCCCGCGGGCGGATCGCGCTCGGTGTGGGCCGGCTGGAATGACAACGGCGCGAGGACACACAGCGTGGTGCCAAATCAGGACACGACATTTACGGCAACCTACACCACACAGTATTTCCTGACCACGGCTGCAAATGTGGGGGGAAGCGTCACCCCGCCGAGCGGGTGGTATTCGAGCGGCCAGAGCGTTACGATCACCGGGATCCCCGACGCGCGCTACAATTTCAGCGTCTGGAGCGGAAGCGGATCGGGCTCGTACAGCGGGGCGTCAAACCCGACGATCATCACCGTTTCCGGACCCATAACCGAGACGGGGAATTTCAATAGAAAGCCGGTACAGATAGTCGTTCAGACGAATCCTCCGGGGAGGCCGTTCATTCTGGATGGCGTCACCTACACCATAGCCCAGACCCGCACGGTGGATCCGGGGACGCAGCATTATCTCGATCTCGCGACATCCCAATCGACGGGGCCGGGTGCGCAGTACTCATGGAGAAGCTGGAGCGATGGCGGAGGGTCATTCCATTCGATCTTCCCCGACTCCAACACCACGTACACGGCGATATTTGTGAAACAGTTTTATCTTACCGTCGCGGCCGCGCCGGGCGGTTCGGTTTCCCCTGCGAACGACTGGCACGACACGGCAACCGTGGTCAGCATAACAGCGATCCCCGATTCCCGGTATGCCTTCGGTCAATGGAGGGGAAGCGGGACTGGTTCGTACACCGGGTTGGCAAATCCCGCTTCGGTGACGATGAGCGCGCCGGTTATCGATTCGGCATTCTTCCAGCCGGCGTTTCAGGTCATGGTCTCGTCCAATCCGCCTGGGCGCACGGTGATGATTGATGACTCCTCATTTACAGCGCCCAAAACGGTCTTCTGGGTATCTGGGAGCCATCACACGATCGCGACTACCCCGAGCCAGACAGTCGGCTCGGACACGTTGTTCACATGGAAGAACTGGAGCGACGGCGGGGCAATCTCGCACAGCGCGTCGACCAACCGTGATACGAGCTTCACCGTCGTCTTCCGGACGCAGTATTATCTGACGATGGGCGCGAGTGCGGGCGGAGTGGTGACGCCCCCGTCGGGATGGTACGCGAAAGACTCCACATTCCAGGTCCGTGCGGTCGCAGATAGCGGTCACGCGTTCGTGGAATGGAACGGAGGCGGGTCAGGTTCTTACAGCGGCCCCAGCTCCGTAGCAAGCGTGACGATGACGGCGCCCATTTTCGAATCGGCCACATTCGGTCTGATCCTTTCCCCGCCGACCCTGGCCGGGATACCAAAAGATTCGACGGGAGTATCGACGTCGCCCGTCCTGAGCTGGATGGCTTACCCGGGCGCAAATTCCTACCGTCTGCAGCTATCGAGCGACTCGGCTTCGAACCCTGACGGATCCTTCAAGACCTCCACGTTCGACAGCGCGGGGATAGGTCCGACTCAGATCCGCGTCTTCACCCTGGCTAACAGGACGATTTACTACTGGCACGTGAGCGCCAGAGTCGGGAACAATATCACAAGCTTCTCGGCTCCGTGGGATTTCACGACGATCGATGCGACGATCTCGTTGCCTGCGACTCTGAACAACTGGGCGACCGGCTATACGTACGAGATCCGGTGGTCCACCGCAAACCTGTCCGGTCCGGTCAACATAAAGCTCACGACGGACGGAGGAACGACCTTCAGGATGTTGAAGCAGGGGCTTTTGAACACAGGACTGACGCTCTGGAAAGTTCCCGACAGCATCAGCTGGATCTCGCCCATCGCCCGACTGCGCGTGGAATCTTCGCTGAATCCGGCCATATACGATCAGGGCTCAAATTTCTCCATCGTCGCCGGCACGCTCGCCGCTATGGTACCGCTTCGGGCAACGATGTCATTCCCGGCAGAACCGACCCTCTCGACCGAATACCGTCTCTTCAGCGGCCCGGGGATTGTGGATACAGCCAGGATGGGCACATTCCTCATCGGCAATCAGAAAACCGACTGGCGGATCTACCGGGACAACGGGGCTGCAGAGAATTATCTCCAGGAGCAGGCCGCAGAATCCTTCCTGTCGACAGGCGAGGGATACTGGCTGATCCGGAAGGGTGATCTCAACATCCCGAACTTCACGATGATCATGCCGAAGCTGGATACTCTTGCGAGATTCGGGATTCCGCTCCATGTGGGGTGGAACATCATCGGCAATCCGTTCGACAGACCGGTCTCGTGGCAGTCTGTCATCGTTGCGAACCATCTTGTCCAAACGGCTCAACTCGAGGGATACTCCGGTTCCTATGCCGGGAGTGATATGATGGATCCTTTCGTAGGATACTATTACTTCAACTCAGGCAACCTGGCCTCGCTCAAGATCCCGTATCCCTTCGGCCCCGAGATCGTACCGGGTCAGCAAGCGCCGGAGATGACCTGGAGGATGGGCCTGGAATACCAGTCGGACATCAATTCGGACAGGGAAAACTACATCGGAATAGCCCCCGCGGCCAAGGGGGGAATAGATCCGCTCAATCAGCACAAGCCGCCCCTCTTCCTTGACCAGGGATTCCTCTACTTTTCGAGGCCGGAGTGGGACGCGACCTACAGCAGGTTCAGCTCCGACATCAGGCCATCGGTGGGCGAGGGTCAGTCGTGGGAATTCGAGGTTTCCAATCCTCGGAAATCCCGGAGCACGATCCGCGTCAAGGGAATTGATGCGGTCCCCGGAAACTACGAGGTCATTCTCATCAATAAGTACAATTCCGTCCCGGTCGATCTCCGAAAGTCCGCGGAGTATGGGTACCAGGCCGTCGCCTCTAAGATGAAATTCACGATACTTGTGGGCACGAAGCAGTACATCGCGGCGGAGATTTCCAAGACTTTGCCGAGCGAGTTCGAACTCGCGCAGAATTTCCCGAACCCGTTCAACCTGTCGACATCGATCAGCGTGAGAATGCCGCGAGACGCGAAAATACGGGTCGACGTCTACTCCGTCCTGGGGCAGCATGTGAAGACCCTTGCCGACGACACCTATTCGGCCGGGACTCACACATTCCTCTGGGATGGAACAGACCGTTCAGGGGCGATCGTTGCGAGCGGCGTATATTTCTACCGGTTGCTCGAGGGAACGAACGTCCAAACCAAGAAAATGATTTTGACCAAATGAGGTGATCCGATGATCTTGACGATTTTACACAGATACAGACGCCCGATAATCATAGGATTGTTGCCCGTGATGTTACTCCTCCTCATCGATGCAAAGATGTATGCCCAGGAAAAGGGCGGGGGAGAGCGGACATCGAACATCAAGTGGGTCTTGAAGGGAGAGGTCATAGTCATCAACTACGATTTGAAAGGTTCGCCGGACACCAAATACGAAATAAGCACGGTCATGAAGCGGGAAGGCGATCCCTCTTTCTCCGTGGACCCGGGAACGGTGGAGGGGGATGTGGGAGTCGGGCTCTTTGCGGGGATCAACAAGGAAATCCGATGGTTTTACCGGAGAGATATTCCGCAGGGCTTACAGGGTACAGACTATTACTTTGAAATCCATGTTAAGCCGGTAAAGGAAGGGAGCAACCTCATTTACTATGTCATCGGCGGTGCAGCGGTAGCCGGCGGCATCATCGCGCTGTTAGTATCCAAGGGTCAGAACACGAGCGTACCGCCGCTTGATTTGCCTACTCCGCCCGGGAGGCCTTCACAGTAGAGACTTGTAAGTCCACGAGGGAGTGCGTATATTGGTGTCGACCGCGCTCGCAATCTCCATCCTCAATGCGCGCGATTCAACAACCCCAGTATTTTTCTCTGGCGCTATCGTCTAACGGTTTAGGACGCGGCCCTCTCAAGGCCGAAATACGGGTTCGATTCCCGTTAGCGCTACTGACTCCTTTCAGCATGGCACTTGAGGAACCGCCGTTTATCCACGGGGTTTGACTGAAGCGGCAACAAACAAATCCCTGGCTGCCGCTTCATCCGAATCCTTCGAGACGACGTCCTGTAAAATCCCCATCTCCCGTACCGGAAGAGTGGAAATCTGTGAAAGCTCCTTCCGGTCAGACTCATTTTAGATCTCTCAGTTCCTCCGGTTCGTTCAAAGGGTAGCGAGCGAGCAATTTCAGCGCGAGACGATCCCGATGCGTGAGGAGCGGGATATCTTTGTCAGAACTCGAAGCGGCTCCCCCCAGGAGGGCACCCACGCCAGCCCCAACCAGGGCACCCTCTAATGCGTAGAATGTTTTGCTCAAGGGCTCAAACGCGTCGTAAAGTGCATCTCCAGCACGACTTCCAGTAGGTTTTGGTTCATTTCCTGAGGCTGCAACTGCCCCCATCACGAGGCCGGCAGCGAAGCCAATACCCGCGCCGAGGAGGATACGGGAGTGCCCTTCGACATACACTTTTTGGATATTATTGTTCTTGACGGCGATGATCCCTTCTTTAAGCAGCGTCCCACCCTTGATATGCTGTCTGATGTCCGGCGCAACCACGATTTCGCTGTCTCTGACAGCCAACAGCCTTCCTCTGATTGTTTGACTGTCGCTCAGCGCCACCGCGATCTCTGCCCCCCTATCGTCACGATCCCTTCTCTGACTTTCATCCATCCTCCTGAGATGCTCCCGAAGAGAACTTGACGACCCATAATATTTGATGAGCGAGTCACGCAGTATGTCCCCGTCAAGAAATGCCACCCTGGCGCCTATCGTGTTATTGGGATTTGGGTAAAATACTGCCCATTGAAAACCTTCGATCGTCGGGAACAGATGGAAATATTCCCGCTCGACCGGATCAAGCGTATCGCCGATGAGGGGGCTGACCTGAAAGGGGTTCCGGCCCTCTTGTGCCTGAGCGAGCAATTCTGAGGCATTAAGGATCACCATCGTGAGGAGAAGAAGTCCACAATTCATGCTAACATCCTCCTTTATTTGTTAGATTTTCGCCCCTTGTTTTTTTAAGGATACGCGATTGATGGTCGCACGATGTCATGAAATTGTCATATTCGTGCAAGAACCTTCATCCTCGGACGAGGCACGAATCTGGTACTGACGTCACGGCCGTGCCGCGGCGCTGCCACAGGAGCGGCTGAAAACCTCGCCGTCTATTTAGTTCGAAGGGGCCAGGAGGATGCGGGGAGAATTGCTGCGCAAAAATGGAGAGAATTATCGCATGAAGGATAGGGGAAAGCTTAATCTGATTTCCTTGTCAAATCCTCTCAACACGAGGCGCATATTCTGCGAATTTTTCAGGAAATGATCTCCGGACGCCCGCAGGTGAAACTTCACGAAAACCGTTTCTTCCATAGTAAGAATATCGTTTCGTCTTCCCCAGACGAATCGTGGCATGAGAATGTCACCCAGGTCATTTTCAAGGAATACATTCTTTTCAAGATGGCTTATGTCGGGGGTAGAGCAGGTCGAGAGCGGTATGACCGGGGCCATCACGTATGTCGGGCTTCCCGGACTTCCGATGTTTGCCTGATACATCGGGCACGGCCACTGTGTATTATCGATGGTCACAAGGAATTCGAGAACATCGATCTGACGACTATCATGCAGGTAGTTTCCCCTGGGATCAGTAATTCGCTCATCGTGTCGCCAGTCGACGTACATCCCCGCAGCATCTGCCATGAGCGTATCGGTGTTGGCCCGAAAGGTGCCTTCGGACCAGTGCGCCAGGTGTTGAGCCGACCGCTGTATGGCAATAATGACGGAGGGATAATAAGGCACAGCCATAACCTTGACATTTGTCTCCACGTCAAAGTGATTATGAACGGCGGGAATGGCGATCACCGTGAAGCATTGCTGATCCGACCACCCGGCAGACGGATGCGAAAGGATTTCCTCATACAGGACTTGGCCGGAATTGAAACAGCCGAAGAAACCCAGGGTACATGGGATGACCGCTGCCGGGATTCGACGACCGGTCCTGGCGCACAGATTCCATTTAAACATGGTATCGCGGAGCTCCATCGCTCATCGAATGCTTATTCGCCCCGAAGTAACGACCAGTTTCCCGGAATTTAGCCAGAATCTCTGTCTTCTTCAATAGTGGTTTTTACTGAGGTTTGGCCAGAACTCCTCGGGCCGGCCGGGCTTTTCGATAAGCATCCCGCCCCGGTATGGACAACTTGATTCATCGGTTTACAAGCCTTATCATAGAGTCCGACTGAGCCGTCAGGCTTTGCGTTGCGGCTCCTTGGATTAACTTTCACAGCGCGGAGTATTATCCATGGTTACAGGTCAGCACCGGTCCTCGGGTCTCGTCGAAACGGACGTTTCTCAGATCATCCATTCTCCATTCTTCAATGAGGACATCGCGCCCACCCGCTTATCGCAGAGAAAATGGAGCGTGTACGACTTCGCAGCACTGTGGATATCGATGTCGGCATGCATTCCGACATACATGCTTGCTTCCGCTCTCATATCGGAAGGAATGAACTGGTACCAGGCAGTCGTAGCCATTTTTGTAGGCAATGCGATCGTGCTCATCCCCATGACCCTCAACGCCCATGCGGGGACCAAATACGGGATCCCCTTCCCTGTTTATTGCCGATCGTCGTTCGGAGTGGTGGGGGCAAACATCCCTGCCTTATTGAGAGCGTTCGTCGCGTGCGGGTGGTTCGGCATCCAGTCGTGGATTGGGGGCTGGGCCATCTATAAAATCATCACAATCTATGTCCCTTCCTGGGACACCCTGCCGACATTTCTCTCCGGAATCAACATCGCCCAGCTCGGCTGCTTCCTTTTTTTCTGGGGGATCAACATGTTCGTAATCTACAAGGGCATCGAGTCTATTCGTTTTCTCCTGGATATCAAGGCACCGCTCCTTATCGTCCTTGGGCTCGTCCTTCTTGGATGGGCATACCGGCAGGCAGGCGGATTCGGCCCCATGCTGTCGCAGCCCTCCCAATTCGTATCGGGCGGGGCGAAGGAAGGCCAGTTCTGGACGGTATTCATCCCGTCTCTCACCGGGATGATAGGATTCTGGGCGACGTTATCGCTCAACATCCCGGATTTCACCCGTTATTCCAGATCGCAGCGCGACCAGGTACTCGGGCAGGCGATCGGATTGCCGACAACGATGGCCTTGTATTCTTTCATCGGGGTCGCGGTGACATCGGCGACGGTCGTGATCTATGGCGGAAGCCCGATTTGGGACCCCGTCGTCCTCATCACCCGATTCACAAACCCGATCGTGCTCGCGATCTCCCTTTTCGCTCTCTGCCTTGCCACGCTTGCGACGAATCTTGCGGCGAACGTTGTGAGCCCGGCGAACGATTTCTCAAACCTGTGGCCCTCGAAAATCAGCTTTCGGACAGGCGGGCTCATCACGGGGATCATCGGCATCCTGATCCAGCCCTGGAAACTGGTTGCGGATCCGAGCGGTTACATCTTCACCTGGCTGGTCGGTTATTCCGCCCTCCTCGGGCCGATAGGAGGCATTCTTATCTGCGATTATTTCCTCATCCGGAGGATGCAGCTCCATCCGGTGCGGCTGTACGTGCGTGAGGGCGAGTATTCGTACCGGCGGGGATACAACCCGGCTGCAATCGCGGCGCTCATCCTTGGAGTTGCCCCCAATATTCCGGGTTTCCTGGGAACGATCGGCGTTCTATCCCCGGCGTCAGTCGGCGCGTTTTTCATGCAGACCTATAGCTACGCGTGGTTCGTCGGCTTCGGCATCTCATTCCTCGCCTATTATGCCCTCATGGCCCGGACGATGCTCCCTCTCCCGGCGGTTGCGGGGAGAGAAGCCGGGGCACGTGAGACTCAGGGCAGTTAACCTCCCTCCTTTTTCAGGGTTTTCATTTCGGTCAGGTCTGGCGCCAGAATTGCGTTTGGTTTTTTTATTCCTTATCATATCAATATATATTGATACGTTTCATGCAAGAGATCCTCGCACCCCTTAAAGCCGTTTCCGAGGGAATCAGGGTAAGACTCCTTCTTATTCTTAAAGACCGGGAAGCCTGCGTCTGCGAACTCATGTCGGTATTCGGCATGGCGCAATCAAAACTCTCGCATCATCTCATTTCGCTTCGCGACGCCGGGTTCCTGCAGGCTGAAAAACGCGGCAAGTGGAACTACTACCGTGTCGATAAAAGAAGTCTGAAAGGGGCAAACAGGGATCTCCTCGTCTCACTCGCCCGGTGGGCAGACGGAGATCCGGTCTTTGATCGTGACAGGAAGGCACTCAATGACGTTCAGGAAAGAATGCGCATTTGCTGTAAGCCAGTATCGGAGAATCCAAAAAAAGGTGGATCATGACGGACGAAAATTCTGACATCAAAAAGGAAGTACGGCGTAAATATGCTGAGCTCGCCCGGGGCGGAACAAATGATGAAAGTTCCTGTTGTGGCCCGGCGGATTGCGGAGGATCCGGTTCAGTTGTGAACATGTCCCCGGGGTATGGCGACCGCGAGCGCGCGGCTGTTCCTGAAGGAGCGGATCTGGGTCTCGGGTGCGGCACGCCCACGGCCTTCGCAGACATTTCTCCGGGGATGACGGTACTCGACCTGGGTTCGGGGGCTGGGGTTGATTGCTTCATCGCCTCGACATACGTCGGCGAGAGCGGCCATGTCATCGGGGTCGACATGACGCAGGCGATGATTGACAAGGCTGAGGAGAACAAAGCCAAGGTCGGCGTTCGGAATGTCGAATTCCGGCTCGGGGAGATCGAATCTCTCCCCGTGGACGATCGGGCAGTGGACCGGGTCATCAGCAACTGTGTCATCAACCTGGTTCCTGACAAGGCCAGGGCTTTTGGCGAAATCTACCGGGTTCTGAGGCCGGGAGGCAAATTCATCGTATCGGACATCGTCGTCGACGGAAAGATCTCCGACGCCGAGCGTAAAGATGCGTCCCTGTGGGCTGGGTGCATCAGCGGGGCATTGGAGCGCAAGGAGTATCTGCAAACAATCGAGCGGGCGGGTTTTCACGATGTGCAGATCGTTTCCGAAAAAAAGTACGATTACGTGCTGACGGGAGGAGCCGGCTTGTATTCTGTGACGATATCGGCGAGTCGGTGAAGATCCTCGTCCTCTGCACGGGAAATTCCGCGCGGAGCCAGATGGCGGCGGCTTTCCTTAAAAACCTCGACCCTTCGCTCCGGGTAGAATCTGCCGGCACTCGCCCGGCGCCGCGGGTCCATCCGTTCGCGGTAAGGGCGATGCAGGAAGAGGGAATCGATATCAGCGGAGAGCGCCCGAAACACGTCGATCAGTTCCTGGACCGCTCCTTCGACTACTGCATCACGGTCTGCGACAACGCGCGGAACACATGCCCCCATTTCCGCGGAAAAGTGGCGCACAGGATGCATTTCGGGTTCGATGATCCCGCCGCCGAAGCCGGATCCGAAGCCCAGGTTTTGGGGAAATTCCGCCGGATCCGGGATGAAATAAAATCCGCTTTCGACGAGTTTTATAGAACGCGAATTACGGCGGCGAAATGAATGTTCGTCAGCTTCCTTTGGCGGCTTCGGGCGCAGTGATACGGGCCAGGACCGGGCCTATCAATAATCTCCCGATTTCGAACAACCCATAGGCTGCAAGAGGAATTTCTGCAAGAATTATCGGAAGATAGTAACGATCCCAGTCGAGCGGAATCCAGGATCCCACGGCGACAAGAGTGACGATGAAAAACCCCAGTGAAACAAGTTCGGGGGCAGCCTTCCTCCCATCCTTCCCGATAACCCGCAGGGCCTGTATCAAACCCACGACCAAAAAACAGGTCAGTACGATGGGGAAATAGTCGGCCGTGATTCGCCCGAGCACGGTTGACAAAGACCCGATGGACTGCTGGGGAAAAATCCGCTGCTGGTAGGCCAGGAGTTCATTCCATTGTGACACAAGGTAGGTAAACCGGGTGTACAAGGCACTGGGCGAAGCAGTGTAGAAGAAGGGGTTCACTGCGATCATCGTAAGCGCTGAAGAGAATATGTTCAGCGCCAGCGCGGACAGGTAGAACCCGGCTGCTCGCCGGACTTTCCGGCGCTCGATCACGAAGCAGAAAAGCACAACCAAAGCAAAATAGCCCAAACCCATCAGGCCGTTTAGTTTCACGGAGGCACAAAGGCCGACGGTTATTCCTCCCAGAGCGCTTAACATTAGAAATTTCCTGAAATCCCCGCGGCGCTGGAACATTGCGAGGCAGATCACCTGCATGATCACCAGAAAAAACCCGATATATGCATCGGTCATGGCCCTGTGCGCAAACAGGGTGAAAAGCGAATTGTACGATAAGAGAAGCGCCGAGACGGCGCCGACGATCCAGTTCCACGTTTTCCAGCAAAACCAGAAAAGGGAGCAGCATGTGCCAAACGAAAAAACGGCGGCACACAATCGGCCCACCCGGAGGACATTGGGCGGGGGAACATTTCCGAGGCGGGCATTTTCGGCGACATCTTTTGAAAAATCGTAGTGATACACGTACTGACCCTTCGGCAGGACGATGTGCATGGCCAATCCGATGAGATACTTCCCGACTGGCAGGCTTAGAATCCCGAATTCGTGGAAATCTCTTCGGTTCCAACTTGCCGGACTCACGTCGTGATCGATAAACATCAGGTGAAAGTAATAGTATCCGGCCGCCGTCCACCCCGCCTCGTCGCCGTGGAATGGGGCATCGTCAACCCCGGTGAAGAGTCTCAATGCAACAATCAGAATGGTGGCACCGAGGAATGAATTCCTCAGGATCGTCACATTCCTGGAGTTGTGGAGAAATTCCGGCATGTCAATTACGGGCATCGCGAAAGGTTCGAGGACTTTGGTTTCGCCCAAGAAAGCAGGGTTTTCAGAATTTCCAAATTCGGCGAAAGGAAGAGGCGTAGTAGGTCGAACGGGGCAGAAGGTAGGCCCTTTCAGCTCGTGCGATTGGGGGAAAGATTACCTCCCCTCGGTAGGCTTAATACTATTTCAGAAGAAGAGTCTTTCTGATCTGAACAAACTTTCCTGCAACCATCCGGTACACATAGAAACCGCTCGGTTTCTTGCTCGCATCCCAGAAAACGGAATATCGCCCCGGGGCTTTATCCTCATCGAGGAGTGTTTCTACCAGTTGTCCGAGCACCGTAAAGACCTGGAGTCTCACGTGAGATTCCTCCGGGATGCTGAACGATATAGAGGTTGAGGGGTTGAATGGATTAGGATAGTTCTGTTCGAGAGAAAACTCCGTCGGCACGGGAGCGGCTTCGGGGAGCGCTTTGTGCGAAGTTGCCGAGGCCACCGAGGCTTTTGTTGTCACGGTGAAATTATCGAACACAGCCGGGGTCGGGAACACATACGACCGCAGCTCGAAGAACCACTCCTGCGGCACAAACGCCGAATCGGTCGTCCGTA
>CAYPFY010000025.1:0-47168 GCA_964410105.1 uncultured Chlorobiaceae bacterium
CGGAGATTGTGGCCAGGGGACCCGAGATTTCAAGGTCATAGAATGTCGTCGGGCCGCCGATGTTTGATCCCGAGGAAGGAAAAATTACGCGGGAAATCCCAGGATCGAAAGTCCCCTGGTTTATCCAATCCCCGTAGCAGTTGAGCGTATAAACAGGGGCAGTTGCCGCCAGGGGTGCTCGTGGACTCGCCCCGCTACTGGGATAATGGATCGACCCTCCCAGCTCGATCCTCACGCTGTCGCGGATGGCAATCAAAGGCGCCCCGGCCGTAAAATTCAGGGTCCCACCGGAAGAGACTATCAACGCCCGGATCGAATCGCTCGGGAGGGCGTCCACATTCACTGTCGTCCGGATGACGGGCTCGTCCTGGGCCTGGGGAACGTGATTGGCGGCCCAGTTCCCGGGGGTGGACCAGTTCCCCCCCGAGGAGCCTGTGTAGGGGTATCCGACAGTGTTGCCGAAGTCCCGAAGAACTTCATCGGTGCTGTCGTATCCATAGATGACTGTGAAAGTGTCCGGACTGACCGGGTGGATCTTTAACCACCCGGGCTTGAGCGATTCGGCGAGAAAGTATGTCCCGCTGGAAAGATTCGTAAAAGCGTAGATTCCGTTGATGGAGGTGACTGCAGAATCCTGTTTCACCCCCTGCGGTTTGAAGAGATAGACCTTCCATCCCGGCATCGTCGTATCGGGAAAGCTATTCACTCCGTTCGCGTCCAGATCGTCATATGCTACTCCGCTGATCGTTGTGGGGAGCGTCCCGTCCGCGAGGATCCTTTGGGCGTAGACGTGTCTGTCCGTATCAGCCGGAAGCCCGCGCCAATCATCCCATGCGATGATCGCGCCGTTCTGGCCGTCCCCGGCCATGACGGTTGGGGCAAGCTGATCGTGCGCCGCCGTACTAACCGCCTTGCCATTCGTCACCCATCCGCTGTGAATGCTCCCGCCGGCGTCGATGCGCCCGGCATAGATATCGTAGTTAGTTCCGCTGCGGCGGTCGCCCCAGGAGATGATCGCGCCCCCGGCTCCGTCGCTGATGATAGAAGGATACTGTTGCACGTCTGCGGCCGTCGAGACGGCGGCGCCGTTGGAGGGCCAGCCGCTGTGGATGGCTCCATTGCCATCGATGCGCTGCGCATAAATATTATCGTCCACGCGTCCATCCATCCACGTGACAATAGCACCCCCCGACCCGTCGCTGATCAGATACGGAACCACCTGGTCGCCAGACGCGGTGCAGAGGGCATTGCCGTCCGTCGTCCATCCGGAATGGACGGAACCGTTACCATCGATACGCTGGGCATAGATGTCGTAGTCGACCCCCCCGCGGTAATCCTCCCAGGCGATGACCGCTCCCCCCGATCCATCGGACACAATCTGCGGAATATACTGCTGATTCACCGCGGTGCAGACCGCCATGCCGTTAGCCGGCCATCCGGAGTGAATCGTTCCGCCCGCGTCGATACGCTGGGCATAAATATCATACTCCGTCGTGGCGCCATCACGGTAATCCTCCCATGCTGCTATGGCACCCCCCGCACCGTCGCTGGCTATTGCTGTAAGGTACTGATCCGACGCGGCTGTGCAGACGGGGATTCCGTTCGCAGCCCATCCGGAGTGAATCGTCCCGTCCCCGTCGATATGCTGGGCATAAATGTCATTCCCCGTTGTGCCTAAATCACGGCTATCACCCCATGCGACGATGGCACCCCCCGCACCGTCGCTGGCGATGAATGTAATGATTGTCGGGACTGGCGCCGTCGCCATGGGAACCCCGTTCGGCGTCCATCCCGCATGGACGCTCCCGTTGGCATCGACGCGCTGGGCATAGATGTTTCCGCTTCCGCGAAAATCTGCCCAGGCAATAACGGCTCCTCCGGCTCCATCCGGGACGACATCAGGAGAATACTGCTCTCCTGTCGCTGTGCATATCGGAATTCCGTTGGCTTTCCAGAGGGCGACCCCCGCCGAATTGAAGCGCTGGGCATAGATATCAGAGGAGCTGCCACGCCTATCGGTCCAGGCGATGATCATCCCTTTCGAGCCGTCGCTCACCATAGCGCGCGTGTGCTGGAGTCCCGGAACGTTGACCACAGGCGCATTGGTAAACTGACTGTGCGACCACTGGGCACTCAGGTTCGAGGAAAGCACAACCGTGATGAGGGCCGCCATAAGCATGGTATTCTTCATGAGAATTCTCCTCTCAGAGACTGCCCCGATTGCCTCGAATTCGATTTCCCTGCGCATCATATCGAGAGACCCTCTACCGCACTAGCAGCATGTGCCGTGTCTTCACAAAAACCTTGCTTCCATCCACACTCCTCGCCTCCATGCGATAAAAGTAAACCCCTGATGCGAGCAGGTGCCCCGCATCATTCGTCCCGCGCCACTCTGCTGTCCTTGACCCTCCAACCTCCACCTCGTCAACGAGGGTCTTCACACGCTGCCCCAGGAGATCGTAGATTGTCAGCGTCACGCGACTTTGCTCCGGAAGCTCATACGGGATCAGGGTAGTCGGATTGAACGGGTTTGGATAATTCTGCTCCAGGGAGTAAGATCCCGGAAGCGTCACATTGAGTGATGAGGGTGCGAGCCTGAGCCGCACGGATGTCCCGGGAGATTTTAGCGAAATCTCTCCTCCACGGGTGCGAAGGTGTACTTCCGAATTCTCGACGATCAGCGATGCAGACGCATTTCCGACAAGCTGCCAGGAAATCTTCAATGGGTAGGCCAGTGCAGAGATTTCAAGGGGGATATCCCTCACCTGGCGAGGGTCGGCAGTTTCAAGCATCGTCCCGGTGCCGAATCGAGCATCGAATGCTTCGTCGGGAGGCACGGGAGGAAGCTCGTACAGATTCCTGTCAATTTTTCCTTGAGTCGCGAAGTACAGTTTTGAGGAATTCCCCTCATGATCGCTGACGATAAGACGGCTGAACTCCTCGTCCAGGGAAGGCGACGTCTTGGGCAAAAGGCCTGAAGTATCTGTAATCAGAATCTGACCAGAAGTTGTCGCCTTCACCCAGTAAGCGCGGAGAGGTCTGAGTGTGTCGGCGATGCTGTAGCCGCTTTTATAGCCGAAGATCTGGCTTGATATGATTCCCGGAGGAGTTGTCGTTGCGGACGCCGCCCTGGATGCAAAGGTTGGAACTCCGATCATATTCCATCCCGGTGAGAGGGACGTGCTGCTCGAATGTCGTTCCCCGCCCAGAATCCTCACTGCCTGCTTGGACGGGAACTTGAGCCAGTACCCCTGACCGAATCCGAGATCCTGATGAATAGTGTATGCACCCGAAAAACTGAACGCAGCCGATGTGGCGGTCGGAAAGAGCGAATCCTTCTTCGTCACCTCGGGCACCAGAGGGACGGAGACCATATTCCAGTGAGCCTGCACGGTGTCGATCAAGAGAGGCCCGCGAAGGAGCTGAAATTGAGTTTCATCCTGTGCGGGAAGAACTTCGGACTGTTTGTACCAGAGTTCCAGCCGTGAGCGGAACCCGCTTCCCCCCTCGGGTTTAAGGACGTATTCCCGTAAAACTTCCGGCGTTCCGAACTCCGATGTCGATATGGCCTCCTCGCCCGCACTCTTCGGCAGAGCCTCGCTGCCGGGAATCCCGATGACCCATTTTGAAAAACTTTTCACCGAATCCACGGTCACATAGTTGCCGGCGGGGTTCGGAGTTCCCCCGACCAAGAGCCATTTCAGGTTCGAGGTTGGGGGAGTGGTAGCCGGAAGAGCCGTCATCGTAAAAGCGGTCGGGTAGGTGCCGGTGCCGTCGAACTGAAGATACGACTGCGCACTCTCGAATCGATAGAGATTCGTCTCTCCCTGCGTGATGGCCCGTTTAACGCTCCCCCGAAAGATTCTGCCTGTGTCTTTGATGGCCGTATAGGCCGGGTTAGTGATGAAGACGGTGTCGAGCAGACCGGGAGTCACCCCGTAGTGGAGCAGGAGGGTATCGGTAACCGTCTTATTGTCGGAGATTGTGGCCAGGGGACCCGAGATTTCAAGGTCATAGAATGTCGTCGGGCCTCCGATGTTTGATCCCGAGGCCGGAAAAATCACGCGGGAGATGCCAGGCACGAACGTTCCATAATTAATCCAGTTCCCGTAACACTTCATGACATAGGCGGCAGCCGCCAGAGGGGCCCTGGGTCCCGCTTCGCTGCCAGGGTAGTGAATCACACTTCCAGGATCGATCCGGATGCTGTCGCGAACCTTGATGAGGGGGGAACCGGCCGTGAAATTGAGCGTGCCGCCTGGCGGCACAATCAGCGACCGGATGGAATCACTGGGCAGGCCGTCGACGGTGACCGTCGTCCGGATGACGGCCGGGTCCGCGGGACCGGGAACATGGGTTCCTAACCAGTTGGCCGGATTCGACCAGTTGCCTCCCGAGGAGCCCACATAAAGTTCCCCGTATGTGTTGCCGAAATTCTTTCCCGGCACATCCGCACTGTCGTGCTGATAAACCACGGTGAAAGTGTCCGGGCTGACCGGGTGCGTCTCGGTCCACCCGGGTTGATGTGCTTCCGCCAGGTAATAAGTCCCAGTCGTGAGGTTCGTAAAGGCAAAGACGCCATTGATCGAGGTTACGGCGGAATCCTGCTTAACCGTCTGCGGCCTGAACAGATAAATCTTCCACCCGGGAGCCGCCGTGTCTGCCAGATCCTTGGAGCCGTTGCCATTCAAATCGTCAAACGCCAACCCGCTGATCGTCGTCGGAAGCGTTCCGTCGGCGAGTATTCTTTGAGTGTAAACGTGGTAGTCCGTATCGGCCGGAAGCCCGCGCGTATCAATCCAGGCGATGATCGCGCCGTTCTGGCCGTCGTCCGCCATGACGGTCGGGGCAAACTGATCGTGCGCCGCCGTACAAACCGCCGTGCCGTTCGATACCCATCCGCTGTGAATGCTCCCGCCGGCGTCGATGCGCCCAGCATAAATATCGAGGTCGGTTCCGCTGCGGTGGTCGGTCCAGGACATTATCGCGCCCCCGGCTCCGTCGCTGATGATGGAAGGATACTGCTGGAGGTCTCCCGCCGTGGAGACGGCAGCGCCGTTAGCGGGCCAGCCGCCGTGGATGGCTCCGTTGCCGTCTATATGCTGCGCATAAATATCGTCGTCCACACGTCCATCCATCCAGGTAACGATCGCACCCCCCGCACCATCGCTGATCAGATGCGCCCGCAGCTGAGAGCCGGAGGCGGTGCAGAGGGCATTGCCGTCCGTCGTCCATCCGGAATGGATGGCGCCGTTGCCGTCGATACGCTGCGCATAGATGTCGAAATCGACCCCCCCGCGGATATCCGACCAGGTGATGACGGCTCCTCCGGACCCATCGGGCGCAATCTGCGGATTAGTCTGCTGACCCACCGCAGTGCAAATGGCATTGCCGTCCGTCGTCCATCCGGAATGGATAGCGCCGTTACCGTCAATACGCTGGGCATAGACGTCGTAATCAACACCCCCGCGGTCATCCTGCCATGTTATGATAGCGCCCCCCGCGCCGTCGCTGGCTATTGCTCGAAGGAACTGCGCCGCCGCGGCCGTGGAGATTGGCACGCCATTCGCAGCCCATCCGGCGTGAATCGTGCCGTTCCCGTCGATATGCTGAGCATAAATGTCATAGTCGGTCGTGCCGAAATCACGGTCATCCTCCCATGCTACTATGGCGCCACCCGCACCGTCGCTCGCACTCACGATGAACGGGTAGATTATGGACGTTACTGACGCCGCCGCAGTCATAGGAACCCCGTTCGGAGCCCATCCGGCATGGATGCTCCCGTCGGCATCGACGCGCTGGGCATAAATGTTTCCGCTTCCGGTGAAGTCTCCCCAGGCAATAACGGCTCCTCCAGCTCCATCCGAGACGACAGCGGGGAGGTACTGGGTTCCCGCGGCGGTGCATATCGGAATTCCATTGGATTTCCAGAGAGCGACCCCCGCTGCGTTGAGGTGCTGGGTATAGATATCCCAGGAGCCGTTGCGGTAATCGGACCAGGCGATGATCATCCCTCCCGCGCCGTCGCTCGCCATCGAGGGGTCGGTCTGGGTACCCGGAACGTTGACCACAGGCGTATTTATGGTAGGGTTATGCGACCATTGCGCATTAAGGGCCGATGAAAGCAGGACCATCGTCAGGACCGCGCGAAGCGAGGTTTTTTTCATATGCATTCTCCTCACCGCAAAGAAGGATTGCGGCATGCAGATTGGCCCACCCCCGCCTGCGAAAATTCCCGCTAGCCCGGGGAAATTTCCCCTAGGTCACCGGCTCCCGGTGGCGGTTTGTGCCGGGGGCACGACTTTCCGTGGAAATTTCTCGTCTCTCATCGCCGCGTTGTAGGCAAACGCCGCCATGATGACCGAAGCCTGTTTCAGATCCTCCGGCTGTGCCCTGTCGTAGACATCCATCGTCGAATGATGGGTTCTCGTATCGTATTCGATCTGATCCTGAATGAACTGAAAGCCGGGCAAATTTATGGCGTCGAATGAGAGGTGGTCTGTCCCTCCGGTATTCGAAAGGGACAGAGTATTTGCATCCATATCCCTGAACGCCTTGAGCCAGGAGCGGAAGATCGGCCTCACAAACTCATTGCCCTGCATATAGACGCCTCGGACCTTACCCGTTCCGTTGTCATTATTGAAATAGGCTGAAAACTTCTCCGCATCCGCCTTATACTTGATCGGGCCCGGGGGGCCGCCATCGGGGGAAGATTCCCGCTCGCCGAAATGCTGTTTCACATACGCCTCCGAACCAAGCAAACCCTCCTCCTCGCCTCCCCAGAGAGCGACGCGAACCGTGCGGCGCGGCTTCATGCCGGAAGCTTTCAGGATCCGTATCGCCTCCATGGAGACTGCGGACCCGGTGCCGTCGTCGGTGGCGCCCGTGCCGCCGTGCCATGAATCGAAGTGCCCGCCGACCATCACAATTTCATCCTTGAGATCGGACCCTGGGAGTTCGGCAACCACGTTGTAACCGGAATCGACTTTATAGAAATTCACACCGAGATCGAGCTGAAGTTTCGGATGTTCACCCTTCTGGATCATGCGCACGAGGCGGTTATAATGTTCGGCACCGACCGCGAGCTGCAAAGGAATCTTCGGGGCCTTCGGATCATAGACACTTACCCTGCGAACGAAAGGCGTATCGGGGTGGACGGGGATGCTCGCCTGCTGCACAAAAATGTTTCCTCCGTCTCCGCGCGATATCGTAAGAACACCTGCGGCCCCTTCCTTCTGGCACATCTCAAGTTTATGAAAATCGACCAGGGCGCGCCTCTTCATGTCAGGGGACGCGTTGAAACCAAACCGGCGCCCGCCCCTCGCTGCGGGAAGATCCGCATTAGCATAGTTAAGCAATGTCGAGTCGGCATCACGGGACGCCTCGGGCGTGAAATGGGCCTTCAGCTCCCGCGGCTCTGTGAGAAGTACAAACTTCCCCTTCAGTTTGCCGCGAAAAGTTTCAACAGCGCTATCGGTTGTCGCGTCGAAGTAGAGGAAATCGGCGGTGACAGACCCGTCCGTGCCGGGGGTCCAGGCCTTCGGATAGGCAATCAGCGGAAAGGTCTGGCGGCCTATGACATTGGCCGAAAAATGCTTCAGCTGCCATCCCCGTCCGAACGGACCCCAGGATTCGAGGTGGGCGTTGGAAAGGCCCATCGCGGTAAGTTTGTCGCGGGCCCACTCGGCAGCCGCCTTAAAGCCGGGGGAGCCTGTCAGACGGGGCCCGTAGACATCGGAGAGATAGCTGAGGATATCCATCACCTGCGAGCGGTTCATCCCCTCGTCCTTGATCTGAGCGACGGCGGCGGAATCGAACTGTTCAGATTTCGTCTGGGCTTGCAGGGAGGACACTATGAATAAAGCGGCAAAAACCGGGAACAAGTATTTCATAAGCACCTCGTGATGATGGTTAAATCCCTTCCTGTGCGAGAACATAGGAGACGACGGCCAGGGCAATAGCCCCCAGCTCGAGCTCCCGCTCGTTTACCTTGTCGATAGTATCATTTTCTGAGTGGTGGTAGTCAAAGTACTTCTGGCCGTCGACGCGGAGCCCTATCGTCGGCACCCCCTTCTTCCCGAGCTCGGAGATGTCGGCGCCCCCTCCCCCCCTAGTGAAGTTATTGGCGTCGATCGGTTCCAGAAGCGAAGACCAGCGGGCGATCTTATCGAAAGAGACCGAATCGGCGGTGATGGCAAAACCGCGGGGGGAGAAGCCCCCGGCGTCGGTTTCAAAGGCTGCGATATGTTTTTCACCCGGCCGGTCCATTTTCGCGTAGCCCTGACCTCCTCGCAGGCCGTTCTCCTCGTTCATGAAGAGTACGGCGCGGATCGTGCGGCGGGGAGCCAGTCCCAGCTCCTTCAGAATTCTGAGAGCTTCCAGAGATTGCGAGCAGCCAGCTCCATCATCGTGTGCCCCGCGGCCCTTATCCCAGCTGTCGAGGTGCCCGCCGATAACAATCACCTCCTCCGGTTTTTCCGTGCCCTTTAGCTCACCGACGACATTGGCAGACTCCACATCAGGAAGCGTCTCGCAGGAGAGATTCAGACGGGCGGTCACCACCGAGTGCACCGCAAGAACACTGTCGAGCAGATTGGCATCAATGGTGCTGATGGCGGCCGCAGGTACTTTCGGGAGGGAGTCCACGTAGCGCATTGCCCCGGTATGCGGACTTTTATCGAGACGAGTCGTCATCGAGCGCACCAGGGCTGCGAGTGCCCCGGCCTTGGCGGCTGCGACGGCCCCGCTCCCGCGCTGCTCGACGGCTCCTCCGTAGGCCTCAAACGTACTGAATTTTGTGGGATCCATCGGCCTGTTGAAAAAGACGATTTTCCCCTTTACCGCGTCCCCAAGCGAGCGAAGCTCATCAAACGATTTTACCTCAACAACTTCGGCTGTGATTCCACGGGCCGGAGTGCCGACGCTCCCGCCGAGTGCGCAGACATTCAGACGGATCTTCTTCCCGCGCGGAAGAATGAGAGTCGCCTCCTCCGTCGTACCGCGTACCCAGTGGGGAACCGTTACCGGTTCGAGCCTTACATTCTGGAAGCCAAGATCCTCCATGGTTTTTTTTCCCCAGGCGACTGCTTTCGCCGCAGCGGCGGATCCGCTCAGGCGGGGACCGATTCCGACGCTGAGCTCGCGGAGAATTTCAAAGGCCTTGCAGGATTTGAGGCCGGAGGCGACAATACGGCGGGCGACTGCCGGGTAGGTAGAATCGGAAATCTGCCCGAAGCTCTGCGCACAGGCGAGAGCCAGGCAAACCAGGAACTTCATAGTGAATGGGACGGGGGTGCGATGATTTAGGGGAATATCACCAAAATTTCAGGCAAGTGCAAATCCCGGAAGGGATAGCTTGTGGCCTCACCGGGGGGCGGTGAGCCCACGGGAAAAGCTCAGGAGGGCCGGATCAGAGGCTGAAAAGCCTCGACTTCAGACTGGACTGAATCCGCCCGATTTTCTCCCGTATTCGTTCCTCGAGGGAATTTATCCTCTCCCGTAACCTTTCAAGCCTTCCTTTCATGGAGTGCTCGTGGCGAGGGATCGTGATGGAATAATCATCATCTTCCTCGGAGGGGACTTTCATTGAGAGGGTGAGTGTTTTGCCCTTCCGGACCACCTCGATCTGTGCGACGCTGTCCCGGCTTTCGGAGAGTTCATCGTGAAAATCGCTCATTTCATGTATCTTATGGCCGTTGACTTTGGTGACAACGTCACCTGCCTTAAAGCCGGCCTTGTCTGCGCGGCTGCCGGATTCCACGCTGGCCACAAGTAACCCGGAGGCTTCGAAGTAGTCGGAGAGCTGGCTGGAAAGGGATTCGAGTTCGAGACCGTAGCTAGAATTGCTGGAATAGAAGTGAAATTGAAACGGACGCCGTGGAAGCGAGGGCATACTCGGCATTCTGAAAGAAAATGCCTCGGGCGCCCGCACACGTCCGAGCGTCGCCGTGAGAGTCTTCTTCTCGGAATTTCGAACTAAATCGATCTTCACATCGGTTTTTGGGGGAGTTCGGTGCACGGCGGTGATGAGATCGTCACTGTCTTCGATGGTCTTGCCATCGAAGCGGACAATCACGTCCTCTTCCTTAATTCCTGCCTTATCGGCCGGACTATCCTCCACCACCTGATCGACGTAGGCGCCTTTATCGGTAGAAAGTTTCAGCCGCTCCTTCATCGAGTGAGAAATATCCTTCAGCTGAACGCCGAGGTAGGCCCGTCTTTCACTGTAATACCGCGAGGGCCGGGCGCACCCGATGGCGGCGGCCAGGACTGTGAGGAGCAGGACAAAGCGAAGAGTACGCATAGAAGAATCTCCTTTCCACAGCTTTAGACTCATGATGGGCTCAAATGGTTGACACTTTTTTAAAGATTTTGGATAAAGCCGGCAGATTCGCCCCTGGCGATATACTCATGGACGACGCGGAGCCCTTCCCTGTGAGAGGGCCAGACAAGCATGTGCTGCGCCTTTTTGTACGAAAACCACCCAAATTCATAATGTTCGGATGAAAGGACAGGGTCCTCCTTTTTTTCGACTTCAGCCGCGAAAAGGGGGAGGAGGTTCACCGTATCCCATCCGGGGTCGTAGAATGAACTGATATGGGGTACGGCCCGGAGAGCGATTGGTTTCAGCCCGGTCTCCTCCAAGACCTCGCGCCGGGCAGTTTCGAAGGCTTTTTCCGACCCCTCGATCGAGCCGGTCACGTACTGCCAGAGATTCGGGTAAACCTTCTCCTCCTTCGACCGGTGGAGAAGTAGATAAGTTGGAATCCCTTTCTTCCTCGTAAAGATGCAGACTTCCACCATTTTCGAATAGATTAGCGCCATGATTCACCTCCCATTGATGTAAGGGAATCCAGCTCCTGGGCCCGGAGCGGGCGAAACTCACCCGGGCGGAGCGTACCAAGTCCGAGGGGACCGATTCGGGTTCTCACGAGCGAGACGACCGAGTAATTTAGCTCAGACAGCATGCGACGGATCTGCCTGTTCTTCCCCTCCACGATGGTCATTTCAATTGTCAAGGCATCCAAGGTGCGGACTGACGCGGGGCGAAGCCGAACGCCGTCTAATACCATTGAGGATAATTGGGCGGCATCTTTTTTCTGAAATTCACGATCCAGCCGGACCCGATAGGTTTTCGGACACTTCGAGAGGGGATTCGTCAAGAATTCCCCGAGCCGGTTGTCGTTCGTCAGAAGGAGGAGACCTGAGGAATCCCCGTCGAGCCGGCCGACCGGAAAGACCCATTTCTCCCGGCCGATGAGATCATAGACGGTCTTCCTTCCGAGCTCATCGGAACGGGTCGTGACGACACCGGCCGGTTTATGCAGGGCGAGGTAGATGAATTTCTGTGCGCGGACCGCGTGACCGTCGAGGGAGATCTTATCTGCCGAGGGATCACAGCGAAAGGATGCCGAGCGGCAAACTCTTCCGTTGATGCTGACCCTTCCCGCGCGGATCAGATCCACAGCCTGAGTGCGGGAGCAGTGGCCGAGCTTGGACAAAGCCCGTGCGAGGCTGACAACGCGTTTCATGCGAGCCACACCACAAGAAGCACGGCCGCTCCGAGCACGAACGCCAGAAAAACTATGCCGAAAAACCTTTCGACCAGAATCTTTGCCTTTGGCCCCACGAAATGGAGAAGCAGGCCGATAGGGGCAAACCGGAGAAACCGTCCGATGATGGCCCCGATGGCGAGCGTCGGGAGATCGAGCGTATGGTGAAAGCCGGCGGCGTACGTAAATGACACATAGGGAATGGGAGTAAACCCCGAAAGGATCAGCGTCGTAATGCCGTGGTGGTGATAGAGAGAGAGCAGCGTATCGAACCTCTGCGCCATGCCGTAGAAATGCAGCAGCGGGCTGGCGAGCGAATCAAAAAGAGCGAGGCCCGCGTAATACCCGCCGAAACCTCCGAGGAATGAGCCCGCGGCCGCGATCAGGCCTAGCGTAATGGACTTTTTCGGGGCTAGAGTACTGAAGGCTATCAGAGGAACATCGACCGAGAGCGGAAAGAGAGACGCTTCGATGATTGAGATGACGAAGAGAGCCCATGTTGAGCCGGCCTCTTGGGAAAAGCGTTCAATCCGGACGAAAATGCTTCGGAAAAAACTCTTGTCGAAAATCTTGATGCCGTTCAAGCGGCGGCGGGCTTTTGCTACTGGAGCAGAATCTCTTCCGACTTCGTGAAAAGCAGGTGGTCGTGGAGGTAGTGCATCAGCAGGAAGGAGAGGACGACGATATAATAGCACTGGTCGAACGAAAGTCCGAGCGTTGGGCTCAGGTATATAAGGAGACCGATGACGGCCACCGCGCATCCTGTAAGGCCCACGTTAAAGAAATAGTAGCGCCAAGTGCGGCCATCCTCTGACATCTTGTCGATAAACTTCGTGCTTATCTCTCCCCTCTCGTGGCGCAGACGGTTGATATAGTAGGTTAGCCCGAGGTACTGGAACGAATGCCAGGTATTGAAGCCCTGGAAGGCCACGTCCAGATTGGGGAAAGCGGGAATGAAGAATGCGACCAGCCCGGTGAGCGAGATCAGGATTATTTTCGGATAATGCGGCGTTCCCGAGCGGATCTCCTGAACGGTCTTGGCGACGAACAGAATCACGGAGCCGACGAAAAAGGCCGTCACCATGTAAAAAATATAGTCGGACTTCAGGAAATCGGGGTAAAGGATCTTGTTGGACCCGATATAGAAATCCTCATGGATAAACTTATAAGTGGCAATCGGGTAAAGCGCGGAAAAGAGAACCGCGTAATCGATCAACCGCGAGGACCAGGGGATTCTCCGGGGCATCCGCTTATTGTAGCAGTCGACAATGAAAGCGGCCTGGTGAATGATGTGAACGGAGGCCCAGAAGAAGAAAAAGGTGATCAAAACCTGAAAATAATTGACGCCCAGGTAGATGACCGCGACGGGGATAAGGAGCGACGCGACCAGAAGAAGCTTATGTTCGCGGGAAAAGTTCTTATCGAGGGCGGTACGCGTATAGGTCGCGTACATATGCGGGCCGCCGATGAAAAGAGCGATGATCCCGTTGACGAGATTGCGGCTTGCGTCGGCGTCCCACACGAAACTTATCCCGAGCGAGGTCAGGAGCTTATTGATCGTCGGGGTTGCCTCGTTGGCGAAGAGGAAGGTGAGAATCGGAACGGAGACAAGAGCAGCGCTGAGGCTAATGAAGGTAAGATCCCAGGCCTTGCTGCGCAGCCACAGACCTTCGGAGGCGAACCCGGCTCGTGAGTCAACGGCCAGTGAATATGTTGAATTCATGACGGGATGAACGCCTGAAAAATTTCATTAATAATAGGCAATTCCCCCGCAAGAGTCAACTTGCGATAAGCCCCCCCCGGCAAGCGATCAGTACCGGACCAGCACGCGCGAACCGTGACCGAAGATTTGAGGGGTTTGCGCCCTGTTCCGGGATCGAGCTTCCTCCGGCACATGTTTGGCAAGATAGTCGTCCATCTCCCCCGCGGTAATCTCATGGTTGCCATTGGCATCCGCGTCCCCTCTCAGGCCCTTCAGAAAAAAGTACGTGAACAGCCCATGCCTTTTCTTCGGATACCAGTTTGCAAGTTGCTGGGCGCTTGAGGAGGTAAAGACCACTCCCTCGTCGAGCGCGGCTACGGGGTTGTCGACTCTGATCCCGATGGGGCTCGCCTTCGAAATCAGAGTGCCTCCATCGTAATTCCCGCTGAAACATGCATCAATAATTACCGTGACGCTACGCGCATTCAGGCTTGCGAGCCGATCGTACAGCAGGCGTACGCTGTAGCCCGTCGATTTAGGATAATTGGGGTCGCAATCGTACGGCACAAAGTAGGGTTCTTTCGACCCAAGATCCGGGACGCCGTGGCCACTGTAATAGACGAACACGTCCGATTTCCCAGGATGGACGTAATTCGGAAGCTGTTCCTCGATCACGCTTTTCAGACCGGCGAGCGTCGCATTCCCATCCTCCACGGTGATAACCCGTTCGTCCTTACATCCGAACATTTTAATGAGATACCCTTTCATCGACTCGGCATCGCGTCTCGCGAAATCGACCGAGGGAACGTTTCTGTATTGTGAAATCCCGATCACAACGGCAACGGCATCTTCCGAGGGGTCCTGATCCGCCGCCCACTTTCCCGCGGGGATGTCGACATCGACATCCACCCTTGGCGGGATGAGTTCGCCGACATTGCTTGATCCCGGAATAGACTGGGCCATGCAAAAACGAAAGGAGCTCACCAGGATCAATGAAATAGTAACGAGGAGGCTCGAACAGGGCACGACCTTCCTTCTACAATCCACGGTTAGTGTGATCATGGTTTTTGCGGCCTCCCTCCAGGCAGCGGAAAACCGGTATCCTGCGTCTGGGTGAGAGTTCCCCCGTTGTCGGCCGGGTGATGTAGCAACAATGGAATAAGCGCGGCAGCGGCACCCCCTCCCGCCAGCCAGACCCACGTTGGCAAACCGCCGGAGTTCCGTTCAGCCGTGACTACAAAGTAGAAATCAGAGCCCTCAATACCTTCGGGGTACTCTTTCATGATGTCCCAGATGATTTTCTTCCCCCCGCCCGAAGTTATTCCCTTACCCACATCGCCTTCGACATGTGAAGGAACTAATCGAAAGGTGTCCGAGCTCGAGCGTTGAAGTGATAGCCTGACTGTGTAGTCATCCCCGGGGGGGAGAAGCAGATCGAATGTAACAACGACTTTATCTCCCGAGAGGTGGAAATGAACATTGTCCGCGGGGTACTTCTCCTGCCCTTTCAGGATGCCGGAAGCAAGGAAGAGTGCAAATAAACAGAAGAAAGTGAGTGACCTCATAGAACCTCCTTATTTAATCAAAACCATTTTCCCTGAGAACATCCTTCCATTCTCCGTCCTCAGCCGATAAAAATAGACACCGCTCGGGACTATTTCCCCATAATTATCGCGAGAATCCCATGAATACCAATAGCGCCCCGGTTCGACGGTGCCTTGAAATATTGTCTTAACGAGATCGCCCAGAACGTTGTACACATTCAGCTCGATCGTGTGCTTGTAAGGCACATCGACAGAGATAGTCGTGGAAAGATTGAATGGGTTAGGGAAATTCCTCCCGAGCGAAAATTCCCTCGGAACGACTCCGCTGAGCTCTTTCCCGACGAACTCATCCCTCCCTACCGCAATCCGCATCCGCGACAATTCATGAACTGCACCGAATGCATACGCAGAATCCATCCTCAAATCGACGTACTTCCCTCGTTCTTGATCGATCAATAATACTTTGAACCATGGTGGAACTGATTCAAGACCAGAAAAACATAAACGAGCTTGTTCATTTTTCCGTGTCTGCACGAGGATTTCCCAGACCGATATCGAATCAAATTCCGTGCGAAAATCGGTGGCAAAGTCCGTGAAATCCCCGTTCCATGACGGTCTGCTGAAGTAGACTGAAGCTATGGCTCCCACGGCACGGGGTTTATGAAGATCGAAATGATCTGGATCCGAGACCGACCCGGGGGATACGCCGAAAGACGCAGTCCTATCCACTTCATGCCCCGTGGTCAGAATGATGTGAACCTCCCATACAGCAGGCACTGGCTGGACGAGCTGCGGCAACGGGGGATTTCCCAGTGGAATCCTGAGGATCGGACGACCGGCGCTATTATAAAAATAATACCCCTTGTAAGGCTCCAGCAATTGAGTTTTATCGAAGCCACCGGCAAACGTCCACAGATGTTCGCCAATACCCCCGTTGAACGCCTGCACAACTTTCCATGAAACTGTTTTTTGAAATGGACTTGTAATAATATTCCATCCCGGGTGCAGTGCGATCTGCGCGCAAAAGCTCCAATCAAGTTGTGCGCTGATCCGGTTGGGGCGTTGATGGACCATGAAGTTGCCTTTGTTGATAATCCAGAATCCCCTTCCGACCGAGTCTCTAAACCTATTATCCGATCCGTCGTATCGGACGAGGTGATTTGAATCGGGACCGCCGTTATCCCATAGGAGGTCCCAGTCGAGTCCCTGCGTCCCAGTTGGAGAGATTATCGTTCTCATCAATTCATTCTCTGACCCCGGAAGGCCAAACAGCTTGTACTCGGTAGCCTTGTAATCTTTGGCCCTTGGGTGAGAAGCAAAATCCAGCTCCTGGGGTTGGCTCGCGAAAGTGGAGTCATAGTCCAGAGTCTTGAACTGTCTGGTTGCGGCGAGGCTAGTTCCGGCCACATTTCTACTCCGCACAGACCAGTTATACACCGTATTGACATCGAGGTGACTGATCACAAGTGAATCGGAGAATAGTGTATCAAGCAGAACCCGCGTGACGCCTTTGTCCAATTCCACCACAGAGGATGTAGCGCCAGATGAAGGGTTCCATCGTAAGACAACGGTCGCTTCTTGCGAGGTTGCGTTATCGGGTGGAAAAACTAGAGAGGGAACGGCAGGTATGGCAACAATAGTCCTAAAACTTCTCGCAGCGGAATAGCTGCTCGTCCCCGCTACGTTCTTTGCGTTCACACGCCAGTAGTAGGAGATGTCGTTGACCAGGCCACCGACGGCACGTGATGTGCCCGTGATTGTGGAGTCATCCACGTCCGGAGAAGTGAAATCCGGGTTCCGAGCGAGCTGGACGTGGTAGGTCTCGGCGTCAGTGGATGGTGCCCACACAAGCGAATCGGCGATCGAGAGGTTGGTCGCGCCGTCGGGTGGAAACGTCAGTTCGGGCACGAGAGGCAATGAAACGATCGTCGTGAAATTCCACGGCCCGGAATAGACACTACTATCTGCAATATTCGCAGCTTTCACGTGCCAAAAGTATTTTGTCCTGTTCCTGAGGCCTGATATAGCCTGGCTGGTATCGTTAAGGCGGAAGGTATCGACGAGAACGGTGTCGAATGTGACATGCTCCGAGAGCTGCAGGTGATATTTCTCTGCATCCAGAGAAGGATGCCATTTCAACACCAGTGTGACATGTTGATTGATAAAATTGCTTTCCGGAGATGCCACAAACGGCGTGAGCGGCTTGGCTACAATTGTCGTAAAAGACCATGTGATTGAAAAGGGTCCTTCCCCCGCGTCATTCATGCCGCTCACTCGCCAAAAGTATTCTGTCTTATTCTGGAGCGATCCGAGGGAAAAAGTCGTCGTTCCGACCGTGTCGTCGTGAACGAGGGAATCGAAAATGGATGATCGTGAAAGCTGCACATGATACAGCTGGGCACCGGCGGATGAATCCCATTGCAGTCTTACTGGGAGCCGCTGATTGAGCGCATCGCTATCGGGCAAGAGAAGCTGAGGCGCCGATGCAAGTCTCCCCACCGAGCCTCTGACAGCCACAACAGCAGGCGCCCCAGGTCCGTTATGTTTGAAGAGGATGTCGCCGGATTTCTTCCCCAGAGTCGAATCGCTGAACGTAACGAGAAACTTTCCTGATGACAGCGGTGGAATCAAAGTGTTAGAAGGAGTAACACTGAACGCCGGAGCAGTCGACTGAACCGATTGAATAAACAGGGTGTCCAGACCAGTATTTATGGCAGAAAGGCTGACGCTTCGCGTGTTGCCGGGGGTAATGGTACCACACTGGAGCGAGTTCTTGTCAAAGGATAGAATACCCATCATCTCCTTCAGAGGACGAAGCCAAACTCCGCGACTGGAGCTATCATCCGAGATCGCCGAGGCGTAGAGGAGTGAGTCTGTGGCAAACAGCGCGCTCACATTGAGCTCGGTCAGGCTGGGGCTATTCTCCTGAACCCATCCCTTGAACGAGGGTTTCCACTTCCATACTCCGCTGGGAGAAGTTCCTGCAAACACCTCTGTGCCGACTCGCAGGAGCGCGTAATCATGACGGGTACGCAATCCCATACGAGGGGGAGGTAAGCGTGATATCTCGTCCCATCTAGCCCCATTATTGTATGAGAGGTAGATTTGTGCCACATCATCCCGGTCACCAGGTTCATAGTATCCGTAATACAGCGTGTCCTCAACTATTGCCGTACAGGACCCAGGGGCAGTCCCACCATAAGGGATAGTTCTGATCCAACTTGCGCCCAGATCTGTTGACGCATAGGCCGCTGAATTGCATGCAGACACGAGGACCCGCGATCCATGTGATGTGACGGACTCAATTTTGCACGTCGTGTCCGGAGAGATGTCCGTCCAATTGACACCGATATCTGTAGACCTAAGTAAGTGACTTCCGAACGCAGCGAAGACTGTACTTCCACTCGCGGCAATCGCTGTCACAGAAGCATCGGCTGGAGGACCAAGCAAGACCGCGTGCCAGGAATTCCCACTGTCACCTGAAAAATACATCCCGTTCCCATTCGTGCCTGCATAAAGAAGCGTCCCAAGAGCACCAAGCGACAAAAGATCCGAACTTGGTAGCCCATACACTCTGGTTTCCCAGTCGGCACTCCCGGCTTTTGAGTGGAGGATTCCGTTGCCATGCGTTCCCACAAACACATCAGTTCCAAATCCCGCCAAGCACGAGGGCTCGTAGTATTTCAGACCGGGGAGGGAGGGATACCACCTCTCAGATAGGCTCGTATCCATCTCAAAAACCCCTTCGTCTAGGGTGGGGGCTATCAAGATCGATCCGGATGTTTCCACAGCCCCGGCCACTCGATGCCCGCTGAGTCCTACGCCGAATTGACTCCAACTTATGCCATGATCAGTTGTTCGGAAAACACCGTCCGACGTCGAAATGAAGAGTTTTCCTCGCGGATCGTTGGCGAGTCCCGTTACTCCTAAATTGGTCAGGCCAGAGTCTGCTGCCTTCCAGGAAGAAAAGTCTCGAAATTCATGGACAAACAGTCCACTATCTGTCCCCGCATATTCAAACTGAAGACCGGTGACTATCCGACCTTTCAACCCGGCCTGCACCCCCCCCGCCATACCATCGCCCACGAAATCACCCCCGCCCCCCGTCCCCACCCTTAGGACGATGATACCTGAAAAGCCTTCCGAGACCCCGCTCGTTACAATTTTAACCGTCAATCCGCCGCTCCTGTCTACCCAACTCCGTGAGCTGTCGACATAGGCAAACAGTCCGTCTTGCGTTCCTGCGAAGAGCGTTATTCGTGAGTAGTATCCGGGCAGCCTAGCTTCTGACAATGTGTTCACGGAGTCATTGCCCAGCCCAGAATTGACGGGCTGCCATGAAGACCCGTCATCACTCGAGATAAAAACGCCTCCTCGTGTTCCGGCGAAAAGGCTTCCGTCATGAACCGCAAGGGCCCGGACATCGAGATTTGTCAATCCCTTAACAACCCTCACCCAGTTCGCACCCTGATTAGTTGATAGAAAGACACCTCCCTTTCTTGATCCCGCGAAGATCTTGGCATCTTTGACTAATAAACAGGCTACGCTGTCCCCGTTCGGCCCCGACGTTTTGATCCATTGCGCATCCGAGACAGCGCACGACAAGAGCACAGTCACGACAATTCCGCTTAGCCTACTCATAATAGCTCCCATGACGCTCCTCCACATTTAGCATGAAGCCAACAAAAGATATTTCTCCATCCTGTTGAGAACTGGCTTCGATTCGAGCATGCCGGTCTGCAAAAACCTTTCCCATTCTCCCTGAAGACAGTTTTCACCCGTCGCTGGTACCAATCGAAGGTCCGGGGCACTCATGTGCATTAAGGTGCTTTCAACAGCCGCTTATCCATCTCGAAGGCCAGGATCCCTGTCTCAATTCGAGCATGCTAGGTCCCACAGAATCCGCTATTTCAACAATGCCATTCTGCCGACAAACATTTTGCCTTTCTCCACCTGCAGCCGATAGAAATACACACCGCTTGAGACCGTTCCGCCATGATCGTCCTGTGCATTCCACGAGAACCAGGAGCGTCCGGCATCAACCACACCCTGGAACAAGGTCTTCACCCGTGCCCCCAGCACATTGTACACTTCCAGCTCGACTGTCGATTTTTGTGGTATATCCACAGAAAAGCTCGTGGACAGATTGAACGGGTTCGGAAAATTTCTGCCGAGGGAAAACTGCCTCGGGACGACTCCCTCCAGTTCCTTCTTCACCCATTCATCCCTCCCGACTGCAATACTTAGGCGGGAGATCGGTTCGACCGCATCGAAGACGTATGTGGAATCTTTCCTCAGATCCGAATACCGGCCGCGTACGCGATCGATCAGTATAACGCTAAACCACGGGGGGACCGATCTGAGACCGGAGAAACTCAACAACGAATGTTGCCCCTTGCGGGTCTGTGCGGAAAGCTCCCAGACTGAGAGCGTCTCGAACTCAGTTCGGATATCAGTGACAAAATCAGGGTAATTCCCATCCCATGAGGGCCTGTTGAAAAGGACAGTCGAGAGACCCCCCACTGATCGGGGTTTGTGCAAATTATACTTGTCAGGGTTCGCCAGGATTTCCCCCGAAACACCGAAAGCCGCCGTTGGATCGATCTCCGACCCGGCGATCAGGGAGACATTCACCCGCCACCCGGCCGGCGTCCCGGAGGTAGTCTGTTCCATCCCGGGGGGATTACCCAACGGGATGCGGAGCAGCTGCCGGTTATCCACATTAAAAAAGTAATATCCCTTGTACGGTTCCAGCGACTGCGTCGAATCGAAATGATTCACGAACGACCATATCGGCTCCGAGATTCCATTGAATGCCCGGACGACGTTCCAGGAAACGATCTTCGGAGGAGGGAAGGGGCTGGTGATGATATTCCAGCCAGGGTGCAGAGTGATCAGAGCCGAAAATGTCGAATCGAGGGGCGCGCTCGGGCGGTTATTGAGTTGCGGGACGGTAATATCACGTCGGTTAATAAACCAGAATCCCCGTCCGACCGAGTCCAAAAACAATCCGCTCCCGTCGAAGCGGACCAGATAATCTGCGGCACCACCGTTATCCCATAGCAGGTCCCAGTCGAAGCGTTGCTTGCCGGCGGGAGAAATTAAGGTACTCATGAGCTCATTCTTAGTGCCGGGAAGTCCGAGGAGCCGGTAATCTGCAGCGGTATACTCATCGGCCCTGTCGTGGGAGATGAAGTTGAGCTGGTAGGCTAGGCTCTGGAAGGTGGGTGCATAGTCCAGAGTCCTGAACTGTCTGGTTGCCGCGAGGCTACTTCCGGCCACGTTGCTACTCCGCACAGACCAGTTATACACCGTATTGACATCGAGGCGACTGATCCCGAGCGTATCGGCGGATGTTGTATCTCGCCGTACCGGCGTGACGCCTTTGTCCAATTCCACCTCATAGGATGTTGCGCCGGCCGAAGCGCTCCATCGTAAGACCACCTTAGCTTCTTGCGAGGTTGCGTTATCGGGTGGAAAAACTAAAGAGGGATCTGCAGGTATCGCGACAATTGTCCTAAAACTTCTCGCAGTGGAATAGCTGCTCGTCCCCGCTGCGTTCTTGGCGCTTACACGCCAGTAATAGAAGACGTCATTGACCAGGCCACCGACGGCTCGTGATGTGCGGGTGAGTGTGGAATCATCGAGTTCCGGAGAAGTGAAGGCCGGGTTCTGAGCGAGCTGGACGTGGTAGGTCTCGGCGTCAGTGGATGGTGTCCACACAAGCGAATCGGCATTTGGCAGATTGGTGGCTCCGTCCGGCGGAAAAACCAATTGGGGTACGAGAGGAAGTGAAACAATCGTGGTAAAACTCCAGGGCCCTGAAAAGCCGCTCGTTCCGGCGACATTTGCAGCGCTCACCCTCCAGAAGTACTGTTGCTTATTAAAAAGTCCCGACTCAAGCCGAAACGTATCGGTGAGGGCAGCATTATCGACCAGAGGAACAAAGCCAGAATTTGTCGATAACTCGAGGGTGTAACTCGCCGCATCTGTAGAGGGATGCCATGCAAGAGACAGAGCGACCGGCAGGCCGCCCGAATTATCGCCCGGTGACGCCTGCACAGGTGCGGACGGCACAGCGACAATGGTAGCGAACGACCGGGTGCCAGAGAACCCGCTTTCTCCCACCGAATTACGGGAGCTAACCCGCCAGTAATATGTCGTCTTATTCGAAAGAGAGCTGACGGCCCGAGTGGTGTCTGTTAACGTCGTGTCATCCAGAATAATTGAATTGAATGTTGAGGATGTCGCCAGCTCCAGATGATAAGTTGTGGCTCCGGAGGATGCATTCCAGCGGAGGGTCACGGTTACTTGCTGGTTTGTTGCTCCGCTGTCGGGATAGAGAAGTCCTGGGGGCAGGGCGAGAGGAACAACGGAGCCGCTCAGACCCACAGAGTAAGGCAACCCCGCACCGCTGTGAGTTAATACTATTTGACCGGTTCTTTTTCCAGGGTTGTGAGAGCTGAAGGTAACAAAAAACCTCGTGGAGTCCGTCGGACCAAGAACGGCCCCTAAAGGATGAACTGTAAAGGACGGATCGCTCGACCGGGCCGATTCAACAAAAAGTGTGTCGGCGCCGATATTCGTAATGAGGAAGGTTCTCGTTAGGTTACTATCCGGACGGATAGCGCCGAATGAGAGGGAATCTCTATCGACCGAGAGCACCCCCACCATTTCGAAGAGCGGACGACGCCACACATCGCGATTGGACGAACTCGAGGCCGATACATAAAGAAAGGAGTCGGTAGCAAACATCGCCCCGATATTCAGCCCGGTCAGACCCTCGGGCGTCCACCCTCCCCCGGAAGGCCTCCATTTCCAGACCCCATCGCTCAACGTGGCCGCGAAGACCTCCGATCCGACGGCTTGGAGAGCCGTGACACGATATGTAATCAAAGGAGAAGATTGACCATACTGGGCGATATCTTCCCACGTCCGGCCGCTGTCCACTGACCGAGAAACTACGGCGTATAACCCCCCCGACGATTCATAAACACTGGAGGTGTAGAGTGTATCTTCCACGATGGTCCCGCAGAGCTCGATAAAAGACGTAGGTTCGGATTCGGTCCACGTATCGCCCAGATCCGTCGAATAGAAAACCCTACTCGACCCAGATACCATGATCCGCGATTTCTGCACCGCGATGAATTGAAAGTAAACAGAGTTTGTATCAGGGGATATGTCAGTCCAGCCGTTGAGACCATCAGGGGATCGGATAATATGGCTATGGTCCGCGGCGTAAAGCACGCTCCCATTACTTGCGATTGCCGTAACGACCGCGGTTCCCGGCAGCCCTGTCGTCACCGGATGCCAGGAATTCCCCCGGTCGCTCGTGAAGAACATCCCGCTCCCGTTTGTGCCCGCGAAGAGAAGAGAGTTATGGACGCAAAGCGCCGTCACGTCCGACTTCGGGAGGCTTGCGCCTACCGAACTCCATTCGATACCATTATTGGTGGAACGAAGAATACCATTTCCCTGCGTGCCGACGTATAGATCTGTCCCTGATTCGGCAAAGCAGACCGCGTCATAGTACCTCAGGCCCGACTGGTACTGATACCAATCGGGCCCATGCCTCGTGTCTGTTCCGAAAACCCCTTCCGAGAGTGAGGGTACGTAAAGAAGGGAATCGGAGATCAGACCGGCTCCCTGGATCGCATGCCCGGCGAGACCGAACTGCTTCCAGCTAGCACCCCGATCAGTTGATTGGAAGACGTCAGCTGCTGTCGAGATGAAGTAACTGTCGGATCCCTCCGAGGTGAACCCGGTAATATCGAGGTTGGTAAGCCCGGAATCGGCCTCAACCCACGGACCGGAGTAGCCCTGTGCGAACTCTGATAAAAACATGCCGCTGTCGGTGCCGGCGTAGAAGAAGCCGGATCCGGCACCTTCGTAGTCGAGAGTTCGGACGGTTCTCTGTGACAATCCGGCCGGTGACCAGGTTCCCCCCTGGTTTGTCGACTCGAAGACACCACCCTTCTCGGTTCCGACACGAAGTATAGAGAACCGAATCGGCGGATCTGCAGATGCTCTTGAGACGGCGCTCGTCACGGATGCGCCTGAGAGTCCAGCGCTCCGGTCGATCCATGTCCTTGAATTGTCATCGTAGCGGTAAAGTCCGCTCTGGGTCCCCGCATAGAGAAAACCCTCAGCCTCCGAGAGGGTGTTTACAGAGAGATTGCCAAGGCCCGTATTAACGGAGGACCACGAAACTCCGCTATCGGCCGAGATAAAAACCCCTCCGGCCGTCCCAGCGAAGAGGCTTCCGCCGTGGACCGAGAGTGATCTGACAGAGAGACTTCCCATTCCATTTATGGTCTGCATCCAGTGTTGCCCTTGGCTGGAGCTGACAAAGACCCCACCGTGCCTCGTTCCGGCGAATATATTTCTCCCATTCACGGCAAGACATGTGACGCTATCACCATTTGGCCCGGCTGTCTTAACCCAACCGCCGTGTGTCGTTGCGGCCAAACACAGCAATGTCGTCAGAACCTGAGCGACCCTTCCATGCCACACCATCATGAGATTCCTCCTCGATCCTTACTTATGTTCCAGATGGTCAGTTACGATGAATCTCGAACTTCTCCAGGGCTTCGCAGTATGAGCCTTTCGGTACCTTCACACGTTCTCGAAGCAGACAGAGCAAGGCATCTGCCCGCGGATTTCCGACGGCAAGCGCAACGGGATTAAGCGACGAAAAATCCGCCTCGCCCGCCGTGGCAATGACCATGACCATCTCCTCGGCGCGGTCCCAGCCGTTCGGGATTGAAACGGGAAATGTTATTCCCTCGGAACCGAGCGACAGTTTCGTCCCCGCCTTGAAAAAATTTCTCTTTTGATATGAATTCGGAAATAATACGTGGACCCCATCGGCTGAAATGTCGAGTACCGTGAAGTAAGCGTCTTTGGTGCAGGACACAACCATGGTAAGCTTTTCGTCCGGCGTGAACTGGGTTTTGTTTAGCGCAAGGGAGGCGTTGAACGTCGGATCTCCGGCACCACTCCGTCGGGTTATCTTTGCATCAAAACTCGTCCGATAGACAAACTTCGGACCCGAGAAACTCGAATCTATAGTGCGAGTGCGTACGTTCCTCAGTTCGCTAACAAAACCCGCGGAAGCGGACTTGAGCACGCCTTGAAAAGCCCTGTTCGCCTCGTAGAGAGCATCGGAAGACGAATTCGCCCGCAATTGAGCCTCAAAGTCTTGCGCCCGCACATTAATCTTCTCGACCGATAGTGCCCGGGAGAGAGCCCGGAGCTTAGACTGCGCTCTTGCTTCCTGGGACGACTCATCCGCCGAGACGAACTTGCCCACGACATTTGAGACCCACCCGCCCGTTGATATGAAGGGATCATCCTCACCCTTTTCGTGGTTGCGCGGGCTAGGGGCGGGAGGTTGTGGGACCTTCATCAATTTGAACGAGTATGCAGCCTTCCCCGCTTCCAATGCGAAAGAAGAGTCCCTCCCGAAATAATCAGGGTGACGGACCTTCAGCGTGACCGGACCTGGTTTCTGCTCAAGGGCCGTGATGGGGGTGCGACCTGCAGGCCTGTTATTGATCAGAACGTCGCATGATTCCGGGTCGGATGTGATCGTCATAAATGCTATAGGATCCGGAACGACCGGGGGCTGGCGATTCACGAAGACCTTCGCGGCGTACGCGATGACCGTCAGAGCGACTACGGAGCTGATCACGAGCCAGCTAGATTTTCGCAGGGATGAGGGACGCGGGGTGGACAACGGCAGTGTGCCGTCGATAGTGATCGTTTGATCACCACCCATGTTTTGCTCCACCTGCTTCAGGTCCTTCAGAATCTCGGAGGCGTCCTGGTAGCGTTTCGAGAGGTCCTTTTCAAGACATTTCAAGAGAATATCCGCGAGTCCCTCCGGAAGGTAAACATCGTCTGGAATCGGGTTGGGGGGGAGGTTCAATGTTGCATAGTAGATCGCCTCCTGTGGTCCAGGGAATGGCAGATGTCCGGTAAGCATCTGATAGAAAACGGTGCCCATCGACCAGATATCAGATTGACGGCCAGCGCTTTTCCCCAGCAATTGTTCCGGAGACATGTAGCCGTATGTGCCGAGCGCTCGGCCCGTTCTTGTGAGCCCTGTGGAATCCTTCAATTTCGCAATGCCAAAGTCCATGACCTTCACCTCGCCATCGGGTGTGATCATGATGTTTTCCGGCTTAATGTCGCGGTGGATGACCGGAAACGGAGCGTTGTGCGCGTGCTGGATTGCGCTCGCAACCTGCATCATGATGGGAAATGCTTCTTTTACAGGGAGTCGCCTCTGGTCCCTCAACTTTCGGGCGAGGGTAACTCCCTCGACAAACTCCATGACGATGAAATCGGAATCACCGAAGGTCCGGTAATCGGACACCCCGACAATGTTGCGGTTATTGAGCCTCGCCAGAGCTTTTCCCTCATTCTGGAACATCTTCAGAAGGACCGATTCCTCCGCAATCGTAGAGTCTATCATCTTCAGCGCATAGAGCTTGTCGAGCGTGACATGCCGCGCTTTGTAGACGATACCCATCCCTCCCTTTCCGAGCACGCTCACGATCTCATAATTGTCAATTCTTTTCCCGACCAGCGGATCCATATTTTGACGAACTTCTGAAGACATCAAGATTTGCCTTGTGAACTAATTCCCCGATCCTTCGGGACGACCGAAGGGATCATTGGCCGCATAAGCGCACGCCGAGATTGCCCCGGAGAGGTAGCCGCGCCGCGAGATCACGTGACGTGACCCCAGAAAACGAGGGTACGCACCCATGCGCAAAAGTGAATAGAAGCGGTTGGAAAACCAGAGAGTGGGAGTGAGTCCGCCAAACTCCCGAGAACTCAGCCCCCGATGATCAAACGAATGTCAAAATATAAACAACGGGACAGGAATTGTCAAGAATGCGATTAAGTTACGGGAGAACCTCCCATATTGCTTAAAACAATTGGATTTTACAGGGGGGGAGGGATCTATCTGTGCGGGGAGACCGCCTGGGCCGACAATCATGGATTCGCCACACAACGGGCCGGTATCAAGAATCAGGACACGTAAACTAAAAGAGGCGGTCAATCGACCGCCTCTTCAATTAAACGCAGGGCCGGACTTCACGATTGCTTCTGCGTATTTGCCTCGATATTCAGAAGCAGATTCACGACGCCTCCTGCGGCGTAGAGAAGAAGGATTGGAACGATGGCCGCGATGAGCCCGCCGCCGTAGTTGTCAATCACGGCGCGAAAATCTGGGAGCCTCATGCCGGCCGAAAAATACTGCCAGAAAAACACCAAAGCGTTGACGAGCCAGAGGACTCCGCCGATGACGGCGAGTTTCTGGCAAACATATGCCGCGTTCCGCAAACCCTTGTATTTATCCACAAATCAACCCTCCGATTGTGAAAGAGTATTAATTATGGCTAGTTTTTGCCGGTGAAAAGTTAATTGATTTGTCAAGCACAGTCAATACAATATGTGACGCGGACGGCATGCGATTTCGCCTGTTTTTCGCTCAAAAGCCGTTTTATGGTCAGAATCCCGGATTCCGGATCGAGTCGAGGGTAAGCCTGAGGTGAGCACTCCGGGTTGAGAACCGGGGACTCTACAGAAACGGTCAGTTTCCCGAGTACATCTTTTCAATAATCTCGCGGAATTTTTCCTCCACAACTTTTCGGCGCACTTTCATCGTAGGAGTCAGCTCGTTATTCTCGAGCGTCAGAGGCCGGCTGAGGAGGGTGAATTTTCTCACCCTTTCATACCCGGCGAGATCCTTCTGGATGCGTGCTATTTCGTCCTCAAAAAGCTCGCGGAGGCCGGGATCGTCGACAAGATGTGTCTCATTGTCACTGGAAGCATCCGGCGTCCTTACAAAATCTTTCACCTGAGCAAAGTCGGGAACAATCAGCGCCGCAAGGAACATGCGCCCGTCCCCGATAAGGACGAACTGGTCTATGAAGCTGCTCTGGAGAAAAAGGTCCTCGATGTGCTGGGGGGCGATATTCTTCCCTCCGGACGTGACGAACAGATGTTTCTTCCTGTCGGTTATTTTTAAGAAACCATCCGCGTCGAGGTCTCCGATATCGCCCGTATGGAGCCAGCCCTCGGAGTCGATCGTCTTACAGGTTTCATCGGGATTCTTCCAGTATCCTTTCATCACATTTGGGCCTTTGACGAGGATCTCCCCATCGGGCGCGATCCGGACCTGGACATTGGGGATCGGTTTGCCCACGGTCCCGGGTTTTTGTTCGCCGAGCCGGTTCACGGAGATAACCGGGGACGATTCCGTCATCCCATAGCCCTCAATGATCTGAATCCCGACAGCCTCAAAAAACCGGCAGAGATCGGGAGAAAGGGCAGCGCCGCCCGAGACCATGAATCGAAGCCTCCCCCCTGTTCGCTCACGGATTTTTGAAAAAACCAGTTTATCGGCGACAAAATTCTGGAGTGCCAGATCCGGCCGGAATCTTTTCATCCTTCGTGCGTCGGCATATCTTTTCCCCACCCCTGTAGCCCACGCAAATAGTCCCTGTCTGCTTTTGGGGGACGCTTTCACCTGGGCGACGATGCGGGAATGCATTTTTTCGAGAAGGCGCGGGACGGTAGTGACGACGGTCGGCTGGACCTCCAGAAAATTATCACGCACAGTATCTATGCTATCGGCATAGGCGATTGTTGCACCCTGAGAGAAGGCCGTATAATACCCTGCCATCCGTTCGTATGAATGACAAATGGGGAGATAGGAAAGCAGGACATCGCTCGTCGTGAAGGGAATGCAGGCGGCGGATGCAAGAATATTGCTCACCAGATTTGCGTGCGTCAACACGACCCCTCGCGGGGAGCCCGTAGTTCCGGAGGTATAGATAATTGTCAGGATTTCCTCGGGTTTCGAGAGGGCAGTTTCTTCATCGACATATCGGGGGCTTTGGGATGAAAAATCCTCCCCCATTTTCATGAGCGATTCAAAAGACACCAGGCGCGGGTCCGTTTCGCCCCGGGGCGACATGACAATGACCTTTTCGAGCTGAGGGATGGGCCAGACTTTCAAAATCTTTGCAAGCTGGAGCTGGTTGGAGACGATCGCGAAGCGAGCTCCGGAGTCATTCAGCCCATATTCCAGCTGTTTTGGGGTTTGCGATGGAAAAAGCGAGACGTTGATTGCTCCCAGCTTCATCATCCCCATATCTGCGACGACCCATTCGGGCCGGTTTTCGGAGATCATCGCGATCCGGTCGGCCCGTCTGGCCCCAAGGGCGGCGAGGCCAGCCGCAAACCTTTTTACGGAATCCCTCAAATCAGGGTAGGAGATGCCCTTGTACGATCCCTCTTTTTTATAGAGAAGCGAGGGCCGACTGTCGTGCGAGAATTTTCGAGTCACCATCTCGAACATTTCGGTGATCGTCGAGAATTCACTCATGCCGCAAGTTGTGGAAAGTGAGCGGGTTGGAGGGTCGCGAACGGATAAAACGTTTCTCTGAAAAATTTATGTCACGGAAAAAACGGAGTCTCACAAAATTTTAATAATTTTTTCCTTGACTTCTTCTCCACAACTGCATATATTCCACACCACTGTTGCTCTACTTCGGGGGCAGGTCGACAGTCCGATGTAATTCCCTTCGTTGTTCAGGCACGCAGGCTGAAATTGAGCGTTATAGAAAATAGGAGGTCGTTCAATTCCAGTGGGTATGGATTTTTTTCAGTTCTCGTCTTTTTCACGCAATAGGGGAGAAATTCTGTGCGCCGGGACAGTTCATTTTATCAAAGTTTTCGTTCTTAATCAACAAGGAGGATAAGATGGCAAATCCGGAAATGGCCATTCTTGGTGGCCTGGAAGGACAGGAGACGGCAACACCTGTTCAAAGGGCTGAGGGAGTGGCAAAAAAGCGCGGGTTGACCTTCAGGAGGTATTACACGAAGCCCGGCGTCCATCCATTCGATGCGATCGAGTGGGAGTTTCGCACGGCGGTCATCACTAATGAAAAGGGGGAGACGATTTTCGAGCAGAAGAACGTGGAGATCCCGAAATCGTGGTCTGTGACTGCCGGAAATGTCGTCGTTTCGAAGTATTTTCACGGAAAAATCGGCAGTCCGGAACGTGAGATAAGCGTCCGTCAATTGGTCGACCGGGTTTCCCGGACGATGACGGAGTGGGGCAAAAAGGGGGGATATTTCGCCTCCGACGAGGATGCCGACACTTTCTACGCCGAACTGACCCACATGCTGGTGAACCAGTATGTCGCCTTCAACAGCCCCGTCTGGTTCAATGTGGGAGTTGAGGAAAGGCCGCAATGCTCGGCATGCTTCATCAATTCGGTGGAAGACACGATGGAGTCCATTCTCGAACTCGCACGGACTGAAGGACGTCTGTTCAAGTGGGGTTCGGGAACGGGTTCCAATCTTTCGAGTCTGCGGTCTTCCCGTGAAAGTCTCTCGGCGGGGGGAACGGCTTCGGGCCCAGTTTCATTCATGAAGGGATATGATGCATTTGCCGGAGTCATCAAATCAGGCGGCAAGACCCGGCGAGCGGCGAAGATGGTCATCCTCAATTCGGACCATCCGGACATCATGGAGTTCATCCGTTGCAAGGCCGAGGAAGAGAAGAAAGCGTGGGCGTTGATCGACGCCGGGTATGACGGCGGCTTCAACGTGCCGGGGGGCGCATACGATTCCATCTCGTATCAGAACGCAAACCATTCGGTGCGGGTGACCGACGATTTCATGCGGGCGGTCATCGACGACCGCGAGTGGTCAACGAAGGCTGTGCGGGACGGCCACGTGATGGACAAGTTCCGCGCCCGGAAGATCATGCAGGAGATGTCGGAGGCTGCCTGGGTGTGCGGAGATCCCGGATTACAGTTGGACACGACGATCAACAACTGGCACACCTGCTCGAACACGGCGCCGATCAACTCCTCAAACCCTTGCAGCGAATACATGTTCCTGGACGACACGGCATGCAACCTGGCATCGCTGAACCTCATGAAATACCGGTCCGGGGACGGCGAGCTGGATATCGAGTCATTTTGCCACGCGGTCTCGGTCACGATCACGGCGCAGGAAATTGTTGTCGACAGGGCCAGTTATCCTACGCCCAGGATCACGCAGAACAGCATTGACTACCGTCCCCTGGGTCTGGGGTATGCGAACCTGGGTGCGCTTCTCATGGCGCGCGGGCTCGCGTACGACAGCGATGAAGGGCGATCATATTCGGCTGCGGTCACAGGGCTGATGGGGGGGCAGGCCTACAAGCAGTCGGCTCTCATCTCCAAGGAAATGGGTCCTTTCAAGGGTTTTGAGAAAAACCGCGAGCCGATGCTCAAGGTGATGAAGATGCACGGTCTGGCCGCCGACAAAATTGAGGACCGGCAGGTCCCGGGCGGGCTTCTCACGGCGGCGCGGAAAGTCTGGGACGACGCCTATGCGATTGGCCGGGAGTACGGATTCAGGAATTCGCAGGCGACGGTGCTGGCGCCGACCGGGACGATCGGGTTCATGATGGACTGCGACACGACCGGCGTGGAGCCCGACATCGCGCTGGTAAAATACAAGAAACTCGTCGGGGGCGGTCTGCTGAAAATCATCAACCAGACGGTGCCCCAGGCCTTGAAGAAGCTGGGCTACATTGACGAGCAGATCGAGCATATCGTCGCCTACATAGACAAGAATGACACCATCGAGGGGGCCCCGCATCTCAAGGAAGAACATCTCCCCGTATTCGACTGCGCGTTCAAGCCAGCGAAGGGGGAGCGTTCGATCGACTACATGGGCCACATCAAGATGATGGCTGCCGTGCAGCCCTACATTTCGGGGGCGATCTCGAAGACGGTGAACATGCCGAACGAGGTGACCTCCGACGATATCTCCAAAGCCTACATAGAAGCGTGGCGCCTCGGGCTGAAGGCGATAGCGATCTATCGTGACGGGTGCAAGAGAACCCAGCCTCTCAACACCAGCCTGGAGCAGACGGGGGTTTTCAAGCAGAAGGCGGTGCGCCGGCGTCTTCCGGACGAGCGGCAGGCCGTGACGCATAAATTCTCGGTGGGAGGCCACGAAGGCTATATCACGGTTGGCCTTTACGAAGACGGGATGCCGGGTGAGATTTTCATCACCATGTCGAAGGAGGGCTCGACCATTTCGGGGCTCATGGACGCCTTTGCGACCTCTGTCTCGATGGCGCTCCAGTACGGGCTCCCCTTGCGGGTGCTGGTTGAAAAATTCTCCCACATGAGGTTCGAGCCGAGCGGTTTCACCGGGAACAAGCAGATTCCGATGGCGAAATCGGTCCTCGACTACATTTTCCGCTGGATGGGGAAAAAATTCCTTGCGCCCGATGAGCAGCCCGCTGTCGTTGAGGAAATCGGCGACCATACCGAGACGATAGCAGCTGCGCCGACACGGGAGCAGGCAGAAAGGGAGGTGTTCCAGACACAGTCGGATGCTCCCCCGTGTCACCAGTGCGGGAGTATAATGATCCGGAGCGGAAGCTGTTACAAGTGCAGGAATTGCGGAGAGACCTCCGGCTGTTCGTAGCTCAAAGAGGAAGAGAGGGCACACTGTCTCCGGGCGGTGTGCCTTTTTTTTTGCATTCGTCGGCCTTATTCATTATACTTTCCGAGATTCCCACCCCGAAACCAACAATGAAGCTTTACCTTTTCATCCTTGCGGGGGTTATGGGGTGTTCATCATCCCGGCCCGAAACGGCGCGGATGTCGACTCCGACTCCTCACCCGGCTCCTCCGGTCGTTGAAGTGCAGAGGCCGGTTGTTGAAGCGCAGAGGCCGGTCGAACGCTCCCAGAAATCTCCCGGGATTCCATGGAAGCCCCACTTTGTGGCCACAGGTTCTTTTTCAGGGATCATGGTTGAATTCACGGGTATGAAGAAGGGAAAGCCTCTCAACGCTCGTTTCGCCTGCATCGAAGTCGGTCAGGCGGGCTTGCCGGACGTGAAGACATATACAACGACAATCAATCCGTTGCGTCAGGCTTTCTTTGAGATTACCCCCGGGGTTTACACCGTACATCAGACCCGGGCCTGGGCGGATCAGTCTTCCATCCGCGATCTGAGGGTGAAAGAGGGGCATTATTCGGTTCTCCACATCGCCGTGATCAACCCAAAGATCAGGGATATTACTGAAAAATACCGTTAGGATCCGCCGTCACTCCACCAACGAATAACCATGCGCTGGACACTTTTCCTCCTTCTGACCTTTCAATTTGCGTTCGCCGGAAACAACCTTCCTCAGATAAAGATCTCAGCCACAATCAAGGGGAAGAACCACAAAATTCTTCAAAAATATTTCAAGCAGCTCGACTATCCCCCCGACGACTTTGACCCCCCGGTCGGGCCGATACTGACCGATGCCCTTCCGAAAGCCTACCGGACGGGATGCACGCAGATGATATCGCAGTGGGGAAAAAAGGCGAAGGGGACCGGCAAGATCTTTCCGCGGTATCTCCACATGAAAACGACGCCTGACAGCGTGATACACGTTTTTCTTGCTTACACCTGTTTTTCGGACCTTCCAGAATTCGGGAACACCTACTACGATGAGCGGCTCGGGATCCTGGAGATCCGGCCCGCAGCGTCGATGCTTACAATGTTCCCGCTCTCAGGACCCTGTACGGAGTGCCCGGAACTCTCGCGCATGGCACTCGCGGATGACACCCTGCAGATCGACGGGTCGCCCGTGGTCACCATCGTATCGGCCAACTCGCGTGAAAACCCCTGCTGCAAGGATGTTTCATCTCTTGACGAAAAAAACGTCTATTACTTCATGCTCGACCCGAAGGGCATCCGGCTGGTGGCGACCGTCCTCGAACACCGGAAGGAGGTCGTGCGAAGGGAGGGGATGAAGGATTCCACAGGAGAATACTCGACCACGCGATTTCTGGAGCGGGATCGTTCCGGCGACATCAGAAAAATCACCACTTCGTACGAGAAAACGGCCAACGACCAGGATGCAGGGAGGGGATTCATCACCATGGAGTGGAACAGGAAGCGGAAGGCCTTTGATGAACTCCGTCGCTGAATTTCGCCGAAGACTCTCGCCATTCCCAGGAGACGCCACGGGGAGGCACGAAAGCGCGGGTACGCGGTGACGGGAGGTCAGGAGAAGCGCTCTCTGCACGAAGTCCTCCGGCGCCACTCCGTCCTTCTGATCAACCGCGAGGAGCGATCGATCGGGACCGGCGTGCTGGCGACCGTCCGGGGAAGACAATTTGTCCTTACGGCGGCGCACAATCTTCACGGCGGCCTGGGGCTTTTCATCATGGGATCGCAATCGCTCGAGCCGAGCGGCGACATCTGGGCGAATGATGCACTGGACCTCGCCTACATCAGGATAGAAGCGGTGGGAAGAGGGAGGAGAATCGACTCGTTTGCGATCGACCGTGATGACGCCCATCCTCCGTACGATGACCGGAGCATTGCAATCTGCGGCTATCCGTCGGCCATGGCCCGGTTCGACCTGCAGGGTGGGATTCCGTCGGGAAAATCCTTTCTCCTGACCACACATCTCCTGGAGCCCGGGGCGTGGCCCTCGGGGATCGCTGACAGCGGGAAAAACCCCAACGACAATTTTCTACTCGATTATGGATCGACCCGGAACAGTCTTGCGGGTTCAGGGATGGATCCGCGGGGATTGAGCGGCGCGGGTGTGTGGTCCTGCGAAGCGCTCACCTCACGCGAGGGAACATTCCGTTACAAACTCTTCGGCATACAGACCGGAGTCTACCGCAATGAGGGTATGCTGGTCGGCTCATTCATAAGGCCGCTCATCGGCCAGATTGAATCCAACCCTAAGCTGCATCCCTGATGGGACTCGGCCCGCCGCTTGTGCGACCGATGGTATTTGATCGCGGGTCATATTCTGGACCAGCCGCGATTATATCTGGATCCTCGCCCGTCTGGTTTCGACCATGTTTGTATAGAGTTCTTTCATCGATTGGCTCAGGAAGCATACGCCGAGGAGACGGGTCCATTCGGGGAAAGCTGATTGCAGCTCTTGAACGACCCCGGCGATGACGCGCGGCGGCAGATTCAACCTCTCCCTTCCGAAGTAATCAAGAAGCAGCCTTCTTGAAATGTTTTTTTTCTTTCCATCAAGGGGAAGTGCGAATTCCTCAATCAGGTTTTTCAGGGCAATGGACGTATTAAGCAGGTCGTAAGCGGGTGACAGCTCGATTTTCCCTTCACGCTCGATAAGAGAAAAATTCTTGAGATGCATATCCTCATTTCCCACGATAAAACTGAAGAGGGTCAATCTGAAGAGTTTCACTTTGTCAAGGACGGGAAACGTGCAGAGCCGTTCAATAATCTCGGCCACCTTTTCCATGCTCGAATCGTATTTGGTATCCCGGGTTTTTCCTGAAAGCTGCGAAAAATCCTCCGATCTGCGTTTTCCCCGGCGTCCAATGCGGTCGAACCTTTTTATAAAATAGGTTAAAGAACCATCACGGGAATAGACAAGGCCGTGAAGAGGAATCTCAATTCCGGCTCTTGCGGCGAGGCGCATCGTGACATCTTCGTTCTCCGGCAGCTCGGGATAAAGATCCGTCTGGGGTTTTAGTATGAATTCTCCCCAGCGATCGATCAGCTCAAAGCCTCCATTTCGGGCAACGAGACGGGCACTCAGTTTCGGTTGAACCCCCTGGATCGACACCTTTCCCGCCCGCTCAACTGCCTCGCGCCGCTGCTCCTCGGCCGTGTACGCCAGATCCTCAAGAGTCCTCAGCCCTAGCGAGAGAAGCCGCAGTCCGCGCGGGGAATACTTCTCCCCCTCGGGAATAGCCTCGTATGTAATCGGGCACACGTTCAAGGCAATTCTTCGACAGTGACGGCACCGACCATCTCTTGGCCGACTGCGAGCAGCTGGCTGAAAAGATCCCCACGATCGATCTTTCGCTGCCGAAGGAGTCCTTCGAGCATGACGCCCTCGGGAAGCAGGCCCTCAAAAAAGGGAGGAAAGCTTGAAAAGTCGAACTCCCGATCCTCCAGAGGCATGGTCAAAGAGACTGGTGCTCCGTCGTAGTCGGGATCATACGCGAATCTGTACCGGGTACCGCGCTGTATCTCCTCCAGGACCCCGGCCGGAATTCCCTGAAAGAATACTCTAGCCCTTCTCATCGTCTTTCGTTCTGCTGGAATGGTGGACGCGTGATAAGAGGGGGCTGTCGAATCTCACCGAAATATTGAGAACATGAAGAACTTTTTTCAGCGTATCCCACCTCACCGAGACTTTCCCCTTCTCGATATCAAATATGACCGTCTTTCCGACACCGGCCAGGGCGGCGAGTTCTGCCTGAGTCAGTCCGCTCCTTTTCCGGTGAGTCCGAACTATCGCCTTAAGATCCATAGATCGCTGCCTCTGGAATTACCGCTCTGACGGTAAATATCCCTGTTTTATGGTCTGAACTACCAGCTTTAGGTCTTTCTATTAGAATTTACCGCTTCAGCGGGAAAAAGTCAAGAGTAAGCGATAAAAAACTCTGGCACGAGGCATGAGACCAGTAAATTACTGCCTCAGCGGTAAAAAGGCCCTTCATTCACCTGCTAGAAGGTCCCCTAGCGGACTGGTGAGGTGGTAGATTTTGGACGGATCTTGAAGAGTTTCTGGGGGTTCGAATCACTCCCATTCAATAGTCGAGGGAGGCTTGGAGCTGACATCGTAGACCACCCGGTTGACTCCTCGGACCTCATTGACAATCCGGCTGGACGCGGTGGCGAGAAGGTCGTACGGCAGGTGCGCCCAGTCCGCCGTCATGCCGTCGACGGAGTTGACCGCGCGGAGGGCTATCACATTCTCATACGTCCTTTGATCCCCCATGACGCCAACGGTCTGGACGGGGAGCAGAACGCAGAAGGCCTGCCAGACCGAATCATAGCACCCGGCATTCCGGATCTCTTCGATGAATATGTGATCCGCTTCCCGGACGATCCTGAGCTTTTCCTCGGTGACATCCCCTATGATCCGGACGGCGAGCCCGGGTCCGGGGAACGGGTGCCGGTTGATCAGCTCCTCCGGCAGCTGGAGCCGGCGGCCGATCGCCCGCACTTCGTCCTTGAACAGCTCACGGAACGGCTCGATCAGTTTGAAATGCATTTTCTCCGGCAATCCGCCGACATTGTGATGGGTCTTGATCGTATGGGACGGTCCCCGGAAAGAAACCGATTCGATCACATCCGGATAGAGAGTCCCCTGGGCGAGGTACCGGGCCCCGCCGATCATCCCCGCCTCCTTTTCGAATACCTCAATAAAAGTTTTCCCGATTATTTTTCGCTTCAGTTCGGGGTCAGACACTCCTTTCAGATTCCTGAGAAAGACTTCCGAGGCGTCGACATAGCGCAGCTTGAGCCTGTCGCCATAGAGCCGGATGATAAACTCGCTTTCATCCTTTCTCATCAGACCGTTATTGATATGGATGCAGCAGAGCTGATCGCCGATGGCCTGCGAGAGGAGGGCGGCGAGGACGGAGGAGTCGACTCCCCCGCTGAGAGCGCAGATCACCACATTCCCATCGACTCTGGAGCGGATGTCATCGACCGCCGTCTCGATGATCGATTCAGCGTTCCATCCTCCCCGGCTTCCGCATATTTTCAGAAAATTCGAAAGAATCTTCTTTCCCTCCGCGGTATGCGCGACCTCCGGGTGGAACTGGACCCCATAGATTTTTTTCGCGGGATTGCGGACCGCGCAGATGGGAGAGTTTTTGGTGTGGCCGATACTCCCAAAACCTTCCGGAATTCTTGTGAGGGCGTCCCCGTGACTCATCCAGACAACCGTCGACACGTCTCCCGGGGTAGCGTCCGGCTCCTCCCCTGTCGTACGTCCCGAAATGCCGGCAAAAAGGTCCGATCGATCGTCGATGAACAGCCGGGCAAAGCCATATTCATGGCGTGCGGAGGTATCCACCTGTCCCCGGAGCGCGTGGGCGATCACCTGGAGCCCGTAACAGATCCCGAGGATCGGTATGTTGAGCGAAAACAATTCGGGGGCCGGGTGGGGTGCGCCCGGATCGTAGACGCTGGAGGGACCTCCTGACAGGATGATCCCGATAGGTTTGAGGGCCAAAATCTCGTCTGCGGACATCGAATAGGGATGCAATTCCGAATAAACCCCCAACTCTCTCACCCGGCGTGCGATGAGCTGAGAGTACTGGGAGCCGAAATCCAGGACGAGAATTGACTCAGGGTGACGCATGTTCTACCGAAGACAATTTCGGTGATATAAGGATTTGACCATGTTTCTGAAAAATGACAATCACACTGCCCGCAAGTTTTTCAGTTCCCCCTGGCGGGGTTTCGAAAAACCTTTCGTCCGGGCAACGTCGGACGACCGTTCCTCGCCTGACCGCTTCATCACCGATACCGCGGCGGGTCAAGCAATCCGGCATGCCTGACGATTCTTAGGGTTTACAAAAATACGAACCTCAGTTCGAAAAACCAAGAATTCTAACGAATGATCAGCATCTTCTTGACGCCAATATAATCCCCTGCCGTCAGTCTGCAAAAATAGATTCCGGTCGGAAGCCCGGCCGCATTCCACGTCACCGACCTCGTCCCAGCCTGCTGCTGCTCTTCGACAAGCTTTACAATCTGGCGCCCCAGAAGGTCGAAGACCGAAATCACCACATGGGCGCTCCGGGGAAGTTGATAGCGGATCGTCGTCGTAGGGTTAAACGGATTCGGGAAATTCTGTTCAAGAACAAATGCGGCCGGAAGGCGTTCAGGCGTCGAGACTGCCGACGGCATGAGAGGTCCTCTCGAGATGAATGTCAGAGATGAGATCGCCGGGTTTGTCACAATGATGCTATCGGCGGCCTTCATGTCGACAGCGGAGCCAAGCGAGTCGGTCATGATGAGAGGACCGCTGAACGTGTTTTCAAGCAATTTTCTGGGCCAGAGGATTGTGACCGGGTAGTCGCCATCGAAGAAATACCCCGGGCGGAAAGATATCTTGAAAGTATCCGACTGTGAGGACGAAACATAATCTCTCACGTCTATCCACGATCCGTAGCCAAACCTGTCGAGCGAGTCCCGCGGATCGACAAACCGCGCATCAAACAGCCCGTAGGTTTGAGGCGGTATCTCGAACTCCCCTTCCGAGAAATCGATATTGGTCGCATGCGGATCAACACCCCAGACGCCGTAGGTCGCGCCCGCGCGGAGTCCAAACCAGATGTCCCGCCGGTTCGACCGGCTGCTGTCGTACACCGTGAGCGCAACCCTGATGCGCCGCGGTATAATGTGAAAACTGAAGTCCAGACCAGTATAATTCTTTCCGAAAGTGCGGATGTCAAACGAATGAGCTTGACCGGATCGTGGGAGAATCTGTTCCCATGACGGTTGGGATTCGACCGAAACAGACGTGATACCCGCATCGACACGTCCGAAATAATAGTGGCCGGAGGAATCAGTTAGAGCCGAATCTGCCGTGTTGCCGAACAGGCGGACACGCCAGCCCGGGAGACCGCGATCGGAGAAGTCCCTCCTTCCGTTCTCATCGAGGTCGTGAAAAACTGACCCCGCGATCGTATTCCAAGGAAAATGGTTCCCAAAGAAAACCGTAGCGGTATCGTCAAGCCCGAGCTTGATTGTGTAAAAGCCCGCCGACGGAAAAGTCGGACTCCACCCGGGGAGAGTGCCCTGGGACAGAGTGTATGAGCCGGAATCGAGTCCCGTCAGTGAGAATCCCCCCTGTTGGTCGGTTGTAAGCGTCGACTGGACCTTCCCGTCAATTGTGACTGGCCAGTTCGGGATGCCGGGCTCCAGGGAAAGGAGCGTGCTGTCCCTGTTGAAATCATCGACCACCTTTCCACGGATCACTCCATGTCGAGGCGGTCCGTAGACGATGTCACCGGGAAAAACGGGGGCGATCTTATACACCCTGAACCCTCCTGCCGTGGGACTTGACATGATGACTCCGCGGATTGTATCAATCCGCGCGCCGAGGGGCGGGAGTACGAATGTGGACAGAGGGTGGCGGTGATTCCCGAGAGTGAACCAAACGGATTGGTCCGATGTCGGAATGGTATTCCCGCGATCGTCGGCGAGGTTGACGGTACCCGCTCCCCTGTTCACGTAGGACATCACGGCAACGTTGTGGAACTCGACCAGAACTCCCTCAAAGGGTTCGCCGCCCGAGAACGAGGTATGTCCTGTTGAATAGCCCCCGGTATGAAAATCAGAGATTTCCTTCACGACGAGAGGTGGAACTTTTTGGGCGTTTTGTATCAAAAAGTCGTCGGGGAAATAGGTTGTCATGGAATTCATCGTTCCCGGGGGAATCTCCCAGACTCCTCCGGAAATGCTTGCCCCGTCCCTCCGTCGTAGAGTGAAGAATGCGTCCTTGACCGGGCAGGCCGAAAGGTCCAGAACCAGGCCGTTCCACGCAGAGCCGGTCGCCGCTGCATCGGCAACAGCCATAAGCGGCACTCCGCTTGCCGGGTCATACAGTATGCCTGCAGGGATCGTGCAGACCGAATTCAGTTGTGCAAGGTGGGAGTTCCGCAGAGGTGTCGCCTGGAGGGTCCAGCGCGACGGATCCTGGTATTGAACGGAATCCGCGACCAAGAGCGAGTCAGCTGGAACTCCCTGAATCTCTCTTACGGATCTAAGAGGGTAATCTGCGATAGTAAAACTGCGCGTGGCCGACCAGGGTCCCTCCCCGCCCTGAATAATCTGGACGCCCCAGTAGTACTGCTGACCGACTGTGACTTGGGGCAGGAAGGCAAAGGTGTCGGGTACGACCGCGTCGAGAATCGTCAGCTCATGCAGAAACTGAGGATCGGTCGCCACCTGAACCCTGTAGGACGAAGCACCCGGAACCGAATGCCATCGCAGGGGCATCGCACCCAGATGGAACGGATAATTATCGCGGGGGGAAATCAATGGGGGTTTAAAGAGTCCCCCCCCGTCCGTCGTGCGGAGAATTAAACCGAACTGTCCCACGGCAATCGCTCTATTCCCATCCACGCTCGAAATATCGTTGCACCGAATCGAAGAATAGGAATCTTCTTCGAACCAGTGCGTTCCGCCGTCGATCGTGCGCATGATGACCGTGCCGGATTGCGAGGGTCCGATCACAAAAGCCGCATCATTCCCAGGATAGCAGACGGAGCTAAAAGAAAACCCGAACGATTGCGAGCTCCAGGTGCGTCCCCCGTCGGAGGTTTTGAAAATATACCCGTCGGTGGTTGGTGCGATCCCGTTCAGGGGATCCGCGAAAGCAACATCCACTATCCGCCCGGACGGTTTGAGGAGCCAGGTCATGCCGCCGTCAAACGTACGGAGAATAACTCCCGTCCCCACAGCGATCCCGGTCATGGGATTGGAAAAATAAACGCCGGTCAGCGGATGCACGGTGCCGGATGCCTGCAGAAGCCACGAGGTGCCTCCGTCGCTGGAATGGAGTATGAGCCCGGCATCGCCGACGATTGTCCCGTTGCTCGGCCCGGTAAAAAAAATCTTCCTGAGATTCTGCCCGGACGTGTCAAATCCTGCGGACCAGCGCAACCCGGCGTCCGTCGTCCGGAGGATCGTGCCGTAATCTCCGACGGCGAACCCTGTATCCCTGTTGAGGAAAAACACGCCGGACAGAGAAAAAGATATCCCGCTCGGCTGTCTGAGCCAGCTCGCGCCTCCGTCGGTTGTCCGAATGATCGTGCCGCCGGATCCTACTGCGACGGCGGTCGCCGAATCGATGCATGCGACCGCCGTGAGGTCTGCCGACGTCCCGCTCGGTTGAGTAACCCACCCTTGACCATAAGCGTGCTGCAGTGAAAGAAGAAGGATGGAGGTTATGCGAAAAGCCAATCGGAGCCTTAATGAAGGTGTAACTCTAAGCTATCGAAATTCGCGTGAGGATGCAATACTATACGGCAGGATTTCGTGGCAGGGAGACCCAATGCTTGTAATTATTTGAATTTTCCTTTACCTTTCTGCCCGTGACAAAGTGAGAATCTCCATTCCCTGAGAAGGAGGCTGTAACAGAAACTCAATCCTCGATGGCAGAGATGGACAAACAGCTTGACGGGGTTCTTATTCCCATTGTGCTCGGAGTGACCGGGCATCAGGATATTTCCGCCCAGGACTATCCGGCCCTGCGCGCGAAGGTCAGAGAGGTCCTCCTCGAAATCAAGAGCCGGCATGTCAATTCGCCTGTCATACTCCTCTCTCCGCTTGCGGAGGGGGCGGACAGGCTTGCCGCACAGGAGGCGATCGGATGCGGGATCGATCTCATCGTCCCGCTTCCCATGGAGATCGACGAGTACGAAAAGGATTTCCGGGACAAAGAATCCCGCGATGAATTCCGGAGGCTCCTCAAACTTGCGCGTACATCCCACGTGGTGACGGCGTCGGGCAAACCAGCTTCAGGCCCCGCGGATTCAGCCCGGGAGAATTGGTACGCGAGTCTCGGTGCCTATATTGCGAACCAGTGCCAGATCCTGATCGCGCTCTGGGACGGCGCGGAGACGGAACTCACCGGGGGGACCTCGGAAATCGTCCGATACAAGCTGGAGGGCGTGCCCGACATCTTCTCTCATCGCCTTCAGAGACTCCGGCACATCGAAAGCGGCCCCGTTTATCACATCCTCACCCCGAGAATCACGAACCCAGCATCGCAGCATCAATCGCCCGCCCTTCGGAAGTTATTCCCGCGATACTGGGGTGATCCGGGCCAGGCGGAGGCAGTTTACAGGCAGATACTCGACAGCATCGACGCGTTCAATCGGGATGTGGCGAAGAACAGATCGGTTCTTGATGAGGAGTCGCCAAGTAGCCGGAGCAACATACTTGAGGCGGACAGTGTCGATGGGGGGATCGATCATCAACCGATGCTCAATAAGTATGTCGCCGCCGACGTTCTGGCGAACCTGTTCAAATCATACCGGATCAGGACTATCCTGTGGCTGATCTCTCTGATAATCATTGCATTCCTTTTCTTCCAGATCTACCTTGAGTTCGGACGAAATCCCACGGTCCTCCTGGCGTACCCGTTGCTTCTTGGAATTGCAGGACTTGTTTACTGGGCCGCAAAGAGGCGCCGGTTTGATCTCAAGCACGAAGATTATCGTGCGCTGGCGGAAGCGATGAGAGTACAGTATTTCTGGCATATGGCCGGGATTGAGGAAAACGTGGCCGACCATTATCTGAGGAAGCACAAAGGTGAGCTAGAGTGGATCCGTTATGCAATTCGCGGATGGTCGCTCTCGAATATTTTCCCCGATGCGGTACAGACATCGGTGGAGGCGGCGGGATTCAGACTGACCATTCACCATTGGGTGGAGCACCAGAGGCGTTGGTTTGAACGCCGGAGCTCACAGGACCAAGGAAGCGTCGAGAGGCTCGAGAAGTGGGGGAACAGCTTATTTTTCATCGGAGTTGCTGCAGCGTTGGGCATACTGGCCCTTCACTATACGGGCATGCATGTTGAGTTTTTCTACAGTTTTCTGCTGGTGCTTGTGGCGATGGCGCTTACCTTATCGGGCGCAATACACGGCTACGTTGAAAAGATGGTCCTCTCAGAGCAATCGAAGCAGTACCATCGGATGGCGACCCTTTATGCGATGGGCATGAATCAACTCGACGAGCTATCGCGTAGCGGCAACTCGGAGGATGTCAGGGAAATCCTTTTTGAGCTGGGGAAAGAGGCGCTTGTGGAGAACGGAGACTGGTTGCTTCTCCATCGCTCGCGTCCCCTCGAAATGCCGAAGGCGGGATAAGCCTTTCAAGAACTCCAAATGGCCTTCGACGTTTTCATAAGCTATTCCTCTTCGGATCGTGAGGTTGCCGACCGGGTTTGCGCGACCCTGGAGGGTACGGGGATCGCATGCTGCATCGCACCACGGGATTTGCAGCCGGGCGAGGGCTATGCGGGCGCTCTGGTCGAGGCAATTGCTCGGAGCAGGGTGATGGTACTCATCTTCTCGTCCCGCTCAAATGCGTCGCCACAGGTTCGTCGGGAGGTTGAAAAAGCGGTGAGCCGCAATCTTCGGCTCATTCCCTTTCGGATTGAGAATACTTTGCCGACGGGGGATCTGGATTACCTCATAAGTTCGCTTCACTGGCTTGACGCGTATTCGGGAAGCGTGGACCGCTACCTTCCAAAACTCGTCGAGACGGTTCGATCGGCGTTAAGCCCGGAGGAGAAAACGGAGCCGGTAAGACCGCCGTCGCGCCCGGCTCGTATCAGGCATCAGCGAAGATTGACCATCCTTCTGCCGCTCATTTTGGTCGTCGCCCTCCTCGTCTCCCTTCAGGTGCGAAAGAAGATAACTCCCCCCTACGGAGATCCGCCTGATTCGCTTCTGAGTTACCGAAACGGCCGATTCGAGCTTGTGAGCATCACTCCATCGGGGTACGCGTCCGCAATGAAATACCTCGAGGACCTGCTCAAGAGACGGCCGGGGTTCTCGGCCGGATATTCGGGTCTCGCGGCAGCGCGCCTGGGATATTTTGAGGAATTCGGAGTCAGCGACCGTCACTGGATCGATTCCGTCGAGACATACTGCGCCCGGGCGATCGCGCTCGACTCCGCGAACCAGGAGGCCTTTGCCATACTGGGAAGGTATTATTACTACGCAACGAGCGATTTGAAGAAAAGTATCCAGTACCTCGAGCGTGCGCTCGAACTCGATCCGGACGACATCGCATCCCTCGCGATGATTGGACGGGTGAATCTGGAGGAGTTGAACGACCCGGGAGAGGCAGTGAAGTACCTGAGCCGCGCATCGACGATCGCCCCAATGAACAGTTCCAACCACATGAATCTGGCAATCGGCCTCTATGCGATAGAGCGATACCAGGAAGCGTTCGCGGAGATTCAGAAGGCTCTCCGGATAAACCAGAAGGATCCCGACATCTGGCTCACCTTGGCGGCCTATTATGAGCGGATCAACAGCCCGGACAGCGCCATTTACGCATACAAGCGGGCGCGGGAACTCGATCCGGGGTCAGGCCGGGCGACCGAGTACCTTGCAAGCCTCCTAGCGAGCCTGGGAAGGACGAGGGAGGGGGATTCATTGCTGAGAGAGGCGACTGCCACAGACATCTACAACTTCCGGTTGATCTACCTGCGCGGAGTGATCCTCTTCCTCTCGGGAGATGCCAAGGCGGCATCCGAATCGTGGAGGCGAAGTTACCAGATCGCGTTCGGCCAGCGGACAAAAGATTCCGGAGACGCTCTTCCGGTTGTCTTCATGGGATTGAATGCCGCGAGGCTGGGGAATGAGTCGGATGCGTTGCGGTATATCGACGAGGCGAAGAGGATCGACACGATACACAGCGACATCGTCATCGGTATATCCCGCATCTACGCGGTCCTGAAAAAGGCGATTCCGATGCGCCAATGGTTTCGTTCTGCCCGGCAGAAATCGATCGATATTGACGAAGCGTATGTGAGAACCGAGCCAGATTTTATGGACTATCGCACCGATGAAGAGCTGATCTCGATCACCCGTCGACGATGATCCGTTCGACGACTCAATCCCGCTCACCGCACGAGGGTCATCTTCTTTATTTCAAAGAATGCGTTTCCGCGTGATGAAACACCCTCCGCATCAAGGCGATACAGGTACACGCCGCTTGCAAGACCCGATCCATCCCAGAAAACCGACTTATAGCCAGCCTGCTGGAGACCATCAACGAGGGTTTCCACAAGCTGTCCGAGCACGGTATAGACCCTCAGAGTGACGCGGCTTTCCTCGGGAAGTTCGTACCTGATCAGCGTCGTCGGATTGAATGGGTTGGGATAATTTTGGGCAAGGGCGAAGGCGCGGGGAATTTCTCCCGCCGATGTTGTGACCGGCGTAAGGCACGTATCGACCCATCGTACAAGCCTCAGGGAATCCTCGGCGACTCCCGGGGGTACTTCCGACTGTTCGTAGTGCAGCGACAGCCGGGCGACGAACACACCTCCCCCGCCGGACGACTTGATCTCATAAAACCTGTTCACGCCTGGCAAATTCCCCGAAATCCGCCTGGGAATCTTAATCCCCCAGCGCGAGAATTCCGTCACGTTGTCCGCCGTGACAGTATTGGTCGCCGTGTCGACGTGGCTCGGGACAGGTAGCCAGTGCGCGCACCCGGTGTCCGCCGGATATGACGAGTCAGGATATGTGGTAATGCTCAGTGACGATGGAGGAGTACCGGACGTAAATGTCACTGCGGTCGACGGACTTTCGAATCGGTAGGTCCCCCCCGGCGTAGACAGAATTTTTCTGTCAATTGTTCCCGCGCGTATGACCCCGGTGCCTCCGATCGCGGCGGGATCGGCGCGGAGGATCGTCACGGTATCGCCCGACTTGGTTTGCAGATCACCTCCGAGTGCGAGTGTGTTGGAGACTGTGAGATTCCCGGTTGTAAGAGTATTCTCTCCCGCGATACGCAGATTGTAGAATGTCGTGGGCGTTATCGACTTCGACAAATTACCGGAAAACTTCACGGTCGAGGAACCAGCCTCAAACGTTCCCAGATTCGTCCACGATCCGAAGCATGTCATCCCCGAGGCTGCTTTTTGCGGGAATGAAATCCTTCCCCCGGCGGCAATAGAAACATCACCCAGCACGATGAGAGTATCCACCCTGGGGTAGAAGGAGAGCGTGTCACGGCATTGAAGCGCAAGAATCGTATCGATCGGCAGGGAATCGACGGCAACTTTCGTCTTGGATATTTGCACGATCTTATCGGAACTCGGGAGAGAGTCACCGACCCAGCTTGAGGGATTGGACCAGAGACGTGAGCTGTCGGGGTGTCCTTCAATTGCACCACGGTTCTGGAAAACCAGCGTATTTCCAAAATTTTGATCGGAAGGATGTACACCGCCAGATACCCTTATAGAGTAAACGCTGGGATCAAAAGGAAAAGTTTGATACCAGCCCGCTTGGGGAACCTGGCTTACCTTGTAGGCACCATCCGGGAGGCTCTTAAACGAGTATTTTCCCTTAAAATCCGTATATGTTGAGTCAATGGGATGGCCTAAAGAATCTGCGAGGACCACTTTCCACCCGGCAAGTATCGATTCCGCGGAATCCTTTACTCCGTTGACATTCTCATCATTGAAGGCGGTGCCGACAACTAGGATACCGGTGAGGTTGAGACCATAGTATCCTCCCTGCTGGCCATCATCATCTCTCGTAAGCACAACATAGGTACCGCTTGCTGGCAATCTCATCGTGTCGAGCCGGGCAGTATTGGAAAAAGCTGGGGGAGTGACGCGTCTGAGCCTGGTCCCGCGGGGATCATAAACCTCGATAACCGATGTGAATCCCGGACCTCCTACCATCCAAAGAGTTATGACATCGTTCCTGCTGCCCGTGAATGCGTGCGTCCTCATCTCCGCTCTCTGATGAAGCGTGTCCTGCAGTGTCTGCCCGTAGGCG
>CAYPFY010000026.1:0-46362 GCA_964410105.1 uncultured Chlorobiaceae bacterium
TATTTCTACCCGGAGGTAGCAATCAAATATTTACACACCTTTTGAAGATAACTCTTTTCCTACAGATAGTAATTGTGCTTATCGGGATTGTTGCTCTTGCTCTCCTCATCTGGGAGCCTCAAATCGAGGGCCGGAATGCGCATGCCACGAACTTTGAGATTTACTTCAAAGACCCCTTCCTGACGCTTGTTTACATCGGGTCTATCCCTTTTTTCATCGCACTCTCTCAAGCATTCAAGGCGCTGGGATATGTGAGAAAAAATAAGACGTTTTCGCAGCCAGCGGTACAAGCGTTACGGACCATAAAAAATTGCGCGATCGTCATCATTGGTTTCGTAGCATTAGAAATAGCTTTCATTATGATGAATCATGGAAGCGACGATGCTGCAGGAGGAGTCGCTATGGGCATCTTCATCGCCTTCGGCTCGATTGTAGTCGCCATCGCAGCGGCGATGTTTGAACGGATTTTGCAGAAGGCCGTTGATCTAAAGTCTGAGAATGACCTGACGGTATAGATTCATGGCAATCATCATAAACATTGACGTCATGCTGGCAAAGCGGAAAATGAGCGTTACCGAACTTGCCGAGAAAGTGGGCATCACGATGGCTAATATTTCTGTCTTGAAAAATGGCAAGGCTAGAGCGATCCGCCTCTCAACATTGGAAGCTATTTGCAAAGCCTTACAATGTCAGCCGGGGGACATCTTGGAATATGAATAAGTGAAGCCTTCCTGCACGCACAGATCCAACCATCACTAACTTACTGCCTTCAAAAGAGTAACTTTCCAGTATGATATTTAGTACCTCCCTCGGAGCCGTTGTTGTCTTTTCCCAGCGAGCTAATGTCGTGGGGTCTACACCTATTTTCTTTGCCATTCTCCTTAAGCACAAGCTGGTTTCAATCCCGAATCGCTTAATTCGTTCGCCTAATCTAATAGTGTTGTTTCCTAAACGCTTGTGGCCAAGGAAATCAAGCACCTTCGGTAACAGATAGAGCCGGGGATTCGATCTGCCCCTTTCCCAATTGGTAACACTCTAAGTGGTCGAATTGTTGGAGGGCCACGCCCTTCTGATGCAAGTGGAGCCCTATCTCATGCCTCCTTGATGTGATCGCCAAGAATATTGAGGTGCTAAAGATAAGCTGGATCACGAGGTTTTTTGGCGCGAAGCGTCTGGTAGTAAAATGGCAACGCAACCATGTCCGTGCGGTTATTTCTCCGATCCGGAGAAGGAGTGCACCTGCAACTCGATGCAGATTCAAAAGTACATGGCAAAAATCTCAGGACCTCTGCTCGATCGCATCGACCTCCATATCGAGGTCCCGGCAGTGAAGTATAAGGAGCTCGCGAGCAAAGAGGTGGGTGAGGCTTCACAAAGCATCCGCGGAGGTGTAACTTCTGCGAGACAAATTCAAAGGAGGCGATTTTCCGAACGGAAAGGTATGTACTGTAATGCTGATATGCAGTCGAAAGATCTCCAGAGCTATTGCAGGCTCGAGTCGACTGGAAAAGAGCTCTTGAAGATGGCAATCACCAAACTCGGCCTCTCCGCGCGCCCATACGATCGTATTCTCAAGTTTGCACGCACGATCGCCGACCTGTCTTCCTCGTCAGAGATTCGGCCGGAACATGTCAGCGAGGCAATCCAATACAGAAGCCTGGATAGGAACCTATGGAACGGATAGTATTTGGCACTTCGTGTCTTAGTGGTAATATCTTTTCACCACTAAGGCACTAAGGACACGAAGGCGGAGCACTATTCGATGATCCCGGCCCAGGTAGAACAAATCGCTACTGCAACGATTGATGGGATTTTCAAAGTTGACAAAACTCTCCGTCCCAGATTACTTGAGTCGGTATATGAGAAATGCCTTGCTTGTGAGTTATCGAATCGAGGTTTGGCAGTTCAAACTCAGGTTCCTTTTCCCATCGTCTATGGCGAAGTCAAGCTAGATGCAGGATTGAGGATTGATCTGCTGGTGGAGCCTCAACTGATCATTGAAGTCAAATCTGTTGAATCGATGCATCCGGTGTTCGAAGCCCAGCTGCCAACGTACCTTAAGTTAACCGGGATTCGACTTGGATTCTTGATCAATTTCAACGTTCCGTTGATTAAACAAGGCATTAAGAGAATGGTGTTGTGAACCTCCCGTGTCTTCGTGATGAACTTTTTTACCACAAAGTCACAAAGGACACGAACGTTTATGCCGATTAATTGCAAGAAACCTTCGTGAGAAAATCCGGCAGGAACATATCAGCGAGGCCCTGCTCCGAGAATTCGAAGCCTCTGCGTCAGGGGAAAGCGATCAGCGAAGAAGACTCTGGATGAGCCGATTTGATAATCAAGTGCTCCGGAGTCCAGAGGTGTTTCTGTTCTCGCACGTTCATACTCTCATCATAATGTCCTCGGATCGTTTTCCCATGAGTGCTCAATTGTGGTTTAATCCAGTTACTACGAGGGTAATAAACACCCCGGCCGCAACAGCGAGCGTTGAAAATACAACGATAGCAACCGTTCCCCCTACATTTGCTTTATGCTGTTCAAGTTTCACCTGAACCAGTGAATCGGGAACAAGCTCGACCATTCGTCCACTGTCCGTAACGCCGGCAATTGTTGTACGGTTTCGGCCAGGACCTTCGCTCTTTTCGACAACACGTCCGCCAGCTTTGTTAAACGTTGTTACATTACCGGATTTCGATGTTACGCTGATGATGCGTCCTTCTCTCATCGTTTTAGTATCGTTGGGGTTGGTGGTCAATTCTCTTGTTGTCGTACAGCTGCCTACAAAGAGAAGATATGCACAGAGCGTGAGCCAGACCGCCGTGTTTTCCCATCCTGTGAGACTCATTGTCGCCTCGGTGCACCCAGAGTGCTCTTGAGACAATAGACTGTACGGGGGACGAAAACTCATTTGCTGCCTCTGGACTTCGTGGAGGTGGTATCTCCCTGAAACTCGTACCGTGAAGGCCATCCAATCGGCGCCGCGATTCCAGCGCCGAGTAGAGCGCCGGCAGAGGGACCGATGACCCAAAAGAATCCCGCCCCGCTTCCATCGTGCTGCGGCCCGGACGTGCCCACTATGGCAACAGCGACTCCAATTGCTCCTCCAACCCCGAAGCCCACCAACGTCGATAATAGATGATTGGATGTGTGAACATTCCGAACATTCTCCATTGGTACAATGATCTTTTCATGAAGATCGGAATCGATATAGGAAATACTGTCATGGTCAACATGGATTGCTTCTCCTGATACATCGTGCCCATCACGGAGGGAAATGTCGGCATCACCGTTGCCAAATTGTTGGTTGAATTGAGGGTACGATAGGTTGCCTGTCTCACCCGAAGGTGTGACAAGGGTAGATGAGAAACAGCCCGACAGGACGAACGAAAGAACCATGGTGCAAAATATGGTCTTCATAGCAGTGGCCCTCTATGTGAGCAAAACAAGTTTCCTGGTTTATGCGTATCTCACTCCCGGCTGTTCATTCCTGCAATCCAAGCTTCTTCAACAGCTCTGGAAATCGTGGATCGGATTTCACTTTGTCAAATATTGGTTCCACTTTGAGGAAAATGACGGAGCCATCTCTCTTTTCGTATGCTTTTTCAAGCCACAGAAACTCCTGTTCGACATTTCCGATACCGGCATATGCAATAGCCATCCAGTATGGTGCCACATACCTTTCTTTGGATTCTTGCTCCAGCAGTTCGATGTACATGAGAGCATCTTCCGTTCTCCTAGAATCGCCACATACGTAGGCAAGGGCGGCGATCGGAACTGGATTTGCTTTTGAAGTCACGATAGCGGAAGCCATAGTTACCTGCTGGAATGCTGCTATTGCTGCGGAGTCCATCTGTTTTTGAATGTAGGCAGCCCCGAGAGGGAGGTTCGCCACAATGAAAGTGGGATCTACTGTGAGCGCTTCGCGCAAGAGATCTATTGCAAAGTCATACTTCCTTGAAAAATATGCTGTCAGTCCTGCATCTGTAAGTACCACTGCGGAGAACGAGTCCAATACGCGGGCACGTTGGGATTCTGTGGCAGCCTCGCCAAATCGTCCCTTCAATGATAAGTATAATGCATACCAGCTATGCGTCTGGGCTGAATTCGGTGCCAGTTCAAGTGCCCGACGAAATTCCTTCTCCACTGTAGGCCAATCTCTGTCGTAGTGCATCAACGCGTACGCCAGTGATGTGTGAGCTTCAGCATTGAGCGAATCGAGTTGCAGTGCTTTCATCGCCGCTTCTGTCGCTTTTGGATATGTATCCTTCGGTGGAAGCATGTTGAAGTCACCAAGGATGATGTATGAGTCGGCCAAACCTGCGAATGCACTGGAATAGACAGGGTCTTTCCGCAAAGCTTCTTCAAAATATTCGATGCTTTTTTGTAAATCAGCCGGACGTCGTCTATTGAAATGGTACCGGCCTTTCAAGTAGAGATCGTATGCTTCGAGATTTTCTGTTGCCTTCTGCCCTAAGCGCGCTTCTTCACCGGAAGAGATTGTTGCCTCCAGAGTCCGGGCAATCTTTTTCGCCACGTCGAGCTGGATGGCAAAGATATCTGTGAATTCCTTGTCATAGGTATCGGTCCACAGGTAACCGTCGGCACGCGCATCGATGAGATGAGCGACGATGCGGACGTTGTTTCCTTCACGGCGAACGGAACCTTCGAGCACTGTTGCCACATTGAGCGCGATTCCCATGTCTCGATATGTTGATCTGCCGGTTTCGTCGTGCAGCACTGATCGAGGGGAAACAACTCTCAGTTTGCTAATTTTGTTAAGCTGGGCGATGACGTCCTCCGTGATTCCTTCTGCGAAGTATTCGGTCTCTTTTTCCGTATTTAAGTTTTTGAAAGGCAGAACGGCAATGGAGTGCATGTCCACAGAAGCAACCTTCGAAGGCAGGAAAACATAGATACCAAGCGCAATAAGTATCACGGAGGCCGAGGTGATGAGCCAGGAACGCCGCGACAATTTTCCGGCAGGGGGTCGCCGGGTTTCATACCCCGACATCTCCATCTGGATTCTTCTCAAGTCTGCCACGATTTCCTCGGCAGTCTGATATCGATTCTCTTTGTCTTTTTCCAGACAACGATGAATTACGTTCCCGAGCGAGGATGGTATCGTTGCGCCCGAAACGCTGAGCTCGAGCGGCTTTTCGTTCACGATGGAGTAGCTCACTGCTGCATCGTGATCGCCGCGAAATGGCAGATGGCCTGTCGCCAGCTCGTACAGGACAATGCCATAGGAGAAGAGATCGGATTGCATATCCAATTCTTCACCTCTAACCTGCTCGGGGGACATGTATGCCGTGGTGCCGACGACACTTCCCGATCTTGTCAGTTGTGGGCCTCCCAGAAATTTTGCCAGACCGAAGTCGGTGATCTTGACCGTTCCTTCCTCCGTGACCATCATGTTGTCTGTTTTCACGTCCCGATGAATAATGTCATGCCGGTGAGCATGAGCCAATCCTTCTGCTATCTGTACACCGTATTCGACGACATTTTTGAGCGGAAGAGTACCGCCTGAGGAGTGGAGCTGCTTGATCTTCGTCTTGAGTGTACCACCCGACAGGTACTCCAGGACAAGAAAGTGCCGACCCTCGGTCTCGTCGATATCGTGTATCGTGGCGATATGAGGATGACTGAGGGAGGAAATCGTCTTGGCTTCCTGTTTGAATCGGGCAACATCCTCTGAGGAAGCGACAAGGCCGGGCGGCAGAAATTTCAGTGCAACGATCCGGTCGAGCTTGCTGTCTTGGGCTTTATACACTATACCCATCCCGCCTTCGCCGAGCTTCTCGAGAATCTTGTAATGGGATATGGTTTGACCGATCATAGAAACAATGAGTCAATGACCCAATTGCTCAAAAAACCGCACCAACGCTGATCCCAATCCAGGGCATGATTGGCAATCGTGAATCAATGAACCGTATTTCTTCCGGAATAGGAGTGAAGCCAACTCTATACAATAAGCCCCCTCCACGGGGATGAAACCGGTACCCCACAGTAGCTGTCGCGTACGATGACAATCGCGTGGTGAAAAGATGGCGATACCACAATTTGCCATCATCCGACTCCGAAAAAAACACTCCGCCCAGACCAAGTTCGAGCCGGTGATCGCCGGAGCCGACCAGATAATTGACCATCAGTGGAACGGCGACCGTTTGAACTCAATCAATCAGTTCCATGCCGAGCCGGAGATTAACATTTTCGGTAATCATACGGTCATAATTCACGGTGTAAAAGACGGTGTTACCGGCAAGCTCGACGTACACGGCGTTCATTGCAGTTGAATCGATCACGTTTTCAATTGCGAGGTGTTCATCCTGTTGGTCGGCTGCCCGAAGGGAGGTGCATGAGGTTCCCAACAAGGAGAGGATAGCTACGATCCTCATCGACATTGTCCAATGGTTCATGCCAACCTCCTTTATGGATCGTTGCGCCAGTATCATCTTTCTGGTGAGGTCTTGCTAAAATGGTACTCCTTTGAGGGGGCGACAACTGCGCCTATCGTTGTTCCGACTAACGCCCCGAAGCCACCTCCGACGGCTGCGCCTAAACCGGACCATGTCCCCTGTTCTGCCGTCGATCTAAATCCACTTCCAACCGCCATTCCTGCCAAACCTCCCAGAACCAATCCGCCACCGAATCCCATCAATGCTCCGACAAAGCGATTGGGGCTCGTTGATAGCATGTGAATCCTGGAGACGGGAGACTTGAACAAACTACCGCTATCGACCCGAGTCCATGAAGCCGAATCATTCTGGATGTGAAACCCCCTACCGATCACTTCTGAGCCATCATCGAGTGAGATTGTTATTTCATTGTCGGGAATCTTCTTGTTCAAGTCCTCAAACGAGAAATCCCCGCCTTGTCCTGTGGGTGTCACAAGCGTCGATGAAGAGCAACTCACAAGTGCCCATGCCAGGGCAAACATGCAAATTGGTAGTTTCATGCTAGACTCCCTCCTGGTTGTAAATTCTGACCAATGTCCACGAGATTTTCTCGAATCGCCTGGAAACTAATCCGAGTTCTTCTTTGGTGATGTTAAGCCAGTTGATTCGTTTTCCTATCCACGCAACGATTCTCAGTTTTCTTCGTTGATCAAGAAAGAGATGTCCTCTGGATGGCTGGTAGGGAATCTTCTTGGTGACGATGTTCGGTATAATCACTGCTCCCCGGGTACGGATACCTCGCATAGCGATGAATCCACCCGAAAGACCTGACTAGTCGACTACATGGCACACCTCTCACCGCATGCCCAAGTCGCAGTGTGACAAAAATGAACTACGATCGATTTTAGAGCCGACCTCTACGAAAGAATACCGCCCCGCAGGAGAGAAAATATGCAGAGTTTCTAAACGGAAGTCAAGAACTCTTTTCAGTTTCTTCCTCCTTTTCTCCGATGGCAAGCAGACCCGCTTCTCCCAAATAGTAACTGTTGAGGTGCTTGCGTTGACTTGTCGCGTCACGTCCGTCTGACGTAATCCGGGGTCCAGCCTCCTCTGCCGCGGACGATCCACCCCAGGGTTTCGAGCTTCTCAGGAGAGGCAGGATTGCGGTGGTTTTGAGCTCGAAGGGTGAGGCGATAAAATGGCAACGCATGGATGCTCGTGCGGATGCTTCTCTGATCCCGAGAAAGACCGCCCGTATACATCTCTTCGGACGCTCGGATAGTAGGTGTGAAACACTTTTCCCTTCAGCGATTGCTTCCTGTTACAGACGGATCGTATCCGACGTTGCCAAAATTTCTGAGCGAGAGGCCATAGCCGACGTTTCTCAAAATATTCCACCAAAGACCCGTTCGTGATTTCCACATGCGCTCGACAATAGAACCTGTGGAATAGAATTTTCGCGCCATCCATTCCATACCCATCAAGAGTTCCTCGGGGGACATGCGGGCAGGCTGGAAAACAACATGTTTCTTGCCGTCGTATTTCGACCAATCCCGAGTCAAAATCCTCCCTTCGCCATCAAGCCGAAGAAAAAGCGGCGTGTTAGGAAATGGAATAAGCACACTAATCGTTGCGGAGTCGATTGCGATGTCACGGAAGTAATCAAACGTGTCGCGAAAAATCGATTTTTCGTCATGATCAAATCCGAACACTGTTCCTGCCTGGATCGCGATGCCGTGTGCGTGAAGTCGGGACACCACTTCCCGGTATGCAGAAACCTTGTTATGCTTCTTGTTTGCACCATTCAGACTCTGTTGCGATACCGATTCCAGGCCGATGAAGAACGCTTTACATCCGCTCCGGGCTGCAAGTTGCAGAAACTCATCATCGAACGCAGCATCATGGGTAACCTGGCTAGTCCACCAGCGCCGAAAAGGAGCAATTGCCTGAAAGAGTTCCTTTGCATACTCCCGATTAGCGCCGATATTATCATCCCAAAAAACGAGAGCTCGGCCCGGCATGCGCCGAATTTCATCAACGACATCACCGATGGGTCGGTATCTCATCCGGCGGCTATACATGGCTGGAATCGTGCAGTAATCACAGGCGAACGGACAACCTCTGGTTGCAATGGAAACCCCTTTTCCATAGACACGTCCTTTGATCAAATCCCACCGGGGCGCCGGCATATCTTTGAGTTGCGGTAACTGGTCATCGCGATAGAACTTATCGAGTCGACTCTTCTCAACGTCCTCCAGAATGCGCGGCCAAACACGTTCACCTTCCCCGATGACAACAGCATCCGCATGTTCTGCTACCTCATCAGGCATGAGAGTTGCATGAGGCCCACCAATCACAACCGGAACTCCCCGATCACGATATCGCTTTGCCAGGATGTAAGAGTGAGGGGCGGCGGCCGTGTTGGCCGTGATTGCAACAAGCGAAAATGGTTTGTCAAAGCGGACTTTCTGGACGATTTCGTCGGTGTGAGTCACCCGCCAGTGAGGCGGCGTGTAGGCAGCCAGTAATGGCATCGTGAGTTGCGGGAAGCGAATAATCCTCCGGTAACGAACGAAGCGCGAAGCTTCCGATTCAGCCGTGATCAGTTCGACCCAGTATCTATGTTTTGTCATTTCCGAACGACTTTGCGATGTCGCCGGGAGAGATCGCCACTCACCTCTCTCCTGGGATCCCATACATCGGACGCTGAATCTCTTCGCTCCCCCCTTCATTCCTCCCCGTTCGCATCCCCTGTGCGGATTGGAGAATCTCAGCCATGACACAGTTCGGTCTCAAAGGTCTCTTCTCCGCGCAAATGATGGGCTGCACCGCAACCGCAATCAGAGTGCGGCCAGATGAGCCGTAAGTGATTTCAATGCAACGAACCGGTCCAGCTTCGTACCCTCCCGGCTTATAGACGACGCCCATGCCTCCCGCGCCGAGCGTGTCGAGAATTTTAAAGTGCGAAATTGTCTGGTTTATCATGCGTCTACATAAGAACACAAGAAAAACGAAACTAACTTAACCAAAATATCAACCTCTATCAACTTCCGGTAGTGTCTCAGTTTGAACGTCTCAAATTCGCCAGTCTTGAGAGAGGGTAATTCCTTGTGTGAAAATCTTGACCTTGTTGGTTCATTGTTTAAGAAAATGTGAGAGCATGAAACCGTCGAAGTCCGAGAAAGCGCGTTCAAATTCTCGATATTCTCTGCGCAATTCTATGATCTTGGGCTTCAGAACAGCACGATCGTACCTGTTTTGTTTACCGTGGTATTTTATCCCGTGCGCGACGTCGGGTTCGGCAAACCCCCAGAACGTGTGTATGTATTTGTTAGCAGAATTTATCGCGTTTTCGAGTTTAGTTAGTTGTTCCTCGAATTCGCTGCGCTTTTGCTCGTCCTGGATGCGGATGGCGGATATCCTATGAGCCATTGCAATGAGAACTCGATTATCTACACCCCCAAAGAGATGTTTGGACTCATCCTCCGATATCCCACACAACCAAGACATATAGTGCGGGAAAAACGCCTCAATGGCGGATCTGGTGTTTACCATCTGCCCCAGAGTCATATAGAATTCATGTTTAAACGATAAACCCTTGGATTCTACCATGATATTCTCCTACTGGATTCCGAGCGACGAAGAAACGCGCGAGATATTGAACGCAATTCAATGGATTTTCACTGACGACATCGATTCTGATGACACGGATGCCGTCGCCAAATTCATACGACAATGGGTCATTAAGCATAACTCACAAATTTGTGCGCATTCACAAGATGCTACGCGTGACTCCGGCAATGCAGGCAGGGATAACGACGAAATTGTGGTCGGTTGAGGACTTGGTACGTTTGACGAATTCAAACTGAGACACTACCGAGATTCGCGTTCTCTTGATAATCCGCCAAAAATTTCATAGATTTGGTGCGCAAATCATTCATGTTTTCGTGCCATTAGTTGCTGAAGTAGCTCAGCTGGTAGAGCAGCTGATTCGTAATCAGCAGGTCGTCGGTTCAAATCCGACCTTCAGCTCTCAGCAAAGTGCCCCCACGCCCGCGGATTTCTAGTTCGTGAACTCCTCGTACGACATCATCATCATCGGCGCCGGGCCGGCGGGTCTCTCCTCCGCGATCGAAGCTCAAAAAGCGGGTTTTTCCCACCTGATCCTGGACAAGGGGGGTATCGTTCACAGCATCGGACGATACCAGAGGGAGATGTTTTTCTTTTCCACTCCCGAACTTCTGGAAATCGGCGGCCTCCCTTTCGTCGTCCCCACGACGCGTCCAACGTCGCTCGACTGCGCAAACTATTACCGCCGCGTTGCCGATCATTTCCACCTCACGTGCTGCTTCTTCGAAAGAGTTATCTCCGTCGCGCGAACGAATGGTCGATTCATCGTGACCACGTCGAAATCGCGGTCACTGTCAGCCCGGTTTGTCGTCGCCGCGACAGGATATTACGATACCCCGTCTCCCCTGAACGTCCCGGGCGAGAATCTTCCCCACGTCTCCCACTACTACAACGACCCGATTCCGTACTATGGGCAGGCGGTGACTATTGTGGGGGGAAAGAATTCGGCGGTGGAAGCCGCCCTCGATCTCTGGCGCCACGGCGCCCGGGTGACGCTCGTTCACCGGGGAAAAGCCCTGAGCAGCGGCGTGAAATATTGGATCCTCCCCGATTTTGAGAACCGCGTCACGGACAGGGCGATCACGACGCACTTCGGCTCAACGGTCAATCAATTCTTTGAGGGAAAAACCGCCATACAGACTCCCGACGGAGAAGTCATTCTTGAGACCGATTTCGCTTTCGTCCTTATCGGATACCGCCCGGATGCCCCGTTTCTCCAAAAACTCGGGATCGAGATCGATCAGGATTCCATCGCCCCTTCGCACGACCCGGAAACAATGGAGACGAATATTTCCGGCCTCTTCGTCGCCGGCGGCCTCGTCGGGGGAAGATTCAATAACAAGGTTTTCATCGAAAACGGCCGGCGACACGGCAAGCTGATAGTCGACTCGATCCGCCGAAGGCTTTAACCGCCTTCGAGTTTCAGGAGCTGCTGCTCGACCTCCTTCTGACGCGGGCTCCCCGCGGGCAGGATTTTAGAATAGTGGCGCAGCACAAGAGCGAGTTCCTTCCAACTCTGGTTGTCGGTGTATAGCATGATGAGGTCTTCGTACGGAGAGGGGAGAGAGCCGTTGAGAGAGATGGCCTTCTGCAACGTCGGCTCCGCCTCGCGGTAGTGCTTCAGCATGAGCAAAGCGTGCCCGGCCAACGCAAAAGCTTCCGGCTGATCCGGCTTCTGCTTCAGAGACGTGAGAAGCTGCGTCAGGGCCGGCTCGTACCTGCCTAGATTCACCATCACCTGCGCCAGCAAGTTCCTCATCGGAAAGTTCTCAACCTCGACCGAGAGGATTTCCTTCAAGACCTGTTCGCTCTTCTCCAATTTTCCCTTCTTGATCAAAACGATGTTGAGGTCTTTGAGGAAATTGCTGATCCTGGCGCTTTCCGGCTCTGCCGCCAGGCGCATGAAGAGGGTAGTGTCGAAGCGTGCGCTTCGGAGGGAATCGGAGAATGAGTAGATCCAGAATGAGGGCCCCGTCCTCTCAGCCGAAGGGCCTATTTCAAGTTCAAGCTTCCACCGCGCCCGCAGAGAATCGTAATAATCAAGGAATTCCGCATAACGTTTCGGTTCGCGTGCATACCGGGCGTAATCGTAGTCGGATGTTATGAGGAGATCGACGTCCTCATACCAGCGTGCATCGTAAAAGGGTGCCACGCGTTCCGATTCGAATCCCAGAAACGGGATGTGGAACGTGAAGTACTGTGTCTCGGGAAATTCCACCCCGTATGGGCCTGAGGCGATTACCGATCCGACGGGAAGCCGCTTCGCGATCCAATCCCTGGTTAGAGCCCGGGTGTCCGGCAAACCGAGCGGGCCAAGGTATTTCATCGTGCTTCCGACCGGCTCGATGAGCACGACGCACCCCAGGAGCAGGCCCGATACGACCCGGGAAATAGTTCCGGGGGCTTTTATGTATCCCGACAAGAAATCCCACGCTTCGAGAATTCCGATCGATCCGATCAGGATAAGAACGGGAAGCGCCGGCAGGATATACCTCTCGGCTCTCATCTCCCAGGTCGACAAAACCGCCAGGTAGATGAGCGGAAAGACAAGAATCCTGTACCTGGCCCGCTCTTTCTTGACGAGGAACACCACAATGGTCCCGCCGATGACGAGAAGCGCTCCCCACCCCAGCATCGAAGGCAGCGCGTCGAGGAGATAATAAGCCAATGTGCTCTCGTTCGGATCGACTCCGAGATGCCCGTAGGCTATGTGCTGCTGCTCGAACCCGAATCCTTCCTTGAATTCGGAATAGTTTAAAAGGATGTACGGGTTCATCGCAAGAAAGACTCCCCCGGCGACGAGAACCGCGAGGTAGAGGAGCGGATCCTGGAGTGCCTGCAGGGCCCCGCGCCACGAGCGTTCCCTGAGGAGCCGCACAACGACAAGGGCGGGGAGAAGGAGCGCGCCCGTGTATTTGGACGACGCGGCAAGCCCGATCGCCACGGCTGCCAGAACGTACCATTTCACCCGGGGCTCCCGGTAAAGCTTTTCGATGAAAACGAGCGCGACGACGGTGAAAAATGTCAGCACCGTGTCGACCTGGATCATGTGCGCCTGCTGGATCTGGAACGGGTTGACCGCCGCAAGCGCTGCGGCGATGAGACCAGCCCGTTCCCCCGCCACCCGCCGGGCAAGTAGTGCAAGGGCGATGATGGTCCCGGCGTCGAATGCGACGCTCACCAGCCGCGCCGTGACGGCAAGTGCGGTCGGATCGGTCTCGAACGTCCGGAAGTCGGGGAAAAACCCGAAGAGATGTCCAAGCGGATAGACGAGGGCCTGTCCGAGGAAATTGATGTAAAAGGTGAGCGCAGGGTAATTGAAGAAATGAGGATTGAAAGAGCCCAGCTGATCCCAGAATTTCAGCGATATCGACAGGGGAGTTGCCTCCTCATAAATGTCTGGAAGGCCCCAGCCGATATGCCACACCCGGAGGACGATCCCTCCGAGAAGTATGGCAATTAAGGTTTTGTTTTCTCTGACGATCGATCTCATTTCAACCTCTGAATCTGGGAATCAAGATTTCGGGCGTCATCACTCCCGTCGGCAACTATTTTACGGTGCTCCGTCAGGATCGACACAAGTTTGACGTAATCGTGGCGGAATACGTAGAGCGATTCCAGATCCTGATACGGATACCCTAGGGCCGGGCTCCCGGCGATAGCCGCCCGAAGATCCGCCTCGGCGTCATCCAGCCGGCCGAGGCGAAGGAGGATTCTTCCCCTGAGCGCCATGACCTCCGGCCGGGCGGGATCGAGCTCCAGCGACCGGGTGCTGAGGGCAAGGGCCTCAGAATATTCCTCGCGCTGTGAGAGTATCAGGGCGAGCTCCTTCATACGTCGGCCGTTTCCCGGTTCGAGCTGGAGCGCGAACCGGAGGAGTTGCTCCCCCTTCCCAAGATAGCCCTTCGAATATAATACGGACGCGAGGTTTTCCGCAAATGTGGCGACCAGGGAGCTCTCCGCGAGTATCGAGAAATGCACAAAAAGTTCCGAGGGGAAAAGATCAGTCTTCGAGCCCCATGCAGGGGGACGGTAAAACCATAACGCCGGTCCGCTCTGCCCCTGGCCAGGGGTCTCCTCGTGCACGAGAGTCCACCGCGTCCGAAGAGTGTCGTAGTATTTCAGAATATCTGCGAAACGCTTCGACTCCTTGGAAAAACGTGAATAGTCGAGATCGCTGGCGATGACGAGATCGAGATCCTGATACCACCGTGCGTCGTAAAAGGGAGCCAACCCCTCCGACTCGGTGGGGGTGAAGGGAATGTTGACGACTTTGTACATGCCCTTCGGGAATTCGATGCCGTACGGGCCCGTTGCATAGGCGGATCTCCTCGGCAGATTCGACTCCATCCAGGACTTTCCCAAAGCTCTCGTGTCCGGCAGTGAAAGGGATTTCTGGTACGCGAAGACGTTTTGCAGAAGCGTCAGCGAAATAACTGCCGCAATTGCAGCCGGTATTCCCTCACGCACCAGGGACGATCTCCCTCCGCCGATTCTGGCGGCGATCAGATTCCACCCTTCGATCAGTCCGGCAGAGCCCACGGCGATGAGGGGGGGTATGAGGGGAAGAACGTATCTGTCAGCTCTCATCGACCAGAGCCCGATGATTGCCATGGTTGCGATGGGGAAGCTGAGTATGATGAGCGCGATACGGTTCTTCCGTGCGGCGTACGCAACGGCACTGAGTATGACGATGACGAAAAACACCGGGTTTAGGACCGACGGAAAAACTCCCGTGAGATAGAACGCCGCCGTGCTCTGTGACGGATCGAGACCAAGGTGGCCGTACGACATGTGATACTGCTCGTAGGAAATGTTTTTAAAGAATTCCGCGGAGTCGAGGAGTATGTAGGGGTTCATCGCCAAAAATGCGCCAACGGCGGTCAATGCCGCAATGAGCATCTCTTTCGGCGCTCTCCATCCCGATACGACAAGCGGCACCAGAAGGTAGGCCCCCGTGTATTTTGACGCCGCGGCAAGCCCGATCCAGAGCCCAGCCAGAATTGACCCCCTCATCGTCGGGGCCACATGAATTCTTATGAGCGCAAGGAGGGAGAGGGCGGCGAAGAATGTGAGCGGGGTATCGACGTTGATCAGGTGCGATTGCCGGATCTCGAGCGGATTGACACACGCAAGTGAGGCGGCGACGAGCCCGGCCCCCGATCCCGCCAGTCGCCGGGCAAGGAAGTAGACCATGACGACGGTGCCCAGATCGAACGCAATCGTTGCGCTCCTTGCGAGGATCACGGGGCCCGACAGGCTCGCCGAAAAACCCACAAGATCGGTGAAAAATCCGAACAGCCGGCCAAGAAGGTAATACGTTCCTTGGAGTGCGAACTGGAAATAGAAGGTGAAAGCGGGGTAGTTGAAAAAATGGGGATTCAAATCGCCAGTGCTAAGGAATTTTAATGCGATCCGGAATGGGAAGGCTTCCTCATAGATTTCCGGCAATCCCCAAGTGATGTTCCACGCGCGAAGCCCGAGCGCCAGCGCGAGGATGAGTACAAGCCCCCACCGCTCGGCCATGACCTTGGATTCCCTGCCTCCGAGCGTTTCTCGCAACTCCATATTCGGTCAAGATAATGTTTTTTCGTAGAGAGTACAATTTGAGTCTTCGTTTTTGATCAACTGCCCGCTACCCGCATTGCATTGATTGCATCTCAGACGCAAATTCGCTATATTATCGCCGCATTCCTGGAACAAATCACGAAGGAATTTGATGAACGAAGGTAAAATTGTCCAGGTCATCGGACCTGTCGTCGATATCGACTTTGCGGGCCGAAAGCTTCCGTCAATTCTTCATGCGGTAAAAATCCAACGGAAGAATATAGAAGGGAAGGACGAGGATCTTATCTGTGAGGTGCAGCAGCATCTGGGGGAAGAGCGCGTGCGTACGGTCGCAATGGATTCCACCGATGGGCTCGTTCGAGGCATGTCCGCCGTCGACCTCGGTGCACCCATAACCGTCCCCGTCGGTCCGAAGACTTTGGGACGTCTGATTAACGTCGTAGGTCACGGAATTGACAGCCTTCCGCCCATTGTTTCCGATAAGCACTATCCTATACACCGGACAGCGCCCCCCTTTGACACGTTGAGCACGAAAAAAGAATTGTTTGAAACCGGGATCAAGGTTATCGATCTCCTGGAACCCTACTCAAAAGGGGGAAAAACGGGTCTCTTCGGCGGGGCCGGGGTCGGTAAGACAGTGGTCATCATGGAGCTGATTCATAGCATCGCACTCCACCATGGCGGGTATTCCGTGTTCGGCGGGGTCGGGGAGCGGACCAGGGAAGGGAACGACCTCTGGATTGAAATGAAAGAAACCGGCGTGCTCGATAAGACGGCGCTCGTGTTCGGCCAGATGAATGAACCACCGGGGGCCCGCCAGCGCGTGGCTCTCACGGCCCTCACCATGGCCGAGTATTTCCGCGATGAAGAGGGGAAGGACGTTCTCTTGTTCATCGATAACATTTTCCGCTTCGTCCAGGCGGGCTCCGAGGTTTCCGCGCTCCTCGGCCGCATGCCCTCCGCAGTCGGGTATCAGCCGACTCTCGGTACCGAACTGGGTGAATTGCAGGAACGCATTACATCGACGAAGAAAGGGTCAATCACTTCGGTCCAGGCAATCTATGTCCCTGCCGATGATCTCACCGACCCTGCACCGGCCACGACGTTCAGCCACCTGGACGCCACAACGGTACTGAGCCGGCAGATTTCGGAGCTGGGGATATACCCGGCCGTGGACCCGCTCGACTCCACCTCCAGAATCCTCGAGCCGGGCATCGTCGGCGAGGAACATTACTGGGTGGCGAAACGGGTGAAGGAAATCCTTCAGACGTACAAGGATTTGCAGGATATAATCAATATCCTCGGCATGGATGAGCTTTCCGACGAGGATAAGCTTGCCGTTGCACGGGCCCGCAAGATACAGAAATTTCTTTCTCAGCCGTTTTTCGTGGCTGAACAATTTACCGGGATTCCTGGAAAATATGTGAAACTGGCGGACACCGTCCGGGGTTTCAAAGGCATCATCGAGGGTGAATACGACACCATCCCCGAAAACCACTTCTATATGGCCGGCACCATCGAAGAGGTCGTCGAGCGGTTCAACAAGGCCCAGTAATGGCAGAGCGGGCTTTCAAGCTGGAAATCGTCACCCCCAAAAAGGTTGTCTTTAGCGGTGATGTGGTGAGTTTCAGCGCGCCCGGTGTCGCCGGTGCGTTCCAGGTTCTGTACAATCATGCCCCCCTCCTCGCCGCGATCGGCGTCGGCGAGGCTAAACTCCGGGAACCTCACGGCAGCGAGATCCGGTATGCAACCAGCGGCGGCTTCGTCGATGTTCTCCACAACCGTGTAGTCATGCTCGCCGAGACCGCAGATCGGGCCGAAGAAATCGATACCCGGCAGGCTCAGGAGGATCGTGACCGGGCCCTGAAGACGATTGCCGCGAATAACTCCGCTCATGACGTCGAGAGGGCAAAGGTTGAGCTCGAAGCTGCTCTGAATCGTATCCGTATCGCCGGGAAGAGTTAAGACCCCTCGTTATCCCCCCGTTTAGCCCTGTTTCATCCGTAAAATCTACTAGGTTCAAAGAACGTGAATCACCGCGGCATCCTCTTGACCGAAGATGACCGATGCCCTCAGTCTTGCCCCCCTGATTGACGATTCTGCCCCGCCGTGAGCCGTCCAAAGATCGCATGAGGCACAGAGTTTAGCGGGATCCGTTGACATTCAGCCTCAGAAAGAGTATATTTGCCATCGTTCTCTATGCGCCTTACTCGAGCCGAGATCGATCTGAGAGCGTTGCGCCACAATGTCAACGCCGTGAGAGGGCACATTCCGGAAAAAGTGAAGATCATGGGGCTCGTGAAGGCAAATGCATACGGCCACGGGATTGTCCGGATTGCCCGTGAGCTTGTCGCCTGCGGGGTCGACTACCTCGGTGTCGGATTCCTTGAGGAGGGTATTGTCCTCCGGCAAAGCGGCATCAGTTGCCCCATTCTTGTGCTCGGAGGCGTTCTGGGTAGCGGGTCGGAATTCCTTCGGCATGACCTGGAGATTACGGTCGCATCCGTCGAAATAGCCCGACGCATGGATGAGGAGGCGGGCCGGCCCGGCGGGGAGAAGGCCCGGGTTCATCTGAAGGTCGATACCGGGATGGAACGGATCGGCGTGCGGGCGGAGAATGCTCTTCCGTTTATCAAACAGGCCGTCGGCCTTAAGAATCTCGAAGTCATAGGACTTTATAGCCACTTTGCGACCTCGGATGAAAAGGACAAGACGTTCGCGCTCGATCAGCTCCGTCGATTCACATTGCTTCTTGACCGTATTCGCGCAGAGAAGATCGAGATCCCGCTCGTTCATATGGCCAACAGCGGCGCGATTCTCGACCTTCCTCAGTCCTGCTTTTCCATGGTGAGGCCCGGGATTATCCTTTACGGGATCTATCCTTCTCGCCAACCCTCGGGGGCCATCCCCCTCCAGCCTGTAGCATCCCTCCATTCCGCTGTTGTGTATACCAAGGAGGTCGAGGCAGGCACAAGTATCAGCTACGGCCGCCGGTATGTCACGCCGCGGAGGACGCGGATCGCGACCATACCAATCGGTTACGGGGACGGGTATAACCGGCTTCTCACCAATAGCGGTGAAGCGCTGATTGGCGGGCGTCGTTACCCGGTCGCCGGAACCGTCTGCATGGACCAGACGATGCTGGATCTGGGACCCGACTCCGAAGTCCGGGTTGGAGACGAGGTCGTTCTCCTCGGGAGGGATGGGGCCGAGTCGATCTCGGCGTGGGATATCGCCGAAAAGATTGGCACGATTCCCTACGAGGTTTTTACCGGCATCACCGACCGGGTGCCGCGAGTTTATGTCGATTAAGGGGGATTTGCTCTGATGCCGAATGTCTATGCGGTGATCATGGCCGGCGGTGTAGGGACCCGCTTTTGGCCAAGGAGCCGTGAAAAGTCTCCGAAACAGTTGCTGGAAATCGTCGGTAGGGGGACGATGATACAGAACACCGTCAAGCGCATCATCCCGCTTGTCGATCCCTCGAAGATCCTGGTGGTGACGAATAAACTTCAGAAGCCGACGGTCTCCAAGCAGCTGCCCCAGATTCCGGAGGGGAACGTGATAGTCGAACCGCTGGGGAGAAACACGGCTCCCTGTATCGGACTTGCCGGCCTCTTTGTCCGGCGAGCGGATCCCGATGCCGTCATGGTCGTGCTCCCCGCCGATCACATCATGCAGGACGAAAACGAATTCCGCCGGGTCCTTAACCTCGCCATCTCTGTGGCCGACGAGTCAGGCAAACTCATCACAGTCGGCATTCACCCCACCCGCCCCGAAACGGGATATGGCTATATCCAGATGATCGATGAGGATGATGGCCTGAATCCCTATTTTGCCCGCGGCGTCTATAAGGTGAAAACGTTTGCGGAGAAGCCCAATATCGCCACCGCCCGGCAGTTTATCGCCAGCGGGGATTTTTTGTGGAATAGCGGCATGTTCGTCTGGCGGGTCGAGGCTATCATGTCCGAAATCCATAAACAGCTGCCGGAAATGTTCTCGGAGCTCCTTAAAATAGAGGAGGCCATCGACGATAAGAATTTTTCCCAAATTCTTGAGACGTCCTACCGGAAGATCAGGAATATTTCAATAGATTATGGCGTCATGGAGAAGGCCCGGGAAGTCTACCTCATCCGTGGAGATTTTGGCTGGAGCGATGTCGGATCGTGGGACGAAGTCTGCAGGATTTCAGGGAAGGATGAACTGGGGAATACCGTAACGGGAAAGTCTTTTCTGCACGATACGAAAAACACTCTTGTTTATTCGGGCGATAAGTTCGTCGCGACTATCGGCGTGGAGGGTCTCATCGTTATCGTTACAGAGAATGCGGTGCTCGTCTGCAAACAGGGCTCTTCTCAGGAAGTTAAGGAGGTTGTCGACTACCTTCGACGAAAGCAGATGCCAGAGTTCCTATGAAGAATTTTCCCTTCGTCCTTGCCTGCTCCGCCGTCCTCGCGGGGTGCGTGACCTCTCCCCGCTTCACATCGAGCAGAGCCGACCAGCGCTCCGGGGGGGGCTTCTCCATGGTGGAGGTGGGAGTGGCATCATATTACGCTGAGGAATTTAACGGCCGACGGACTTCTAATGGCGAGAAATATGACATGAACCGGATGACTGCCGCCCATCCCACGCTTCCGTTTAACTCCAGGGTGCGCGTGACGAATAAGGAGACCGGCCAGTCAGTCATCGTCAGAATCAATGATCGTGGCCCCTTCAAGTCCGACCGTATCATCGATCTTTCCTTCGCGGCGGCAAAGGCGATATCCCTCATTACGCACGGGACAGGGGAAGTGAAACTCGAAGTGATGGAGCTCGGAGATTCAACGAAATGAGCCGCAAGCTTGTGTCAGAGCAAACGGTCATCGAGGCCTCCCGGAGGGGAGAAAAAAGTATCGCGGTCGATGAATCGACCATCGTTACCGCTGCGGCCCGGGACCGTGCACGCCAGCTGGGAATAACCCTCGGGACCAAGGCATCTTCGAAGGCCGAACCTCCCTCTGCCTCGGGATCCACTCTTCGCCCGGGAATGCAGGAAATAATAGCCTTGGGGAGCGATCACGGCGGCTTTCAGATGAAGCAGGCTCTGAAAGCTTTTGTCGAATCCCTCGGCCATAGAGTGGTTGATCTCGGCACATACGATGAGGAGAATTGCGACTATCCGGATTACGCATACGCCGTCGCTCGGATGGTTTCCCTGGGAGAGGCATCGAAGGGGATAATGATCGACAGCGTCGGGATCGCCTCTGCAATCGTTGCCAATAAGCTCACGGGTATCCGGGCAGCCTGCTGCACAGACGAATTCATGGCCCGAAGCAGCCGGGAACACAATAATGCGAATATCCTCACGCTCGGGGGAAAGACGATGGGCCTCGAAATCGCAAAATCAGTGGTAAAAGCATGGTTGGATACCCCCTTCGGGGGAGGACGACACCAGAAGCGGCTGCAGAAAATTGAGGAAATAGAAAAGCGTCAAAAAACGTGAGTGCTACAGGTCATGCGAATCCAGGCTATTTTTGAGGGTTTGGATTTCGGAGAAATCTGTTTTACCCGATTAGTTTTTTTCGCCATTGACATTGCACCGTCCCGCGGATATATTTTTATTAATGATCAAACTTGAAAAATACGCGTGGCTCGGGGTTCTGGGCGTTTCTCTCGTGAATGCCTCATGCCTGACACCCCCAAAACCGCTGGAAACGAGCAGGGTCGAATCTGCAACGGTTACGACCGTTTCCAAAAATGTCGATTTTTCACTGGATGGGCTGGCCGATGCAGATTTGGCCCTTGTTAAGCAATATGCATCAGATTACGATGTCGATTTTAGGCTCGTTCTTGCTATTATCGAACAGGAATCCCGTTTTGACCCAGATGCCATCAGCGATCGGGGGGCAGTCGGTCTCATGCAACTCATGCCGGTCACTAACGCCGAGATTTTTGACCTTCTGGGATTGGAGGGTTCTGGGTTGCCCGAGCAGAATCTCCGGGCGGGTACGTATTACGTCTCAAAACTGATGACGTTGTTCGGCGGATGTGATCCGGAAGATCAAATGAAGCTTGTCTTGGCCGCCTATAATGCCGGCCCTGCGAGAATATACGACGCACAGGAACTTGCTGCCTATATGGGAGAAGACCCCCATCGTTGGTCAACGATCGCCACCATGCTTCCGCTTCTTTCCAAAAGATATTATTCCCTCCACGAAAGCGTCTGGAAAGGGGGGAGGCCCCATAGCGGCTGTTTCGGGGGGTGGAGGCAGACCCTCACCTACGTGTCGCGGACGATGAAATCGTACCGCACCCTCGCCGAGAATCTTTAAAATCCGCCAGCCGTTTCGAGCCGACGACCCGGATCGGGCCGTCAAATACCAATTTGTGGGATCCGTAGGGGGGGCTACGGGAGGAGGATTGCGCTTGCAATCACTGTTGTCCAGAGGCCATTTTTATCTCCCTCGGCCGACTGGGTGACGTTGTAGGTCTTGACGATCTTTCCGCTCATTTTGTAAAGTTTCTCGCGCTCGTCCCATGCCGTGTCGGGATTGAACTCCACTCCCAGGGTTGTCGCGAGCATGGTCGCCGCAAGATCTTCGGCATATTCTCCCGCCTTCTCGTCTGTCTCGCCAAAGGGATGATGCTCCGACAGATACCCGTACTGTGAGTTATCTCCCGGAGTGGCGACCCCGATCGATGCTGCGATGAGCCGGTTCGGTTCGTTCGTCGCGTTGCGGGCCATAACGGAGAAGGTGATTTGCCCCGCCTGCAGCAATTTGAGGCCGTCCTCGGCTGTTATTCTCTTGCATCCAGGGGGGTAAATGCTCGAAACCGTCACGAGATTGCACTTTTCGATCTTGGCATCTCTCAGCGCCAGCTCGAACGACTGGAGATAGTCTTTGTGGCGGCCCACTCCCTTGGTGAAGAACATCCGCGTCGGAACGTACACGAGGTTTCCTTTCAGCTATTGTGCATAATCGCGACGAAGCCTCCGCTCGACTTCGCGCTTGGCTATCGCTTCGCGCTTGTCGTAAAACTTCTTCCCTCGGCCGAGCCCGAGCTCGACCTTCGCGATGTTGTTTTTGAAGTAGAGGCTGAGCGGAATCAGCGCCATCCCTTTTTCAGAGATTTTTCCAAAAATCTTGCGTATTTCCTTGCGGTGCAACAACAGCTTCCGGTCGCGCTTCGGATCGTGGTTGTTGATGTTGCCCTTCTCGAAAGGATTTATGTGAAGTCCGACGAGCCACACTTCGCCGTTCCGAATGACCCCGTATCCGTCCTGAAGGTTTGCGTTCCCGAGTCGCAGCGACTTGACTTCTGTCCCCTTCAGTACAATCCCAGTCTCATACCGTTCGATGATGAAGTAGTCGTGAAGGGCCCTGCGGTTGGTGATGATGACGCGAGTCTCTTGCCTGGGCATCTCCATACGGGCAATCGTGGCACTTATGATAAGAAATTCATCCAATAAATGCAATCGTTGACTTTGCCGCTGCGATTTCATATATTTTTCTAAATGATCGTCGTGACAGTCATCCAGGGTTCATGAACCCTTTTTTTATTGTCCATGCCCGATCGCGCCTTTGATGTCGTCGTGATCGGCGGAGGCCCGGGGGGATATGTCGCGGCTATCCGCGCGGCGCAGCACGGATTGAAAACCGCCGTCGTGGAACGGGACCGCCTCGGGGGGATCTGCCTCAACTGGGGATGCATTCCCACCAAAGCCCTGCTGAAAAACGCCGAGATTTACCGCACCTTCTCCTCCGCCGATGAATGGGGCATATCGGTGAAAGATCTCCGCTTCGATTTTTCGAAAATCATCAAACGGAGCCGCGACGTCGCTCTCCGGAACTCCAAAGGGGTGGAATACCTATTCAAAAAGAACAAAATCGAGCATATCCCGGGCTCCGGGAAGCTGACTTCGCCCGGTAAGATCGCCGTCACCAGCAACGGCAAATCCGAGACCCTCACGTCAAAGCACATCATCATCGCCACAGGCGCCCGCGCCCGTTCTTTGCCGAATGTCGCGATCGATAAGAAACAGATCATCTCGAGCACCGAAGCGATGATTCTGCCGCAGCTCCCCAAGACGATGGTCATCATCGGTGCCGGGGCCATCGGTGTCGAATTTGCCTATTTCTTCAACGCCTTCGGAACGAAGGTGACCCTCATCGAGATGATGCCCGAGATCCTCCCCGTCGAGGATAAGGAGATCTCAAAACTTCTCGAAAGCAGTTTTCGCAAGTCGGGCATAGAAATCCTCACCAGAAGCCGGGTCGAGAGTATCTCCACGAGCAAGGAGGTGAAGGTGGCCGTGGCGACAGGGGAGGGGAAGAAGGAAGTCAAGTGCGAGATAGCGCTCATGGCTATCGGGGTCCAGGGGAACAGCGAGAATATCGGGCTTGAAACGCTCGGCGTGAAGGTCGAGAAGGGCTGGATCTCCGTCGACGATTTCAGCCGAACGAATGTCCCTGGGATTTATGCGATCGGAGATGTCGCCGGCCCCCCGTGGCTCGCCCACGTCGCCTCACGGGAGGGCATCGTCTGCGTCGATGCGATCGCCGGGAAAAATCCTCAGCCCATCGACTATGATATCATCCCCGGATGCACTTACTGCCAGCCGCAGGTCGCGAGCGTCGGCATGACCGAGGAGAGGGCCATCGCCGAAGGGCACGAGATCAAGGTGGGCCGGTTCCCGTTCAGCGCGAGCGGCAAGGCGCGCGCCATCGGCGAAACGGAAGGCCTCGTGAAACTCATCTTTGACGCGAAGTACGGGGAACTTCTCGGCGCCCATATCCTCGGCTCGGAGGCGACCGAGATGATCGCGGAACTCTGCGTCGCAAAAAACCTCGAGACGACCGCCTCCGGTATTTTCGACACCATCCACGCTCACCCCACCCTCTCCGAAGCGGTGATGGAAGCCGCCGAGAATGCGTATGGACATTCGATTCACATCTGATGCGCCCCCCGCTGCACGTCGTTGATCTCGGGTTGATCGGCTACGAATCCGCCTGGAATTTTCAAAAGAAAATCTTCGCGATGCGCTCCGCCGGGTTCATCGGCGACGTCCTTATCCTCAACCAGCATTTCCCCGTCTATACCCTTGGACGGTCCGGCGATGATAACCACCTCCTCGCTTCCCGGGAAGAACTCCGGGATTCGGTCGAAATTTTTCATACCGATAGGGGAGGGGACGTCACATACCACGGCCCTGGCCAGATCGTCGCCTATCCGATTCTCGATCTCAACGATCGCTACCGTGACGCTCACCGCTATATCCGGGATCTCGAAGAGGTGATCATCCGCGCCCTCGCTGAATTCGGCGTCGCAGGGAGAAGGGAGCCCTCCTACACAGGCGTCTGGGTGGGACAGGAAAAAATCGCGGCCATCGGCGTGAAGATCAGCCGCTGGATCACGATGCACGGTTTCGCCCTCAATATTAATACCGACCTCACGTATTTCGACCGGATAATTCCCTGCGGCATTTTCCATAGAGGGGTGACATCCCTTGAGAAACTTCTCGGCCGGAATGTCTTGTTGGAAAACGTCAAAATCGCCGAGAAATTTGGCGAAGTTTTTGACAGCGAACTTCTCACCCTACCCGAAGATGTGTTATGCCCCGCGTGAAAAAATCGGCTGTGATCACCTCCTCACGAAAGCTGAAACGGACCAACGGACAGGGGAAGCGCGCGCTCGCCCGCGCCCCCGGGGGCGCGCAACCCGAGAGGCTCATCGAAGCGTACCGGACGATGTTCACGGCGCGGAAAACCGATGACAAGATTCTTCTCCTTCTGAAACAGGGGAAAGTTTTCTTCCATATCGGCGGCTCGGGACATGAGGCAGCCCAGGTGGCCGCGGCATTCGCCATGAAGCCGGGCCACGATTGGGCCTATCCCTACTACCGCGACCTTGCCTTTTCTCTCGGGCTCGGCTATACGGTCGAAGAGATTTTTCTCGAAGCTCTCCACCGCGCAAAAGGCCCGAGCAGCGCCGGCTTCGCCATGCCGTTCCATTATGGACACAAAAAATGGCGCATCGTCTCCCAGTCGAGCCCGACCGGCACGCAATTCCTCGAGGCGGTCGGTACCGCCCTGGGCGCTGTCAAGGATAAAACGGACGAGGTGGTCTACGTGTCCTCCGGCGAGGGTGCCACAAGCGAGGGGGAATTCCATGAGGCCGTCAACTGGGCGGCGCGGGAAAAACTCCCGGTTCTGTTTCACATCCAGGACAATAAGTTCGCAATCTCGGTCACGAGGGAGGAACAGACCGCCGCCAAGAGCGTGTATCACCTCATGAGCGGTTACGAGGGCCTTAACAGGTTTGAAGTCGATGGATGCGATTTTATGGCATCCAGCCGGGTGTTCACCGAGGCGATCGCAAAAGCCCGCAAGGGCGGCGGCCCCAGCCTCGTGCTTGCTAATACCGTGCGGCTGCTTCCCCATTCATCGTCCGACGACCAGCGAAAATACCGCTCGGAGGATGACCTCGCCCGGGACCGGGCAAAGGACCCCCTCCCCCGGTTTGCACGCTACCTCGTTGAGAACGAAGTGCTGACCGCCGCAGGGCTGAAACAGCTGCAGGCGGAGATTCTTGAAAGAATCGATCGCGCCGCCGATGCTGCAGAAGCGGAACCGCAGCAGGATCCCGCTAATCTCCTGAAATATGTCTACTCGCCGGAGGCCGCTGTCCCCCGGGAAAATTTTGTGGAGCCGGATCATCAGGGGGCAAGAATCGTTCTGGTTGACGCGGTGAATCATGCTCTCGCCGAGGAGATGGACAAGAACAAAAGAATTCTTCTCTATGGCGAGGATGTCGCAGGCGATAAGGGAGGGGTCTTCACGGCGACGAAGGGTTTGACGAAAAAATTCGGGAGCGACAGGGTGTTCAATTCACCGCTCGCGGAAGCGAGCATCGTCGGCACCGCCCTCGGCCTGTCGGTCCGGGGATTCAAACCCGTGGTCGAAATTCAGTTCGGGGACTATATCTGGCCCGCATTCATGCAGCTCCGCGACGAGGTCGCCTTCCTTCGGTTCCGATCGAATAACGACTTTTCCTGTCCCATGGTCGTCCGCGTCGCCGTCGGCGGCTATATCCACGGGGGACTCTACCACAGCCAGAGCATCGACGGATTCTTCGCTCACGTCCCCGGGCTCCTCGTCGTCATGCCCTCCAACGCTGCCGATGCCAAGGGTCTCCTGAAAACCGCCTGCCGCTCTAATGATCCGGTCATTTTCTGCGAGCACAAGGGCCTTTACCGCGCAAGCTTCGCGTCCTCTCCGGAACCGGATGCGGACTATTGCCTGCCGTTCGGTGTCGCAAAGACGGTCCGGGAAGGAACGGATGTCTCCATCATTACATGGGGGATGATGGTGCAGCGGTCTAGCGAGGCGGCGCGTGCCCTGGAAGAGGAGGGGATCAGCACCGAGATCATCGATATCAGAACTCTCATTCCGCTCGATTTCCCGTCGATACTGTCGAGTGTGAAAAAAACCGGCAAGGCTCTCATCGTCCACGAGGATACTCTCACCGGAGGTTTTGGGGCCGAGATTGCCGCCCTTCTTGCCCAGGAAGCGTTTCAGTACCTCGATGCGCCGATAAAAAGAGTGGCGGCGAAAGATTCGCCGGTGCCGTATGGTCCGACGCTCGAGAATTCGATGCTTCCCCAAACGGCCGATATCGTCGATGCGCTTCACTCTCTCGCAGCCTACTGATGGCGGTAACAAAAACCAGAAAAGTCTCGAAAGCTACACACCTCGGCCGTTCGGAAAACGGAGGGCTTAAACCCGCGGAGCTGCTTAAAATCTATCGCGCAATGACGCTGATGCGCGAGTTTGAAGAAACGATCCTCCGGCTCTACCGCCAGGGCTCCATCGTCGGCGGAGCGTATACCGGTCGCGGGAACGAGGCGACCGCCGTCGGTAGCGCATTTTGCCTCGAGAAACAGGATTACCTCTTCCCATTGCACCGGGATCTGGGGGCCCACATCATCAAGGGACAGTCGACTCTCCAGATGATGCTGCAGCACCTCGGGAGGGATACGAGCCTCACCAGAGGACGCGACGGAACAGGCCACTATTCCGACCCGGAACTCCGGATTTATGGAAATGTCAGCCATCTCGGTGCGATGGTCCCTGTGGCCTGCGGCGTCGCACTTGCCTCCAAGCTGAGGAAAGAGCGCACGGTTGTGATGACCTATATCGGCGACGGCGGCGCAAGCGTGGGTGAAGTTCATGAATCGCTCGTCATGGCCGCCGCCATGAGCCTTCCCCTGATTCTTATCATAGAGAATAACCAGTACGCCTACTCGACCCCTATTTCAAAGCAATTCATCGTCAAGAAACTGTCTGACCGGGCATCGGGCTACGGAATTCCAGGAACGACGGTGGATGGGACCGATCTGCTTGCCGTCGTCCAGGCGTGCCGCGCGGCCGTCTCGCGTGCACGTAAGGGGGACGGGCCTTCCATCGTTGAATCGCTGACAATGCGCATGCAGGGACACGCCGCCCACGATAACGCATGGTACGTCCCTCCAAAACTGCTGGAAGAGTGGAAGAAGAAAGATCCGCTCGTGCGTTTCGAACAGCTCCTCACTTCCGGTGGGATCCTGAGCGCGGATGCGCGAAAACGCATTTCTGCTGACGTCGTGAGCGAAATTGAGGAAGCCCTGAAAAACGCTCTCGGACGCCCTTATCCACCCGGCAACGAAGCGGCCGTAGGAGTTTTTGCCGAATGACCAGGACCTACATCGAGGCGATCAGCGACGGACTCCGGGAAGAGATGCGCCGCGATAAATCGGTTTTTCTGCTCGGCGAGGATATCGGCGCCTACGGCGGAGCTTTCAAGGTGACCGAGGGCTTTTTGAAGGAATTTGGCGAAAACCGGGTGATCGATACGGTGCTTGCCGAGTCGGCCATAATCGGCGCTGCCATCGGTGCAGCCCTCGTCGGCATGAAGCCCGTCGCCGAAATGCAATTCGCGGATTTTGTATCGAACGGGTTCAATCAGCTTATTAATATTGCTGCAAAATACTTTTATCGCAACTTTGTCGAAGTCCCCGTCGTGGTCCGGCTCCCTTCGGGCGGCGGAATCCATGGGGGGCCATTCCACTCGGCCAACCCCGAAGGATGGTTCTTTCATACCCCGGGACTTAAGATCGTTGCGCCGGCCACGCCCGCCGATGCGAAAGGGCTCATCATATCGGCCATACGAGATCCGAACCCCGTCCTCTATCTCGAACATAAGTATCTCTACAGGCATGTGAAGGGGGAGGTTGACGACCGGCTTGTACCCTTGGGAAAGGCGGAAATAAAACGTGAAGGAGCGGATATTTCAGTGATCACCTATTCGACGGGGGTCCACTGGGCGCTGGAAGCCGCCTCTACTCTCTCGTCGGAGGATGGGCTCGAAATTGAGATCGTCGATCTTCGGTCCCTCGTTCCACTCGACACCGAGGCGATTCTCGCTTCCGTGAAAAAGACCGGAAAAGTCCTTATCCTCCATGAGGATACTCTGACCGGAGGCGTCGGGGGGGAAATCGCCGCCGTGATCGCAGAACATGCATTTGAGTATCTGGATGCGCCGATTCAGAGGCTCGCCTCGCTGGACACGCCGGTCCCGTATGCACCGACGCTGGAAGAATTTTTCTTGCCCAATGCTCGCAAGGTCACCGACAAACTCAGGAGTCTTGCTTCCTACTGAATAATTTTATGGAGGATTTTCATGTCTAAAATAGACGTCGTGATGCCGCAGCTCGGAGAAAGCCTCACCGAGGGTACGATCATCAAGTGGCACAAGAAGCCGGGAGAAAAGGTCAAGAAGGACGAAACTCTTCTTGAGATCAGCACCGATAAGGTCGATTCGGAGATTCCCTCCCCCGCGTCCGGCATTATCACGAAGCTGCTCATCAACGAGCAGCAAACGGTCCCGGTGAGGACCGTGATTGCCCAGATTGACACCGATGAATCGGCAACCGTCGATTCCTCGCCTGCCGCGGTTTCTCCGCCGCAGGCTCAGCCCGCACCCCGTCAGCCCGCCCCGGCTGCCCCGGCGCCTGCGCCGAGAACCACGCCAGCGCCGGTTTCGGCGGGAAGGTTTTATTCACCGCTCGTTTTGAATATCGCGCGGGAAGAGGGGGTCTCTCTGGCCGAGCTCGAACGGATCCCGGGCACAGGTGAAGGTGGGAGGCTTTCGAAGAAAGACCTTCTGGCGTTCGTCGGGGCGAGGAAGGGGGGAGCAGCTCTTCCTCCGCCTCCTGCAGCAGCACCGGCTGCCGGCCCGCCCCGTATCGAAAGCCAGCTCAAGCATATCGAGACCGGAGAACTGGCGAAAAAATATCCGCCGCCGCAGTTTGAGATTCTTCAGATGAGCAATCTCATCCAGAAGATGGCAGAACATATGGTGCGCAGCAAGCAGACCTCGGCGCACGTTTACGAGATCCATGAATGCGATATGACGTGCGTCGATGTCGTGCGCCAGCGGAATGCGTCGGCATTCGAGAAGCGCGAGGGCTTCAAATTGACCTATATGCCGTTCATCTGCGACGCGGTGGTCCAGGGATTGAAGCAGTTCCCGCTCGTCAATTCACAGGTCGAGGGTGATAAGATTATTCTGAAAAGATTTGTCAATCTCGGAATCGCCGTCGCTACGGAAAACGGACTGATCGTGCCGGTGATTAAGAGCGCCGACGAGAAGAATTTCGCGGGACTTGCCCGCTCCATCAACGACCTCGCCACCCGTGCTCGCTCCAAACGTCTCACCCCGGCGGATATCGAGGGCGGTTCGTTCACCATCACGAACTATGGCGGGTTCGGCGCAATGTTCGGCACCCCGGTTATCAACCAGCCGCAGGTCGCAATCCTCGGGATCGGCGCAATCAAGAAACGCCCCGTCGTCATCAACGACGCGATCGCGATCCGGTCGATTGCCTACATCACTCTCTCCTTTGACCACCGTATCGTCGACGGCGCCCTGGGCGGGAGTTTCCTGAGCGCAGTCATCAAACATCTCGAGGGGGTCGATGACAACCTCGTTGTCTGAAGTCGCCACGCCCCCTCGCCGACCCGATTGGCTGAGGGTGAAAATCCCGGCGGGCGAGAACTACAGTCGCCTGAAGGGCATAATCGGCGAGCATAAACTCCACACCGTCTGCGAAGAGGCCCGATGCCCCAACATGGGGGAATGCTGGAACCGCGGGACGGCGACTTTTATGATTCTGGGGGATCTCTGCACCCGAAGCTGCGGTTTTTGCGCGGTGAAAACCGGCAAGCCGGCGGGGCTCGATGCCGGGGAACCACAACGTGTCGCCGAGGCGGTCAGGCTGCTCGGGATACGGCACGCCGTGATCACCTCCGTGAACCGCGACGATCTCTACGACGGTGGCGCGCAGATTTTTGCCGAAACGATCCGTGAAACCCGCGCCCTGAACCCGGGGGCGACGATCGAGGTTCTCATCCCGGATTTTAAAGGGGAAGAGTTTTGCCTCGATATCGTGCTTGACGCGTTCCCCGACATTCTTAATCACAACACCGAAACTGTTCCGCGGCTCTATTCCCTCGTCCGCCCGCAGGCGAAGTATGAGCGCTCGCTGGAGCTTCTGAGAAGAGCTAAACGCCGGGGATTCCGGACGAAAACAGGGCTTATGCTCGGGATCGGCGAAACTTTTTGCGAACTCCTGGATGTGATCCGGGATTTGGCGCGGACCGGAGCAGATATCCTGACCCTCGGACAGTATCTGCAACCGACGAAGGCACACCTGCCGGTCGACCGGTTCGTGCATCCTGACGAGTTCCGGCTCTTAAAGGAGTTTGGAATGACCATGGGATTCCAACATGTGGAATCGGGACCCCTGGTGAGAAGCTCTTACCACGCTGAGGAACAGGTCTGAGTCAGAGCTCGTGAACTGAGGGGGAGGGGTTGGCCCGGACGGCGGAATGGAGAAAAAATGATTGACTCTCAGGGGGATTTTCGATACATTATTGCTCTGGCAGTTTGAATCCCCTCAATTTACAGAATTTCAAGGATTTGTCGTGTCGTTGCAAGCGAAGGTGACCCATTATTTTACGGAATCCGAGGTCGAGAAAAAGTGGTACCTCGTCGATGCGGCGGGGAAAACTCTCGGCCGCGTCGCGAGCCGCGTCGCCCACGTTCTGCGCGGGAAACATAAACCCGCCTTCAGCCCCAACGCTGACTGCGGGGACTTCGTCGTCGTCATCAACGCCGACAAGGTGAAGGTGACCGGCAAGCGGGATGAACTGAAGACATATTTTCACTATACCGGATACCCGGGCGGCGCCACAACCGAAACCTTCCGTCACCTCATGAAGACGAACCCGCAGAAGGTTTTTACACATGCCGTGAAGGGGATGATTCCGCATAACCGGCTCGGTGCCCGGATCATCCGCAAGCTGAAAGTCTACAGCGGCTCCGAGCATCTTCATGAGGCTCAGAAGCCGGAACCGCTAACTCTCTAAGGATTCTTGTGATTACTCATGTACATCAGACCTCGGCGATCGGGCGCAGGAAAACGTCCGTCGCACGCGTCATACTGAAGCCCGGATCGGGCAGTGTGAAAATCAACCGGCGAACTCTTGACGAGTATTTCCCTCTGGAAACTCTCAGGAACGAGGTGCTCTCGCCCCTGGTGGTCACCGAGCTTTCGGGACGGTACGACATCGTCGCCAATGTCGACGGCGGAGGCCTCACCGGCCAGGCCGGAGCCGTCAAGCTCGGCATCGCCCGGGCTCTCGTCGAAATCAATTCCGAGCTGAAGCCGAAACTCCGCTTGAACGATATGCTCACGCGGGATCCGCGCATGGTCGAACGGAAGAAGTACGGCCAGAAGAAAGCGCGGAAGCGGTTCCAGTTCTCGAAGCGGTAAAAAATATACATACCACCCGATTTCTCCGGCAGTGTCCCTTGCGGGATTCCGGCGAAAGATGACGGTGGTAGAAGAGTAAACTAACATAGGAGTCCACCTCAATGCCACGAGTCGAACTGGCCGATCTTCTTAACGCCGGGTCACACTTCGGTCACCTCACCCGCCGCTGGAATCCCAAGATGAAACCCTTCATCTTCATGGAACGCAACGGCATCCATATCATCGATCTCAAGAAAACACAGGAACTTCTGGAAGCGGCGTGCAACGCGATCTCAAGCGTCGTCGCCGACGGCAAACGCATTCTGTTTGTCGGCACGAAAAAACAGGCAAGCATCGTCATCCAGGAAGAAGCTGTGCGCTGCGGCCAGTTTTACGTCTCTGAGAGATGGCTCGGCGGTATGCTCACGAATTTTACAACCATCCGCAAAAGCGTGAAGCGGCTCACGAATATCGAGAAGATGGAGACGGACGGGACCTACGATAAGATCACGAAGAAAGAGGCCCTCGTGCTCGATCGGGAGAAGGAAAAACTCCATAGCGTGCTCTCCGGAGTCGTCGACATGACGCGGCTTCCGGGCGCCCTCTTCGTCGTCGATATCAAGAAGGAAGAAATCGCCGTGAACGAGGCGAAACGGCTCGCCGTCCCGGTCTTCGCAATCGTCGATACCAATTGCGATCCGACGGTCGTCGATTATCCGATCCCGGCCAATGACGATGCGATCAAATCGATTCAAATCATCACCCGCCTTATCGCCGATGCCATCATCGAGGGCTCGGAGCGGGGATCCGCGCACCTGGAGGGGGCCGAACCGGCCCAGCGGGAACACTCAGCTGTCGCTGAATAATTTTAAAGATTTTTATGGAAATCACATCGGAACTTGTCAAGGCTTTGCGGGATAAAACCGGGGCCGGCATGATGGACTGCAAGAAAGCCCTCGCCGAGACTGGCGGAAATCTTGAAAAGGCCGTCGAGCATCTCAGGAAGAAGGGGGCTGCGACGGCGGAAAAGCGGGCTGACCGCGCGGCAAACCAGGGTCTCGTCGAGGCCTATATCCACGCCGGCGGGCGGATAGGCGCCATGGTCGAGGTGAACTGCGAAACGGACTTCGTGGCGAAAACCGATGATTTCAAGAGTCTTGCGCGGGATATCGCCATGCAGATTGCGGCCATGAATCCGGTCTATATCTCCCGTGAAAGTGTCCCTCAGGACGTCATCGAGAAGGAGCTGGAGATCTACCGGCAGCAGGCGCGAAACGAGAAGAAGCCCGAAAATGTCCTGGAAAAAATCGCCGGGGGTAGGCTCGATAAGTATTATCAGGAATTCTGTCTTCTCGACCAGACCTTCATCAAAGATTCCGGAAGGACGATCAGGGATCTACTCCTCGATCTCACCGCGAAGACGGGCGAGAAAGTTACGGTGAGACGCTTCAAGAGGTTCCATCTCGGCGAAAATAGCTGATGTTTCAGAAATCCTCGACTGAATGAAATTTAAGCGCATACTCCTCAAGGTGAGCGGCGAAGCTCTCATGGGAGGAAGGGAGTTCGGGATCGACCCCGAAGTTCTGAGGCGTTATGCGGTTGAGGTCTCGGAAGTGCACCGTAAGGGCATTCAGGTCGGTATCGTGATCGGGGGGGGAAATATCTACCGCGGCGTCGAAAACTCATCCGACGGCGTCGAGAAGGTGACCGGCGATCAGATGGGGATGCTCGCGACGATCATCAACGGCCTCGCGCTCCAGGGCGCTCTCGAGCACCAGGGCGTTTTCACCCGCCTGCTGAGCCCCATCAAGATGGAAGAGATCGCGGAGCCCTTTATCCGGCGCCGCGCCATCCGCCACCTCGAGAAAGGGAGGGTGGTCATATTCGGAGGGGGGACAGGAAACCCCTACTTCACGACCGACACGGCGGCCGCGCTGCGGGCCATCGAGATCAGCGCCGACGTCATAATCAAGGGGACCCGGGTCGATGGAGTCTATGACGCCGATCCGGAGAAACATCCCAACGCCTCATTCTTCCGCCAGATTTCCTACCAGGATGTACTGGAAAAAGACCTGAAGGTCATGGATCTTACCGCTATCACCCTCTGCAAAGAGAACAAGATGCCCATCGTCGTCTTCAATATGAACGCCTCCGGGAGTCTGAAGAAACTGGTGTCGGGCAAGAAGATCGGCACCGTCGTCTCCGCGTTTTCGAAGACGCGATGACTTTCCCCCACCACTGAAGGATCACGATGACGAAGGAAATTCTGAAACAGACCGACGAGAAAATGCACAAGGCTGTCGAGGTTGTCAGGCAGGAGTTCGCCAAGATCCGGACGGGCAAGGCGACTACCGCGCTCCTCGATGCAGTCCGCGTGGAGTACTACGGCTCCCCCATGGCTCTCAATCAGGTCGCCAACGTGAGCGTCCATGACGTGCATACCATCGCGGTCCAGCCCTGGGATAAGAATATGGTCTCACCGATAGAAAAGGCCATTCAGGCCGCCAACCTCGGCTTGAATCCGATCGCCGACGGTCAGCTCGTGCGAGTCCCCATTCCCCCTCTCAACGAGGAACGCAGGAAAGAGCTGGTCAGGCTCGTGAAGAAATTCGCCGAGGAAGGAAAGATTTCGGTGCGGAATATCCGCCGGGATTCCATCGAGCATTTGAAAAAGTCGGAAAAGGCGGAACATTTTTCGGAAGATGAACGGAAACGCGCGGAGGCCGAAGTGCAGAAGATGACGGATAAGTTCATCAAAGACATCGACGCACACGTCGTTCTTAAGGAAAAAGAGATAATGGAGGTGTAAATCCTGCCCCCCCGGCCCCCGTCACGCGTTTAATGATATTCTGAAACAATTAGGGGCCTTCCCACGTATTCGCAGGTAGTATGGATGCCGAAACACCCAGAAAACTCTACAAATCCAGGCGCAACCGCTTCATTGACGGGATTTGCGGCGGGATAGCCGAGTATTTTGAGGTCGACCCGACTATCGTAAGGCTCCTTTGGGTCCTGGTGACACTCCTCGGCGGTTCCGGGATCATTCTCTATATAATCGGGATGATCGTGATCCCGGTGAATCCCGAGCATCTGGGGGGTTTTCAAACTGCCCCCAAGGGGAGGAACGGTGACCGGCGGCGTTTCTTCGGGGTCGTGTTGATGCTCGTCGGAGCGCTGGTTCTTATTATTAACCTGGGATGGTTCTCCGGACTGAGCTGGTGGTCTTTCTCCGGTAATTTTATGCTTCCCGCCCTGCTGATTATTATCGGCGGGCTCTTTATTTACCTTCATGCAACCGGCAAGAAACAGGCCCCGGCCGCCGATCCGACCGCCGCGGCCGCTCCCCCAAAGGAACTCAAGAGATCGATAAGCGACCGCAAACTGCTCGGCGTCTGCGGCGGCATCGCCCGGTATTTCGACATCGACTCGACGATCGTCCGGTTCCTCTTCGTCTTTATGGTGCTCGGCTCTTTCGGGTGGGCACTGCTTCTCTACATCCTCATGGCGATCATCGTCCCGGAGGATAAGCCAACCGTTAGTTCAGCATAAATCCCGTGAAAGATTTTAGAAAAATCCCCTGGTTCGGCGTTGCATTAATCATCTTCGGCATCGCCATTCTGGTGCAAAAACTTCATATCGTTGAGCTCGATTTCGCTAACGTGTTCTGGCCGGTGATGATGCTCCTGGCCGTGATCAACGTCGGCCGGGGATTTTCTCAGGAACGACGGGGAAGGATTTTCGGGGGGACGGTCTGGTTTCTCTACTCGCTTTTCTTCTTTCTACGCTCCGCGGATTTCATCGACATGCGCCCCCACATGTTCGTCCCGGCAACGTTTATTACGCTGGGGATCGGGTTTCTCATGATCTATGTCAACAATTTCCGCGATTGGTTCGCCGTCATTCCTGCGATCATCCTCGGCGGCACCGGTGCGGTCTTTCTGCTCGCCGATTACGGATACCTGTACTACTGGGATGTGTGGTATGCCATCCGTCTTTACTGGCCGATCGTCCTGATCGCCCTCGGAGTCATTGTCATGCTCCGTCGCCGGCCCCATCCCCCCCCCGCCGAGCCCCCAAAAGCCTAACTGTCGAGCGCCTTCACGAGGCGCGAAATCCCCTCGGGAAACTCAGTCACCCCCAGCCCTATCCGGATATTCCGAGTCATCTCGAAGAATTTTCCGGGCACGACGAGCGTCTCATAATCCCGGAGAAGCGTTTCGCAGAATTTTTCCGCATCCCGTTTGAGGAGCTTCGGGAACACAACATTCCCGAACCCCGGCGTCACTGCCGCGAGATCATCCCTCGTTGAAAGGATTTTGCCGATAATCCGCTGGTTCGGCTCGAGGATGGACCGAGTACGGGCCAGTATCTTCGGCAAATTATTGAGCGCAATGACGCTCAAAATTTCCGACGTGTGGGAGGGGATGACGTTGAACAGGTCGTTGAGCCGCCACAGTTTCTCGATGAAAGCGGGATTCCCCAGGACCCACCCGCACCTGAGTCCGCTCAGACCGTAAACTTTCGTCAGGCTGTTCGTCGAGATGAACTGATCCCCGAGGTGAACAGCGGATCTCACTCCGCGGTCAAATGCCGCGTCGAGATAGACCTCATCGACGAGGACGGAAGCTCCGACAGAGCCGGCGAGCTTCCCGAGCTCGCGCAAGGTATCCTCTTCGGTGAGGACGCTCGACGGATTGTGCAGGTTGGTGAGGACAATGAGTTTTGTTTTCGGACCCAGGTGGCGCCTCACCTCGTCCGGATCGATCTGAAAATCTTCCTCCCTCCGGGGGAATCTCTTGACGACAGCCCCAAGATACTGCGCCGTCGAGACGAGCAACTCATAGGTCGGCTGTTCGATCAGGATTTCATCCCCGGCCTCAACCGCTGCCGCCATGGCGAGGTGATTCGCCATCGATGTCCCCACCGTCGTGAATATTTTTCCCGCCGGCACGCCGCATTTTTGCGAAAGCGCCTCGACGAGGGGCGCATAGCCGTAATAGCTGTCCCCGGTGATTTCCAGATCCCCAAGCGTCACGGGCAATTCCCTCAAAGGGTAATTGAGAATTCCGCTGATCCCGAGATTAAAGCGCGCATGGACCCGGGTCTTGGCCCAGTGCATGTAGTTGGAACTCATGATTCTGGGACGCGAGGTCATCGGTTTTTCCAGAATAGATAGACCGGGATCCCGGTGAGCATGATTCCGATCCCGATGAGGCTGTTGGCAGGGAAGGTGTAAATCGTGTTCGCCACCACCAGCCAGCAGACCGCAATAAAAAAAAGCGTGGTGAAGGGGTGCCCGGGCGACCGCGTGAGGTTTTCTCCGGCCTCCATCGTGGCCGCGCGGCGGCGGAAGAAAAAGAGGGTCGTCGCGCTCAGCCCGAAGAAGATGAAGTCGGTGGAGACGACATAATTCAGAATCTGTCCATAACTTCCCGAAATGGCGATGACGATCGCCATGATCCCCTGTATCGCGATCGCCACCACTGGCACCCTCGTCCGCGGATGGATCCACGCCACCTTGCGGAAAAATAGCTTGTCGTCCGCCATGGCAAAATAGACCCGCGGCGCCGTGAGCATTCCCTGGCTCAGGAATCCGAGCGTTGAAATGGTTATCCCCAGCGCGATCAGGGTGACCCCGCGGTCCCCCAGCACCCGGCGCATGACTTCCGTGGCCGGTGTCGCTGTGGCGGCGAGGCCGTCGGTGCCGAGCACCAGTATGCAGACAACATTTACTGCAAGATAGAGCGTGATGACGCCCGCAACCCCGTAGAGAAGTCCCCGCGGGAGGTTTCTCCTCGGATCCTGAATTTCCCCCGCGATGAAGTTTGTGGTCTGCCATCCTCCGTACGCGAAGAGGACGGGGATCATCGCCGCCCCTATCGCTGATATCAGGCTGAAGGAAAATGGCTGATCAACCAGGGGGAGGATTGTTGCCGGGCTGCTCCCGGAGAAGAGAAATCCGACGCCCACCAAGAGGGCTATGGCGAGGATTTTCAATAGCATCAGAATGTTTTGAAACGTGCTCCCGGCTCTCACCCCGAGGCAATTCACGACGGTGAGAATCCCGAGGGCAGCAGTGGCAAGCGTCCAGTCGGGGAGCGGGACGCGGGTGAGCGCGATGAAGTATCTCGCGAAAGTTATCGCTACGGCGGCCATTCCCCCGGTCTGGGTGACGAGGAGCAATGCCCAACCGTAGACGAACGCAACCGCCGGATGATATGCTTCCCTGATGTAGGCGTACTGTCCCCCGACGCGCGGTCTGAGCGAGGCGAGTTCCGAATAGATGAAGGCGCCGATGAGTGCGGTGATGCCGCCGAGGAGCCAGACGAAAAGGATGAGAAACGGAGTATGGACCTGCTTTGCAACGACCGAGGGATTCATGAAAATCCCCGAGCCGATGATGCCTCCCATGACGATCATTGTCGCGTCAAAGGGTCCCAGCCTGCGGGCCAGCTGTCCTGAAGGCGCCGCGGGCGTTCCGGTATGCTCATTCTCCATCAAAGGTGGGGAAATATAGATAATAGAGGCAGGATTATCAAGAGAAGGCGGCGCGCCCTGATGAAGCGAGTGCTACCTGACGATGATCATTTTGCGTATGCCCTGGTTTGTCCCGGCACTCAGCAGGTAAATGTACACGCCTCCTGGCAATTCTCCCGCATGAAATGTTACGGACTTCGTCCCCGGTCCCTGGATTCCGTCGACGAGTGTCCGGATTTTTTCGCCGAGTAGATTGAAGACAGTCAACCGGACATGCTCCGTGCGGGGCAGGGTATAGGAGATCCGGGTGTCAGGGTTGAATGGGTTCGGAAAGTTCTGAGCGAGCGAGAACTCTACCGGATTTCCATGAGGATCCTCAATTCCGCTGACCAAGCCGGTTGTGAACTGATAAGGCGGGTTTTGGTAATAACTCATCCCGTACGGGGTGAAGGCTGCGGCGTGCCAGAAATACGTGCTGACGGGTTGAAGGGTGGCAGTCTGCTTCGAAAGGGAAGTGACTGTGTTTTCCTCGACGATGGAGGTAAACGCCGGGTCGGTTGCGACCTGGTATTTGTATGAAAAAGCCTGCGGAACGCTGTCCCATGAAAGGATAGGGCGAAGCGCCCGGTTGGTTGCCCCGTCGATGGGGGAGAGGAGGTTTACGGTCGGCGGGATGGGAGGACCGACTTTAGGATGGTAGAGAAAAAGCTTGAATATTCTCAATTGGTCGAAGGCGGCCGTCGGGCGGGCCGCATAACGGCCGCTGGTTTTGGCAAGGTCTACCCTGACGTTTACTGAAATGAGGTTACCGAACTGATCGAGGTCGACCACCTTCCCCACCATGACGAGGCTGTCGCAGTATTGACCAATGACGGAGGGAACCGTGTAAATGAGCGTGTTGAGGGACTCGGGACTCGCTCCCTGAGCATGGATGCCAAACGTATCGACCTGGGACGAGCTCGCAAATCTCTGAATGTTCAGTTCATAATCCTGCACGCACGCAGGGGGGCTCAGACTCCGGATGCGACACTCGGTGGAAAAACCAAACGGAACCGCGTCATATTCAATGCAGTCCGGGGTGTACGGCTGGCCAAAGACGAAAACATCGGACCAGTGATCCGTAAAACCTCGCATGGTATCGGAATCGATACAGTTCGTGGCGTTCGGATGAACCCCGAAATACGCCGTGGCTGGCGTGAGCGTACCTGTCATGGAGCTGTCGGTACAGGTTATCGGCATTCGCCATTTGGCCTGGGGTTGGACCACCGAGACCAGAGACCCGGCAAGGAAGGCGACGGTGAGCGTCTTTGCGAGAGGTTGCTTCACATAGGTATCAACAAGCAAACTAGCGGTATCAATTCCCTTTCGGATGAAACCCGGCTTTTGAGGGCTTAGGGCACTATCTGAGGACTGCCATTTTTCCACTGGCCTTGTATGGGCCTGCAGTCAGCTGATAGAAATAAATGCCGCTCGCAAGTCTCGAAGCGTCGAAGGGGACGATCTTATGGCCGGGAGTCTCAACCCCGTCAACGAGCCTTTTAACCTCCTCGCCGAGGAGGTTGTAGACGCTGAGCCGGAGATGTTCCTGGCGAGGAAGGATGTATTCGATCCATGTTGAAGGGTTGGATGGGTTCGGAAAATTCTGAAAAAGTCGGAATTCGTTGAGCACTCCTCGAGCAAGACCATCCGCTGCATCCGCTCCGCCTGTTGTGAAGTGTCCCGGCGGATTCTGATAGTAACTTATACCGTAGGGCGTGGTGACCGAGACACGCCAGTAATAGGTTGTGAGAGGCTGCAGCCCTATTGTCTGGTGAGAAGTTAAGGCGATAATGGCGTCCTCGACAATGGCGCTAAATCCCGGATCGAGGGCGAGCTCAAATCTGTACGACCGTGCCTGAGGCACGCTGTCCCATCCCAGCGTCGGTTGAAGGATCTGGATCGTATCGCCGACTGCCGGGAAAGTCAGATTGACTGGTTCCGGGATCGGTGGACCGACTTTAGGATGGTATAGGAATAGAGTAAAGCTTTTGAGGATATCGTGTGTTCCGGTCTGGTGGGCAAGGTATCGGTGGGTCTTGACCAGGTCTACCCTGATCTCTCCGACCTTGATGTTGCCGTACTGGTCCACATCAGTTACGCTTCCAGCAATGATAAGGCTTTCACAGTATTCTCCAACCACTGAAGGGACCTCGTAGAGCAGGGTCTTGACAGAGTCTGAAGCTAAACCGAGGGCAACGACCGTGAATGTATCTATCTGCGAGGAGGATGTGAATTTCTGGATGTTCAGCTCATAGATGTCATTGCACGCGGGTGGGGTAAGGCTTTTTATCCGGCAACTCAGACAGCAGGAGGCCGGAGGGGCGTCATACTCGATACAATCCGGGCCATAGGGTTGGCCAAAGACGAAGATGTCAGACCAGTGGTCCGTGAACCCTCTCATCGTATCCGAGTCTACGCAATTCGTGGCATTCGGGTGGACGCCGAAATATCCGGTTCCGGTGGCGACCACCCCATTGGAACTGTCAGTGACCGTGATGGGCAAGCGCCATTTTGCCTGGGCCAGGAGATCCGGGCTCGCGGGTATAATGACGATCTCCAGCATCAGCAAAAAACCTGTTACGTAGGCTGACGAATGCTTGAGGAATGGTGTTACGGCCTTGAAATTCATGCCACTAATTCTTTGGAATGATACCCTACTTGGTGAGCAAGAGTTTTATTGTCGATGAAAAAGACTCCCGCCTTGCCTCGAGCGTCGCGGCGCTCATGCGGATAAAATATATCCCGCTCCCTGCCTCCCGGCCCTGCTGGGTGTTCCCGTTCCAGACTTCCGAGTACGTACCGGGGGATAATTCCCCCGAGACGAGCGTTGCGACTTTCTGTCCCAGCAGGTTATAGACTGAGATATCGGTTATTGATCTTTTTGAAATATCGAATTTCAGGGTCGTCGAGGGATTGAATGGGTTTGGGAAATTCTGATTTAGCCTGAACGCTTCCGGGATAGGGCTGCGGTTGTCTCTTACCGCCAGAATACCTGTCGGGGCCGGAAATGTGGTGTCGGTCAGATTCTCGACGAATTTTACCCCATACTTAATGATCCTGAATTTAAAAGGCTGCGAAACCAGCAGGGGCTGCGTTAACGAGAGATTATTGGTGGTCGTCATGTCGAGAGAGGCCGGGACCGGATTTCCGACGAGATCCGTGAGTCCGGCGGTCAGAGGGACGAGGAACATGCTGTCGCAGTGAGCCTCAATATACGTCTTGTCCGGCCAATAGAGAATGAAATTGGCGTAGTCGCCACGCCATTCCAGGTAGTCGAATAGTATATCGAATGTATCCCTGACTTCTGGATTTGAAGGAATTCCCCGCAAGTCAATTGGGTATCCGCTGTAATCTGCGCAACCTCTGAATCTAGTGAACGAAACTTCTAATGCGGGTGGGGGAACCGGAGGGGGTATATACTCCTGGTACAATGGTGAGAGACTATCTATCCCGTAACTGGCCCCTGTCGCGTTGGCAAAGTAGAGGAGCGCACATTCCCTGTAATTGAAATCATCCTTGACCAGGAACCATAATGTGGATACATCCTGAGCTTTGGCATCTCCGTCCAGGAACACGATCGTTATACAAAGCGCAATCGCGAATCTGAAGGAAATCTTATCAACTCTTGGCTTCGATGGAGGCCAAGGCTGCTTTACGTCATCGGAACTGTTGCCGCCAAGAAGGTGATCTACCTCTCTGAGGTAAGCGGAGCGCCCTCCGCAGGCACGGCTGACTGATAATGAGCAACGCATGAATCTAGCTACCTCGCCAGCACAATCTTCCGGACCGACGAGTAAACGTCCCGATTGCGGTCAACCGTCACAGCAGACATCCGCACGAAATACACCCCGCTCCCCGCCGATTGTCCGCGCTGAGTTTTCCCGGTCCACCTTGTCGAGTATGACCCTGCGAGCAATTCTTCGGAAGCCAGGCGGGCAACCTCCTGCCCCAGGAGATTGAATACAGATATGTTGACGAAGGATTTTTTGGGAATATCGAAGCGGATCGTGGTCGAAGGATTGAAAGGGTTCGGGTAATTCTGATTCAGCTTAAAGGACGATGATATGGGCGCACGGTCGTCCCTGATGGCGGAAAAATCCGGGACCGGGTATGAATGGTCAGAGAGATGTTCGACGAATTTCACCCCATACTTGATGATCCTGAATTTAAACGGCTCCGAGACCTGGATCGGCCGCAGCAGATCGAGCGTATTGGTAGTCGTCATGTCGAGAGAGTTCGGAATCGGATTTCCGCCGAGATCGGTAAGCCCGGCGGTCCTCGGGATCAGGAACATGCTGTCGCAGTGGGCGTGGATGTACTGAGCGTTTGGCCAGAAGAACGTATAATTTGCGAATTGGCCGCCCGTTTCCGTGTGGTCAATTTTTATGTCGAACGTGTCCCTTAGTGTCGGATTCAACTGGATGCCGCGAAGATCTATGGGGTATCCGCCGTAGGGAGCGACTCCCCGAAACCCGACGAACGACACCTGAAGTCCGGGAAGGGGAGGGTCTAGAAACTCGTTGTAAAGCGGGGAAAGGCTGTCTACGCCGTAGGAGGCACCGGCAGCATTGGCGAAGTAGATAAGCGCGCTATCGTTTACTGAAAAATCATCTTTAACAAGAAACCAGAGTGTGGAGACATCTTGAGCGTTGGCACCTCCATCCAGGAACCCGATCGCTATACAAAGCGCAATCGCCAATCTGATGGAACTCATATAAACATTTGGGTTCGAAGGAGGCCAAGGCCATTGTACGACGTCGGGACTGCGGCCGCCAAGAAGGTCGCGTCCCTATCTGATGGAACCAGAGCTGGCGGCCCTGGCCCCGCTGCCTGAGAATGAGCAAACCATGAATTCAGCTATCTCGACAGCACTATCTTCCGGACCGACGAGTAAACGTCCCGATTGGGGTCAACCGTCACAGCAGACATCCTCACGAAATACACCCCGCTCCCCGCCAATTGTCCGTGCTGAGTTTTCCCGTTCCACTTTGTCGCGTACGACCCCGCGAGTAATTCTTCGGATGCCAAGCGGGCAACCTCTTGCCCCAGGAGATTGAAGACGGATATGTTGACGAAGGATTTTTTTGGAATATCGAAGGGGATCGTCGTCGAAGGATTGAACGGGTTCGGGTAATTCTGATTCAGCCTAAAAGACGGCGGTATGGGCGCCCGGTCGTCCCTGACGGCCAAAAAATAACGGTTGTCATAAAAAATAAAAGGGTCGGAGAGATGTTCGACGAATTTCACCCCGTACTTGATGATCCTGAACTTGAACGGCCCCGAAACCTGCATCGGCATCTGCAGCGACATCGTATTGGTTGTTGTCATATCGAGAGAGTTCGGAATCGGATTTCCGCCGAGATCGGTAAGCCCGGCGGTCCTCGGGATCAGGAACATGCTGTCGCAATGCTCGTGGATGAACCACTCGTCCGGCCAGTAGAACCTATAATTTGCGAACTGGCCGCCCGTTTCCGTGTGGTCGAGCAGTATGTCGAAAGTGTCCCTGCGTGTCGGATTCGAGGGGATGCCGCGGAGATCCATGGGGTATCCGCCGAAGGTAGCCGCTCCCCGAAACGCTCCGAATGACACCTGCATTCCCGGTGGAGGCGGAGGGGGTTCATATTCGTAGTAAAGCGGGGAAAGGCTGTCTATGCCGTAGGAGGCTCCGGAGGAATTGGCAAAGATCATGAGAGCCGAATCGTTTACTGCAAAATCATTTCTAACCAAGAACCAGAGCGTGGAGACGTCTTGAGCGTTGGCACCTCCGTCCAGGAATCCAATCGACATGCACAGCGCAATCAGCAAACTAGAGCGATGGGAATTCATAGCAACCCCCTTGGATTCAAAGCGGGCCGAGGCTAGCGTATGTCATCGGAACTCCTGGCACCAAGAAGGTCGCCTACCTCTCTGATGGAAGGAGAGCGGCCGTCCCTGGCACGGCTGCCTGAGAATGTGCAGCGTATGAGGCTAGCTACCTCGACAACACGATCTTCCGGACCGACGAGTAAACGTCCCGATTGCGGTCGGTCGTCACGGCGGACATCCGCACGAAATACACCCCGCTACCCGCCGATTGTCCCTGCTGAGTTTTCCCGTTCCACTTTGTCGAGTACGACCCTGCGAGCAATTCTTCGGAAGCCAAGCGCGCAACCTCCTGCCCGAGGAGATTGAAGACGGATATGTTGATGAAGGATTTTTTGGGAATATCGAACCGGATCGTGGTCGAAGGATTGAACGGATTTGGATAATTCTGCTGCAGTGTGAATCGAAGGGGAACCTGCCCTCCCTCTTCTCTGACCGCATCAAATATGAGTGGAGGCAAGGTTTCGGCATTCAAGTTCTCGACAAATTTGACTCCATATTTGATGATCCGGAATTTGAAGGGTTCGGAGATCTGGATCGGCTGTAAAAGGTCCAGGCGATTGACCGTGGTCATGTCGAGCCTGTTTGGAATTGGATTTCCATTCGTGTCTGTAAGCCCAGCGCTTCGAGGAATCAGGAACATGCTGTCGCAATGAGCGCGCGTGTAAGCTGCGTTCGGCCAGAGGAAGGTATAATTCGCAAACTGGCCAGCAGTTTCCGTGTGATCAACCTTGATGTCGAACGTGTCCCTTTGCAACGCATCGGGTGGTATGCCGCGCACATCAATCGGGTAACCTCCGTAGGGCGCGGCTCCCCTGAATAGGGCGAATGAGACCTGGAGACCGGGAGGTGACGGAGGGGGTTCATATTCGTAGTAGTTGGGCGCGAGACTATCCTTGTCATAGCTAGCACCGACCGCGTTCGCAAAATACAGGGCGAAGGTGTCAGGGGGATTAAGATTGTTCCTCACTTCGATATAATAGGTAGAGACGTTTTGGGCGACCACCGTCGATGATGAGACCAGTGCCAAAACGGAGAAAAGGGCGAGGGTATTCAAGAATCTCGGTGTCATTTCAGCTCTCCACGGCGAAGTTATTGGTGAAGTGGATTGTATGAGAGCAGGTTATCTGATCCGCCAGGGCGGATTCTCGACGTCCATGGGTGATGGTTGTCTTCGTGTCTTTTGATTCTCGGCAGACACTGGCAAAATCGTGAGGGTGAGTTATCCGGTTTCTGCGAGAACCTGTCGCTCTTGTGTAGATTGGCGAGATTGGGATGGGGATGGAACGAAGTGATAGAGAATGACGATGCTGGCGTCAAGCTCGAATGAGGAGAGAGGAGGCGAACATCCACAACCACTCCTTGGCCGTCGTTAAACTGCTTCCCGACGGCCAATGATAGGAAACTTCCTTCCCAATGTCAATCGCTCCAGACTCCCCCCCGCGTGCCTTCGATTGGCTTTGGCCTCGGCGAGCCAGTTTGCACGGGATTGGAGGGTTTTACTTCACCAGGACCATCTTCTTCACTTGCGTGAAGGTCTTACCCGTCTCAACT
>CAYPFY010000027.1:0-42597 GCA_964410105.1 uncultured Chlorobiaceae bacterium
AACCGTCAGGGCTCACATGGCCTGAACACTGATGCACCATTACTCTACTCTACAATGCCTTGCTTCGCGTGTAATTTTTAACTAAATTAGTCGGTTTATTATCCCGCCAGTCCCGTTCGGCTGTGGCAATTCTGGAACGAGACGGCGTTTTTTGTCTCAATCTTGCGGTTTTTTGGGCAGAGAGGCCCTCCTTGTTCGAAGATCTCACAAACAAACTCGATCTGGTCCTTAAGCGGATCCGCGGCCAGGGTAAAATCACCGAGTCGAATATCGCCGAATCCCTCCGAGAGGTGCGCCGCGTGCTTCTCGATGCGGATGTGAACTATAAGGTCGCCAAACAGTTTGTCGACGACGTTCAAAAGAGGTCGCTCGGGCAGGATGTTCTGCACAGTATTACCCCCGGACAGCTCATCGTGAAGATTATTCACGCTGAGCTTATTAAGCTCATGGGGAGTTCTCAATCGGACGTCAAATTTTCACCGCTTCCGCCCACAGTCATTCTTGTCGCAGGGCTTCAGGGGTCAGGGAAGACGACTTTTTCCGCAAAGCTCGCGCTTTTTCTGAAGAATAAGGGCCGTCACCCGATTCTGGTCGCCGCCGACGTGCACCGCCCCGCCGCCATCGACCAGCTCGAATTGCTTGGCGCAGAAATCCAGGTGCCGGTGATCGCGGAACGTCATAAGAACGCCGTCGACATCGCATCGGACTCTCTCGCAACGGCCCGGAAATCTGCCCGCGATGTCGTCATCATCGATACCGCTGGGCGTCTGCATGTGGACGAGGAGATGATGCGGGAGGTGGAGACCATCAAGAAAAGCGTGAATCCCCACGAAATCCTCTTCGTGGTCGATTCTATGACAGGCCAGGATGCCGTCCATGCCGCCCAGGCCTTCCATGACCGCCTCGACTTCGACGGGGTGGTGCTGACAAAGCTGGATGGGGATTCCCGCGGCGGCGCAGCCCTTTCCATCCGCGCCGTCGTCAACAAGCCTATAAAGTTCGCGGGCGTTGGTGAAAAACTGGACGCTCTCGAGCTTTTCCACCCGGACCGCATGGCCACGAGAATCCTCGGCATGGGGGATATCGTGACTCTGGTCGAGAAGGCTCAGTCTCAGTTCGACGAGCAGAAGGCCAAAAATCTCGAGGAAAAACTGAGAAAATCTCAGTTTACCTTTGAAGATTTTCTGGATCAGTTGCGGGAAATCAAGAAAATGGGATCCATCCAGCAGCTGATGTCCATGATCCCCGGGATGAATAAGATCCCGGCCTCGCTCGACGACCGGGCCCTGGTCCGTGTCGAGGCGATCATTCAGTCGATGACGACCGAGGAGCGGCGCAAGCCGAATATTATCAACGGCACTCGCCGCCGCCGTATCGCCTCCGGCAGCGGGACGTCAGTCCAGGAAGTGAACAGGGTTCTGAAACAGTTCGGTGAAATGCAGAAGATGATGAAGACATTCTCAAAAGGGAAAATTCCGCGCATGCTGCAGGGTATGCGCATGCCACAATAATCTAAGGAGCAATAAAATTGGTCAAGTTACGTTTACGCCGCGCCGGGAAGAAGAAACAACCGGTCTATAAGATTGTCGCCGTCGACTCCCGGGCATCCCGGGCGGGGAAGTTCATTGAAAGCGTCGGCCAGTATAATCCCCTGTTGAATCCGATGCTGATCACCGTCAAGGAGGACCGCCTGTATCTCTGGCTGAAGAGGGGCGCACAGCCGTCCGATACTCTTCGCAGCCTCCTGCAGCGAAAGGGTCTGTGGCTGAAATGGGGCCTGATGAAGAAAGGTGCCGACGAGGCGACCATTGCCGCAGAGTTCGCGAAGTGGGAAGCTCTCCAGGGCGAAAAAGGACGCCGCGACGCGGAGAGGAAAGCGCGCCGCAAGGCCGCACGGAAAGCAAAGGCGAAAACGACGGATGCTCCCGCAGCCGCCCCCGCCGCCGCAGCTCCCGCCCCAGCTCCCGCAGCCGAGGCGGCAGAGCCGGCACCTGCACCGCCGGCGGCGTGATTTGTTCGGCGGGCGGGTCTCCCTGATTATGTGAGTTAAGCCTGGGGGTAGTATGAAGGATTTTATTGAATTCATCTGCAAACAGCTCGTCGACCAGCCCGATCAGGTTGTTATCGATGAGGAGGTGAACGAGGAAAAGGTTCTTATTAAGGTGAAGGTCGCGCAGCCCGATGTCGGGAAGATAATTGGGAAAAAAGGGAGGACCGCGTTCGCCCTGCGAACGCTTGTTGCCGCCGTGGGTAAGAAATCGGGAAAAAAAGTTACCCTTGAAGTGCTTGACTGAACCCCGGACCGCTCGCCGCATTGCCCGGTGACTCCGGCGGATCGGTATGCGGTCGGGAAGATCGTCAGCCCCCGCGGATTAAAAGGTTTTGTAAAAGTATTACCGACCACTCATCGCCCCGATCGGTTCCGGAAACTCAAGGAAGTCTGGATCGGATCCTCCCCCGATACGGCGCAACCGGCGTCGGTGGAAGAGGTTGTGATGAAAGGGAACGGGATTTTTGTTAAATTGTCGGGCTTCGATAGCCGGACGGCCGTTGACGCGGTCCTGGGGCAGTTTCTTTTCGTCGGTGAAGATGAGGTGGTTCCCCCGCCGAAAGGATCGTATTTCGTGCATGATATCATCGGCTGCGCGGTGGAAGATTCTCTGGGAAACTCCCTGGGCACCGTTACCGATGTGCTAAAGAAGCCGGGCCAGGATCTCTGGACCGTCCTCACTCCCGACGGCCGCACGGTGTTTGTGCCCGCAGCGAAGGAGTTTCTGGAAAAAGTGAAAGTGGATGAGCGCAGGATTGTTCTTAAAAAATTTCCGGACGTATGAGGATCGATATTATAACGGGGTTTCCAAAGCTTCTGCGCGGCCCCCTGAATGAGAGCATCATCCGCCAGGCTAAAAAGAAGAGGATTGTGACCGTCGGAGTGCACGACCTCAGAAAGTTTGCCCACGACAGGCACCGTACTATCGACGACGCTCCGTATGGCGGCGGCGCAGGGATGATTCTTAAGCCGGAGCCGTTTTTTGAGTGCATCGAATCCTTGAAGTCGAAACGGTCCTATGACGAGATCATCTATCTCACGGCCGACGGCGATGTTTTTACCCAAAAAATCGCCAATGAGCTCTCATTGAAACAAAATATCATGCTGCTCTGCGGCCACTATAAGGGGATCGATGAGCGCGTCCGGAAGAAGTACATCACCCGGGAAGTTTCTATCGGCGATTATGTGCTCACCGGAGGGGAACTCGCTTCGCTGGTTCTCACCGATGCCGTCGTCCGGCTTATACCCGGTGTGCTCGGGGACGGAGAATCGATGCTGACCGATTCCTTTCAGGAGAATCTTCTGGACGGCGCCTATTATACCCGCCCCGCCGTCTACCAGTCGATGCGGGTGCCCGAAGTTCTTCTTTCCGGAAACCATGAGCGGATCGGCCGCTGGCGCCGCCGCAACCGTATCGAGCGGACAAAGGCGCGCCGGAAGAATTTGCTAACCTCAAGGAGTTAATTCTATGGAAAAATTAAAGCTGGTTGAAGCTACTCAGATGAAGACGGGCATCCCCGCCTTTAAGCCGGGCGATACCCTTAATGTGCACGTCCGCGTTGTCGAGGGAGATAAGGAACGGATTCAACAGTTCCAGGGGGTCGTGATCGGCCGCCACGGCGACGGTCTCCGCGCTACCTTCACCGTCCGCAAGATCTCCAACGGGGTTGGAGTGGAAAGGATATTTCCCCTGCATTCCCCGCGCATCGCAAAGATCGAGATGATGAAGGAAGGACGCGTGCGCCGCGCGAAGATGTACTACCTGCGCGCCCTCGCTTCAAAACAGATCCGGCAGAAAACTACTCCCACCTAAGATCCGTGCCCAAGCGGATCGGGATCATCTCCCAGACCTGGGCGAACCCTCTCGCCGCAGGTGTGAAGTCCGCCGGCAGTTTCGAGATTCTGTCAAAATCTCCCTCGGAACTCGCGATCCTGCTCCGCCATAGCGAGCTCGATGCCGCTCTCCTTTCTCCCATCGATTACGCGAAGGATTATGCGATGTACCGCATCCTCCCCGGAGCAGCCGCCGTTTCGCAGGGGGAAAGCCGCTTCGCCCTCCTTGTATTCAATGAAAACTCACGAAACATCTCAACGCTCCTCATTGACCCGCATTCGTCTTCAGAGATCGTGCTCGCCGCCATTGTTCTCGCCGAAAAATACGATTCCCGTCCGCAGCTCAAGCCATTTTCAGGCTCGCTCAATGATGCACTGGCGACCGCGAGCGCCGCGCTCGTGGTCGGCGACGCCGCCCGTAACTTGTCGGGCCATACCAATGTGATCGACCTGGTCGATGAATGGGGCGATATGACGGAACTGCCGTTTGTCCACGCAGTCTGGGCAGCCCGCGAGGGTGCGCTCTCGTCTGCCGAAGTCCGCGCCATCACCGCTCCGCCCGACCCCGCCGGCAATGGAGCATCGGAGGGGTTTTACTATTCTCTTGACGAGGAGGCGTCCCGGGGGCTGACCGAGTTTTACCGGATGGCATACTATCACGGTATTTTGAAGGATATTCCCGATACAAAATTCGTGGATTTACCCTGAGAAATTTGTAAATTAGGCTCCGTGCTGAAGAATCTCCTCATTAAAAATTACGCCCTGATCGAAGAGCTGAATACCTCGTTCGATCCGGGGCTGACTATTTTAACCGGCGAGACCGGGGCCGGGAAGTCGATTATTATCGACGCGCTGAGCCTCGCCCTGGGTGAAAGGGCCGATTCTTCCGCCGTCAGGAAAGGAAGCGATAAGACGGTGGTCGAGGCGTCGTTCGATGGATCGGATGACGCACGAATCGCCGATCTGCTTGCACGCCACGAGATTGACTTTTCCGGAGACCTGATCCTCCGCCGTGAGGTTTCAACGAAAGGCCAGAGCCGGTCTTTCATTAACGATACGCCTGTCCCGATTGCGGTTCTGAAAGAGGCCGGCGACGCTCTCGTTGACCTCCACGGCCAGCATGAGCATCAATCTCTCCTTCGCTCGGAGACGCATGGGGACATGCTGGATGATTTCGGGAATCTCGGCAAGCTCGTTTCAGAGTTTTCGGGGGCTTACACCTCCGCACGTTCGACGCTCGATGCTCTCCGCGATCTCCGTACGAGGCAGAATGAGGTGCTCGAACGGCGGTCCCTGTACGAATTTCAGGCCCGTGAGATCGATGCCGTCGATCCACATCCGGGGGAGGAGGATGAGCTCGAAAATACCCTTTCAAAACTCGAGAACGCCGAAAAACTTTCTACCGCAACCCAGCAGCTCCATAGTCTGCTGTATACAGGGGAATCCGCCGTCCACGACCAGCTGGCTACCGCATGCAAGGAGCTTAAAACTCTGGCGGCGATCGACACATCTTTCAGCGAGTTGTCCGCCGAAGCCTCTTCCGCCGCGGCCATGATCGACGAGCTGGCGAAATCGATTGCCGATTACAACTCCAGAATTGAATTTAACCCGGAAAAGCTCGAAAAAACCCGCGACCGTCTCGGAAATCTCGCCCTCCTGAAGAAAAAGTATGGCGGATCCCTGGATTCCGTCATCTCGCACCGGGAAAAACTCCGAAATGAGCTGGAGCTCGCCGACGGTTTTGAGAAGGAACAATCATCCCTCCAGGAGCGTCTTGCACGGTATCGCGAATCAGCCTCAAAGATTTCACGGAAACTCTCCGGGCTCCGCCATGAGGCGGCGAAAAAAATGAGCGCCCCGATCGCCGCTACCCTGGGTCAACTCGGTATTCCTCACGCGGTCTTCAAAACCGATATTTCCTCGCGCCCGGCGCCCGATCCGGATTCCTGGATCGTCAAGGAGGGCCGCGATCCGCTCGATTGCACCTCGAAAGGGGTCGACCGCATAGAATTTTTTGTTTCCACGAATCCGGGAGAAGATCCTAAACCGCTGGCCAAGGTTGCGTCGGGCGGAGAGATTTCTCGGATCATGCTCGCCCTGAAGATGAATCTCGCCCGTTCAGACCGCCTCCCCCTTATGATTTTCGACGAAATCGATATCGGGGTCAGCGGACGCGTCGCCCAGGCGGTCGGACGTTCCATGAAGGAGCTCTCAGAGTTTCATCAGGTTATCGCCATCACGCATCTGCCGCAAATCGCGGGGGCAGGCGATTCTCATTTTGTGGTCGAGAAGGTGAGAACGGGCGACCGGTCGCTGACAAGGATGAGGAAGCTGCCCGCCGAGGATCGGGTGAACGAGGTGGCGAAGCTGATGAGCGGGGCGAATATTACGGAATCGGCAAGAAAGAATGCCAGGGAGCTCATGGGACTCGATAAATCATGATTGTCACGTTTCAGCAATAGTTTCAGGGAGAATTTCGATGAGAATACGACCGCGCCGTCTGATCGGCCTCTTTGTTGTTTGCCTCGCAACCACGGCTCACTCGCAGATGGGGCCGTTTTCTCCCCCGGTCGCGCAACGCATCCCCAAAGCCGATACTCTCCACGGCGATATCCGCATCGACGACTACCACTGGCTCCGCGAACGCTCGAATCCTGAGGTCCGCAAGTATCTCGAGGCGGAGAATGCCTACACCGATTCCATGATGAAGCCGACACAGGCCCTTCAGGAGTCTCTCTTCAGCGAGATGCGCCGGCGTATCAAGGAGACCGATTTCGACGTTCCTTACAGGGAGGGAAATTTTTTCTACTATTCCCGCACGGAAAAGGATAAACAATATCCGATTTATTGCCGCAAGGCTTCGCTCGACAGAGAGGAGGAGGTCACTCTCGATCAGAATGTTCTGGCAAAAGATTTCCGGTTCCTCCGGCTGGGAGACTATATGGCGAGCCCCGACGGCCGTATCCTGGCCTATTCGCTCGATACGAACGGTTCTGAGCATTATACGATGTTCTTCAAGAATCTCGGCGAAAAGTCTCTCCTGCCCGACCGCCTGGTAAAGGTCGTCGATGCAGCCTGGGCCAATGATAATGCGACTGTTTTTTATACGACGCTCGATTCCGCCGAACGCCCCTACCGGCTTTACCGTCATCGGCTCGGAACGTTACAGTCGGAGGATCCGCTTATTCTCGAGGAAAAGGACGGCCTCTTTGAACTCTCCGTTTCGCGGTCCAAAAGCGGGTCGTTTATTTTCATAAATTCGCGGGCGAAAACCTCGTGTGAAGTTCAGGTGATCCCCGCGGATCATCCGGAAAATCCTCCCGCGATGATCTCGCCCCGCGAGGCGAATCACGAATATTTTGCGGACCATAACGGGGATTTCTTCTATATCCGGACGAATAAGGGGACAAAGAATTTCAGGCTCGTCTCGGCCCCCGTCTCCGCCCCCGGCCAGGAAAACTGGCATGAGATTATTCCCGGACGCCAGGATGTCACTCTCGAGGGGGTCGAGATTTTTGCGAAATTCTTCGTTGCCCTGGAACGTCGCAACGGGCTGCAGGAAATGCGCGTGATGAGTTTCCAGTCACGGTCTCAACGGCCTATCGAATTCCCGGAACCTGTTTATACCGCCTCCTCGAATGTGAACCGCGATTTTAACTCCCCGTTTTTCCGGTTCGCCTATCAGTCGTTTACTACGCCCCCCTCCATTTACGACCTGGATCTTTCGGCCGGAACACGTGTGTTGCGGAAGCAGACGGAGGTCCTCGGGGGATATGATCCTACGGCCTATAGCTCCGAACGGCTCTACGCGCCGGCCTCGGACGGCACGCCTATCCCTGTCTCGCTGGTCTATAAGAAGGGTGTGAAGATCGACGGCTCCGCCCCGCTTCACCTTTACGGCTACGGGTCCTATGGTTCGTCATCGAATGTGACCTTTTCGTCTAACCGCCTCAGCCTTCTCAATAGGGGGTTTATTTATGCCGTCGCCCATATCCGCGGCGGCGGCGACCTCGGAAGATCCTGGAAGGAAGATGGACGAATGCTCAAGAAGAAGAATACTTTCTCCGATTTCGTTGCCTGCGCCGAGTTTTTATTGAAAAAACACTACACGTCTCCCGGAAAACTGACGATCGAAGGGGGGAGCGCAGGGGGGCTTCTCATGGGAGCCGTGACGAATCTGCGGCCCGATTTATTCAAAGCAGTTATCGCCCAGGTTCCCTTCGTCGACGTGCTGAATACGATGCTTGATCCGGGGCTGATGTATACGGTCCAGGAATACCAGGAATGGGGGAATCCCCACGAGAAGGTTTATTATGACTATATCAAGTCTTATTGCCCGTACACGAATGTGACGCGCCAGGCCTACCCGAGAATCCTGGCGAAGGTGGGGTTCAATGATCCCCGGGTCAATTACTGGGAGGGGACGAAGTGGGTCGCAAAACTGCGGGCCAATACGACGAGCGCAAATCCCATTATGCTGAAGGTGAACTGGGGCGCAGGCCATATGGGCTCCTCAGGCCGGTTCGATTTTCTCCGGGAAATCGCCTTCAATTATGCCTGGCTCATCAGCCAGATGCAGCCCGCTAACTGAGGATGCTTAAGATTTACAATACGCTGACCCGCTCCAAGGAGGACTTCCTTCCTCTCCGGAAGGGTGTGGTGGGAATGTATGTATGCGGGCCCACCGTCTACGGCCATTCCCACCTGGGCCACGCCAAGAGTTATGTCTCATTCGATGTCGCTATCCGCTACCTTCGCTCGCTCGGCTATAATGTGACGTACGTCCAGAATATCACCGACGTCGGCCATCTCCTGGGAGATACTGATGAGGGAGAGGACCGGCTTCTCCGTCAGGGCCGTCTGGAAAAGAAGCATCCGATGGAAATCGCAGAAGAGTATACGCGCAGTTACTTCGACGATATGGACGCGCTCGGGGTGCTCCGTCCCGACATCTCCCCCCGCGCAACGGGTCATATCACAGAACAGATCGCGCTTGTCCAGGAATTGATCGAAAAGGGTTATGCATACGAGGCGAACGGGTCGGTTTATTTCGATGTGTCGAGGGACGCCGATTACGGAAAACTTTCCAGAAAAAGCACCGAGGATCTGCAGGCCGGCACGCGCGTCGAGCTGAAATCGGAAAAACGCCACCCGAACGATTTCGCGCTCTGGAAACGCGCGGAGCCCGAACATATTATGCGCTGGCCCAGCCCCTGGGGCAAAGGGTTCCCGGGCTGGCACATCGAATGTTCCGCGATGTCAATGAAGTATCTGGGGGACTCGTTCGATATCCACGGCGGGGGAATGGATAACCAGTTCCCGCACCACGAGTGCGAAATTGCCCAGAGCGAGTGCGCTACCGGTAAACCTTTTGTGAGGTACTGGATCCATAATAATCTCGTGACCGTCGGCGGCCAGAAGATGAGCAAGTCGCTCGGCAATTTTGTGACTCTTAAGGATTTGTTCATTAAATTTTCGCCCCTGGTGATCCGTTTTTTCATTCTCCAGAGCCACTACCGGAGCACGCTCGATTTCACCGATGAAGCGCTGGACGGCGCCGCAAAGGGGCTTGCCAAGGCTCATAACGCGATTCGTAACGTGCGGCTCGAGCTCGACCGGAGGAAAGGATCCGACGAGAAGGGGTCGGGCACGCTTCCCCTCGCCGACGCACGAAAGTCGATGCTCGACGCGATGGACGACGATTTTAATACACCCAGGGTAATCGCAGTTCTTTTCGATCTTTTTCGCGATGTGAATAATCTGGGCCCCCCTTCCGTGTCGACGGCAACGCTCGTCGCTCTCGATCAGCTGGTGACTGAGGTGGCTGGATCTCTGCTCGGGATCCTGCCCCGAAAATTTGACGCTGACTCGTCCATCGATGGGAGCCTGCTCGATCTGATTATTGAGCTCCGGAAGGAGGTGCGGGAGTTGAAACTCTGGCCGCTCTCGGATAAGATCCGCGATTCTCTTTCTAAAATGGGGGTGACGCTGGAGGATTCTAAAGAAGGGACGACCTGGCGCCGGTCATCATGATTTTTTGAGCTCCCACTCGTAGACCTCATAGCCGTCGATCAATCTCCCCGAGGGCTCGAATCCGATTCGATCGTGCAGCGGTTCGATGGCCGGTTTGGCGACGCAGACGCTGTTTGGTTTTGCGTTTTTTTGCATGTGCCCCGCGATGTCGATGACTCTGTCGCTCAGCTCTTCCAGGGGCAACGCCTCGTCAAAGTAGACGAATCCTGAGTTCACCCCTCCCCTCACAGTGAAGTCACGGCGCATCGTTTTTACCTTCCGGTTGAATGCCTCGAGTCCGCGTATAACTTCCCGCGCGGCCGTCACCGCCGCATCCACGGTGGTGAAGGCGCTCATGACGCCGTCCGGAGTCCAGGTGGACTTGAGGCAGCCGTGGGAATTCAGCGTCCTTTCCACAAATCTCTTGTATTCCTTGAAATCATGCTCGATGCTCGCCCGCTCTTCCCCCTGTTTCATGCCGGTCGAATCGACGACGTCCATCGAGAGGAACGCGACATCGCGCCCCATTTCGTCGAGCTTTCTCTTGGTGTCGGCAAATTCGAGCAGCAGTTGCTCGCGGTCTTTCTTCTTGGCCTTCCGCAGCTGCTCGAGTTTGTTGTTCAAAGGCCCGAGCACGATGGCGTTCTCCGTCAGGTTCATGTCGGCCTTCCACTGGTCGACCGTCGCCTTGAATCTCAGATACTGGACTTTGTCCTTGCTCTGCTCCGCCGCCCGCCCGAATGTGCCGCTCAAGAGGAACATCCCGATGACGACGATCCACCTGCTCATGTCTTTTCCCGCGACTGTGGTCGGGATGTTTTGCTTCACGAAGGTGCTCAGCGCCTCCTCCGCCGCTTTCGCATTTCTGATGTATGTGTAAGAGTCCGCGTCATTGATGTATCGTATCACGAGCGGGCTGAGGAAGAGTAACATGATCCCGATCGCAATCCCGCTGAGGATGCGCGAAATGTAGGAAAGGAGCGTGAGGTAATATATGTAGAGGGTAGGCCCTTTTGCCCCGTTTGCCATCAAGGATTTTGCAGATTCGCTTTCTATTGTACCGAACCCTACCGTGAAAGTCAAGGTTTCACGAGGCACCGGAGGTGCGCATCGACGCTCGCCGAGAGGGCGTTGAGGTCGTATCCCCCCTCAAGCACCGAAAGGATTCTTCCTCCGCAGAGCGCCTCCGCAGCTCCGCGCACCATGACGGTCATTTTCGCAAATGTATCCTCGGTGAGTTCAATGTTGGCGAGGGGATCGTCTCTGTGCGCATCGAATCCGGCTGAAATGATGATGAGATCCGGCCGATAAGTCTCCAGCGCCGGGATGATCTCGTCCTTGAACGCATCAAGGTATTCACGCTCGCCGCTCCCCGCGCTCATCGGGATGTTGAGCGTGGCGCCCTCCCCCCGGCCTTCTCCCTTCTCCGTCTTGCTCCCGGTGCCCGGATAGTAAGGGTACTGGTGGAGGCTTATATAGAAGACGCTCGGATCTTCGTAGAATATGTGCTGGGTCCCGTTCCCGTGGTGGACGTCCCAGTCGATGATGGCGATTTTTCCGGCGCCGTGCTCCTTCTGGGCGTATCGCGCCGCCACGGCGACGTTGTTGAACAGGCAGAATCCCATGACCTCGCCTTTTTCGGCATGGTGACCCGGCGGCCGGATGGCACAGAAGGCGTTCCGGAGCAATCCCTTCATGACGCCGTCCGCCCCCGCAAGAACTCCCCCGGCGGCGAGCATGGCCACCCCGTATGACTCCGCACTGGCATGGGTGTCTCCTCCGTCAAGGATTTTTCTCCCGGCCGCACACGCCTCACGGACATATTTCAGGTGAGCCGGCGTATGCACGGTAAGTATCCATTCCTCGGCGGCCTCGTCAATCATCGGGTGCTGCAGGTCCTTCCATAAGCCCCCGCCGCGAAGTCGCGAGACGATCGCGCGAAGCCGCTCCGGGCGCTCCGGATGCCCCGCGCCCGTGTCGTGATCGAGAAACCTGTCGTGATAAATGAACCCTGTCTTCGATGACATCTCTTGTCTCCACGAAATAGTGGCGAACGGGATTTTTGCTTTTCCCGGTCGAGGGGAATTCTACGGATTGATTCTCAGTGCATGAGTTCCTATATTGAAGCAGGCCTTCCCCATTCATGTCTTCAGCGAACGATCCAGATCGGCCCATCCGAGAAGCATTGCGGGCAATCATCGAAGGCAAGATCGTGAAGCGCATCAGGCACGATCTCCACCACGAGGGGAGGGATCTTCAGCCTCTCTTTCTCGACGAACTCGCCCGCTGCGGTTATCAGCCAACGACCGTCGATAAGGTGAACGTCAATCCGGGCGAGAGAGTGCCGGCTTTCTACCTGACCGACGGCGTTGCCTATTTTGGATGGGTTTTCTGGGAACAGTTCACATCCTGGAAGATGCGAAAGCTCTGGGGATCGGTCATTAAGAATCGCCGCGGCGACTGGGATCTCCAGATTCCCACAACGCGCATAACAAAAATTTACGCGAACGAGTCGCTGAAACTCGAAATGGATATAGACCACCCCCCCGAGTTTTAACCGGCACTACCAGAGTATGCCGCTGGCGTTTGACCGAGCCAGCAGGTAATCGATCCCCACCCAGCGCCCGGCACGAGCCAGGAATAATACGGCCGTGCCCGCCAGGAGCAACGCTCCCCAGGGGGAGGAGAAGAAACTCTGGGAAAACAGGTTCCCGTTCGCGGCGTGGAAATTGAGCATCATGAACATTCCCACCCCGGCCGAGAAACGCACGAGGAGTCCGAGGAGGAATGATATGGCAAGGGACAGTTCTCCGGCGACGATGAGTTTGGCCCAGACCCCCGAGTACGGGAGGGCGACATGGGCCAGGTAGATCCGCTGGAGCCCGGCCGAATGCTCGAAGTATTTTTGCAGGGACTGCATGAGCGGCCCCGAATCGGTGAACCAGCCTTCGTGGTATTTTTCAAGCCCGAGATTTAAGAAAAGACCGCCGATGGCAAGCCGTATGAGCAGTATCTGTATGTTTGAGAGCTTCATGTGAATTTCTGAATTTGACCAAGATAAGGAATTTATACCTGATATGAACGACAATTTTGTGGGAATGCTGGAAATCAACGGACGCGCCGGCGGCCATTTGCGCCAGCTTTCGCTGGAAATGGACCGTAATCCGGACGATCCGGCAATTTCTGGATCCGTCATCGGAGGGCTGAATATACGAAATGCCTGCATGATCGAATGCTCCGTGAGACAACGGGGCCGGCACCGTGAGGCGGGTGATATTAAGTCGATAAACAACCTGCCGCCCGAGGAGTGGAGGTACGTAGAAGAGTTTTCACGACGCACCGCGGTTGACCCGACCGAACGGATCAGGCTGTCCACCGGACCCCAGGATGTTTCGATGAGAATAGTCGATCTTCTCTGCCCGGTAGGCAAGGGACAGCGGGCCCTGATCGTCTCGCCTCCCAAGGCCGGGAAGACTATTCTCATGCAGCAGTTCGCCCACGCGATCAGCTCGAATCATTCCGAGATCGATCTCATGGTGCTCCTCGTGGATGAACGCCCCGAGGAGGTGACCGATATGCGCCGCTCGATCCGGGGGGAGGTTTTCGCGAGTTCCAATGACAGCGACCGCCAGAGCCATGTCAGACTGGCACAGCTCGTGCTCGATTACGCGAAGCGTAAGGTCGAAACCGGAAAGGACGTGGTCATTCTCCTCGATTCCCTCACCAGGATGGGACGAGCGTTCAATGCCGTCCAGCAGAGCAGCGGCCGGACGATGTCCGGCGGGGTGGATATCCGCGCCCTGGAGATTCCGAAGAAAATCTTCGGGGCCGCCCGGTGTCTCGAGGGAGGCGGCTCGCTGACGATCATCGCCACAGCCCTGATCGAGACAAATTCCCGGATGGATGAACTGATTTTTCAGGAATTCAAGGGGACGGGGAATATGGAGCTCGTCCTCGACCGGGATCTTGCCAACGAGAGGATTTTTCCGGCCATCAATATTCCCGAATCGGGGACGAGACGGGAAGAGCTTTTGTTCGGACGCGATACCCCGCTCTATCAGTCGCTTCGACGATCTCTTCACCGCCTCAAGCCGAAGGAGGCTATGCTCTCAATGCTGAAGGCGACATCGCAGTATCCCAATAACCGGAAACTGCTGGTCCGGCTGTCAGGATCCCGGGACGAAGGATGAGGGTGAAAACCCCGCCCGGGTTTCGTCTCGCGAGCACGATCTATAGCCACGGCTGGTGCTCGCTCCCACCTTTTACGGTTGAGAAAAAACTCTCCCTCCGATTTTCCTTCACTCTTCCCTCCGGAGGCGTCGCACAAACGACAATCTCCCAAAAATCTTCCGAGATCTCTGTCGTTACCGGGTCGGCACAGCCGCTGAGCCCGACAGAGCGTGCTCTCGTCGGCAAGACTGTCCGGTCATGTCTTCGCCTGGATGAGGATTTTTCGGGGTTTTATGCCGTCGCGGCCCGTCATCCCCGGTTCCGATGGGTCAAAAAACGGGGCTGCGGCCGGATGCTCCGTTCCCCGTCTGTGTTTGAAGATCTCGTCAAGATGATCTGTACGACGAACTGCTCCTGGGAGCTTACTCAGGCGATGGTGAAGAATCTTTGCTCCAAACTGGGGGGCCAGACCTTCCCGCAGCCCGCTGCCATTGCCGACTGTACCGAGAAGTTTTTAAGGAAGGAAATACGATCCGGGTACCGATCCCCCTATATTTTGGAGCTTGCGCGCCGCGTCGCGACAGGCAGCCTTCAACCGGAGTTATGGCGCTCCAGCACTCTTCCTACCGGCGAACTTTTTGAGGAGGTGTCTTCAATCAAGGGGGTCGGGCCCTACGCCGCCGGGAATGTGCTAAAACTTCTGGGCCGCTATGATTATCTGGGGATCGACAGCTGGTGCCGAAAAAGATTTTCGGAAATTTATAAAAACGGCCGCAAGGTGAGCGACAAGACGATCGAACGATTTTATGAACCCTTCGGCTCCTGGCGGGGGCTGTTCTTCTGGATGGATCTCACGAAAACCTGGTACGACGAGAAAGTTCCGTTCTGATGGCCCGACGATCAAAGGCGATCGATATCTGGCGGCAAATGAAACCCGACGCCCTGCGACGCCTGGCGCTGGCCGTTTTTCTTATGTTCGGCGTGCTCGGGCCTGTGACGATTCTCATGGAATCCCAAATCAGGATTCCTCCCTGGTCCTTTATCGTCATCCAGACTGTGGCCGCCGGAGGTATGGCCGCATCGATTATTCTCTTCGCCCGGAAACGATGGTGGATGATTCTCATTATTATTGTGGTGTGGTCCGGCGTGATGGTGCTCAATTCCGGGGGCCTGAGGTTCGTCTTCACCGAACGCGGGCTGAGGGTGGAGCTCGCAGGGCCCCAGGGGTCCCGCGCCTCCCTTGCACGGTCGGCCCGCACGCTGAGCCCCGAGGAGCTTGATGCGATGTATACCAGGCGTGGGACCGTTGGCATTCTTGCCATCGGGCTCCTCGCATTCGGGTATGCAATGTTTATCAAGACGATTCAGTCCGAAATCTCACACAGGGCGCGACTTGAAACTGAGGTGAATATCGCACGGGATATTCAGCAGTCGTTGCTGCCCGGTCCAGCGATTTCGATTCCATCGGTGAAAATATCCGGGCTCACCCTCCCTGCGAGCGAGGTCGGAGGGGATTTCTTCGACGTCGTGGAGCTCCCTGACGGCTCGGTCGCCGCCGCAATCGCCGATGTGACAGGACACGGTGTCGGAGCAGGGATTCTTTCTGCGATGACGAAGAGCGCCCTCAGGTCGCAGATTCAGCACGATGCGTCTCCCGTAAAGGTTCTGGAGAATCTGAACCGGACGATTTGCCAGCTCTCGGATGAGAAGACCTTTGTTACTTTTGCGTATTTTTTGATAAATTCTTCGGACGGAAAAGTGTCGGCCGCAACCGCAGGGCATCCGCCGATTCTTTTTCGTCGGTCCGGGGCGGTTGAAAGAATCCGGACGGCAAGCCTTGCTCTCGGGCTCCGTCCCGAGGCACGTTTCACGAGCCTTGAGTTTTCACTGAAAAAAGGGGACTCGTTGCTGCTCTATACCGACGGGCTGCTTGAGGCCGCCAATTCCCGGGGGGAACAGTTCGGCATGGAACGGCTGGAAAAATGTTTTGTTCCCGGGGACCCCGAGGATGTTTGTCTTAGAATCAAAAAGACGGTGTCAGAGTTCGCCGAGAAATTTGAGGATGACGTGACTATCGTTTGCGGAGTGTTTTCATGAGCAGCAAACCGCCTCTGGAGCTCATCGAGAAAGAATTAGCCATGGCCAGGGAGGCCATAAAGCAGGGGAATGAGGGAAAGGCACGTGTGTGCGCCCGCCGCGCCGCCGGCTGGGCTATCGCATGGTATATCGCTCACCGGGCTCACCCGGACTGGCCCCAGGATGCCCTCGGTCAGCTTCGCCGATTGAAGGACGAGACGTCTTTTTCAGAGGAAGCTCGCGGGGCCGCAGCCCGGCTCTCCGCCAAAGTGGCCGAAGATTCACACTACTCGACGGACCCTCTGGACGACGCGGCGATTATCGTGACGGAGATCGCCCGCCTGAGTGATCCGCTTGCCGATTTCTGACTATAAAACTTCGCTCAAGCTGCCCGAGGCGGAAGAGCTGCTCGATCTGGCTTTGTTCAGACCGATCGCTTTTCTGCTTGTAAAAGTCATCTACCGCCTGCCCGTAACCCCCAATCAGATTACGCTGCTCTCGATGCTTGCCGGATTCGCGGCCGCATGGGGATTTTCCCAGAATCTGCTGGTCGCCGCTGCGTGCTGGTACTGTGCGAGCAACATACTTGATTGCGCGGACGGCCAGCTGGCCCGCCTTCAGGGCAGCGGCACTCCCGCCGGAAGGGCTCTCGATGGGGCGGCAGACTATGTTTCATCGGTGGCGATTTTTCTTGGACTCATCGCTGCGGGTAATAATCTGTGGCTGGTCGCCGCGTGCGGGGCGAGCAGCGCTCTCCATGCATTTTTGTTCGATCATTACCAGAGCAGGTTTCTTGCAAAGGCCCGAGGACAGAGTGATTTTTTCGACCGGGAAATCGAAAAATTCACCGACGGGCCTGATCGGACGCGGGAATCGGATCGTTCCGTCGCATCCAGATTATTGTTGTGGCTTTATGTCAGGTATTCGTCGTTTCAAAAAAAACTGAACCCCCCGGACTTAAGCAGCGGTATGATGAGGATGTGGAGCTTCCTCGGCCCAACCACTAACCGGAGCCTTCTCATGGCGGCTGCGTTGTTCGGCAATGTTAATCTGTACCTGTGGGCTGTTCCGACGGTCGGGAATCTATGGCTTCTCTCTTGTCGTGCGATTCAGCATTACAATAGGGGGAAGGATTGATGGAACGTCCCGGGCCGCTAAAATTTTTCAGGGAGTCGCTGAAGTCAGATGCTTTTTATGCCGACGAGTTTTTGAATATTTACCTGCTACGCCCCGCGGTAGCCTCTATTGTCTGGATCATCTATCCCACGGGTGTGACTCCCAATCAGGTTACTGTGGCCGCTGTTTTTGCGGGGTTCGCCGCCGCGGCTTTTTTTCTAGCCGATACGCCCGGATATACCATCGCTGCCGGTCTTCTGGTTTGTCTGAAAGATATTCTTGACGATGCCGACGGACAGCTGGCACGGGCAAAACAGCTTTACTCGCGAAGGGGGAGGTTCTTCGATTCAATAGGGGATTTTGTGGTCAACCTCGCGATTTTTTCGGCGATCACGACGGTGCTTCTGAAGACTCACCCCGGCTGGGGAACGGTGGCGCTGGGATTCCTGGGACTTCTGGGAATTACGCTGAGAGTCTCGTATCACGTTTATTACCAGGTGTCTTTTCTGCACGGGCAGGATCGTTATGGGCTGAACCGGATTATCGAGGTTGTGACCGATGAGGATCGGCGCGGCGATCCGGTCGCTCTGCGATTGCAGAAGATCTTTAATCTGATTTACGGATGGCAGGATAGGTTCGTATCACGGGTAGATCGCTGGTGCAAGGGTGATGTTTCAAGCGAATTTTTATGGTATTCGGATCGCCTCGCTTTGAGGATTTCAGGGTTGATAGGGTTCGGGACGGAGTTCGCTCTTTTGACAGTGTGCGCAATCGCCGATCGGCTCTATCTTTATCTGATTCTGAATCTGTTGATGAATGGTATCATGATCTCGAGTATCTGCTACCGGAGATTTTATCTCCGGACGCGTCTAATGAAAGAGTCATCGTAGTGTTGCCCCGGGCATGGCCAACCAGGGGTGGATTTCCATAACAAGCCTTCCCGCCTTGACCGCTGGGTCGTTCTGCGTGATTCGCTCTGCCTCAGCCAGCGAGTCGACCCTGAGGACGAATATGCCCCGAAGGTCGCCATTGTCCAGACAGGGTCCCGCCATGTCAAGCTTCCCGTCCTTGGCCAGCTTCCCGATGTTCGCAAGATGGTCCTTCTGAATTTTTGCCGCCGTCACCGAATCCTGATCTCTGTGCGGGCCGTTTTTTAGTAAAACGAGATAATAGGTCTTCATCCTCGAGCCGGGTTTATCCTGCGGTTGTCCGGTTGACGGGAGTAGCAACATTGCCATCAAGCAGAGAATCTTCATGGTAAACACCTCTGTCAGTTGAACGGGTTGGGGTAATTCTGATAAAGTTTCCATTCACTCGGTATGGGGATGGGAACTGGCGTGAGTTCGATTTCTCTGGAGGATGGATGCGTCGCACGGCTTTCGGGCGAGGCCTGCGCCGGATTCCATAAGAGGAAAAATCCATTGGGACCCTTTGCGATGAGTCTGGTGTAATACTGGGAGGTGTGGAGCGCTGTGTCAGTGAGGACGAATGTCGCCGTGTCCTGGATCTTGATCGTTCCAAGCGACTCCGGAGTCTGCTCGGTGTAAATAAGCGTGGGGAGTCCGAGGGTGCTGGGAAAAAGTGTCAGATCGTCCGTGTGGAACCGCCCGTTCCCGGAGGTCCACCCCAGGACCGCAATGCTCGGATCGGGCTGAAAGAGTACCAGCGCAACGGAATCCCGAAACAAGACTCTGCCGGTATCCGATGCGATGATTCTGCACCATGAGACCCGCGTGCCGATCTGCTGGTCCGTGTGGTAGCTATACATGAATGCCCCCGAGGGGAGCCGCTGGTGAATCAGGGTGTCAATCGGCTGGCCGGCCAGGTCGTTGATGGTAAGGACGACGTCCGCCGCAGAGGGGATGTCGAATCTGATCGCGGAGGTGGCGTTCGGGGATGAGGCTTTCAACATTCCCGGCGCAGGGGCAGGGGCCGTCACCTTGTTCCAGCCGCTTAGCCGAAGTCCTGATACCGGATGACCCAGCAGGTCTTGAACTGTGACCTGCAGCGAGAATGGCTGGTCGGGCCCCGAGGGGTTTGAGCCTTTGCAGGATAACGAGACGATTACCAGCCCGAAGAGTGCGAATTTCATGGATGCCTTCCTTTGAGATTTCCGTCGATTAGGTGTTTTTCTGCTTTTTTCCTGGGATGCTAGGATGTTTCGTTTCCGATGACCCAAAGATCGATGAGCTTCTCATCGAGACCCTCAAGGAAGCGCGAGGGTTTTGTGAGTATCATCCCCGTCTCCCGGTCATAGATGTTTATCGGGTATGTAATGAAAAGGTTTTCCTTTGCCCTCGTGCACGCGACGTACATGAGCCTCCGTTCCTCCTCCAGCTCGTCAATGTCGTTGACGGCCCGGGCGGTCGGAAATCGCCCGTCAAGGGCATAAATAATGAATACGGTATGCCACTCGAGTCCTTTTGCGCTGTGTATCGTTGACAGCGTCAGCATCTCATCCTCGGGACCGGGTGATTCGACGTCGGCGATGCTTTCATTCGGTGGCTCCAGTGCAAGGTCGGCAAGGAGCGAGGAGAGGTCGCTGTACCGTGCCGCTATCTGCTCGAACATTTCCAAATCTTTCTTCCGCTTGGGGTAGTCATCGTATTTTTTCTTCAGAATCGGATGATAATAGGCCGAAATCCGCGCTGCCTTGTCAGCCGGGGTTACCCGGTCCGAAGCGATTGCCTTCAAAAGTTCGAATAGTTCACGGACGTTCGCCGGGTAGGAATTGTAATTCTGCCAGAATGCGGACACTTCGCCCCCGGTGCGCCGGCGGAGGATGTCGTCGATGATTTTCTCGGCCGTTCGGGGCCCCACTCCGTCCAGCAAGAGGAGGATGCGGTTCCACGCGATGACGTCCCGCGGGTTTTCAAGGACCCGTAAGTACGCGATCATGTCTTTGACATGAGAGGTTTCGATGAATTTAAACCCGCCGAATTTTACAAAAGGTATGTTGGCCTTCGCAAGCTCTATCTCAAGGTCGAAAGAGAGGAAGGAGGACCGGAATAAGACGGCGATTTCTTCAAGGGGAACCCCCTCCTCCCGGACCTCGAGCAGTTTCTGAACGACGAATTTCGACTGCATGTTCTCGTTTTCCGCAACGATGAGCTGAGGGAGGGATCCGCCTCCCTTGTTCGTATAAAGAACTTTGGTGTATTTGTGCCGCATCAGTGTATCCCGAACCGTGCTTCGACCAGCGGGCCGAAATCCGAATTCTGTGACTTTACGCCGAGGAGTTTTAATCCGTTCTTGGAATACCAGATTCGGGGGGCGTATTCTGGAAGCACCGGACGAGCGTCGTTGTATGACGCGATTGCTCGCAATGCGTCGGATCTGGGAAGGTTGCCGCTGAGGATGATGGGGTGGTTTATGTACAGATTGTTGAAGGCGCTTAAGGCGTTGACCGCCACGGATTGATCCGCCAGGGTCGGCCTGTCCGGCAACCGGGTGCTTACCATGACCAGTGTCTCTATCCCGCAGTCGATGACTGCCTGGAGCGCCGCTTCGAAATCGGATCCCCCCATTCCGGAGTAGTGTGTGTTTTCATTCGACATTATGGGGAAGACGCTCAGGATGGCGTTTCCTCCCTGCCTCCCCGAAAGGTTTATGGTCTCGCCAAATACCGCCCGCATCCCGGCCCGGGATGAGAGCTCTTCGACGATGTCGGTCCTCGTCACAAGATCGGGATATCGGGTGACGCCCTGCAGGCTGACGATGTCGACCGTGTCCGCTCTCAGAATGCTTGCGAGGCGGGCAATTTTGTCGGGCTCGACGGGTCTTGAAGAGACGTCGAGGCTCGCAATCTTGATGACGATCTCCGGGCTTCGCCTGACGGCCGGTTGAGGGCGCGTTTCCTTGGGCGGTGGAGCAGTTTCCCTCGACGCTGTGCAGCCCGCGAGGATGATCAGTAATATATAGGCTAGCCGCCTGAGCATGCCGGATCAATCAAGAGCACGTTTCAAGACTTCGTTCGCGACGGTGAGTATTGCCTGCGTGCTGCGGTAGTTTTCTTCAAGTGTGACGATCTTGCAGCCCGGGAAGTTTTCCGGAAACTCGAGTATGTTTCTGATGGTGGCCCCGCGGAATGAATAGATCGATTGCGAGTCGTCTCCAACGACCATGACGTTTTTGTGCCTGTACGTAAGGAGTTTTACTATCTCTGCCTGGATGGAGTTGGTGTCCTGATATTCGTCCACCATGATGTACCTGTAACGTCCTGAAAGCTCTCCACGCAACGGCTCGTTTGCTTCCAGAAGGGTTACGAGCTTAACGAGGAGGTCGTCGTAGTCCATCAGGTTGTGCCCCTTTTTGTATTCTTCATACAGCGCGTGGACTTTTGAGATGTCATCCTCAAGCTCCAGGTAATGGGGGTAATCCATGGCCAGGAGCCGGCTCATCGGGACCTTCATGTTTACCGAGCGGCTGTGAAGGTCATACAAAGTCTCTTTTCGCGGGAAACGCCGCTCCTTTGTGTCCAGCTTCAATCTCGTCCGGATGAGGCTGACGACGTCCTCTGCATCTCTCTGGTCAAGTATGGTGAAACCCCTGTCGAAACCGATGAGATTGGCATATTTTCGGAGGATGGAGTTTGCAAACGAATGAAACGTCCCCCCGGAAACTTTCTCACACCGGTAATCGAGGACCATCGCGGCCCGGCGCAGCATTTCCTGCGCCGCTTTCCGGGTAAAGGTTAAAAGAAGTATGTGCTCCGGCTTTACGCCCAGTTCGACAAGGTAGGCGACTCTGTAGACGATGGTGCGTGTTTTGCCCGTCCCCGCCCCCGCAACGATGAGATGCGGTCCCTCTACGCTTGTAACCGCCTCATGCTGCGCCCCGTTGAGTTCTCCCCTGTAATCGATCTGAAATTTCTGGGGATGCACAACATGGAGCTGATCGGGGGGTCTTTTGATGATGTATTTCTTCACGCCGCAACGGTGGAATTTTTTTCAATATATCAAATGCGTGAGGAAATGGCAATGAACGGTTGGGAACGGGCGGGGGGAAAATAAGACGGCCGCCGTTGAACAGGAGGTAGACCGGGCGGCGGCCGCTTTCTCTAATCCACTAATCACCAACATCCACCATGTCGGCGCTGCCTTATTCGTTGCAATTTGGGTGCCAGAAGCCCCGCCGCTGTACGTACATTTTCTGGCAACCCCAGAACCGGCGATTTCGTCTATCTGAAGCAGAAAAGGTTCGCTTGGGGAGGACCCGGGAGGTGAAGGTTTCCTTGAGGATGTGGCAATTTTTACCCGCTGTCGGGAAATTTGTACGGCTATTTCTTCCAGGAGACGACGCCGACTGTCACCAGGTCTTCTATGTACCGCGTGACCGATTCAGGATCTTTGGATGAAAACTCTGCGCTGAGGGCGTTCCGTATGTCGGCGACGGTGAGTTTTCCGTCCATAAAATTAACGAGCTCAAAACGTTCGTCGCCATTGAAGGGAAAATCCTTTGAGCTGAACCACGCCGCCTCCGCCGCGGGGAGCTTGCTCTCCGGCAGCCGGAAATCCAATGGCCCCCGCGTGAGTCTTTGTGGGATGCGTCCATCGGTGTTGGATGCCAGCGGGGGCGGCAGTTCCGCCCGGTATCCGATCTCTTCGACCTGAGCCCTGACCTGGTCGAACAGGATCTGAAATCTCGTCCCGAGATGGAGTTGCAGCGACTTCGCGGCGAGGATGATTTTGTCGGAATTGTTAAATGTCAGTATGGAGTTGCCGGCATCGATTTCATTCTGTATTGCATAGTTGAGCCGGTTGATCGCGTCGGCCCATGTTTCGGCGATTTTGATCTTGCTCTGTGAGGCGATGTACGTTCTGTTGGTCAACGCGAGCATGCCGAGCCTCTTTCCCGCATTCGCCCTGACAAGGTCGATGACGTCAAACGCCTGCCGGGGGGTGAGGTTGGAGAGATACCACATGGATCCGAGCGCAATGAGCTCGCTCCGCTCCAGCTCGACCGGGTCGACTTTGTCCGGCGTGTCCTCCGACGTGTGGTGTGTGTAATCGGAATGAGAGAACATGACGCCCGGGATTTTCCGGTCGATGAACATCATGTGGTCGCTTCCTCCGGAGTACGGGGTTATTCTATAATTAAATGCCGACCGGCTTCCCCTCAGGGTCCGGATGTCCATCCGGTCAACCATTTCGGCCATGTTTTCCACAACGTCGTTGATGCATGAGCCTATCGAGCGCGGGGTCCGGCAGATGGACATTTCGGAATGGAGCAGCTCAGGGTTCTCGCCTACCATGTCGAGGTTCATGTCGCCCAGGAAATTTCCACTAAGCAGCGGTCCCTTGAGCTCCGGGTGCGCGTCGATGTATGCCATGGTGCCGTTCCATTCCGGTACCCATACGAACGTAAACGAGCGCTCCGGTTGTCCAAGGCGTTTTGTATCAATCAGCTCTCTGACGGTTCTTGCGATGTCGAGTATCGCACCGGAGCCGCTGGCGTTATCGTTGGCCGATTCTTTGGGATGGTCGAGATGCGCGCTGAAGACGAGTTCTCCCTCACGCCGTCCTTTGATGTGCGCCACGACGACGTCCATGAAGTAGGGCTCCAGGCCGATTCCCTTCACCCACCCGTGCATGACGACTTTTCTGCCCGTTTCGAGGAGGTTTTTGAGTTTGTCCCCCTGCCTCTTGGTGAGGTTGAATCCGAATGTGACTTTCTCGAGTTCCTCGGTTCGGGGCCACATGCCGGTGTACTGGAGCATGTCGGGATGTTCTTTCGCCCGGTCGTCATCAAGATAACAGATGACTGCCTTCGCGCCGTACTTGAGGACAGCCAACCGGTGGACTTCGCCGCCGTATCCGGTCGCAAGCACGAATTTCCCCTTGACATCTTTCCCCGCGTAATCTCCGTCGCTTGTGCCCGCGCCAACCCAGACGAGTTCCGCCGTGACGTCGCCGGTGTTCGAATAGGTCATGACGCTCATGGCAATCTCTGGAAATTTGACCACAACCTCATCCGAAGGTTCGACCATCCGGAGTTCCGCGGAGCTGATGTCCCATCCCGATGGGGATTGCCAGGTCTGATATGTCACCCTTCCGTCTGACTTGAAAGTCTCAATGTATGCGTCATTGTCGGAATAGCCGTACTTGCGAAGTTCTCCTAAAACATAATTTGCGGCGTCACGGTACTGTCTCGATCCCTGTATGCGGTGGTGCCGCGTGATTTCTATAACGTGTTCTTTCGCCCGCTCGCCGCTCAGGGCTTCATGAAAAAGATCCCTGAGTCCGGGGTCGAGGAGTTCGTATGGTGTCTGCGCCTGAACGAGGCAGGTGAGAAAACAGGTTAGCAATAATGTGGCTTTCATCAGATAAATCTCCGTGGATGAGGGTTTATTGGTCGTGCAAACGTCGGGGTTGAAGCACTTCGTGAAAAAATACTAATCGGTGAACTCCCATGAAACCCCGAACCGGATTTCCCTTTGAGGCATAGGATAGAATGAGGTCATGACGTATTGTTCGTCAGTAAGGTTTTCCCAAATAAAATGCACGTAAGCGTCACCGAGCCGCGCTATCAGCAGAAAATCGATCGTCCCGGTCGCCTGTATGTCGAATTCCTGACCCCCGGGGACGTAGACAAGGGCCTGCTGGTTGAATTCCCTGCCGGTGTAATCGCTAAAATATTTTGCGCGTATTCCGGTTTTTAGATTTAGGTGGTCTTCGAAGAGCTTGTCCCAGTAGTAGAATCCCCCGGTCGCAGTCCATTTCGGAAAGATGAGTGCCTGATCGTCATCGTTGACCCGCTCAGTGTACTGAACCTTTCCCTCAAGGAAAAAGCTCCCAAGCCGTACGGCGGATGATGCGCTGAACCCTTGAAAAACCTCTTTTTCCTGCTGCGCGAATGTGTACCGGCCGGCAGTGTCTCTTTTGACGACAATGGGGTCAAGAATGGAGTGGCGGAATGCTCTCGCATCGAGCCACACTCCAGAAAATCTCCAGCGGGATCCGATTTCAACTGCGTCAAGCCTTTCAAGGGATTCATCGTTAAGTGTGGACGTGAGGAGCGTGTCGAGGCCGTATCGTTCTTCAAAAGTCGGGAATCGGTACGAGCGTGAATACCCGCCGAACAATTCTACAATTGAATCGGGGGAAAAAATCGCTCGTCCTCCGTAACTTAACTGGTTCTGACCGATAAAATTCTCCAGTCTCGCAGACGGGATCAATCGGAGCAGCGGCGCGGGGCTGAGCTCGAGTTTGCCATATGCTCCCGTCAATGCGGCCGTCCGCTCGTCTGTCGCCGGAGTTACGAGGACTCGCTGGTTTTCTACCTGGACTCCGATATCCAGTATCTGATTTCCGACTTCTCGGTGATGTGCCAGTTTTACTCCCGACCGGTGCGACTGCTGATCCTGCTGGATAAAAATCCCGTTGGGGGAGGGTCGGTTTTCTTCGTCCCGGAATTCACGAAGGTTGGAGGAGAAATAGATTGTGGCGGTCGTGACTGTGTTGGAATCCGAACGATAGGCCGCGCCTATATGAACGTCGTGGCGCGTGATTTTTTCATAAGAGTCTGTATTTCTCACGAAAGCCTGCAGCTTCTCAAAACGAGCGGAATCGGGAGTGAGTTTAAGATCGATGCCGCCGTTGAGCCCGAGCTGCGTTTGATTGTACACTTCGGCGAGATAGAAATTGAGATCACCGAGGTTGTACCGGGCCTTTATGCGCGCATTCCAGTGGTCGTAATCTGAATTTGGGAATTTCGGGCCGAATGTATTGTGCTGCGCTCCCATCGTGACATTGAGCCCGCGGATGATGTCCTGGCTCACCATTCCATCCACGAGGGCATAGCCGTCGGCCGTTTCGTCGTATCGTAATCTCGAGTAGGGATGGATCGCTTTTTTGCTCTTGCTCAGAATATTTACTGAACTCGCGGAGTTGAGGCCGTACAAATATGACTCGGTTGCGGGGGGCATTTCGAGCCGATCGATGTTTTCCGATGGAATCAGGTAAGGGTTAAAGGTTCCGGTGAAAGGATCGTTGAGCCGGATTCCGTCGCTGTAATATCCGATCCGGCGAAGATTGAGTCCATCCCGTGTGACGTCTGGGAGAGGGCCGGGGCTGCCAAATTCCCGGATAAAAATTCCGGGAAAAAGATTTATGAGGTCGCCAGCTGAGCGGTAGTCGATGAAGTTGACCGATGAGTCGCCGATAATATCCCAGGGTTCAAGCCGGCGGTCGAGGGAGCCAACGAGCGGAATGGGGACGATGAATTTTCGGGCGGTCGTGTCGGTCCGGGTTGTGTCCGTTTGGGCTCCGACCGGGATCTGAGAGTGTGCCCGGACTATGCACGTGAGGATGAGGAGGAGTTGGAGGGAGCGGGGTGTCTGCACGGTTGTGCCAATATAGAGAAAACTGGCGGTGTTTTCAAGCTGAGACACTAGGTGAGTTTGAGGTTTGTCGGATAAATTGCGATATTCGCGGGAGTCACAGGGGGGCATTGTCATTCACGAGTTCTTTCCGCATAGAGAAGTTCGGGGGTTTTACGAAACTGTTCGTAATGAACTTCTATTAAGAAACTATAGCCCGAAAACCATGCAGGCGTATACAAGTTGTCTGCGCTCGTTTGTAACCCATTTCCGGCCACGCCACCCGCGCGAGTTGCGTGAAGGGGATATTCGCTCTTATTTTCTGCACCTGATAGAGCGGAAGAGGCTCGCGCCTGCGACTGTGAATCTGACGTTCAATGCGCTAAGATTTCTGTACGTCGAGCTCTATAAGAAACCGTTCCTCATGCGGGATATCCCCAGGCCCAAGAAGCAGCGGAAACTCCCCGTGGTTCTTGACAAGGAGGAAGTCTTTCGGATCTTCGGCGCCGTTCGGAATCTGAAGCATAGAACAATTCTGATGCTGATCTATTCAGGGGGCCTGCGGGTGGGAGAGGCGGTAAAACTTCGGATCGAGGATATCGATAGCAAGAGGAAGCTAATACACCTGAGGAATGCGAAGGGAGGGAAAGATCGGTACACTCTGCTTTCGGAGCTGGCGCTGAAACAGTTGAGGCAATACTATCAGGCGTACAGGCCGAGGGAGTTTCTGTTCGAGGGGAGGGTGTGGCGGGAGCATCTCGCGGAGAGAAGCGTTCAGAATGTCTTCCAGCGTGCGCTCAAGGCGTCCGGGGTTCTGAAAGATGTCGGGGTGCATGGTCTTCGCCATTCTTTCGCGACTCACCTTCTTGAAGATGGGACCGATCTTCGGTTCATTCAGGAGCTTCTGGGGCACAGCAGCTCCAAGACAACGGAGATTTATACCCATGTCAGCCAAAGGGCCCTGGGGAAGATTGTAAGTCCCTTGGACAGAGCGCGCATCCGTTCCGAGGGATGAAATAGTTAGCCAGCTTGCCCGTTTGAATCGCATACACCCTTTGCTCACGAGGGCAGAGTTTGGAATACTAAGAGCACAAATTGTGACTTCACGACATGGGAGACCAGACGGGCCTGATTCTAGGCCTTCATCGCGCGGGGAGTAGAGATATATTTCTCACCTGGACAGAGAGCACAACGAAGGCGTGGCCTCGAGGTGCTCGGAAACCGCATAACGAAAGGAAAAAAGATACATGAGTGCCAACGTCCCGAGACTCTTGCAGAATTATCCGGAAAAGGAGTTCATTCGTGCCACAACGCAGAGGGAGGTCTTCGATCTCCTGGTTGCTCTGAAGGATTGGACAGCAAAGCAACCAAATTTATCCGAATTCCCTGAAGGAGCATGCGGGGTTGTGATTTGCGCATTGCTTGATCTGGCGTCGGTGAGCTGCCCAGACGTCGGCGACTTCTCGCACATCTACCATGGGATGCAAAAAATCCTCAAGGCCTCCTATGATGAGATTTCTCGTGAGATTAAGTGGTTCAGATGATGTGCGTCAGCCTCAACGGCAATTATTCTATGCCCCGGGGACGGCAGCTCAAGGAACATGGGCGAATAAGAGTTGCGCGCTACGTCGGGTCCCGGCTAGCGACCTTGTCTCCCCAAAATCGCGAGGCCTCCCCCGGGTACAGCCTTCCGAATTACCTATTCCTTGAAAGGAGAGATCCGTTATGAAAAACATCCTCGCAACACTTTTTGGCGGGACTCGTCACTCTGAAAGCAAAGATCGCGGGGAGGACCGAAAGTACTGGCGATCGGCCAGCGATCGAATAAGTCCGCTCCTACAAATTCTCACCGCCATTGCAAATCCTCCTAATAGGCACAAATCGAGATTGCCTACGGACATAAACGGAGACTTTGATGAGTGGTTCGATGGGGGAGCCTTTCGTATAGTCACTGGATATACTACATATGTGTTTGCAAACGGTAGCCGTGCAGTTGTCCATACCCTTCCCTACCTGTTAATCACTGTGACAATGCCAGGTGGTGAGACCGTGAAAATAGTGGAGGGAGGCAAGTGAATAGAGAAGGCAACTTCACATAAGTGGAAAAAATTGAGGAGAGATCATTATGAATAGCGGGCTCCTGCGTTTCACCGTCTGGACTATTGCGGTAGCACTCCTGCCGTCAGAATTATTTTCCCAATGGATCCAGACAAATGGCCCCGGGGGTGATCCCGTCCGCTCTCTTGCCTCTTCGGGAGTAAATCTTTTCGCGGGCACTTCCGGCCGCGGCGTATTTCTTTCGACCAACGGTGGAAGAAATTGGGACTCCGCGAGCGTTGGCTTGATTAGCCCGAATGTCTGGTCGATTGCCACCTTGGATACCAAACTTTTCGCCGGGACTCATGTCGGTGTTTATCTCTCCACAAGCAACGGTGCAAGCTGGGAGGCCACTCCGTTGACGAACAGAGATGTCTGGTCATTTGCCACAATGGATACGATTCTCTTTGCCGGAACCACGGGAGGAGTATACCGCTCAACGAGCGATGGCGCGAGTTGGACACAGGCCAATAACGGTTTGACAAATACTGACGTCTTTGCTCTTGTTGTCTCAGACACGACTCTCCTCGCGGGCACGTTCAGCGGGGTCTTTCTCTCGACAAATAACGGCTCAAGCTGGACGGCTTCCAATCTTGGTCTTACGAACACGAATGTGCTCTCAATGGGCGTCTCAGGTAGAAATATCTTTGCAGGAACTTTTGGCGGCGGCGTCTTTCTTTCGGCGAATAATGGGACAAGCTGGATGCAGGTGAATGCTGGTTTGACGAATACTAATATCCATGCCTTTGCCACTTCGGGGACCGCGGTTTTCGTCGGGACTTCCGGCGGCATTTTCACTTCGACGAACAACGGGTCAAGCTGGGCGGCGGCGAGTACCGGTCTTACGCACACTAATGTCCTCTCACTTTGTATTTCAGATACAAATCTCTTCGCCGGGACGGATAGTGGTAGCGTGTGGCGTAGGTCGCTGTCCGACCTGGTAACTTCCGTCGGGACGGTCTCGGGGAGAACGCCGCAATATGCCAAACTCGAACAAAACTATCCCAACCCTTTTAATCCCTCTACCGCCATCAAATTCTCCCTTTCATCAAAATCCTTTGTTTCCTTAAAAGTATTCAATGTATTGGGAGAAGAGATGTCAACGCTTGTCTCCGAGGAATTGTATGCTGGCGTCTATTCTCGTGAATGGAGCGGAACGGACATGCCCAGCGGCGTTTACTTTTATCGCTTGATTGCGGGGTCATTTGTCGAAACTAGAAAATTCATTCTCCTCAGATGAAGGGGTGCGGAATTTCCAGCACCCAAGTCCGGACTCAGTCACAGCCGAGCTCGCGACGGTCAAGTCAAGAAGATTTGGCCGCGTACAGGTTGTCCTGCAGCTTATATTATCGAGTTAAAGGAGGATGTCTTGAGGGAATCTTGCCGGTATCTTTGCTTAGAGTGGAGCAGCCTTCTTATTACTTTGGGCCTCGTGGAGTTGTGGCACGCAACGGAGAGGCAATTCTGTATAGTGTGAAGTTCAGACAGGAGGCAAACTTTGGTCATTAAACGCATCCTTGGCGGAGTGATGATCATTCTGGTCGGGGGGTGTAGAGCGGGTAATGTCGAGCGTCACCTTGCCCCCGCTTCGTCTTTCGACAAGTATAGCAGGAGCCGGGTCGGCCAGCTGAACGTGGAATCGCCGTTTCTCAAAGCCCATATGAAGAACGGAAATGCATATGTTCTTCACTCATGGGATACGGACGATAAGGGAGTAGTCATCTCGGGGAACGGCACGCTCTTCAGTACAATGCGCGACACGTTAGCCAAAGGTGAATTCATTATCGGACTTGACTCCGTCGCCATCCTGGAGACGAACGTGATCGAGAATTCCGGGGCCGCCACGGCGCTAACAGTTTTCACGGGAATTACCGCCGCCGTGACAGTCTATTGCATTACAAATCCCAAGACATGCTTTGGATCATGCCCAACATTTTACATTTCTGACGGGGACAGCTCTCGGTTACAGGCCGAGGGGTTCTCATCAAGTATTTTACCATCTCTTGAGGCGACCGATGTGGATGCACTATTCCGTGCCCGCCCCAGTGGCCGAGAGGTGTTCGTGGAAATGAAAAACGAGGCGCTCGAAACACACGTGGTTCATCATGTAGACCTTCTTGCCGTCCCGAGGGGTGAAGGCCGTCGCATTTTTTCGACATCGACCAATCAGTTCTGGGAGAGCGAGTCCCAAATCTCTCCGGTTTCCGCACGAGGACCCGAGGGCAACTGTCTTCCAGATCTACTGCAATTTGACGGCAATGAACGTTTCAGCCGGGCTGACGGTAGTGACCTTGCTACAAAAGAGGCTGTTGATCTGCGATTTCGTGTTCGGTCGGGTGGTCCCTACGGACTGGTTATTGGATGTAGGCAGACTTTGCTCCCGACATATCTGTTGTACCAATCCTATGCGTACATGGGTAAAGATGCCGGTCGATGGTTGGGTGAATTTGAACGGAAGACCTTCCTGTATCAGCAGGCCAACGTTGAAGACCTGATTGGGGGTATGGAAGCTGTTCTTCAGCAATCTAATGGTCAGTGGCAATCCGTGGGCGAAGTGAAGGAGTATGGTCCACTGGCAGCAGACGTGCATCTTATTCCCTTGCCTCTGTTGTCTGATACGATTGTCAATATTCAATTACGCATGGCAAAAGGGACGTGGCGAATTGATTATGTTGCGTTAGCTGAGCTTACCAAGCCTGTCACGCCGATTCGTATCCATCCATATTCTGTTTTCAACGACGGAAAGGAAGACCCTCAGGCCCGTGCCAAGTTGCTCGATTCTCTGCAACACCTCATTACTTTTCCCGGCGATTCGTATACACTGAAATATGCGCTGCCCGCGGAATCGCCAGATTACGAGCTTTTTCTTGAAAGTCGTGGCTACTACCTTGAATGGATACGGAAAGAATGGGTTGAAGAACAGAACCCTTTACTCCTTGCTGAGTTTTTTCTTGATCCGGGCAATGCGCTGAAGCGGTTAGCCCCGGAATTCAAACGCGTTGAGCCAAATATGGAGGATTGTTTCTGGAGGAGCCGATACGCAAAACCATAACCGTCGTCTCAAAGTCCTGGCGGTAGGGATATGCGTGTTGATGACCAATTGTGCAACGACGCATGCACCGTCAAACTGGCTAAGTGAGCCGGAGTCCGTTGCTTCAGAGCCATTCGGAGGTTGGATTGAGATAAAGTCTCACGGGAACTATGTTAGGGGCGAGCTCATCGCGATCAATGAGGACACGATATTCGTTGCCAATGATACGCTTCATACCGTTGCCTCAAAGGATGTATTGTCGGCGCGATTGGTGACTTATCATGCCTCGAGCATGGGCTGGTATGTCCCCGGCGGAATCATCTTTACAATTACAAATGGCTGGTTCCTACTTCTGACTGCGCCAATGTGGCTTATTGGCGGCTCTATAGCGGCTGTGGCTCGTTCGCACCGGCCTATAATGGATTATCCGAAAAGCGCCCTGGCAGACTTCAAGCCATTTGCACGATTTCCTCAGGGATTACCATCTAGTCTTGATCGAGGTGCAGTCAGAATGAAGGCAGTGCGAAAGGAATAGGCCAAATAATGGGAAGGTTAGCACGTGGAAGTGTTTTTAGGAGGATGGTTCAGCTTGACTCTCTCATTGGACAAACCGATGATGGTGTCGCAGAAGAGACCTTGGGAATAGGTATTTGGAAAGAATCACAATCTCATGCCGAGCGGGGATATCCGCCATATCTCTGTAAATCAATAGTTAGCCGAAACTAGCTCGCTAAACAAGAAATTGAAACCTGCAGATTAACAACAGAAAGGAGTAGTAGTCATGAAACGCTTTATCACGTTCTCAGTATTTTTTGTTGCTCTCCAGAGTTGCCATTCCGACAACCTTTTGGATTCCGACGTGAAAGTGACAAACCCTTCACAATCACTGAACTCCATTGCCAGTGGTACGCTGGCCAAGACGAGCGCTGGTCGAATCCTCTTCACGAGTACCCGTGACGGCAATGCTGAGATCTATGTGATGAATGCCGACGGGAGCGGACTAACGAATCTCTCCAATAATCCCGCTCAAGAGTTCGACGCCCGATTTTCGCCGGACGGCAGGCGGTTGGTGTTCTCGAGTGATCGGGATGGCAACAGTGAGATTTATGTAGCGAATGCGGATGGGTCGAATCCAACCAACATCACGAACAACCCGGCTACGGAGTTTGAGGACGCCGACTGGTCACCCGACGGGCGCCGCATTGTGTTTGAGAGCAATCGCGACGGTGACTTTGATATCTACAGTATGAACGCTGACGGTAAAGCGGTCGTCCAGCTGACACATAACACAGCTGCCGATTTCCAACCCGAGTGGTCCCCGAACGGTCGGCAGATCGCCTTCGTGAGTAACCGCGATGGAAATAACGAGGTATATGTGATGGACGCGGACGGCGCCAATCAGGTCAACGTCACGAACCATCCGGCGCTCGACCGTCAACCAACGTGGTCGCCCGATGGACGACAGATCGCGTTCCACAGCACGAGGAGCGGACAATTTCAGATTTGGGTGATGCGCCATGACGGCTCGGCGCCGACGATGTTGACTAGCATCGGGTCGAATCGGCAGCCGGCTTGGTCCTTCGATGGGAAACGGATCGCCTTCTTCTCAGAGCGAGATGGTAATGGGGAGATCTATATCATGAACGCCGACGGATCGCACCAGTTTAACTTCACCATGAACCCGGGCGCCGAGGAGTTCGACGCCTCATGGCATCGCCCGTGACGGTTTGCGAGCGCGGCATTTTCATCGGACCACCGTCAAGAAGTCCAAGGGAAAGGCGGTTGCCAGCTTCGGCTAACAAGCGTGTTTATTGGTGCTCACGTTTTTTTGAAAGGAATCTTATTGTGTTCGCTCCATGCCGTTTGCCGCAAAAAGGAAATTGGCCGTTCATAGGGGGCAAACGGCACGGCGTAAACACGCACAACGTTACCATATGCAATTGCCCTCTCAGGAAAAGGTTATGAAGCTTCTCGACAGTACCGTATTGATCGCGCTAGCCCTTGCAAGCACTTCTTCCCTCTCTCAGGTGAACTCCTGGGAACAGACGAACGAGGGATTTGATGGAGGGGCGGTTTTTGCGCTAGCAGTGGACCCTCGCGCTAATACTATTTATGCTGGCGTAGGAAGTGGAGTCCTTCGATCAACAGATTATGGGGAAAACTGGATCCACATGAATAGCGGCCTAACGAACGCTGGCGTCCGATCGATCGCAGTTGATTCTGATGGAACTGTTTTTGTTGGAACCCAAGGGGGTGGCGTGTTTCGATCGATGGATAATGGTGTCCATTGGGAACAGATCAACGTTGGACTGACTGTTAAAAATGTCTGGTGCTTGGCAATCGGTTCAACTGGCCAGATTCTTGCCGGGGTTGAGGGTGGTCATGTTCTCAGCCCAAATGGAAGCGGCGTTTTCCAATCTACCGATCATGGCAATACCTGGACGAGGTTCGGGCTAAATTCAGGTTTATCAAACGCTGATGTTCAATGTTTGGCACTCAATGCAAGAGGTGATATTTTTGTGGGATCGGATGGCATTTATCGCTCTGCAGATCATGGAAATCATTGGACAAAAATAGATACAAGTGCGATGTATTTTTACGTTACCGCACTCGTTTTCAATTCTCAGGGATATCTACTAGCAATCTCCGCAGGACCTCCGTTTCTATCAAGAGACAATGGAACGACTTGGAGCGAACAAACTTCGGACTTAAGAAATGTTTCTGTCACCTCGGTCTTGATCGTCAGAAGTGGACAGCTGTTGGCCGGAACTTATGACGGAAAAATATTTTTGTCTACTGATGATGGTATACACTGGTCGGAAGTTTATTCAGATCGAAAGCGACCTCAAATACTCCACCTTGCTGTTACTTCAGATGGCTACGTTTTCGCCGGTACTTGGGGGAGCGGAATTCTTCGCACAACCGATAGCGGACGTCATTGGTCACAAGTTCATTCTGGAGCGCCTTATCTAATAGTCTTATCGATGGCGATTGATTCCCGGGGACAAATTTTCGCCGGAACAAGGGGCAACGGAATTTTTAGGTCTCCGAGTTCCGGCAGGAACTGGATTCCATCTAGAAGCGGTTTAACGAACTTGCATGTTTGGTGCATAACCGTCAGTTCGAATTTTGAATTGTTCGCAGGAACTTGGGGTGACGGAATTTTTCGTTCAACCGATCAAGGTTCTAGCTGGCTTCAAAGTAATATGGGCCTGTCATCCAAAATAGTCTTTTCGCTCCTCAGTACGTCTGAGAATCAACTTTTTGCTGGAACAGCAGGCGGCGGCGTCTTTCGTTCAACTGACAACGGTAAAACCTGGTCGAAGGCGAACAATGGATTGACAAACAAGAATGTCTTCTCACTCATTATGGATTCCAGGGTTGGTATTCTCGCCGGCACGAATGCGGGCAGCATCTTCCGCACGACAAATGAAGGAGAGAGCTGGACTAAATTGACAGGCTCGCTTGCTAATTCGGACGTTCGCTCTCTTATAATCAATTCACACGGCCATATCTTTGCAGGGACAAATGGAATGTATCGTTCGACGGACAATGGCACGACTTGGTCTCAGATCAACGAAGGCTTGACAAACACTATTGTCTTTGCTCTCGCAATTAATTCACAAGACGATATTTTTGCTGGTACTGACGGCGGAGGCGTTTTTCGTACAACTGACGACGGTGCGAGTTGGTCTCACATGAATACAGAATTGACAAACACCGCCATCTTGCAGCACTCTTTAGTCATCGATTCATCCGGTTTTCTTTTCGCTGGTACGGAAGGTGGTGGTGTGTTCCGGAGCACACGTTCAACAGTCAGAGTCAAATAGAGGGCATCTGCACATAACACAGCAAACAACGACACTCCCTTTGTTGAAAAGGATTAAGATCTTTACCCCGTTTTGTAGACAAGGAGAAAAGCCAGTATCTTCCATAACGAGAGAGAAGAACTGGCATGGATTCAGACAAAAAACGCAGGAGGTACGATCGAGATTTCAAGCTCAGTGCAGTGAGTCTGGTGGTGAATGGAGGTCGGAGTGTGAGGGAGGTTGCCCGAGAGTTGGGGATCGACCCTAATACGTTATACCACTGGAAGCGGGAATTGAGCGAGGAGGGGGAGGAAGCATTCCCCGGGAAAGGGCGGCTGAGCGTGCAGGAGGGGGAGCTCAGGCGTCTTCGGCGTGAGTTGGCCGGAGCGAAAGAGGACCGGGAGATTTTAAAAAAAGCCCTGGCATACTTCTCCAAGCACGGGAAGTGAGGTATCGCTTCGTGGAAGAGCATCGCAAGCCCTGGAGTATCGGTCGGATGTGCCGGCTGTTGAATCTCACCAGGGGCGGATACTATGCGTGGAGAACTCGAGGCGCCAGTGAGCGGGCTGTGGTCAATGAGCTGCTCATCGAGGAGATTCGGCGGATCTATGCCGAAGGTCGGGGTGAATACGGAAGCCCGACGATCTGTTCCGCTCTCAAGGAAGAAGGGCATCGGGTGAATCACAAGCGAATTGCACGATTAATGCGAAACATGGGGTTGCACTCGAAGGTACGAAAGCGCTTCAGGCGGACCACCCGCAGCTGTAAAGCCTGCGATGCCTCGCCCAATCTCCTCCGGCAGAACTTTTCCACTGACGGGCCGAACCGTGTTTGGCTCTCCGATATCACCTATGTCTGGACTGAGGAGGGCTGGTTGTACCTGACGACAGTCGAGGACATGTGGTCCCGGCGGATCGTTGGTCATGCTATCACCGACCATTTGCAGGCGACGGCGGTCATAGGTGCACTCAAGATGGCTCTGATTCGTCGGGCGGTGACCGCTGGACTGATCTTCCACTCCGACAGTGGAAAACAGTATGCCGATCATCGGGTTCGCAGGCTCCTTTTGGCTCACGGCTTCCGGCAGAGCATGAGTAGCACAGGCAACTGCTACGACAACGCGATGGCCGAATCGTTCTTTGCGACACTCAATAAAGGGCATGTGTTCTGGGAACAGTTTCTGACGAAAGAACAAGCGCGCAGAACGAACTTCGAATATCTTGAAGTGTTCTACAACCGGGTGCGCCGCCACTCGTCGCTCGGTTACAAATCACCGGTGGCATTCGAACAACAATGGAACGTTCTGGCTTAACCCGGTGTCCATTCTTCGGGGTAAACTCCAAATACATCACATCTGATTCAGTGAAACCTCGTTGGAATCTCATGCCGAATGGGGATATACGCCATATCTCTGTAAATCAATAGTCATGCGTGATTGGGTTGCAGCCTTTCAACCGAAAGTGGTGATCTAGCCCCAACCAGAATATGAACATCAACGAGCACGAACTCTTACTCGAAAGTTGGGCAGCCCGTCCCCATCATTCCAAGAAAGGATTCGTGAAAGACGGCATAATCGACCCAGCACGGTGGAACACAACATCGATCAAAGTTCTATTCCTTCTGAAAGAAGCATACCCTGATGAACCCCACAAGGCCACAGATTGGGATTTGCGAATCCTACTCAAAGAAAATTGGAAAAAGCCGAAAGGTGTTCTTTTTAGGAGGGCAGCATGTTGGGCTTATGCCGCAAAGCACTTTTCAGATCCTATTCAACCACAGCTCCCAGCGGACGACAACGCGTGGAGCGAAGCCGGGGAGTGTTTGCTCTCAGCCGCAATCGTCAACGTCAAGAAGAGTTGTGGTAAGAACAGCTCAGACTTAGAAGACATCAAGATGCATGCTCAAGTCGATGGTGAATTTCTCAAACGACAAATCGAACTCATTATGCCGAATATCGTCATTTGCGGATACACATGGTTTGCTGTCCAGCATTTATGGCCAGGAGCAGAAGTACTATACCACCGTTCATATCAAGCCGACAAGAAAGTCTTCATCGATTTTTGGCATCCGGCCAATCGGTATCCAAATGATCTGAACTACTACACCCTAACGAGTTTACTGAGGCATCCTGCTGTTGATCAAGCAATCACAAATCGCTGAATCCGAAGAATCCGTGACGGGTTACCCAAATACCGCAACGCAACGGACGCATAACAGTGGCAACAACGACTCTGGCATGGGCTCGGATGATAAAGCCTACCTCAACGCTTGCGCTCACATGAATGGCAATTGTAGTTCGCTCGAGCGTTGCGCTGTTGCCAGCGACGTTAGACGAAATAGTTTTGCACAGTCTCAATGAAAGGACAATCTTATGATTTGGCCGAACCATAGTAAACTGACTCGAATCGCTATCTTCATCGACGGTGGTTACTATGATGAGGTGAGCAAGTATTACAAATTCCAACATTCTCGAAGAGCTCGAATATCGATTAACGGACTGCAGGCGTTCGTTCGCCACAAGGTAGCGGAATGTGAAAAGACTGAGGAAAGCTATTGTCAGATTGTTGAGGCTCACTACTTTCGTGGTCGTTTTTCCGCGGCCGATGCCAAGGCCGCGGGTAAACTCGGGGATCAGGCCGCGTTCGACGATATTCTGATTCGTGCTGGAGTCGTTCAGCACTACATGCCACTCAGAACCTACAGAGGCAAGTCGCAGGAAATGGGTATCGATGTATGGCTATCACTTGAAGCTTTTGATCTGGCGGTTCACAAACGATTCGACGTCCTTGCTCTCATTGGATGTGACGCAGATTATGTTCCGCTGGCCAGAAAACTTAGCGGCATCGGCACCCGTACAATGGTACTTGCGTGGGACTTCGAGTATGAATTTCGAGACGACAAGGGAGTAAAGCAGAGGAAGGAGCAACGTACATCTCAAGCACTCATTGAGTCTTGTATCTATCCAGTCATGATGATTCCGCTTATTGATGATAGATCTAAGAAGGATGATTCCATAATTAAAGGACTTTTCGTCGATGCCCCATGACTCGATGACGCGCAAGACAACGTCGCCTAACATGCAAGAACACGCCGATGGATGAATTACTCTCAGACCGAAAAACACTCACTCAACAGTTTTGCTCACGGCTCTTTCGGCTTCGCCCTCAGGCGAATGAACGTTATAGACGGCGGTTGCCGCCAATCCCATAGTACGCAAAACTGCTGCGGGTTCTAGTGAGCCGTTAACCGCCCTCCGGCCGCAATCTAAAAAGGACAACTGAATGCCCACACAAGAACTCCTTAAAAAACAAATCGATGAGGTGTTTAATGAGTTTCTATCTTTGCGGATGCGTTCAAAATATGACGACATTTCGGACCTTACAGATCGTGAGGTCGTGCGTTTCAACACTCGTGCTCGTGCACTGGTTCATCGCATCGCTCCTCCCAATTCACCATACGTCAAGCAGTGCGAGGAAATTATCAAGCAGGGTGGATATCATGGCTACCTAGCGAAACAATTGGCAGGAGTTATAGACTCGCTAAGAGCGGACGTAACAGCGGGTTTTCTACAAACTCAAACAGAATTGATACACGGTGATCTGTTCGCAGATTTCCTCGAAATGGCTCAGCATCTACTCGACGAGGGTTATAAGGATGCAGGAGCCGTGATCGCGGGAAGTTCTCTTGAAGCGCATTTGAGACAGCTTGCAAACAAGGCAGGCGGAGAGCTGGACTCTACACAAAACGGTAGATTTACACCGAAGAAATGTGACAGGCTCAACGCCGATCTCGCCAATGCGAACGTCTATTCAAAGCTTGACTTGAAAAATGTTATCGCATGGCTCGATTTGAGAAACAAGTCAGCGCATGGACAATACGATGAATATGATGCCGGTCAAGTTGGAATAATGATCGCAGGCATACGAGATTTCATATCTAGGAATCCGGCTTGAATGACCTCAAGACGAACTGCCAATGCGCCGGCATGGACGCCCAACAAGCAAAATGACGACGCTGGAAGAAAAGGCCAATGAATAAGAATCCTCGCTTAATGTTCTTGTTCGCTGAAATGAGATTTTGAAGGCTCAAAAAAACATTTCATTATTTGGTAGCACGTCGTGCGCTATTCCGTTGCTGAGTGTAAATAATTCATACAAGAGATTCCCAATGGATCTCAATTATTCATCACTACTTCCGATCATTGGTCGGCGGGGAACCATGCCTACGCAAGGAGACGAATGAAAACACAGTGGGGCTTGATTCTAATCCTGATACCTGTGATTCTGTCTGTCGTCATACTCGCCGCTCTATTCGCATCGTTCGAGAGGAAGCCAGATCGTAGCAGATATCGGACCTTGCCAACCGCTGCCCACCCTCTTGGTTATAGCATCCATAATGGGATTTTGTCGATGGAGATACAGAATGACACTCCCTTAGATGCCGTTGTCATCGTTATTCGGGTGGATACAAGCGACCAAAATGTTCGTGATGTTTTCGTACAATCGCACGAAGCTGTTCGGGTGAACGGTTTGGCAGAGGCGAATTACAAGCTTCGGATTACCTACGGTTTGGACTGGGATTCGACTGCAAAGAAATTCATTGATGAGAATCTTTTTCATGAAACCGATCCATTCTGTTTGAGGTATAGTGAGTGGAGCGAAAACAACATCCGTCACGGTGAATTAATGAATGGTCGGATTTCCTTAAGCAAGAGCTTCGGCCTTGATCTCCGGTTACAAGACAATTTTGTCTCTTTATTACTTAACTTTCTATTCTTTGGAATCATATTTTCGGTGGGTGTATGGGCGCTACTCTTTCGAATCGTCCCGTACTATCAACAGCGCTATCCTGAATCGAAAATTGCTGAGTTGGCTTCAATATTTTATCTAAAGAAAGGTATTCTGCTTTCCGTTTTTTTTGTTGGCTTCGACATGTGGCTCATATGCTATGTCCTCGGATTCTCAGGATACCTTGTCTCGGCGGCCTCACTGGGGTGCGCATATTTTATTGTAAAGCATCTCGCAAGATTAGTAGGGTTAGACTTTGAGGAGTCACTCGAAGACGAAAAGCATCGCAAGGAAAAAGCCTTTGATAATTTCTACAGTTGAATCCCGGCAGCTCATGGTCAATTATTCTTTGCATATTCTTACAAGCCGCACTGCATGCTCACACAACTCAATATCGCACAACATGGCAAATAACGTCGCTCCATTTTTTGTGAAATGTAGTGATGGTTGTCGCTCAATACTTCTGTTCGCTCGAATGACAACTGTATGCTCCCAAAAGTATTGCCTTACTTGCGGAGACATAATGCGTCATTGTCGCCAGCTAGGATGACAATGGACTCCTTCAACGAGTACTTCAAACGTCGATCTGCCATTCTAAAGAGTCTCACCCCGATTATTCAAAAGACGGGTGTTCCACTAATTGCTGCGAAAAACGTGAAGAGTCGACAGGTTCGTCCAGACGATCTCGAGCGGTTTTTCGAAAACCCTTATTCTAAACGAAAGCCGCGAACGCTAGACTTTGATGAACTGCAAAGCCGATCAGAAAGTTACGATCACCGTTCAATTCTTGACTGCGCGATCGATCATTACTTAATCCTCGGCTACAAAGTCTATCAAGGTGGAGTCGGAGTCGCTGGACTCTACACGTTTGCTGATTTCGTCGCGGAGCAGAACCGCCATCTTGTGTTCGGAGAATCCCTAACAAGTGTTAGCCTAAAAAAGGCAGGTACTTTGCAAAGGAAGCTACAACTCGCACAGTACGGGAAGTTGTGTTTTATAGTTCCCTCTTCTGCAATTCAGCTTCACAGTATCACCGAAGACCTTCAGCAAATTTCTCGCAAACACGCTGTCCTTGTCTATTCGGATATTGGATTAGGTCTACGGGAAAATCATATCATTGATCTGGACGCCTATCTCTTCTTTTCGAAGTCTGCAACCAATCTCCCTCGGTTGACTGCGCAAATTGAAAGGAAAGCATCTCTTGTTAAAATTGCTATACAATTCTCTAAGATTCCAGCATCCATCAAAGAAATCGAATTGAAAGAAACTTGGCGGAAGGCCTTCTCACATCATCGGATGTCAAAAAAAGACTCATTCAAAGTCCCAGCTGGCACAACGATATCCAACAATGGATACCTCCTCAATTTCTTGCCAAGGATGTCCAAAGGTTCACACAGCAATAAGAGAGACCTTCTATCAGTCCGTATACTTGGCCGCATAGTGGAGATATCAACTCGAACCAAGTTAGGGCAAGCCGTTTTCAGGGATCGGTTCGGAGCTTTGTTCAAACGAAGAGGCATTGATCAAGTAATCAAGACATTTATCTCGCAGGCGTCAACGGACTCATCATATGGGTAACAACGTCGCTGGATAATGGAGCCGCAGTATTAAGAGTCTCTCTCTGTGTTTCCGTTCACGGATACTTGGCTATTAACAGTTTGCGCGAACACTGCGCTGTTACCACAGACGTTATCCGCCATGTGCCGCTGGCTCCTAAATTGAGACGCGAAAGGACTCTCTGAACGATAGAACAGCAGATCGGGAAATGCGGGGGGCTTATTGTGCATTTCAGCATATTGAGACATGGAATCGAGTCGGCTCCAATGACAACAGATGCGGGAATCGACCTGGTTGTTTTTTCCCACCGAAATAATAAGCCCTTCACAATTCAAGTGAAGACAAACCTCAAACCAAAACCTGTGGGCGGCAGAGGCAAACTCTGGCTCGGCTGGTGGTCGCCTGACGATTCTCCCCGTTGACATCTTTGCATTTGTAGATTTGTCGACAACTTCGATATGGTTGTTCAAAACCATCGAAGTAGCAGAGTATGCCCAGCAGCATTCGGGCGACAGCTATCAGTTTTATATGAAGTTGGAATTTAACTCCAAATCGAAGAGCACAAGATTGAATTATCTCAATCAGTTCGACCGTTTCCGACTTGAAATCGAATTACTGAGTTGTTCTGAAACCTATCACACTTCGCGGAACACAGCACATAACAGTGGTAACAACGAAGTCGGAAGGAGTAAATATCAATAGTTGTGGAAAATATTTTTAAGCGGCTCTCCGTACCTTTG
>CAYPFY010000028.1:0-37195 GCA_964410105.1 uncultured Chlorobiaceae bacterium
CGGTGATCTCGGTGCCGATGAGCCAGCTCGATCCGAATAATTACCCGATCGACCGCATCAATATCATGAACTATACGCGGCTGAGCCCGACCTACGATGTGGATAATATCCAGTTCGTCGGCGTCGCAACGGGGGATCTGCAGCCTCCCACGGTCTCGATAACGAATCCCACGAGCAACCAGGGGGTGAAGGGGTCGATCACCCTGAGCGCGACGGCATCCGATAACGTGAGGCTGATGGGCGTTCAATTCCAGATAGACGGGGCAAACCTGGGCACTGAGATTGCCACAGCGCCGTTCAACAAGTCGCTCAATACTCTGAGCTACTCGAACGGTCCGCACGTCTGCAGCGCGGTCGCGAGGGATTCCGCCGGGCTGACTAGCACAGCCTCCGTGCCGTTCACCATCCTCAATGCAGCCGGGGACACGATTCCGCCGTCGGTGTCGATTACAAATCCGGCCGCGAATGCGACCGTCTCCGGCACTATAACAGTAAGCGCCACGGCCTCGGACAACGTCAAACTGTCCAACGTCCGGTTTGCCTGCGACGGAGTTTCTCTCGGAAGCCCCGTCTCCTCTTCTCCTTTCACGTGTGCGCTGAATACAAATTATTACGCCAATGGAAGCCACACGCTGACTGCCACGGCGACCGATTCGATAGGCCTCTCGAAGACCGCCAGCCTCGTCTTCAACGTCTCGAATATCGCAGCCTGGGGGCTTCGGCTGAGAGATGACTTCGATGGCGCACCGAACGGAACTGCGCTGCCGGGGCGGCTCAAATGGGCGAATCTCCTGAACCAGCCGGGGCAAGGGGCGCTGCAGATGGTCAACAACGTCATACAGCCCTACAACCAGCTCGGTCCGGGAAATTTCGGCGGCGCCGCGTGGGATTCCCTCGTGACCCCCGGAATGCAGGCGGCCCTCGTCGTCACTCAGAAAGGGGGCAACGGCTGGAACTCTTCATTCTTCATCTACGTCCGGATGGCGAATAAGGATCTCGCCAAAGGAAACGGCTACAGGCTCCAGTATCGCGATAATCCGTGGGGGACGGACCTGATCACGATCCAGCGCGTCCAGAGCGGGACCAACGGTACCCCCATTGCCTCGCTCAGCCGCGAAGTGCTGGTTGGGGATACGCTGCGGATCCAGGTGAGGAACGATGCGGCCCGCACCCTCGTCGCCTACGTTAACGGCGACTCGGTTCTCTCCGCAAGGGATACGGTCTATAATCCCGCCTCCTGGTACGTGTGGATCCGAGGCTGCGCCTTCAGCACCCCGGTGCAGATGGACAATTTCTTCCTCGGGCCCCTGCCGGGATCCGGAGCCGCGGCGTCGGAGAATGAAGCAGTGACGCCTCCGCAGGCGCCGATCGTCCCGACGGAATTCGCTCTCAAACAGAATTATCCGAATCCTTTCAACCCGTCAACGACGATCTCATACCAGGTTACCGAGCCCTCCTTCGTCACGCTGGTCGTCTACAACGTGCTCGGGAGCGAGGTGGAACGTCTGGTTGAAGGGGAACAGGATGCGGGCTTCTACACCGCCGTCTGGAACGCGCGCAATTCAGCCAGCGGGATATACTTTGCCCGTCTCACGGCAGTCAATCCCGACGGGAAGAAGCTGTACCAGCGCATTATGAGGATGCTTCTAGCGAAGTGACCTCTCTCAGCGGATGAAGGGCCGGGATACCTTGATCACCGGCCCTTTGTCTGTGTATTCCTGGGCCCATATCGCAAAGGATTGCCATGCAAAAGCTCGAGGTGGATGTCCCCTGTCCGGACTGTAAACGCCCCATTCGCAAGAGGGTGGAGGAGATGCGGCCCGGGATGTCAATGCGATGCCCGTACTGCCGGGCCTATATACGGTTCATGGGGGACGATGGCGGCAAGGTGCAGCGGTGGATGGATGATCTCGCCCGCAATGTCACAGGCATTCGCGGTTCGATCAAATTGTGGTAGTCTGATGAGTCACCCGGGGGCTCTTCTCCCGTGCCATCCCGTTCTTGTCGGTCCTGTCAACTCGATCATAAGCCGTCTCCCAGTCGGTTCATCCCCGCAGTGTCAAAAGATGTTGCGTACCCGCGCGGTTTTTTTCAGCAAAAGACTTCTACGTTAACTCCCATCTTTCGCTAACCGTTAACTCGCGATCGCCCTCTCTGCGATCGCTCCATCTCCCTTGGATGCGCTTAGGTGTTTCTTGCTGGAAGGAGGAGGGACTTTCTGTTTGTGACTCACCGCCTTTTTTCCTATATTTTAACCGTTTTAAACGGGATTTTTCCACGTGGACCACAAACGAACTCATACCTGCGGCGAGCTTCGCCTTGCCGATGTCAATAAGCATGTCATTCTCAACGGCTGGGTCGACACGCGCCGGGATCTGGGAGGGGTCGTGTTCATCGACCTTCGCGACAGATACGGAAAAACGCAGGTCGTGTTCAACCCCCAGTCGGGAGCGAAGGTTCACGAGCTTGCCGGCGACCTAAGGGGCGAGTACGTGATTTCCGTAAGCGGGTCCGTCGAGGCGCGCCCCTCAGGCACCGTCAACCCGAATTTGCCGACCGGCGAGATTGACGTCATTGCCCGCGAGCTCACGATTCTCAACCGGGCCGATACGACCCCATTTCCGATCGAGGACAGCCTCGATGTCCACGAAGAGGCCCGCCTGCAGTACCGCTACCTGGACCTCCGGCGGTCGACAATGCAGAAAAACCTCATGACCCGGCACAGGATGTACCTTATCACGCGACAATACTTCGATGCGCACGGGTTCGTCGAGGTGGAAACCCCCATTTTGATGAAAAGCACCCCGGAAGGCGCGCGGGATTATCTCGTTCCGAGCCGCGTCCACCCGGGGAAGTTTTATGCGCTTCCTCAATCCCCCCAGACCTATAAGCAGATCCTGATGGTGGCGGGTCTGGACCGCTATTTTCAGATCGTGAAATGCTTCCGGGATGAGGATCTGCGCGCTGACCGGCAGCCGGAGTTCACCCAGATCGACGTCGAGATGTCTTTTGTCGATGAAGAAGACGTGCGCCGCATGGCAGAAGGGCTCATCGCCCGGTTTTTCAAGGAGATACGTGGGATTGACGTCACACTTCCGTTCCCGCGGATGACCTATCGCGAAGCGATGGAGACGTATGGCTCTGATAAGCCGGATACCCGCTTCGGCCTTGCACTCACGGACGTCAGCCGGATCGTCGGCGGCTCCGGCTTTAAGGTTTTCAGTGATACGGTCAAGCAGGGAGGCGTCGTGGCGGGACTGGTCGCTCCGGGATGCGCGTCGTACACGCGAAACCAGCTCGATATCCTCACCGATTTTTCGAAGAACCTGGGAGCCGGGGGACTCGTCTGGATACGTCATGCAGAGTCGGGCCTTGAAACTCCCGTCGAAAAGTTCGTGGGCAAGGAAACGCTGCGCTCGATCGCCGACGCGATGAAGGCGTCAGCGGGGGATCTCATGCTGCTGATTTCAGGCCCGTGGGAAAAGGCGTTCGGGATTCTCGGAGCGCTCCGGCTCGAGATGGCCCGCAGATTGAATCTCATCGACGAGAAAAAAAACACACTCCTCTGGGTGAACGAATTCCCCATGTTCGAGTACGATAAGGCGGAAGGGAGGCATGTGGCTATCCACCATCCGTTCACCTCTCCGAACCCCGAAGACGCGCATCTCCTCGATGAGGCTCCCCTCCGGGCCAGGGCCCGCGCTTATGATCTCGTCCTCAACGGCAGCGAGATCGCCGGGGGAAGCATCCGTATCCATGACCGCGAGCTCCAGAGCAAGGTGTTCGGCCTCCTGGGCATCGACGGGGATCAGGCGAAGAAGAAATTCGGGTTCATGCTCGACGCCTTCCGTTACGGGGCCCCGCCCCACGGAGGCATAGCGTTCGGGTTCGACAGGATCTGCATGCTCCTCACGGGCGAAAAATCGATCCGCGATGTGATCGCGTTCCCCAAGACGACGAGCGCGACCTCGCTGATGGACGACTCTCCCTCCGACGTTGACCCCCGCCAGCTCCGCGAACTGCACATCAGGATCGTGTGAAAGACAAGATCACCGTGGCCAGCGGCCAGGGATTCTGGGGTGACCTGCTCACCGCCCCCGTCGACCAGATCACCAAAGGCCCTGTCGACTACCTCATGATGGACTACCTCGCCGAGGTGACGATGTCCATCATGCAAAAACAGAAGATGAAGGATCCATCGCTTGGATACGCGAAAGATCTCGTTCCGCTGATGGAGACCATCCTCCCCGCCCTGGTCGATGGCAAAACGACCGTGATCACTAACGGGGGGGGAGTGAATCCGGAGGGATGCCGCGACGCGATCTTCCGGGTGGCAAAGAAACTGGGAATCAAGGGGCTCCGCATCGGCGTCGTAACCGGAGACAATCTTCTCACCTGTCTCGATGAGCTTCTCAAGGGTGGGATCGACCTGAAAAACATGGAGTCCGGCGACGGGCTGGGAAAAATCCGGGATAGGATCGTGAGCGCCAATGTCTACTTCGGCGCCAAGCCGATCGTTGACGCGCTCCGCCAGGGTGCGCGGATCGTCCTCACCGGGAGGACGACCGATACGGCGCTCACCTACGCCCCCATGATTCATGAGTTCAGCTGGCCCTGGGATGACTGGGACCTGCTCGCCGGAGGAGTCGTCGCCGGCCATATCCTTGAATGCGGAGGCCAGGCGACAGGGGGTAATTTTTCGGCAGACTGGAAAGCGGTCCCCGACCTGGCCCATATCGGATTCCCGATAGCGGAAGCATATCCGGACGGCACCATCTTTATCACGAAGCATCCCGGGACCGGCGGCATGGTCTCCGTTCAAACGGTGAGCGAACAGCTGCTTTACGAAATCGGGGATCCCTCCCGCTACGTGACCCCGGAATGCGTCGCCGACTTCACGTCGATACGGCTGGAACAATCGGGCAAGGACCGGGTGAAACTTTTCGGGGTGAAGGGAAGGGAGAATACGGATTCCTACAAAGTCTCGATGTCCTATGCAGACGGCTTCTCGGCCGTCGGGACCCTGACCTATGCGTGGCCCGATGCCCTGGAAAAGGCGCAGAAAGCCGACGAGATCCTCCGGACCCGACTGGGCGACCTCGGGCTTGAGTTCGAGGAGATCAGGACTGAGTTCCTCGGCCTGAATTCGTGTCACGGGCCCATAGCTCCCAGGCCCGATGTCATCAACGAGGTGGTGCTGCGCGTCGGGGTCCGGGCCCGTGATAAATCCGCGGTGGAGAGGTTTTCCAAGGAGTTGGCCCCACTTATACTCACAGGACCTCCCGGCGTCACTGGATTCGCCGGCGGACGGCCCAAACCGAGCGAGGTCATCGCCTACTGGCCAGCCCTGATTCCCAAGTCTGCCGTCACGCCCTCGGTGGCCGTGGAGGAATTGTGAAAGTACAGCTTGTGAAACTCTGCCACGCCCGCTCCGGCGACAAGGGGGATACGGGGAATGTCGGCCTCATCGCCCGGAAGCCGGATTATTACCCGATCATCCTTAAGTATGTCACGCCCGAGGCGGTGAAAAGACATTTTCAGGGGCTGTGCAAGGGAAAGGTCGAACGGTTCGAAATGCCCAATCTCCTCGCCCTTAATTTCCTGCTTCACGAGACTCTGGGAGGGGGCGGAACCGTGTCGCTCAAGAACGATGCGCAGGGGAAGACGCTCAGTAGCGCTCTTCTCCGCATGGAGATCGATATTACGGAAAAACTTACAGGATAAACACATGTTCGAGGACGTCCGCGAAAAACTGGAGGAACTTGATAAAAAACTCGCCGCGCTCCGGGGGTATCTTTGACCTCGACTTGAAGGAAAAGCAGATCGCGGAGCTCGAATCGCGCACGCACCAGGCGGGCTTCTGGAACGATAACGCGTCGGCCCAAAAGGTGATGCAGGAGATCAGCCGCCGGAAGTCGTGGACGGAGGACTGGGGGTCGATCCGCCGAAAGCTCGATGATGCAAAAACTCTCCGGGAGCTCGCGTCGGAATCGTCCGATGAGTCGTTTCTTCCCGAGCTCCAGTCCGAAGTCTCCTCGATCACGAAAAAAATCGACGACCTCGAGTTCAGGAACATGCTGAGCGGAGAGGATGACGCCAAGAACTGCGTCCTTAATATCCACGCCGGCGCCGGAGGAACCGAGGCTCAGGACTGGGCGGAAATGCTCTTCCGCATGTATGTCCGATGGTGCGAGAAGCGCGGGTTCAAGACGTTTCTGCTGGACGAGCAGGCGGGGGAAGGGGCAGGCATCAAGAGCACGGCCGTAGAGGTCCAGGGAATGTACGCCTATGGCTACCTCAAGGCCGAGAACGGCGTGCACCGCCTGGTCAGAATCTCCCCCTTCGATTCCAACGCCCGGCGACATACCTCATTCGCGTCCGTGTTCGTCTATCCTGAAATCGAAGATGACGTAGAGATCGAGATCAATCCCTCCGATCTGGAAATCGCCACCTACCGCTCCGGCGGCAAGGGAGGCCAGAATGTCAACAAGGTGGAAACCGCGGTCCGGATCAAGCACATCCCCACGGGCGTCGTTGTCGCGTGCCAGCAGGAGCGCTCACAGTTCCAGAACAAGGAGCGCGCCCTGAAGATGCTGAAATCCCGGCTCTACCAGATGCGGAAAGAAGAGGAAGAATCGAAACGCGACGCGATCAACAGTACGAAGAAGAAAATCGAGTGGGGAAGCCAGATCCGGTCCTATGTCTTCCATCCATACAATATGGTGAAAGACCACCGGACCGACGTCGAGACGAGCAATACGCAGGCCGTCATGGACGGCGAGATCGACGAGTTCATCAAGGCGTATCTCCTTGAGTTCGGCCAGAATAGGTAGCGCCTGGTTCATCGCCCGCCGTTATCTCGAGGCGACCCGGCGCAAGGGGTTCCTCTCCTTCATCACGATCATTGCGATTCTCGGCGTCACGCTCGGCACCGCCGCGCTGATCATCACCCTCTCCGTTCTCGACGGCTTCGAGCATGAGATCAAGGAGAAAGTCGTCAGCTTCACCTCGCATATCGAGGTGCAGGGCTACCAGAACCTCCCCCTTCCCCCTCCACGGGAAGACCTCGGGCGCATCGTGAGGGAAATCCCCTCGATCCGTCACATCTCGGCTTTCGCCGCGCGCGAGGGTATGATCCGCGGACCCGGCGGAACTGTCGACGGCGTGTTTTTGAAAGGCATAGATCCCGGCGCCGATGTCCTCTCGTCACGGCGACACATTGTCGAGGGCGATCCCATGTCGAGCCAGGGGACCCCACTCCTGATCGGCCGGAAGCTCGCCACCCGCCTCAACGCCCGGATCAACGACAAGATGGTTGTCTTCGCGCTCCCCCGGAGCGCCTCCCGCGGACTCCAGCCGAAGGCGATGGAATTCCGGCTTTCCGGGATCTATGAATCGGGCATGGCGGAGTTTGACGACGTCTATGCCTACACGACGCTCGCCGCCGCCCAGGATCTCTTCCAGCTGGGGGGTGATATCACGGGCTACGACGTCCTCGTCGACAATCTGGATAAGGCCGAGGAGACCGCCGTCCGCCTTCAGGAAGCTCTGGGCTACCCCCATTACGCGCAGACCGTCTTCCAGATGTACCGCAATCTCTTCTCATGGGTCGAGCTTCAGAAAAAACTCTCTCCCATGCTTCTCAGCCTGATCATCATCGTCGCCACGGTGAATATCATCGGCACCCTGCTCATGTTCGTCCTGGAGAAGACGCGCGCGATCGCCGTGCTGACATCGCTCGGGGCGGGGCCGAATCTCATACGCCGGATATTTACACTCCAGGGTCTCGCCATCGGGGCCGTGGGGATTTTTCTCGGGAACGCGCTGGCCCTACTCTTCTGCTGGGCGCAGATGAGCCTGAAAATCCTGTCGCTCCCGGCCGATATTTACTATATGAACGCCGTCCCGGTGATGCTCCGGCCCGAGAATTTTGTCATCGTAACTCTGATCGCCCTCCTTCTCTGCTTCCTGACGTCGTCGCTTCCCTCCAAGGCCGCGGCAAGGGTCCGCCCCGTCTCCATCTTCCGGTTCGGGTGATCCGTGAGCATGGTCGAGAGGTTTATCGCCCGACGCTATCTAGTTTCCCACCGGAGCCTCCGATTCATCAACGTGATCGCATTCATCTCGATCGCCGGCATCACCATAGGGGTCGCCGCTCTCCTTGTGGCGCTCTCTGTATTCAACGGGTTCAACAGCGTCGTGACCTCCGTCCTGGTGGGCTTCGATCCCCACATCCGGCTTGAGAAGCCCGGCGGAATGATGTCCGGCGAATACAGAGAGGTGGCCGATATTCTCCTGAAAACTCCCGGCGTCAAAGCGTTCTCACCGTTCATCGCCGGGAAGGCGATGCTCACGACCAGGGCGTTCACGAAAGTTGTTTTTATCCGCGGGGTCGACGAGCAGTTGATAGGCCAGGTCTCTGGCCTCGGCGACAGGATCGTCCTCGGATCGATCTCCCTCAACGCGGACAGCGGCCTCCCGGGCATCGTCATAGGCATGACGCTTGCAGACCGTCTCGGCGCAATCCCGGGAAACGACCTTGCCGTCTACGGACCCTCGGGAATTCAATCGGCGATCATGGGGTTCGGGATCCCCGCAGGCCAGACCTTTCGCATCCGGGGGATCTATGAGTCGAATAACAAGGACTACGATGCCAATTACGCCTACATTTCCCTCCGCGCCGCACAGGACCTGTTCGACATGGGGCAGAAGTTTCACGGCGTCGAATTGAGGCTTGCCGACTTTCACGACGCCGAGAACGTCAAGGAGCGGCTTGAAGCGAAGATCAGCCCGGACATCAGCATATCGACCTGGTACGACCTCCACCGAAGCCTCTATACGGTGATGAAAGTCGAGCGATGGTCGGCCTATCTGCTCTTGTGCCTGATCATCCTTGTCGCCACATTCAATATGCTCGGATCCCTGACGATGGGAGTCATGGAGAAGCGGCGCGATATCGCTGTTCTGAAATCGATGGGCATGACCTCGCAGAGCCTGCGCCGCGTGTTTATGGCCGAGGGCCTCTTGATCGGCCTCGTAGGGACCTTTTTCGGCATCCTGCTCGGGCTCGGGATTCTTTACCTTCAGGTAAAATATCAGATCTTCCCCCTCGATACGTCTGTCTACATCATCCCGGCGATCCCCGTCGAGGTGCGCTGGACCGACTTCGTCGCCATCCCCGCAGCTTCGCTCGGCCTCTCGTTCGTTGCTGCATACTACCCGGCGCGCCGGGCTTCCTCCACACTTCCGGCCGAGGCGCTCCGATGGGAATGACCCTCGCAATCGTCGAGGCCTCGCGCCTGCGGAAGACGTTTACGCTCAACGAGGGGGGGAGCTCCCGGCTCGAGGTGTTGCGGGGAATCGACCTCGAGGTGGCAGAGGGGGAGATGATCGCAATCGTCGGGGCGTCGGGATCGGGGAAGAGCACCCTGCTTCACCTCCTGGGAGGCCTCGACCGTCCCTCCGAAGGATCGGTGCTCTGGAACGGCCGGGACATCTCGAAGCTGGATGATGAGGCGCTTGCTTCGCTGCGCGGGAGCCACGCGGGGTTCGTTTTCCAGTTTCATCACCTTCTGCCGGAGTTCACCGCCCTTGAGAATGTGATGATGCCGCTCCTCATCCAGAGGGTCCGGTCCCGCGATGCGGCGGCGAGGGCCAAAGAGGTGCTCGCCTCGGTCGGGCTCACCGACCGCTTCGGCCATAAACCTGGCGAGCTTTCAGGGGGAGAACAGCAACGCGTTGCGGTCGCCCGCGCGCTCGCCAACCGGCCCAGGATCGTCTTCGCCGACGAGCCGACCGGGAACCTCGACTCCGTCAGCAGCGCTCAAATCCATGATCTCCTCTCGGAACTGAATCGTGCTGATCGCCAGTCGTTTCTCATCGTCACGCACGACGAAACGTTCGCCGCTCGGTCCAACCGGGTATTCCGCATGGTCGACGGGCTATTGCGGGCATGAGTTTTTTGTTTTATTCCCTCTTTTCCCTACATTTGAAGGAATTCGGAAAGGCACCTATGGCCGTTGAAAAAACCAAAATCTCTAAAAAGCCGAAGCGGGACGACATTTTCCCTCTCGAACGTGAGAATTTTCTCATCCTCGGAGCCGGCCTGCTCACAATCGCGCTCGGCTATCTCGCCCTCTCCGGCAACCAGGTCGAGGGTTTTTCTCAGCTGACCCTGGCGCCGATCCTCCTCGTGATCGGGTACTGCATCATCATTCCGATCGGGTTGATGTACAGAAAGAAGAAGCCCCAGCCCACCCCTCCCACGGAAGTCAAATAGCAGCCATCAGCGCTGCCCAAGAACCTTGGCGACGACGGTCAGGAGTTCTTCGGGATCGTAGGGCTTCTGGATGTAATCCTTCGCCCCCAGCTTCACGCACTCCAGCGCCGTCGGCACATCGCCCACTGCGGTCAGCATGATGACGTTCGAGGTTTTGTTTATTTTTTGCATCTCTTTAAGAACTCCCATGCCGTCCAGCTTCGGCATGCCGAGATCCAGTAAGATCAGGTCGTAGTCCGTTGCCTCGATCCTCTTGAGCGCAGCCGCACCGTCCTCCGCCGTGTCGACCTCATAACCCTCATCGAGAAACTGTTCCTTCAAACTCCGCCGCAGATCCGGATTATCATCGACGCAAAGGACTTTCAGGGCCGCCATATTTTTTTCCTGGTCTCCAACAGACCGGCCGTTCAACGCTCCCAATAGAGTTTCGGGCGCTTCGACGGGTGGTTGCCGATCTCATCCATGGTCTGAGCGTCGTACAGACGCCCGTTCTTCATAACGAACCGTATTGACTCCGTGTTCTGGATATTGTCGAGGGGGTTTCTGTCCAGGACGATGAGGTCTGCAAGCTTGCCCCGCTCGAGGGATCCGAGGTCGCCGTCCAGACCGATGTACTCCGCCCCCGAGAGCGTTGCACACCGGAGCGCCTGCATCGGGGTCATGCCCCCCTGTACCATCATCCAGATCTCCCAGTGAGCCCCAAGCCCCTGCAGCTGCCCGTGCGCCCCGAGCTGGACCTTCCCACCCGCATCAAGGACACCCTTCACTGCCTTTGCGTTTTCAATATAATTGAAGTCGTCCTCCTCCGCCATCAACCGGCGCCGGGACCGGGCATCGACGATTTCGCGCGGGGTGAACCGGAGGAGCCTCTCGTTTTCCCACACCTTGCTCTTCATGTACCAGTAATTCTCCCCCCAGAGCCCGCCGTAACTCACGATCAGCGTCGGGGTGTATCCCGTTTTGCTCCGGGCAAACAGGGTCGTCGCGTCCTTGTACAGTGGCGAGACGGGGATCGAATGCTCCACCCCCGTGTGCCCGTCAAGGATCATCGAGATGTTCCAGAAATATGTCGAGCCCCCCTCGGGGACGACCATCATCTTCAGCGCCCGCGCGGCTTCGATTATCTGCTGGCGTGAATCCCTCCGGGGCTGATTGTAACTCTTTACCGTGAATGCACCGACCGCCTTCATCCGGCGAAGATGGGACATGGCATCATCGAGGCTGCCGATGACAGCCTTGAAGGAAGCCTCCGCCCCGTAGAGTATGGTCCCGGTCGAATAAAGGCGCGGCCCGACGATGATCCCCGCCTTGATCATCTCGGAGTTGGAAAAAACCATTTCCGTGTTCGACGACGGATCGTGGGCTGTCGTGACGCCGAAGGCGAGGTTGACATAATATGCCCAATGGGTTTTCGGCGTGATGCCGTCGCTCCCCGTGCCGATGTGGGCGTGGACGTCGATGATCCCGGGCATGATGGTTTTCCCCTTCAGGTCGAGCTTGAAGGCTCCGGCCGGTATCGCAACCGCTGACGAGGGTCCTATCGCCGTAATCCGGTTCCGCTCGACAAGTATAGTGGCGTCAGGGATGACCTCGTTTCCCTTCATCGTGATGACCGTGGCGCCGGTGAGGGCCACTAGACCCGAGGGAAGGTCTGTCTCCGCCTCGAAGCCTATCGGGAGCCCCGAAGTGTCGGGCTTTTCCTGCACGCTGTCCTTTGCCCCTTGTGCGAACTTGAATGTGTTGGCGAGATCACGAGAAAACAGCTCCGGCCCCAGTGACCAGTAAAGCTTCCGGCTGTCGGCAGACCAGCCCAGATATTCCCCTGCGTCCCGGGTTATTTTTTTGATCGGATAGTCGGATGTTCCCGGCCCGATCGCAACCGCCTGCCCGGTTCTGGGGAATACGGCGATGTACGCGTTGAACCGCTCGACGATCGCGACCCATTGCTCGTCCGGAGAGGGGGTCATTTCGACCGCATTATCGGAGGTAAGATGCACCCGGCGCTCCTGCCCGTAAAGGCCGACGCTGATGAGGGCGGCTTTTTCCCCTTCGACCGAGGAGAGGAAAACTCTTTCCCCCGATTTGTCAAACCGCGGCCGCGAGCCTTCCGTGGTGATGAGGGCGGCGGTTCCCCCCGACGAGGGAATCCAGTAAATGCCCTGATCCTTGGAGTACGCATTGCCGCGCAATCCGTCCCCTCCGGTTCGCCGGAAGACGATCCTCGAGCCGTCGGGCGAAAACGAGGGCTCGATATAGTGCCCGGGCCTCGATGTCAGCTTCGTCCGTGAGGAACCGTCGGGATGAGTTTTATAGATCGCACCCCCGGCCTCGTCGTTCCACGCGGCATAGACGATCCATTTGCCATCCCGGGAGAAGGAGGGGAACAGCTCGAAGTCCGTCTCCGCTTTCGTCACCCGCCTCGGCGGCCCGCCGGCGAGCCGCTTGATGTAAAGTTTTCCTAGAGCCGTATAGACGACGTCCTTCTGGTCCGGGGAGACTGTGGTGAAGCGGAGCATTTTTACCGGGAACTTAAAAGGCGAAACATCCTGCGGGAACCGGACCGCATCGGCGACCGACTGTTTTATGTGGGCAGTGAAGGGAATCTGCACCGCTTCTTTCCGCGCCACGTCGATCTTCCAGATATGTCCCTTCGCGCTGATCACGATCGACTTCGAGTCGCCCGACCAGCAGAATCCGGGATGGACGCCGAATATCGCCCACGTTTCCTGTGCGTCCCGGTTCAGATTGTCCCAGATGGGAGTTTCCCTGCCGCTCTCGACGTCGTAGGTGAAGAGCACGGTCTTCAGCCGCACCCGGCGGACGAACGCAATTGTCTTCCCGTCTGGCGATACCTGCGGACGGACAGATCCTCCCTGGCCGTTGATGAATTGCTCCGTTTTCCCGGTCTGAATATCGAGCCTCTGGATGACGTAGATGACGCCGTAAGGATCTTTGTTGTACTGAAAACCGCCGCCGGGGCTGATGTCCTCGCTGTAGTAGAGATAACGTCCATCGGGTGAGAGGCTCGGCTCCCCGGCGTCCTGCTCCCAGTTCCGGCGTTTGGTGAGCTGGAGCCCGTCCCCGCCCCCGGTGTAGTACATCCACATCTCTCCCGCCCCAAGAGAGCGGGTGTTTCTGTAATGCTTTCGCGCGACAATCGCACGCCCGTCCGGCGTCCAGACGGCATTGTTCACCTGCCGCTCCTTTTCCTTGGTGATCTGCCTGGCATTCTTCCCGTTGATATCCATCATCCAGATGTTGTCGCAGCCGTCGCGGTCGCTGGTGAACGAGATTTTTGTGCCGTCAGGACTGAAACGGGGTTGTGTCTCGAACGCCGGCCCGCCGGAGAGCAGAGTTGCGCGCCCCCCGGTGATCGGCATCGAGTAGATGTCCCCCAAAAGATCGAAGACAACGGTCGTCCCGTCGGGACTTACGTCGACCGATATCCACGTCCCCTCATCGGTGTCGAATTCCACGTCGCCTGCAGGGCCGTGTCGCGCGGTCACGTCCCATGTTTTCGCGGAGTCCGCCGGAGTCTTGGCGCTCAGTTGAGCGACGAGCAGCAGGAAGAGGGTGAGATATCTCATAAGTGTGTGTCCTGATAAAAGTTCAAAGATAAAAAGTTCGGCCGACGGATGCAACACTTCTCATGCAACTCCGAGGGTCCTGCCCGGGTGCACCCAGCGCCGGCGAGATCGGTTTTGGCTTTTTTTGCGCAATGACGTACATTGACACTCATGACAAAAGATACACGTATGAGGCTCTTCATCCTTCTTGCCCTCGTGATCGGATATATCGTCGTCGCCATCCTCCGCTCCGGAACTGCCTGGTGACGGGAAAAACTGTTTTCACCATCCTCATCCTCTGGGGTGCGCTCGCCGGCTTTGATGTTTACCACTCAAGCGGCATCGTCGGAACCACGAGGAAGAACGGCCACGGATGTCTCTGTCACGGCAGCCTTCCGGCCGATACCGTCTCTGTATGGATCGAAGGGCCCCGGTCAGTCCGTGCAGGATCGAAGACTTTCTATTCGCTCATGATGACGGGGGGGCCTGGTGTGACCGGGGGTTTCAATCTTGCGTCGAATTCGGGGATACTGATTCCCCTCGATACCACCGAACAGGCGGTTTCCGGCGAACTGACACACACCGCCCCGAAGCCTTTTGAGGGGGATACCGTCAGGTGGGGATTCTTCTATGTCGCTCCATCTGCAACAGGCTACGACACCCTCTTCTCTGCCGCCAACAGCACTAATAATAACGGCATTCCCACGGGCGACAAGTGGAATTTCGGGGAGAATACAGCGATCGGTGTCGTGCCTGATACGATGACCGCCGTCCGGGATATGGTCCCGTCCCCCGACTTCATGATTTTTCAAAATTTCCCGAATCCCTTCAACCCTTCAACGACGATTTCCTTCACCCTCTCGAGGCAGGCTTCCGTTCGTCTCAGCGTGTACGATGCCCTGGGGAGTCGTGTTGCACTTCTTCTGAATCGCACAGTCCAGCCGGGACTCCACGAGATGCTCTGGAATGCCACCTCCATGCCGTCAGGGATCTATCTCTGCCGGCTCGAGTCGGAGTATTTTGCGCTCTCGCGGAAGATGCTCCTCGTCCGATGATGTTCTACCAAAATCTCTCCAAATCACGGGGAATTATACACTTGATTCTGGGATTTGCTTTACCTATATTGCCCAAACTTCTTTGCTAGCCTATGATCAAAGAGAAAAGCGTGCGCAAAGTGCTCCTGGTTGACGACGAGGTGGGGTTCGCGGAATTGCTCCGTGACCTGCTGGCCATGGATAATTACGTGGTCGAAGTCGCCCATGACGGCCAGGAAGGGCTCGATAAGATCGGCACGTTTAAACCGGAAGTGATCATATCCGATATCGTCATGCCGCGGGTAAGCGGTTTTGAGATGTTCAAAAAAGTGAAAGCTACTCCCGAAACAGCCTCCATCCCGTTTCTTTTCATAACCGGGTTTCAGGATGAAAGGGTTCTTGCCGAGGCACGCAAGATCGGCGTCTTCGGCATCCTCCGAAAACCTGTCGATATCGAACAAATCGAAAACAGGCTCAAAGACCTCCTCAACACCAAATCCTGATCAGGCCCGGTAGATAATCAGATGTATGTCCTCCGGCAGCAGTTCGCTGACCGTGCGGATCACATCCCCCCTCAATGCCTGCTCGACCAGGCTTCTCTGCGTCGCCCCCAATAACAGTCTGTCAACGCCCAGAGTGGCGGCATGCTCGGCAATCGTGTAACCCACCTCCGGGGAGAGGACCGACATCACCCGGTAGGGGATGCCATATTCTGCGCAAATCGCCTCCATCCAGCGATTGTCCACAAAAGTCTCGGCGGGCACCTTGTCGGGCAGCAACCCCGAAACCGCCACCTGCTTCACGTTGAGGACGAAAAGGAATGACCGCCGGATCTTTGCGTCTTCACATGCCTGACGGAGAAGTTTCTCACCTCCGCCACGCACCGCGACCATCATCCGGCTCGTAAACGCCGCTGCAGCGGGCTGCGGGGGACTGACCGGGAGCGAAACGGCCGGCGCCGGAGCCGGGACCGCAACCAGCCGCTGCCGGCGTGCGACCTCGCGCCCTACGAGCCCGACCACCAGTACGCTGGACGCAAAGACGAGCGCCTTCGTTTTTTCAACCACGATCGTCGTCTCGATCATGAAGAGCACGACGGCCGAGACGATCATGAAGGACCGGGTAAGAAATGAAAGTTTTAGCGACCTGTCCGTCCCCGTCGAACCGACGTTGATCATGATGGCGCCGACGACGCCGATGGCGTAGAGCGAGGAGAGGGTGATGACGTCATGGACGAGGAGGAGCACGACGACAGGGACGATGCTTGCAGCGATGAGCGGGACTGTCGGCACGCCGTACTTGTTTAACCTCCGCAGGCTGCTCGGGAGCTCGCCGTCGACCGACATCAGGAACTGGATGGAGATAAGGTCGTTGATCGCCGTATTGCCCGCCGAAATGAGGAGGAAGGCAAGCATGATGCCGATGATGGGACCGAACCAGCCCCCCACATAGACTTCGCCCAGGAATCGGATCATCTCCTCCTTGTGCTCGATCCTGCTTAGCTGGGGGATGGCGAGCATCGCAAAGCCGAGCACGATCGTCGCAACCGAGATCTTTGCCAGCACGGCGAATATGGCCTTCCGGGAGCTTACCGCGGGGTCCTTCATAACGCCCGTCATATTCGAGATCGCCTCGATGCCGGATATCGAAAGGATGATCGCCACGAAAAAGCTCCAATTCGTTGCGAGGCCTCTGGGGTCCGCTTCAAGGTGAATGCTCCGGGTGGCCGCCGGGAAAGCGTACGCGATCAGGACGAGGAGCGCGGTCAGCGTGGCAACTGAGATGAGGATTGCGACAGTCCCGGCATGCCGGGGTCCGAACCAGTTAAGGGCCCCGATGCAGAGTATGATGCCGATTGCCCAGATTTCCGGGTAATCGAGCGCCATATAATGGCAGGCATCGAGGACCGAAAGGGATGCGGTGACGACGTAATCTGCGCTCAGAAGGAGCGCTCCGACCACCGCCAGGGTCCGGGAACGATGACTCACCGAGCTGTATACGCCGCCGCCCCCGGGGTAGAGACGGCAGATGGTCACATAATTGAGGGCGATGAGGCCTGTGAAGGCCAGCATCATCATCAGGTGAATTCCGCTGTAATATCCGGCATGAAAGAACGCTATCCCCAGGACGTACGCTATGCTCGTGCCCCAATCTCCGTCGAGGATCGCAGCGCTCCGAAGCCAGCCCAGAACTCTCGGCCGGCTTGTGGAAAGTTCCATAAAAGCTTAAAAATTCGAGGTGGTATGCCTGAAAAGCGAGGGTTATGATAGAAAGAAAACCCCCGAAAGTCAAACTATTGAGTTTTCCTCGCATTCTGGATATATTGAAGCATGCACGTTCCCTTCCTTAACAGCCTCCGGTTCAAGATCGGGTGGCGGTTCATCCTTCTTGTCGCCCTGATCATCGCCGTCACCGCATGGGCTATCTACAATTTTGGACGGCTCACCTCCCCCCTCAATACGATTCTGACGGATAATTTCCCGAATGTCATCGCCGTCGAGACCATGGCCCACGCCGTCGAACGGCATGACCGGGCCCTGATCACCATGCTGAACGGGGACCTGGAAACCGGAAAAAACGACTTCGAAAGCGCCAAGGAGGAGTTTTTTCAGGTTTTTGACAAGGCGAACGAGAACCGGACCCTCCCCGACGTCGGGATGATTCTGGACAATATCCGCTCCACCTACGAGGGGTATCTGATCGTTTCCGATTCTCTCTATCACCTCCTTACGATGAAGAAGGTCAAACCGGCCAAGGAATTTTACAGCAATATCGTCCGTCCCTTCTCTCAGCGACTTTCGGAGAACAGTTTCTGGCTGGTCGAAGAGAATCAGAAGGCGATGCTCGCCGTCTCCCAGCAGACCAAGACCACCTCGGATGAGGCCATCCTCGCCGTTCTGTTCGCATCGCTGGTGGCCGCCGGCCTCGGCATTCTTATCATGACCCAGTTCACGAAACGCATCATCCAGCCGGCCGAGCAGCTCACCGACACCGTTCACCGCATCGGGCGGGGGCGTCTCGATCTGAAGATCGATCTCGACACGAACGATGAGGTGGGAGAGCTCGCCCGCGAGTTCAACAAAATGACGGAGCGGCTGAGAAAGTTCGAAGAGCTGAATATCGAAAAGATTCTCTCCGAGAAACAGAAGTCCGAAACTATTGTGGAGAGCATGTCGGACGCGATCATCGTCTGCGATCAGGACTCGGCGATACAGCTCATCAACCGCTCTGCGGAGGATCTGCTCGATCTCCGCGAGAAGGACGTCATTGGAAAAAAGATCTCCGAGGCGATCGCCGACGAACGGATCCGGGAAATTTTCGCTTCCCCCTCGGCCGCCGAGGCGCTGAAACAGCCCTACCTGCAGTTCCGCACCGCTGTGCGCTCGGTCTACCTGCGACCGAGGGTCTCGGAGATCCCCGCCGTCCACGGGACCGGGGGCGGCACAGTTCTCATCCTGCAGGATGTCACGCAGTACAAGGAGCTCGACAAGATGAAGTCCGATTTCATGGCGGCGGTCTCCCATGAATTCCGGACACCCCTCACGTCGATCAACATGAGCGTCGATATCATGAGGGGCCAGCTCCTGGGGCCCCTCACGAAAGCGCAGGAGGAATTGCTCCAAACCTCTAAAGGTGACTGCGAGCGCCTCACGAAGCTGGTGCGCGAGCTTCTGCAACTCTCGAAGCTGGAGTCGGGGAAAATAGTTACGCGCGAAGACCGGCTCGATATCGCCAAGGTGATCGAGTCCGCGATCGGTCCGCTGATCCTTCCGTTCAAGGAGAAGGGAGTGGATCTCGTCCTGCGCATCGGCGACAACCTCCCGCCTCTCACCGGAGACGAGCAGCAGCTTTCCTGGGTCGTGTCGAACCTGGTGAACAACGCCCTCCGCTACACCGACGCGGGGGGGCGCGTCGAGATCGCCGCGACGAGGAAGGATGATTCCATCCGGTTCTCGGTGAAAGATACCGGGCGGGGGATCGCTCCGGAACACCTCGACAAGATTTTTGATAAATTCGTGCAGGTGAAGCAATCGCTCGACTCCACCCCGGGCAGCGTGGGGCTCGGGCTCGCCATCGCCAAAGAGATCGTCGAGCTCTCCGGCGGCAGCATCCGGGTCGAGAGCCAGCTCGGCAAAGGATCGACGTTTTCCGTGGAACTCCCCGTCGCAGCGGACCAGCCGGCATGACCAACCGGGGCAAAATCCTCGTCGTCGACGACGAGCAAAATATTCTCAAGACCCTTACGATCGGGCTCGAATCCGCCGGGTTCGACGTGAAGGGCTTCCTCAACCCCTGCGACGCGCTCGACCATCTGGACGACGACTACGACGTCGCGTTCATCGACCTGATGATGCAGCCCGTCGACGGGATGCAGGTCTTGAGGGAGATAAGGAAAAAATCCCCCGCGACGACCGCCGTCATGATCACCGCCCACGGCTCGATCGACAGCGCAGTCGAAGCGATCAAGAACGGCGCGTTCGATTTCCTGCAAAAACCCTTCGACCTGAAGGAGCTTCAGCTTTTCACGCAGAAAGTGTTTGATCATCACCGCCTCCAGACGGAACTTCTCGCCCTGCGGAAACAGCTCGCCGAACGCCCCGACGGCGATATCATCACCCGAAATCCTGCCATGCGCCAGCAGCTGGATCTCGCCCGGCAGGTCGCCGACAGCCCTCTGAGCGTGCTCATCGAAGGAGAGAGCGGAACCGGCAAGGAACTCGTGGCTCAGTTCATCCACGCTAAGAGCAGCCGCAGCAGCAACCCGTTCGTGAAGGTGAACTGCGCGGCCCTTGCAGAGACTCTGCTCGAGAGCGAGCTCTTTGGCCATGTCAAGGGGGCCTTCACCGGGGCGGTGAAGGACAGGCAGGGCCGATTTGAGGTGGCCGACGGGGGGACGATTTTCCTGGACGAGGTGGGCGATATCCCCGCCGCATCGCAGGTGAAACTCCTCCGGTTCCTCCAGCACAGGGAGTTTGAAAGGGTGGGAGACAGCGCCACACGAAAAGTCGATGTCCGCGTCATCGCTGCGACGAACAGGCTTCTCTCCGACTCGCTGAAGCAGGGGACTTTTCGGGAAGATCTCTACTACCGGCTGAACGCGGTGAGGATCTCGCTCCCCCCGCTCAGAGAACGGCCCGAGGATCTGCTCGTTCTGATTCATCATTTCCTCCGGAAAAACTCGCCGGAGCTGGAGGTCTCGCCTGAAGCGCTCGCCCTCTTGACATCTTACCGTTGGCCCGGCAACGTGAGGGAGCTTGAGAATACGATCGAGCGCGCCGCCCTCCTTGCCTCAAAAAGTCATCGAGTGGAACCCTCTCACCTTCCGCCTGAACTTCTCTCCCCCGATACGGCGGGACTGCTGTCGCTCGAGGCTATCGAGAGACAACACATCGCCCGGGTGCTGAAGGTGGTGAAAGATTTCGACGAGGCCGCGCGCGTACTCGATATCGATCCTGCCACTCTTTGGCGAAAACGCAAAAAATATGGGTTGCAGGAGTGATTCTGCCGTGCAAGGTGCAATCTTCACAAGCTCCTGGATTACCAACTCTTTAACTCCCCCGATATCCGATCCCCTAAGATTCGTTGCAATTTGCAAGGTTTATGGTTATCCACAGAAGTTTTTTGCCCCTGATGCTGTAGTTTCGGCAGGTTAATCTGGCACTCGTTTTGCTTTTTTTCTTGGCAACACGCCGCCTCTAGCGGTGTAATCCCACCATCTCAAGCATGTCGCTCAAGACTCGAACCATACAGAACGGCAAGGTTGCCATTTTCGACATCAAAGGCTCCCTCATCGGGGGAGACGAGATCGATTTGCTCAGGGCTTCCGTCGTCGACTTCATCGAGCAGGGGAATAAGTGCCTGGTAATTAATCTTCAGAAAGTAAATTATATCAATAGCTCCGGGATCGGCGCAATCATCTCCGCCCACACCAGTTACCGCAGAAACGGGGGGGAGATCCGCCTGGTCGGGGTCTCATCCAATGTCCATAATCTGCTCGTTGTCACCCGCCTCATAGACGTTTTCGAGGTGTTTGACAGCGTCAACGAGGCTATCGAGAGTTTTAACAGTAAAGCGTCTTAATTCACCATTCACCAAGGAGTAAGCAATGAAACAGTCCACATTCGTCATCGTGCTGGTTTTCGGCGCCATGGCCGTGTCTATCGGCCTCTATATTGGGGTGCTCGGCAACCCGGCCAATTTCTCAGACGGATCAGGGCATGAGAAGCCCATCAATATGCTCGGGCAGGTTTATACCGGCGGAATCATCGTCCCCGTGCTCATCACGCTTTCGATCATGGTCGTCACGTTTGTGTTCGAGAGATTCCTCTCCCTCCGCAAAGCGCAGGGCCGGGGATCGCTCGCCACCTTTTTGAAAAACGTTCAGCGAAGCCTGTCGACCGGCGACGTGGATGCCGCCGTTCAGGCCTGCGACCAGCAGCGCGGTTCAATGGCGAATATCATCCGCGCCGGTCTCGAGAGATACCAGACTCTCACCCGCGAGAGTAAGAGCCTTGAGGCCGAGAAGCAAATGGCCGAAGTCCAGCGTGCGATCGAAGAGGCGACCGCCCTTGAGATGCCGATCCTCGAGAAGAATCTCATCGCGATGTCCACAATAGCCTCGATCGCCACCATGTTCGGCCTTCTCGGCACCGTGATCGGCATGATCCGCGCCTTCCGGGCTCTCGCACAGGCCGGCGGCGCCCCCGATGCCATCCAGCTTTCTATCGGTATCTCGGAAGCGCTTATCAATACGGCCCTCGGACTCTTCGCCGCCATCGTCGGCATCGTCGCTTACAACTTCTTCGTCAACAAGGTGGACAATTTCACCTACATGATCGACGAGGCGAGCTATGATGTTATTCAGACCCTGACGAACCGGGGGAAGTAGCAATGCCCAAAATTAAGAAAGCACGGGTCGCCGTCCGCATGGATATGACACCCATGGTCGACGTCGCATTCCTGCTCCTGACCTTCTTCATGCTCACAACACAGTTCCGGCCGCCGGAGGAAGTGCAGATCTCGCTCCCCTCCTCCCATTCCGTGTTTAAGCTGCCGGAATCGGATGTTATGCTCCTCTCCCTGAGCAAGGATAACCGTATCCTCCTCGGCTTCGATTCTCCGAGGCTCATGGGAAAAGTTTTCGGGGAGCAGAACCGGCTCCGCTCCGCTGTCGAGGTGACCACGAAGGAACTTCCCGATCTCCTGATCCGGGCACGCATCGCCAACCCGAAGCTCCGGATGGTGGTGAAAGGGGACAAGGACGCCGAGTACGGACTGACCGAAGATGTCATGGATATTCTGCAGAAAACGAATATCACGCGTTTCAACCTCGTCACCGATTTGAAAAAAGATTAAGGGAATCAACCCATGGCAGGAATGGATGCTGCTGCCCCGCGAGGGCACGATAAGAAAAAGAAGAAGCATAAGAAGATGCGCCGTCTGAACGTGAGGATCGATATGACGCCCATGGTAGACGTCGCTTTCTTGCTCCTTACTTTTTTTATGCTGACCACGTCGATGAACCGCCCCCAGACGATGGAGATCAACCTTCCTCCGAGCAAGGATATCAAGGTCGAGGTCCCCCAGAGCAACGTTATGACGCTTCGGGTGAAAGAGGACGGATCCATCTTCTGGAATGTGGGAGTCGACCCGCCGAAGAAGGTCGAGTACAAGGATTTAAGAAAACTGATGATACAGCTCAACCAGGCGAATCAAAAGCTCGTCACCCTCGTCAAGATCGACCGCAAGGGGAAATACCATATGATGGTCGATCTCATGGATGAGATGAATCTGGCGAATGTAACCCGATTCAGCATCGCTCCGATGGAGGATGCCGACAAGCAGATTCTCCTGAAAGCATCTGCCTAGAAAGGAGATCGTATGGCAGCCAAAGCTATCGCAACAGCGGGGATCAACTACGGGATGCGGGAACTGCGCGCGCTCTATCAGAAATATGCCTCGATCGCTCTCACATTCGCCGTGGGGCTCCACCTGCTGATTATTGGCGGATACTACCTCAGCCAGGTTTTCGGCGAGGAGGAGGAGCCGGTCCTGAATGTCAGGATCATGAAGTACACGGATCTGGGGCCCCCTCCGTCAACCCAGAATACCGAAGCGGCCCCGCAGGTCGCCGTCCAGGTGCCCGTCGCTAAACCGACGATCGGAATCCCGGTACCCGTCCCCGATGCCGAGGTAAATCCGGAACAGACGATCGCCTCCCAGAAGGAAATGTCCGAAGTCCAGCCCAATGTCCCCACCGGTGACGGCGCCGGCGGTAACGTGCAGGTTCAGCAGGATATCAAGATCGAGGATGAAGATCCTGCAGATTTCGTGCCCGTGGAGAAGAACCCGGTCCCTGTCAAAACGGTGAATCCCGAATACCCCGAACTTGCCAAGAAAGCCGGGATGGAAGGAACGGTTTGGGTGAAAATTCTGGTGGACAAGGAAGGGAAAGCCAAGAAAGCGCAGATCATCAAGAGCGATTCGGAGATTTTCAATGAGCCGGCCCTCGAAGCGGCAAAGCAGTGGGTTTTCACCCCGGCAATGATGAATAACGGGCCCGTGGCCGTCTGGGCATCCGTGCCCTTCCGCTTCAAGCTGAATAAATAGAGGGTTTTCAAGCTTTCGAGGTCTTTCGGGGGTAACGATATCGCCGGGCTTGCCGCCTTCCGGGACTTGCGAAAAACCCTGCGTCCCAGAATTAGTACATTCTCCCCGAAATTCGCTATTTGCCAGCCGGAGGCAGCACCCCCGGGGACTTGCACACTTTTTGCTCCCTCTTCCCGAAGAGAAGATTGTATGGGCGCTGAGCTGATACTCCGGATTGTTGGCCTTTTCACGGCGGGACTGATTCTCGCCGTCGGGGTCATCGTCCTTAGCGGTTCCCTGCTCCCTGCCTCGGTTCCGGACAATTACCGGATGATTTTCGGCCTCGTCATGGTCATTTACGGTTCGTACCGGATCGCGATTCTCTGGATGAAACTGAAGAATGCGCGGAAAGATTAAATACGTGCTCATCCTTGCCCTCCTGGGATGCGAGACCGAACGGCGCGAATCGCCGACGAAGGGCTTTGTGACCGTCGTCGTTTCGGAATCGGTCGCCCCCATGATCGAACAGGAGCAGAAGCAATTCCAGGAGCTTTATCCCGCCGCGCATGTCAGCCTCGTCACGGCGAGCGCACGCGAGGCGATCACACGCCTCTTCAATGACACCATTAAGATTATCGTGGCCTCTCGCCCGTTCAACGACGAGGAGAAGAAGTTTATCGAAAAGGCCCATCTTGCCGTCGCCTCCTATCGCATCGCAGTCGACGGCATCGCCATCCTCGTCAATGACGCCAATCCGGTGACTCAGCTCCGCACGACGGAGCTCGACAGCATCTACCGGGGTCTCGTCACCGACTGGAAGAGCGTCGGGGGGAAGGGCGCCCCAATCGAAGTCTGCCTCCCGGATCTGAACTCGGCCAACGTCGAGGTGGTCCGCACAAAAGTGCTTCGGGGGGGAAAATTCTCCCCGCCGGCCAGGATCGTGAAAACATCCCCCGAGATGCTCGATTTTGTCGCCGAACGCCCTCGCGCAATCGGCATGGTTGGGATCAACTGGGTTTCGGATAAAAAAGAGAATGTCCGGATCGTTTCTCTCATGGATCCGCAGGCCCCCGATTCGCTCGGCATCAAGGGGGAGTATATTCTCCCCTACCAGGCATACCTCTACAAGGGATTTTATCCTTTGACGAGGGATGTGTATATTTACAGCCGCTCCGATAATTTCAGCCCTGCAGCCGGTTTTCTCTCTTTTGTCACCAGCGCCCCGGGCCAGAAGATTGTGCTCAATAACGGGCTTGTGCCAGCGACAATGCCCGTAAGACTCGTCGAATTAACAAACAAAGGTACGTCACAGTGAAAACTCTCGTCGCATTCTTGTGTTCCCTGACATTTATCACCACCACGGCCTTCGCCGACGACCCCATCGTGGCCGGGAAGGCCGCCCTCGAAAAGGGCGATTTCCTTACCGCCATCTCGAAATTCCGCGATGCGGTCGACAAGAATAAGAAAAACCCCGAGGCCTATATTCTTCTCGGCACCGCGCTCGTGAAAGCGGATTCGCTCGACCAGGCGGTGCAGACTCTCGTGCAGGCGCGTGAACTGGATACGGCCAACGCCTCCGTCTACGCTCTCCTCGGCGACGTGTACTCCAAACAGAAGATTTACCGGGCGGCCATGGATCAGTATAAAAAGGCCTCCGACATCGACACCAAGAACAAGGATATTTTCCTGAAACTGCTCGACGTGAGCAAGAGGTCCCGGCAGTACAATGAGGCGGTCGATGCAGGATTGCACGCCCTGTCGCTCGATTCGACGAATGTCACCGCCCTGAGCGAGGTCGGCAACATCTACATGCGGGCGAAGAAGTATCAGAACGCCGCCCCCATATATGCAAGCCTCGTCCGGCTCCAGCCCGATAACATGAACTACCAGATAAACTACGTGAAAGCCCTCGACGAGACGAGGAATTGCGAGAAGCTGATTCCCTTCGCCGAGGCGATCGTGAAAAAGGACGCCGCCCAGACCGAAATCCAGACGATTCTGGCCAAGTGCTATAACGCCACGGGCCAGAATGACAAGGTGGTGCTTGCCTACGAGTCTCTCCCTATCGACGGGCTCGCCGTGAATGATATGATCCGGTACGCCAAGGCGCTGAAATCGCAGGAGAAATATGATAAGGCCCTTGAGGTCTTTCAAAAAGCCCTGGCGAAAGATTCGGCCAGGTGCGATATACCCTACGATCTCGGGACGACGTTCATGAAGGTGAAGAAATTCCCCGACGCGGTACGCATGTTCGAGAAGAAAATCGCCTGCGATACCTCATCGGGCTACCAGTTTGCCTCGCACCTCAACTCCGCCATGTCACTGATGCAGCTGAAGAATTTCAGGGAGGCAAAAGGTCATATCGAGAAGAGCATCGAGTACCGCCCCGATAACGTGACGGCCTGGAAGACTCTCGCCCAGGATCTCGCACAGATGGATATCCCCGAGGAGGAGATTAATGCCTACAAGAAAGTGATCGAGCTGGCCACGGCGGGGAATGAGAACGGCGATCCGACAAAGTATAACCCGGACCTCGAAGAGGCTTACCGCATGATCGGGGTGCGCTATCTGCTCGATGCCACCAAGGCAAAGGAGGGAGAAACCAACAGGAAATACGCCGCCTCGCTCGAATACCTTGAAAAAGCCCTCCAGATCAACCCGCGTGATTGCCAGATGCTGCTCTGGGCCGGTCAGGCAAGCCAGAACAGCAATAATAAGGAGAAGGCAAAACGCTACTACTGCCGTCTTATCAAGGCCTGCCCCGATTCGAAACAGGCCGACGATGCAAAGAAATTCCTCGAAATTCTCGGCATGAAGTGCGAGGAATGATCACAATTCGACTTTTGTATTGTTTTTCACTACATTAGTCTCGCTTTCCGAGTAGGTTGAGCCCTTCGCCGGCTGATCACCTAATCTGTTACTAAGTTTTTACCGTTTTTCGCGCTAAAAAGTGCGATTTGCTGAAATTCTACAAGCCTTCAACGAAAGGATTCTATGGAATTGACTCTCATTTTTGGCATCAGCATCCTCGGACTTCTCTTTGCACTCTATCTCATCCGCGATGTCCTGCGGCGCGACACCGGGACAGACGCCATGCAGGAGATCTCTAATGCCATAAAGCAGGGTGCCGAGGCCTTCCTCCGCCGGCAGAACCGGACCATAGCCTTTCTCGCAGTTGCCCTCGCCTGCGTGATCTATATCCTTTATGCGTTCGTCCGGGCCCACAACCAGAATGACCCGGCCTCAACTTCTGACCTCGCCCTCTGGACCACACTGTCCTTCGTGTTCGGGGCATCCTGCTCCGTCGCGGCGGGCTATATGGGGATGTGGGTCGCAATACGCTCCAACATCCGCACGGCTTCAGCCGCACGCACGGATATGAACGGAGCCTTGCAAGCTTCCCTTCGCGGGGGTGCAGTGTCAGGCTTCTTCGTCGTTGCCATGAGTCTCCTGGGGGTCGCAGGGCTCTTTGCCCTTGTCCGGTCGATCGGTGTAACGAGCGATATCACGAAAATCCCCCTCCTGATCGTGGGCTACGGTTTCGGCGCTAGCTTCGTCGCCCTCTTTGCCCAGCTGGGCGGTGGAATCTATACGAAAGCCGCCGACGTCGGAGCTGATCTCGTCGGAAAGGTTGAAGCAGGCATCCCCGAGGATGATCCCCGGAACGCCGCAGTGATCGCGGATCTGGTGGGAGATAACGTGGGCGACTGCGCAGGCCGCGGCGCCGACCTCTTCGAATCGACCGCCGCCGAGAATATCGGCGCCATGATCCTCGCTGCAGGGCTCTATCGGGCCAACACATCGTATTTTGAGCACAACAGCCTCCCGCTCCTCGGGGTGATCCTTTTCCCCCTTGTCGCCCGCGCCTTCGGCATCATCGCCTCCATCATCGGCATCCTCTCCGTCAAGACGAATGAGAAAGAAGACCCGATGAAAGCCCTTAATCGAGGTTACTTCATCACGGCCGTCATCGCCATGGTCGGGTTCTTCATCGCCTCACGCTGGCTCCTCGGCCCCGAGTATTACATTAACTTTTTCATCTGCGGCGTCATCGGCGTCCTCACCTCAGTCGCCTTTGTCTATATCACGCAGTACTATACGGAATACATGTATCGACCGGTTAGATCGATTGCTGAGGCCTCGCAGACAGGTCCCGCTACCAATATTATAACGGGGATCGCGGTCGGAATGGAATCGACGGGCTATCCAATCCTCGTGATAAGCGCCGCCATTGTGTCCGCCTATTTTCTCGGTTCTCATTCAGGTCTCCAGGACGCGGGGCTCTTCGGCACGGCAGTCGCCACGATGGGCATGCTGGGCACGGCGGCCTATATCCTCGCCATGGATACTTTTGGTCCGATTACAGATAATGCGGGCGGAATCGTGGAAATGAGCAAGCAGCCCGAGGCTATCCGGGAACGCACGGACCGTCTCGATTCTGTCGGGAATACCACAAAAGCCCTGACAAAGGGATATGCCGTCGGGTCGGCCGCCCTTGCGGCGTTTCTCCTGTTTGGAGCCTATATCGACGAGGTCCGTAATTATATGCCCTCTTTCCAGCCGGTCATTAATCTCAATAAGCCGGAGGTGTTCGTCGGCGCCATGCTGGGCGCAGTGCTCGTCTATCTCTTCTCTTCACTCGCAATAAAAGCGGTCGGGAGAGCCGCCTACTCGATCATAAACAACGTTCGGGACCAGTTCCGAAACGACCCGGGAATCATGAAGGGAACCTCCAAACCCGACTATGGACAGTGCGTCGATATCGCCACAAAAGCGGCGCTCCGTAAGATGGTGCTCCCGGGGCTTCTCGTGGTCGGCATGACGGTCGGAGTCGGGGTCGTTTTTAAATGGATCTATTACGCCGGCGGCGCCCAGGCAACCGGGGCCAGCGGTGCAGAGGTTGTCGGAGGATTCCTGATGGCCGGTACTATCACCGGAATACTCATGGCGCTTTTCCTTAACAATGGCGGGGGCGCTTGGGATAACGCGAAAAAATACATCGAAACAGGAGCTCTTGGAGGTAAACGCTCCGACCCGCACAAGGCGGCCGTAGTCGGCGATACCGTCGGCGATCCCTTCAAGGACACCGCGGGCCCTTCGCTCCACGTTCTGATAAAACTTCTTTCCACCATAACCCTGGTGCTGGCCCCGCTTTTCATCTGATCCGGGGAAAACTCCGGCATCGATCTGCAGGAACTCGGCCAAGGCTCCGCACCATCTCCCGTGCGCATTGACCAACCTTTTATTCGCCGGATTGATTACCGGCGAAAATCTTGATATCTTGTCAAAAAGAGTTCTCCCATGAAGTTTTTTAAGGGAAGTATCTACGATCTCATCGTCGAAACTTCCTCCAATCTTCCCCCCGACGTCCGCCGGGCCCTCCAAAGGGCGATGAGCGACGAATCGAGCGGCACCCAGTCCGCTCTCGCTCTCAAGACCATCGCACTGAATATCGATATGGCATGCGACGGCGCAGTTCCGATTTGCCAGGATACCGGCATGGTAGCATTCGAGATCAAAACACCGGTCGGGGTCAATCAGATCGTGATGAAAAGGGAGATTTGTGAGGCGATCGCAGAGGCCACCCGGACCGGCAAGCTCCGGCCCAATTCGGTGAATTCTCTCACCGGCAAGAACTCGGGAAACAATCTCGGCGAGGGGACTCCCATTATCCACTTCGAACAATGGGAAGGGGATGATATCGAGGTGAAACTGATCCTTAAAGGGGGAGGGTGCGAGAATAAGAATATCCAGTACTCGCTTCCGTCGGAAATCCCGCATTTGGGCCGGGCCGACCGCACCTTGGACGGCGTCCGCAAATGCATCCTCCACGCAGTCCATCAGGCACAGGGTCAGGGGTGCAGCGTCGGCGCCATCGGGGTCGCCATCGGCGGAGATCGAGCCTCCGGCTATCATTTTGCCAAGCAACAGCTGTTCCGCAGCCTCGACGATATCAACCCCGACCCGGACCTCGCCCGGCTTGAGGACTATGTCATGAAAGCCGCCAATAAGCTGGGGATAGGCACGATGGGTTTCGGCGGCAAGGTGTCCCTGATCGGGTGCAAGGTGGGCGCCTATAACCGGCTCCCCGCCAGCTTTTTTGTCAGCGTCGCATACGATTGCTGGGCCTTCCGGCGGCTGGGCGTGATTCTCGATTCATCCACCGGCCAGATCAAAAGATGGCTCTTCAAGGACGACACCCCCGCACGCCGTATGGCCTCTGAATCGGGATTGCCTTCAACTGGCCGTGAGGTCGTCCTGACAACTCCACTCTCCGAGGAACAGGTGAGAGAGCTCCATGTGGGAGACGTGGTCCTCCTTAACGGCGCGGTGCACACCGGCCGGGACGCGATACACCATCACCTGATGACCCATGACTCCCCGGTTGACCTGACGGGGGCCGCCCTCTACCACTGCGGGCCCGTCGCACTCCAGCAGAATGGAAAATGGGTCCTGACTGCGGCCGGACCCACGACCAGCATTCGGGAAGAACTTTATCAGGGAGACATTATTAAAAGATTCGGCATTCGCGCCGTCATGGGGAAGGGGGGAATGGGCGCGAAAACCCTCTCCGCTCTTAAGGAATTCGGCGCGGTCTATCTGAACGCGATCGGCGGAGCGGCACAATACTACACCGCATGCATCACAGGGGTCGACGGCGTCGACCTGCTTGAATTCGGCCTCCCCGAAGCGATGTGGCACATAACCGTGAAAAACTTCCCCGCCGTCGTGACTATGGATGCTCATGGCCAGAGCCTGCATGCCGAAATTGAGAAAACATCGGCACGGGAACTGGCAAAGTTCGCAGAGTCGGATATTGCCGAAAAAGGTTTTTGAAAAAACCGGGAAAATACCTCACCGTTTGGGAGGTTGTCAATAAAATTCCGAAGGGTAAAGTCTCTACGTACGGACGGGTAGCCGAACTGTGCGGCATGCCGGGGCAGGCCCGGCTCGTCGGCTATGCGCTCCACAATCTCCCCCGCGGATCAGATGTCCCCTGGCAGCGAGTGATTAATTCTCAAGGGAAAATATCTCTCTCGGATCTCGACGGCATGGCTGAACTCCAGCGAAAGCTCCTCCGCAAGGAGGGGGTCCGATTCATCGATGGCAAGGTGAGTCTCTGGACGTACGGTTGGCCCCAGCCCTGGAATAAATAGAATCAGGGCGGATTCTCGTAAAAAAGGCCGAAAAGAGTAGGTTTTCCCTGGGGCGGCCAACTCCCCTCCCGTGGTATCCAGTTTCCCCTCCTGAAAGAAATTTCAAAAAAATGCTATATTGGCTCGTCTAAATCACGAACCGCCACAATCAGGAGGGACTATGAAGGTCAACGTTCAGAAGTGGTTTTTCGCTACGATTGCCGTCTTTGTCTTCCTCTCGCTCATCGAATTCGCCATCCCACGGTTCATCATCAAACCCTGGCACAGCGAACTGTTTCCGCCGCCGACGGAAGAGAATATGATGATGTTCCGGATCTGGAGCTACCTCGGGAGGCTGATATTCTCGGGCCTTTTTGTCTACATCTACACGAAAGGGTTCCAGGGAAGGCCGGGGCTCGGCGAAGGGATCCGGTACGGAATCCTAATTGGCGTTCTGATCCATGTGCCCGCCATGTTCGCCGACCTTGTGACCTCGGGCCTGCCCGGTGACCTTCTCATGGTCCGCATGCTTATCTCGGTCGCTGCGGTTGTAATTGCGGGCGTTATCGCAGGCGCGCTCTACAAGAGCCCGCCAGTGCCCGCATAGGCTCCTCAGGAGGACCACTGGGCTCCCCTAAAACACGCACCGAACGGGACTCGCTCGGCCAGCGCCGCCTTCCCCGCGACGTCTATTACGGCATCCAGACTCTGAGGGCGGTAGAGAATTTCCCCATCAGCGGTCTGCGGCCCAAACCGGCCTATATTGAGGCGACCGTGCAAATAAAGAAGGCCGCCGCCAGGGTGAATGCCGGGCTCGGACTGCTCGACCGGAAAATTGCCGGCGCTATCATAAAGGCGTGCGATGAGATTGTGAGGGGGAATCTCAGGGAATGGTTTGTCGTCGATGTGTATCAGGCCGGCGCAGGTACCTCCCACAACATGAACGCCAATGAGGTGATCGCGAACCGGGCTATAGAGATCCTGGGCGGGAGAAAAGGAGATTATTCGCGGGTCCATCCCAACGATCACGTCAACATGTCGCAGTCGACGAATGATGTTTGCCCGACCGCCATCCGGATCGCGAGCCTGATTCTCGCCCGCCATCTTATCCCGGCGCTCGAGAATCTCGAAAAAGCGCTCCGGCGGAAAGCCGGGGCCTTCGACAAGATCGTCAAATCGGGCCGGACACATCTCCAGGACGCCGTCCCCGTCCGTCTGGGACAGGAGTTCGGGGCGTATTCCGAAAACATCGGAAAACACATTCGGAATGTGCTCTCAGCATTGGACCACAACAGAGAGCTCGGGATCGGCGGAACCGCCGCCGGGACGGGACTCAACGCACACCCCCGCTACCGCAGCATGATGGTCGGGGAACTCTCCCGGGCTCTCAAGGAAAAATTCCGGATGGCCTCCGACTATTTCGAGGCGATGCAGAGCCTCCGGCCTTTCGTCGAAGTGTCGGGGGCCCTCCGCAATCTTGCGCAGGATCTCATCCGGATATCCAACGACCTGCGGCTTCTCTCCTCCGGCCCCAAGACCGGCCTGTCGGAACTCTCGCTCCCCGCGCTTCAGCCCGGCTCGTCGATCATGCCCGGCAAGGTGAATCCCGTCATGGCGGAGATGCTCGGCATGGTCTGCTTTCAGGCGATCGGCTGCGATACGACGGTCCTCCTCGCCGCACAGGCAGGACAGCTCGAACTGAACGTGATGATGCCCGTCGTCGCCTTCAATCTTCTCCATGAGATCGAGATTCTCACCAATGCCGTGAATGTGTTCGTGAAGGATTGCGTCGCAGGGATCTCCGCCAATGGGGCCCGGTGCCGAGCCTACGCCGAGGCGAGCATGAGTATCGTGACCGTCCTGACCCCGCACATCGGCTACGCGCGTTCGGCCGAGATTGCCAAAGAATATCTTGCCTCCGGCAAGTCGATACGGGAGATCGTGCTCGCAAAACGGCTTATCTCACGGGAGAAACTGGACGGGCTGTTCGATCTGAGAAGCATGACCGAACCGGGCATCCGGCCTACTTGAATTTTCTCAAAAATTTCTGCTTATTGTCATTGACAACGCGAAAGTGATTTGATGGCAGATGCGGTTCAACAACCGGCGAAAGCGCCCGCTCGAAAGAAACGTCCCAAGGAACTGGCCGTCATCGACCAGTCCGGCTGCACGGGGTGCGAGGTTTGCCTTGAGGTCTGCCCCGTCGATTGTATGTATGTCGTCGCAGGCCCGGAATATGATGTGCACAAGAAACTTGTCGAGATCGATCTCGATGTCTGTATCGGATGCAAGCTGTGTGTGAAGTATTGCCCCTGGGAGACGATCGAAATGATCGACAGCGAGAAGGCCTCCGAGGTCGCAAAGGAATGGACCCTGCGGACCGTCCTTCCCGACAAAGAATGGATGAAGGACTCCGAAGCCGAATCAGGCGATTTCTTCCCCACAGTCTTCTACGGTCCGAAACCCCAGGTTTAGACTCATGATCCCCGGGAGGCTGTCCCGACTATTCCCCAATAATGTCAGCGGGCTGAAGTCTATCTTTCGGGGGTGGATTTGTGCCTTTTTTGCCTTCCGGGCCGTCATTCCCGGAAGTGCCGAAAAACCGTGCGGTAGCTGAGGGATCTCCCAAGGTAAGAGACCCGCTCCCGGAGGATTTGTTATTTGTTTGATAAAATCCCTATATTTGCGTGCAGTGACTTTCTTTCGATGAGCTCCCCTCACAACCAGACCCCAACGTCTCACCAAACCAACCACAGGAGTGCACCATGAACATTTTTATCGGTAACCTCTCCCGGTCCGTGACCGAAGATGATCTTCGCTCGGCCTTCCAGGCCTTCGGCGCGATCACCAGCGTCAGTATCATCAAGGACAAATTTTCGGGAGAATCAAAGGGTTTCGGATTTGTCGAAATGGCAAAGAAAGAGGAAGCCGAAACTGCCATCAAGACCCTCAACGGAAAGGAAATGGGCGGGAAGCCGATCACCGTCAATGAGGCCCGGCCGCGGCCGGAGCGGGGCGGCGGCGGACGACGATACTAGTTTCCCGGAATTTTTCGTGGCGCATTCTCCGATCCCCTCGCATGATTGCGGGGCGGTCGGAGTCGTGAGCAAAGTCCTCGGGGAGGATCACAACACGTCGCCCGCTTCGGAACGAAAGGCGGGCGAAGTCATCGCGTTAGTCCCATCCGGAATGAACCCTCGTGCGAATGACGGGAAGTATTTGTAAAAGTTCGCTGCGGGCGACCTACAAAATCACCGAACCGGGCTGGGTCCATCATCCGGCGTTTGCGGGTAATGACCCGGGGAGAAAAATCCTATCCCTGGAGCTGGTCCTTCCCGCGACTCCCGAGTTCTTAGATCCCAGACGAAGCCCGAGAGTAGGGCTCGGGCCGTCCGTTTTTCCGCTTGACTTTAGCGGGCGTACAAAGAACCTTCAGCCGGCCTGAACACGCCACCGAAGCAGTTCAATACTCAAGACTGGATGGGAATCCAGGGGGAGGTCAGCGATGATCACCGGTTCGGTGAGAATTGGAAATCGGGTACGCTACAGCTGCTGGTGAGATGCTGCGAAGGGAATATGTGAGCAAAAGCGCGTTTGAGGTTTAAATTCTCTGTCCTGCCGATCATGCCCAACTGGCTGCGAACATGCCGAGGATTTGACAGAGCATCCAATCATTTTTTAACGGATTTCTGCAAGAAGTGTTTTGAATTCCGGATCATCATGATAGGGAGAAAAATCCGGATCGGTTCTTACCCACTCAGAGACGTACTTGTATCCTTTGTGATATGCGTTTCGCAGACATGCGAATGCCTCCGTTTTGTCACCCATCAGGGCGTAGGTGCATGCACAATTATAGAGTGCAAGGCCATCATCGGGGTCTAATCGCAGGACCCTTTTAAGAGTAGCACATGCCTTGTCTTTCTCCCCCAATGATACATAGGGGCCTGCCACCCGGCTTAACACGATAACGTCATCGGGATTGACTTCCAATTTCCGTTCAGCAACTTCGACAAATTTGCGTCGCGCCTTCTCAGAAGCCTTTTCATCTCCCTTTCTTCGATAGGTCATTTCGATCTGCATCCAGGGTTCCTCGCTGTAGGGCTTGAGCTTCAGACATCGTTCATACCATTTCAGTGCAGCATCGTAATCTTTGAGAATATCGGAAATAATCCCTAACCAGCGGTGTGCATCATAATGATCAGGATTTTGCTGTATGACAGTCTCCAACGTTCGCTGCGCCTCGGCATAACGCTTCTGATGAAAATAAACCATGGCTATGCCAAACTGCGCTTCGATGGATTGGGGATCAAGATCGAGCGCGCGTTGGCTGCTCTCGATGGTTTTTCCCAGCCATTCGGGGCTGCCATCATAGAATGTGAACAGGTTGAAGCAGGCTTCCGCGAGAGCCGCGTGAGCAGCGGAGAAATTCGGATCGAGCGCAATTGCGCTTTCCAGCATGTGAATAGCCGCTTCGGTGTTTTTCCTTCCCCGCTTAAACGTTAATTCCCGGCCGCGCAGGTAAAAATCATAGGCCCTGAGATCATCTGTCGGTTTCTTCGCGAGTGATTGTTTCTCAGAATCGGTGAGCGAGATTTTCAACGCTTCAACGATTTTTTGAGAAACTTCGGCTTGTACTTCAAAGATATCTTCGATGAGCCGGTCGAAACGATCGGCCCAGATGTGGAAACCCGTTCGCACCTCGATGAGCTGTGCGGTGATACGAATTTTATTCACTCCCTTGCGGACGCTTCCTTCGACGACGTAATTGACCCGGAGCGTTTCTCCTACGTTGCGAGTGTTGACTTCCTTGTTGCGGAATGGAAAAACATCGGTTCGGGGGATGACTTTCAATCCCGAAATTTTCGAGAGGTCAGTGATGAGGTCTTCCGTCATGCCGGCGCAGAAATATTCGCTCTCCTTTTCGGAGCTCATGTTTTCGAAATAGAGCACGGCTACGGACTTGTCCCTTCCGGAGGACGGCATGCCTTCGCGCGGCGTTTTCCATTGCTGAATGAGTTCGGAAGCGGAGGAAATCCGGTTTGACGGATTCTTCTGGAGCAATCGTGCGACGAGGGACTGGACATGCTCGGGGATGTCGGGCCGCAATGTTCTGAGACCTTTTGGTTCGACATTCAAGATCTCGTAGATCAGGGCTGCTTCATGCATTCCCTGAAACGGGAGCCGAGATGTCAACATCTCGTAGAGAATGACACCAAACGACCACAGGTCAGTCCTCTGATCGACCTCGTTCCCTTGAACCTGCTCGGGCGACATGTAAGAGATTGTTCCCACTGTTGTGCCAGTCTTTGTTAAACCGATGTCCCGGCCAAGTTTTGCGAGCCCGAAATCCATAATCCTGATGCGCCCGTCGTTTGCAACCATAATATTTTCCGATTTGATGTCACGATGGACAATTCCTCTCTCGTGTGCGGCCCTCAGTCCCTGTGCAATTTGCAGACCTAGTCCACTCACCCTTTCAATCGAAAGTTGTTCATTGCTGGACAGCACTTTAAGTGTCGTTCCTTCAATAAATTCCATGACAATAAACTGTTGTCCGTCAACTTCTTCGATAGCATGAATGGCACAGATGTTCGGGTGGTTCAACGCAGCGGCAGCCTGCCCCTCCTGGACAAAGCGAGATCGCTCTTCCTGTCCCGAAGTCAGACGTTGAGACAGAAACTTCAGCGCGACTACTCGCTTGAGTCTTGTGTCTTCGGCTTTATAGACGACACCCATGCCGCCCTCGCCGATCTTCTCCAGAATCCTATAGTGGGAAATTGTTTGGCCGATCACGTAAACGTTGCCGACAGTTACCAGAAAAGTAATACCAAACTAGTCAGAATATCAATCAGTATCAAACCCCGGAAAACTCACTCTATCTTCCCTCTTGTGAATCGGCTCATGCAAGTGAATCATGAAGGAAGGTCTCGGGTCGGATCGATCTTCTTCCCATTTATCGTCCCAGGATCAGTGGTCAGTTCCCCTGCCAACCTCCTTAAACCAACCACGGCTGAATTCAGCCCTGCTTGATCTTCCCGCCCAGGGAGAGGTTGCATTGGGACGGATTGTAGCCAAGGAACCCGATGATTTTTGGCAAGAAGCACAATCTTGGGCTTATTCGATTCTTCTCCCATCTATTAACAGCCGAAGTAGTCACGTTCAGCGGATGCCCTGCATCCTCCTTCGAAAGCTCGATGTTAAGAGGTGGTCAGAATAAATTGAAAGTGGCACGAACCATTGCCGACTTAGGCCAATCCCCTTACATTCGATTAGAACATATCAGAGAAGCGATTCGGTATCGAGGTTTGGATAGAGACCTATGGACCGTATAGACCTTTCATGCCTTCACGAACGAATAAGAATGGAGCTACTCCTCCTGGTGTCCTGCCGAGTTTCGCCTGGAATTGATAATAATCAAGGACATATTGCATAACGATAAATATATATTGACAAACGATAAAGCTTTAGTTATATTTATGCACGTTATTAATTTATAGGAGGAACAGACTTTGAAACAAAGCTCAACAGTTTTCCTAGAGTCAATAGCAAATGTTGTGTAAATATTTCAGGCGGCGATCCGCACCTTGCGTT
>CAYPFY010000029.1:0-34590 GCA_964410105.1 uncultured Chlorobiaceae bacterium
ATTTTCCCGTGAGGCAACGATACCCGTTCGACAAGATTTCTCGTGAGGCAATGCGCTGAGTTGATTCTTTTTGCCAGGTCTGCTAAATTGGTCATGATCATAGCGACTCCACGCTCGCCGGGAGGCTTTAACTTTTGCCAGTGTCGAGCACGGCCTTCGTCGTAAGATAAGGTCCTTAGTTCCAATACGATACCCTCTGGGAGAGGTTTCGGGTCGTCACCGTAAACGAGAGCTGACGGTCCGGCCCTCCCAACAAGAGATTCTGATGAAACTTTTTTACCTAAATTCACCCAAAAAAGCCTGGCCCGGTCTGGTTAGGCTCCTTCTCAAGAACTCTTATACATCCGAAAGGATTGTGATGACACTCCGATTCCTCCTGGGATTTTTCGCGATTCTGATAAATTCTTTCGCGAGCGCACAGATGACGGCCGGGGATCCCCTCGCCAGCCATATCGATCACGCCGTGAAGCCGGGGGACGATTTTTTCCTCTACGCGAACGGACGCTGGTTCAAAGACCATCCCATCCCCGCCAGCGAACAAAGCAACGGCCTCTGGCAGCTCATCCAGGACACGATTAACGCCCAGGTACGGGATGTCTGCGAGTCGTCGGCTCTCCAGGGCAACGCCCGAGGATCGAACAGGCAGAAGATCGGCGATTTCTTTTTCACAGGCATGGACAGCGCCTCCCTCAATAGCCGGGGCCTGGCCGATTTGAAGCATGACCTGGAGCGCATCGATGCCGTCACCGACCTCAAGGGCCTGATGGAAATGGGCTCCTACATCCACGCCGTGGCCGCCTCCCCCTTCTTCGGCTTCGGCGTCGGCCAGGATGACAGGATCAGCAGCAAGAACGCTGTCTTCATTTTTCAGGGAGGTCTCAGCCTCCCGGACCGCAACTACTACTTTGACACCGATGCTCGTGCCGTGAAGGTCAGGGAAAAATTCGTCGAGCATCTCGCCAAAATGTTCGAGATCATCGACTACGACAAGGACCGGGCGGCTCGGAGCGCAGGGAATCTGATGAAGCTCGAAACCTCAATTGCCAAGAGCTGCCGCAAGCGGGAGGATACCCGCGACCCCCTGAAGAATTATAACAAGATGCCTTTCAGCCAATTGCGGGAGAAAACGCCCAATATCGACTGGCAGACATTCATGGATGGTTCCGGGATTCATAATCTCGACACGGTGATAGTCGGCCAGCCCGAGTTTCTTGCCGCGCTGAATTCCACTCTGGCGTCTACCCCGCTTGACGACTGGAAGGATTATCTCAAATACCACCTGGTGCGCGGGCTGTCCCGGTTTCTTGACGATAAGACATATCTCGAGTCGTTTAATTTTTATTCCAAAACGCTCAGGGGCGTCCAGGAGCCGAAACCGCGGTGGAAACGGGTGGTCGAGCAAACCGACGGATCCCTGGGAGAACTCATCGGTCAGGTCTACGTCGCCGAATACCTGCCAAAGGGAACGAAGGAAAAACTCCTTGAGATCGGCAACTCCATAAGAAGCGTCTTCGCCGAGCGAATCAAAGGGCTGGACTGGATGAGCGAGGCGACCAAGCAAAAAGCCTTGAAAAAACTGGCGTCCATCATTATGAAAGTAGGATACCCCGACAAATGGAAGGATTTGAGCGCACTGCAGATCGGCCGGTCATCCTTCGTCGAGAATGGCAGGAACGCTAATCGCTGGGGATTTGACTATATGATTGCCAAGTATGGAAGGCCGGTCGACCGGACCGAATGGTCAATGCAACCTCAACACTATGATGCCTACTACAACCCCTCAAATAATGAAATTGTCGTGCCCGGATGCAATATCCTCGTCCCCGGCTATGAGCGGACTCTCGCGGACGATGCCCTTCTTTATTCGATCATCGGCGGCTCTACGTTCGGCCACGAGATTACACATGGGTTCGATGATCAGGGGTGCAAGTATAATGCTGAAGGAAACCTTGAGAACTGGTGGGAACCCTCGGACAGCGCCAAGTTTTTTTCAAAAACCCGGTCTGTGGTGAAACAGTTCAGCGGTTATGTAGCGGTCGATACGCTCCACATCAACGGCGAACTGACGCAGGGGGAGAATATCGCGGATATCGGCGGAATCATGATGGGCTATGAAGCGTTCAAGCGGACGAGCCAGTTCAGGGACCGCCAGCTCATCGCCGGCCTTTCGCCCGAGCAGCGATACTTCCTCGGATACGCCCTTGCCTGGATGGTGAACGAACGACCCGAGGCGACCGCAAATCAGGTGAAAAGCAACGAGCATTCGCCGCCAAAGTTCAGGGTGATCGGACCGGTCACCGATATGCCGGAATTTTTCGAGGCTTTCGGGATCAAGGAAGGGGATCCCATGTGGCGCTCCGCAGCGGATCGGGTAAAGATCTGGTAGTCTAGAAGACGGCTCTTGCAAGGAGAATCCCCCCGGCAAGAATCCCTACGAATCCGGTTATTTCGAGGATTATCCTCGGTCTGGGCAGGATCTTTTCCGATGCGATGATTATCGCTATGACAGTCATGACCATGGGGTCCATCGCTCCCAGCGCGACCAGCGCCACCATGTGACCCGAACAGCAGGCGACACAGTATACTCCCTCCCGAATTCCGTTTTGAAATTTTTCTCTCCAGCTGGTTTGCCCCGGCTCACAACAGGTTTTCGGGTTCCGGCAACGGTTGAGTCGGCCCACCTTCCATTTGCTCAGTTGTATCGCGCCGGCCACGATGAGGGCGAACGCTCCCAGCGCGGGCTCTGTCCGGCTGAGCCGTGCAGATTCCATCATGAGCGCCGCCCACGTCGCCCCGGGCAGGTAAACCGCCGCGCCGAACGCTGTCCAGACAGCGAAGTATCCGGTACCAACGGGCAGGCTGCCGGAATGGCCGATCGATCCTGAGTTTTGCCCGAACTGAGCGAGCATGGGCAAAGCAGAAGGGAGCATCATGGCAATCATCATGGCGATCCACATCAGGATGAACATGAGCCCTGAGGCAACCCAGCCCTGGCCAGGCATTCTCATCCACATCATGGACATGGTCCACCCTCCGGGCATTTCCATCCCCCCCGACATTTGCCTGCAAAAGTAGATCGTGGCCGCCACGCTGAGCGTGAAAGCCAAAACCGAAAGGGAATAAAAAATAAGCCTCCCCCGGGAATGACCCCGAACGGCATGTGTCAAGTGTTGAGGGATTGAGCTCGACCGGTTCATCCTAATTCTCTCCGTACCTGTCGTGGTATCTGACCCACGCCTGGGGATCCGGGAGAGAGTCCTCGTCCCGCCCCTTCGGCGCCAAATCCAGGAATTGATATGTCGTGTTGACCATGTCGATCCCCCGGGCATAACAGGAGTAGGTGTGAAAGATTTCTCCCGAATCGTTTTTGTAAAAAACGCTGATCCCTTCCCGATCAGCCATCTGCATGTTGAGGCCCGAGTAGTTGTAAAAGACTTTTTTCTTTGAAAAATCCTCGGGCCTGAACGATACCCCGTAGTCATAATTGAACTGGTTGCCGCCGGAGGAATACCAGCGGAATTTCCACCCCATGCGCTGCTTGAATTGCTCGATTCTTCCCACCGGCGCCCGTGAGATTGCGACGAAGCTGACATCGCGTTGTCTCAAGTGAGCGACCATTCCGTCGTAATGGTCCGCCCAGAAGGAGCAGTGGGGGCACCCCTCGCTCGCTTCGGGCGCAAACATGAAATGGTAGACGATCAGTTGGGATTTTCCACCAAAAAGATCGGAGAGAGATTTCCTTCCCCCGGGTCCGTCGAATAGGTATTCCCCCGAAACCGGTTCCCAGGGGAGTTTTCGCCGCTCTCTGCTCAGCTGGTCGCGGAGTCTTGTAAACTTTTTTTCCTTCGTCAGGAGCTTTTTCCGGGCGGCGATCCACTCTTTCTGTGAAACTATCCTGTGCTTTTTTGCGGCGGAAGCTTGGGTCTGTTTTGGCATATCCTCCTCCTTTTGAAATTTCAACGAATTTTCCCGTGGGTTGGTTAGTTTTCCGGCTCAGGAAGATCCGTGACCTCCTCGGCCCTCCGGTACAACCGGGGTCGCTATCGTAGTACCATAAGTTTTTTGCAAAGCGAAAACGCGCCGGCTTTCAGTCTGTAGAAGTAAATGCCGCTTGGGAGCCCTTCGGCGTTGAACTTGACTGAATGTTTTCCCGCGGGAAGCTCTTCCGAGATCAGGATCGCGATTTGCCTGCCAAGCATGTCGAACACTTTCAATTCTGCGTACGCCGATCGGGGCAAGGTGAATTGGATTCTCGTTTGCGGATTAAAAGGATTCGGGAAGTTTTGTTCGAGCACAAAGCTTCCGGGCATGCCCTGGACGGCTCCGGCGTCGGCGACGATCGATCCGTCAAAATAGCCCATTACCCGTTGCATAAAAACTTTTCTGCTCCTAGCGTCCCTGATGCTCTCAAATCCGAATCCGAGCACGAGGCATTTCCCTCCACTCCCGACGCTGTCCACGCGTATCCCCGCAACGCCCGCCACACCGTAGGTGAGGACGGCTCTCGCCCTCGGGTTTATGATCGTGAGGACGTCACGCGAGGTCTGGTCGCTTGCGCCGCCGCCGGTCGTATAGAAAGCTTCTCCGTTAAACAGATCGCCTGGCTGGGCCAAAGCCGTGACGACGCCCGTGTTGCCGCCGAATTTTACGCCGATTTTGTTTGCGAGAAGATCCGATGAATCGTTTTTTTCCGCGATGTCCTGACCCGTCAGGAACAGATTGCAGCCGGCGTCGAGACCTGCCGCGAGGTTCTTCAGGTCAGTCCCCGAAAGCGGCGTGTGTTTCGTGCCGGAAAAGTAGACCACCGTTTTCTTTCTGAATTCTATTGCACGTTGGATCGGCGCGGGACCTTTGGTGATTGAGTTCCAAAGCACAGCGTGTAGCCCCAGTGAATCCAAGGCCGCCCGGTAGTAGCTTGCGTAATCCGCACTGTCTTCGCCTACGACGAAAACATCGGCAGGTTGAACCGTCAAGGAGAGGCTGAGCCCGAGAGTGTCTACGTGCAACGGGGAGATCAGGAGAGGGGCGTAGGGGACTGCCGGATCCACAGATATGGAGTAATCGGAGATGAGAGGGGGGTAGGGTTGAGCGATGTTTGTGAATTCAAAGTGCCCTGATGTGTCAGTCTGATACACGAGGCCGACATTGCAGAATGACGTCGTCACCCCCACCGTCACCGTGGACCTGACCGCATGGTGTTGCGCAGAGTCCTGGATGGTTCCTTCCAGCGTTATGAGGGGGAGTTCTTGCATCAGAATGGTCTGAGAAACTGAGGAATCTGTTCCGAGCGTGGTATCTTTGATGTAATACGGATAGGCCTCAATGTGAGCTGTCGGAGGCAGCGGGTCCACGTCATAATGCTGAAAACTGTATACTCCCGAAAGGCTCAGGCTTGACGAATCGGTTGTGCCAGCAATGTATACGGTGCCGATTTTCACCGTATCATTCGATCCGCCAGCCAAAACAGCTCCGTGCATCGCCCCATCGGCCCTGCCGAGCCGATATACCCCGCCGGGATTAGAGATGCCCTGCGTGAGGGCCGCCCATATTACTGTCGGATCCGCGGGATGACTTGCCAGGGACCAAATGTGATCGCCTCCCGGAAGTCCGGCACTGATCGGGGTCCAGGAGGCTCCCCCGTCTTTCGTCTCGAAGATCGCCGTCGTGCGATTATCGGATGATCCCGCGAAGACATCATCAGGATCCGGTTCCCCAATGGCGATGCCTGCCATGCTGAGACCGAGTGATTCTCTTTGCCAGCTCTCACCACCGTCTGTGGTCTTCAAGGGTCCCGTTGACGTGTCGGGAGAGCCCTCAATGGTCGCGTAGGCGATGAGAGGGTTGGCCCGGCTTATGACTATTGCGGAAATATCGCCGGCATTTGTACCGCCGTTATACACCTGTCTCCATGTCAGCCCCGAATCGAGGCTCTTGTAGACCGCAGGGCCGTTGGTCCCCGCATACAATATCGATGTGCTGTCCGGCCGGAGCGCGAGGCTTACCAGGCTCCGCGGCAGAGTGCTGCGGAGACTCCAGGAATCTCCCCGATCGGTGCTCCGATAGACTCTGCTGTTGGCGGAATTCCCGAGGTACATCGTGTCAGGATGAGACGGATCTATTCCTATCGTCTCGTCCGTGAGTCCCACGGTTGAAAGGACAGGTCGCCACGTGAGTCCGTAGTCCGTTGATTTTTCCAGGGATTGAGCGAATGTCGACGCGCAAAGTATCGTCATTGTATCCACGGGATGAATGACGATCTGTCTGAAGTGGAAATTTCCGGGTGAGCTTCTGTAGCTCCAACTGAGTCCGCCGTCATATGAGACGTACAGTTTTCCGGACTCTCCTTCGGCGAAGACTGTGGAGGGATTCAAAGGGTTGAGTCCGACGGTGACCGCAGTCGAAGCGAATTTCTTCCGCCAGGAGAGTTGCTGGGAGTGGGCGGGGCAGAAACCGTGGAGTAAGACGATTAAGAGCAGTATTTTGCAAGTCATTTCGACTGCCGCTTCTGTCAGCCAATTATGACAAGGGAGTGTCCCAATATGCTTGAATCCAAAGAGACTTGCAAGGTTTGGGCTCGGCGAAGAGGCAGTTAATCACGAGGAGTTGACACTGTCAGAAGAACCCCTGGGCAATGAGAGAACGTGCGGATCCCGCAAAAGCGGCTCGCGGGTGCTCGATCCGTCGACGAACGTGCGCCGGAAGAAGGCATCGGCCCCGGGGGTTGATATTTGCGGATAGGATTTCTATATTACTAGAAAATTGTCATGACAATTTTCTATAGTTATAGAAATGCGCTATCTCGCCCCTGAAATCGAACGTTTGCTCGACGAAGAGGACAAGATGTGCTTCATCGCAGGACCTCGCCAGGTGGGGAAGACGACTCTGGCGAAGCACCTGTTGGCGGAACGAAAAAAGTCGAGTGTCTACGTCAATTGGGACGTTGAATCCGACCGCAGGCTGATTCTTCGTCACCCCGAAGATTTCTGGCTTCGCAAACAGCCGGAGAAGCCGAGACGAGGTAAGGTCAGGGTCGCACTCGACGAGATTCACAAGTTTCCGCGGTGGAAAAGATTCCTCAAAGGACTGTACGACGCACACCGGTCCGACCTTGAAGTTCTCGTGACAGGCAGCGGCAAGCTTGACATTTATCAGCGGGGCGGCGATTCCCTCTTTGGGCGGTATCACATGTATCATCTCCACCCCTTTACCGTGGGAGAGATGTTATCCAGTAACAGACGGGACGTTTCTACCCCCACAGGTTTTTTGGAGGCAATTCTTGCGAGTCCGAACAATGCTGCGGCCGAGGAGGCCCTGAAAGCGCTGGAACGGTTCACAGGATTTCCCGAGCCGCTGTTTGCGGGCAGTGAAACCCGTCTTCGACGCTGGAGTCGGTCGCACGAACAGCTCGTTGTGCGTGAGGACTTGAGGGACCTCACGCGGATTCGCGAACTGGGATTAATCGAGTCTCTGGTGACCCTGCTCCCCGAAAGGGTTGGTTCACCCCTTTCGATTAACGCACTACGGGAGGACCTCGGCGTCCGGTTTGAGACGGTACAGAACTGGGTCTCCTCTTTGGCGCGTCTATTCTTCCTCTTCAGCATCCGCCCCTACGCCGGGAAGCTTGCGAGGACTTTGCGACGGGAGGAAAAGGTGTATTTGTTCGATTTTACTCCGATCCGTGAGGCCGGTCCGCGATTCGAAAACCTGGTTGCATTGCACTTGCTCAAGCTGTGCCATGCGTGGACAGAGTTCGGACACGGGGACTTTCAACTCTTCTACGTGCGCGATCGTGAAAAGCGCGAGGTAGACTTTCTGATTACGGAGCGAGGCAAATCATTCGCTCTCATTGAGGCAAAGTTAGCTGCAAGCGAAGCGGACTCCTCACTGCGCTATTTTGCCGATCGCTTGAAGCCGCGCTACACCGTGCAGATAGTTCGAAGGCCGGAGGGATTTAAGAACGCCTTTATGTCCGGCGGCATCTTGATGGCGCCGGCTACGCAGGCGCTTGGTGTGATGTGACTTACCTCCGATTCTTCGGACACAAAATGTCGGGGGCTACTTGCGCTCTGGCGCCCGGGTTCGCGTGCCTATTCATCACAATCATGACGGGATGCAAGGGCCCCGAAACTCCCTCGAGTCTTGGCATCCCACCGGGTAACCTGCCTCCCAAAAACCCAATACTGCGAATGAAATTCATCGACGCAATGACTGGTTGGATCTTCGATGACGAATCGTCCGGACCAAATACTCCCCCAACGATGAAACTCTACCGAACTACAGACGCCGGGCGCAACTGGAACCTTCAGTTATTAGTCGACTCGGCATCCCGCGGCTCAATGGCGTTCCTAGGAGAAGGAATTGGCTGGGTGGCGGGAGGCAGCAGCGTATTCTACACGTCCAACGGCGGATCATGTTGGGAAAAACGCGACACGAAAAGTTCCTCCTTTAGCCTCATCACTGACATACAGGCCGTTGACTCTGACAACGTTTGGCTCACAGACTCCCCGGGCTACCTTCACGGATTCGTTTACCACAGCTCCGACGCAGGTAGAACGTGGACAAAAAAATATGATGATCTATTCGGTCAAAAGCTTCTCTCCACGAGTATTCAGGGCAGTGATATCTGGTCAACCGGCGGTGGTTTCGACAATCTCGACCCACCATTGATCATCCATTCCAGCGACAGCGGTAATTCCTGGAATGTCCAACCAATAGGTGATAACTACGTCGGTCCGAATTGGTACGTCAAGTTTGTCAGCAGCAGGATTGGGTTCTGTGGTGGCTGGGGCCCTCTGAGAAAGACCACGGATGGAGGCGCTCATTGGAATGTAGCGCTGCTGAGAGGGATTTATGATATCTCGATAGTGGATGAAAGAAATATTTGGGTTGCCGGCACCACTGACCAGTTCCCTCGTAACGCGATCTATCGGTCCACCGATGGGGGGAGGATATGGACCTCGGAGTGGGACAGCACCGGATCAGATGTTTTCAGCCCTAAAAATATTTCCTTCATCAACGATCAGGTAGGCTGGGCTGCAGGCGATATCGATGATTCCACAGGTACATTCATGAGAATTTTCATTAGGTATCACGATGCGGCTGGATGGCATTTGCTTATTCCTTAATCCGTGAGTATCCGAGGGGTATTCAACAGTTCACTTACTCTTACCCAACACTACAATCCACTATTGCAGTCCGTCAGATAAGAGACCTTCTACGACGTGGGAGAAAACCTCAAGCTATTGCTAAATTCTCGGACCTGCAATTAGGTGTGTACCGGGGGGGGGAGAACCGACAGATTGTTTTTTGAGACTTTTTTTCCTACATTTTTGCACCAAAGATTCAGAGATTCTCGTTGGGGGGCGTGCTCCTATGGGGCTGTAGCTCAGCTGGGAGAGCGCGTGAATGGCATTCACGAGGTCGAGGGTTCGATCCCCTTCAGCTCCACAAGCGGAAGGAACTGATAAGATTCCGATCATCAGTTCCTTCTTTGTCTTACATGCCGCGAGTTCCTCCCTGTGGAGTTTTCAGTCAGCTCCACTCCATTAATTCTTTTCAATGGTTTCTTAATACTTGCCCCATCTCTTCGAGAAGTCAGGCGACGTAGCAGCATTTTCTCATTGAAACATCCCGGGATCCTGATTTTAGAGTGGGGGTGATGTTCGGGATCGTCTCTTTCTGTGGGGTTAACGGGGATTAATGTGAGGCCGACCTCTCGACTGTCTATATTCGCGGAGACAACCTCTGGTGAACCAAACGCGCGCCAGACACGTTCGTACAAGAAGAGGCTTCCCGTCGGGAGCCGAGTATTTGAACATGTGCAATTAGATATGAGGAGATGCGCGATGAACGCAAAGAGTGTGATGATCGGATTCCTCTCCGGCGCCACGATCGGCACCGTTGCCGCGCTGCTTTTGGCACCACAGAAGGGCAAATGCCTGCGGGCGGAGATTGCGAGGAAAGCCTCGGAGGTCGCGGATGATGTGAATAACCACATCCGTGATGCGGCGATTCGTGCTACGGACGCCGTCCGTTCAGCCGTGAAAAGGTCACCCAAAGTCGCATAGAAGCGTTCTCCGCCGATCGCTTGACTGATTTCTCAAGGTTTCGGGTCACTCAATAGATTACCCGGGCCAAAGCCGTAAACGGGAGGCATGGTTCGGCATTCGTTCGTCCAGGACAGTACTGGATCCCTTCGTAATTTCTCTGCTCTGGAATCGAGGAATTGATAGTCGCGCAGTTTCTTTATACATTTCGTGACCAAAATTCCTTGTCTCATACCAGATGATCCGGTTTCCATTCCTCGGTGAACTCAGCGCTCTCCTCGCGGCGATTTCCTGGTCAGTGAGCTCGATGGCGTTTGCGTCCGCCACGAAACGCGTCGGATCCTTTCAGGTAAATATTGCCCGCTTGGTGCTCGCCGCCACCTATGCTCTTCTGATCGTTCTGCTCTTGCAGCTTGACGTCCATCTCTCCAGTACACAATTCTTTAAACTTGCGTTGAGTGGCGCAGTGGGTCTGGTCCTCGGCGATATATTCTTGTTCAAAGCTTTTCGGGACATCGGAGCCCGCCTGACGATGCTTGTCATGTCCCTTGTCCCGGCAATCGCGGCGTTCCTCGCCTATGCCACACTGGGCGAACAGCTGACGATCACCGGAATGCTCGGCATCATCATCACTCTCCTGGGAATCAGTATTGTTGTCCTTCAACCTCAGGCTAACGGATCGACCGAATCATCGACTTCGTCGGCAGGGCTGTTCTACGCCGTCCTCGCCGCGATCGGCCAGGGGAGCGGGCTGGTGCTGGCGAAATTGGCGTTCAGAGAATCGCCCGTGAATGGATTTGTTGCAACCACAGTAAGGATACTCGCTTCGCTCATCATTCTGCTTCCCTTTACGCTGGCCACCGGGAGGAATCCCTATGGCGCGTTTTCACGGGACAAGAAGGCCTTCCTGCTTACCGTCCTCGGCTCTCTTTTTGGACCGTTCCTAGGAATAACCTTCAGCCTCATCGCCGTTGCACATACGAATGTGGGGATCGCCGCGACCATTATGGGAATTGTGCCGGTTCTCATGCTCCCTCTCGTGAAGCTTGTCCATAGGGAGGTTCTGTCCTGGCGAGCCGTTCTGGGCGCGATTGTCGCGGTCAATGGTGTGGCAATTCTCTTTCTGAGGTAAGATCGTGCTCGGCTCGAGATTAGAGCAGCAGGGCATTGCGCGGAAGTATTGTCCGGCTGCGTCGTGGAATCGCTGCCACAAGAGTGCGGACAAATCTTGTTGGTTTCTTTAAACCCCACATTAACGAAGAAAGGATTTCATGGCTAACCGTGTCGATGATTTCAATGCATTTCGCACGAAAATGAACGAGCGCATACTTGGAGTTGATAATCGCGCCATTAAACGGTTCTTTGGCGTAGATACCCTCACCTATGAGGCCGGCGCCCTCGACGGTAAGACGAAAGAAATGCTCGGGCTCGTCGCCTCGATGGTTCTCCGGTGCGATGATTGCGTCTACTATCACATCATTCAGTGCAAAAACGAGGGGGTGACGAATGACCAGATGTTCGAGATCTTCAGCGTAGCCCTGACCGTTGGGGGTTCAATCGTGATTCCTCATCTCCGGCGGGCCGTCGCGTTCCTCGACGAGCTTGACCCAAAGGCGGCAAAGAGTTAAGCGGGTAAATGAACAGAAGGCGAGAGAAGGGGAGGTCCATGGTGAGGATCATTTTGCAGAATGGTCTGCTGTCGCTCGCTTTTTCGCGATCGTGGCAAGCCGTCCTCAAATTCCTTACGGGAAGCAACGTCGTCCAGCGGGCAGAGTGATGCCCGGAGCACTCTGTCGTGAAGAGAATTCTTCTGGCGGTGAATGGTCTGTCCGGCAGATGATGGTGACCTCAGCCCGATCCGCAGATAGCGGCTCGCCGTGAGTGTCCACACTTGGAAAAATAGTGAGCCAGTGACATTTTCAATGGGCCCGATGTCAGGGTGTTGGCTATTACAGTTGACATTGAAAGAAGAAGTGCGTAAATATACCTATCATTCCACTACGTCCTTACACTAACGGAGCTGTCCCATGACCTATATCGTTTGTGAGCCTTGCCTGGATTGCAAGTTTACAGATTGTGTTGAAGTCTGCCCGGTTGATTGCTTTTACGAGGATGACCGGATGCTCTATATTCATCCGGATGAATGCATCGACTGCGGCGCGTGCGTCCCCGAGTGTCCCGTTGAAGCGATCTTCGCCGAGGCGGATGTTCCGGAACAGTGGAAGGAATGGATCCCCATAAACTACGAGAAGGGTCGAGCCACCACCCAGATAACTCATAAGAAGGATGCGCTCGCCGGTACAACGGGTAAAGAGTGTAAGAAAAAGTAGAGTCCCTGGATCAACCATGCGAGGTACGCTCCCCCTCACGCGATGAAAGCAGAAAAATCGCCACCCGAGCCAGTTCCGCGTAAAGATCTCCTCGAACTTCTGAACTCATCGAGTGACCTGATTATCGTTCTCGATCGGCGATATAATATCGTCAATGCGAGCGCGAGCGTGTATGCCCAGATGGGATACTGTAAGGAGAATCTCGTCGACCGGAAGGTCACCACCTTATTCCCCACGGCACGGCGCGTGGCCGACGCGACGCGCGTTTTTAACAGCCTGAGGAACAAGGGGGAATGGACGGGTGAACTCACGCTTCTCAGGGTTGACGGGTCGACCGTCAAGGTGAAGGCAAACGCCATAATCTGCCGTGAATCCGGGGACTGCGCTGTCCTTACCGCGGAGATTCTGACCTATAGAGAATTACTCTCTCAGGAGAGGTGGAGTTCCGATGAAAGTCTCCGCCCGGTCGTTGAGTCGATGCCGGATGGACTGCTCGTTTTCAACTCAGCGAATGTTGTCGTTCTTTGTAACACGGCGATGAGTCACATGATCGGAGAATGCCCGACGGAGATCATAGGGGTCCGGCCTCCATTCGCATGGATTAACCCCGCCACGAGGCCCGCCTTTCTCCGGGGATTGAAGATTTTTCAAAAGGAGGGAGGGCTCCAAAACTATACGCTGATCTGGCGAAGGCGGGATGAAGCCCACCGAGCCCTCAGCATCGCGTTCTCCCACCTTTATGACCCTTCAGGTGCAAAGTCAGGATTTGTTGTCAGCGCCCGTGACCTTACTGGCGTCCAGTATGTGGAAGATCTGCGGCGCGCCGATGATCAAATGCATCGCCTTATCGACGATGTCAAGAGAAAAGCAGAACGCCTCAGGACTCTGCAGGCGACCAATACTCTCGTTCTCCGCTACGCGAGCATTTCAAGGATTTTCCAGGCGATCACCTCGGGCGTCAAGAAGCTCGTGCCCCACGATCTTGCCGGCATCTACGTCTATGACCCCGCAAAACAGGCGTTCGTCTCCCATACCCTTTCCAAGCTGACACATTTTTCCCGCAAGCTCGCGAAATTTCCACTTCCGCTGGGCGAGGGTATCGTCGGCGCCGCTGCCCTTTCAGGAAAAGTCGTGTGCGTGAATAACGCCCAGCAGGACCCCCGATCCCGTTACCCGTCGGGAATGAAGCCGGATATAGAACATGTCATCGCCGTCCCCCTTAAGGGCCGAGAGTCGATATTCGGCGTCATTGTGGTCGCCCGTAACCACGATCCGGGTTTCATTGAGGAAGAAACACTCGTCGTCGAGTCTTTCGCGGATGCGGCGACCGTTGCCCTGGAAAATGCACGGCTCTATCAGGAGCTGCGGAATTCACGGAAGACGGGGAAGAATGCCCCGCTCCCCGCGGCTCCCTCCGATGATTCTTCTACTGCTGCAAGCGAGAACAACCGGTCCCGAGTCACCCAAAAATCGGTGGCGACAAGGGCCGACTGAGCCGCCGCTCCGGCGGCCGTGAACTTTTCGCCTGGAACTTCGTACACGGAATAAACCGCGGGCTGAAGAAGCGCGATTTTTCATGCAAACATTTGAATTTCTCGGTCTTAATGTCGTCATCGTTGGTGGGGTCGCGCTTATGGTCGTTCTGTACCTAGTTTTCCTTATCAACAAGCGACGAAAAGAAAAATTTCTGCATGAGGAACCCAAGCACGAACGGATTTTGCACTAGATAGTCCTCGCTCGTGTCCATCTGACTGCCCCTTTTATGTGACGGAGGGGCATTTTCATTTGCTAGTCCGCTCCTCGCATGGTATATTGGCTTGGTAAAATCTCAGGCGAATTATGATCGTCATGAAATTCGGAGGAACGTCGACGCAGGATGCCGGGGCAATCCGGAATGTGGCCAAAATCGTTAAAGAGAGAATAGGGAGGAAGCCGGTTGTTGTGATCTCGGCTATCGCCGAGGCGACAAACATGCTCGAACAGTCAGGGAGGCTCGCGTGCCAGGGAAATGGATCGGAGGCCCGGGCGGTTCTCGACAAGCTGTTTGCTCGCCATTACGCTATCCTCGATGCACTCGTGAAAGATACGGTGCGCCATGCATCCCTCAAGTCTGTAATCTCTGCTTCCCTCGCTGAATTGTATGCGCTGATCGACGGGATTGCCATTCTGAGGGAGCTGACGCCGCGAACACTCGACTCGCTTTGCTGCTTCGGCGAGCTGCTTTCGTCCCGGCTCGTTGCCGCCGCCTTCCTCGAAGAGGGAATCCCCGCCCGGTGGGTGGATACGGCCGATTTTATGGTCACTGACGAGAATTTTACGCGCGCCAACCCGGTCTGGCATGTGGTTGAGGAACGCCTGACGCCAATCATCCTTCCTCTGGTCCGCGACGGGTCCGTTCCCGTTACACAGGGCTTTATCGGGGTCACCACATCGGGTCGCCGCACAACTATGGGGCGGGAAAGTTCGGACTTTTCGGCATCAATCGTGGGCAGCGTGCTCCGCGCGGAGGATATACAAATCTGGACGGACGTCGACGGGGTTCTCACCGCCGATCCGAGGATCGTTCCGGCGCCGAAAAAAATCCGGGAGCTGTCGTTTGAGGAAGCGTATGAGCTGTCATACTTTGGAGCCAAAGTGCTCCACCCGAAGACAATGCTTCCCGCGCTTGAGCGGAATATCCCGCTGCACATTTATAATTCCAGGCACCCGCACCTATCAGGAACGAGCATCATTGCGGGATCTACCGATTCCGACAGTGTGAACATCAAGTCGGTTGCCTATAAGCGGGGTGTTTCCATAATCGATCTGGCGCCGAAGAAACGCCTGAGCCAGTATATGCTCTGGGAGCATGTCCACAACATCCTCACCCGCTACGACGTGTCTGCCGCCGCGACGGTGACGTCTGAGTATAATTACGCCTTCGCCATCGACTCCAAAAGCCCCATACCCGCCATTCTCCAGGATCTGGGGGAGATCGGAATCGCCCGACTGAGCGAGGGGATGGGAATCGTGTGCCTGGTCGGAAGAAATCTGCGCGAATCTCCGGGCCTTTTGACCAGGGTCTTCCGGTCCATTTCCGGCATTCCTATAAGCATGGTGTCCTTCGGCGCCTCACGGTCCAGCCTCTGCCTCCTGGTGCCCGACGCGGAAGTTCCCGACGCGGTCCGGAATATCCACTCGGAATTTTTCGGCAAAGATTCCAATCCCCACCTTTTCGAGACTCTCGAACACCTGGTCTCCCAGCCCGCGTGAGGCCGCGGCTCAAGGCGGATCGCACTTCACAAGCCCTCGAGGAAATGTTCGGTGTTCCGACTCCTCCTCGCCGGCGTCCCAAACCGCTCGATACCCTGATCGCGACGCTCCTCTCTCAGAGCACCTCCGACACGAACAGTTATCGGGCCTATAGTGAACTGAGGGAGCGGTTTCCGACGTGGCAGGGTGTCCTCGCGGCTCCCCGACGCGCGATTTCCTCTGCGATCCGGGCTGGAGGTCTCGCCAATCAGAAAAGCGCTAGAATAAAACAAATTCTCCGGCGACTGATGGACGAGGAGGGTGATCTGGAGATGAGATCTCTGCGCAGAAGACCAAGCGATGAAATAATAGAGCGGCTGACTTCGTTCTCCGGCATCGGAACCAAAACGGCAGCTTGTGTGCTTCTCTTCTCTCTCGGTCGGGAGGTTTTTCCCGTCGATACTCACGTTCACCGCATCTGCAACAGGCTGGGTCTCGCTCCGGAAAGCAAATCTCCTGAAGAAACCTTTCGAAAAATGCAGGGCATCGTTCCGCGCGGGAAATCCTATTCGTTCCACATCAATCTTATCCAGTTCGGCCGGACAGTCTGCCGGGCACAAAAACCGCTGTGTGCGTTCTGCCCAGTCTTCAGACTGTGCACATTCAAACAAAAGGTTTCTTTCAGGAAATCACACCCCCATTTTTCTCGAACGGGCGGGAAAAACTTGCTCCTCCTGCGCGAGATAACGTAGCAGCTTGCCCCCGATCTGAGAAAAGAGGCTTTTTCGGCCTCCAACCCCCAATGCCCGGGCGGAATAGGCTTGCGTATCATGCGACTCTATTTGATTCTCTTGCCTGGCGCAGAAAGTTAGCCGCAAACATCTTCGGTTGCACCGGCAGATCGGCCCGATTGGCCGCGTCGGTTTCCACCATACATGCTGGCTCCCAGGCGGCGAATGGAGTTCCTTGAATGCAACGAGGTGATTGGGTATATTAGCGCATGAGCATCGACTCGTCCCTTGTTTCAAGAATTCTGGTCATCAAGTTGCGGGCGATCGGCGATGTCCTGCTTTCTACCGTCGTTCTTCCCCCTTTGCGCGCAGCGTTTCCCGGCACCCCGATCGATTTCCTCACCGAGAAGCCGAGCCGTGAGGTTTTGGACGGAAATTCGGACCTATCGTCACTCGTCGTCTTCGATCCGGCAGCCCAAAGCGCGCTCGAGTTGGTCGCGGAGGTCCGGTCGCGGAAATACGACCTCGTGATCGATCTTTTCGGGAATCCCCGCAGCGCGGTCATCGCCCTCCTGAGCGGCGCCCGGTACCGTGTTGGCTACCGATTCAAATGGCGCCAGTATTGCTACAACATCGTTGTAGAGCCGCGGGGGGGGAGGGTGCACAATACCGAGTTTAATCTGGACGCCCTGCGTGCCATCGGCCTTCCCGTCGGATCACCAAGACCGCGTTTTCCCCTCTCGGACGACGGAGAATCCTTCGCAGAGCGTTTTTTTGATCAAGCCGGCTTGTCGGGGAAGAATGTTGTCGCGCTTAACCCAGGCGGGGGCTGGTATACGAAGCGCTGGCCCCTGGACAAGCTTGCACGACTGGGTGATATGATAGCCGAGCGGATCGGGGCGAGTATTCTGATCGTATGGGGGCCGCGGGAGGAGACCGATGCCGTGAAGATCCGATCTGCGATGAGATCCCCCGCTGTCGTGGCTCCCCCCACCACTCTTAAGCAGCTCGCCTCGTGCCTCAAGCGCTGCTCGTTCATGGTGACGAACGACTCGGGTCCGATGCATATCGCCGCCGCAGTGGGTACGCCGGTGGTTGCGATTTTCGGGCCGACGAATCCTGAGTTACAGGGTCCCTCGGGAGCAAACGTCATTATCCGTAACGATGAGCTGCTTTGTCTTGCATGCAATTACACGAAATGCCCGATCGGAAATCCGTGTATGGAGGAACTCTCGCCCGAACTGGTGATGGCCGGCGTCGTGCGCTTGATCGAAACCGGTCCGGCCCCGGTCGCAGGGAACGTCAGTGTCCCAGCCCGGTCCAGTCCATCGGCGGAAAAAGGATGAGGAGGTTACTCGGGGGAGCCGTCGCGGCCATAATTCTTGTGGGAGTTGCTGCGGAGGAGCATTCTATAATAGAAGCAGGGGTGAAAGCGCCAGATTTTACCGCCGCCACTCTTTCAGGGGGAAAATTCACCCTTGGAGATTTCCTGGAAAAAAAGAATGTCGTTCTCCTATTCTATCCGAGGGATTTTTCGGCGGGATGCAGCCGGGAATTGTGCATGTTCAGAGATGGATACGCCGGGCTTGCGAAGCATGATGCCGTTGTTTTCGGCATAAGCTTCGATCCCCGCTCCTCCCATGAGCAGTTCGCGTCTTCCCTTTCGGTTCCGTTCGATCTGATCAGCGACTCAGACAAAAGCATCAGCACACAATATGGTGCCGACTGGCCATTGCTGCCGTTTCCGAAAAGAATTTCAGTCGTGATCGATAAGGAAGGGATCGTCCGCGGCGTGTTTCACCATGAGTTCGATATCCAACGGCACTTCGAGGATGTGGTTCGAACGCTGGAGCGGATGAGGTGAGGTTATTGCTCGGGGTCCGGGCATCAGGCCGGCGCCGCGGCATCAGATGTCAGTTCTTGTCGAGCCCGCTTTTTTGCCGGTACTCGTCCCAGGTCATCGACTTGTACTTGTCGTCGCCGATGTACATGATGATCGGGAGAAAACGGTCGGCGGCGACATATCCGCCGAGGGAATTGATCGGTTCCCCGTTTGAATCGAGGAAGATGATGGTGGGATAACCCCTCACTCCGAAGGCCTGCGCAAGCCCCCCCTCCGTCAGTGATTTGTCCCGATAGGTGAGTTTTCCGTTGCTCTCGGCATTGAGTTTTATGATGACGTATGCCTTGTTCAGGTACGCCGCCACCTTGTCGTTGGCGTAAACATCTTTATCGAGCTTCTTGCACCACCCGCACCAGTCCGTATAGACGTCCAGCAATATTTTCTTGTTGGACTGCTTTGCTTCCGCAAGCCCTGCGTCGAATGTCCGCCATTTCAACTCGCCGCCCGAGGCTTCCGCCGATAAGATGAACAACGCTATGCCCGCAAGGAGGATTTTCATGGTTCTCCCCTGGAATCAGTCAAATTCTATAACGAGCGAAATTGTGTGTGTGGTCCCGAGGTCGTACCGGAATGGTAGGAACGCGTAATCAACCGCGAGCATTCCATAGCGCACTCCGATGCCCGCACTGATGTTTCTAGCCTCGTAGCCGCTCTGATAGCCCGCCCTGACCGCGAAGACGGTGTTGTACCGGTACTCGGCTCCTACATGGACGTGGGTCTTGCTCTCGTTGGTGATCGATACGACATCAGATGATACGATGAGAGATCCACCCGACTGGTCGAGGGCCAGTTCATAGGCCGCACCGGCGCGGAATATGCGGGGCAGTACTGTTGCCTCATCCGCCAGGCTGTTCATCGATCCCAGGTTGCTCATGGCCGCACCGAGCCGCAGATTCTCCCGGCGGTATGAGGCACCTATATCAACGCCGATTCCGGATGCCTCATCAACCAGGATTTTTTCATAAAGGTACTTCCCGGTCAGACCTATACTCAGGTCGGGTGAAATGTCGTAAGCCGCCGAAATCCCCATTGCCGCGTTCCGGGCCGAGAATGTCCCGATCGGGGGCCCCGGGACCGTCCGGAGCTCTATGTCGTCAACGCTCGTCGCATTGACGCTCAAACCGAGGCGAAATTGTCCGACGGGAGTCATCGCGCCGAGATATTCGCTCCTTACCCCCTGGATCCATTCCTTGTGCAAGAGGAGGATCTGTGGTGTTTTCGAAAGCGACATGGAAGCGGGGTTGTAATGCATTGAGGCAGGATCCCCTCCCTCAGCTGTGTATGCCTCTCCCATTCCGAGAGCCCTGCCACCCACCCCAATCTTCAAGAACGAAAGTCCCGTCTGCCCCGCCTGGCCGAGGATTTCGCCGGCACCGCAGGCTGAAACGAGGAGGATGGCGATGATCCGCTTGTTCATTCGATCAGAATTCAGCAGAGAGTGTGATGATGTGCATGCCCCGCGGAGCGAAAGATTCAAAGACGTATGCATAGTTCAACGACGGCGTCCAGCTATTAAATGAATTTTTGGCCGTAATTCCAAACGTCGGCTTGACCCCGGTCGCATCTTCTCCGGGATCGACCCGGTCGAGTCCCCCACGCACCGCAAAGCCTTGAACGACCTCGTATTCGCCGCCGAATCTGATCAGGTTCGTGCTCTCCGATGAATTCTGGTATTCTGCACTAAGAATTCCGCGCCCGAGCCGGTATGCCACCCCGATCTTTCGGAGGCTGGGGAACTTGTCTTCCGTCGTCCGCCCGTCAACCAGCCCATACACCGACTCCGTGTTCCACTTGTATTTTGAATTCAGATCAAGGATGGCCGCTCCTATCGAAAGGTCCTCGGTCGCTTTCACGCAAATTCCCACGTCGAAACCCACCGTGGTGCTTGTTACGCCTTCAAAGAGTTTGCTGTGATAGAGCTTTATCGCCGCCCCGATCGACACTCCCTCGCTGACCTGGTTCGAAAATGAGAGGAAGAACTGGTTTTCATAAGTTGAATAATCTTCGGTGTGAGCCCCGTCTCCGTCACGTCCGTCGATGTTCCCGACCCCCGCGTTGATCAGACCGAATGAGATGCCCGCCGATGGCTTTATCGATTGGGTGTAGCTCAGGAGATTCAATGACCGATCGAAGGCGAGGATGCCAAAGCTGGCCTGCCCTGTGCGTGCCTCGGAATAGGACGACAGGGCGGGATTGTAATACGGGGTAACTTCGCCGAACGAAACCGCAACCATCGAATTTCCCATTCCCATGCCGCGCGCGCCAAATCCCATCCTCGCGAACGTACCCGCCCTCCCGGCGTCCTGCGCCATGAGGCTTTGTGCTGTTAGGAGCACGATCCCTGTGTAGATGAGGCGTCTCACCGGTTCACTGCATCAGTATGATTTTTCCATACAAGGCTTCTTCCCCCTCGACGTCAATCCTGTAGATGTAGACCCCGTTTGCGACGATTTTGCCGTGATCGTCACGCCCGTCCCAGGGCTCGTCGTATTGTACAGCGGAGACCCGGGGGGCATCGTTGAGGAGGCTGCGAACTCTGTTCATTCCAAAATCGAAAATTTCCACTCGAACCGTTTTCCGGGACCCGCCTGCAGTAACCCCGTAGTGGATCCTCACCGGCTCGATCGACGGGGAGAAGGGGTTCGGATATGCGTACGCTGTTCGTAAAGCCGCCGTCTGCCCGTAATTGCGTGAAATCTCCCATGTGGCGCCGAAGGGGTGGGAGGCATTATCAATCGTCTTGGCTATCCCGTTGGTAGTGCCAACATACACCGAGTCTCCAATCACCCCGGAGGAGAATACCTGCGGGGACGTAATGACCTGATGCGCATCGTTGTCGACGAATGCCGAGATTCGGATGAAAGTGAGCCCCCCATCCGGAGTGCGGTAAATCCCCTCGTCGGTCGCGATGTAGCATACTGAATCCTTGAAGGAAAAATCATAGGCCCTGATACCCTTCAGAAGGTTCGTCCAGGTAGATCCACCGTCATCGGTGTAACTGACGCCGAAATCCTCCTGAGTATCTTCCGCCCGCCAGTTCGTGGTCCATACGCGGTGAATGCTTTGGAAATCCTGTTTCTTGATTGCGATAACCCAGTTCCCCAGAATGGGTTTCGCCTGATTCTGGTGATTGAATTTTTGCCAGCTCTTCCCGCCGTCCGTGGACTTATTCACGCCGCCGGCCGTCCCACACCAGACCGTATCCAGATCGGCATAAACCCCAAAAGCCAGGAAATTATTGTTTTGCCGCGGGTCAAACCGTGGCCAGATTTTCCGCTGATGAAGAGTGTCGCCTGCCGCATAGGTCCAGAGAGTGTCGCTTGGGCTGATGCTGTTTTTCCCGTCAGGAGGGAGGAGGATCCGTTGCCAATGCAGTCCCCCGTCGGAAGATGTGCGTAGTCCGCTCGCCCAGCTCGCTATCCAGACAAGCCCCGGAGTGAGGGCGATGTCGAAGGTGACATTCTGCTCCGGCACGACCACGGGCAGGATCCAGATCGAATCGTTGATCCCGTACGAGATGAGGCTGTCCCCCCGGTCGTCGATGGTTTGCCCACGGTGCTGCCATGCCGCGCCGCCGCTGGTCGTGAACGCGTAGCCGCTCCCGGTCTGTACGGTGCCGCCGTCGCCGATGTCCTTATCATATCCGGTCGATGCCCATACCGTGTCCGCCTTGACGCCTATCGCAAATATCCCGTCGTCGGCAAAGGCCGGGTCGGATGCGTATGCGATCCAGGTGCGCCCGCCGGTCACGCTTTTCGCCAATCCTTTGCCCGTGCCGATCCAGATCGTATTGTTGTCGACGCTGATATGTGAGATGCTGTTGCTCGGGGGAAAAGACGCGGAATCCGCCTGGACGCTGCTGATTCTAAACGAATGCAGAAACTTCTTCTGCGCTCTGAGGCTCTCGACCGCGACTGAACTGAGCGCGATGGTCGCCAGGAGAAAGAGGAGGAGCCTTCTCATATGACGGTCAGCTGCCTCACGACAGGTGCGGCCGATGCTCCCTGCTTGTCGACCGCATGGAATTCGAAACGGTATGTTTTCCGCACCTGGTGAACCGGATCATCGACCAGTTTCACCGTGATCGTGTAAATGCCGTCGCCAGCCACCTGGTCGCCGCTCGGCGGGTTGGTGCTCATGCTTCCATCATCATACAGCTTAAATTTTTGCAGGGGGTTCGACGAGTTCAGACTGTAGAAGAAGACCTCCTTGATGTCCGCCAGCCCGTCCGAATCGCCGACAGTGGCTGTCATTTTAATAAGGAGAGAATCTCCCGGAGGAAGGACTACCGTGTCCGGCACGCTCTCATCAAGGATCTGCGGCACACGGTCGATCTTGCGCCCCACGATGAGCGATCGCTGTACGAGGTTGCTCGAGACCCCGCCGGCAGTTACCACCGAGAATTCCAGCCGCAAGGCTCCGATGTCAGTGTACTGGATTATGAAGGAGACCGGCCCGGAGAACGAGAAGGTGTCTTCTCCTGCAGATTCAACCGAGAATTCCGAAGAGAGGAATGGGGATGTTTCGCCCGGTTTGAAAATTTGCAGGATTGCATGTGAGGGAGCGTCAGAGGCTTTCCGGAGAATAACCCCTGAACATTGAATTGTTATCCTGAAAGATACGCTGTCCAGCTTTTGGACGCTGCCCGTCGAATCGATGTCGAGGTTGAGCGAACTGTGGTTGAGCGTGACCCCCGAAAGATAGGGCGATCCGTAATTGAGATCGATGAGGCCGCTCTTCTCCTTTTCGCAAGCTGAAACGAGGAAGCAAAGGAGAAGGACGAGGGTATGAAATGCGAATGACTTCACAGGGGATAAAAAAACCGAGTGGTCGTCTCGTCTATACAGTCGACTCACTCGGTGAGTATTGCCCAGAGATTTTTTGAATTACGTCGTTGACTGCCGAAACAAACAGTAAAAATGGGTCGTGCGAGGCTTCCTGATAGTGATCTCTGTTCCCGTCACTTGAAAACTAACGAATTGGTGCGTCAAAGTCAAACGCTTTGTGCTTTCATGTTAGGTGAGGAAAGGGATGGGCGGAAAGCTCACGACGAATATGAGAAAGCTGACCCACCCCAGCGCTTTTCTCGCTGGCGTCAGCTCATCCTGGAATATGAGCTGGGGATGATCAAGCTTCACGACGAATAGCAGTATGAGGGCCCACAAGAGCCAGCCAAGAGTTCCGATCTGAGGGGAACCAGCCCGAGCCGGGAGGAAACCGCTCAAACCGACTGCCACAAGGAATATGAAAAAGGCGCGGGCAACCAACGATTGTACCCTAGCCCCGCACAGGGCGTACAGAATGTGCCCACCGTCGAGTTGACCAACAGGTATCATGTTCAAAGCCGTCACGAATAGCCCGAACCATCCCACACAAAGAAGGGGGTAATGGTAAACTTCATTCATGGGGGGCACGAAGGCGTACGAGGCAAAGACCTTACACAGCCCCCAGAAGAGTAGGGAATTCCCAAAAGTCAGTCCAGTCTTCGGAATCGAGTCAAGGGCCGCGTATTCCGGATGAATTGTGAAGAGGTAGCTCTTAGGCGGTAAGGTCAGGAATCCAATTATTAAGATTGCGAGAGTGACGACAAAGCCAGCCAGGGGACCTGCTATCCCGATGTCGAAGAGTGATCTTCGGAATGGAAACGGCGATCGAATGCGAATAACCGCTCCCATTGTTCCGAATGGATTCACCAAGAAAGGAGGAACCGGAATGAAGAATGGAAGGGTAACTGAGACACCGCTTAGGCGAGCGGCTATGAAATGGCCGAATTCATGGGACGCGAGGAATATCATTATCGAAAGTGAGTATCTAAACCCGGCGCCAAAATTGGATAGTTCAAATGGATCTTTATTCAGCCACTGAATCCCAGCGATCGTGGTGGTAAAAAGTGTCAGAAGAAGGAGGATTAAGTGGAGTAGGTATTGGGTGGGTCTCCGGGGATCTGGTTCCATCCTTATGGAAAAGTGAGAAGACTTGAGTGCCAATATAAAAAAAAAGCCCTAGTCGTTACCGACTAGGGCTTTGACCTCAAAACGGTTATGGCCTGACGACCGGGGGCAATGCCGCGATACCCTTGGGAGGAATAATTGGAGGCAAGGCGGGCACGTTCTTTGGCCGTACAACCGGGGGGAGTGCTGGAACGTTTCTCTGGCTAGCAGCATTGGAAATCGCAATATTTGCTATCACCACGAGAACCACGGTCACAAAGAGTGACATAGATCTCTTGAGATTTCGACGGGAAATGTTTGATTTTAACATAATTAACTCCGTAAAGTACGGCGGTTTTTTAATTAGCTTTGGGCGATTTACCCCGGAACGATGGGAATCAAGGAACAAAACTACAGGTAAAAAATAGTAATAAGATATGGCCCATACAACGTTTTTGCCGAAATCCCGTGGTTTTTTTTGAGGTCTATTTTGGCGTGACTTGTATCACTTTTTTAGGCGTATATAAAAAAATATGCGAAATGCCTTGACAAAACCTACCAAATTATATATATTTCACACGCTAAATTGTCACTAGCGTCGGATCAAGGAGCAATTCATGAAGCTTTCTTTGAAAATCGTGATAATCTGGACGGGGATAGTGATAATCTATGCTCTAAGCGCCCTTGTTTTCCCCCATCAACAAACTCCGGTTGCTGCCACCACCCACAGGGTTATTCAGTCTCTTTTGTTCGTACTCTCCGTTTTCCTATATCAGCGTGATCCGAATAGGAGAAACAAGTTCATTTTTTTGAATTTCGTTGTTTATTACTCAGTTGTGTTTCTCGCGTTCTTCTACGAATTCATATCTCCCGACTGGTTTCCGCAAAACAAGTATGTCACAGTGTTCTACTTTCAATACTTGTCTATTGGGTACACGGTCGCCCTCGCAATTGCAGTTTGTTACCTAGCAGTTGATTTATTGTTTAGTCACTTCCGGGTGTATCAAAAGTACATTTTCACATTTGCCTTAGTCCTTCCGTTCGTTGGATTTCTTTTTTATCCCTTCTTCAAGGAGCCGCTGTTTTTGTACTCGACCGAAAGCATAAAGCAGTGGAAGCAACTGTCCACTTTCGTGGGCCAGAGTAAGGAGGCACCGAGCTCCCTCGAACTTGCGAGCACGGTAACGCTGCACACGTGGCGGGAGGGCGTGGCAGTTGGAGATCTCTATCCTGAAGCAAATCAAAAGAGAATCGAAGAACTCGTTCCTTATCTTGAGGGCGAGAACTGGATGGTCATACTGTGGGAACCGCTCTATCTAAAGACCATTTACACGAATATGTTCCTAGTGGGGCTTATATTGCTCTTTTTCGGGTATCAGTACAAGAAGGATCCGCCCCAAGGGGCATACATCGATAAAATCATGTTTATGTTACTTCTGATGTCCTCAATGGACATTCTCCATAATTGGGGTTATATTAGGAGTGTGGAGTGGGGCTCCATGACCGAACTATTCGCTGTCGCACAGTACGTTTTTGTATCGGCCGAGTTGTTGATGGTTGTCTTTTTCATCTTGAGGCTTAGATTCATTTCGTCGGTGCAGGGCGAATTCTACGAACTGGAGATTGCAGAGAACCCTAATCAGATTAGCCGATGGCGGGACTGGGTCGACAATCTAGTCCTATCGCATTTTTTTAGTGCCAAATCCTTTAAAGGTCGCCTATTCCAAGCTACTTCAGGCAATCCTCAACAAAACTCCCAAGGAATGTAATGGAAAAAGAGAAAAAGCCTAAACAGGTCGATGAGAAGAATAGCGGTGCTCTCGAATACGCGATCATTGGCAAGAGTAAGGCCGTGGACCAGTTGCTGAAGCAAATCTCGGCGCTCTCTAAATCTAGGCGGGATATTCTTGTTATAGGTGAGGCAGGCGTCGGGAAGGGTGCGGTCGCGAAAAACATCTACTCCTTAGGACAAAGTGCAGAAGACATTAAGCCATTTATGTCTATCAACTTGTCGGTCCTTGATGACAAGGAGCTAGAAGCAGTACTTTTTGGTTATGATAGAGGAGTTGAGGGCTCCGCGTACACGACAAAAAGGGGACTCTTTGAGCTGGCAAATGGGGGGACGGTCCTCGTGGAGGAGATTGAGGAAGCAAGCTTCCGAAACCAGATGAAGATTCTTGCGTTTATGAGTGAGCGTTTAACGCGCCGGATAGGTGGGACAAAAGCCGAGCCGGTTGATATACGATTAATCGTGACAGTGAAGGAGGACCCGAGAGAACTGGTTGAAAAACGAAAACTTTTGGAGGATCTATACACGAAGATGACAGACTTTGATCGCGTTCTGATTCCTCCGCTCAGGGAAAGACCTGAAGATATTCCGATCCTCGTCAAGCATTTCGCTGGTGAGATATGTAGAGAAATCGGGATTGGCGAGCTTGTGATTGATATTAATGCGATCGATGTCCTCGTGCGTCAAAGTTGGCGAGAAAACATCCGAGAGCTCAAAGCAGTGGTGGATAAGTCCGTGCTTTTTTCGAACGGTGGCAGATTTATGTTACCTCCGGAACTTGTTGACGAGAAGACAGAAGTCGTGAAGATGATAAACAATATTGCCGCAGGACAAGATTTCGTCCTGGACAAGTCACTTGATGCCATTGAGAAGGGGATTATCGAACGTGCACTCCAGAAGTTCGGCCATAATCAGTCTAAGGCCGCTGGATTCCTGGGCATGACCGAGCAGACACTCCGATATAAACTCAAACGGTTGAACATTGCGAGTTCTCGTAGCAGGGCCTGAACGTGTGGTCACCCAAGCGAAGTCATATCTCCCCTCACAATGAGGACATAGTAGCTCGAAGCGGGGGAGATTTTATCATTAGACTTTGTCGCTTAACCGTCAGGATGTTAGCAGCTAGAGGCATCGAGTGAAGACCTGCCGGAACCCCCCGCCGACTCAAATCGGCTAACTCCGATCTGTGAGGATTTGAACACTGCCCTCCTGCTGGCAATTTACGCGGCTACTCGCTTGAATCCCTGAGTTTGTGACTGAATTTAAGTTTAAGCTAATCTCGCGATTTCGGTTCGCCGCACCCAACTACTTCCTTCTCTTACTTGTTACCTCCCTTAATGAGTCCGGAGTGCTATGGTTGCAACTCCAAAATTATAGTCCATTCCCAGTGAGAAATTCGTGACATATTGGAAGGCTTGGTCCCCGTTGGCTCACGAATAAATCTGGACAGAGCCCGCCTGCCTATTGGTTTTGACCCGGAGATTCCTTACATTAGCACGTTGTCTGCCATTGAGGGCCGCAGGTGCGACCACTCTCTAGGAGGTAGCAACAGAATATAAGGAGTCGAATCATGTCAACGCCAACTGCTGTACCCGTTATACCCCCTCTCGTTCAACTCGATTACCAGTTACTCCGCAATACCACAAGTCCTGACGAAACCTTCACAGGGATTAAGTCCTTCGTCATAAATCTGTCAGCGTTTGAAATCCTGAAGCTGGATACGAAGGAAAACCTTCGTAGCTATCTCGCGGAATACAACCCCAAGAAGCGTAACCGCGTCCACGATGCAATAAGGAACACCATCCAGACAGAACCACAGCGATTCATTACTCGTAATAGTGGTTTTGTCATTGGAGCCTCAGATATTGACGTGGATGACAATAGGAAGACAATCCGCCTTACCGATCCAAGCATTCTGAATGGAGCTCAGTCGCAGGGTGAGATTCGACAGTGGGTCCGGGAATTTTATGGCGAGGATTTTAAGCCGAATGGTGAAGAGGTCCCCTTTTTCGTTCGGGCAGAGATCATCGTAGATTCGGATTCAGAGGAGGTTGTAGAAACTGCTATTGCACGTAACACGGCTACCCCAGTTAAGTCTATTTCACAGGCAGGGGCCCGGGGTCACTTGAACGACCTCGAACGTAGTATTAACAAGCGTCGACCTGATATCAAAATCCGCAAGAGTGAAACAGATGAGAATGTGTTCGACACGCGAAAGATACTACAGTACACCCGGCTCTTAATGCCAATTAATGTTTCAAAGAATCATTCCGTTTCGGAGAAGCTTCGTGCATACAAGAACCCCGAACAGTGCCTAACGGATTTTTCCGAGTGGTACGAGAGGCGCGAGACGGACCCCGATGCAAAGGCCAAGTATGATTTTACCGTTCAAATGGCTCCCTATGCCATTGATGAATATGAGTATTGGGAAACACACGACGAGTGGAATGGTCATCATGTTTGGGAGGAAACAAAAAAGGGAGGACGTGCCTGTCGGAGAGACAAAAAAACGGGGAAAATAATTTGGGTTTCGCCTGGCCTCGTGTTTCCTATCCTCGGGGCTCTGAGCGAATTCGTTTCCCAAGTGTCAGCGGAGCGTTGGGTAATCGTGAAGCCGAAGGTTTTTAGGCCGAAAGAAATGATTAGTCGAGCGCTCGATCAGTTCCGTGGTGTCAATAGTGATCCTATGCAGATGGGACGTAATGCAGGCGTTTATGATGCGCTCCACATTTACACCGGCACCATTGTTGAGGTCATGCAGGATATGCAGGTTCCTCAAACCAATTAGCGGGCTCGCTTCTAGTACTGCTTTCGTAAACAAGAGCCCTCGCCTTTTGCGGGGGCTTTTGCTTATTCTTCTGCTACCGCTTTCCTTCGTAGTCACGTTCTACTTGTCCTAGCGACATATCAACGAGAAGGATTCCAAAATAGCAGCGCAAAATGGAAGAAGTTCACCAGGGTGGCTGAGCAGCTGAGGTCTGAAAGACTGGGGTTGTTATCGACTGGCGCGAGGTATTCTTGAGTTGACACAGAAAGCCATTGGAGGTTTGTCGAGACCACTGAATTCTTATACCTTGAATAGACGTCCAATATTCTATGGTTACTAAGCCGGGCAAACGTGGAGAAAAACTTCTCGCTTGACGCGGGACGATCATAATTCTGTCTGACGTGCAAAAGCTCACGGCATAGGACGAGCTTGATGGCGAATCAATTTATCTTCATTTACTGAATTAGGTAGAAGAGTCTCCGTTAAAACGCGTCCACTCTATACCGGAGGGGACAGCCATTTTTTCCCTTGGGCCTGTCACCGGTCTAGCCCTGCAAGGGGCGCTGTTTCACTTTGTGCAGTTACATCGAGTTTATTTCTTGTACTTTGTCAAGACCCCCAATTCTCATCTAGCGGTTACACTGCCGATGTCGCTGGTCACTTCTTGCGGAGGAGATCACTGAGGCTGCTGAAGCCCAGTTCACGAAAACTTCCTTGCATTTCATACCCTAGATGGTTAAATTTCGCGTCGATAACGAAATAGGAGGTATCTCATTGGAACCATCAAAGAAAGTAATTTTTATAAGCCATATCGCAACCGAGCACTCAGAGGCTACTGCGATCAAGGAATACGTCGAGAAGCTCTATCCGAATACGGTCGATGTCTTTATTTCGACAAGTTGGGATTCGATCGCGCCCGGGGATGATTGGTTCAAGAAAATTGAAGAGGCCATTAATAGCTGCGAGATCACGTTCGTCCTGTGCAGTCCCGAGTCTGTCAGTCGCCCTTGGATATTTTTTGAAACCGGTGCAGCTTGGTTTTCGAAGAAAAAGGTGATCCCTCTTTGTCACAAAGGGATGACACCCAACGGGTTGCCGGCACCGATGGTAAGACTGCAGGGTGTTGACGTCAATGCTGGGGAGAAAACCCCGTTCCTTGCGAGAGTCGCCGACGTCGTTAGTCATCGACTCGCACTACCTGAGCCGGAGCCGATTAGCGCTGAAGAACTTCCACCCGCTGGTTCCCTCCAAGGTTGGTTTCTCCGGCCAATGTCCCATCTTGGCGAGATTTTTGACGGTACATTTAAGGTCGGAAGTGTGGAAACTACGGATCCCGTCCGAGCACGTGAAGCTGAACTAGACCCAGATGATACAGTGTTTGTTCGCCTCTACCTCGATCCAAGCAGCGCAACTTCTGAGTTGTCCTTCATACACACCATGGCATCTGGGCCCGTGGCGTCATTTTTTGAGACTCCTACTCTACTCGGCAAAAACATCCGGGCTAAGGTGAGACTGAAAGCGTTCCATAGACGTGATGATGGACGAGGATTCCCCCTTGTAGTGGTCGACTCGGCTTGTCTGGCGGGTGACCAAACGTCAGTCCTAACTAAGGTCGCCAGGTAAGGGGACTTCTGCTACGCCATTACTGGTTTCAAGGGGGTCTTTAGTGTCACATTCCATCATAGTTCATGTCATTTTTCTAGTCCTGATTCAAACGACCAGTTACAGCCAAACGAAGGACGTCTGGGAGCTTGATAATTTATTTGATGGTCAGTTTGGACCATATGCTAGCGGGCATCGTGACACAAAGTTCGATTTTATCCTATGTGATCAGAAGGAGTTTAGAGTTGATGTTATAGAACACATTGACATGAACGGCCCTGACCTTGTATCGCCAAAGAGGTTTGACGTTTCCGCAACTCTCTATGCAAGTCGGTCCAAGAAGGGGGTCCGCTTACGAGTGGTGATTCATCCTTTTACCCTACAATTAACACTGAAGCATAGCTGGGCCAAAGAATTGATCACTGAACCTCCGTTTACCGCCCCCGCATCGGAGGGCGTGTTTGATATGGAGTTGCGAGATGGAGCCACTCGTGATTGTTTCGAAGGACGTCCTGTGCCACCAGGCCAGCACTTGCCACCCGGAATTAAATGCGTCTATACGCTTCGACTGCTCACAAAGTCAGAGCCAGATGAACCGGGTCACGCACATCCAACGATTAATAGTTCCCAACAAAAGGTACTCGACGACTCATACGAGATGGCAAGATCATGGCTGTCAAGGGCAGAAGATGCTATGGAGGGTTTTATGAAGGATCCTGGAAGTGCATCGTCCATTCGTGTATCGATGATGCTGGAGAAGCACTTCGCCTGGGATGAAAACCCCGCTTCATTGCCAAGACTTTCGTCCATGATTATTAAACAAATCGAGGCGTTGAAGGCGGCCTTGAGTCAGCGCCTTAATGCCGGGTGGTCACCAAGACCTAGGTTCAATGTTGATCCGAACTGCATCCTTCGACGTGTACATGCTGCAGCTACTCACGGCTGCCTTACCTGTATGACTTTGTACCCCGATTTCTTTGACATAGAAACGGAAATCGCGCGAGCGACCACAGTGATCCACGAGACGCTTCATAACCTGAATGATGACTTTGCCGACCATTATCAAGAAACCGATCTGGGCTATCCTGGAAGAAAAATGGAAGAGGCATATGATAATCCGGCGTCGTACGCCGCGTTCATCAGGGACTTGGGAAAGTGAGTCCTGAACATTTACATAGATATTGTGACGAGTTTCAATTTCGCTACAATACGAGAGAGGCGGACGATACTCAACGATTTAATGAGACTCTCAATCAATGTGAGGGGCGACTTACCTACGAAGAACTTATTAAATCTGGGGATTCCGATCGATGAAAACTGTCGCCTCCCAAGAAAAAAGAACGACAGAAATCATTGTCATTCCCGATGGCAAAATATGTGATTATGTAGATAGCACTTTCCGGAACGATACTCCAGAAGAATACGTTAGGCAAACAATTGAAAAAAGACTCGTGAATGAGCATAAATATTCACGAGATCGCTTAAAGATTGAGCATACCTTAAAACTTGGCTCTAATAAGCCTCGTGTTGATATTGCCATCTTTCCAAAGGATGCAAAAGATTTTACACAAGATAAAATTTACATCATTGTTGAGTGTAAAAATGAAAGAGTTGAGCCGAGTAATAAAACGGATGGCATCGAGCAATTAAAGTCGTATATGTCTGTTTGCCCTAACTGCGAATGGGGAATGTGGACAAACGGAAAATACAAAGAGGTATGGCGTAAAGTTCGTACTAAAGACAAATACGAATTTATTGAATACAATGATATTCCACCTTCCGATGGTTCGATTGAAGATATTGACCGTCCAAAACGTAACAAGTTAAAAAGAGCCTACGAAGATAATCTTCTGATGGTTTTTAAGACTTGCCACAATCACATCTATGTTACAGATGGATTACAAAAACAGCCAGCATTCTTTGAGTTCTTGAAACTGATTTTCTGTAAGACGATGGATGAACAAAACATCCCACATCGATTAGAATTTTATACAACATCTGCTGAACGTTCTAATCCAGACGGTCAATTAACTGTCAAAAAACGCATTGAAGCAATTTTTGAAAAAGTAAAAGAACGATACAGTCAAATCTTTGATAAGAACGACGAAATAAAGCTTAAACCACGCTCACTTGCTTATATAGTATCAGAACTACAAAACTATAGTTTGCTTGATAGTGATATTGATGTAAAGGGAAAAGCATACGAAGAGCTGGTTGGCGCATATCTGCGCGGGGATCGCGGAGAATTTTTTACACCGCGAAATATAATGAAAATGGGAGTAGATATGATAGCTCCAAAACCACATGAGAAAATTTGTGACCCTGCGTGTGGAACTGGCGGCTTCCTTGTTACCGCGATGAATTTTGTGATTAAACAATTAAAGGTTTTAGCAGAAAAAGATTTTGAAGGCAAAGAGTCATCATGGTCAGATAAAGAAAAAAACAGCCTGAGAGATAAAATAAAAGAGATCGCTGGCTCAAACTTTTACGGTTTTGATATTAATCCTGATCTGGTCAAAGCAACAAAGATGAATATGGTAATGAACAATGATGGTAGCGGAAATATTTATCGTAATGATTCGCTTTTACCAACGCACGAATGGTCGGCTGAAACGAAGGATCAATTATCCAGTGCTTTAAGAATTAATGTTGAAGCATTGTCAAAACTTGAATATTTTGATGTAATTGTTACGAATCCACCATTTGGAAGCAAGATTCCAATCAAAGATCACCATATCTTAGAGCAGTATAATATTGGTTACATTTGGAGAAATGAGCAATACAAGATTAGTCCACATTCTAATTGGACTATTACAAACAAATTCCAATCATCATCTCCGCCAGAGCAATTATTTATAGAAAGATGTCTACAACTTCTTAAACCGGGTGGCAGATTAGCAATAGTCTTGCCAGACGCGATTCTTGGCTCTCCGAGTCTTGGTTTTATTCGTCAATGGCTTGTCCAACGTACTCGTATCATTGCAAGTATTGATTTGCATCCAGATACATTTCAACCGCGCAATGGGACTCAAACTTCTATTCTTATTCTCCAGAAGAAAACTAAAGAAGAAATTGATAAAGAGGCACAAAGCCATCAAATGGCAGATTATAATATTTTCATGGCGATCGTTGATAAAGTAGGACACGATAAAAGAGGTAATCCATTATTTAAACGCGATAAACAGGGCAATGAAATCCTTGTGCCAGAAAAGGTAGAAAAGATACTTGAACTTGGAGAAATTGCTAACGGCACAAGGACAGTGAAGACAGCCTCAAAAAAAAGATTGAGAGACGATCAAACTCCTCTTGTCGCAATGGCGTTTAATGATTGGAAAAAGCGTGAAGGCATAGAATGGTAAGAGGTAGTAGCGCACTCAAAAAAAGGCATGAAGTCATTCTTCTTTCTGCCGGTGATTTAAACTGGTCATCGATCACTCTTTCCGATGTATTAGAACGCAGACTTCGTTTAGAAGCGAACGTGTTTGATGTTAAAGGAAAGCATGCTCGCCAAATTCTTCAACAATGCGAATATGAAATTGTTCCACTTGTTGGAAAACATGGGATGGCGAATGCTTACCACCGTCCGAGATTCAAGCGAATTTTTGTGGAAAAATCTGAATTCCCAATTTTTCAGCCGTCACAAATTACAGAACTTTGCCCAAAGCCATCTTTATATATCTCAGGTAATACAAAAACGAATATTGATTCTCTTCGGGTTCACCGAAATCAAATTCTTCTGACTTGTTCGGGTACTATTGGGAAATGCACGGTTGTTTCGAAAACACTTGACAATAAAATCTTTAGCCATGATGGGCTAAGAATCAGTGCTAAAAAAGGTGAGGATACGGGTTACATATATGCTTTCCTTCAGACTAAAATTGGTCAAACATTACTTCAGACAAACAACTACGGTGCAGTCGTCCAGCACATAGAGCCGGAGCACTTAGAGTACGTTCCGATACCAAACCCCCAGCCTCCCCTTAAACATTCTATCAACAAAACCGTTATGGATTCTTTTGCATTAAGAGATGAATCCAACGAATTGATTGATGAAGCACAACGGCTTCTTATGGAAGAGCTCCATCTTATTAGCTTAGATAAGCTTATCCCTTCGGCTTTCAAAAAAGATAACATTAAGGTATTTGATACAAAACTGAGCAAGATGCAGGGAAGAATGGAAGGAACTTATCATACACCACTGATCGAGAGTCAATAGCAAATGTTGTGTAAATATTTCAAGCGGCGATCCGCACCTTGCGTT
>CAYPFY010000030.1:0-31969 GCA_964410105.1 uncultured Chlorobiaceae bacterium
ATAACGCTATCACCCGGATTTGGCTCTCCCGATGGATTCCAATTGGAAGGATTATACCATGACGAGTCGACAACTCCCGTCCAGGTTCTTGAACTGAGTGGAGAAAATGCCGAGCATATGAGCGTCCCACGGGCACCCACAGCAAACGCAACCCCACTTCTTCCTCTACGAACAAAGTTGATCGCTCCCAAATTATTAGTCGTCGGTGGAAAGTGGGCATTCCATGTCACTCCGCCATCTGACGTGATGTAGCTTGCTCCGAGATCGCCCACCGCCACGCCATGATATCGATCGACGAAAGAGACGCCACGTAGTCCGTAACCGGTAGGGAGGGTGCTGAATTGTTCGGACCAGGATAGTCCGCCATCTGTAGTTCGGATAATGAAGCCGTTATAACTCACCGCAATACCTGTGTCCGCGTCGATGAGATAAACTCCAGTAAGAGCATCGTAGGGGCTTAACCCGCTCCATCGTTTGGTCCACGTTGCCCCACCGTCGACAGTATAAACGATACTATCACTACCAACAGCAATTCCGGTGTCGGCATTTATGAAATGGACTGCATTGAAAGCATCCGCCATGCCACTTGATTGCGCGGTCCAGTTAGTGCCACCGTTAGTTGTGTGAAGAATTGTGCCGCTCGTGCCGACAGCAGTTCCAACCGAGCCATTGACAAATGACAGGGCGTATAGGTTCCCAGGGGACGGGGGTGATTGACTCGTCCATGTGACTCCTCCATCAATGGATTTTCGAATAAACGATGAACTAAAGCCGCCAACTGCGAACACCGTGTCCTTATCGGGATAAGAGATCGCTCTTGATCCTGGCGGACCATTAGCTATTGAGTCTAGTGTCCAAGTTGCTCCGCCGTTAGTAGTGCGAACTATTGGGTCAAAGGGATGGAAAGGTGAGCCCCCGAGGGCAATACCCCTGAGCGAATCGGCAAATGATATTCCCACCCAGCCACTCTCGTCGCCACCTGATTGATGAATCCACGTTGCACCTGCATCTACAGTTTTGTAGATGCCTCCGCCATTACCGACTACAGTGCCGAACCTCCCATTCGCAAATGAAATTCCGTACAAAAAATTCGGAAATGTTTGTGTCCTCGTCCACGTAGTGCCGCCGTCTGTCGTCCGGGAGATATATCCACTCGCGATAATTGCTCCTTTCGATGAATCGGCGAACGAGATGTTGTAACCGGGAACGAACGCATCCCCGGGGACTTCCGACCACGTAATGCCGCCGTCCGTTGAGCGAAAAATCAAACTTTGTGGTGGCGATGATACTCCAACTACCACAGCCGTGTTCGAATCAGCAAAGGCGACGCCAGATAAGTTGATAAAAGTCACGTGACCCCAGTTGTCGTACGCCAGCGAGTCAGCGTTCCACGTCACACCCCCATCTGTTGTGCGAAGGATACCTTGAAAACTAGGAAATTGCTCACCATGACCTGCTGCAAGACCAAGGTTTGCGTTGAAAAACGCTATAGCATTCAGATCGAACGACGTACCACTCGTCCGCTGTATCCAGCTCGATCCGCCATCCGTTGTCTGCAAAATGGTTCCGCTGTTTCCGACACAAGTTCCGTGATTGTCATCAGTGAACTTTATTGAATTGAGACGTGTCGAAGAAGTCTTTTTGGTTACCCATGTTTCTCCCCCGTCATCTGTGCGAAGGATTCGAGCGGAATCAGCTCCAATTTGGGCAACAGCGTATCCTATATCGCGATGCACGAAAGACAAGCTGATTATCCCCTCGTCCCCCAAATGAGAGATCCGGCCGCCAATACCATACCCGACCTTCCACGTCATACCTCCGTCGGTTGTGCGAACCACCGTCCCAGCTTCACCTCCAGCAACAACGTAGTTCGAATCTATTACATCCACGGTTTTCAAAGCATTTCCTTGCGGCAGCGGACGTAGCCACTGCCATGGTGTTTGGGCTTGTGTACTCACTTCCGTGAGAACAGCGAAAAGAAGAAACATCGCAAGCAGCTTCATGACAACCCTCCGCTTATCTCTCCAGTGGTCGAGAGCTCAACTCTCTAGCTACGAGGAGTTTATTTTAACAAAAGCATCCTCTTGACGCTCGTGAATGATTTGCTAGGATCTGTCACATCTGTAGCGACAATCCTTTAAAAATACACCCCTGATGTAAATGAGGAGGCGTTCCACTCTGATGAATGAAGAAGCAGCAGGGCACGTAGAACGAATAAAGGACGAAGTTCACGCTCGACTCTTAACCCATTCATGGGATCATAGACTCCTCTCGCCATAGAGCTTCGGTCGAGATTCTCGAACTCTCTACAGGGGGCCAGTATCTCGTCCATGAAGGTCTATGCAACGTGATCGAGGATTTGGGACGTTTTCTGCATCACCATCCCCCCTCTGTGGAAATACAAATCATAGCCGAGATCGACAGGGATAAGTTTCATTCCCGCAGGAATAAAGACCGCGTAGTGCGATATACTCGTGTGAATGATCTAAACACTGGGTTCAAGAGATCGACTGCCACCTGTGCCACCGCCCGAGACTCTTGATGAACTATGGATTGCCCGATGATTCCAAACTAGCAGATATTCTTCGTATTGTCAAGGGCACGCGCACTCGGGTACGCAAAAATGGAGAAATTGGGAACCTATGAAATCCGGCCTAAAGAAGGCAGTCCATCGCTTGTCAATGGGTCAGTCCTAATAGACACCTCCCTGGCATAAAACTTCCCGGGGAATGCCACAGTGTTCGATATACGAGCGGAGCGCATCGAGACCCGTCCGGTGGCATCGTCCATGGGCTCAGCGAGGCAGCAGGAGACGTTTGGCCTCTTTTGATTGTCAATGGATCCCATGTATATTGACCCATGCAATTCAGGCGGGTCCTCCGACCCCTTCATCTCACCGCGGTCATCTTCTTCACAGTCTCGGGTGGCCCATATGGCCTGGAGCCTCTCATTCAGGAGGTCGGGCGCCCGCTGGCGATGGTACTTGTTCTGGTAATCCCTGTGATCTGGAGCCTTCCGGTCATACTCATGGTGCTGGAGCTGAACGGAATGATGCCGAGGGAGGGGGGATATTACCAGTGGGTCAAAACCGCCATGGGCTTGCGCTGGGGCTTCCTTGAGGGATGGTGGACATGGCTCTTCGGAATGACGGACCTGGCAATCTACCCGGTACTTTTTGTCCAATACCTCAAATATTTCGTCCCGGGGGCGGAGGAATACAAGATCCCTCTTTATCTTGCCGTCATATGGATCTGCGTCCTTATAAACCTGAGGGGAGCGTTGACGACGGGGAGAGGCTCCGTCACGCTGGGAGCGGCGGTCCTGGCCCCTTTCCTCCTCCTCTTCGCCGCGGCGCTTTTTCGGCATCCTTCGGTCACTGCGGCCGCCGGTCAGGCGAGCGTGGTTGTTCCCGTGGGCCTCGCGGCCATGAGCGCCGGGCTCTTCAACGTCATGTGGAACTTCCTCGGGTGGGACAACGCATTCACGATAGCGGAAGAAGTACATGTGCCATTAAAATCCTACCTGACCGCCACGTCTTATGCGATGGTGATCATCGTCGCGATCTATTTCTTCACAATACTTGCGGGGGGATCGGTCGATCCCGGGGTGCTGGAGGAGCAGGGTTACCCTGCCCTCGGGCTCCGGGTAGGGGGTTGGTGGCTCGGAGCCTTGCTGGCAGCGGGGGGGATCGGAAGCGTCCTGGGGTTATTCCTGTCAACGCTCCTCGTCATAAGCAGGGTCCCGAAGGTCATGGCGGATGACGGCCTGCTCGTGAAAAAGCTCAGTCAGGTCCATCATGCGGCGGGGGTCCCGCATGTTGCGATCATCGGGTGTGCGATAGTTGTGAGTTTCATGGTTCTGTGGAATTTCGGCGAGTTGCTCATCATCGATGTTACGCTCTACAGTGCGGCGCTGATACCGGAATTCATCGCGCTGATAGTTCTGCGCAAGAAGGCACCGGACGCGGGGCGCCCTTTCCGCATCCCGCTCGGGTCCGGCGGGCTCATAGTCATGACCATCGTTCCGACGCTCTGCATAGCGGGGGCGGTTGCGGGAATGCTTTCCTCGGGGTCGGTCCATCCTGGGGCCGTCTATTTTGCCCTTGCGGCGGTGGGGACCGGCCCGCTGGCGCTGATGGCAGTCAGGCGGTTAAGGCCGGAGTAGGATTTTTAGGATTTACTCATCAGCGAGTCGAGTCCGAGAACAACTTCCTCTCTCGGCAGGCCCCCTTCATTAAGTTCCTGATCCGGTTTTCCAAGGAGCCTTTTATAGAATGCAACCCCCTCGTTGCGGATCGTAGGGTCTTTTGGAAGTATATCGAACAGCACATCTTCGGCGGCTGCGAATTTTCCAACGATTTCGTAGTAGCGGAAGCGTTTCCGATCGAGCTGCGGCGGAAGCTCGTACTCCTCGAGTTTTTTAAGCAATGCGTCAAATTTATTGACCGACATCACCTTCAAGAAACTCCTTTCGTCGGCGACGAGCCCGGCGAAAAGACTGAATGCCTTCATGCCCTGAAGAACGCTTTCGTCGGGATTCCCTTTGTCGGCCAGGATTTCGCTTTCCTCCCGGAGAAGTTCGGCCATCGCGAACATTTTGTCCAGTTGCCGTTCGCGGCCCAGGAGGTCGATAAGCTGCTCTATCGAAAGGTTTCGCAAGAAAACCCACTTCATGCCGATGAACCTCTGGCCTGCCTCATCGATCTCGGCGAGCGCCTCGTCATATTTCCGTGAGTTTTTCAAAAACAGAAGTTTTGACAGAACAGATGCGAGCATCTGGATCATCCGGAGCACATAATCCCTTTCGATCATCCGGGCCTCATAGATTCACACTGTGAACGATCGGGCGGATAATTCGGAAAATTTAGTGAACCGGCCATGCAGAAGCAAAGCCAGAATTCTTGACACTGGGCTGGGCGAGCCATATATTGAAAGCGTCAAACTACCCGAACGCCGCTCCACAATCCGGCCGGGACGCCCCGGCAAATCATTAAATAGGAGGGTTTATGAAAACAGCAATAGTGATTCTTGCCCTGTCGGTCGGGGTGCTCTATGCCGGTGCGCCCCCCGAAGGATCAACGGCTTCCAGCGGATTCGACCAGCTCAAGACGCTTGTCGGCGAATGGAAGGGAAAGGATTCCGACGGAAAACCGGTCACGATCACCTACAAACTCGTCTCCATGGGCACGGCACTGATGGAGACCCTGGATATGGGAGAAGAGCATGGCGCGATGATCACCATGTATCATCTCGACGGCAAAAGGCTCATGATGACTCACTATTGTTCGATGGGGAACCAGCCCCGCATGCGTGCGGAGAATATGGCTAAGGATGGGAAATTGGCCTTCTCCATGGTGGACATCACGAACCGTGCGAGCTCAAAGGACAACTACATGAAAAAACTCATCTTCACGTTTAAGGATGGGGATCATTTTTCCCAGGAATGGACGATGAGGATGGAGGGAAAGATGGATCATCCCTCATCATTCGACTTCGAGCGGGCGAAGCAATAACGAAAAATTTCGATTCGACGAGAAGCGCGGCGGCTACGGGCGCATATTCCAGGGCCTGGATTGGAAGGGATTCCCCCCAAACTCCGTTAAGCCGGTAACCGATCAGAGTAATCCCGGCCAGATTGACCAGCACAACGAACAGCAGGCTGCTCCACCGGAACCTGAGGGGAAGGAGAACTGCGAGCCACGTCAGGTACCACGGGTGCACGACGGGGGACAGAAGAAAGAACCCCACAAGGGAGGAGCACATCGCGTCGATGGCATTCTTGTACCGGAGACTGCAGTAAATGAGCCACCCGGCGATGAGGAATCCTGAGACAACATGCGCGGCCGGATTATTCCTCATCGCTGCATAAAGGAGCCGGAAGAGGGGGCCATTCGCGACCCAGTTCAGCGAAAATTTTTGAAGAGATTCCAGCGAAAAAGTCCCGTCCAGGCAAAAGGGCACATACGATAAAAGCCCGATGAGGAGGGCGACCAGCGCACCCTTCCACCGCATTTTTCCAACAAAAATCACCGGGAGCAATTTTGTCGCAATCGACAATCCGAGCGCGGCCGACGCCGAAAACTTCCGCCCCCTGAGCCACAAAAGCAAAAATCCGAGCAGAAACGGGAATGCGGCACCGTCGACATGTCCGTCGACCATGAAGTGCATGACCGGCAGGGGGCAGAAGGCATAGAGGGCAAGGAGGTACCCTGGAAGTTTCAACTCTTTTAATAATAACAACAGCAGCACCATCGTAAGGCATTCTGCCACGAGCAGGGGAAGTTTAAACAGGGTAAGATTCTCCCCGGCGAGACCATATGACAGGCGGAAGAAGAGCTCGGCCGCAGGGGGGTAGAGAGTCCTCATACCGGGGAAATTAACCGAATCGGGAAGAGCCCCCGAGCGAAGAGGAGCGAGTTTTGGACTATTGGGAGGGTAGGAGTAAGGGTTTATGCCTGATGCGAGAACCTTGCCATCCCAGACGTATCTATAGAGATCGTTCGAAGCCGTTGGAGGCAGCCATAACAGTGTAAGCCTGAAAATCACTCCGACTATGATGATGGCTGATCCCGGGAGCAGGTTTTTACTTTTCGCGAGGAACCACCAGACGAGGGCATAGAGGGCTGAAGTCGCCAGCGAGACGATGACAAACAGTATGATCCGGGGGGCGATGTCCGAGTAGAGGAGGAGGTAAAGCCCTTCCGTAAGGGCGAGAAGAATCCATTTAGACCATTGTTTTCCCATCAACGGTCGGGAGTTTTTAAAAAAGTCAAGGCATCGTCCGGATCCCCCGGGGAGCATGGTGGAAATTTTGGAAAGATACATCATTGCCCTCACTCCTCCAAGCGCGAAATGTCCGACGCGGGCTGCTCATTATGGGCGACGGCGGTCGTAAGAAACTGCGTAGGGGGAAAGAGCGGCCGGGGGCAAGAAAGAACTGCGGAACCGATGGGATGATGGTGCTGTTGAGATTAACGTCATTGTCCGGTTCCGGGGAGTCAAGTAACCTTACCACCACTTCACAGAAAGGAGTTTTCATATGGGTGCACCCATCGTTCATTTCGAGATCAACGCCAAGGATTCAAAGCGGGCGGCGCAGTTCTATGGTTCCCTGTTCAAGTGGGACATAAACGCCAACAACCCGATGAACTACGGCATCGTCAAGACAGGATCCAAGAAGGGCATTGAGGGGGGTATCGGGCAGGTAGACCGCAACAAGGCCCCCTATACGACATTCTATATCGAGGTAGACGACCCGCAGCGTTATCTCGACCGGGTGGTGAGCCTCGGTGGGAAGATCATAGCTCCGGTCATGGAGATCCCCGACATGGTAACATTTGCACAGTTCGCCGATCCGGAGGGGAACGTCATCGGTCTGGTAAAGAGCCAGATGCCAAAGAAGAAGATCAACAAGATCGGCAAGACCCCCAAGATACGGCGCAAATAAGTTTTCATGGCGGAGCCGGAGGGTAACAGAGGCCACGGCTCCGCTTCGTTTTTCACACCCACCCGGTAGGAGCTGATTCAAAGATCCCTGGCCGGCCCGCCTCATCCCAACAAACCCCCTTAAATGCCGTATACAAAGCATTTCCACAAGAAATCACTGGCCGACATGGCACAAGCTCTGGTTCTACTACTCTTCATCCAGACGCCGGCGGGCGCACAGCCTGGTGACACCGTCAAAGCGGGATTTGAACAAAACCTTGTTCAGGCCTACATCGCCGCATTCAATGGTGGCGATACGTCGATGAGGGCTTTCATCAATAAGAATTTTTCGGAAACCGCGCTCCGGGAGCGTAGTGCTGACGAGAGGTTAACCGTCTACGGGCGCATGCGCAGCAATCTGGGCAAACTCGAATTCTCCGCGATGAGCAAGGCCAACGCAAATTCATTCAGCGCCCTGATACGGGGGAAGGGGGGCCTGTATGAATTTACATTCTTGAGGGGGGAGGGAGAAAAAATTGCAGCGATTCGTGTTGAAGAGGCGGAGGATCGGGCGCCGGCCCGCCCGGTAAGTGAGCAGCAGGCATTGAGGGAGATCCGCAGGCTGGTTGACCAGCGTGTAGCGAAGGATGAGTTTTCGGGAGTTGTCCTCATCGCGAGGGACGGGAGGGCCCTCCTCGAGCGGGCCTACGGTATGGCAAGCAAGGAATTCGGGGTGCGGAACAAACCGGGCACAAGGTTTAACATCGGGTCGATCAACAAGATCTTTACTGAAATTGCGATCGGACAACTGCTCGAACGGGAAAAAGTTTCTCTCTCGGCGCCCATTGGGACATATCTACCGGACTATCCCAGGAGAGACATAGCGGAAAAAGTCACCATAAGACATCTTCTTGACATGTCATCCGGGATCGGGGACATTTTCGGTGCAAAATTTGATCAAACGCCCAAAGAAAAACTCCGGTCGATACATGATTTTCTGCAATTATTCGCGACAGATTCCTTGGAATTTGAACCGGGAACAGGAAGAAAATATTCTAACGGGGGTTACGTCGTACTCGGGGCCATTATAGAAAGAGTGTCGGGCGAGGATTACTATCAGTACGTGCGCGAGCATATATTTAAGCCGGCAGGAATGGAGAGCACTGACTCATACGAGGCGGACATCGTGGTGCCTGAGCGTGGCGAGGGTTATACGCGTGAAAACGATTCGGAGCCGAGGAGAAGCAATCTTTATCAGAGACCTGCCAGGGGCAACTCTGCGGGCGGAGGCTATTCAACCGCGGGAGATTTACTAAAATTCACACGGGCGTTTGAGGCGGGGAAATTCTTCACCGACCCGCTGACATGGGACAAAGTGCGAGGCCGGCAAATCCTGGAGAATCCGAAGGAGGGGAAACTTCGTCCCCGCCCGGGAATGGGAATTGCGGGGGGCGCCCCTGGAATCAATGCAGGGGTAGAGACAGGGATCGGAAAGGGATACAGTGTCATCGTCCTGGCGAATTACGATCCCCCGGCGGCCGAAAGCATCCTTGCTGAGGCGCGGAGAATCCTCAAGAGCATTCACTGAGGCATTTTTGGAGCCAGTAGCTTGCCGGCAATGAATGCAAAAAGGCCTGCGACGAGACCTGTCCCCGCTCCGATAAGCGGTCCCATGATCAGCATCATCGCCTGCGGGCTCACGAACTGAGGCAGCTTTTGGTAGCCTGCCATCATATCCGGATTATTCTCCATATAAGTCGAGAAGAACGCCGAGTGGATGATGGCGATCCATATCCCGTTGACCAGGCTTACCAGGAATCCGTGGAGAAACCACTTACTTGTGCGCCGGGCGATGATATACGCATAAAAGACGAATATCAGCAGCCAGAGAACCGGCTCAAACCGTCCCGTCAGCCCGAAGAGGGAGGCGATTCCCATGGCAATGCCTAGGAGAGATAAAGCGAAGATGAGCTTAAAATTCAGAAAACCTCCTGAAAAATTGGAATGAAGTAAAAGCTCTGTGTGGCCGGGAAGCGCAAGTTACAAAACTCTCGATGAGAATCAAGTCCGCTGATCGCCGATAAGGAAGATACAGGCTGAGTCCGCACGTAAAGATTGCTTGACTATAGTATTGTGGTTTACACACACATTGAAACCAAGCCCATTACAGCGAAAAGGATCTGGCATATGACGCGAAGAACTTTCGGCCTTCTCTGGTCGGCAACATTTGGAGCAGCCGTTTCCCCCTCCCTCCTTTCACGGGTTTCCGGTGATCAGACCGTTGACGCGAGTGGCTCTGGAATTCCCGCAGCGGCTCTCAAGACGGCGTCGTCAGGACCTCCCGAGGAAGACGACGAGCTCCGTTCCGAGTTACTTTTCGATATCGTATTTGCCAGGGGCACGGCAAGCAACCTCGGATCCCCTGCCAACCGGGTAGTCGTACCGGTCGCAGGCGGCAGCTTTGAAGGCCCCGGACTTAAGGGCATCCTCGTCGCACCGAGCGGCGACTGGATGTCGGTCCGGCCCGATAAGTCAAGCATCCTCGACCTGCGTTTTCTTCTACAGACAGATGACGGTGAGAAAATCTTCATGCCAAGCCGTGGAATCGCCTTCACGCAACCAGGCGGGGCGTTGTTCGCACGGATCCTCCCCATGTTTGAGACGGGGGCGACGAAATATCTCTGGTTAAACAATGTCGTCGCTGTCGGCGTTTATAAACCGACGCCCGGAAAAGTTACTTACCGCATCTACAAAATTCTCTAGACCGAAAGCTGGAGCTGCCGAACACGCTCTCAGGGAATTCCCGCTGAATAGCAGGTGTCACGAAATTCACCACGCCGGCCTATTGGTTTCGAGGGTGGCAACGATGACGTCCGCGCCCGATAACCTCAGTCGGGACTGAACGATTCTCGCAGGATTGCAATTTGACTTTTAGATATTATATCGACATATTTAAATTTATGTATATGTCCTCAAAAATCCATGTCCCTTTGCTGCGCGGGATTTTGCAAAAGAGCGATTTGTCAATATATTGCATCTACTGGGAACAGAGCAATACCGCCCCGGCGCCGTACAACTAACCCCGGATCCGATCTAACCATGTCAATAAGAATTGCCATACTATCTCTTTGTCTTCTCGCCGGGGTTCGAACGGTTTTGGGGCAATACATCACCAATCCCGACAGCGCGCTCCAGACCATACTCAATCAGATGGTTGGAACGCGGCTCTCTCTCTCGGATGCCGGCAAAGATGCGCTGACAAACGCGACATCTGTTCAGACGGCCGAGGCAGCCTACATGTCCGCCCTAGGTGTGGAGCGTCGTGAGGCCGGGACATTTGACCCGTCGGCCTTTTTCACGCTCAACTACATTGATGACGCATCGCCGACCGCATCGTTCTTTTCGGGAGCGCCCGTCCTGAATACCCTGACGACATCGGGCACGGCGGGCCTGCAGGTGAAGTTGCCGGTGGGCACGAGCGTGAGGGCATCGTTAAGCACGGTGCGGCTTGCCACGAACTCCTCCTTTGCATCGCTGAGCCCGCAATACACGGCGGTCGGAGCCCTCAGTTTCCGGCAGCCTCTTCTTACGGGATTTCACATATCCGCCCGCAAGGACCTGGTGAAGGCGGAGCGGGATGCGGATGCGGCGAAGGCCCGTTACGATCAGGAGGCGCTGGCTGTGAGCTCGAAGGTGGAGCAATCGTATTGGGATCTTTACGCTGCCGAGCGGGATTATGGAGTGCAGAAACTCATACGTGATCAGGCCCAGGCTTTCCTCAAGGATGCTCAGCTCCGCTCGGCGGCAGGGCTCATCGGGCCGAGCCAGGTTGCGACCGCGAGAACCTTTCTGGCGGAACAGGAGATTCTGCTTCTCGACCGGGAGGAGCAGCTCGACCGGCTTTCGGATCAGCTCGGTTCTCTGATCGGCGTAAGGCCGGACACATCGACCCGGCGGTTCATCGCATCGGACAGCCCTCCCTCTGAATTCCCGGAAGGGGACGTCGACAAACTGGTTCGGCAGTCGTTCGAGGGGAGCCTGTCGTTACGGGCGGCCAGGGCTGATGTCGAGGCGAGCCGTGCGCTCTCCGATGCCGCCTCATGGGAGGCGCTTCCGTCGGTGAATCTGGTCGGATCCCTGGGGGGAAACGGCCTCGGCGGAGACGGGCAAGTCGTCAGCCTCGGCAGCATCGTCATCCCCGCCCCTCCGAGCCGGAGCTATTCCGATGCGGTCAACGATGCGGTGAATCGCAACTTCCGGTCATGGAGTGTCGGAGTTGAGGTGAACGTCCCGATCGGATTACGGAACGGTCTGGGAGAGCGCGACCGCCTCGATGCGCGGCGCATGATCTCCGAGCAGCAGTACATCCAGCAGCAAAGAGATCTGGAAGAGCGCGTCCGGGGATCTTTCAGGGAATTGTCTCATGGAAAGCGCCGTTTAGGGGCCGCCCGCGATGGAGTGACGGCGGCGCAGGAGCAGGTGAGGATAGGAACAATAGAATTTCAGAATGGGCGGACGACGGCATTTGAACTGGTGCGGCTTGGGGCCGATCTGGCGGCGGCGCAGCAGCGTTATTCGCAGGCACTTGTGCGGAGCGCAAAGGCGGCTGCCGAACTGCGGCAATTGACATCGGGCACATATCCCGGGGAACAAACACGATGAGAAGGGTGGTAACCATGAAGCACTTAACCATCCCGCTGACGGCAGCAGTTATTGCCTTTTTGGCGGGCTGCGGGGGCCAGAGGGGAGGCGGAGGATTCTCCATGCCGCCGATGCCGGTCGAGGTAAGTCCCGTAAAAATCCAAAACGTCTCGGACAGATTCGAGGCGGTCGGGACCATTGAAGCCATACGATCGATAACCGTCGTCTCAGAGATCGATGGAGCCGTGATGTCGCTTCCCTTCCAAGAGGGAACGTTCCTCAGGCGCGGCGGACTCATAGCACAGCTGGATGACTCCCAGTTGAAGGCCGAGATGGCCCGTTCGGAGGCTCTGCGGGATCAGAGCCAGGCCACATTCAACCGGGTAAAATCGGTTGTCGAGCAGGGCGCCGGGGCTCCGCAGGACCTCGATGATGCGGGAGCTGCTCTCAAGGTGGCGCAGGCCAATTATGCCCTGTCAAAGGCCCGGTTCGACAAGACCAGAATCTCAGCACCCTTTGACGGCTTGGTCGGAGCGCGGCGGGTAAGCATCGGCACGTTCCTGAGGGCGGCGCAGGCGGTCACGGATCTCGCCGATATCGACGAGATCAGGGTCACATTCTCGGCTCCCGAGAGATTCCTCTCGCGGCTCACGAGGGGGGAGGCGGTATCGGTCTCCACGACTGCTTTCCCCGGCTTTCAGCTGAAGGGGAAAATCATCGTCGTTGAGCCCCTGATCGACGTCGCCACCCGGAGCGCCCGCGTTGTCGCCCAAGTTGGAAATATCGGGCGAAAATTCCGCCCGGGGATGTCGGCCAACGTCGTCGCTGTCCTGAGCGAGCACCCGAACGCCGTCACCATACCCAACGAGGCGGTTTTCGGGAGCGGAAACCAGTCATTCGTCTTCATTGTTAAATCTGACAGCACGGTTTCCCGTATACCCCTCACGCTCGGCACGCGGCTGTCGGACGTCGTTGAAGTCCTGGACGGACTACGGCCCGGGATGACCGTCGTGCGGGCGGGGCATCAGAAGCTCATGGAGGGGGGAAAAGTCATGCCGATGAGCCTTCCTGAAAACGGGAAATCGGCAGAAAAAACCGGGGGTTGATATGAAGATCAGCACAACGTCGATAAAACGTCCGGTGCTCGCCACCGTCATGAGTTTCACGATCCTGCTTTTCGGGATCATCGCGTTCACCCGTCTTCCGGTGAGAGAATACCCGGACATTGACCCCCCGATCATATCGGTCATCACCCTTTACCGGGGTGCGAGCCCGAGCGTGGTGGAGACCGAGATCACCAACATCCTCGAGGAGCAGTTCGCCACGCTCGTCGGAGTGAAGACGATGACCTCATCGAGCCGGGAGCAGGGTTCGGTCATCACCATCGAGTTCGAACTTTCACGGAATGTGGACGAGGCGGCAAACGACGTCAGGGACCGGGTATCCCGCGTGCGCGGCAACCTTCCGAGAGAAATTGATGACCCCATCATTTCCAAGGTGGATGCAAACGCCCAGGCGATCGTGTGGCTGGCGCTCTCGAGCGACCGTCACAACGGACTCGAGCTCACCGATGAAGCCGACCGGGTGCTCAAGGAGCGGATACAGCGCCTCCCCGGTGTAGGATCTGTGATTATAGGCGGCGAGCGGCGTTATGCGATGAGAGTCTGGCTGGACCCGCAGAGGATGGCATCGCACGGGCTGACGACGCTGGATGTTGAGTCGGCGATCCGGGCTGAGAACGCGGAAATTCCGGCCGGACGCGTGGAGGGTTCTGAGCGTGAATTCTCCGTGAGAACCCGCGGCGAGCTGGCCACGCCGGAGGAATTCGGGGCGATCATCGTCTCCCAGAGCAAAAACGATATCGTTCGGCTGAGGGACGTAGCAGAAGTGGCAGTCGGGGCGGCGGACGAGCGGACCGTGGCCCGGTACAACGGCCAGACGGCGGTCGGGCTGGGAATAGTGAAGCAATCGAAGGCGAGCACCGTCGATGTCGCCGCCGAGGTCAGGAACGCCCTGCAGGAATTGTCCGGGCTTCTCCCTGAGGGCATGAAGCTCGACGTCGCGTATGACTCCTCCACCTTCATCAATGAATCGATCGACGAGGTCAAGCAGACCCTTCTCATCGCCATGTGCCTCGTCATACTCGTTGTCCTCACGTTCCTGAAAAGCATGCGGGCGACGACCATTCCGACGGTGGCCATTCCGATATCGATCGTCGGAGCGCTGGCGGCGACATATTTTGCAGGTTTCACGCTGAACATCCTCACGCTCCTAGCCCTGGTGCTCGCGATAGGGCTTGTCGTGGACGATGCGATCGTCGTCCTTGAAAACGTTTACCGGCACATGGAGCTTGGAAAAGGTAGGATGCAGGCGGCATTTGACGGAAGCGGCGAGATCGGCTTTGCCGTCATCGCGACGACAATCACCCTCGTTGCGGTATTTGTCCCGCTAGCATTCCTGACCGGCTCTGTGGGAAGACTTTTCAACGAGTTCGGCGTATCGCTGGCGGTGGCGGTCTTGATATCCGGATTCGTAGCCCTGACGCTCACGCCCATGCTCTGCTCCAGAATATTGAAGCCTCTGCACGGGGCCGGGGCTGGGTGGGCCTCCCGGACATTTGACGCGTTCTTCGATTTCCTGAACAAATCGTATGACCGCATCCTCCGGGCAGCATTGCGCAAGAGGGCCCTCATGATCGGTGCGGCGGGGCTTGCGATCGCGCTAAGCGTCGTCTTCTTCAAATTCCTCCCCAGCGAGCTCGTGCCAATAGAGGACCGGAGCATCGGGTTTGGAATCGTCATCGCGCCGGAGGGGTCGACCCTGGATTACACCGACAAATACATGAAGGAAGTCGAGCGGCGGCTTCTGGCGCTCCCGGAGCGACGGGCGCTTTTCACGGCCATCGGACTGGGATTCGGGGGGCCGGGGAGCGTCACCAACGGCTTCCTCTTCCTCGCATTGAAGCCGAGAAGCGAGCGGTCAAAATCCCAGCAGCAGATTGTTCAGGAACTTTTCCCGCAATTAATCTCCATTCCGGGTGTTCTGGCCTTCGTCATCAACCCGCCCAGTCTCGGCGGAGGTTTCAGTTCGAGCCCAGTACAGTACATGGTGCAGGGCGAAAACTATGAAGACCTGAACAAAAACGTGGGCACGATGATGGGCGAGGCCTCGAAGCTCGGATACCTCATTAATCTCGACACAGATCTCCGGCTCAACAAGCCGCAGCTCGAGCTTGCCATTGACAGGGAGCGCGCATCTGGTCTTGGTGTGTCAGTCGTGGACATCGGGACGGCCCTTGAAACCTACCTGGGAGGGCGCGTCGCGACCAATTTCAAGCGGGGCACGAAGCAATACGATGTCATCCTTCAGACAAAGGCATCGGACAGGTCCACGCCCGAGGCGATCAGGGAGATTTACGTCCGAGGCAGCGGGGGACTGGTGCAGCTTGCGAGCGTGGTAAGGATCGAGGAGACCCTGGCGCCGAAAGAGCTCAATCACTACAACCGTGTCCGCTCGGCGGCGATCACGGCAAACATTGCTCCGGGGGTTAGTCTGGGACAGGCCCTTGACGACCTGGACCGCATTGCGTCCACAAAACTTCCCCCGGGTGTTAAACGAGAATATGCGGGCCAGTCGCTGGAGTATAAGACATCAAGCTCCGGGCTCTACTTCATGTTCCTGCTGGCGGTCGTTTTCATCTACCTCGTGCTGGCAGCCCAGTTTGAGAGCTTTGTGCATCCGCTCACAATACTCTTCTCGGTGCCGCTGGCGGTATTCGGAGCCCTCCTCACCCTCTTCATATTCGGCCAGAGTCTGAACATTTATTCGCAGATCGGGTTGATCATGCTCATCGGGCTGGTCACAAAAAACGCGATCCTTATTGTCGAATTCTCAAACCAGTTGCGGGCCCGGGGTGAATCGGTGAGTGAGGCTGTCATCCAGGCCGCGACCATCCGTCTGAGGCCTATCCTCATGACCTCTTTTGCCACTATTTTCGGAGTGTTGCCGATAGCGATCGGGCTCGGGGCGGGGGCGGAATCTCGCCGTCCCCTCGGTCTTGCGGTTGTCGGCGGGATGTTCTTTGCCACATTCCTGACCCTCGTGCTCGTCCCCGTGGTGTACACCATTCTGGCGCGCTTTACAATCGAAGCGAAGGGAGTTGTTGAAGAGGCAGGGAAGGGCGCGGGCGAAGCCGCTCTGGTTCCCGCGCAGGCTCTTGCGGCAAAGGATTGAAGCCTTCAGGTAGTGTCACCACAACGCCGGCCCAGTTGTTGGGTTTTCCGTCAACCCTTTTCCCCGCGCAGGTAAAGCCTCCCGTCGTTACCAAACTCTCACGCTTTGATCTCGATGAGAAGTTTCACAACGTCTCCGCTTTCTATTCCTTCCTTCTTTCTGACATCGGCCTTCAGGGGCAGGATGTAGGAGGGAGAATTCCGTTCTGGAAAAATGGATGTCTTCCACCGTGTCTTTCCTATAGTTGCAACAACCGGGAGCGAACCCCATCCTCGCTTCCTCGATGCAAATTTTTTTGTAATCTTTTCAGAAGGTGTTCGGGGAATGGTGACAAAATGCCATCCCGCCATTCCGGGATAGAGCCACACCTTGGCCCTCACGCTGTAGTGACCGGAGTCCATGTTCTTTCTCGAATGAAGTGGTTGGGAATATGAATTGGTGTATCCGGAGTGAATTCCATAACCTTATTCGTATTGATATCGTCGTCCCGTTTGACATCGACTCGAAATCTCCTAACTTGGGGGTTGTTACTCTCCCCAGGCCATCAGCGGCAAGCGAGCGCCTTGAGATAATTTCGGCCAATCATCCGATCGGTACTTTCATTCAGAAGAGGTGACATAAATCTATGAAAAACATCACGAACAACAAAAAGAAATTGTCGCCGGAGCAGCGTGACGAACTCCTGAGAGCATTGAAAGCCCGTTTTGAAAAGAACATGAGCCGCCATAAGGGTCTTGAATGGGCTAAGGTCCGGGCGAAGCTGGAGGCTGATAGTGAAAAACTGTGGTCGCTCAATGAAATGGAAAAAACTGGCGGTGAGCCAGATGTTGTCGGTCACGATAAGAAGTCGGGTGAATACGTCTTTTTTGATTGTTCGCCGGAGAGTCCCAGGGGGCGCAGGAGTGTTTGTTACGACCGCAAAGGGCAGGAGGAAAGGAAATCCTTTAAACCAGCAGAAAACGCCGTTGACATGGCAGCAGCGATGGGAATTGACCTTTTGGGGGAGGAACAATACCGGGAGCTGCAGAAACTTGGAGACTTCGATACAAAAACCTCGAGTTGGGTGAAGACGCCTTCGGATATTAGAAAACTGGGGGGTGCCCTCTTTGCTGATCGCCGCTACGGCAAAGTATTCGTTTATCACAACAGCGCCCCCTCTTACTACAGCGCGCGGGCCTTTCGCGGCTCGCTGAGGGTATAACACCCGGATGGAGAGCGTCGTGGGAGAGGCCCGGTCAAACATACGAATAGCTTATCCAACGTTTCTTACAGGAAGACCCGGCAGTTTGGCCAAACAGCACAATACAATCAAAACTTGCGAGTAAACAGCCGCGTTTGCTTAGCACTCAACATCAATGCACCAACCCCTCCTTAGCTACATATCCTCTCACTCCACAACTCCGCTCACCGGGAACGACATCGAGTTGATCAAGGAGGCCTTCGTTCCCAAAAAAGTAAGAAAGAGGCAATACTTCCTGCAGGAAGGGGAGGTCTGCAAATATATGGGGTTCATCGTCAAGGGGGCCATGCGCCAGTACAGCGTCGATGGAAAAGGGGCAGAGCACATTGTCCAACTCTCCATCGAGAACTGGTGGGCCGGCGACCGGGAGAGCTTCACGATGCTCACGCCATCGATTTACAATATCGATGCCTGGGAAGATACCGAATTGCTTACGGTTACCAAGGCCGACATGAACCGCCTGGAGCCACTCCCGGCGATCAATGAAATGGCAAGGAGGCTGGACGAGCGGCATGCTTTCGCCAATCAAAAAAGAGTGCACGCTTCGATCAGTTTCTCGGCGGAACAACGTTACGCCGACCTGGCGAAAAACTATCCCGAGTTCTTGCAGCGCTTCCCCCAGCATCTCATCGCTTCCTATCTCGGCATAACCAAAGAAACCCTCAGCCGAATTCGCCACCAGACATCGAAAAAGTAGGGAATCCTTTCAACAACCGGCGGAGGCGTTGATCTTTATCAACGGTTTTTTCTAACCTACGTTATCGTTTTTCGCCCCTCCCCTGTCGTATCTTTTACTCAAGAAAGCAAGCTTGTCCAACCTAGACAGAGAAAGATACTACAGTGAAAAAGAAAATCACCTTCACATCGCAAGGATACCGGGCGGATGTCGGGCCATTTACCATATACCGCATCCTGGCAAACATGCATGTTGAAGCGGTGGGCCCGTTTGTATTCCTCGATCACGCAGCTCCTATCGAGCACGCGCCGGACGAACCGCGTCATAAAGTCGGAAACCTGGCGCATCCGCACCGGGGCATAGCCACCTTGACCTACATACTCAACGGCGAAGCCGACCATTACGACAGCAAGGGACATCATGCCATCGTGCGCTCCGGCGGAGTCCAGTGGATGAAGGCAGGAAAGGGAATCATCCATGACGAGGTCGTTAATCCCGATCCTCAAACTAACGACCGACTCACACACGCCCTGCAGTTCTGGATCGATCTTCCCTCTAGAATCAAAGCCGAACAGCCGGAGTACCTTCCTCTCCAGGCAAACGAAATCCCGAAGAAAGTTCTGGCAGGAAATGTCGGATGGCTCAAGGTCATCGTCGGACGATATGAGGACCTGGCTTCTGCGATCCCCAACTACTCGAAGCAGCTCATCTATCACATCCATCTGGAAGCCGGAATGCAGTTCGCTCTTGGAACAGAGAAAGAGCTCGAATATGCGATATTCCTCCCGCTGAGCAGCGTCACCATAAATGAGAAGGAGTTTAAGCGGGGGGAATTCATCGGGTTCGAGAAAAGCGATGGAATCATCGAGCTCAACAACAGCTCGGTTACCCCGGCCGATATCATTCTCTTCGGCGGCGAACCGTACGCGGAGCCGATTGTGGCCCGGGGGCCGTTCGTGATGAACACCCTGCAGGAGATTTCCCAGGCGTACACCGATTTTCATCTCGGCAAATACGGACAAATTACATACGAGTAACCGGCCTTATCCGTGACCCTAACAAACAAGAATTTAGTAAAGGAGACAGACATGGTAACAACAGAAACACTGACGCAGACAGCGTGGACTATCGACCCGGCCCACAGCGAAATCGGGTTCAAAGTAAAGCACTTAATGGTCTCGACCGTACGGGGCAGATTCAGAGAGTACGAGGCGAGCATTGAATCCACGGATGACGAGATGAGAATCACCGGGATTGACTTCCGGATGAATGCGGCGTCAATCGACACCGGCAACGAGCAGCGTGATGCGCACCTGAGAAGCGCCGACTTCTTCGATGCGGAAAACTTCAAAGATATCAGATTCACGAGTCGATCGTATGAGAAGACAGGCGGAGAGGGAAAGTATGCGTTGTACGGAGACCTCACGATGAAGGGGGTCACGAAGCCGGTCAGATTAGAGGTCGAGTTCAGCGGCGTGATGAAAGACCCGTGGGGAAACGAAAAGGCCGTCTTCAGCATCAATGGTAAAATAAACCGGAAGGACTGGGGCCTGAACTGGAATGCTGCGCTGGAGACAGGCGGGGTTCTGGTTAGTGACGATGTCTGGATTAATGCTGATGTGCAGCTGAGCAAGGATTCATAAAAACGAGCGGTTGTAATTTAGTAGAAGTGGTCTGAAATCCCGATCGAGCAGCGCGATCGGGATTTCATTTTTAAAGGGTAATCATGGACACCCGTAATAAAACTATCTCTCGTCCCGCCCAAAAGAGAAAAATATTTGCCATATTGAAACATGTTTCCTAACGCCGCTCACCAGCCGAATAGGGCTTCGTTGAGGAAGCAGGAGTTTCCTGTTTGAATTTTCTCTATACAATCAATCCTGTTAGAAAATGAAAATACATCTCGTCGATGGCACATATGAGCTCTTCCGTAACTACTTTGGTGCACCTAAACGGAAATCGCCGGATGGACGTGAAGTCGGGGCTACGGTTGGACTCCTGAGGAGTCTCATTTCCCTGCTTAACAATGGCGGGGCAACCCATATTGCGTGCGCTTTCGATCATGTCATTAAGTCTTTCCGCAACAAGCTGTACTCCGGCTACAAAACTGAAGAAGGGGTTGATCGAGAACTTCTCGCACAGTTTCCAATGGCAGAGAAAGCGGTCGAGGCCCTGGGCATTGTCGTTTGGCCCATGGTAGAGTTCGAAGCGGATGACGCTCTTGCAACTGCAGCATCGCGCTTCAAGGATGTCAACGGAGTCGGGCAGGTGGTCATATGTTCTCCGGACAAAGATCTGGCCCAGTCGGTGCGAGGCAAGAAAGTAGTTTGCTGGGACCGGCGCCGTGAGATCGTGCTTGATGAGAAAGGTGTCGTAGAAAAGTTCGGCGTGCGGCCGGAGTCAATCCCGGACTGGCTGGCGCTGGTAGGGGACTCCGCAGATGGTTACCCGGGTATTCAAGGTTGGGGGGAAAAATCGACTTCTGCCGTCCTTGCACGCTTCAGGCATTTGGAAAGAATCCCGACGAACTTTCAAAAGTGGGGAGTCCCTGTAGGCCGAGCACAATATCTTTCGGAAAATCTTGAAGGGCACCGTGACGAGGCGCTTTTGTTTCGCACATTGGCGACCCTCCGTGAGGATGTTCCGCTTCGCGAGAAGCTTACTGATCTGCGGTGGCGGGGCGCGAAACGAAGTTTGAAGCCTCTCTGCACTCGATTAGGAGTCAACAGCCTTCCGGAGCGCGTCTCCGCATGGCGCTGACGAAATGTTGGGTCGGATTGCCGGACAGTTTATCGATCCCGATTGCGACGAAAGTGCACAGAACATGCCCCCCGAGCGCGGCTAAGTGTTATTTCTGAATCGTCCGATCACGCGTCCGGTTACCTCGGTGAACTTACAGCCTTTTGTATCTCGTCGTAGAAATTCGTAATCACATTGATCTGCGGCACCCCGCTGGATTCTCCGCTCTCCCTTGTGGCAAGAATGTGTCGCTGGTCGGGTGCAAGATCAAATGACATGGCGCTTTCGAGGCCGAGGCGCCGATAACCCTTGAGGACTACACGTGCTTGCCCGAATGTCAGCGATTGCCCGGATGTAACGGGAACCGCGACAAGTCCCTCCTGCGTCACATAGTAGAGCACCCTGCCGTCCCTCGACCAATGAGATTCAGCAACCCCTCCCACCGAAATCTGCCACCGGGCATCCCCTTTTGGGAATGATCGAACGACGGTACCCCCTACGGTGCCGTGCTCGCGGTAGATGTAGGAAAGCCATTTGCCGTCGGGCGATAGACTGCCCTGGTATTCATCAAACTTCGTTTCGTTCCACACCAATGGCTTGCGATCACCCGCAAGCGGCACCACGTAAATGTTTCCTGCTGCATTCGGAGTCGACCCGCTGACTATCAAGATTTTGCCGTCACTCGACCAGTCATTGACGTAATTCCGGTATCCGATTGGTATCGATTCCGGAGATCCCCCGCCATCGGCCCGGCGAATCACGACCGCAAGTTTCGAGGGATCGTTATCGGAATAGGCGATCCTCTGTCCATCCGGAGACCACACGGGAGAGCGGTTGGAGCCTCCGGATGTGAAGCGGCTCATTGTCTTCTGTTGGAGATCGCAAATCCAGATATCAAAATCCTTTTCTGAACCGACGACCACTGCTACCTTCCGCCCATCCGGCGAGATTCGCGGTTCCAGGTAGAACTTCGGAGGAAAGGGGAGTGTCGAATAGTTTCCATTCAAGTCGACGAGCACCAGATCCCGATGTTCATTTCCTGCGATTTGCCCCGGCACGTATGCCAGAACTCCGGTTGTGGAAATCGAATAGTTCATTGCACCCGTCGTTTGCTCACCGGAAATCCTTTCAGCAACGGGGAACGCGGAACCGGTAACCTTGATGTTCGAAAGGTCGAACGGGGCGGCATATAAATCTCCGTTGTGTGAATACACCAGGTATCCCGTCGAAATGCTTGTTGCCGTGCTGGCACCAGCCATGATGTTCGTGCGTTCACCGGTCTCGACGTTCACGGATGCAATCGAAGCATCCTCATAGTAGTCCGGACTGTCCATCGTCCCGATGGTGAAGCACACCGTCTTGCCATCAGGCAGAAAACGCGGCCACCGATGACTTCGCTCGTTGCGACCAGTGTCGGGTGACGTCAACTGACGCAAGCCGCCTCCATCGGATCGGATGCGAAAGAGACCGTCACCGGCACGTGGTGCGAAGACGATGATATCGCCTGTCGACCACGTTGCACCGCGAGCCTCTGTGGCGCGGTCCATCAGGATGACAGGCGAGCCGCCACTGAGTGCCACTTTCTTGAGCTTGCCGCCGGCGAAGAAGCCGAGCCAGCGACCATCGGGAGAAAAGAAGGGGCTTGTCGCGTCATCGGTCCCCGCTATGGGTTCGGTGTCAAAGTTGTCGAGCCGGCGCTGGTAGAGTTTCCTGTCGGCCTTGTATACAACGCGGGATCCATCGGGGGAGATTGCGACTACCGGAAGGCTTTCCGTCTCAATGGCTTGCTCCGCCGGCAGGGAAACCGAAAGCCGGAGGCTGGGAGCATTTGGCGCGGGCCGTCTCCAGAGCATCAGTCCTGACGCAAGCAATAGGAGTGAAAGAACAATCGAAACGACCGGCCAGGGAACTCCGCGCTTCGCCTCCAGCGCAAATGATGACGGCTGATTGATAGCCGGAGATCTGAGGGGTTGTCGGGCCGTTGTCACCCTGCTCACTGTCTGCCGTCCGGATTCCCGCTTGAATCGCTTGAAGTCCTTCGAGATTTCGGCTACCGATTGATGTCGCTCGGAGGGTTCTTTCTGCAAGCACTCCAGCACGATTCTATCCAGCTCGGGATCGATGCCCGGATTGACCGTTGACATTGGCGCCGGATCCACATTCACGATCTCATAAAGCAAGGCTGTCTCGTGGACGCCCTTGAACGGCAGTTGGCCGGTGAACATTTCATACAAAACGACGCCGAGTGAGAATATATCCGAACGGTGATCGGTATCCTGTCCCTGTATTTGTTCAGGCGACATATACCCGGCTGTTCCGAGGGTACTTCCTTCCTTCGTTAAACGGTTAATCTTACTCGAAGCGTGACGGATCTTCGCCAAACCGAAATCCATGATCTGGACAATGCCATCTTTCCGGATCATAATATTCTCGGGCTTTATGTCCCTGTGAACGACACCCTTCTCATGCGCGGCGGCCAGACCTTCGGCGATCTGGATTCCAATGTCGATTGCCTGTCTTGCCGTCAGGGGCGACGCGCCCTCATCCTGCCGAGTGAACATATCTCGAAGAGTCCGTCCATCCACAAACTCCATCGCAACAAAAAGATTACCCTCGTATTCGTCTACGGAGTAGATAGTGCAGACATTCGGATGGTTGATGGCCGAAGCTGCCTGCGCTTCCTGAATGAATCGCGCCTTCTCCTGCCCCGAAGTAGAAAGGTGAGAAGGAAGGAATTTCAGCGCAACGAAACGTTTGAGCTTTGTGTCTTCGGCTTTATACACCACACCCATTCCGCCTTCACCAAGCTTCTCGCGTATCTCGTAGTAAGAGATTCTTTGACCGATCATGCGTTACAAAAATCCAAGAAGAATGGTACCAAACTAACCAAAATGGCAATGAGTTTCAACTTGCTGACGGCCGACGACTGCCATGCCGGTTCGTATGTTTTTGATCAACCAAACCGGTCTGTCAAAAATCGCTTCTCAATTCGCTTCCTGTCCTCACTTTCCTTATCCCCTTTATAGTACATCTCGATCAGCTCAATTTTATCCTCATCTTCAAGATATGCATAAATCACGCGTATGCCCGAATGAACTCCTTTTCCTTTGAGAGAACGGCAGGCAAACTTTCGCGCTTTGTACAGTTTCGGATGTTGAAAGCCAATCCCCGAAATCTCTACGATTCCGCCGTTGTCAATTCCATTCTTGTGATAATCTACCAGTGCAGCATTCAAAAAGGTCTCGAGGTCTCCTTCCAATGTGCGGTAACGCTTCAACAGGCGTTTGAAATCTTTTTCAAACTCCGGAAGACGGACAATTCTACGAAACATCTTCCGGATACTCCCTCACCGAGTACGGTCGCGTACGGTAAAAGACCGCTTCGTACTCGATCATCTCTCCGTCCTTTGTCGTTCTCCACGGAACATCGTTGTGAGAATATTCGCTGATCTGTGACGCGTTCATCTCCGACAAACGCTTCAGGACATCTTCGATCGTGTTGAGCTCTGCGGCGCTCAGCCTTGAAAGATCGGGTTTGCGGAGCGGAAGGTATTTCGTCTGCGGAAAATCAAAATACTTGCTCTTGACTTTTTCGATTTCCCCATCTGAAATCATCCGCTCGACAATCCTTGCGAACTCGACAGGCGTCGGTCCGAATTTACTTTTTTGATACCGTGCTCCGATCAGTTGTTCCTCGTACTTCTCATAATAGTCGAAGTCAATAAAATAGAGAAGCTTGTAAATCACCGTTTCACCGATGTTGGGTTTCGAGCCGACTTGATCGAGAATGTAAAGCAGAACCTCCCTAAATTTCTGCAAATCCTTCTGTGGAACATTGATTCTCAACTGCGGTTTCGCTGGTCGGGCGGTGTAGTTCGGTGGTTTCTCTCTCACTTCACTTAAAACAACCTCCGGCTGTTCTTTCAAACCCAGTATGGTTTCGATGGGAATGTGAAACACATCGGAGAGTTTGATAAGCTCGTCGGCGGTGATGGTTCGTTCTCCGCGCTCGATCTGTGAAATTGCAGGTCGAGGCAGGCTGAGCTTTTTTGCCAGCATATCCTGGCTCATCTCCTGTCGTTCCCGTAATTCCTTGAGCCGCTTTCCAAGGGTGCTATAGAAGTCCTTCATTCGTTATCCTTTTGTTCTCAATATACAGAATGTTTGAAAAGATGTCAATAGATTGTTCGATAATCGTACCAATGACCGATCACCGATACAATCATCCAGCACAGACCGTGCAGGTAGGATATTACTGAGAATGGCGATTACCAAGCTCGGATTGTCTGCCCGGTGCCTACCGACCGAATTTTGAGAGTGGCAAGAACTAATGCTGACTTAGGACAAGTCAGTTCCATCCGACCTAAACACACCGTCGGCGGAATTCAGTACAGATGTCTGGATAAAAACTTGTGGCAGGCATAAGGAAAAGCCCGAGCAGCTACTCTGCTCGGGCTTCGTCACAGGATAACTCTCAGGTGGCGACGAACCTATTTCATCAAAAGCATTTTTTTCACCTCCGTAAATGATTTCCCGTCGGACATCCCCCCCGCTGTCATCCTGAAAAAGTATATGCCGCTTGCATACGGCGAGGCATCCCAATGAAGAGTATATGACCCGGCATCCTGTCGACTGTCAACCAGGCGTCCCACCTCCTGTCCAAGTACACTCGTGATTGTCACCATCACGTCAGAGGTAACGGGCACGTCATAACGAATGACGGTTGTCGGATTGAACGGATTTGGAAAATTTTGGTGGAGAGCAAAAGTTTGAGGAACGTTCTCGACTGCAAGGTCAGGACTTGCATCGGGGGGTGGAGGAGGAAGTTCTCCCGTCTGTACAATCCTGATCTTCATCTCTGTTCGTGGTGAATTTGAGGATGAAGATAAAATGAGCTTACCATTCTGATTCACTTTTACCCAGTAGGCTTTCCCCGGTTCGATAGTTACGCTCCTCTGGTATGCAGCCGAATATCCAAAGAATTGCGAGGTGACAATTCCTAATGGAAGAGAAGTGATGCCGCTGACGGGAATTGACTGAGAAATCGACCCGATTAAATTCCATCCCGTGAAAACATCGACCGTATCTGTCGCCCTCAAAAACCCGGTCATTGGAATCGACTGATTTCCACCGAATTTTATCCAGTACCCTTTACCGTTGGCGAGGGTGGAAGTAGAAACATACCCTCCCGCGTAAGCGAATGCCGCTGATGTCGCCGTCGGGTACAATGCGGTTTTCGCATAGTTGTTGACGGTCAGAGGCACTGAAACCATATTCCAGCGATTTCTCACGGCAACGGATTCTGTTGACGCCTGTTGGGCGATGATTGTCGGTTGCCAGAAACCGCCTTGTTGGGAATAGGTTGATGAACCACCCTCTCCAATGGCAGGTTGTCCGGCGACAGTCGTTGAAGAATAAGAGTTCGAACTTCCTGTGTTACCGCCGCTACTGAGAGTGAGCTGCCGGATGCTATACGGTTGCGCTTGTGCAATCACCAGGCTGACTATCAGCATGCTTACCATCGTGAGTATTCTCATGACTTCACCTTTGACATTATCTGTTTCGTCGGGCAGTTCACGTTATTTATCTCCTTTTGATTTTGCCTGCAACGATACAGGGGATATTCCAGCAGACTCCGGCATTCCGTGCTCCGTCGGATGCAGAAACCGTCCCTTTTCAAAGCCAACCTTGTTTTCCTCGACCGGGATGCGATGCTGTTCTGCCCAAGCATCTTTTCTCACGCCGGTGATTTGCCACGATACTTTCATCCCCTTCGTTCCGCCAGCAATCGTGAACTGATTTCCGGATTCTTCTCGTGCGATGTACAGATTCGGCCCGGGCGCTCCTACGGCTGTGAGTTGATAACGAAAATCCTTGTTCAGCGCTTCAAACCAACCGGGAAGCGTGATCGTCGCTTCGCCATTATTATCAAGAGCGGCGTTGCCGTTATAGATATTCATCATGTCGGGGGATTCGACAAATGAATGGTAGAGATATTTGTTTGCAGGGTCGAGCGGGTGATCAATTTTGAAGGATCCTCCGCCTTTTGAAAGCGTGCCGGTGACGGTAACGTTTCCGTCAAAATAACCGGCAGTTACATTTGTACCGTGTCCGTATCCGTACACGGCATAATCCACGTAGGAATTATTGTTGGCATAACCCAACACTCCCGTATGAATATGCCCCAGGAACCCTCCACTTTCTGCTCGGCCAAGTTCACCGTAGGTGTTATTTTCGCTTTGTTCTCCGTGGATGCCGGCTCTTCCGGACGCATTATAATTAGTGCTTCCGAAAATCGCGTCGGACGAAGAGCTGGTGGCATAAACACCGTATGAGGTCGAGCTGTTGCCGTAGAGAGCGTAGCCATCGGTACTGAACGCGGAGACTCCAATTCCTGAGCCACTTGACGATGCGGAAATGGCTGGCGCGGTGCTACCGCTGTGAGTGCTTGAAATCGTCGGATCATGTCCATTCCCCGCAGCAACAATTGCGGATGCACCCATGGCCCCTGTATTGTCCTGAACAAACTGTCCGGCCGTTCCGGTAGAATTTGTTAATTTCATCGCGGCGGAACTATTATGAATACTGTCGGCAAAGGGAAGAGTTAACCCTCCCCCGCCGCCGCCGTTTCCTGCAACTCGCGCAGAGTCTGCAAAGCGAACTGTGCCTGCTGCACGGGATGAGTCGGCATATTGCGACGCATGAACACTGCCGGCGGATCGGGCCGAGTCTGCATATTGCGCGCTTAATGCCGACTGTGCAGTTTGAGATAAAAGCGCGTACGGCACGCTTACCAGACGAGTACGAGGACTGAGTACGTGTGTATTTATTTCCGTCTCGAGCCAATATGCAGTGTTAAAATCAACAGTAGAAACATTGAGATAGACCGCATATACTCCTTTTGTGATTTTCACGCTGTCGAAATCCTGTTCAAACACCGTGAGTAACGCGAGAGAATCGGGGTACAATCTGAATTTCATTGGCAGGGAGCTATTGACGGAAGTCCCCGTGCTGTCGACCACAAATCCCTGGATCGAGATTTTTTGTGGAGGTACCACGCCCTGTGCCTCGGCCAATTGCCCGGCGCTTACGAACAAGAGAAGAACGAGTATCCAAAGGATCTTTTTCATAAAGAAACCCACTTTAGTGAGGAATGGTGTACGATGGCATTGAACTTACTTCCAAGATATCCCCGTTTCATGTCTTCATCAATACCATCTTGATGGTATATTGCTTCGAAAAGTGTTCGGTTGGGGGGGGTAGAGCGGGGTGAACTAGAGGGGGACTATCAGTAGTAAAAAATCAAACAGAAACGAGGGAGCGTCAGATTTCTCCCCTGAGTGATTTGCTGATTACCTCCGCTTTACTGTGGATCTGGAGCTTTTTATAAATATTCTTGATATGGACGCGGACTGTCTGGATGGAGATTTTCATTCTATCGGCAATCATTTTGTAGCTCAATCCATCTACCAAACCACCGACAATTTCCTTTTCGCGCTGGGTTAGATCGGATTCTGGAGAAGCAGCAACATGTGGCCGAAACCGTTCGATAACCTTTCGGGCAATTTCCGGAGACATTGGCGCGCCGCCGTTATGCAGCATCTCGATTCCTTCTCGAATTTGGGGAAACGGCGTGTTCTTCAGCAAGTAACCCGACGCGCCGGCACAGAGCGACTGGAAAATCTTCTCGGAGTCGTCGTACACTGTCAGCATGAGAATATCGGTGTCCGGAAACCGCTCCTTGATCAGCTTGATACCGGTGATCCCGGACATTCCCGGCAAACCGATGTCGGTAAGAATGATATCCGGCAGCGTTTCCTCGGACAGTTTCGCCAAAAACGATTCCACCGATGGCTCCGCAAGTTCACACGACATGTGGGGTTGTGCATTGAGATATTCGGTAATCGCCGTACGAATTTCTTCGTCGTCTTCGATGATTGCAACGCTGATCATATCTCCTTATAAGAAAAAATTATTCTACGTAGATACCATACCATGAAGATGGTATTTTCCACCATAGCTTCTCGTCAAAGTCGTACGGTGCAGGTAATAACAAGACCAGGGCGGTTTTCAAATGCTATTGTTCCCCTGATGCGCTCCGCTCTCATCTTCATATTGGAAATACCGTGGCCGGGCACTTTCCGGTCGGGAGACAGTCCTTTCCCATTGTCGGCGATAGTGATTATCAGAAACCCTTTCCGCCGCTCGAATCGTATCTTCACCTCGGTTGCCTCTGAGTATTTTGCCGCGTTATTGACTGCCTCCTTCGTGATGAGGTAAACATTCTGACGGACATCGACGGGAATTCTCTCGGACAGGTCAACTCCATCGGTTTCAAATGCTAGGTGAATATCTTTTGCCGGCAGTACTCCGAGCGCAAACGCCTTGATGCGTCCCACGAGATCACTGACTGAATCGTGACGAGCATCGATCGACCACACAACATCGCTGAGCGTCGAGATAATTTCCCTGCTCATACTCCCGATCTCTTTCGAAGAGGCCGCAACCTTTGCCGCGCTCGTTGTCGTCTGGATCACCTCGGAATGTACGGCGATCCGCGTAAGGCTCGAGCCGACATCGTCGTGAAGATCGCTTGCGATACGGACCCGGAGGCGTTCAAGCTCCAGTAATTTATTGATTCGATATCGATACAGCGCGAAGAGGAATCCCGCCACCGAACAACTGATGAGAGCATAGAACCACCAACGCCGCCAGAACGGGGGCACAATGGTGAAGCGCAGCGACGCGGGCGAACGGCTCACAGTGCCGTCGCCATTGATCGCCCTGACACGGAAGACATATGCCCCCGGCTGCAGCGTCGCGTAGGTGACGGCATGATGCGACGTCGGCGGAAGCCACTCGTGGTCGATATCCTCCAACTTGCATTGGTATCGTATCCTCCGCGGATCCTTGTAACTGAGTCCGGCAAACTCGATCGTACAGAGATTCTGCTCGTAAGATAAATCGTTCGCTACATTCACGGGCATATCTTTGCCGTTCGCCTGAAACCTCGTGATCACGATCGGCGGAGGGATCGTATCGGAAACTTCCATTCGGTAATCATCGATCGTGACACCGTCGATTGTTACGAACCAGAGAAACAGATTGCGGTACACGCCGCATGACAGCACACGGTCACCGAGAAAATCGTTATTCATGCGAACGGGAGTTGCGGTGGATTCGTTGACGCATTCCAGACCGACGTCAGTCCCGAACCACAATCGATGGCGATCGTCGTGCGTCATGGACCACACGGCATTGCTTTGAAGCCCTTCACGCATGGAGACTTTTTGAAAGCGACCGTTCTGGTAAATCGCTGCGCCCCCGTACCGTGTGCCGATCCACAAACGTCCCTGACCATCCTCATGAAGAGATCTGATACTATTATCCGGTAATCCGTCGGCGACGGTAAATTTATGAAGTGTGCTGGTCACTGGCTCATGACCCGATGCCACCGAGAGTCCTCCAGAAAAGCCGCCGAGCCAAACATTATCGTCCTTATCCTGAAAGAGAGTACGGACTGCATTGTCGGGCAAGGAATCCTGAAGAGAATATGTCCGCAGGTGTCGTAATGTTTTGAGATCTCGAACGACGACTCCGGTGGGATACACGCCGGACCACAATCGCTGCTGATGGTCGACGAAGACGCTGTGAAGATGTGGATCAGGCGTACTTGAATCAGGAACAACGGTGCGAAGCAGCACAACTTCAGATTCCCGTCCGGGGCGGGCTTTAATTGCATAACATTTGACTGCGCCCGGTTCTGCGTTGGCGTTGATCCAGAGCTTGCCCGTGGGGTCAACATATAAGAAATAGATCGACTGATCCGGGCTCTTTCCGGCAAACCCGTGAAGGTACTTATCCCAGAGCCCGTTCAGGCGGGGAAATATTTCCCATACACCACCCTCAGAAGTCACCCAAAGATGCCCATTTGTATCGGCACTTCCGAGATTACCCGCTATCGGAATATTGATCCTCAATTGATTCCGATAGGGCAGCAGCATGACGCCTTTCGACCAGGTTGCAAGCCAGAGATTGTTTTCACGATCGAACGTGGCAAACAGTTCGCGGGTCGCGGCGAGATCGTTTTCTTTGGGATACACAATTGCGGGAGCCTGTTGGATAGTCTGTTTCGGTATTCTCCAGATATTGTTTCCGGACAGCATCCACAACATACCGTACCCGTCGTCGACGTCCATATCCGCCCTCCCTTCCAACATTTTTCGACTATGGATGATCTTTGAGCCCTGAAACTCATATACCATGCTGTCAGCCGTGCCAACCCATACCGAGCTGTCTCGATCATGTATCAATGACACAACGAGAGAGCGAAAATATACATCGTGTTCGCGTGAGAAGGGATTTGCCGTAATGCCCTCGTAGACGGAAAGAGTGCTGTCACTGGCAATCCACGCTGACACCCCATGAACGAGCAACAAATTCGAAAAATTTCCGGATCGCGTTCTCGGAGCGACCAACGAGGCGGTTGAGTCCTCAATGATAAAAATTTCTTCCTTCGTCATACACCAAACGCGACCTTCTTCATCTGTCTTCAATTCCTGAATCCCCATCACAGACGCGGGCTGGTCGAGCCGTATTTCGCGGAACGTTCCGTTCTCAAATCTGCAGACGCCTCCCGTTGACCCGATGGCATATACAATTCCCGGATGATTTCTGCTTTCGACGATCGAAGAAATATTACTGTTGACCAGCCCGTTGATGGTAGTATAATTCGTAAATGAGATTCCATCAAAGACACTGATCCCGTTGCTTGTTCCTATCCATATAAGTCCCTTCGAGTCTTGAAATATCGTGTTGACCTGATTGGAGAGAAGTCCGTCCCTAGTAGTATAATTCCGGAACGGTAAAATTTGACCGCGCAGATCGTGGCATGCGCACAACGACCACACTATCACCAATAATGTGATGCGACGGTATTGAAAAGTGCAGTAACTCATAGAAAGAGTTACATTAGAAAGTTGTGGAAATTCTCCCTCGATGGCTGAGGGGTAGAAAA
>CAYPFY010000031.1:0-23333 GCA_964410105.1 uncultured Chlorobiaceae bacterium
TAGACATTGAACTTATACCTGTTGGTTTGTGCCCATGCGGGTTGTGCGAGTATCACAATGCACAGACACGAGCAGAGGAGGAAGAGTAACTTTTTCTGTATTGTCATAAAAGCCTCGATTTTGTTTTTGGGTGTTTAGAGCCCCCGTCTGCTCCCCATTCCACCGATTGAGGAGCAGCCAGGAATCTCAGTTATTTCATCAACATGATTTTTCGGACCGCGGAGAATTTATCGGAGGTCATCCGCACGACATACATGCCGCTCGGCGCCGATGCCCCGTTACGGTCACGTCCGTCCCAGCTAACCGTCACGCTCCCGGCACTCTGGGTACCCTTCATCAATGTTGAAATCTTCTGTCCCAGCAGGTCGTACACCGCGACTTCGACCTCGGCGGTGTGCGGAACGTCGACGCTGAAATGAGTCACCGGGTTGAAGGGATTCGGATAGCTCTCGCTGAGGTTGAACGACGTAGGCACAGACGGCCCCCCGCCTACCCTTAGCGAAAGAGAGGTGATAGTATTGTCGGAGATGAGGATGGGCCCCCGTGACGTGAGGAGATGCTCGCCCACACTCTTTCCGTCACGCATCTCCACGACGGTGATCCTGTCGCTGACGATGCCGGTCGACGCTGCAGAGATTTTTATCGGGAAGTTTGCCCCCGTCAGCTGGATGTCGAAATTCCTCGCCGCGGTACCGCTCCGGTATGACTCCAGAATGCGGTCAGTGGAGAACCGGACATCAAATCCTCCGTCCGGAGGGAGAGGCGGCGCGCTGTATCGATCGGGGTCCACTTTCATATTGTCGGCGCTGCAGATATAGAGCCGTCCGGATCTGCCGCGCTGATCTCCGATCGTAAGCACGACGGAATTCTGTTCGGGATTCGCCTGGACCGTGATCTTCGGCTTGGGAGTTGTGAATCCATCCAGAATCATCTGTCCCGAGGAAGATGTTTTCACCCAGTACGCCTTGCCCGGCTCGATCGAAGTGACGATCTGATAGGAGCCGCTGTACCCGAAGAAGTTCGAGGTGATGATCGAGGGAGGAATGGTGACGATGCTCGCGATCGGCACAGTGTCCGCCACCGATCCGATGAGGTTCCACCCGTGACGAAGATTGAGGGTGTCGAGAAGCTTCAGGCAGCCGATGACGGTTCCCGACTGGCTGCCGCCGAATTTAAGCCAGTAACCATCGCCATGATTAAATGAATCGCGCAAAGCGTACGCGCCGTTGTAAATGAACGCTTTGCTTGTGGCGCCGGGGAATAGCGCGGACACCGTCGGGTTCGTCACCTGGTCAAAAGGCGCCGAGATCATGTTCCAGCTGTCGGCGAAGGAATACGCCACAGAAGAGACAGTGGCTTCAGGATCGTAGTTCTGCGGATCGTAATTCGACCATCCCCAATCCCACTGCTGATTCCGGGGAAGATGGGGATCAAAGGCTCCCCTATACGAAACCGAATCAAAGAAGGAATCGCCCGCGAGCCGCCCCTGGAATGAGGTGCCGGCCGTGTCGGCTTCAGATCCGATGGGCGGAATGGGATTATTTGTGTTGTCAAGGTTGAAAACTGCCGCCGGGAGACCGACGTCGGCCGGCTGGCGCGGCGTGACGCCGATGTTCTTCTTCGCAGGGTCGGTGAACCATGCCGTCGCATCGAATCCCCCGATGTTCCCGGTGTTCGGGCTTGAATCCTCAAAAATCTGCTTTATTTTGGACTGGATGCTCGTGTGGCTGATCTGGAGCGAATCCTGCTGGGCATTCCGCTGGGTCATGGTGTCACGGAGGTCAATTCCCTGCGGGTATGCCATCAGGATCGAGTTGTAGGTACTGAACGCCGTCGCCCTTCTCAAACGTGCCAGCACCGTAAACTTCGCATTGACCGAGACGTTCGTGTCCGGCTGCGGTCCGACGACTGTGACGTTGGAAACGCGGGCGTTTGTGTGGGGATAATCCGGAAACACGCCGGGGTTCTGGCCTGAAGGAGGGGGTTCGCCGTCCGACTCAAATCCTTCAGATGAACCGGGGGCCGACGCATCAAAGATGTTCGGATCCCGCTTTTCATAGGCAAACTGGATCCGACCGGACCATCCCATGTCGGTGTCGATGTCGTCGTCGAGCATTCTCCAGCCGATGTAGTACTTGAGATCCACCGTCCCGCCAAACATCTCTACATCGTCGTCATTGGCAAAGCTTGTCTGGATGTGATCGAGCTGGGTTCCCCGACCAACTCCGCCAAGTGTCAGACCGTTTATTTCGTTGTCCTGCGCAAATGCTATCCCGGCGAATTCTATCCGACAATAGGTCAGGACCCCTGTGTTGTCGTTCGGATCGGCGCCGCCGTACTGCGCATCGGTATTGGGGATCGTGCCGAACCCACCTTCTATCTGTATGGTCGTCGGTTGGTTCGTCGGGGCGCTTCCGAGCAGGATGACGCCGCCCCAGTCACCCGGAGTACGGGTTCCCGCAGGCTTGTTGCTCGTGAAGACGATCGGGCATTCCCTCGTGCCCGCCGCCCAGATTTTTGCGCCCCGCTTGATGATCAGGGATCCGCCCGAAGCGCTGTCTCCCCTGAGGAGCGTACCGGCAGGTATGGTGATGCTGTATGTCGAATCGACGAAGTACCATCCGGTCAGGATGTAGGTCGTGTCCCTTGAAAGAACTCTATTTGTGGTCTCATGAAACGGGACCCTGAAATTCGCCCCGCCCAGCCCGGGCCCGAGGATCGCCTGCGGACGCGCTGCCTGAGCAAGCTGACTCGCCAGGGCTACTATGATTGCCGATAATACCATCTTTTTCATACGATGTGACTCCTTACGTTTGTGATTGTGTGGTTAGAATGATCATCGCTTAGGGTTGCCGAATCCTCCTTTCCTGTTAAATTACCGCCTTTTTGACGGTTCTTGATTTTGAAGTCTGCGGTGTTGTATATTCTGAATACAAACGGCAGAACGGATGACCTTGGCTGGTTGTGTTGTTCCTGCGCGTTTGTGAATCGGCTGGCGGTGTAGCAGCACCGCCAGCTTTTTTTTCCCCTACGTCATTCCGCCTCTCCCGGCTCTGGTGACAGAGGCCGGTCTTACAAATCCTCGCCGCCCTCTGAAGTAGTGTCCCTCTACCCCGTGTGGGCGGCGTTCGCCCCCTTACTACTGCAGGGCATACGATACTTGCAGAGCATATGTCCTCCCCACCGATATGCGGTCGAAGGGGAGATCATCACGCGTATAGACGCGATCCTTGTCCCCGAGGTTCTTGAGCGTGAATTTTCCCTCGAGCGAACCGAAAATGGTACGCGTGAGGCTGACATCGACCAGATCCCTCGGCTCCTCATAGGTGTCGGATGTCCGGAATCCCACCGCCTGCAGGCGGCGACCGAACTTGTTGTAGAGGATGCTGAGGGTCGTTCCGAGCTTCGGCTCAACGAAGAGGAGGGAGAGATTGATCATGTACGGCGCCTGCCCCTGCAACGGGCGCGTCGATGTGACGAAAACGGTATTCAGTGAATTTCCCTGAGCTTCGGTGACTTGCACCTTGGACTCGATCCGTGTATAGTTGGCCGTGACGGAGAAGTTTCCAAAATAGCCCCCGATGAATTTCAGGGATTTTCTTACCTCGGCTTCCCAGCCCGTGTTCGACGCATACGGGGAATTAAACCAGGTCCTCGTCCGGACGGCGGATTGAATGAGCCTTTCCTCGATGGCGTTGCTGATGTTTTTCCGGAAATAGCTGATGGCGAAGAGCTCCCCGGCGTCGGGGAAGATTTCCAGGCGGGCGTCGTAATTATGAATGAATGAGCGTTTGAGCTCCGGATTCCCGCCCACCAGTTCGTAGGTGACGAAGTCGTAGAATCCCGTTGACGCCAGCTCCCGGAATTCAGGCCGGTTGACCGAGTGCGAATAGGCGAGCCTGACGTTCGCAAAATCCGTGACGTTGTATGTGAGATTGAGCGACGGGAGCAGATCGACGTTTTTAAGCTGGGTGCGGCTCACCGGGCCGTCCTGCTGTACGGTCCTCGGGACATTGACATTCTCAACAAAATTCTCAAGCCTCGCACCCCCGACAGCCCTGAGCTTTTTCGTAAAAATGTCGAAAGGAAGGTCGAACATCAGATAACCGGCATACAACTCCTGGTCGCCGTCGTATTTGTCGGTTGCCTTCGACGATTCGGTAAACAGGAATTTCCCCTTCCCGAAATTTCCAGGGGAGTAGATCTCATCCAGGGGAAGGTGGGTGAGGCTGTCAGGTATTCCGCCGAAATAATCCGGCGTCACATTGAAATAACGGATGTCGTAATTGGTCGACTTCTGCTGAAGGAACGAGCCGAATTTGACTCTGTAGTTTGACACGGGGAGCGTCATATCAGTCCCGAAGCTGTACGCGCGCTCATTCAGGTGGGCCCACGACCTCTGATTGATCGCCGCCGTGTAGGGCTGCGTTGGATCGGTGGGGTCGCGGTAATACGTGACTTCCTTGCGGTCCGGATCCTCACGACGCGAGGATGAGACAGCTCCGCGCCACTGAACAGCCAGGCCGCCCAGCGCAGGGATGCTGTGTTCTCCGAGGATCTGGCCCGTGTATGTCGATCGCTGAGTCCACTGAAGAATGGTATAAGTGTTCTCCTGAGGTATGCTCTCGTCCATCCCGTGGTACTGGCTGACCTGGTCGCTTGCAGACTGATTGAAACTGTTCTTCACACTTATTTTATGAAGTCCCGCGAATTTGTAGCTCACATTTGCAAGAGCACCCCAGAGGACCGAGGTCTCGTCGGTGACTCCGGAGTAATCGCGGCTTAGCTGGAGATCGTTGATTTCCCGGTCCCCCCGCTGCAGGGTATTCCTGTATGAAAGCGCCGCGATCATGCCGAGCTCGGACCCCGGCTGATCTTCTCCCCCAAGTTCGATACGGTCCCCCATCGAGAGAGAGAGGGAACTGTTGGAGGGTGCCTTCCTCGTCCGGGGAGCCCACGTGTTCGGAGCGCTACGCGCGATCTGGTTCCGATCCACCTGATCCCCGGGATAGGCGCGCGTTCCATCGTCTAGTCCGAGCCAGTCACGGGATCCGCCCTGGGAACTGAGATAATCTTGCGAAGTGGTCACCGTGTTGTATGCCGATGCAAGGCTGAGTTTCACTGTGCCATTGCTCGGGAAATCCAGCGTGTTCAGCTGGACCAGCCCACCGGAGAAATCTCCCGGCAAATCGGGCGTTGCGCTCTTGATGACAGAGGCATTCTCAATGAGATTGGCAGGAAGGAGGTCGAATGAAAAACTTTTCTTCCCCACCTCCGTGCTCGTCACGCTCGCCCCGTCCAGCGTCGTTTCATTGTAGCGGTCCGTGATCCCCCGGACGAAGACAAATTTGTTGTCGACGATGGAGAGCCCCGTGACCCGCTTCAGGGCATCGGTCGATGTGGCATCCGGCGTCCTGTGGATCTGCTCCGCAGCGATGCCGTCGCTGATGGATGAGGATTTTTTGCGCTGGGCGAGGACCGACACCTCGCTCGAGTGGACCTCGTCCGCCGTCACGACGACTTCCCTGAGGTTGACTGCCTCCTGAGCCAGCGGGACATTCAGCTCCGCGGGCTTATCGGCGGAAATCACGACTCCGGTGACAGTTTTTGTTGCGTAACCGATTGCCGATACCCGGATGTCGTAATTTCCCACCGGGATGCGGTTGATGGTGTATTTGCCATCAACGTCGGTTGAAGCCCCCCAGGTTGTCCCGACTACCAGGACGTTGACTCCGACCAGCCCGGCACCCGACGATTCGTCGGTGACGGAACCGGTCACCTGGCCTGTTTGCTGACCACGCGCAGAGGGGACAAGAAGAGCTGAGCCCACAAGAATAAGGGCCAGGCCTAACTTCCAGTGCGGTTTTGTGTGGTTCATGGGTTATGCAGGCGTTTGTGAAACAAGACTTTGCGGAGTGAAATCTGTAGGCCAATCTACACCCACGGCGTTAAGGAATGATAGATTTCAGATTAAGGAATTGTTAACGATACCTTGAGGTTTTCGAATGTTTTGCAGGTTTTACTGAACTTTTTCGCGCTTGCTCACAAGGTCTCTCACTCTTCTCAGCATGGCAGACGAGAATCGTGCAAGGGTTGATTCTGCGCGGGATGATCCCTACATTCGGCAACCCGCATGGATTCTGCCTCGTGAAAAAGCTTGATAAGGGCCTTTTCCTAATTCCCTCCCTGACCGGCGCGGCTGGGCTACTCTTTGCCACCTCTCCCGGCATCGGGGTCTATTCCGATTCTGTCATGTATGTCCTCACGGCCCGCAGTCTCCTGAAGCGGAACGGCTGGACGATTTACGGAGATCCGGTAACCGTCTTCCCTCCACTTTATCCTCTGCTGCTTGCCCTCCCAGGGATTTTCGGGGTCGACCCCTTGGATGGAGCCCGGTGGCTGCAGGCTGCCTTTTTTGCGGGAAATATTCTCTGGGCAGGGTTGCTGACGTATTATCTGGGGAGATCAGTTCCGGCAGCGCTCGTTGGGTCGCTTGTGATGTGCGCGGCCGTGGATCTCACGAGGTATACCGCCCTCGCGCTTTCAGACGGGGCGTTCTTGTTCTTCTGGCTGCCGTCTTTTCTGCTGATCATGCTCTATCTTGACAGCGGGAAATCATTCTATCTGTTTTCTTCAGCTCTCCTCTCGGCACTCTCGACGCTCACCCGGTACGCCGGGATCGCCTGGATCATCAGCGGGACCCTGACTCTTCTGCTTTTCGGTAGGAGGGCCCGCGTGAGATCCGCTCTTTGGTTTTTGTGTCTGAGCATCGTGCCGTATTTTCTCTGGATTGCCCGCAACGCCCGGCTGGGCACCGCAATGGGAAGGAGTTTTGATGTTCACGCATTCTTCGGCCCTCAGGAATTTGCCAGCCTCCTGCACACTTTTTCCGGCTGGCTCTTTCAATGGGTTTTCCCCGATTCCACACTGATTCTGATCCCGGTCATTTTCGGTGCGGCCGGGTTCGCCCGCTGGTTTCTCCGCTCGAATCACAGAATCCCGAACACCAATGCCTGGTACTCCATGATGATTTTCGCACTCTCTTACGGAGGGGTTCTGATTGCCTCGGCAATGTTCTTCCAGGCGGACCTTTTCCGTGATAGCTCACGGCTGCTCATGCCGCTCCACGCGCTGTTCATCATCGCTGTGATGGTTGTGCTGGACGAATGGGCGAGATCCCCTGAAACCCCGCGTGCAAGGCTCGCAGGTACCATCCTTTTCTCTGGTATCGTTTTATTTTTTGTTTCGACATGGATCCCGTATATCATTTCTCTGAGCGGCGACGGGCAGGGATACGCTTCACGCGCATTCCGGTCTTCTCCTCTTATTCAGAGAATCGGTATGACCGACCCCGCAGTCACGATCTATTCCAACCTCAATCTCCCCGTCTCGCTCTATACAAAGAGACGCATGAACCCCATCCCCCTGAAGATCAATAATGGCACGCAACGCCCCAGCGTGAAATTTGATGCCGAAATGCGCGCCATGGCGAGCGATGTGAGGGATAGCTCCGCGCTGGTCGCGTATTTCAGTCAGAGGAATAAGGGTCTGGTGTTTGCGACGCTCGACGAGGTTTCGCGCTATGTGCCTCTGCGCCTCGTGGATGAGGAAGCCGACGGCGGGCTTTATGAAGCTGCCGATTCCACGCAGTAACCCGACCACCCGCCGCGGGGCCTGATGAGTCAGTGATTGGGGATCCCGGGATCCTGAGGGGTTACGAGACTGTCGACATTTCCCAAAACCTCCCGCTGCTGGTCATATAGCTTTGTGTCCTGCCCCGTCTTGTAGGGGTTATAGGCCTTGCGGGTACTGTCCTTGGCGAGGCTGTCCAGACGAGCGCCTTCCCTCTGTTTTTCGTCGGAGAATTGGCAGCTCCCGAACGAGAGCGCCAGCATGTATATGACGAGATAAATCCGCATGCTCTAACATATATCCCCGAAAACTTCAGAACAAGGGGTGTGTGATCCGCGCGACCGACACAATGTGCTTCACAGATTGGGTATTTCAGGTATTATCGTTACTTTGTCGGAAGGGTTTTCGATAATTGTAACGCGTGTCATGATCGGCGCGGTTCTTTCACATTATAAAATCGTTGAAAAGCTGGGTGAAGGGGGGATGGGCGTAGTCTATAAGGCCCGCGACACCAAACTTGACCGCACTGTCGCACTGAAATTTCTCCCGGCTCATCTGCATGACTCTGAGGAGGAGAGGGTGAGATTTCTTCAGGAGGCGAAGGCCGCCGCCGCATTGAATCACCCCAACGTCTGCTCCATCATCGATATACAGGAGTATGACTCCCAGTCTTTTATTGTGATGGAGTTCGTCGACGGGCAGACTCTCCACGAAAAGCTCCAATCGGGCTCCCCTAACCCCAAGTCTGCCGTTGAGATGGGCGTTCAGATCGCCCGGGCGCTGGCGCACGCACATCGCCGCAATATCGTCCACCGCGACATTAATACCTCAAATATCATGGTCACCCGGGAGGGGGAAGTCAAGATCATGGATTTCGGGCTTGCCGCGCTCGCCGGGAAGGATTCCGGCGCCGTAGCAGGAACCGTGGCGTACATGTCTCCCGAACAGGCCCGGGGGGAAAGACTCGATCACCGGACAGATATTTTTTCTTTTGGAGTCATTCTGTTCGAGCTCTCGACCGGCCGCCTGCCTTTTCGGGGCGATCATCCCGCGGCCCTTTCCTATTCGATTCTCAATGAAGAGCCTCTTGCCCTCTCGTCGATTCTGCCCAAAGCTCCCCGGTTGCTGGAACGCATTGTTCTCCGGTGCTTGGAGAAAGATCCGGCTAAAAGGTTCCAGAGCGCCGATGAGATTGTCGCCGAATTACGCAAACTTCAGCAGGAGCTTACCGGAGCAACAGGCATTCCCGCGACGCCGAAACAGATCAGCCTGCGTCAGCTGACGTTCGCCGAAGCGGTCGAAGAATACCCCGTCTGGTCGCCCGATGGCACGAGGCTTGTCTTCTCGAGGGAGTTTCAGGGTTACACCAAGCTTTTCCTGAAAAACCTTGCCGACGGGAGGGAACTGCAACTCACAAAAGGTTCCGTGGATGATATTCAGCCGGCATGGTCTCCCGACGGTGCACGGGTTCTCTTCGTCAGATCTCGCCAGCCCAACGGTAAGCTCGAGCCCGCCGATATTTTTTCATATTACACCGGCGGCGACATCTGGGCCTGCGACGTCAAATCCGGCAAGGAACAGAAATTCATCGAGAACTGCTTCAATCCCTCCTTTTCTCCCGACGGCTCCTGGATCGCAGTCGATGCCTCCCTCGCCGGGCCGCGGAGGATCTGGCTCCTCGATGCCCGCGGAAGGAATCCCCGCCAACTGACCTCCGATGTCTCCGAAGCGGTGATGCACCTCGCGCCCCGGTGGTCGCACGATGGTTCCAGAATTGTTTTCCAGAATGTGGAAAGGGTGAGATTTGATGTTCGCATCGTCGACGTGGGTTCGGGAAAGATGGATTGGGTCACTGACGATACTATTCAGGATGTCTACCCCGTCTGGTCGCCGTCAGGCACCGATATCATTCTTTCTTCGTTTCGGAGCGGCGGCTTGAATATCTGGTCTATCCCGGTCGGAAAGGGAGCGGGATCGGCCCGGCAGCTGACCATCGGCGCTGGACAGGATATACAACCGAATGTTTCGCCGGATGGTACCAGGCTTGTTTACTCGACCGTGAAACTTAACGCAGATCTCTGGAAACTCCCCATCAATCCGTCGACAGGGTTGGCCGCAGGCCCCCCTGAGCCTCTCATCGTGAGTACCCGGGAGGAAAGCCGGGGCGCGTGGTCGCCGGACGGAACCATGATCGCTTTCAATTCAGACCGGTCGGGCGATATGAATATCTGGGTATTCTCCGCTGCCGATGAATCAGTACGCCAGATCACCAGCGGCGCCGGGGGGGATTTTCAGCCGAACTGGTCTCCCGATGGGAAGCAGCTTTCATTTTTTTCGGCCCGCTCTGGAAGGCCGGAGATCTGGATCGCGGAGCTTGCAACCGGGCAGGCCAGACAGCTGACAAGCGATGCTTCGCTGAAAATCAATCCATTCTTTTCGCCCGACGGCAGGTCTATAGCCTACCACTCAGACAGGGCCGGCAGGCTCGAGCCCTGGATCATGAACTCAGACGGGACAGACCAGCATCGCCTGGCAGAGATGGAAACGAGCGGCCACTTCCTGCGATGGTTCAGGGACGGGAAATCGGTGCTTTTCCGCTCTCCCAATCCAATAAGCCCGGGTCTCTGGTCTGCATCTCGGAGCGGTGGCGACCCAGTCTTTCGCTGTGCGCCGAAAGGAGGAGCGCATATCTCTCTGTCCCCGGATGATAAGCTGGTGATGGACGTCGTCGACCACAAAGAGATCTGGGTGACACAGATCGAGGGAGGAGGGGCAAAGCCCGTCTTTAAGTTCGACGACCAGCAGGTGCGAATCGATTATCCCGTCTGGTCGCCCGACGGCCGGTGGGTTCTGTTTGACCGCGTCAAACCGCAGGGGGGAAATATCTGGCTGATGGAGAATTTTTGACGGCCTGATTCCCCCTCGCCTCATGCATGCGTCCAGACTATTCCCATTGACAATCCCCAGATGACCGGCGAGGTTATACTACACTATAAGATTATCGAGAAACTCGGCGAGGGGGGGATGGGTGTAGTCTATAAGGCAGAAGATCTTCGGCTCAAACGGATCGTTGCGCTAAAATTTCTGCCGCATCATCTGACCCGCACACAGGAGGAACAGGCCCGGTTTCGACAGGAGGCACAGGCTGCCGGCACGCTCAACCACCCGAATATCTGCACGATCCACGCCATCGAAGAGTTTGAAGGGAATCTTTTCATCACGATGGAGTATGTCGAGGGGGCAACCCTCCGGCAAAAAATCCCGCTCCAGAAGGTTCAGGATGCGCTTTCGTACGCTGTTCAGATCGGAGAGGCCCTCCACGAAGCGCATTCGAAGGGGATAGTCCACCGCGATGTTAAAGCCGACAATATGATGGTGAACAACAGGAATCAGATCAAGGTGATGGACTTCGGTCTTGCAAAGCTGAAGGGTTCAGTGAAACTGACCAGAACGTCAAGTACCGTCGGCACGCTGGCCTATATGTCCCCCGAACAGATCGCGGGGGAGGAGGTGGACGCGCGCTCGGATGTCTTCTCATTCGGTGTCCTGCTCAATGAAATGTTAACCGGAAAAACCCCCTTCAGGGGCGAGCATGAGGCGGCGATGATGTACTCGATCGTGAATGAGGAGCCTGAGCCGATAACACGCCATATCCCGGATGCCCCGCCCGGTCTGCTTCATGTTCTGGACCGTGCTCTCGAGAAAAACAGAGAGGACCGGTATCAAACAGCCCAGGATATGGTTATCGATATCCGTCGCCTCATAAAGGAGTCGACAAGGGTTACGCGCTCATTCCCCGTTCAACCGGGTGCAGTCACCCCGGAGGCGAAGAAAGTATCCCTGCGGTCTTGGGTGCATCCTCCCCGAATTTTTGTGTTGATTGCCGCGTCGCTGATCGTCGCCGGATTGGTTCTTCTTATAACCAGAAAACGGGGGGAAAGCATAAATCCCAATATGACTTTCAGGGTGCTTTCAATTCCCCTCACTCAGGTTTACTATCCCGGGCTTTCCCCGGACGGCAACTGGACCGCCTTCCCAGCGGTTGACGCCGGGGGAACGTGGGATATTTACTTTATGAATACCGCAGGGAGCGAGCCCCGGCGCATCACGAACGACTCGAGCGCTCTTACACAGGGGGCGGATGTTTCCGCCGACGGCAATCAAATTGTCTATGATCTTTTTGATCTGAAGGCTCAGAGGATCCGTGTGTGCGTCGTATCGTCGCTCGGGGGGCTGAGCCGGAGGATCGCCGACGGTGGGTTTATTCCCCGCTGGCGCCCCGACGGCGCGCGGATCGGCTTTCTCAAGAACGACGAAAGTCTCTCCCGAAGCCAGTCAGGGAAGCTGGAAATATGGAGCATACACCCCGACGGATCCGATGCGAAACTCGAATTTATCGACAGCCTCTCCAGCCGGGGTCGCTACTCGCTCTCCTATTCCCCGGATGGGAATTCCGTCGCCTGGATCAGATCTTTTCCTCAAGGGTACCAGGAGGTCTTTACGCGCAATCTCCAGGATGGTCGGGAAGTCCAGATGACCTTCGACAAAAAAAATATCGACGAGGTGTGCTGGACCCGCCAGGATGAGATCCTTTTTTCTTCGAATAAAAACGGCAATACAAATCTCTGGCTTGTGCCGTCCACTGGCGGACAGCCTGTCCAGATCACCAGAGGCGGCGGGCCGGATATCGGCATGAAAATCTCGACGGACGGAAAAAAGCTTCTTTACCTCGAGCAGCAGAAAGTGGGACATGTGTGGCTGGGGAGCATCGATGGATCGAATGCCCGGCAGGTGACGTTCGACGACCGGCAGATCAATTCGGTATCGCTCTCTCCCGACGGGAACCAGATTCTGTTTGAAATGGGGGACGCCGACCCTCTGAAACCGACGACCTCACTCTACCTCATGGACCGGAACGGAGCCGATCGGAGAAAGATTACATCCGGATTTGGTGTCGTCACGTCAGCTTCCTTTTCCCCGGACGGGAAATGGATCTCGTATCTGACGCGCGCCGCCGGAGAACCGGTCGATTCACTAAAAGCCTTTGTGCTCGAGAGTGCAAACCCCGGGGCGCCGCGATTCGTCGGGAAGGGGACGATGGTTCAATGGTCCCCTGCGGGAGAAATCGTGCTTCTTTCGGGCATGAAATCGATGCTCCTTCCCCTCGACGGACCGGGGCAAAAGTTTTATGAGGATTCAACCTTTGCCATTCCAATCCCTGGGGAAAATGTCTTCTATCAGGATTTTCGGGAGGGCCGGGCCGGGATGTGGATCGCACCCAGGGCGAATCCTGAAATGCGCCGTAAGGTGTCATCTCTCCCCAATGCCGCCCTTTCGCCGGATGGCGCTTTGTGTCTCGAGCCCCGCACGGTCGGCGAAGTCCGGGCAATTCCCCTCCCCGACGGAAACCCTACCTCTCTTAAGTTTCCCGGGATCAGCCTCGAGTCAAATCTCGGTATCAGGTCCGACGGGAAAGAGATCGTGTATGTGGATGTCCGTATCAGCGGCCGTCTCGTGATGATTGAAAATTTGCACTGATCGGTCGATAAGGCAGCTGAGAACGTGAGTGTATCGTAAAGTTTAAGCTTCGGAAACAACGGCCTGAACGCGATCAGGATCTGTTTCAACGGGGCTCACCCCGCCTCCCAGGCTTTCACGTGCTTGTGAAGCGTGTCAGAATCATGAAAAGCATGGGCGCGAGGTTTGACAATCTGGCGCAGGCATCCTGCTGGTGACCAGAAGACCGAGGGAAGATCGACCTGTCTCATCGCCTCAGGAATCCGGCTGTAAAACATCACTGGATGAACCTTCAATCCTGGCGAATTTTGTCTATGTACGGATCAACGCGATGTCAGGGGCTCATTGCGCAGACGAGCATGAGATTTGCCGCGTACTCGATTGACATTTTCAGGTCTTTCGAGCTGACACGCGCACGTTTCGGTCAGGTCGAAATACCCGACCGCACAAATTAGGGCTGTGCCCACTTTTGACATTCTCTGAATATTTTTATTAAAATGTCCCTATGTGATACTCCTTCCCACGAACAATATTGAAATACGAATCCTCATATCAGCTTATTGTATGGACAGTTCACTTGCTAGTTTTCAATCTCGTGGGAATATGTCCCAAGGCAGGTGCGCAGATATTGTCTTTCAAAACATACTCGGCAAAAGATGGACTACCTTCAAATGACGTAGGCGCAATTTGCCAGGATTCCCGAGGTTACATGTGGTTCGGAACAACAGACGGTATAAGTGTTTTTGATGGTCAAGCGTTTAAGGATTACTCAACGACCTACACCTATATCGCCCCGGTCTCATGGTACACTATCGGTCATGTCACTAAGGGACGTGCGGAACTGAATTTTTCGGAGTGGGGAAGATATGGCTTGCGCAAGAAGGATACTCGTCTCAAAGCAATTTGCGATCAATGCCAACGTGGTGAGATGCCGATTCCTTCGTATGCGCTCGTACATCCAGGGGTCAGGCTTTCGCCCGATGAGGTGAAAAGGATTTGTGAATGGACTGCTGAAGAGAGAAACCGCTTACCGGCAGAACATCGATGAGGGCGGCGGCGCGGTGTGTGACCCGGCAATCTCCCTCCTGGCATATCACCCTATCAATCGTCGCCCGGCACCGAGCGGAGGAAGGCTCCCCTCCTTGCGGGCGGAATGACCGAACCTTCTCCTCGCACTGCCTCCCACAATATTCTGTTCATCTCCTCTGAGGGGACGCGATCGGCTTGAGATAAATCAAATCCTTCCGAGCGCTTCATCAAGTTGGTCTCTGCAATATTGCGGTCGTCAAGATTTATGTGCGCGGGTCGCGCCTGAAAGGCTGAACCATCGACCGCCTCCTGAAAGCAACGCCACATCGGCCCCGCCGCCGCGTCATATTGGCTCATGGGCGGAAGCCCCAGAATCAATTCCATGGTCCTGAGCATCGAAGAGGTAGAATACAGAGTATGGTCGACTGCATGACGTCTGACGCGTCCACCGACAACAAAAGCGATGCTTCGGTGCGCGTCGACATGATCAGGGCCATCCTGAGCGTCATCTTCAATAACGAAGACGACGCTCTCCTTCCAAAGAGAGCTGTGCGAAATATGTTCGACGAATTTACCGAGGGCGAAATCATTGTCGGCTACGGCAGCAAAGGGCGTAAATGCCCCCTTTGCCAAGGCGCTTGTGTGATCATTCGGAAGGTAAACGATGCTCAGGGCCGGTACCGCATTCACGGCAAGAAGCGAATCGAAATCGTGCTCCCAGATTCTTTCGCGGGTCGTGTCCCGTATCTCTAAATTCCACCCCGGGTATGCAGGGCATGTGTGTTCGGCGAGCACAGGGAGCCGAGGAGTTCCTTCGTCTGCAAATTCCCCGTAATTTCTGAAGGGGATATTGTGCGCCGTGCAATTATCCCAGATAAATCCCGCCCGCGGAAGGGCGATTGAACGATTCCCGATATAATCATAATTGCCTCCCCTTCCCCCATATCGGGTCGGCCACGTTTTTTCAATGTAATCGTTTGCGTACGCTGCCGTGCTCCAGTTATGCCCATCAGCGCTTACCTCGCCGTCGACGTAGAAATTATCGAGAAGGACGAATTCCCTCGCGAGCGCGTGTTCATTGGGAGTGATACGCTCAGGGAACAGGCACAACGAGGTGTCGCCGTTTCCACGCGGATCATCCGCCAGCACTTGATCGTACGTCCGGTTTTCCTTGATGACATAAAAGACATGTGTTATCGGCGAGGCATCCCCCGGACGGAGAGGAACCGGATTGCCGGGCTCCCGACCAATTCCACCATCCTCCAGTTTTTTGTAGGGGGTGTTACGGTACACAACCTGCGAGTATCCGGCAAGTTGACGATCATTCGGTTCCGCAAGAACGCTGATTGTTCCCCGAAAGAGACTTCCAATATACTGTTCATGGATGTCCTCAGCTTTGCCGCGTCGCTGTGCAGGATTCGGGCCTTTGGGATTGGGGAGGGAAGTGAGTCCTTTCCCGTTCGCGATCCACAATTGATTGTGGACAACTCGGACACAGGTCGGATACCACCCTGTGGGGATAAAGCCTTTTGACATGCTGTGACCGGGATGTCTCACGTCAAAGACGGCGAGACAATTATTGTCGGCATTCGCAATGTAAAGCGTCCCGTCATCGTCGCTCAGGGCGATACTATTGGTCGTACTTCCTTCAAGGGAATGCGGGTAAAGCGCCGCATCAAGCGTTTCCAGCACAGTGAAGTGGGTGGCATCGATGACGGAGACACTGTTGTCCTGTGAATTTGCGGCGAAGAGATACCGGCCGTCGCTCGTCAGGCAAAGATCGTTCGGATGATCGCCCGCCTGGATGCGAGCACGCATTGTGTCCATTTCAGTGTCGTAGGCAACGATTTTGTCCGTGCCCCAGAGCGAAACGTAGAGGGTTTGACGGGTCGGGGAAAGGATGCATGTGTATGCTTCAGCCCCCAGAGCAATTTTCCGGAGGATGGATTTTGTTCCGCGATCGATGATGTACAATGAACTGTCTTCCTTCGTCACGACGTACAGACGGCTCCTGGTATCGTCGAGGGCAAGTCCCGTAGGGGAAATCTTCACCGGCCAGGGTTTTCCCAAGACGATACTATCTTCGAGTCTCAACTTATCATTGCTTACATCAAAGACGAAGATGGAATTGAGATTTCCTCCCGATACGTAAAGGCGACGATCGTCATCTGAAAACTGGAGCCCGAGCCATGATTGTCGGAGAGAAATGCTGTCGATTACGCGGGCGTTTTCGCCATCGATCAATTCGATTGACTGGTCGCTCTTGCCGTTGTTGGTCACCGCTATCCGGCGCCTGTTGCGATTGACAGCGAGATTCAACGGGAGATCTCCGACCCGAAGGGAGCGACCGACCGGAGTGAGATGCCACCCGTTCGGCAGGAATACGCGGCTACGCTCGATGTCAGCCAGGGACGGAATAATGCCTGTGTGACAACCGATCCCTCCAAAAAGGAGGATCAGAATGGAAGGCAGAGTTATAACTTTGATGGACACGAAGCGAAAAGACCTGTCAAAACACCCCGGCCGTACGATCACAAATCTTTGCTCCCGGAAACGGCCGGGCATGCATTCTCTTTCACCGGGCATTCATCTTATGTGATAGGCGCGATCCAGGGATGATGTCAACCGAGTCTGAGGCCGATAGAAACAAACAGCCTGCCCGTGACCGCCATTCCTAATCCAATGCTGATTATGGTGTTGGCACTTCTCTTTTCCCCGGCTTCGAGAACCGACATCGTTCCCTCCGGATCATCGTATACCCTGACCCTCCGTTACTTAACTACCCGGCGCCCGATAATTCACGGTCTTTTTTGTCGCCTGATCGACCTCGGCGGGAGTCAGAAGTACCGTCATTGAGTTCGTTACCATTCCGGAGGCATTGATCGCAAGGGCGAGTGCAGCAGCGGTTACGGTGTCAGGCAGGTCAATGATGGAAAAAACATCGTATTCGCCGAATGCAAAATAAAATGCTTCCACTTTTCCACCGTGAGTTGCAAGCATCTTCTCGACTGCTTCTCTCCGTTTGGTGCCCCCTTCTTTAAGCAGTCCTTTCGCACCCTCCGCGGTATAGGAGGCTTTAATCAGAAATTTTGCCATGGTTACTCCTTCATAGTGTTGTGAATGGTGATGAGGGTCTTCACGATGCAAAAAAATAACGACAACTCCAAATGGTGTCTTGGTCAGTGATCATCGCTGAGATTCCCGCAAATCCCTGTCCAGACCCCGATACTGAATCGCCTCGCTGATGTGCTCCGGCTTTCTGTCGCTTGTGTTCCTAAGCTCAGACATTGTTTCGCCATCCGAGGGCGCATCTGTCTTTTCTTACTCACGATTCAATGAATATATTCCCTCCTTTTCATTAAGGTGGTGAACCGGGGATCGTTCCTGAGACTGTCGAACACAGGGTCGACGTTGACGAATGCAAATATTCCGTAACCTGCATCGACCGCCTTATCGAGCCATTCGAATGCTTTGTCCTTATCTCCGAGTCCGAGAAACACCATTGCGATTCCGCCCGGAGGAACATATTGCTTGGTCGAGGCGGCCAGAAGATCCTGAAGAATGCGGTTCGCTTCCCGGTTTTTCCCCGCCCGCGCGTACGCGAGCCCCAGCATGGCTCTGCTGACAGAACCTTCCGAGAGCTTCGATGCGGTTTCGAGCTCGGCGATCGCCTGATCGTACGCGCCCTGCTGGAGATAGCATTCGCCGAGCAGCATGTGCCCCCGCGAAAAATTGGAATCGAGATCCAGCGACTTGCGAATGTAATCCTCGGCTTCGTCATACCTTCGGGCAAAGTACAACATCCAGCCGACATCGCGCGTGATGACGAGCGAAAGCGGATCGAGGGAAAGAGCGCGTTTCATTTCCCCGATCGATTCTTCCACACGTCCGTTGCTCATGAGCAGCTCGGAATACCAATGGTGAGCGGTTGGATAGGTTGGATCGAGCTCGAGCGCCCGCCTAAAGTTTTTTTCGGCAGAGACAGTGTCCGCGTTGTGATTGTGCATATCGGAGAAGGCAAGCGACGTGTACCCTTCGGCGCGTGTCGGATCCAGTTCTACAGCTCTTTCCGCCGCCGCTTTCGCTTTCGGGTAAACATCAAGAGGAGACACGACGCCGTATTCGAACCATCCAAGGACCTGGTAGGCATCCGATAGGCCGGAATACGCCAAGGCATAATGGGGATCCGCATCGACCGCCTGCTGGAAATATCCGATCGCCTTTCGGAGTCCATCGATCGATCGTTTATTCCAGTGATAGCGCCCCTTGAGGTAAAGCTCGTATGCTTGGGTATTGTCCGTCGATGGACGGGTAAGATTCTTGTTATCCTCGTTCGCAAAACGCTGGCGCAGCTTCTGTGAAATTTCCCGTGTGATCTCTTCCTGAACGGCGAGGATATCCGCCGATTTTCTGTTGTATTGATCCCCCCAGAGATGCGTGTTGTCGGAGACGTCGATCAATTCCGCGCTGATCATAAGGTTTTCTCCGCGTTGCAGCACACGCCCGAGAAGAAGGGCCTGAACGTGGAGTTTTTGTCCCACCGATTGGGGATTATCTCCCTTGAAATGAAAGACGGAGTTTCGCGACATGACCTTCAATTTCGGGAGCTGGGAGAGCGCGTTGATTAAAGATTCGGTTATTCCATCGCTGAGGAATTCCATGCTCGGATCTTTGCTGGCATTCTCGAATGGGAGCACCGCCATCGATTCGATCGATTCACCTCGATTCGGAATGACATAAATGCCCGCGACCAGAAGCAATGCGATAATGCCGACGGCCATCGCGATTTTGATCGCAGGCCGTATCGAAGTCAAAGCGGAGGATTCAGCGCGGGTGTTTGCGGGACTTCTCGCACGACGCTGCGCTTCGGGACTCTCTTTCCGCCTGAGGATTGCCCTGAGGTCCGCCGAAACCTCACGCACGTTCTGATACCGTTTCGTGATATCTTTTTCCAGACATTTCATCACGATATCTTCGGATGCCTGATCGATATCCGGCCTCACCATCGCTGGGCTCAGCGGAGCGACATGAACGATCTCGTACATGACGGCAGCTTCATGCGCGCCTTTGAACGGAAGCTGGCCGGTAAGTAATTCGTAAAGGACGACCCCGAGTGAAAATATATCCGAACGATTGTCCGCCTCGATTCCCTGCACCTGCTCCGGCGACATATATGTTGTCGTCCCGATCGTGCTGCCTGCCTTGGTCATTGTCGATATGCCCTGCAGCTTCGCCAATCCGAAATCCATGATTTGTACGATGCCATCCGTGCGGACCATGATATTTTCCGGCTTGATGTCCCGGTGGACAATGCCCCGCTCATGGGCCGCGGCAAGCCCATCCGCAATCTGGATGCCGATGTCTATCGCCTGCTCGACCGATGCGATTCCGTGTTTCTCCTTCAAGAGCTGCCCGTTGATGAATTCCATGACGATGAACATCTGGCCGTCATGTTCGCTGATCCCAAAAATGGTGCAGATATTGGGATGATTGAGCGCCGCAGCCGCTCTCGCTTCCTGCATGAAACGGGCATTATCCTCCCGGGATGCGGCGAGGTGTGCCGGAAGAAACTTCAACGCAACGTCGCGGTCGAGCCTGGTGTCGTGGGCCTTATAGACGACGCCCATGCCACCTTCACCAAGCTTTTCAAGAATTCTGTAATGGGAAATAACAGAGCCGGTCATCAGAAGAAATAATAGCCATAACTCCGGCAATTATCAATCGTGGATTATCGCGTGGATTATCGTCATGCCTTCTGCAGCGTATGCGTGTTTTTTCAAAAATCGGTGATTAGCAGCAGAGACAGGGTCTCCAGGTTACTCCCTGACCCTTCAATCCGGAAAGGCCCGCAATCAAGCGTATCCTGAGCACCTCAAGACTTTCGGTGACCATATCCGCAAACGCAGACTCGACCTCGGATTGCGTCAGAAAGATGGTGCGCGCAAAGTCAACGCAATCGCCTCCAATATTACCAACCGGGAGAAGGGGCGATCCGATCCCCAGCACTTCCTGCTGCCGAAGGTCATTGAATTTCTCGGCGATGCTCCGTTCCCTCTGTCGACAGTGACTGTGGGAGAGAAGATCAGAGCATGCCGACCAAAAAGGGATGAGGTTGGAGCAACTCGCCGCAGTTCTGAGTATTGATCCGACCACGCCTGCGTGGTGGGAGAACTGTGTTCGGCGACCGAGGGTTGAACTCTTCGGTAGGCTGAACACCCCATGGGATTTTCGGGTTGGTCAAACAGACCATAGAGTTTTAGATCCTTGACGACGTTTGTCCGTTGACCCATAAATCGAGATCTCGCCCGCCTGTTGATACTAGAGCCAGGATTGATTAATTTCACAGAGTTCCTTAGAAGATCCTCAGGAAGGTTTTTGGTCCGAATGGGATGTGAGAAAAAAGTACGGGAACAAGAACGCAATATTGCGTACTCATTTTTGTCACCCGAACTTAGGCATGAGCCGATTTCAGCATGATGCGTAAACATATAGTAGTCGACGTATGCTTTGTGGCACTGTTTTACACTCCAATCAATTTGGATGGACAATGGATGCAAACGAATGGCCCGTATGGAGGAGCAGTCTATGCTACCGCCGGTGACAGCAATTCTATTTTCGTCGGTACGGGTGGCGGTGTTTTTGTTTCCACAAATGGCGGCGTAAGTTGGACACCACGAAATTCAGGGGCCACAAATTTTTTGGTGCGCTCTCTTAGCATTAATGCATCAAACATTTTTGCCGGGACTTTTTTTGGCCATATTTTCCAGTCCAGCAATGAGGGTGTCAATTGGACACAGGTCGCTGTTGATTCTGCGCATTCACAAATTAATTCTCTTGCGTTCAGAAGATCAATTCTTTTCGCGGGCACAGATCATGGGATCCTCCAATTCACCTTTAACGGGGATGGCTGGTCACTAGTCAATTCTAGTTTTCTCAGCCTCCGGGTCTACGTCTTGGCATTTAATGACTCAGATATTTTTGCTGGAACCAATCACGGCGTCTTTGTCTCCGGAGATGGTGGTCTTACATGGACAGAAAGCGATTCAGGAATAACCATCGCCGATATCCGTTCTCTCGTTGTTAGTGGAAAAACCCTGGCCGCAGGAAATAGTTATGGTGAAGTGTTTCGATCAATAAATAACGGCGGGAGTTGGTCGCTGCCAACGGTCGGTTTGCCCGCGGGCCTCTTCCACACCGTTACATCCCTTGCCTTTAATGGCATAAGCATGGTCGCGTCCACCAACGGATACGGTATCTATTCCTCCTCCGACTACGGCGAAAATTGGAGCCCGGTGGACTCGGGACTCATGTCTGCCATATCGCTTGGTGCGCAAGGTCAGACCATTTATGCGGGGACAGGAACTGGCGTCTACAAGCTCACCTCGGGACTTCGAAACTGGACGCAGGCCGATTCGGGTCTGACAAGCACTGATGTTTGGACACTTATCGCAAGCGGATCCACTCTCTTCGCTGGTACTCAAGGTAATGGCATTTTCCGTTCAGCAGACAACGGAAATCATTGGATACCGATCAATTCGGGTTTGACGAACGCTCGAATTAATTCCCTGGCGACAAGCGGAACAAACCTGTACGCCGGAACTTGGGGGGACGGGGTTTATCGTTCCTCAGATGAAGGCGACAATTGGATTTCCGCAAATACAGGGTTAACCAGCACATACGTTCAAACTCTCGCCGTCGCCGGTACGAACATACTTGCGGGGACTCTTGGCGCCGGTGTTTTCCTCTCCACGGATGACGGCGTATCCTGGTCGGCAATCAATAACGGATTGACGGATACAGCTATTTATTCTCTTGCAGCAAACGGTGGGACCATTTTTGCTGGAACATATGGAGGAGGTGTTTTCCACACAACAGACAACGGCGGAATCTGGTTACCTGCAGACTCTGGCCTGCAGGGCTCCAGTACAATCTCATCACTCGCTGTGGTTGGAAAGAATGTCTTTGCAGGCAGTCAGCAGAACGGGGTATTTTTATCCGCAGATGGTGGGAGAATATGGATTTCAATCGATTCTGGACTCGGCGCTCGAAGCGTTTGGTCATTAGCTGTTAGCGGAAACAACCTTTTCGCTGGCTTATTGTCCGAGGGTGTTTACCTTTCAACCAACAATGGCACAACGTGGGGACCTGTCAATGCAGCTTTGACGAACGCCGATGTATTTTCACTCGCAGTCAGTGACACGTACCTCGTAGCAGGAACTCAGTTTGGCGGTGTGTGGCGGCGACCTCTCTCCGAAATCATCACAGCAACAGGCGAATCGGTCAAGCCAATTCCTGCAACCTTTTCACTCTCGCAGAACTACCCCAACCCATTTAACCCAGTAACTACTCTTGAATTTCAACTCCCCAAATCGACTTTTCTCTCCCTTAAGGTGTTCAATCTTCTGGGAAAGGAGGTCGTTCAATTGGTATCGGGACAACTACCGGCAGGCGTGCACCGTGTAAAATGGGATGCAAGTGGAAATACCAGCGGGGTATACTTTTACCGACTGAGCGCCGGATTATTTTCTGAAACACGGAAACTTTTATTACTTAAGTGAAATGGCGACTCGAACTAACAGCAAAAATTATGTAAGTTGAACCATTGCTTCGTTCACGCAGAATTCACCAACAGGATTTCGCTGCGTGACGGCATTTTTTGTAGCTCACGTCGGCAACAATTCTATGGCCCCAGGGCGAACATTGAGATAAGTGCAGAATTTGGATATTTGTGCCATGACAGATAACAAAGACTTTTTAGGGAAACATAGGGCAACGATAATGTACGGCATCGGCCTTGCGTTCCTGATGTTCCTTCTCAAGTGGCTTGAACTTCGCTATATCATTTTTGACCGCTCTTTTGAAATATATGTTGGACTGATTGCGGTCATTTTTACGGCGCTGGGAATATGGCTTGCACTAAAACTGTCAAAACCAAAAGTTGAAACCTTGGTGGTGGAAAAAGAAGTGTATGTGACACGGAATGAGAATTTCATTCTCAATACTTCCCTTATCTCTCAACTGCAGCTCAGCAAACGAGAGTTGGACATTCTTAACTTAATCGCTCAAGGACACAGTAACGAAGAAATAGCAGCAAGACTTTTTGTTTCATTGAGCACCGTTAAAACGCACAACCAAAATCTTTTCGTAAAATTAGA
>CAYPFY010000032.1:0-20512 GCA_964410105.1 uncultured Chlorobiaceae bacterium
CCTGCGACGCCGAGCGAAACTACCGCCATCGTGAGCAGCACGAGGGGAACAAGTAGTTTAAGATGTTTCATATATCCTCCTACAAGGAAGTGTTATGAATTGTGGATTAGTGAATTAGTGGATTTTGAATTTTCGGGTGTGGAATTCTTTCGGAAGTAGGCGGGAAGTGTCATCGGAAGCGCTGCTCTCGGCACCGGGGTCAAACAATCGTGAAGGTGAAAAAACCGCGCGAAAAAGTAACAAGACTCAGGCAATGGTATCCCGAAACATTTTGAATAAAAAAATCACGGCACGATCACCCGGGGTGATACATGCATTGAATTTTCCGTCACAAATAAAGTCTGAATGCGATCGAATCAGCGCGATATTAAAGTGCGATGTCAACGCGGTTGCTCTGTGTAACGCCACTGCAACTTGAGATGCGAGAATCGTGACTGAGCGTGAGACTCGGAATTCAGGCGCTCACATCTTCCAGTGTTCAGAAAGGTGAGGAAGCGCTGGACGATTGATCAGGGACAATGACCGAACGCCTGACCAATTGTAAGAAAACTTACATAGATTGTCAAGTGTTTTTGCAAAAAAAAACCCCATTACAAAAATATTTGCGTTATTTCCCTCAAAATTCCCTCCAAGGATTTCCAGGGTTGATTTCCCAGCTTGAGGTGAGGACCGTGAAAATTCCCATAAAATGAGCCCAGGTTATTGCGTCACATGCCGTCGCCAATTTCCGCAAACCTGCAAAATATGGGGCAATATGGGGGGTTTAGTAACCCGCGCTTAAGCGGAAGAGATAGATGCGGGGCCGACGGGACTCGAACCCGCGACCTTCTGCGTGACAGGCAGACGTTCTAACCAAGCTGAACTACGACCCCGAAATCCTTAAACTGGCAATCTCAACCCGTCTCCGGGAGGCAGGAGGCACAAATGTAATGATTCTCACCCAAAATCGCAAAGCGTATTTTGCAGCATAATTCAAATCGATCCGCCGAGTCACTATCACGGCAGGCGAATGAGCCCCCGCTCGAGTGCTGTTGATCGCTTTGTGAAAGCCACTCATCATTTTGAAGAGCCCTTGGCGACTTTGATCCTTCCCTGCATTTTCTGAAGCGAATCCTGGGCCGGCTGATAATTCGGCGCAACCCGCAATACCGCGTTGTAATGGTATTCCGCCGCTTCGGTTTTCCCCACCCCTGAGAGCAACTGCCCCATAAGAAAATGCGCCAGCACATTGTTGGAATCGGAGCGAAGAGCCACGTCCAGCTGGTTCATCGCCTCGATGCGTTTACCCTGCATGGCGTAGAGCCTGCCGAGATTCACCCGGGGGTCAACCGCATCCGGGTTCAGCTCCGAGGCACGGCGCCAGTGCTGTTCGGCATCAGCCATTTGTCCGCTGCGGGCAAGTGCAGTACCGAGATTGAGGTGTGCATTCCAGTGGGAGGGATTGGCCTGCAGGGCGGATTGATAGAGCGTCACCGCGTCGTCCTTCTTCCCCATATTATCATAAAGAATTCCCAGATCGAAGTACGCATCGGCATCCGTCGAATCGAGTTGTATTGCGCGGACGAATTCTCTGATCGCATCGTTGGTTCTCCCCTGACGGCCCGCCACGATTCCCTGAATCTCGTGGGCTTTGGAATTCTGGGGATCGATTCTCAGGATGCGTTCGCTCGCCTCGGTGGCATTCTGGAGATCCCCCTGATCCGCATAAATATGTGCCAGTTGCGTGAGCCCGGTAACGCCCGTCGAGTCATACGCGGCAGCCTCCCGCAAGTGGCTTTTTGATTCGTCGAGCCTCCCTTCATCGGCAAGCAGGCTCGCAAGGAGGATATGCGAATGAGCGTCGCTCGGGACGCGTGCAAGGATCCATTCGTATTCCGCGATCGCATCGCGACGCCGGCCGATGGTGGCAAGCGTCCGCGCAAGATTTCCGTGCGGCCTGAGCTCATCGGGAGCCAGGCGGATCGCCTCCCTGAACCTCGGAATGGCTTCGACATATCTGCCCGAATCGGAAAGCGCGAGGCCGAGGCTATTCTGCGCGACGTAGTTGCCTGAGGTCACCGCAAGGGCGTGGGAGAAGAGCGAGACGCTATCCTTCCAGTAACGGGAGACGCTTTCGGTGCCATAAATCATGAGGACGACGCAGAGAGCGAATCCGACGGAAACAATCGTCCGCCCGATGCGGGATTTTCCCAAAAGGTCACGGGCTCCCCAGGCGCACGCAATGGACAGGCCTATCAGGGGAATATACATGTACCGGTCAGCCATCGCCTGCTGGCCCACCTGCACGAGTCCGGACATTGGCACAAGTGTACCTACAAACCACAACCAGCCCACGAGCAGATAGGGCCGGCTCTTCCGGAGATCCCAGGCGATGGCGGTAATCACCGTCAAGAGAAGGAGCGCTGCTGCGACGTCTCCCATCCTGATCCATGGGCCGGGGTGAGGATAGAAGATCGCCAACCCGGTGGGCACAAACGTCTTGGCGATATACAGCGCGTAAGAAACAATTGCGTTCGCAATCCGCAGGGAAACGGGGAGAGCGGTAGAAGGGGCCACACTTCCCCCCTGATTCTGCGCAATATACGTGACGACCGAGGAGATAACGGCGAGAATGAAAAACGGGATTTTTTCAACGACTAGCGTCCTGAGGGAAAGTCCCTCTCCCCCTGATCCAGGTGATGCCTGCATCCTTCGGAGGGGCCAATAATCAAGAAGGAGAAACACGAACGGGAGGGTGACGAGAACGGGCTTTGCCATCAGGCCCGCGGCACAGAGGGCAAGGGCAAGTATGAAGCTCCAGCGGGAGTGATCACGTGCGTAGCGAACATACGCTATGAGAGAGAGCATCCAGAAGACGCCGCTCAGGACATCCTTACGAGCTGAAATCCATGCCACCGACTCGACGTGCAGGGGGTGGATGGCAAAGACAAAGGCAACAAAGGCGCTCGGCCATAGCGCTCCCGTCATACGTTCGAGCGCAAGAAAAAGGAGGATCGTCCCGATGAGATGCAGGAGCAGATTCATCGCATGATGAAACCGGGCGTCCATGCCGAAGAGGCTCACATCCAAAGAGTGGGACAACCAGACCAGGGGGTGCCAGTTCGATTCGTAAAAGGTCTGGAACGACCAGGAAACAGTCTGGGGGGAGATCCCTGAGCGGACATGGTCGTTTCCCGTCACATAAATGGGATCATCGAAATTCACGAATCCGCTTTTCAGGACCGGTGAGAACGCAATGAGTGTCCCCCCTGCAAGAAGCAGGAGGATGATAAGCTTTTGCTGCCTCATAATCGGATTAAATGTTGTGCCGGCCCTAAGATAAAAAATCCCGCCGACATTTTAAACAATGCGCGCCATGGCCGCAGTTAAAAGAAAACTTGTCAACGTGAGGCCCGTTTTGTAATTTTCGCAATGGGCAAAGTCTACGTAGCGATGGGGGGATGGGATTTAAGCCCCTTTGACGGGCGGTTCTATCCTGACCCGAAACCAAAATCCTTCAGAAAGCTGGCATTTTACAGCCACTTCCTTGACGCCGTGGAAGTGAATGCCACCTTTTACAACACGCATTTCTCCCCTGCTCAGATCAGGCGCTGGATCGCCGATGTTTCCGGGAACGAGAACTTCATTTTCACCATAAAGCTTTTCCACGGATTCACGCATACGTTTGACGCGACCGAGAGCGATGTCCGCTCAGTCCGCGCCCTGCTCGACATCCTCTCCCTGGCCGATAAGCTCGGAGGGCTTTTGGTCCAATTCCCCTACTCTTTCACCAGTGGCGCCGAACAGAAAAAGTACGTGCGGCATCTGGCCAAGACTTTCGGCGATTACCGCGTTTTTCTAGAGGTCCGGCATGATTCCTGGAAGGATCATGAGTTTTTCAGGGACAGCGGGCTTCGTCTCGTCAACGTGGATCTCCCCAAAATACTCAATCACATCCCCTTCGCTTCACACGCGTGGGGCGGCGCTGCATACTTTCGTATGATGGGGAGAAACTCGGCTGCTTGGCGATCTCCCTGGAGAAAAGACGGTATGCACATGGTCAGCGACCGGTATCATTACATTTACACCGACACCGAGCTCGAGGAGGTAGCAGCCACGATCAGCAATCTTTCGCCGGATACAACCTTCGTAGTTTTCCACAACGATCCGGAGGCGAATTCATTGTACAACGGCTTCCGGCTTCGCCGGATCCTTCATCCTGATGCGCGGATTCGGGTCCCGCGCAGGATGGCGCAGAATTTTCCGCTGCTTAAGGAGTTCGCAGAGCCTGTTTAGAAGGTCACCCCAGGGGTTTAAGGCAATCGGTGGTCTCGTTTCGTGAATTGCTCACCACTTTCGAGACCCGGTAGGCACGAATCCGGACGGCGGGATAGGGCTTAAAAAGCTTTGAAAGTTTTTCAGTATCGTTATTCGACCGGTCGAGCCATTGCTCGAGGACTTTTTCGTCCAGAATCACCGGCATCCGGTTGTGTATCGGCTTCATCAGGGAGTTGGGTTCGGTCGTTATGATGGTAAAGGTGGGCAATTCCTCCCCTTTTGCATTTTTCCAGACTGAAAACAGGCCGGCGAGCGCCATCGGTATCTCATCTTTCCTCCGCACGCACCACGGCTGTTTCTCCTCCACGGTCTTCTTTTTACCGCCGGCATCGGTCACTTTCTTCAGTTTCTGCCATTCATAGAAGGCATCCGCCGGGACGACGCACCGGCTGCTTTTAAAATAGGGGGCGAACAGCTTGCTCGCGAGAAGCGTTTCCGATCGGGCATTAAAGGTGGAGCCGAGAGTTTTTCCGTCTCTGGACCAGTGAGGGACGAGCCACCACTGCATCGGCTCGATACGGAGAGAATTCTGCCTCATCGAGATCACGGGGAGCTTCTGCATGGGAGAGGCGTTGTACCGAGGCAGGGAATCGAAGGGATCCCCAAAAACCTCCGCGTTCTTCACCCACGGCGCAAGGGAAAAAATCTTCTTCTCGGAAAGGACGGCATAGCGGCCGCACACGGCTCTGGCTCCTTTTGTAAACGCCCGATGGGCTTAAGGCAGGACCCTGTCGTTGGGAATAGGCGTCCGACGCCCAGAAAGATCCTTGAAATCCCTTAGAAAATCTTCGACATAACGCTGGCGCTCGTCCTCGCTCCGGAGCGTTAGCAGTTCGGCGCGACTCTCACGGATCAGCCTCACAACGTTATCGTCTGGGTGACGAAGCATCGTCTTCGCGAACCACTCGAATGTGTCGATGGCAGCCAGTTAAGTGCCGGAGAAAGTAAACCGCGTATTGGGGTTGGCCACCCGGATCATAAGCCTGTATTCCTCATACTGGGCCTGGATTGTCCGGATTTCCTGCCAGAAGTTTTTGCGCTTATCCTTGCCGACGGTATAGCGGACCGCGAGGATCGACTTCCAATCATCCATGAATGCATTATCCAGCCTGATCATGTAGTCGATCTTCGCCTTGGACGAATGGAGGAGAAGAGAGCTGTGGATATCCTGCGCTATCCCCTTCTCACGCATCATGAGTTTTTCAAGGATTTTTACGTCCCTCCCCTTGGGGGGGGCGGGATGCTTCAGGTCCCGCTGTGAGGTCCGTTCCTTCCTGCCGTCGCTCACCGCGGGAAGCCCGATAACATGCTGGTCAAAAACAAAAATCTCCACGTCCCACTCGACCGCGTCGTGCACATCGATCAGAATCCGCAGAAGCTCCACGTAATTGTCCTCGATCCGGTTGATGATGCGCTCCCGACCCTGCATGATAGTCCAGAACGGGAGGGGCATGATGACATCCTCGCCCCGGAGCTGGTTAAGTATCCGTTCATGCTCGAACTTATACTCCGATGCCTTTGCGGGGGGAAGTATAGGCTTTCCGGTCTTATCGAGGGCATAATCGTGCCGGGTCAGCCTGTTCATGTAGAAGCGCACATCTCCGTAGTCAAGCAGAAATATATTATTCATCCCATCGACTCCCTTGATCAGAAGCTTGCGCATCGGGACGCCTTTCCCCGTGCTCACCGGTGCGTAACTGACCCCGAGCATGTAGAACCAGTCCTCGGGCTTCAGCTCGATATCCATGGGCTGAGTGGGGAAAAGCTCCTTCGTCGCGAAATGTTCCATGATGGATGTTGTGGGCACCTCTGGAACTTCTTCGCGCGCTGGGGGGGTACGAGGCGGAGGCGCTGACGGCTCCGGAGGGAGGATGGGTTGCGGTGCGGCCTCGGCGACAGCCGCCGGTTCGGGCTGCTTTTCTGCTGCTACTTCCTGCTCGATGAGATAAATGATGAGCTCGCGGAGATCGCTCGAGAGGACATACTCGAACTGATTCAGGATTGCGGCGGCGACTTTTTCGACAGGCAGGTCGGCAAATGACTCGAGTTTTTTTCTGAGACCCTCATGCCTCTTGATTTTTTCGGAGAGCTCCTCGAGGATCAGCTCCGAAATCCTTTTGCGGGTATCTTCCTTCATATGCCGATAGGTGCGGCGGATCCCAAAAAAAATTTCGCGGAGAGCGAGGGATTCGAACCCCCAAGCCCTTTCGGACGCCGGTTTTCAAGACCGGTGCAATAGCCGTTCTGCCAGCTCTCCAAAGGATTGCGCAAAGGCCACGATCCCTGGGGCCGTGCGAATGCGATTAATATAGAGAAATCTGCCAGCGAAATCAAGCAATTCATGCCGCCTTGCACACAATTCTACCTGGCATATGGTCAGTCCCGCGGAAAGCACCCCCCGGTCACTGGTCGGGTCTATCCTGCTCAATTCGATGGGAATCGCACGTCCGTCCAGGCCGGATAGGCGGGGGAACCCCGGAGGGTAAAAAAAATAGCCGGCTCCGGTGGCATGGAGCCGGCATTGTAGGAGGATGGAGCTTTTATTTCAGAAACAGAAGTTTTCTCACCGAAGTGTATCCGCCGGACGTCAGCCGGTAATAGTACATCCCGCTCGGAAGATCGGACGCGTCGAAGCGGATCGCGTATTCTCCGGGCCCCTGCACAACATTGACGAGCGTTCGGATTTCCTGACCCAGGAGATTGAACACGGATACTGACACCAGCCCCTCGTCCGGTATTGAGTAGCGTATCGTCGTCACCGGGTTGAAGGGATTCGGGAAATTCGGTTCCAGCCAGTATCGATCCGGTTTCTTCGGCCGCGGGATCTCTCCCCTGGCGGCGATCGAACCGTTTTGTGATATGATCGACGGTCCGTTCGTCTGCTTGGTAAAATACGTCTGCGGTTGGGCATTGTTCTTGTCGTCCGGAAAGACGATCATGGCGCGACCGTCCCGGTACACCGTTGTCGATGCATATTCAGCAAGGGAGCGTGTCCCCGAGGCGCATCCCGTCCCATTGACGCAGATCGGTCCGGAGTGGAATACTCCTGTGACTGGGTTTTGCGTGATCGTCGGCGTCTTGGCAAACGCGTTCAGGACCTGGGCGAAGCCCACTTTCCACTGCGCGTTGGCGTCCAGATTATTCGACGCAGAGGTTCCCCACCACATGATATCCACTTTCCCTGCGTCCCCTGCGTCGATCCATGGCGATATCGAGGTCTTTGAATCGGCCCCATTATTTACCCGCACGGGGGTGGTCCAAGAAGCGCCGGCGTCGGGAGAACTCGTCAGATAAATATTGTGCCCGTTGGAAAAGACCACATGGGGATTTCCCCCCCGATCGACGCTGATGATCGGGAATACGTAGGAAACCGATGTCCCGATAGGACCGCGGTAAATAAGTCCGATGATGAATGACTTGCCTCCATCGGTCGACCGGGCGAGGTAGAGTTCGTTCGCCAAATGCCCGACGAACACGTTATAGAGATACCCGTTACGCGGGTCGATGGCGAGGTTTCCCTGGAAGCCGGGCTGGACGCCGATCTCCGGAGTTGTGATCTCGGTGATTTGAGGGAAAGTGATACCTCCGTCGGTCGATTTCACGCAGAAGAGACTGTTTGTCCCGACGAGGAGCACTCCCTCCTGCTGAAACGTCATGTAGAGCTCGTTATCCCCCCGCGAAGCGAGCCACTGCCTGTCGACCACCGGGAATGTCTGGGAGAGGGGATTCACCACCCAGGCGCCCCCCCCGTTGGAGGACGAGGACATCGTCAGCGTGAGCGGTCGTTCGACACCAAAAAGGGAGGCGACGTAGACGCGGCCCGAGCTACCTATCACGATATCTTCATCTCCCCCGCCGAGCCCTCCACCCCGCCCCCCAAGAGCCGCGGCAGCCTGAGCGCCGTCGGGTTGACCGAGATAGGAAAACGAACTTCCCCCGTCCATTGATTTCCACACATCGGTCCCGGCGGGCGTTCCCTGTATCGCGGCAACATAGATGTTCCCTAATCCATCAAAGGCCGCCCGCGGCTCTAAATCCTGGTTTAAGAATAAAAGATCATCGGGCCCCGCCAGTTTCAGCGGGGCGGAAAACGCAAAACTTCCCTGTTTGTATTTGCCCGACCTCACCGGCTCAATTGGAGCCGGCGCGACCGAGACGTACCCGGAATAGCCCGCATTGACGGCCGTGAAGGCCACTACCTGGACCGAATAGGTCCCGGAGGGGAGCTGGCCGAGGTTCGCCTCCTCAAATTCCGTATTCCCCTGCGTCGATGAATTGACCAGGGCGCCCGAGGCGTCATACACATAGAGATCGAAGTCGTTAACTGTACTCGTCCATGACAGGTGAGCCCGGACCTCGTAGGTGGGATTCGCCGCATAGAAGGCGGCCGGGACGCTCACCGTCAGCGCATAATTATCGCAGGTAAGCGGCGAGCAAAGAGCGAGATCTGCCGTGGCTCCAGTATACGGTCCTCCGGTCCATGAAACACGCGATGTTCCCCCGCTTGTGAGCGGAGCCGTGAGGGTCCCGCCCGCCGGGGTTGCCGGATAAACCATGACGACAGCGATAAACAGAGAACAGAAGATCGCAAACAGCCGCATAAAACCCTCCTTCCTGTAGGTGGTCCGTGTCAGGTGCAGCTTACAAGCTCTTCGATGTGATGGACGATGGCAGGCAGCTCCTCCGCGAGGGAGTCCCTCGAGAGCACCCTGTCTGCGCCGAGAAAATAGGCGAACGTCCTGTAGATGTCCCGTTCCAATTCAGAAATGAGAATTATTTGCATCTCGGGGAGAAGATTCTTCAGTGGTTCAAGGGACGCTATCCCCGGCATAGTCAGATCGGCGAGCACGAGCTCCGGGCGGAAAGAGAGGATCGCCGGGCGTGCCTCCTCCGCGTCGCAGGCCCCGGGAAGAATCTCTATGGAGTGCCTATCGGCAAGATCGTGCAGAACCCACGGCTCTTGATACTGCGACACGACGAGAACTCGCACTTGATGCAATGGGGTTTCCTCCTTCGACCCAGCTTAGAGCTTTTTCAATGAAAGCACAATAGGGCGCACCATGTAATTTGCTGTCTACGGCAAACTACGTAGAGAGATAGGGCGAAGTACCTAGTTTCACGAAAATCCCTCAACGCCGCAACAATGCGGAATCCTCCCCGCCGGTCGTATCGAGGTCCCGGTCAAACCCTTGAAAATACAGAGGAATCTCGCTATCTTTTTTCCCAAACCGCCCGGGAGCAGCGGATCGTCCTTCACCCTGAAAAGATTTAGATGAGAACACCGAAACATCCTCGTACTAACGACGCGCCGTTGACGGCTTTTACTGAAATTGCTCTGGTTGCCGGAATCGTAATCCTCACGGCGGTCGTTTTCTTCAATTCGCTCGGAAATTCTTTTCTCAGAAGCTGGGATGACAGCGTCTACGTCACGGACAACACCCTCATCACAAACATTTCCGCGGAGAATATTCTCAGAATATTCAGCAGCTTTCACGCTTCCGGCAATTACCATCCACTCACGCTCTTTTCGTACGCGCTCGACTACGCTTTCACGCAGCTTGACACTCGCGGGTATCACATCACAAATCTCCTTCTGCACTGCCTTAACGTCATCCTGGTTTACCGGTTCGTCAAGCTATTGACGGGGCGGTTCGAGACGGCGGCGATAACCGCCGCATTCTTTGGAATCCACCCGATGCATGTCGAATCCGTTTCGTGGATCTCCGAACGCAAAGATGTTCTCTACACATTCTTCCTCCTCGGCAGCCTGATCAGCTACCTGCTCTACAGACGACGGTCGGTCGGTCAAAGGGTCCGGGATCATCGGGTCTATTATGCTCTGGCGCTTCTGTTATTCCTTCTCTCGTTGCTCTCAAAATCGGCGGCAGCGCCTCTTCCCCTCCTTCTGCTCCTCGTCGACTTTTACGACCAGGGCGCCGTGCGTTCCCTTAAGGACAAGCTCCCCTTCTTTGCCCTGTCGATGATTTTCGGCGTCGTTGCCATTTTGTCGCAGAAAGCCGTCGGTGCGACGAGCGCCCCGGGGCTCACGGGATCTCCTGTCGAGAGGTTTTATTTCGCGAGCTACGGAATTATTTTCTATATCGTGAAGGCTTTCGTGCCCCTCAATCTTTCGGCCTTTTATCCCTATCCGGCAAAAATATCGGGGTGGTTTCCGTGGGAGTTTTATGCGGCCCCGGGCCTCGTCCTCGTCATCGCAATTCTGCTAAAACGTTTCCGCGACCGGGACATTCTTTTCGGTTCATTGTTCTTTTTCCTGAACATCGCGCTCGTGCTGCAGATTCTTCCGATCGGAAGCGCCGTCGTGGCGGAGCGTTATACCTACCTTTCCTACGCCGGTGTGTTTTTTATCGCCGGCCAGCTATTCTGCCGGCTTCCTAAGAACCCCGCTATTCTCGCCAGAAGTGTCGCGGCGGTCATCTGCGCTGTCGTGATTGCCTTCTCTGCCCTGACCTATTCAAGAAACCGGGTATGGAAGGACGGAATCACCCTTTTTTCTGACGTCATCACGAAGCATCCCGGGGCGGCGCTCGCTTATCTTGACCGGGGAATTTCCCTGGGAGAGGTTAACCGGGACGCGGAAGCGCTTGATGATTTTTCAACAGCAATAAAGACGAGTCCGGAGCTTGCCGCGGGATATTATAATCGCGGAAACACATACCAGAAGCTGAAAAAGTATGGCGACGCTTTGGCCGATTACACGAAGGCCGTAGAGCTTCAACCCGATTATGCCCACGCCTACAACAACCGCGGGGTCGTGCGGGCATTTCTCAGGGATTATCGAAACGCGATCGATGACTATTCAAGGGCCATCGAGATCAGGCCCGATTACGCGCATGCATTCAACAATCGGGGAATCGCCTTCACGAATCTCAGGAATTTTCGCAGCGCTGTCGACGATTATACGAAGGCGATCGAGCTGGAGGGGGATTACGCCGACGCCTATTTCAACCGCGGCGTCGCCCTTATCGCACTCCAGGAAGGCCAGGCGGCAAAACGTGATTTCAGCCGCGTGCTGATGCTGAGGCCCAGAAGCGCCGCCGTTTACACACAAATGGGCAACGCGTCTTTTGCGCTCCGTGACTTTCAGGACGCTTTGAAAGACTATGGGTTCGCCATCTCTCTCGATCCGAAGTCAGCGGAAGCGTATTACGACCGGGGCGTCACGGAATGGACCATGAAAGACCCGCCTTCGGCAATCCGTGAGTTTTCAAGAGCCATCGAGATATTCCCGCGCTATGCGGCAGCGTATTACGGCAGGTTCATGGCGTTGCTTTCAGTGAAAAAATTTGAGGAGGCCAGGAACGATCTTATGCGTTTTTACGACATATCACCGAACGACACCGACATGTGCATCGACCTCAGTTCACTCTCTGCACACGAAGGGGATTTCCGCTCGGCCCTGAAATCACTGAAAGGCTGCATTGAGCATGATCCGACCAGGGCCCGTTCCTATGCGGATGAAGGGTGTTACTACGACGAGCTTGGGAATCGTGCGGAAGCAGTAAGGGCGTACAAGAAGTCATCGCAGTTGGACTCCCGGCTCTGGGCGCCGAAACTCGGGCTCTCGCTTATCTGTTTTGAAGAGAAAAATCTTGACTCGGCGCGGGCATTTCTCCGCGATGCCGAGGAAATCGAGCCACGGTTGAAGGAGGGAATGGGAGGAATTTCCAAACTCGAAACGGAGGGTTTTTACCGCTCGGAGAGTTTTAAAGAGAGAATGAAAAACCTCTTCGGCTCCGTTCACTAAGACCGCCGGAACCCGGCGACCGGAGCGGAGTCGCTCCCGCAGATGCAGGAAAACTCAGTTCTGGCTGCCCACCGCCCGGGCGTTATCCTCCCGGATCCTGCGCAAGACCACCGAGAGCTCTTTTTTGATGGATTTCTTGCTCACATAGCCGTAGACCTGGGCGGTCTCGGCAATGGAACGATACGTCGGGTCATCGTGAATAGTCACGAAGACCACCTTGGTCTCGGGAGAATCAATTTTTATTTTAAAGGCAGCTTCTACCCCGCCGATCTGGGGCATGTTGATATCGAGAAGGACGAGATCCGGATGCAGGAGGTGCGTCATCATAATCGCGTCGGTGCCGTTAGCAGCCTCACCGACAACCCTGAATCCCTCCTGTCGCCGGACAAACCCGGCAAGCGTTTCCCGGAACTCATCGTTGTCGTCGACGACCAGAACGGTGGAAACCGGGATTTTCGTCAAAACTTCATTCTCAGTCATGTGCACCTCCGATTCTGAATCAAATGAGATCGAGATTGTGAAACGTTGCTGAACGCGACATCTAACCCCCGCCCGTTGACCATCCTAGCCTCTCGTCCTACGGGTTAGAGATTCTTCGCAGAATCGCCGGAAGCTCCGATGCGAGGGTCCCCTTATTGACGAATCCCTCGACATTCAGCAGATGAGCGAAGGCCTGATAGAGCTTTTCCTCATGAATCGTGACAAAGACGATTTTTGATTCAGGGGACAGGTTTTTGATAGACTTTACGGCTTCGATGCCGTTCATTCCGGGCATACTGATATCCATCAGAATGAGATCGGGTCGGAGAGTGCCGGCGACGGCGGTCGCTTCAAGCCCGTTTTTGGCCTGCCGGACAATCCCTATCCCCTCCTGACCCTTCAGGAATTTGACCAGATTCTTTCGAAAATCCTCGTTATCATCGGCAACGAGCACCGTAAGTGGTGGCACGCTTCAGACTCCTTTGATATACAATAGAAACTTTTCCCCCGTCAATCAATCGGGAAAATGACGTAATTTCGTACTCACGGCAAGGAACGTAGATACCTACGGTCGTCAACGTAGGTATAAACTCGGCTCCTTGCGCAAGATGCAAGGTGGCCTGCCATTCAGGCTATTGCGTAAAATTGACGCTCACGATCCCTTTTTCGATGGCATATCGCACCAGACCTGCCCTGTCATGAATGTCGAGCTTCTGCATAAGATTCGTCCGGTGAGTGTTCACGGTCCGAACGCTGAGGAAAAGTTTTTCTGCGATCTGGCTGCTCTTGAGGCCTTGCGCTATCAGCCTCAAAATCTCGGTTTCCCGTTTGGTGAGCGGCGTATCTCCAACCACCCTCTTTTCCTCCTGCGCCCGCTCGATAAATTTTTCCATCATCATCTTAGAAACCCGGGGGCTGAAGAACCGATCGCCGGCGGCGACGGCACGGACTCCCGCCAGTAGCTCCTTCCTGCCCGCGTCTTTCAGAAGATAGCCGCTTGCGCCTGCCTGCACCATCTGATAAATATACTCTTCGCTCTCGTGGATCGTCAGAATGAGGATTTTGGTGCCGGGATGGTTCTTTCTGATAATCTTTGTTGCCTCGATTCCATTTGTTCCGGGCATCGAGATATCGAGCATCACGATATCCGGTTTATGCTTTTCGATCGCGGCGATGGCCTCCTCTCCGCTCGATGCCTCCGCCACGACCGAAAACTCGGGGGCGCTCTTCAACAGCCTTCTCAACCCGCTCAGGACGACGCTATGGTCGTCCGCAATGACCAATCGTATTTTTTTCATCGTGAGACCGGTATCGTGACATGAACCTTTGTCCCCTTGGACGGAGCAGACGTGACCTCATAGGAACCTCCGAGATTTTCCGACCGTTCCCTCATGCTGATCAGCCCGAGGCCCCGTGCCGATCCCTTCTTCGCATGAACTGAATTTACGTTAAATCCCTTGCCGTTATCCTCGATCGTGAGATGGATAGCCTCGTCGGCGGCCGCCAGCTGGAGCGAGATCCCGGTCGCCATCGCATGGCGGGCTGCGTTCGAGAGCGCTTCCTGGGCGATGCGAAAGAGGGCGATCTCCGTGGGAGGGGGGTATCGTTGCGTATCCAGGTTCTTGGCCTGGAATCTCACTTTGATGCGGTGACTCTTTTCGATTTCACGGCACAGGAGCTGAACGGCTATCGTGAGCCCGAAATCATCGAGCGCCGAGGGATGCAGAGCCGCCGAGGTCCTCCGGATCTCGTTGATCATCGTATCGATCTGCTTCTTGACGTGCGCGAGCTTCGAGAGAGTTTTACGGTCGCTGACGCTGTCTTCAAAGACCTCGATGTTGAGCTTGAGTCCGCTGAGCCGTTGCCCGAAATCATCATGGAGCTCCCTGGCGATCCGCCGCCGTTCCTCCTCCTGCGCGCTTTGGACCGAGGCGCCGAAGGCACGAAGATCTTCGGTGCGCTGGCGGGTCACCTCTTCCAGTTCATGCTGGAGCCGCTTCTCTTCGGTGATGTCCTGCGAAATGCCGACGAGCGCGACGGGAGTATTCTGCCTGTCGTAGAGGGCGGTGGTGCTGATCCTGATCGGGAATTCTTCGCCGTTTTTCCTCCTGTTCGTCAGTTCCCCCTGCCAGCCCCCGGCGAGGGTCGCCCGGATTATTTCCTGGTCCGTCAGTCCCGGACCACGCAGCCGTACTTTGGAGATGCTCTTGCCGATCAACTCCTCCCTTTCGTAACCGTAGGACTTCACGAAAGCCGTATTCACGAAAATGATGTTGTTCTCAAGATCGGTGATGCGGACGCTTTCGTTCATGTTGGTAATCGTATGGGCGAGCATCCGGATCCGCTCCTCGGCCTGATTTCTCTCTGTGATGTCGTGGATGATGCCGGCAAAAATCCGTTTTCCTTCCTTTATGAATTCCCCGAATGATATTTCCACGGGAATCTCCCGCCCGCTTTTGTGGAGGCCGGTGAGTTCGATCCCGTCCCATGAAATATGCTTCTTGCCGGTCGCAACATATCGTTCGATGCCGGCCTTATGAATCGACCTCAGAAATTCCGGCATAAGCATCGTGAGCTCGCGGCCGAGCATTTCCGCGGTATTATGGCCAAAAATCCTTTCGGCTGCGCTGTTGATGGCAAGAATCCTGCTCTGCTCATCGATCATCACGATCGCGTCTACGGCTGTCTCGACCACCGTCCTGTACCGTTCCTCGCTCTCCTTGATCACTTTTTCAGCCTGCTTCCTCTCGGTGATGTCACGGAATATGCCCAGCAGCAGGGCATCTCCGCGGTCGAGTTCGACGAAGGAGCTCGTCACATCGAGGATGCGTGACTTTCCGGATGGGAGCCTCAGCTCTTGCTCCACACGAGCTTCGATGCTCCGTTCGGCAAATTTTTTGCGGTACTTCCGAAGCATTTCCGGAGAATCCTCGCCCGCGGGAACCGTGATCGTCACAGGCTTTCCCATGAGTTGTTCGGAGTTCATGCCGACAATCCGGCAGAACGCCTGATTCACCCCGACGATCTTCCCGTTCGCATCTGTAAGCCTCATGCCGTCGGCGGAATTTTCCCATATCGAGCGGAAGCGTGTCTCCGATTCGCGGAGAGCCTCCTCGGCACGGACCCGTCGGGTGACATCGCGCGCGATCCCCAATAACCCGGTCACCCTTCCCTGATGAGTCTCCGCCGTCGTCAATAGCTCCATGATCAGGTATTCGCCGCTGCTGGCAAGAACCCGCCACTGATGTCTGGGAAGATACTCCCCCGAAACAATTCGCTCGAACCGGTCGATGGCCGACGGCACATCGTCAGGGTGGAGCATGGCAACAAAGGGCCTTCCCTGCCATTCCGAGCGGGGCCACCCCGTAATAGTTTCGAATGCCGGGTTCAGGGAGGTGATGACGCCATCCGGGGACATCGTGAGGATGATATCCTGCGCAGCCTCGAACAGCCTTCGGTATTGGACGTCCGATTCCCTGCGAGCCTCCTCGGCAATCCTCTGCTCGGTGACGTCCTGCCCAGTGCCGATCATTCTTAAGGGTTTACCGAGAGAGTCGAGCAGAACTTCCCCCCGCGCATGGATTATGCGGATATCGCCGTCCGGGCGAATGACCCTGTGATCGAGGGAGAAGGGCACATGGTGATCGCAGGCGGACTGCACCGCCCGGTGAACCATATCCCTGTCCTCGGGGTGAACCCGGTGAAGGAAACCCTCATAGGTGATGAGGATTTCCTGAGGCCGGAGGCCGTAGATCCGGTAGAGCTCATCGGACCAGGCCATCACGTTTTCCTTGATAGTCCACTGCCAGCTCCCAAGACGGGCGATCTGCTGAGCTTCGGCAAGGGCCGAGGTTCGTTCTGCAACCTTCGCTTCAAGCGAAATATTCAGAACGCGAAGCTCGGCAATTTGATTGCGTATCACATCCAGGATGACCTGGATGCCCGTGTATAGATAGAGGAAATCGTCTTCCTCGTCGGGGATGTCGATATTTTCGGAAAAATCCCCGACCGCGGCCTTCGCGAACAGGTCGGTCAGGGCGTCGAGTTTCCCATGGACATAGGCCCGGTACTGCTCAAGATCGTCGTGCATCACTGCCAGCTCATCGTATATTCGCTCTGATTTGCCGACCGGCGGGCAACGACCGTCCCCTGCAGCCCTGCAAAATTCATCCATTCCTGAAAAAGCCCTTTGAAATGGTCGAGGGGGTATTCGCTGTCGGCAACGGTGACGCGGACCGAGGAGGGAGAGAGCTCCTCCGATGTAAACTTCGCCCCATGGAACACGTGCCCCGCAATATTGTGGGACTGCATCATCATGAGCTTGAAGTTTTTCCGGAAGAGGGAGAAGATGATATGGGCCAGGGGAGTTGAGGAAAAATTCCGGAAATGGAGGCGGCCCGCTTCGAAGTCCTTCGAGGATTCAGGGACGGGCTGCTCGCTCAGAAGCAGAAGGGCGCAGTCGATGATTCGCACTTCGTCGGCCACGGGCACGTCTTCGGAGTTTTTGAATTTTAATGTTTTTCCAAAAAGCTCCTCGAGCCTGCTGACGCCCTCGTCGCCGAGTTTCTTGCGGACAGCGCGGATGTGGCTGTTCACAAAAATGCCCTTGATTGTTGTCCCGTTCATTTTCCGATCGGAGATCCCAAAAAAGCCGCGACAATTTGTGAAATGACCACCCCCGCGGGCTTTTTGAATTTACCACGCGCCCTCTACAAATTCAACTGATAGGCGATTACCGGCACAGGCCGGCGATTAAAAATATTGAGAAGGGGTGAAAAAAACAGTATCTTTTTGAGATTCATGGGACGACAGCCACAAAAAAAATCCGGAGGAGAGACGAGGGAGCGGCTCTTCCTCCTTGACGGGATGGCCCTCGCCTACCGGGCCTATTTTTCGTTCATCTCCCGTCCGCTCGTGAATTCCAAAGGAGAGAACACGAGCGCCATATTCGGGTTCGTGAACACCCTCATTAAAATACTTACCGAGGACAAGCCGGAGCATATAGCGGTTGTTTTCGACACCAAGCAGCCGACATTCCGGCACGTCATGTACGGTCCGTATAAGGCAACGCGCGAGAAAATGCCTGAAGATATGGCAGGTCAGCTCGATAAGCTGAAAGAAGTCGTGAGAGCATACAATGTACCCTCGATTGAGCTCCCCGGTTATGAAGCCGACGATATCATGGGCACTCTGGCCCGTAAAGCCGAAAAGGAGGGAATCGAGACATACCTTGTCACGGGCGACAAGGATTTCATGCAACTCATCTCGCCACTCATAAAGATTTACAGGCCGGGGAAGCGGGGGGATGAGTGGGAGATTCTCGACGAACGCGCCGTGAAGGAAAAATTCGGCGTCGGACCGGAGCATGTCGTGGATGTTCTTGGACTGATCGGGGATAAATCAGACAATGTCCCGGGCGTCTACGGAGTGGGGGAGAAGAGCGCCATTCCGCTCGTCCAGCAGTACGGCACCATCGAGAACATCATCCGGAATATCCCCAAAATATCACCGAAGGGGCTGCAGGAGAAACTGAAGGAGAATACCGAGAATGCAGTTTTGTCGAAAAAGCTCGTCACAATCGACACCGCCGTCCCGGTCGACGAGGATATACACCGCCTGAGCGCGAAGCCTAAGGATATCTCAAAGCTGATAAAACTTTTCGGGGAATTGGAATTCCGGACGCTGCTCAGCAAGCTCGGAGATTCTGGTGAAAAGCCCCAGCAAGAAGAGCAAAAGTCGATCGTCCGGGCGAAGCATGATTACATAACCGTAAAAACTGAGAAGGAGTTGAAAGACCTGGCTGAAATTCTCAGGAAATCCTCGGTCATCGTCTTTGACACCGAAACTACTTCAACAGATGCAATGTCAGCGGACCTAGTGGGGCTCTCCTTCTCCGTGCGAGCGGGGGAAGCATGGTATGTTCCCGTCAAACCCGGAATCTCCGGGGGGAACCGGAGGCGCGGCCAGGATGGGCAGAAGGAGGAGTTGCCGTTATCCGCGAAACCCCACACATCGCATGACGACGCGCTCCCTCTGGACGTGATACGCAAAATTCTGGCCCCACTGTTTGCCGACCCATCGATCAGGAAAGTCGGCCAAAACATCAAATTCGACATGCTTGTGGCGGCTGCCCACGGGATGGAAGTGGCCGGTGTACACTTTGACACAATGGTGGGAAATTATGTTTTGCGCGCCGATGGCCAGCACGGCATGGATGCGATGGCCGCAGAGCATCTGAATTACAGGACGATAACCTATGACGAGCTCACAGGTACAGGCCGCGACCGCAAGGAATTAAGGGAGATCGACGTTGCAAGCATCGCCGAATATTCTGCTGAGGATGCCGATATAACGTTTCAGCTTTTCGAGTCAGTCAAAGAGAAGCTCCGGCATGAAAAGCTCCTGAGTCTCTGCGAAGAAATCGAGTTTCCGCTCATCGAAGTTCTGGCGGATATGGAGAGAACGGGGGTCGCCCTTGATACCGCGTATCTCGCCGATCTCTCGAAAGAAATGGAACGAATGATTGAAAAGCTGACTTTCGACATTTGCGGCCTTGCGGGTGAGAGTTTTAACATAAATTCGACTAAGCAGCTCAGCAAAATCCTGTTCGAAAAACTGAAATTGCCCGTTGTGCGGAAGACAAAAACCGGGTTTTCGACGGACGTAGGCGTTCTGGAATCATTACAGCATGCGCATCCTATAATAGAACAGCTCCTGGACTACCGGCAGCTGCAAAAATTGAAGTCGACCTATGTCGATGCCCTCCCCGCACTGATCAACCCGGCCACGGGCCGGGTACACACATCGTTCAATCAAACGGTGACTGCGACAGGGAGGCTTTCAAGCAGTGATCCGAACCTTCAGAACATCCCGATCCGGACCGAGATGGGGCGGAACATAAGGAGAGCTTTTATACCGGGAGAAAAAAAGTCCCTCATAATGTCTGCCGACTATTCACAGATAGAGCTCAGGATCATGGCCCACATGAGCCGCGACCCGGGGCTCACCGCGGCGTTCCGCGACGGAGAAGATATACATGCGACGACCGCAGCGAAAGTATTCGGTGTCGGTCTGCGCGAAGTCTCTGCGGACATGCGTCGAAAGGCAAAAGAGGTCAATTTTGGAATCATGTATGGAATTGGCCCGTTCGGGCTTGCGACGCGTCTCGACATCTCGCAGGGAGAGGCAAAGGAAATTATAGCCAGATACTTTGAACGTTTCCCTAATGTGAAGCAGTATATAAATGACACCCTCGCCAGGGCCCGGGAGGATGGGTTTGTAACCACATTGCTCGGACGGAGGCGGTATCTGCCCGACATTTCGAGCAAGAATTTCAGCTTCCGGGGAAATGCGGAGCGTCAGGCGATCAATATGCCGATCCAGGGAACCGCGGCCGACATGATCAAACTTGCGATGATCAGGGTCCACAAGCGGCTGAAGAAAGAGGCCATACCGGCAAAAATGACTCTGCAGGTGCACGATGAGCTCGTTTTCGAGGTGCCGAAAAACTCTGAGAAGAGAACGGGGGAGCTTGTGTCCGAGGAGATGAAGAAGGCGCTGGAACTGGATGTTCCCATCGACGTTGAGGTAGGTGCGGGGAAGAATTGGCTCGAGGCGCACTGACTGCGGTTCGTTCTTAAGCCGTTAGACTCCCGACTTTCGCCAATCTTTGCGGCGGAAGCCACCTGCTCTTATTGACATTCCGTACTAAATTTCGTACCATGCGTCGAAGCACCGCGAGGTAAAGTTACTTAAGCGAGCGGAGCGCTCCCGGGCGCTCCAATGTAGCTCTTCCGCATATCGGGTGCCGTCCTCTTTCCCTCATGTCTAGAGTCCGGAATCGAAGAAAAAAATGATTTCCCGGCGTCCAGGAGGTTTCATGAAATCTAGAATACTTGTTCCCCTCGTGCTGCTCACGATGGCGGTAGTTTCGCTCGGCGTCGCAGG
>CAYPFY010000033.1:0-5017 GCA_964410105.1 uncultured Chlorobiaceae bacterium
GCATTGGACGGTGAAACCAGATTGAATGCGCCGGGGCTTGCCACGATAGTCGTAAAACTCCACCCTGAACTAAACGCACTTGTTCCTCCTGCGTTCAAAGTGCTTACCCTCCAGTAATAGGTCGAACTGTTCGCGAGGCCGCTAACCTGCCGCGTAGTCCCTGAAACCGTCGAATCATCAACAATCGTCGTCGCAAAAGTCGAGCTTGTCGACACCTGCACCCTGTAGGATGAAGCCCCCGTTGAAGCATTCCATGACAACGTTAACGTGGTCGGCTGATTGCTTGCGCCATTCGCCGGTGCAGCAAGCACGGGCGTTGCCGGGGCAGCCACAATCGTCGCAAAACTCCATGGCGCACCTGTAGCCGTCGTAGATCCGCCCGCATTCTTCGCCACAACCTTCCAGTAATAAGTCGATCCATTAGCGAGGGCAGCATAGTTATAGCTCGTCCCAGCCTGATTGGTGCTCACAACCGTCACCGGCGGGTTGCTCCCGTCAAGATAGACATCATACCCGGTGGCATTCGCTGACGACTGCCACGACAGAGTCCCGCTCACAGCCTGATTTGAAGCCGCATTGGATGGGGAAACCAAACTAAATGCACCCGGACTTGCGACGACCGTGGTAAAACTCCAGGCGGAGGAATACAAGCTAGTGCCCCCGGGGTTTGAGGCGTTCACCCTCCAGTAGTAGGTAGAATTATTGGCGAGGCCGGTCACCTGCCGGGACGTCGTCGAAATCGTCGAATCGTCAAAAACATTCGTTGTGAAGGCAGCGCTTGCAGAGACCTGCAGCCTGTACGAGGTTGCTCCGCTTGAAGCATTCCACGACAACGCTAACGTAGTCGGCTGATTTGTTGCGCCATTCGCCGGTGCAGCAAGGGCAGGCGTTGCCGGGGCAGCCACGATTGTCGCAAAACTCCAGGGCGCACCTGAAGCCGTCGCAGAACCCCCCGCATTCTTCGCCACAACCTTCCAGTAATAAGACGATCCATTAGCGAGGGCAGCATAGTTATAGCTCGTCCCAGCCTGATTGGTGCTCACAACCGTCACCGGCGGGTTATTGCCGTCAAGATAGACATCATACCCGGTGGCATTCGTTGACGACTGCCACGAAAGCGAGCCACTCACGGCCTGGCCCGATACTCCATTGCCTGGGGAAACAAGATTAAACGCGCCGGGGGTTGCCACGATAGTCGTAAAACTCCATGCAGCTGACCAGGAACTCGTCCCGCCAGAGTTTTTTGCATTGACGCGCCAGTAGTACGTCGTATTATTGGCCAAGCCGCTCACCTGGCGTGATGTTGCGGTGATCGTAGAATCATCGAGGACCGTCGTTGTAAAAGCAGAGCTTGTAGAAAGTTGCAGCCTATATGTCGTTGCGCCGGTTGAAGCGTTCCATGACAACGTCAAAGTCGTCGGCTGGCCTGTCGAGCTATTGGCCGGGGAGGAAAGCGCCGGAGCTGCGGGGACTGTGGCGGCACTCACGGACTGCTGCGTCCATGAAGAACCCCCGTTTGTCGTTCTCAGAATCGTTGTCCCGTGGTCGCCGACAACGATTCCTGTTGAAGCGTCTTTGAATGAAATCCCCGCAAAATTGGCGATCGGCACGCTCTGATTGGTCCAGTTCGTCCCGCCATTCGTCGTATGAAGAATAACGCCGTTATTCCCCGCGGTCCAGCCGTTATTTACGTCGACGAAGCACACCGAGTTCAGATTATTCGTTGTTCCGCTTGTCTGTTTGGTCCATGTGGAGCCCCCGTTCGTCGTGCGGAGAATCATACCACTCAGGCCGACCGCAGTTCCGGTATTTGCGTTCACAAAGCGGACCCCGTAGAGATCGCTGGAGGTCCCGCTTGTTTGAACGGTCCAATTCGTGCCGGCATTCGTCGTTCGAATAATCACGCCGAGGTCGCCGACGATCGTCGCCGTATTCGCATCGATGGCGGAGACATCGTCGAAGGCGGTGCTAATCCCGGTATTCTGAGCCTGCCACGTTGATCCTCCGTTTGTCGTATGCAGGATGGTCCCCGTGTATCCGACTGCAAAGCCGTTATTCACGTCGGAGAATGACACTCCCAGAAGCGGCTGTGAGGAGCCGCCTGGCTGCGGGGACCAGGTTGCTCCGCCGTTTGTCGTGCGGAGAATAACCTCAGTGCCCAGCGTCGGATCTCCTCCGACGGCATTTCCGACATTTGAATTTGCGAAACCCATGCCGAACAAATACGTCGACACACCGCTTGACTGGGTAAACCAGGTAATTCCGCCATCGTTTGAACGGACAATCGTGCCACTCAGTCCGCAGGCAGAAGCCGAGACCGAATCGATAAACTGCGCGGCGGAAAGACTTGCGCCGGACTGTCCATAGGATAATCCGGAAACACAAGTCAGCAAAAAAAGAAAATTTCGTAGCCTTTTAATCATGCCTAATACGCCTATCCATGATGACGGAGTTCTTGCGGGTAGTCGTCCAATGTCGGACTTTTCGTGCAAGCGGTTCGTGCGTACCCACACTCCGGGTGATCAACCTCACCTGAATCAGGCCCGCCAAACATCCTCGCGTGTCGGCGGACATCAATCGTCTGAAAAAAAATCGCGAACGGGTAAATCGCCCCCATCACATCACTGCGTCCTCGGGCTAGATTTCAGGGATTGAAGGGGATGGCGAGGCCGTTCGACGGAACAAGGGCTATCAACCGGCGGCGGCCGGGAACTTTGACGGCTGGGAAAAACGAACGGGGTGAGCATCACTGCTCACCCCGTCGTTGAACAAGGCAGGAATTTCGATTCCCTATCGCACCGTATTACTTCATCAGAATCATCTTCTTCACATCTCGAAATTCCTTGCCAGAGGAGAGAGATCGTGCATAAATCCTGTAGACATAGACCCCCGAGGGAAGCGTTTCACCGCCATTGGAGAGGGAATTCCACTCCACAGACTGATAACCTGCTCCCTTCTCTGAGTTCACCAGAGTCGTTATCTCCTGGCCGAGCATATTGAACACGCTGATCCTCACCGAGCTCGCCTCGGGCAGGTCATACCCGATGATCGTCGTCGGATTGAACGGATTCGGGTAATTCACATGCAGGGCGAACCTGTCCGGCACCGGCTGGGGAACCGACTTAGCATCTGCTGCGACCTGGGGATTCAGAGCTGTGGTCGCGCCCGAGCATCCGGGGATCGCCTTCAGCGCCGCCCCGGTATTGTCGAGAATATTACCCCCCTGAAGCCGGGTGAAGAACGTATACGTCACGGTGCCGCCGGCCGTTGAGCCGACGATCGTCTTCGTGTTATACTTCGCGGAGATGATATACGTCTTTCCGGGTATAGCGCCGGTGACGCAAATGGTCGACACTTCCTCCGTCGAGGAATATGCCGTCTCTGATCCGGATCCGAGCGTGCTGCACGTGTCGTTATACAGGTTCAGCTGTCTTGCCTGCTGAAGGTGGAAGAGCACGAGCTGGCTTGAATCCTTCGACTGCACAACTTCAAGGCAGAAGTTAGGGCTAGGAGCAACCACCTTTGTGTAGTAGAAAAATACACCGGGCGTTGCATTGGAGACCTTATTGCCCCCGCCTATCTGATAGCAGACATTCGTCAGACTCTGCGCAACGCCGCTGGCATACATGCTGCAGGTCGTCTGAGTCGGGAACATATGTCCCGTCTGGCAGAACACCTGAACAGTCTTCTGGCACGTATTGCTGCAGCCATTGGCGGAGTTGGAAACTGTCACGGAGAGCGTAAAGCTGCCGCCCCCCGTATCTGCAACCACCGTAACGCACGATCCGCTCGTGGAGCCGGAGGGGATCGAGCCGTTTCCGGAGATCGACCAGTTATAAGACAGCGTGCTGCCTGAGGCCACGCAGAACTGATTGTTTGTTGACCCGCAGGCAACGGTATTGGCGCCCGAGATCGTACAGTTCGGTTTTGTGCTATCGACGGTAACGGAGGCCGAGGTAGTGCTCGAGCAACCGTTAGCGGAATTCGTCACGGTGAGATTATACGTGCCGGGAGCGCTCACCGTCGGATTCTGGTCTGACGAGGCATAGCCGCCCGGCCCGGTCCATGAGTAACCGAACCCGTCCGGCTTTGCCGTCAGCTGCACGGAAGACGTCGAGCAGGTCAGCTTGCCACCCGTGGCGACTGCGCCTGGCTTGGCCGCATCCCTGTTCACCAGGGTAGAGGTTGAGCTCGAGCAGCCCGTGGCGGAATTCGTCACGGTCAGATTATACGTCCCCGAGTCGCTCACCACAGGATTCTGGGTAGAGGACTTGAACCCGTTGGGGCCGGTCCAGGAATAGCTGAACCCATCCGGTTTCGCCGTCAGTTGAACGGTCGGCGTCGTGCACGTCACCTTTCCGCCGGTTGCCGTAGCGCCCGGTGCGCCGGCGTCCTTGGTAACAGTGGCAGACGTCGAGCTTGAGCAACCGGTCGCATTATTCGTCACCGTCAGATTATAGGTGCCGGAATCGGTCACCGAAGGATTCTGCGTCGAAACATTGAACCCATTGGGGCCGGTCCAGTGATAGGCAAACCCATCCGGTTTTGCTGTCAGCTGGATGGAGGTAACGGAACAGGTCAGCTTGCCGCCGGTCGCGGTCGCGCCCGGCGCGTTCGTATCTTTCGTCACCTTCGCCGAGGTGGAGCTTGAGCAGCCCGTCGTATTATTCGTGACAGTCAGATAATATGTACCGGAGTCGCTCACAGTCGGATTCTGAGCCGTCACATCGAGCCCGTTGGGGCCGGTCCAGTGATAGGCAAACCCATCCGGTTTCGCTGTCAGCTGGATCGAGCTAACGGAACAGGTCAGCTTGCCGCCGGTCGCGGTTGCGCCCGGTTTCCCGGCATCCATTGTCACCTGGGTCGATGTCACGCTCGAGCAACCCGTTGAAGAATTTGTCACAGTCAGATTATAGGTACCGGAATCGCTCACCGAAGGATTCTGCGTGGAAACATTGAACCCATTGGGGCCGGTCCAGTGATAGGCAAACCCATCCGGCTTCGCCGTCAGCTGAAT
>CAYPFY010000033.1:5117-16307 GCA_964410105.1 uncultured Chlorobiaceae bacterium
CATTGGGGCCGGTCCAGTGATAGGCAAACCCATCCGGCTTCGCCGTCAGCTGAATCGACGTCACGGAGCAGGTCAGCTTGCCGCCTGTTGCCGTAGCGCCGGGGGCTCCGCCGTCCATCGTCACCTGAGCGGATGTCGAGCTGGAGCAGCCGTTGGTGGAGCTTGTCACGGTCAGATTATACGTACCGGAATCGCCCACCGAAGGATTCTGGCTTGAGGACTTAAACCCGTTCGGGCCAGTCCATGAGTAGCTGAACCCATCCGGCTTCGCCGTCAGCTGAATTGACGTTACGGAGCAGGTCAGTTTGCCGCCTGTTGCCGTAGCGCCGGGAGCGCTTGCATCCTTCGTCACCTGAACAGATGTGGTGCTCGAGCAGCCGGTTGCATTATTCGTCACCGTCAGATTATACGTGCCGGAGTCGGACACCGTCGGATTCTGCGTCGAAACATTGAACCCGTTAGGGCCGGTCCACGAATACGCGAACCCATCCGGTTTAGCGCCCAGCTGAATCGAGGTAACGGAGCAGGTCAATTTGCCGCCTGTTGCCGTAGCGCCGGGGGCGCTTGCATCCATCGTCACATGAACAGACGTTGAGCTGGAGCAGCCGGTTGCATTATTCGTCACCGTCAGATTATACATGCCGGAGTCGGACACCGTCGGATTCTGCGTCGAAACACTGAACCCGTTAGGGCCGGTCCACGAATACGCAAAACCATCTGGTTTTGCGGTCAATTGAAGAGACGGATTCGTGCACGTAAGCTTGCCGCCCGTTGCCGTAGCGCCGGGGGCGCTGGCATCCATCGTCACATGAACAGACGTTGAGCTGGAGCAGCCGGTTGCAGAATTCATCACGGTAAGATTGTAGGTGCCGGAGTCAGACACCGTCGGATTCTGCGTCGAAACATTGAACCCGTTGGGGCCGGTCCACGAATACGCGTACCCATCAGGTTTTGCGGTCAGTTGGAGAGACGGATTCGCGCAGGTCAGCTTACCGCCCGTTGCCGTGGCTCCGGGAGCGCTCGCGTCCTTCGTCACATGGACGGACGTTGAGCTGGAGCAGCCGGTTGCGGAATTCGTCACCGTCAGATTATAGGTGCCGGAGTCGGACACCGTCGGATTCTGCGTCGAAACATTGAACCCGTTGGGGCCGGTCCACGAATAGGCAAACCCATCCGGTTGAGCCGTCAACTGGAGAGATGGATTTGCGCAGGTCAGCTTGCCGCCCGTTGCCGTGGCGCCGGGGGCGCTGGCATCCTTCGTCACCTGAACAGACGTAGAACTCGAGCAGCCGTTGGCACTATTTGTCACAGTCAGATCATATGTGCCGGAATCGCTCACCGAAGGATTCTGGCTTGAAGACTTGAAGCCATTGGGGCCGGTCCACGAATAGGCGTACCCATCCGGTTTTGCCGTCAGATGAATCGACGGAGTCGAGCAGGTCACCTTGCCGCCCGTGCCGACCGCTCCGGGAGCGGAAGCATCCATCGTCACCTGGACAGAGGTGGTGCTTGAGCAGCCGTTAGCATTATTCGTCACCGTCAGATAATAGGTGCCGGAGTCGCCCACGGTCGGATTCTGCGTCGAGACACTGAACCCGTTGGGGCCGGTCCACGAATAGGCAAATCCATCCGGTTTCGCCGTCAATTGAATGGACGGAGTCGAGCAGGTCAATTTGCCGCCCGTTGCCGTAGCGCCGGGTTTGCCTGCATTCATCGTCACCTTGGTCGATGTGTTGCTGGAGCATCCCGTCGAAAAATTCGAGACGGTCAGGTAATACGTGCCGGAATCGCTCACCATGGGATTCTGGCTTGAGGAAACAAACCCTTTCGGTCCAGTCCACGAATAGGTATACCCATCGGGCTTCGCCGTCAACTGGATGGACGTCGTCGAGCAATTCAGTGTGCCGCCCGTTGCGGTAGCGCCGGGAACCGTATTGGACATACCCACCACAACGGTATCGCGTGCGCTGCATCCGCCCGCCCCGGTGACCGTCAGGATATACGTACCCTGTGCCGTCACCTTTGGAGTAAAGGAGGAGGACGCAAATCCTGCGGGGCCCGTCCAAGACGCCGTGGCTCCCTGCAGGGAGGATGATCCATCCAGAGTCACGCTCGTCGTCGAGCAGGTCAGCATCTTATCTGCGCCGGCGATTGCGTCGGGGTAGGGATAAACCGTCAGTTTCACCGTATCGACGGCAACACCGCAACCCTGATCGCTCGGGACTGTCAGAGCGATCAGAGCGCTCCCGGTACCGGTAAATGTCACCGAGGATGTCATCGAACTCTGGTCGGCGACCGTAGCGGGGCCGCTCAGAACTGACCAGGTTCCCGTACCGTGATCAGCAAAACCGTTCAGCGTAAAGGAGCTTGTCGTCCCCTGTGTACACTGAGCCTGATCCGGCCCTGCGTTGGCAACCGGAGCCGGAATAACGGAGAATTTTATGAGACAAAAATCCTGGAGAGAACTCGTAAAGGAAGCGGACGACCTCGTTTGAAACAAGATCGTCGACTTCGGGTTACAGGGATCGAGCGGCAACAGATTCAGGGCCGTCAGATCCACGCCGAACTCAACGAGTTGAAGGGCTATCGTCGAATCGGTGAGAACCCCGTTCGGCGTCACACCCTGGCCGGGTGCGACCGCGGGGATTTTCGCAAGATTCGTCGTAATGAAGGCCTTTCCGGCCGTGAGGGTATCGGCAATCAGCGTCCATGATCCGCCTGAGTTGGTGGACCACTCGCGGACGCTGACGAAGGGCTTCTGGCCGCCGTTCGTATAATCAACGACGAGAAGAAAGTCACCACCGGTCAAATGTCCGAGAACGTCTACCGACCCCGCCGTGCGGCCACCGACCGTCCCGTTCCCCGTTATATGATTGCTTCCGGATGTTGAGCGGTCGATATACACACCCTTCTGGTCGAGTTCAATGCCTGCGAAGCTCGTGCCGTTCGTGGCGCGGGTTTCAAAGGCGGCGACGATCCAGCGGTGTCCGTTTGACGGATCCACACGGGTCGACGCGTAGCAGTTCGTAATATCATTCTTCTGGGGGCTCCCCGAGCTATTCGTCGTGTCGAGCACCATCCAATGTCCGCTCCCCGGTGCGATGGACTGATCATTCTTCTGTCCGCCGTTAAACTGAGTGGGGTCGCTGCCGGTGGCCCAGTTGGGGTCGCGGAACCACACGCTATTGGTCAGGTCGTTATAACCGATGACCGAGTGTCCGCCGGACTGGAGCAACAGCGCGTTGCCGGTCGGACCTTTGGACCAGTCATCTCCGAAGAGAAACGGGGCACCCGGATAGGTGAGTCCCGAGAAAAAGTTGGCGTCGATTTCGACGTTTGACGCACTCCCCGGTGTCCCTCCCGGTGCTGTCTGAGCGATCAGCGCGGTTGCGGAGAAAAGCAGGAAGGCGGCCACGCAGAAAAACAACTTGCGCATCCGAAGCAATGAAAAAAAGTGCATGATGCAGAGCTCCTTGAAAATTTAGAATTGGAAAAGTGAATTTCTATTGGCAAGAAACCTCCCGGCCCAACGATTCATCGGCGAGATGATTCAGTGCGCAATCATGGTAAATAAATCCAGAGGCGGTCGGCGTGCGTGTCAACACATTGAATGGTTGATTTACTCGATTACTCTTGGAGGAAATTATTCTGATGAAATTTTCTCGGAATCCGGCGTTGAGTGAAGCGTTTCTCCGGATGAAGAGGGGAATGAAAATCTCAACACAAATAAGGAAATCGGAAAAAAAATCTCAACTCGGGCGGGGGATTTATTCCGCGCCGGAACAACCGGGGGGGGAGAGGATAAAAAAACCGGTTCGGAGTTTCTTTGGGGGGACTTACAGAAGTGTTGAAAATCTCGAAGAAATGGGCAAAATCGATCCTATTCCCACCATGCGAGAACTTTGTTGTTATACGTGGTCACGCTGGATGTTTTTGCATAACCGGTGGCGTTTTCAATCGCTATGCTGGAAAAGTAGATGCGGGAATTCCCGTTGCCGAGATCGTTTGTCGTGGAAGCATTTGCCGTCAGGCCCACGATCGCCCCGTAGATCGTAAACGTCGAGTTGATATGAGAGATATCGTCGGCGATGAGAAGCCCGAAGAAGGTACTCGGCTGAATATCCTTCATAAATGCATTTTTCGTGCTGTTATGGACCACAAGAATGCCCGATCCATTGATATTGCACGGTGACCAGACGCTCGGGGATGCCCCGGCGGGGAGGTCGACGTAGGTCACACCGCGGAGCGGGTAGGATAATTTCGTCGGATCGGTCACATATTGGCTTCCGCTCACTCCCGACTGTGCGATCGATTTCAGCGTTCCTTCGGGGTATCCTCCCACAATCGTCCCCATGACGCTATCGGGAGAGCCGTAATAAATTCCCCCCTGGTTGATACGGATTATGCTCGTATCGGGCCCTGGGGTTTTCCCGACCGGAGCAAAATCAGTCCCGCTCAGATTCGTCCCGCCGATATCGGAACTCCCTCCTTGAGTAAGAGTATCCGTCGTCCAGATCCCGAATGTGCCCTGACCTGGAAGCAGCGCCCCGGTCGTGTCGTGATCTCTTCCGTCTATCAAAACATTGCCGCCTGTATTGATGTGATTCTGAGTCGTGACGGTCCCTCTGACTCCCCCAGGCTTGAACCCGCGGGCGACAAAGGCCACTGTCGTGAACGTCGTGTCCTGGATCGTCACCTGGGACACGGCGGTTGTGAAGGGGAGATAGCAAACAGACGTGATCTTCGTTGCGGCCACAACATTGGACTTGGCATCCCTCTGAAAATTCACATCCGAGAGAGTTACGGAAACTCTTCCGCCGGAGAGGTACAATGAGGAATAGCCGGTCCTCCAAAGAGAGTTTGAGGCAAGTTGCCGCAAAGCAAGATTTGCGCCTCCCTGGGATATATCCCTTCCGAGGGAACGCTGGTAATAACGCACGACGTTATCGTTCTGCGTATTCGTCGAGCGGACAATCGTCCTCAAAAACATCGTGGAAACGACGAACATACCGAAAATGGTCAGAATGAGGGCGCGGCCTACCATCAGCGCATCCGCAGGTTTCGGGGTTTAATGATTTCTTCCCAGCTCGCATACGCATACGTCGTGTCATACTTCGTGATTTCCGACGGGTAGGGGCTTGAGACCTGGAGTGAGATCCTGATCGAGTTGATCTTCGAAGGATTGGCGACATGGGGGGAGGCTGAAAGCTGATTTCCGAGCGTATCGTAATAGAAGAACTGGAGCTGTGTGATCCCGACATTCATCGGCTTCGCGGAGCCATTAACGGCCCGATAGAGATACCGGGAAGCGGGGTTCACATTACCGGCGGGCATAGTCTTTCCCAGAAAATACTGGACATTATCGACCGTGCCGTTGTTGTCGATATCCCCCCTGAAGCTTATCGAGTCCGGAGTTGCGTACACAATGCCGCTATCGACGGGGTAAACGGGGACGGCATATCCCGCCTTCCGGAAATCCGTTTCCACGATATCGGTCACGGCCACCAGATTCGTCTGGACGGTGGTAGTCAAAGCCTGGCTGTTGGAGGCGCTGCGCACATTCAGCATCAGACCGAGGAGAATCGTGAGAACGGCCCCGCCGATCACCATCGAGAAAACATTATCAAGAAGAGAATTCACCTAACCTCAATAAGCAAAGATATAGGACAGCGAATATGAGCGGGATATCAGCGGGCTCGTGAAGGTCACCGTCAGTTTCTTGCAATAATTCTTGCCCGCGGCCGGGACGTCCGGGGACGCGGGGGAAGTATACGTCACCGCGGCCCTCACCGTATCCCCCTGAAGTGAGGAATTCCGGATGATCCGCCAGTACCCGTTATAGTCGTCAACATCATTGAACTTTTGCAACGATCCATAGCCGTTAGGCCCGAGAGTATCGGGCATGAAAATAGTCTCCCCGCCGTCGGGTCCGAGATACGCACTCATCCCGCTGCTATCGGGGACCTCGACGCCGCCGGCCGTATTCTGGTCAAACGCCTTCGTCTTCGCCTCATCGACGAGGGACTGTGCCAGGCCGATAGCCTCAGCCGACACCTCGTTCTCTGCCGACAGCTGAACGCTGTTCGTCACGATATTATTATCCGTGAGGAGCAGGGAGCCGAGCAGAACAAACGCGCATATGGTTAAGATGAGATTCATCGGTGGCCCATCATGCCGCGGAACCTCCACGAAACCGGCGGCATGCATATCCTGGCAGCAGTAACACTCCTATCGCACTCCTTGTAATCTAAACACCCGGCATCGGTTGGTCAAGACCGGAAGATCGAAAATGGATAAACCGCCATCCGACGAGTATCCGGATTTCCCGATTTTATTTTCAGTCGAAATAGCTTCAAAAACAGCACCATCTCTTTTACCACGACCCATGTCACAACGAGACCGTTTTACCCATAAACTTTCCACTCCTCCCGTGAACTTCGACCGAAGCCCTAACAATGTTCGGGCCGCGGGCGTCGACTGGGGAGGCGAGCATTCCCCCATCCAACCTACTCGAATATTCTGCGGGAAAAGGCCAATTTGACTTTCACACCGCCAAAAAATACCTTAGAAAAACGAAAACTTCAGAAGGAACGGCATCAATGAGAGCGATCGGGGCAATACTTGCAATGATAGGGATCTGTGCGGGACAGGTGCATGCCGGCGAAATTTTCGGGGCATTAAAAATTGATGGAAAAAGCGCCGGGAAGGGACTCAAAATCGGGATCAAATCGGCCGCAAGACCCTACAGCGCGCAGACTGACAACTACGGCTCATACCGCTGCTTTGTGCAGGAAAAGGGAAAATGCACCTTTACCGTTCATGTCGAAAAGGATTCGGCATCCACAGAGATTTTTTCGTATGCGGGATCCACCCGTTATGACTTCGGGCTTGAGCGGAAGGACGGGCGCTACACGCTCAAGAGAAAATAGATGGCGGACGAGATAAAAGACCGGTGGGACAAGGCGAAAGTCATCCTGGAGCCTGTTGGCGGATTACTGACCGCCATGGCTGTGGCGGGTCTCGGTTACTACGGCTCGAAAGTACTGGAGCAGCGGCAGACGCTTGATTCAAACACACGGCTCTATTCCGAGCTCATGAGCAAGCGGGAGGAATCGGAGAGCGCCCTCAGGAAAGACATGTTCAATTCCATCATCGGCTCCTTCCTCACCTCACGGACGGATGCGGGATCGCTCGAATCGAAAGTCCTGAACCTGGAGCTCCTGGCCGAAAATTTTCATGAATCCCTGAACCTGAAACCCCTCTTTCTTCATCTCAAAAGAGAAATCGACCGGCTCACCGACAGGACGCTCAGAAAGGAATACCAGGACCGGCTCGAGATGGTCGCCCGGGAAGTCACCCGGAAGCAGATGTGGGTCCTTGAGGAGGCGGGAAAAAAATTCGAGCGGCGGATCGATCTTGACAGCCTGCGGTCAAATCCGGGCGGGTTACAGCTGGATGACGACAGCCTCATGATCGATGAAATCAGACGGGACTTCAGGGTCATCGTCCTCGAAGCCGATTCTGTGAGCAAGAACATCAAAGTCAGGCTGGAGGTGCGGACGCTGACAGATTCGGCTCAATCAAACTCCGAGGGAGACGTGGTGGAATTCTGGGTGGGGTTTTTCGACTTCCCCATGATCGACAACATCCGGCTTTCGCACGACCAGAGAAGTTCCATCGTCCTCACGGAATTTGAGGACGGGAGTGCGGACATCAGCGTCCTTGAGTTTCCGGGATCGCACGCGAGCCTTAAGGAAAAACCCTACTTCGAAGAAATCCTGCACAACCTCAGGGAACACGCCCAGGAATAACCCCTCGGGATTCAGTCGAAGCTTCGCATGAGAGTGACATGAATCCATCTCCCCCCGGAAGTTTTCGTGGCAGGAGCCGACGGAGCGTTTGCCGGGCCCGAAGATAGTGCCGGAGCGGCCGGCAGCTTTTCCGTAAAAATAGGAAAAACCTGTCCGCCTGACAGCATGAACGTGGCGATGGGAAGGGGAATCTCCAGCGACATCTGAAAGAGACCGAGGCCGGCGCGGCGCAGATCCAGCGAGTTATCGGATAAATCCTTAAACCCGAACACCAGGAATTCCGGCTGCCAGCTTTGGATGGATAGCGAGGGGCGCACGTCGTAGTAATAGATTTCAGGGCAAAAACGGAGGCCCCCCCACGAGGAGGAGCATGAGACCCCCAGATACCACACGGAAACATCACCGGACACCCTGTAATTCAGACGGTTATCGATAAGCGATCCGACGAGATCGGCGAAGGGCCAGGACTGAACATTACCGACGATCTTCGCCCCCAGAGAAACATTACCTCCCGTCAGAGAGGGGCCCATCCCGCGGGCGCGCAGAGTAAAGGCGTATCTCCGCAGGAATCCGCCTGAAACATTCGAATGGCCGTACGTCGTCCCGTCGAAATAAAAATCAGGCGCATTTCCGAAAGAAGTTTTCGTAAAAAGACCTTCGATAGACCAGCCCGGGCCGGAATACCGGAGATTCACGCCAAAATCAGAAAAATGACTGGAATCCACGTACGAATAATCTCCCTCAAGGACTGAGGGACGGTTAAGCAGCGTACTCCCCTCGACGGATCCATCAAAATCGCCGGCAGAAAAATCCGCCCTTGCGCGGCTCACGATCCCGTGAATCGCGTAGGGAAACGACAGGGCCGCGTCGGCGTAGGACGCCGCAAAATTTCCCGGAAGATTCACTTCCGAAAAACCGAGCACCAGACCCTTGAGGACTGGCGAACCCGTCCTGACGGCCATTGCGGCCGAGGTGCTCGTCACGACATCACGCCCGTTGCCGGAAACATTCACGCCGAGGCTACCGGCAAAGAGACCCAACCTGCGGGTATACATCCCGGAGAACGAGGACCGTTCCTGAGAGAGGGAGAAGCTCGGCTGCTGATCGCCGAGCGCGTTGGAAATTCTGCCGGAAAAACGTTCCGCGCAAAAATTCCACTCGTCATCTTCGGAACAAATGAGCCCCTCAAGCCGGAAAACCGAGGCTCCAGCCTTCAGATCACGGTTCGAGGACGACTGGCGAATAATATCATAATATCCGGACGACGCAGCGACGAAGCTGGTATCAGAGCCAGGCACAGGACTGCCGTTCGCCTTTGGGCAGAGCAATGCCGCAGGAACCAGCGCCCCCGCGAGAATTTTCACTCTTTCAGGGAACAATATCTTGGATCTCCGAATACAGCGGATCTTTCGGCGAGTATGAAAAAGGAGAAAAATAAATGAGCGTCCTCAGGCGGTAGCGATACGTCGTTCCTGAGGTCACGTTATAATCCACATACCCCGACTGATAGAAATAGGCACTGTCATAATCGGACGGAGTCGTTCCCGATCCTATTGCCCGCTGGATGGCGTAATCGGAATTGGGATATTGCGGATCCCATGAGAGTTGCACGCCCAGGGGAGAGGTCACTGTTGAGAGAGCCAGATTCTGGGGTCTTGGGGGGATATCGATCCGGCGATAATCCTTGGTCTTTGGGGTAATCACCATCGAATCGGCGCTCTCAAGCTCAACATCCCCGTTCCCGTAATCGATATACAGCCTGAATGATTCATAATCTGCGTCGGTGATCACAAACCTGAAGCTCCCGAACTGATCCGTCAAGCGGGTATATGTATGCAGGGCTGTCTGGATCTTCACCGTCGCGTAAGAAATATCCTGGTACGACCGGAAAAAGGCATAACCCCTCCAGTCGAACCCGAACTGCTGATCGATCCGCAGAATCCGTTTCAGGCGGTCATTCGTCATTCCTGGGAGAAGGCCGTGAAACGTCGGGTCGGGGAAACTGAAATCGGCATACGTTTGTGCGGAAAATTTCAGCACCACGCCCCGCGTGCCTGAGGGAGAGACGGTATAGGCCGGGAAAAACTGAGACTTCGGATTCTGGGGGGGATTGTCAAACCATTCTGCAAGATACACCTGTATCGTATAGTCATTTCCCTCCGTATCGGCCCTTTTGAGGACCAGATCGATCGGGGCCGCCAGCGAGTTACGGGCCCTCTGTATATAAACTTTTGCTGAATCGATCGATTCCTGTTTAAGCCGGCCGGTCCCGATCTTGACGGCAGCGTCATTCCGGTGTCCGGAAAAAGTTTCGAGAAAGTGGATGCCGGTTGTCGTTTTATCCAGAAACGTCTGGAAAGCATTCTTCGCATCCTGAGCGCGGGTCGCTCCGTCGGGAGCGAGAACAAGAAACGACGTATTATCCTGCTGGAGGGCGTTGACGAGCGAACTCTGTGAATAATCGGGCAGGTCGAAGCTGTACATCAGAAACGACTCAAGGCCCATCCTTGCGGCTTGCAGGCCTGCGTCGGTGAGGTAAATCTCAGTGATATACAGATAAACGGGCAGGAGACTGGAATCTCCCTGCATCTTGCCGCTCACCTTGAATTTGAACAGCGAATCCTGTTCAACGACAGCGAGGCGTGCAATGGCGTAATCGATCCGGGGGAGAAGGCGATTCCGGACCGTCGCCTGAATCTCGCTGATAAGCGGAGGGTCGTCCAGCGCTACGGCAAACATTTCAAAAGTATTGATAGCTGTCGGAAGGAGCGGAATCGAAAGGGGCTGAGTAGCAAGAGGAATCCCCGTGTTCAGCAGGGAGCCGGAGAAGGGATGGCTATTGATATAGGACTCCCAGCGTTTCACCGAGCTGTTGATTTCAGTATCGGCGTAGGCCGTAAGGACCTCGGTAATTCCCGCCCCGAAATTGGCCTCCCGGTTGGAGGGGTCGAGGCGGAGAGCCTCTTTATAGGCCGCGTTCGCATTCTGGAAATTTAGCCGGTCAAAATCGGTGGCGTTATGAAATTTATTATTGAACCAGAGATCAAACTCAGACTCCATTGAACCGTACGCCTGCTGGACGTGGGCCGAGACCGCAGCGGTATCGGCAGGATTTGTCGCACTCGTTGGGCCTTCCGACTTGGAGCACCCTGACCAGAGGGCGACTGTCATGATGGCAAGAAAGAAACAGACAGAATACTTCATAGAATCCTCCTCAGGCAAGAAAAAACGGGCGATGGAAAGCGAACCCGGATAAGGTGAAAAGGAAAGAGCCCCCGGACTGACCCCCCAATATAATGACCGAGAGGGAAATTGTCAATTCCCCGCATTGCCTCACGAGAAATCTTGTCGAACGGGTATCGTTGCCTCACGGGAAAAT
>CAYPFY010000034.1:0-12632 GCA_964410105.1 uncultured Chlorobiaceae bacterium
TAGACATTGAACTTATACCTGTTGGTTTGTGCCCATGCGGGTTGTGCGAGTATCAGAAAACACACACACAAGCACACGACGAGCAGAAAAGCTTTAGGGATGGTCATAGAAACCTCGATGTATGATGTGGATGATGGGATTAGTAGAAAATTTGATCAAACCGGCATCCCGCTGCCCGTAGAGACCGGGCAGCGGGACGCTGTATATTACTTCATCAACATGATCTTGCGTACCGCGGAGAAGTTGTCTGACTTCATCCGCACGAAGTACACGCCGCTCGGGGCCGACAGGCCTGTCCTGTCCCGCCCGTCCCAGGTCACACTCACGCTTCCCGCACTCTGCTCGCCTGTCATCAACGTCGTGATCTTCTGTCCGAGCAAGTCATACACCGCGATTTCAACATCCGCCGTGTGCGGTACATCCACGCTGAAATGCGTCACAGGGTTGAACGGATTCGGGTAGTTCTGCGACAGGGCAAAGACCTTCGGTACGTTGTACGATCCGCCCAGCGTGATCACCACTCGCTTCACTCCCGAATTCGTGATCCGCACTGTCCCGTTCGACCCGTCGATCACTCCGAACAGCTGACCGTGTTCCCCGCTCACCCCGACCTTCAGGTCGGACGGAGAATCCTTCGCCCTCTCCCAGTTCACCAGGATCGGGTAGGCCCTCGTCGTGATATCTATCGGGAATTCCGCTTTTGTCGTCAGCTGCGACGGATATGTCTCCACCATCCGTCCCGAGCTGTAGCGGGCGTCGAAGCCCGTCAGTTCGGCCATCGACGGAGGCATCTCAAAGGAACTTAAGGAAGCCGACTTCAGCGTCGATTCGCTCCCCAGATACAGAGTCTGCATCCCGCCCGCCGCATCCCGGATGATGATCCGGTTCATCTGGGCAAGTTCTGTTTCCACCGTCGGCTGGGCTTCCTTCGGCAGGCTCGCCGGGGCAGTGAGTTCCAGCGTTGACGGCGATCCGCTCGTCGTCCCCTTCACCCAGAATCCGCTTCCCGGAGTGATGTTGGAGGCGATGATATACTGCGTGCCGTTATAGCCGAAGTACTGAGAGGTCACGGTCACGTTATGAGGCGTGATGCCTGTGGAAACCGGCACCGACTTCGAGGGGGCGCCGATCATGTTCCAGCCTGTCGAGACGGTATCGAACACCGAGGTGAAATGCGTCCCCGGCACGCCGGCGTAGAGAGGCTGTGTATACTTCAGCCAGTACCCGCGGCCGTGGGAGAGCACCGTCTCCGTTTTATATGAACCACCCTGGAATTTGAAGGCGGAAGACGATGCTCCCGGATAGAGGGAGGTCTTGTTATAATTTCCGCCAGGAGGATTCGTGGAAACGGAGAGGAGATTCCAGGTCGCCTTTGCATAGACGGAGGCGCCTGGGGTAAACGTCACGCAGTGACCTGCGGTCGGCTTCGTGGCGATCGGGAATGCGTTTCGGTTCAGGAAGGTATAACCCGGGACCGCGCCCGCATAGCCGGCTGTCACGCTATTGGAATCCGCCTGCATGCCTACGAGGGCTGCGGAATCCTGTCCGTGCGTCCCGACGATGCCATATTCGAACCGGATCGTCCCATCGCACCGGTTGAGAATGACGCGGAACGTGCTGTTGTCGGGGACTGTCCCGTTCGCATCAAATGTTCCGAGAGAATCCCACTCGGCGATCCAGCGGCAGGGATCTCCCACCGGGTTGCCGTAGCGGATATGTCCATACTGACCGGCCGTATCGCCGATGATGAGATCGGCATAGAACGGAGCGATCATATTGCCGGGGGGCAGGCCGTTGCCGAGCGTATCAGCCTGGCCGTGGCGGGTCCTCTCGGGGAATGTCCAGGTGCCGCTGTACGCGCCGCCGGAGGTGATCGCCAGGGTGTCCGTCGCATGTTTCGACAGGGCGATTGCGCCATTGGTCCCGATCCAGGCGTAGCGGGCCGTGTCGCCGAAAATCGACATCGGGCCGCCGGGGATGGCAAAGGGTCCGGCCTCACCGTCGTCCTTCGCATTTGTCGGACCGCCAGCATTCAGATAAGAATCGTTGAAGAATTTTGACGTATCGATATCGGTTCCCGTGCCGGCGATGCTCGTCTGAGAGCAGCTGCTGGCCGTATCGATGATGTAGTAAGCGTTCGTCAGATCGACAATCCGGTATTCGTGGGGAGTGCCCGATGCATGGAGGCTGTCGCTGTCGAAAGCTTTCACGAAGTAGTCAATCGTCGAGCCTGCAACCTGTCCGGGGATATTCCCCTGCCACGTCGTCCCGACCGGATTATCCATCAGAATCCTCGGCTGATTAACGTTATTGACCGAGTAATAGATCCAGCAGCTCGTAACGCCGGCCGAGAGGGGCGCGGCGGGGTTGCAATCGGTCGCATCCACCTGGACCAGCTGCGGTCCGGTCGAAAGAGTATTGCGGGGGAATTCCGTATCCTTCACATCGGGAGGAGTATTGGAGGTCACCGTCATGGCGTACCAGATATTGTACATGCCGACGTAGGTGGAGTCGGCGCCAAATCCGCCGCGGGCGACCCATCCGCGCTTCACAGTCAGTCTATCCTGACCCGAGCAGTTTGACGGGCCTGAATCATGTTCATAAAACTTCCAGTCGCGGGAGGGATAATTCTCGTCGCTCGGGGTCACGTGGAATGCCGCCGTCCAGAATTCCGTCCGTGTGTCAGGAAAAACGTGGCCGGCTGCGTTGATTCTCATATTGATAAAGAAAACCTGGCCAACGGTGAGGCTGCACGGGATGCCGTTCTCAAGCATGGCGACGTGATTGATGACGGCCGTATGCATGGTGGCATCGAAGCCGCCCAGGCCCCAGATCTCATTAGAGAAAGGAGGACCGGCGGTGCCATGATTGATCGTCGAATGGAACGGGCCAGGGAAAGGATTCGCGTCTTCCGGAAAAGCAGCGACTCCCTGGTCATTATCGGTGTTGTCGGCCCAATAGCCCCAGCTCTGGCAGGGTGGATCGTACGGACCGGGGCGGACGCCGGGACCGAATGTCGGTCCGATGACCGAATTATGCACGCGGAGTTTTACGATGGAATCTTTCGCGCCGACGGCGCCGAATGAATCCCAGAAAATCGTATCGAGCGTACCGCTAGCCGGGGCGACGTACCACTGCCCCATCACATCCTTATGAAAGGCCCCGAAGTTGTTGGTGTTCGGAAATTTGTCTTCGGTATATCCGAAATAAAACTTGTCCGTGCAGACAGCAGCAGCTTTGTTGGTCGTCGCTTGCCCCTTCTTCAGGCGCTTCGCCAACTCACGAGCCGCAAGCTGCGACTTCGATATGGGAATCACCTCCTGATTCGGGGAAACGAGGTACTGCTGTTGCGAGTAAGCAAAGCTGCACAACAACAATACCGAGAGAAACAAGGACAAGAGCCGCATAAGCATTTCTCCTTATGGTATCGGTTGATTATTGTGGATTAGAGAAGTCTAAGGCGTTCAACAGTGCCCGGAAATTGAAATCTTACAGTGATGAACGGTCACGTCTGACCGAAGGAGGACTGGTGAAATATAGTTCTTTTAAAATGTATTGTCAAGCACTTTTTTTCAGAAAACCCACAAAATCCCCCGCATTTCATAGATTTAATTTCCTGCGAATCATCTCTCAAAAACCTTTGGAAACCCCTCAAAAAGCCGTCTAATACTCAATCCCGACGGTGAGGACATGATTGCCGCTAAAGTATTTTACGGAGCGAAAGGCATAATCGAATGTCACATCGACCTCTCCGAACATAGCCCGTAGTCCGACACCCGCCGAAGGTCCGTAGATATACTCCCCTTCGGTCGGGGAGAACCCGTACCCGGCACGGGCGAATACGAGGTTCTGGTAGGCATATTCTATCCCCAGCTTATATTCATCGTCCGAGAAATTATTGTTCTCGAACATGGAGGTAAAATTGATCCTGTCTTTTTCGAACTGAGTCGTATAGGCAAGCCCGATTTCGATCGTCGACGGAAGCTCTCCGGGCGCGGCATCGATCAGGAGCTCCGAGCCGGGACGGGTGCCGTCGGCGATGCTGGCTGTCCGGATCAGCCCCGGACCGCTGAACTTCAGGGCGGGCCCGATATTCCGCAGGACGACCCCGACGCCGAGGCCGTCGATTCCGCCGAGCCCCGCATACTGAACCCCCGCAGTGAAAGCGATTCCGGTGGCGGACACTTTGGCCATCTTCTCAAAAATCACATTCGATGAAATGCCGACGGCAATCCTGTCCGAGATATGCCGCGCAAAGGTCCCCCCTGCCACGATGAACGTCGGAGAGGTGGTTTCGCCTGTCCCGTCCGGCTGATCCTCCGTCGTGACGTTGATGTCCCCGACAGACAATGCCTTGACAGAGAGAGCGATCCTGCCGAAATCACCGAGCGCGCGGCTCAGCGCGGCGTAGTCGACGCCGATATCGGCGAGATATACCATGTGAGACACGATCGCATCTCCGTCGCGATTCTCTCTCACAATGCCCGCCGGGTTCCAGTAGATAGCCTCCGCGCCGCTCACCAGCGCGACAGGAGAGCCGCCGAGGGCGATTGAGCGCGCGCCTACCGGGATGAGAAGCTCCATCCCCGACGCGGTGCCCGCCTTATCTCCCCGTCCGCCGTATGCCGCCAGGGGAATCCCCAGAATTGCTATAAGAAAAAATCTCATCAGTTTTGAGGAGATTGCTGTTCGGGGACGATCATCAGTTTCAGTGTTTTCGTGCCGAGTTTCTGATGGCCGACGTCCTCCAGGCTTAGGTGGGCCAGATAGACTCCCCCTGCGGCGGGGAGACCGTTCTCGTTATTGAGATCCCATTCGGCAAATTGCGAGTCGTCCTCCTTGCGTATCGTCTTCACAATGTCGCCCGAGAGATTGAAAATCCGGATCGTCGCATACTTCGGGAGATGGCTGAACGTCACAAATCGGTCGAACCGGTTCAGCTCGGCGCGGTTGAATCCATAATAAGGGTTCGGGAAGACATTGACCTGGGACACTGCGGCCTGTGCCGCCGCGTGATCCGCGGATGCGACCGCTTTCGGCGTAAAAACTTTCTGGTCATTATCCTTCACCTCTTTCCACCTCACAAACCTGATCGTGGTGCCGGGCGGAGCGGCCACGCCGTCCTCATCCAGATCCGCAAGATACACTTCGATAAGAGAGGCTTTCGTGGCCGAGCGGGAGCTTTGCTGGAAGACGTACGCCTTGTAATAGGCCCGGTCGGGGCGTGTCGTGACGTCGTCATAGTAGGTCTGCCCGTACCAGATGTTGTTCGAATTCAGGCTGTCGGTGATAACGGAGACCGGATAAAAAACCCTCATCGTCCTGCCGTTATAGGAGCGGTTGAGGAGAACCGTCGGCCTCCAGATGCTGTCAAGCCCCGCGCGGGAAATCGCGGTGTAAACCTGCCGGTTGACAGTATCCTTTCCGTTCAGCCCGACCCTCCAGGCGGTGTAGGGCACGCGGACCCAGCGGGACGCGGGGACATTGATGCCCTTGAAAAGCGCCCAGCTCGAGTCTCCGTTGAACCGGAGCTCCACATCGATGTCGTTGAAACTGACTCCCTGTATCGTATCGATGTCGGAGGAGCCCGCGGCAAGGACCATATAGTTCCCCTGGGGGTTTGCGACGTTGAACACCGGGTCCTCGGCCGGCCGGTCGTTGTATCGGCTCTGGATGACTTTCTTAAGGCCGTGCACAGGGAGTTGAACCCGAATATAAAACCCGCGCCCGATGATCCGCTGGCGGGGAGAATCGGCCAGGAGACCGTTGATGAGAGTATCTCGGCTAAAAGAGTCAATGAGGTACCATCTCGGTTTTTCGTCGATATCTCTCAGGGGATCAGTGCTCCTGTGGAAAATCACATCATAGAGATGGCCGTTGGGTCGGGTCGGATCAAAGATCGTCGCCGTCACCGACGCGTCGTTGTAGCCGACCACATTCTGCGCGTCCGATACTGTTTCGTCGATGGCATAGGGATAGACGGTCCCGGGATTGGGAGCGTGGGGAACGCACTCATGGATGACGGCGGCCGATTCGATCCTCCGCTCGGCGAACTCCGCGTCGGGATTGGCTGTGACGGTCGTGACGGCGAAGTAATAGCGCTGGCCGTTGACCAGAGGGTGATTATTCCTGAGCCTGTCGTCGGTAAGGTAAACGTACCGCGGCGCGCTCGGATCCATCGCCTGATACAGAGTCGCCCCCGAGAGCGGGGTTGCAGGGCCGGGCAGCTGGTAGATCCTGTACGATTCGAACCGGTAACCCCGGGACGAATATAATTCCGTCTGGCGGATGCGGGCGGTATCCGATTCCCAGTCGAGAATCAGTTTATTGTCCAGCTCCACGACGCGGACCGAGGGAGCGGGGACGGCGTCGGGGAACCGGAAATTCAGTTTGTAGGCATCCTGTGCCGCATCGTCGACCGTCTCAAGTGCAGAGATCCCCTGCCGGTTATCCTTGCCGATTGCCGCCAGAAGAGCGATGACCACTTCCTGCGAGTCTCCGTAGGCGAGGGTACAGGGTCCCGCGGCAAGGGCAAAACGCCGGTCGCCGGGCGGTTCCTGGAGCCCGTCGATCCACCCTTCGTAGAGCTGCGGGTCGCCCGTCAGCTCGAAGTTCGTGCATAGATTCGAGGTGGGATCGATCATGCAGCGCGGAGGATTTGCCGGTTGATATCCCCTGAGAATATTATACCACTGCGTGGCGCCTGTTCCAGAGAGAAAATCGGTCGGCCGGTTGATGGAGGTAAAATATGTAAAACTGCTGGCGGGGGCATTGGCATACCCCGCGAGGGGGTTCAGATCCCAGTTCGCAGTTGCGCCCGGCTTGACGACACGCGGCCCCTCGAGAAAATCGTACCCCACGACCGGGGGGACCAGATGAAACTTGTCGTACTCGGCATCGGACGGGGTCGAATTATAGGCATACGCGACCTGCCGGCCGGTGAGGTATCCGACTTCGTCGTCGCTGAAATTGCCGACATCGGGGTCGGCCCATTTGGCGATGTAGAGGGAATCGACGTAGGCGTTGGGTGGGGTGACGGCCGTGCCCTTATAGATAAGCCTGTGTCTCTGGAAAATGACATTCCTGAGAGATTCAATATGCTCATAGGCCCAGCAGGTCACCTGCACCTCGAGGCCTATCGGTGGTGAGCCGTAAAGCGCGGAAGAGCTGGACAGGTCGTTGGTCACAAACCAGATCACCTGATCCGCCCCGGCGAGTCCCGGCTCGTCTGTTGTGCTATCGGTGATTCCGTCTGAGGGGGGCTGGTATCCCGGCACACCGTTCCGCTCGATATAGGGAGCCCCTTTCTGCCAGGGCCATTCGAGCCAATCCCTTCTGTACATCTCCCTCAGACGGTCGACGTCGGCGGGTCGCAGATCGACGGAGGGAATCCCAAGAATTTCCGAGGCATCCTGTGAAAGATCGCCCGTAGCCCAGTCGTGGCGAATGCGATAGATCCGCACGTCGGCATTGTCTGGATTTTCGACGATCCCCGGGCTGATGATCCTTCCCGCGGAAGTTCCCTGGTTAAACGTCTGGCCGCCAACCCGAACGGCCGGGCTGAACCCGTCATGGACCCTGCCTCCCCAGACGATTCCGCCCGCGTGGACTATCGTGGAAGTCCCCCGGGGAAAGGTCACACCGGCCGTGAGGTCGGCGGGGTTCCGCTCGGTCATGCCATTGTCCGAGGCCCACATCGACATGGTATTTATATTGAGCAGGGCGGAGTGAGGCATGCCGTTGACGCTCTCGATGCGCTGGGCGCCGCCACCGGAAAGACCGGTGATAACGACATACAGACATGCGACCGCAGTCCTGACCATGGATTTAGTGGGCATACGGGGGGTTGGAGATCGCTACGGTATACGGCAGGCAACAACTGCGGGTTTCCAGAAACATAAAGCCGGGCGATCCGCGCGGACCTGTCCGGCTTCCATCCTCAACTCCATATTATTTCACGAGCATCATCTTCCGGGTCGTCACGAGCCGGTCGGCGGACGTTTCCGTGACCATTCGGGCGTAGTAGACGCCGCTCGGCACGCCTCCCCCCTGTTCATTCCGGCCCTCCCATGTGAAGGTGAAAAGGCCGGGATAGAAAACTCCGTTCGCGATCGTCTGGACCTCGCGGCCAAGAAGATCGTACACCGTCAGCCGGACATGAACGACGCGGTCCACGCTGAAAGATAGGTGCGTCGAGGGGTTGAACGGATTGGGATAATTCTGGTATAGAACAAACCCTTTTGGGATTTCGGGCGGAGAGGGTTTCACGTCCGTCGGCACAGGGAATGCTCCGTACTCAACAATATAGAGGGAACTTATGGAGCTGCTGGCGACCGATAATGCGGAATCTTTCTCCATATGAACGCGGAATGTGCCCCCTGACAGCTGGTCGGTGATGATCATGCTGTCGCAAATCGATTTTACAAAGCTCCAGGGCCAGGAGAGTTTCATCGGAAAAGCTCCGATCCCGGGCTGGAATGTCACCTCGAACGTATCCTTCTGCCCGTAGGTTGCGAACTTCTGATAGTCGATCCGGAGACCCTGCCCGACGGCGGGAGAAACAAATCGCGCATCGAACCATCCCGGATCGGCCGGGGGAAGCTCGTACTCGCCAAGGGACTGGTCGATCCCGGCGGTGGCATTGGGATTTACTCCGAAGTAGACGATGTCATAGGCGGGGCCTGTTTCGGCTACCTTGAGGGGAACGAGCCAGTTCGCAGTCCCCGTGCGCTGAGTTGTGAACCGGTAGCGTGGGGAATAAGACCCCCAGCCGACGGAGTTTTTTCCTCTCACGCGCCAGTAATACGACGTAATATCCTTGAGCGGCCTCGGCAGATTCCACGACGTAACGCCGATCGTGCTGTCATTGAAGAAAATATCAGTGAAGAGAGAATCGCGCGCAACGGTGAGCTGGAAGGTCGTCGCACGGCTCGGCAGGCTCCAGTCGAAAGTCGTTGTGATAGACACGTCGACGGCCCCGTCCGGCGGATCGATGAGAACCGCGGCTTCTGGTGGAAAAAGCGTGGTAAACTTATGCGCAGCCGAGAACAACCCGATCCCCGCGGAATTTTTCGCATTCACGCGCCAGTAATATGCCGTGCTGTTGATGAGATTATTCACTGTTCGTGAGGGCTCAACCCCCTCCTGCTGTGCGATCGTCGAGTCATTGACCTTCAGGATCGTGAACCCGGTGTCGAGCGCAACCTGGACGCGGTATGTTTCTGCGCGCGAGACCGAATCCCAGACGAGAGTGACGCTCACGGGGATATCGTTTGCCCCATCCGGAGGAAAGACTAGCGGCGGTTGATCGGGCCTGACGAAGGGGGTTGTCTTGAAGTGCGCCGAGGCGAAGGGACCCGTTCCCACGCCGTTAGAGGAGCGGACGCGCCAGTAGTAATCCGTATTCCCGAGAAGAGGGATGGGGCCGACTCGCACGGTGAGGAGGCCGGTCGTGGCCTGAAATACAGTGTCCGAGAAATCGGAGAAACGTGACACATGGACATAGAACGAGCCGGAGCAAGCGCCGCCAGCCCACATCAGAGTCGGCCGGTCGTCGACGCTGTCCTTGTTATCGGGGGGGCTTTGCAGTATACAGGCATCAGGCACAGCCGTATGCGTCCTGAATTTTCGTCTCGCCGTGAAGCCGGCCGAGCCGGAGGCGTTCTGGGCGCTGACGCGGTAATAGTAATTGGTGCAATTAAACAGGCCGCTCACCTGGAAAGAGGTGTCGGTGAGAGTGGCGTTATTAACAATGAGATTTGTAAAGGCGGAATCCGATGCGACCTGGAGCGTATAGAGCGTGGCGTACGCCACCGTGCGCCACCGGAAAACCGACGTCGACTGGATTGTTGTATCATTTGCCAGGGGAGTTACCAGCGTCGGAACTGCGGCTGGGGCGAGGGCGGTATGGAACGATCGCCACCCGGTGAAACCGCTGCTATCCAGGGCGTTGAAGGAGTTAACGCGCCAGTAATAATCGGAGTCCTGTCCGAGCGGACCTGCCGTGACCGATTTCTGGTTCGTGGAAATCCGCGAGTAGACCGTACCGGCCAGCGTATCCTTGACAATATAGACACGGTAATTATCCGAGCACACGTCGCTGGATGTCCAGCTCAGTGTCGGGCTCACCGGTACTCCGGTTGCGCCGTTGGCAGGAGAGGATTGCGCCGGAGTCAGCGGCGTGGCAAGGACGGTTCGAAACGTTCGTGCCGCCGAGTACTGGCCGAACCCCGCCGAGTTGCTTGCCCGGACCCGCCAGTAGTACGTGAGGCAATTCTGCAAGATGCCCGTCGTTTTCGTCGTATCATTGAACGTCGTGTCCTTCAGGATCGCCGTGAAATTCGCATCCGATGCTAGCTGGAACTGATACAAAAGCACCGGGAGGGCGGATACTGCCTTATTCCACTTGAACGTCGGAGTGAGCGAAACGTTCTGCTGGTTAGAAGTCGGGAGAAGCTGCGTCGGAGGAGGGGGTGTCACAACCATCGTTGTGAAGCTGAACGGGGAGCTCTGATAGTAGCTCAGACCGTACTTGCTTGTGACGGAAACCCTCCACCAGTAAGTCGTGAAGCCGTGAAGGCTTGGGGTTGTTGTTGACGTGGAGGTCGTCGTCCGGTCCATGATGATGTTCCCAAACCCGGCGTCGTCTGAGAGCTGAATCCGGTATGAGTCTGCGGGATTTACTGCACCCCAGGTTAATGTTGAAACAAGATCGACCGAATCTTTGCCATCCGTGGGGGTCAGTTGAGTAACAGGCGCAGGTGCCCCGGGTCCGACCTTGGGATGATACAGAAAAAGCTTGGGAGTTTTCAAAAGGTCGAAGGCCGCGGTGGGGACTGCTGTATACCGTCCTCCCGTTTTTGCAAGATCGACGCGGATTGTCACCTGGATAAGATTTCCGAACTGATCCTGATCCGTCACCTTCCCGGTCAGGATGAGGCTGTCGCAGTATTCATTAATGACTGACGGGACGGAATAAATCAGGGGATCGAGGGAATCCGAACTTGTGCCCTGGGCAAGGATCTGAAAAGTGTCGACCTGCGTGAAACTCGTGAATTTCTGTATGTTCTCTTCGTAGATATCGATGCAGGCCGGGGGAGAGACGCTCTTGATGCGGCATTCGGTCGAAAGCCCGAGGGGGGGCGCGTCGTACTCGATGCAATCGGGAGTGTAGGGCTGGCCGAAGACGAAGAGTTCCGACCAGTGATCGTTAAAACCCTTCATCGTATCGGCGTCGATGCAGTTCGTGGCGTTTGGATGCACACCGAACCATCCGATCGCGCTGTTCAGCGTGCCCGTGACAGAGCTGTCCGTCACGGTGAGCGGCATCCGCCACTTCGCCTGCCCGTGCAGGTGCGAAGAAACGGAAATCGTGGCGATGAGGAGAAGGAGGGTCGTCAGCGCGTATTTCATACTCTGCATAAAGAAATGCGGAAGCCAGGAAAAGAACTTCCGCATCATCAACAGTTGAGCGAAACTTCGCGGATCGGCCTACTTGGCCAGCACGATCTTGCGAAGTGACGAAAAAGCTTCCCTTTTGCCGTCGAGGCTCGTGGCGGTCATACGAACGAAGTAAACTCCGCTTCCCGCCGCCAGGCCATGCTGTGTCATTCCATTCCAGACTGCCGAGTACGTCCCCGGGGACAATTCCTCCGAGACGAGCGTTGCGACTTTCTGACCCAGCAGGTTATAGACTGAGATATCGGTTATCGATCTCTTTGAAACATCGAATTTCACGGTCGTCGACGGATTGAACGGGTTCGGGAAATTCTGATTCAGCTTAAAGGAGGACGGTATGGGCGACCGGTCGTCCCTCACGGCGGACAGATCCGGGATCGGGAATGACGCGTCCGTGAGATGTTCGACGAATTTCACCCCATACTTGATTATCCTGAACTTGAACGGCTCCGAAACCTGCATCGGCTGCAGCAGCGACATCGTATTGGTGGTCGTCATATCGAGAGAGGCCGGAACCGGATTTCCGCCGAGATCCGTAAGCCCGGCGGTCCTCGGGACTAGGAACATGCTGTCGCAGTGAGCATGGATGTACTGAGCGTTCGGCCAGAACAAGGTATAATTTGCGAACTGGCCGCCCGCTTCCGTGTGGTCGAATTTTATGTCGAAAGTGTCCCTGAGAGTCGGATTCGAGGGGATGCCGCGCAGGTCTACGGGGTATCCTCCATAGGGAGCGACTCCCCGAAACGCTGCGAATGACACCTGCAGTCCCGGTGGAGGGGGAGGGTTTTCATATTCGTAGTAAAGCGGGGTAAGGCTGTCCACGGCGTAGGAGGCACCGGCAGCATTGGCAAAGTAGATGAGCGCCGAATCGTTGACCGCAAAATCATCTTTAACCAAAAACCAGAGTGTGGAGACGTCTTGAGCATGCGACTGCCGGGCTGCAAATCCTGTGAGAGCGCAGAGAACCGACAGCGTCCTCAAAAATTTCCATGTCATTTCTACCCTCCAAGTTGGTGGATGTGAGCGAGTTTATTAACGAATAACCTGGACAATCTTACCATCGTTCCCTTAAAACCGAGTTCCCCCGGGTCCCGCTAGGGACCCGGAGGAAAGAAGCGTGTTACTTCACCAGGACCATCTTCTTCACTTGCGTGAAGGTCTTACCCGTCTCAACT
>CAYPFY010000035.1:0-12093 GCA_964410105.1 uncultured Chlorobiaceae bacterium
CAACTGTCACGTATACAGCCAAAGACTCAGCCGGTAATGAGTCAACCTGCTCATTCACAGTAACGGCGATCGATAATACCCCTCCAGTGATCTCAAGCTGCCCGTCGAATGTAACGGTCTACACGGGTCCCGGCCGTACGTCATGTGATCAGATCGCAAGCTGGACTCCTCCTACAGCCACAGATAACTGCGGGATCAAGAGTTTTACATCGGATCATAATCCTGGAGAGACGTTCCCGAAAGGGGTCACAACTGTGACCTATACAGCCAAAGACTCAGCCGGTAATGAGTCAACCTGCTCATTTACGGTGACGGTGATCGATAATACGCCTCCTGTACCCAGTTGTCCAGCCAATATCAAAAAATCTACGGATCCTGGGCAATGTTCCGCGCTGATTAATTACGTGGTGGGCGCGACCGACAACTGTCCCGGAACCATCACTGTCCTCTCTACGCCCCCGTCTGGGTCGATATTCCCCAAGGGGATCACAATCGTAAAGAGCATAGCGACGGATGCAAACGGCAACAAGGACAGCTGTTCGTTTACGATAACAGTGATTGACAGCGAGAAGCCGAAGATTACCTGCCCGGCAAATATCATACGCTCCACAGACCCCGGTCAGTGTTCGGCCGTTGTCAATTTTTCTGTCACCGCCACCGATAACTGCCCGGGCACCGCAGTTGCGTCCACTCCAGCCTCAGGTTCCACATTCCCCAAGGGAACTACGACTGTGAGAAGTGTCGCGACAGACGCCGCAGGCAATAAAGATAGTTGCTGGTTTACGGTAACCGTCAATGACAATGAGAAGCCAACGATAACGTGTCCTGCCGACATCGTAACTCTGACAGACGCGGGGAAGTGCTCCGCAGTTATCAGTTTCTCGATTACGGCGAATGATAACTGCCCGGGAGTAACAGTGAACTCCGTTCCGGCTTCCGGCACAGTTTTCGCTCTCGGCACGACCACTGTCACCTGCACCGCAACGGATGCCTCCGGTAATCAAAACGTCTGCAGCTTCAAGGTGACCGTGAACAATCCTCCGCCCGTCGCCTCAATAACCGGTCCTGCAAGCGGTTCTATCTACGCCGTCGGCACCGTCGTAAATTTTACAGGTTCGTTCACAGATAACGCCGGTGATGTGCATACGGCCACGTGGATGTTCGACACAATTTCTGTCAGTGGAGTTGTGAACGACGGGGCCGGAACGGTGGCTGCGAATTATGCCATCGCAAACGCGGGGGTCTACAGCGTCAAGCTCATCGTCAAGGATGTCTGCGGCAATTCGAGCACTGCGGCAACCGTCAATACCGCCGGCACCCCCTTCAATGCCATGGTGGTCGTCTATGATCCAAACGCCGGATTTGTGACAGGAGGGGGGTGGATCGTATCGCCCCGCGGAGCATTCAGACCCGACACAACGTTGACTGGAAAAGCGAACTTTGGATTCGTCTCCAAGTATCAGAAAGGTGCGAGCGTCCCGACGGGGGAAACGGAGTTCCAGTTCCAGACAGGCAACCTGAACTTCCACAGCACTTCCTATGACTGGCTTGTGATCGGGGGCGCAAAAGCCCAGTATAAAGGTTCCGGGACGATCAATGGCGGAGGCAACTACGCATTCATGCTCACAGCGATAGATGGGGAAATCAATGGAGGGGGCGGAGTCGATAAGTTCCGTCTCAAAATCACGGACAAGGGAACAGGATTCCTTGTCTACGACAATCAGTTCGGTTCCCCTGACAGCTCCACACCGACAACGGCGCTCGGAGGTGGGTCGATCGTCATACACCCAAACGGCAAGGGGTCCGTCACGGCGCAATCGCCTATCGACGGGGGGACTGACCAGAGTAATGTCCCTGCCGTCTATGCCATCGGGCAGAATTATCCGAATCCCTTCAATCCGACCACCAGAATCGATTATCAATTGCCCGTCGACAGCCGGGTTTCTCTCAGGGTGTATAATCTCCTGGGCCAGCTCGTCGTCGATCTTGTCGAACGCGTTGAACCGGCCGGCTACAAGTCGGTCGAATGGAATGCGGGCATGTTGGGTTCAGGAGCGTACTTCTATCGTCTGGACGCAACGGGCGTCATTGACCCGACTCGTTCATTTGCGAGCGTCCGGAGGATGATTTTGATAAAATAGTTTCATTCCGCCCCGTTCTTGCGAGCGGCGGCAAGATGTTGGAACGCAGGGCCGCGGGGGTTTTCCTCCGCGGCCCTTATTTTTCCTGCCAATGATTGAGAGCGCCCGGGGGAGGGATGAATACCAGGTTCAGGTCGGCATTCTTGGGCGCTCATTCATCAAGAAAGGTACTTGGGGTGGCTAAAGGGTTTTTTGGGTGACATCCTTTCGATGGCTACCCTCCGAGAGAAGGGGTCAGAAAACTAGTGGATCTAGGTGCCAAAGGGAGTCGAAAACTCAATCCTCGACTATATAGGTTCGCACCGGTTTGCGTTTGTCAGCGGGATTTAGATCTTGACCTTCTGAGTGAAAAGTCCCCTCTTTTCAGGACGCCACGACGCTTGGTCGCGCCGGGAGCTCTTTAACGCAGGCGTCCATGCGTCCCGGGTAAACTCAGGAGAACTTGAGTGAGATGAAGATATCCTTCTCGGTGATCGCCGGAATTACGGCGCTGATCATTGAATCTCTCGTTTTTCTGTCTCTTTTTGAACTGCCTCCCTTCGGAACAGGGGGGAGCGATATCATCTGGGGGCTGCCATTTTTTGGTCTCATCACATTCGGGTTATCCGTTTCAGGACTCATTTCGGCCTTGCACCACAAGAGACGCGGAAGTACCAGCAGGGGTGTGATCCTCACGGGGCTCGTCGTGAACGCCCTGGCGGTGGCGGCGCCGATAGGAGCCCTACTTTTTGGGATCCTACGCGCCCTCCTTCTGAAATGACATCGATCCGGCGCGCTGCGAGTCGGCCAAGTCAGATGTTCGTCCCGCCGTCACATGCCGCACCTCAGAAAGGGAGTAGAACCCGGCAATTTCGAGATGAATGGCTGGCGACGGAGTTTATAGGGTTTTCTCCATACCTCCACTCCGATTTCATCCGGCCCCGGCATAACGATATTTGATGTTTTCCCTTGAATCAAGAAACTCCGACCGGGCAAAAACATTTCAGGATGGTCCGAATCCGTCCTTTGAAGTTCAGTTGACTCTTGCATTCATTAATATTAATTTGTACGTAAACTTCACGGAGGATACACGGAACCTGACGCCGCTGCGATGTGCGGAAAGTATTCCACTACCCTTAGAGAAACTCAAGAACCAAAGGTTGCATAACCGACCAGCTGTGGACAATTCGCAGGTGGCCGAAGGAGGATCATTCGCAACAGAAGGTTCTCAATCGCGGAGGTGACAGAATTTTCTTATTCATCTTATTAATAGGAAAGGATTACAATGCATAAACTGATAGTCGTTCTTGGTATTCTCCTCCTCGGCGCTGGTCTAGTAGCCGGCCAGACGGCTCCGTACAGGGTCGTATTCGATCTGACCAGCAAAGACAGCCTGGATCAAAAAGCCGTCGTGCGCTGGATAAGAGAGGTTACCACTCCAAACCCGAACGCTGAAGTGGAGGTGGTTATGTACGGGAAAGGGTTTGAGCTTGTGATCCCGGAGAAATCAGCATTTTTGGCAGATGTCAAGGAGTGCCTGGCGAATCCGAAGGTAGCTTTTAAGGTTTGTCAGATCGCAATGAAGAATAATAAGATCGAGAAGAGCCAGCTCTTGCCCGGCGTGCAGACGGTACCCGACGGGATCTATGAAATCGTCTCGAAGCAGCACGACGGATGGGGCTATATCAAGGCCGTCCACTAATGTCTGGACGATCAGAACTCCGGGGAAAACCGTTCAGATACTTTTCGGGGGGGGAAGGCAATAGGGTGGAGAACCATTAAGATCGAGTGCGCCAGAAGGGAGTCGAACCCCTAACCCTCAGCTCCGTAGGCTGATGCTCTATCCAGTTGAGCTACTGGCGCAAGGTTTTAGAGCACTTTTTCTGATCTAAGGGAGGGACACTGTTAGCAGATCTGTTAGCACCTCGATCTCCCGGACTAACCCCAAGCTAACTTGGATTGTGGGATTAAAGAGATGATTCGAACCACTGGCTCGCCACTGAGCCATTCGGTTGTTAGCTGAAAGTTACAAAATTCCAACCGTAAACTCAAATCTCTGAGTCCACCATCTTAGAATTACCGGATTCACCTCTGGACGGACATACTTGGGGGGCGGAGATCCAGGTCCACAAATGGGGAGCAGTTCAATCAGGAAATTACTAACATTCAAGTTGGTACATAAAATGGGGGCAAGTCATCCTCTTCTCGCTGTCTTCTGCAATGACGGGAACCTTGTCAACGTCCTCCCGAGTGGGAACCACAATGACCATTTGCACGTCTGGATCCCTGATCCAGACGGATCAGGAAATGAACCGCCTTAAGGGAAGAGCTATGACGATCTTCAAATTATTATTTGTGATGTTGCTGTTGGACGCGGTTCGGCTCCAAAGCCAGGAAGTCGTTGCCACTACTCTCGAGCCAACATACGGAAAGACGCTGTTTTTGTGGTCCCCTTCTTCGACCAAAAAGATCTACCAACGGACCGGTTGGATATTCGACAACTCACAGATCCACAATTCGCCGGACGACAAACACATTGCAGCTCTATTGACGGAGCCCGTGTTCAAGAAAGCAAGTAGTGGCCTTGGGTTCGAAAACCATGAACTCTTGGTCTTCTCAAGGGCCGGGGAGGTGACTCTTTCGATACCTCGGGTGCAAGCGTATGATTGGTCGCCCGACGCCCATAAATTGGCTTGTATTATCGGGACAGATTACGAAGGTGAGGGTTTCTCTCCAGAATCGCTTATTGTTATTCGTATCGACGGCACGATTGAATTGTCTCGCAAATCCCAGCGAGACGAGGACATCTCGTGGGCGAACCACGACTCCATGATATATACGACGGACATGGTGCATGTTTTCAGGGTCAATCCAAGAACCGGTGCTCGATCTGCTACGAAGTATAAAGGCATCTTTTTCTCACCCAACGGAAAATACTACTGTAGCGCGAATTATGAAGGAGGGACATTCGGTGTTTACGAACGCACGACTAATAAGGAGGTTACTCCTTCTGGATATTACGATATGCCTTCTGTCGGCTATATTCGCTGGCTGCCCGGGGGAAGCTCTCTAGTGTTCGGCATAGGACTGCGCGAGAAAAAGGTCTACAATTGTGAATTGAAGAAAGTGACTCAGACAGTTGAAGGCCAGATCTTGGGATACGATCGTCTGAGCGGATCATTCATGATACTTAAAGATAAAAAGTATTATCCCGGTGCTGCCGAAGGAAAGATAGAATTGCTGAGGGTCCAGCAATAGTGATGCACAGCCGTTCTCCGAATATTTTTTGGAGAGAGATATGAAACTGTCTAAACTGAGGCCCTCTTCTCGGCTCGAGATGATAAATGGATCTGTCAGTCCTCACCTTTTCAAGGCTCCATCCATATTGGTTGAAAGTGTGGACTTAGATACAAATTTTCATTCTCATTATGCCTTCGCGGGTTTTCACATAAATGTACTTGCCGACTTCATCGAGGGCTCTGAAGGAAGTACCGTCTGAGCCGGTGACAATTCTTTCCCATGACACGCCCCCATTAAATGTGCGATAGAAACTGCTATCTATTTGACCATAGAAAATGTTTGCGTTAGTGGTCGGTATTAACAATAGGCCATTGCTTAGATCTTCCAGACCATTATTTGATGTCTCCCATGTCAATCCACGGTCACCTGATCTAAAGAATCCCCCGTATCCACCAACAAAGATGTTATTGGAGTCCGCAGGATTGACAAAGATTCTTGATATGCCTTGAAAGTAACCAGGAGCCCGGCTGAAACAATGGCGGACTTCCCAGCTTGCACCTCCATTTGTGGACCAGTATAGAATACTATCTTGAATTGCGGTCCCTGCATAGATTATGTCAGAATTCTCCGGATCCATAGCAAAACCTAAAACTTCTGACTGTAAAATCGCCGTATCCAGGGTGCAGTTCGATGCATAATAAATTTTCAGTGGGAACCAGTATACTCCGCCATTAGTCGACTTATATTCACTTTCGCCAATATCGATGCCTCCTGCTGATGCATAGAGTACACTGGTATTGTTTGGGTCGATCAGTGCTACGCCCGCCCATGAATAGCAGTCCAGATGTTGAACAATTCCAGAGTCCGCTCGAAACCAGGTCTGTCCCGCATCTGTTGATTTAATAATGCCCGGGCTGCATGAATTTACACCACCAAGGCCAGCATAGATTACACTTGGGTCCTTGGGATCGAAGACAATGTTTCCTCCGTCCACATTTGCAACGAGCGTGTCCCACGAAGCGCCCGCATCCGTTGACCTCAGTATTGCACCATTTGTTCCGCCAGTGTAATCACTTGAAATGCTTCCGAAAAGAACATTCTGCTCTGTCGGATGAGGGGTTAATGCAACGAGTGGAAGATCGGTCACCTTCACCCATTGCGGTTTGTAGTAGAGAACCTCTGCTTGTGGCGCTTTTACCCACGCCCCCCTCCCCGGAACAATGGTGTCGGTAAAGTAGTATCCGTGACCATCAAATAGGAATACCCGAGAAACGACCGGGCTTCCGATACACTGGTCACCGACTAACTGGTTGAATGGAACAGGGATCGACGACGAGCCGATCATGTTCCATCCTTTCCTAAGGGTTAAAGTCAGTGTCGTGTCCGGTTCTCCGGTGATGGTAACCGTTTCGGGTGCAGCAAACTTGAGCCAATATCCGACACCACTCTGCATTGTATCCTGATGAAAATACTTGCCATCATAGCCAAAGGCTCCTGATATCGAGGAAGGAAAGAGAGTTTTTGCGCGGGGATCAGGCACTATTAAAGGCACAGAGATTAGATTCCAGCCTGCGGAGACCGTGATTTGGAAACTTGTAAGGGAACTTTTACGTGTAAAGCTCTTTACATCAATATGACCGTTGCGCAGCAATGTTGGGTAGGATCGAACAGCTGTTCCCAAAATTATACTGTATAAAAATAATGCAATGACGATAAATACTTTGTACCTCTTCTTCATACTAGCACTCCCCTTCCGTGGTGTCGAGGGCAAGATCGAAATTATTTTGGTTATGTTATCGCACGTCCATTAAGCTACCGCCGGCCGACCGCGCGGCGATCGTGGTGCCTTCGATGACAATTTGCCGATTTGTGCCGTGGCGCCACGACCCAGGATAACAATGAAAAACACGAAGAACATTGGTTTGTCGCGAGCCCCTCAACAAAGTATTGGGGCAAAGTTACCGAGGACTTTTGAAATTCAGTACTCAAGATTACTGCTTTTATGTTAGCAGGCCTGCATGCTGCGTTTCTCAGGTCCTCAGAACAATGCAGGCCGTTGGAATTTGTTGAATCCTCCATTGTGAAACTGAGCTCGCAGAGAGGCTTGCTAACAGGAATATGCTGCTCCAATGCAATTTTTTTTCATGATCCGTCCGCTCCAAACCTCAGAGACGTGTGGACCCCGATTTTAGAAGAAAGCTCACACTGAGACGTCATGAATATTCACTTCGAAGAACAATAGAAAGGTGCTCCTGACTGGGGCGGAAATGTTTTCCCAAGCTTCACACTATCTCTCCGCATTGCGGTAGTCAAGCCCTCGAATCTTCCCCCAGAAATGTAAGTAATCCAGCTTCGATTGGCAACGGGGCGTCTTTGCAAAGACAAATTATGAGCTCACGCCCCAGATGCCAGAACTTGAGCCATTCTTTCGATTCTCAATGCCGACCTTCATAAAGGGTAATGACAACCTTCCCCACTCGCATTGTCGCCATCCTACTCATTGCGTCACGTAAGATTCCATTCGAAATCGGCCTGTTGACTCACGGGCTCCATTTTGCTACATTGAGAATATCGGTTCCTCGGGGGCGTTTACTTCCTTAGAGTCATTTCACTGAGGACACTTTCCACCGACATAGGCACGGCTTGATCCGGGCCAAAGGGGTTTCTGGCAGCAACGAGCACTCCGTCGATAGCATAGGTATTTTCGCGGCGGCGAACCGATGCAGTTTCGCCCCGTGCTCGGGGTCGGGATGCGAAAAGAATCTTTTGAGAATACACTCGCGGGAAAACTTCCGCATGCCTTTCATCATCGATGCCCGTTGAGAAACACCGCATCACTTTATGGGAGATTGTATGATCTTGAATAAGAGTTTTGGCAAAATCTTCGGGGTGTGTGTGAAGAATAAACTCCCAGCTTGTCTTCGCTCAGTTATCCTCTCTCTTGCGGCACTACCCGTGCTTTTCACCGGATTCGCCCTCGGGCGACAAGACAAACCGTGGGGAGCAGCCCGTGTCACATCCCCAACACCCCATGAGATCCGGCCGTCCAGGCTATCCCGGAATCACCCCATCAAGGCTGGTAACATCACCGGCTCCCAGGTGATACCGTTTGCCATAGGCGACGTTTTTGCCGCCGTCGGCAGCGGTCAGATAGATGTCTACAGTTCGGAAGGTGTGTTCAAACAAACTCTAAACACTACCAGCGGAAGTCTCGAGCAAACCGGAATGTGCTTCGATACCTCGGGCAACTTCTATTCGACTAATTTCGAAGCCCAAAATATGACGAAGTTTGATAACACAGGCGCTCTCGTGGCATATCCCTGGGGCGGTCCCTTTGATGCTTTTCCCGAGAACTGCGTCGTGGACGCCTCGAATAATATCTATGTCGGAGAAGTCGGCGGAACGCATCGGCTGTTCAAGTTCAGTTCATCGGGGACCCCTCTCGCAACGTATAGTCCAGATGCCGAGGCTCGCGGGACCGACTGGATGGATCTTGCCGCCGATCAGCATACGATGTACTATACGTCGGAAGGGATCACCGTCAAGCGTTTCGACGTTTCCGCCAACATGCAATTGCCGGATTTCGCTACTCTCCCCGCAATCCCGGCCTACGCGCTGCGTATACGCAGCAACGGCGAGCTGCTTGTTGCGGCATCGTCGGCAGTCGTCCGGCTCAATGCTTTTGGCGATGTGATTCAAACATATACAGTGGGAAGCGTCGGCGAATCGAGCCCCTTTTTTGCGCTTAACCTTGATCCCGATGGAGAGTCATTCTGGACCGCAGGGTTTTTCACGGGAAATATATACCGCATCCGGATCTCAGACGGCGCAGTGCTCACCTCGTTCACCGCTTCCCTGCATTCCGACCTTGCCGGCCTGGCGGTATTCGGCGAACCGACCGCAGGATCACCCGCGCACTGTTCTGGCGCTTGTGCCACCATCACCGGGATGACGTTCAATGACCTCAATGGCAATGGGGCGAAAGACCCCGGCGATACCGGAGTGGCAGGGTGGACCATCAGATTGAAGAATCTGTCTCAACCGTTCGCCTACTCTACCGCGACAGATTCAACGGGCAAGTACTTGTTCAGGGTTCCGCCGGGTTCGTACGCCGCAGCCGAGGTAGAGCAGGACGGCTGGATAAGAACACTCCCCACCGGGCTCGGCACCTATACGGTCTCCGTCGACAGCGCCGACTCTCTCGGCGGGAGGGATTTCGGTAACACGTTCGGCTACCGCTACATCGGTCCCCCCGTCGGCAATTGGTCGGATACGGCAAACTGGACCGGAGGACTTCCGCCCGGCCCCAGTAATCCGGTCTCGATTCCCTCTGGCGTTACCGTCATCGTCGACTCGCTCCCCAGCGATAGTATCCTGGCGGCGAAAGTCGAAGCGGGCGGTCACCTGCAGTTCTCAGACCGCGTGGGACGCCTCAAGATCTCATCATCCATTGAACTCGATCACAACTCTTCCCTTGAGTTTCCTGTTACGTCGGACTCCACCGGCCTTACGTGCTACCGTGATTTGATCAACAGCGGCACGATCAGCCCAGGGCATTCCATCGTCACATTCGCCGGAGATAAACCGAAGACCATCGCGGCAATTTCGGCGAACACTTTCTTCCATACGCTTGAAATCGCTGGCGACAGCACTTCCCTCAACGGGACGATCGTCGCCGATAATCGGCTCATACTCCATAAGCCGCTCACACTCACCGATCAGGATCTCGTCTATATCACGTCAGCCGACACGGACGCGATCCTGGATACGGGGAGAATCACCCGGGGTACCATTAAGCGGGATATCGGCCAGGGAGAGACTGCACGGTACAGGTTTGAGACACCAGATACCTACCTGAGATTTGACGGAACCGGAACGTACCCCTCCTCCGTCTCCTTCAAGGCTCAACCCGATACCACCTTGCCGTCTTTTCAGTTTAAGTGGCAGCTCGTCGGCGGAACTCCCGATCCGGCCAATAACCATGTCACCGCCGACAGCGTCACCGGCCTTTCCAAATGGATCATCGGCATTCCGCACGTGACGGGGATTCCAACCTCAGTCGTCCATCGTGATTATCTTATCGGGACAAACGGCGGAAGCGGCTTCCAGGTCGAAGTGAGACTCCCGTACGATCAGTCCGAAGTCGCTCCCGGAACCGACGAATCCCAGCTGCGCCTCTTCCGCGGTCCCTGCATCACAGATACGGTTTTGAACAGGTGGAACATGATGTCTCTTCCCCTTGTCCCCGAAGATGATAGAAAGGTCGCCATTTTCCCGACGGCCGTCTCACCGGCCTTCTCCTATGCCGGCTCGTATTACCTGCAGTCCACGCTCCGCTTCGGTGAAGGCTACTGGCTGAAATTTGCATCCGCCCAACAACTGACGGTACTGGGCGACGACCGCGAGCGTGATACCCTCGAATTAAGTCCGGGATGGAACATGCTCGGGTCCCTGAGCATACCCATCGGTTTGTCGTCCGTATCCCCTTCCCCCCCCGATGTCATCACCAGCCAGTTCTTCGGCTATAACGGAAGCTACCACCCGGCTGACAGTCTCAAGCCGCTCCATGCGTACTGGGCGAAGGCGCGATCAAACGGGCACCTCATACTCGGCGTGCCCTCCGGAGTTAATGGTCTTTCGAAATCGATCGCTCTCGATGCCGACGATCAGAAGAAATTCGGTACCCTCTCGATCCGGGAAGCAGGCGGAAGCGCGGTGGAACTGTTCTTCGGCGGGGACGCAAACACTGATCTTAAGCGGTATGAGATGCCGCCCGTTCCTCCCCCCGGCGTCTTCGACGTTCGGTACGCTACTGGCCGCATGCTCGAAGTGGCGGGTGAGCATATCAGCACTACTCCGATTGAAATTTTATCCACCCTCTATCCATTGACCGTCGAATGGACCCGCGCCGCCGACGTGTCAGCTGCTCTCCTCATCGATGGAAAAGAGATTTTTCTGGAGAAGCCCGGGGTGGCTCGCATCGCAAGCCCTGCATCACGCGTGTCTCTCCGCCTCTTCCCGGCTCCCCTCCTCGCCGTCCCCCCCGGAGTTCCGAAGGATTTCTCCCTGGAGCAGAATTATCCCAACCCGTTCAATCCTACAACGGTCATCCGGTATCAGTTACCCCTGGAGAGCCGGGTTACACTCAAGATTTATGATCTTCTGGGCCGGGAGGTGAAGACCCTTGTCGACCGGATACAGGGTCCAGGTTATGAGTCGGTGGAGTGGAACGCTGGGGCCGTCGCAAGCGGAGTATACTTCTTGCGGCTGCAGGCGACAGGCGCCAATGATCCGGCCCGGAGTTTCATTCAGATGAGAAAGTTGGTCCTTCTGAGGTGAGGACCCCTCCCCGGCGACATTATGGCCCGGAGGCGTATTTTTCGGCGCTGACCGTGCCGAATCTAGTGCGCGAGAAGGGTGTCGAACCCATAACCCTCACTTCCGTAGGCTGATGCTCTATCCAGTTGAGCTACTGGCGCAAGGATTTGAGCACGTTTTCCGGTCGAAGGAGGGGGTACCGTTAGTGGAAATAGCCCCCAAGAATTTGCCTCTCCTCAAAGAGCAAGGCGGAAAGCTCCCGCCTTTAAGCCTCTTTCCGCCTTGCTCCTGTGAATCTGCACCCCCCCTGCATCAAATGAGTCCCTCGGGGGGAGGCAGATTTCGCCGCCTCCCCGCACCCGCGCTCAGTTTGCCGCGTATGCAACTGTCACAATGGCGACGCCGACATAATCAT
>CAYPFY010000036.1:0-7756 GCA_964410105.1 uncultured Chlorobiaceae bacterium
GAATATCCCTGGCAGGCAGCGCTGGGCACCCATCCCTATCTCGGGATTAAGGTCAATAGCAAATCTTGGCCTTTGTAGGCCATTTTGAGTATATTCCACAATGTCGGAATTGGTGAATCATGATAGACTGCGGTTCGATCCCGATAAACCGCTGCAAGTTGGGGGCCAGGCCGTCATCGAAGGGGTGATGATGAGGGCCCCGGGCCGGGTCGCCACCGCGGTGCGCCGGAAAGACGGCACCATCATCGTCAAGAAGCAAGATTACCGCACTCTCGCCGAACGTTTCACAGTATTCAGGCTCCCAATTTTCCGCGGCGCCGTCGGCCTCGTCGAAATGCTCTTGATCGGAATCGAAAGCCTGCATTTTTCAACAGAAGTTGCCATGCAGGATCTCAAGTCCTCCGGGAACGGAAAGCCTCCCGCGTCAAACGCTCGGCTTGCGCTGACCGTGATTCTCTCGCTGGGACTCGGCATCACTATATTCTTCATAACACCCCTCATTGTGACAACAAGGCTTTTCAACGTCGAGCAGAATGCCTTCAGCTTCAATTTGATCGCCGGAATGATCCGGCTGTCAATACTCCTCGTTTATCTTTTTGCAATCTCGCTGATGAAGGATGTAAAAAGACTCTTTGAATACCATGGCGCCGAACATAAGGCGGTCTTCACATTTGAATCGCAAGGAGATCTTTCGGTCGAGTCGGCCCGACTCTATACGCGCTTTCACCCCCGTTGCGGGACTAGTTTTATTCTGATTGTGATGGTGGCGTCGATGCTGCTCTTTTCGGTGCTCGATTCCTTTCTGATCATGCTCGTTGGAAAGATTTCACTCCCTCTCCGGTTCGCCACGCATCTTCCCTTAATCCCGCTCGTCGGCGGCATCGCCTATGAGTTTATCCGGTGGTCGGCCAAACGGAGCACTACTCCCGTGGGGAAAGCCCTCGTTGCCCCCGGCCTCTGGCTCCAGCGCATTACCACACAAGAGCCCGTTCCTCAACAGATCGAAGTGGCTATCGTCGCCCTGAAATGCGCACTCGGGGTGGATGTGCCCTCCGCCCGGTATATCACAAAAATCTCGGAACTCCAGCCGGGCTGAAATGTTCGAAAGGCTCTCCAAAGTATCCGCCCGGTACTCCGAGCTTACTTCTCAGCTTGCCGATCCCGTTGTGATCAACAACCAGGAGCTCTACCGCACTCTGAGCAAGGAACATAGCGATATCGCCGGGATCGTGAGCACCTACGAGCGTTATAAGAAAATGTCCTCCGATGTGGCCAATCTCCGCCAGCTCGCCAACGGGACTGACCCGGATATGCGTGAACTTGCAGCCGCTGAACTTCCTGAGGCCCAAAACAAGCTGTCCCAGATCGAAGAGGAGCTGAAGATCCTGCTTCTTCCCAAGGATCCTAATGATGACAAGGACTGTATCGTCGAAATACGCGGGGGAACCGGAGGGGAGGAGGCCGCTCTCTTCGCCGCCGATCTCTATCGCATGTATACCCGCTACGCCGAAAGGCAAGGGTGGAAAACGGAACTTCTCGACTGGAATGATACCGGAAAGGGAGGGTTTAAGGAGGTAATTTTTTCACTCAAAGGGGAAGGGGCCTACGGCACTCTGAAGTTTGAGAGCGGCATCCACCGGGTTCAGCGGGTTCCGGAGACCGAAGCGCAAGGAAGGGTCCACACCTCCGCCGCAACAGTTGCCGTGCTGCCCGAACTTGAAGAGATTGATTCTGACATTGCCATAAATCCCGCCGATCTTGAGTTCACGACGTACCGGGCCGGCGGGAAGGGTGGTCAGAATGTGAATAAGGTCGAGACGGCCGTTCGCATCACTCATAAGCCGTCGGGTATAGTCGTCGCCTGCCAGCAGGAGAGATCGCAATTCCAAAATCGTGAGAGGGCGATGAAGATGCTGAGGGCGAAGCTTTATGAGGCCAAGGTGAATGAGCAGAATGCCACGGTGACGGCCCAGCGCCGATCGATGGTGAAAAGCGGCGATAGGAGCGAAAAGATCAGAACTTATAATTTTCCGCAAAACCGGGTGACCGATCACCGCATCGGGCTGACTCTCTACAATCTGAACGAAATCATTAACGGCAAGCTGGACGAGCTTGTCGAGCAGTTAAGACTCGCCGACCGGGCCGAGCGCCTGAATTCGGCCTAAGGTTTTCGCCGCAGGAGGAAGAAGTCTTTCAAAAGCCCCCCGCATTTTTCTTCCAAAACTCCCCCGATAGTGTGCACCCGGTGGTTTAACCGCGTGTCGTTCGTAATCGTATAAAGCGTCGTGCACGATCCCGCTTTGGGGTCGTACGCGCCGAACACCAGCAATGAGAGCCTCGCCAGTACGACCGCCCCCGCACACATGGGGCACGGTTCTAACGTGACGTACATTTCGCATCCCTCAAGCCTCCTCGTCTCCAGGTGCGCCGCCGCCGCCGTGAGGGCAATCATTTCCGCATGCGCCGTCGGATCCTGAAGCATCTCGACCTGGTTCGAGCCCCGTCCGATGACGCTCCCATCATGGACGATGACCGCCCCCACCGGCACCTCTTTCCGCTCAAGGGCGATTTCCGCCTCCCGGTAGGCCATCCCCATGAAGTATTCGTGTTTCTTGTCAGTCATGATGCTCGAAAAAGTAGCAAAAAAGCCTTCCTGAGGCAAATGTGTGACTCGGTGCAAGAGGGATTGATTTTTCTGCTAAAATTTCGTAGGTTTAAATAATCTGTCCTTCGTTTCCTTGTAGAGAGAGCCAATGTCCCTGAAGGGGTGCCTCCCCATCCTCATTCTGCTCGTTTCCGCACGCGTTACCCCGCAGACGACCTATAATATTTACTTCGGCGATATTCATTCACAGACCTGGTACTCGGACGGCAACCAGGATCAGAATATGAGTACGTACGATAAGCCGGTCGCCCGGGCGATCACCTACGCCCGCAGTTCCCCCAATATGAATTTTCTCGGCGTGAGCGATCATAATCATAACGAGGGAGGCCTCCATATGACGCTGAATTACTGGAACGCCGGCAATGCCGAAGCCGACTCCGTCAACCAGGACGGAACGTTCGTGGGCCTCCGGGGACAGGAATGGGGCGTGATCGGCCAGACTTCCGATAGCGCCGGACATGCGCTTGTCTACGGCACCAATAAGCTTTTCGGCTGGGATGCAGGCGTCTACGATGTTTTCGTGGCCAAATCCGATTACAACTCTCTCTTTGCCGCCCTGCGAACGTATGGGGGCTTTGCTTATCTTGCCCATCCGCAGCAGTCGGATTACAAAGGGATTTTTGTCCATGCTTATAATGCCCTCTGGGATAGTGTCGTCCAGGGGGTAGCCATGCGGAACGGGCCCGCGTTTTCGACAAATACAACGGAAACCGATCCGTCGGCGACCGACTATTCGCCCCGGTACCATGACCTGCTCCGTCTCGGTTATCACGTCGCACCCTGCGCGAATCAGGATAACCATAACACGACTTTTGGAAGGGCGAATCAGCAGCGGACCGCGGTTCTCGCAACCTCTCTTACGAAGGCCAACGTGGTCGATGCCCTCCGCAACCGGCGTGCTTACGCGACGGAAGACCATAACCTCTCGCTCCGCCTTGAAGTGGGAACCCATCAGATGGGGGAGATTTTTACGACCGCCACCCCGGTCTCCTTCAGGATTGTCGTGACCGACCCCGACGGAGGCGAATCCCGAAGCAGGATTGAACTGCGGTACGGCGTGCCCGGCTCGGGAAGCGCTCCCACGACTCTGAATACCGTTCTGAACAGCGACTCTCTTATATTTTCCCAGCCGCAGACGGTGGGCACAACCTATTATTATTACGCCTATGTGCTGACGGCCGATAATAAGCACGCCTGGAGCGCGCCCGTGTGGGTTACGACCTCCGCCACTCCTCCCCCCGGAGCGTTCAGCCAGACTTCACCTTCGAACGGCGCCGCAGGCCAGGCTGTGAGCGGTTCTCTCAGCTGGGGTGCTTCCTCGAATGCGACCGGGTACGATGTGTATCTCGGCACGTCGAATCCCCCCACGACGCTTGTGAGTTCGAATCAGCCCGGGACGACTTATTCCTACAGCGGCCTCGTTAACCTGACGACGTATTATTGGAAGATCGTTGCCCGGAATTCCACGTCGACGACCGATGCAACGGGTTCTCCCTGGAGTTTCACGACGCTCTCAAATCCGCCCGGAGCATTCTCGCTCCTGTCGCCTTCAAACAGCGCTGCGGGCCAGCATCTCTCCGGAACTCTTTCATGGCAATCATCCGCCAATGCCCTCGGATACGATGTTTACCTCGATTCGGTCAACCCTCCGACCACAGTTGTGAGCTCCAGTCAGGCGGGGACGTCCTATGGCTATAGCGGTCTGGCCAATAATACGACGTATTTCTGGAAAGTGGTGGCGAAGAACGGACCCGAGGCGACGACAGCCACAGGGTCTCCCTGGAGTTTCACGACAGTTCTGAACGCCCCCGGTTCTTTTGGCCCGGTCTCTCCCGCGAACGGCGCAGCTCATCAGGCTCTCTCAGGATCCCTCTCCTGGCAGAGTTCCACCGGCGCGACCGGCTATGACGTTTATTTCGGCACGAGCAACCCGCCTCCCTTTGTGAGCGGTAACCAGCCAGGGACCACTCTTTCGTACGGTCCGCTGACGACGAATACGATCTACTATTGGAAGGTTGTGGCCAAGAACGCCAACGACAGCACCGCGGGGACTTCTTCCCCATGGAGTTTTACGACGATAGTGCCGCCCGGAGCCTTCTCGCTCGCCTCTCCACCCAACAGTTCAACCGGTCAACCCCTGAGCGGGCTACTTTCATGGGACTCGTCCAGCCAGGCCACATCCTATGCTGTCTATCTCGATACGGCGGCTTCGCCCGCCGCGATCGTCGATTCCAATCACGCGGGAACGAGTTATAACTATGACCCGCTGAACGCGAATACAACTTATTACTGGAAAGTCGTGGCCAAAAACCCTGACGGTGAGGTCACGGCGGCGAATGCGCCGTTTCATTTCAAGACGGCGAATCTCCCGAAAGCGCCCGGGAATCTTTCCATCTCAGGGATTACGACGGTCAGTCTGACTCTCAACTGGACGGATTCGGCGACAAATGAGGACGGCTACCGCGTGTATCGCTCACTCCTCAGCGAGGGCCCCTACGAACAAGCGGGGGGAAACCTGCCGGCCAACACGCAGACTTTTAACGACACGGGCCTGAGCCCCAATAATAAGTACTACTATCATGTGACACCCTTCAACATCGAGGGTGAGGGAATTCCAGGCGCAATCTCGGCAACGACTCTCGCTGCCGTCCCCGGGACCCCCGGCCTGTCCCCGGGCCAGGGGCTCTCGATCCGGGTTTACGTCGATCCGGGCCAGAATTCTGCCGCCACAAGGTTCGCCATCCAGGCTCTTTTCTCAGATACCGAATATGTCCAGCAAAACGGTTCGCTTCAGAATTCCGCGGACTGGCGAACTTTTTCGGAATGGGGCGGAATTAATGGCGTCGCCGCGACGGGTCTCGAGGCATGCTCCCTCTATACTTTTAAGGTGAAAGCGCGCAACGGCGATCTGATCGAAACTGCCTTCAGCCCCACTGCCAGTCAGCAGCTCCCCTGCTTTTCCTTCAAAGGCTATCTCGCCAAAGGGTGGAACCTACTCTCCGTCCCGGCGGACGTCTCAAGCAATCAAAAGAGTTTTCTCTTCCCGACAGCCGCTTCAAGCGCATTTCGTTATGATCGAAGCTATGTCAGGACAGATTCGATGAGTGTGGGAGGGGGGTACTGGCTGAAATTCGGGGGACCAGATTCGGCGGTGTTCGTCGGCGGTCCGGTCGTCTCCGATTCGATCGAGCTCGTTCCGGGATGGAATATGATCGGGACAATCTCCTCGCCGGTCAGCACGGGGTCGATAGTCCAGGATCCTACGATAATTCTCGCATCAAACTATTTTGGCTATAACGGGGCGTATTATATCGCAGATTCGCTCCGCCCGATGCAGGGTTACTGGGTTAAAGCGTCAAAGGCCGGAAGGCTGATTCTCTCGTCATCCGCGAATCAACCCCGGGCTCTTCCCAAAGGCGGAATTTCTCTGAAGACGATGAATGCGGTGACGTTCCAGGATCACTCCGGGTTCAAGGGGACAGTCTATATAACAGATAAACCCGTTGACGGTTTCTTCGAAATGCCGCCCCCGGCTCCGGAGAATGCGTTTGATGTGAGGTTTTCGACGAATGAGTTTTTAAGGGTTTCCCCTGGAAATGTTCAGGAATTCCCCATAAAACTGCAGACATCCGCCTACCCGGTAACTGTGACCTGGTCGATAAACGGCAAAGGCTACACCCTCTCTGCCGGCTTTGAGAGGAAGCTGGAAGGAACCGGATCATTGGTTCTTGATCACGAGCCCCCCAGCCTTTCGCTCAAAAACTCAAAGGAGCGCCCGACGCAGTATGCCTTATATCAAAATTTCCCCAACCCGTTCAACCCCTCTACTGAAATCCGGTACGACATACCCTTCGAAAGTCGTGTAAAATTGACCGTTTTCAATACCCTGGGGGTTGAAGTGGGAACTCTTGTCGACAAGGTTCAGCCCGGTGGCAATTATCGTCTCACTTGGAACCCGGCCACCGCCAGCGGAGTCTATTTCTACAAAATTGAAGCGTTTTCCACTGAAAATTCAATATCCTTCCTTAAAGTCCTCCGAGCTGTGTTTCTAAAGTAGTTTCCCGCAAAATGGGCGGGAAACGCCACTTCATGTGATCCGCGGCCTATCCGGCCCTTCCTGCAACCCCGAACCACACATACCTCTTGACAATGGTGCGCGATTTACGTATTTTCGGTTCGCAAATTTTTGTGTCATTTATAATGAATTTTGCGTATTGCTTGGGGTGCCCGGTGGATGGGATCAGACTAGTCATTGCCACATCTTGAAGGGATTGCGATGAAACGAGGGATACAATCCGCGCTTCTTATTTTTTCATTAATCTGCACGTCGTCCGCTACCCAGAAACACTGGGTAGGGAACGGCAACGGCCAGGGGAGACTCTGGGGCCAGGCGGGTAACTGGAGCCTGACTCAGGGAGGAGCCGGTAATGCCGGCGTCCCCACAGCATCGGATTCGGTCTTCATCGATGGTGCGACCAATATGCGCGTCAATGTGGCGGCGGTATGCGCCTACATTAACATATCGGTCTCGACCGGGACAAAGGACTTTCTAAATGCCTCGACGCTTACGGTAGGAACCGGCGGCATAGTCATTACCGGCGGGTCCCTCGATCTGACCGCAAGTTCCGATAGCATCATCGACAAGGGATCCCTGACCATAAGCGGAGGCGGGATGTCACTGCAAACCGCAGGAAGCGCCCTCCTGGTAGCAGGGAACTGGTCCGAGTCCGGGGGCGGCACATTTACACAGACGGCCGGTAACGTCACTCTCAATGGCTCAAGCGCGCAGTCCCTCCTCGCCTCATCCGCTTTCGGCAATCTCATTGTCAATAATTCCTCAGGAGTGAATCTTTCAAGCGATGTGACTGTTAACGGTGTCCTGACGCTCACAAGCGGCCTCGTCAATGCCGGCGCACATACTCTGATCATTTCCTCCACAGGCTCAGTATCCCGCACCAGCGGCCGCGTGGCCGGCAACCTGCAGAAGAACGTGGCAACAGGCGCCACGTCCGTAACCTATGAACTCGGCGATGCCTCCAATTATACGCCCGTCACCGTTGCCTTCGGTAACGTGACCGTGGCAGGCGATTT
>CAYPFY010000037.1:0-4147 GCA_964410105.1 uncultured Chlorobiaceae bacterium
ACGATGACGGTAACGCCAGAGGGAATCGAGACCGGATTACTGGGGCCGGGCGGAAATCCTCCGGTCCAGTTTGTCGTATCCGACCAATTGCCGAGGGGGGGACCGATGTAGCGGTAGCCGAACGTGTTCCCGAAATCCCTTCCGCCGAGTGAGTCGGCGCTATCGACGGAGACCGTGTAGGTGCCGAGCCCGGTGGGGAGTGTTCTTATCCAGCCGTCCTGCTCGACCTCGGCCGCGGCGTACGAACCCTGCGGAACCCTGAACAAGTACTTTCCCGTTGAATCTGTCACGGTAGAGTAGGCGAACGGTTGCGAGAGATTCTTCAGAGTAATGGTCCACCCTGCCACTCCGGTATCGCCGGGGTCTTTCGCTCCGTTGCCATTGAGGTCATTGAACGTCATCCCGGTTATGGTGGCACAAGCGCCAGAACAGTGCGCGGGTGATCCTGCGGTCGGTTCGCCGAAAACCGCCAGGCCCGCAAGTTCGGTATGCAGGGGAACGGTGAACGAGGTGAGCACTGCGCCATCTGAGATCCGGATGCGGTATATATTTCCCGTTGAAAACCCTGCGGTCCAGAATGATTCTCCGTCGGGATCAAGATTAAGCGCAAAAAAGAAGCTCGATTCGCCGACGCTTCCCGTTGTATATGTTTGAATCGCATCGCCAAAAGCATCGAGCCGGACGACGGCCGACGATGCCGCAACAAGCAGCTCGCCGTTGCTGCGTATACGCAGCGCGTAGGCCGGGATTGCGGGGAGAGTAGCGAAATCCGGCAATTGCATGTTGGCGGAAACGTCGAAACGCTTGACGGTGATCCCTTCCGACGTATAGTACATCGTATGCTGATCGGCGGCAAGATCCATCCAGTCGGTCCCGCGAGCCTCGGCATCTGGACTATACGTTGCGAGAGGGGTCCCCGATGAACTGAATTTGAACAGCCGATGCGTTCCGTCGACCTCTCCGACATAGATATTATTCGAAGCGTCCACGACGCAGTTCTCGGGATACGCATCGAAGGGACCGCCCCAGGGATATACCACGAGAGCGCCTGTGTGATCAAACTTCGTCATATTTTGAGCTTCGAAATTAGTCGTATAGAGATTGCCCGAGGTATCGAAGCACATTCCGGTTTCATCGCCACTTCCGCTGGTAGTGTTTAGAGTCTGTTTGAACACACCTTCCGAACTGTAGACATCGATCTGACCGCTGCCGACAGCGGCAAAGACGTCGCCTATGGCGAACGGTAGCGCCTGGGAGCCGGTGATATTCTCAGGCTTCGTGGGGTGATTTCGGGACACCCTGGTCAGCTGGATCTCGTGGTGGGACGGGGGAGTGAGACGAGCTGGTCCCCGTGGTTTGTCTTGTCGCGCGTGGGCGACTCCGGTCAAAAGCACTGACAGTACTGAAAGACAGAGGGTAACGGAGCGAAGACAAGCTGGGAGTCTGTTCTTCACACACACTCCAGAGATTTTGCCAAAACTCTTATTCAAGATCATACAATCTCCCATAAAGTGATGCGGCGCGTCTCACCGGGCATCGATGATGAAAAGTATGGAGAAGTTTCCCCACGAGTGTATGCTGAAAGGATACCTGTCGTATTCAGGCCCCGACCGGGGGGTGAAAATGCGTCGGTTCGCGGGCGCGGAAAAGAGCGAGTGTGACATGTCGTTCGAATACCCATTGTGTAATTGACCCATTGACCGCAACGATTAACGGGCGCGGTAGCCCATTTGTGGGATTCTAGTGTGAACGTCGTGCCGCTGCGAACTATACAAGAACTCTGTGAAGCAGTCGCATGGTTCATTTTGCTTTTTTGTTTGTTTTTTATGCCGTTGCTCTTCTACCTGAGATTCGCCCACCTCAGTTTCCAAGTCCAACTCCCACGCTTGCAGCGCTCACCTGTCCGGCGCTGATATCACCGTAAAAATGAAGGATCACCAGATCGATGCTCAGGCCGCCTCGAGCTGAGAAATGGTTCTTGCCGGCGATGTCCACGCTGACGTCGGCTCCCGGATCGGTACCGTCAGGATGATAGGTGAGGGTGAGGGTTGACGATTCGTACTGCACCCCGCCGTAGGCGGTAAAAATGAACCAAGACTTGCTGATTTGCCCGCCGACGTTAAACGCTTTTGCTTCGAAGATATCCCCGATCCTCAGCCGCTGGTAAAAAAACCCTGCCGCAATATCGAGGGGTAAACCCGTCGCATAACGATTTATGCTATGCCGCAGGCCAAGCCCGAACAGGTCGGTTTTTGGAATATCACCCGTGCGGTTTACGGAAAGATACCGGATAATCGCTTGCGTGCCGAACACATTACCGATGACGAGCTGCGGTGCGGCAAACGGCACAACCGGCGTCTTTAACTCACCGTCGGGGAATTTATACTCTCCCCTTGTGAGGCCGGCCACGCCCGCTCCCTGGTCGCCGAGTACCGTTGCCGTGAGCACAGGAGATATCCCTGTCGGCGGGGTGCCTTCATAAATCTTATCCGCGTCGGCCACAAGCGATCCTGCCGCGACGATTTGGAGCTGTATGTGAAACGCAAAGTCGCTTATTTCCGCCGAATGATAGAGTCCCGCGTTCATATCGGCGCCAAAACGGTCAACGAACGGCTGGAAATAACCCTGGGCGTTGTCGGCGCTGAGGTTTTTCACAGCATTTTCGATCCGGGTTTGTGAATGGGCGATGAGGACTGACCACAGCACCATGGCGCATGTCCCGGCGATACGTAGAACCGAGGCCTGAGATTTCGTTCGCATAGTGACCCCACAAGAGAATTTGAGTAATGGCGACGGCGGGTATGCCTTTATGATTTCCACAACGGGGGTCCGTCCCATAAAACTCCAGGCCAAAAATGTGAAAACCGGACCCTTCTTCTCCAGCGCTTGGGAGGGGCGGGGAGGATTTGGCGATTGCTCCAATTCCTGCCAGATACGAATTCCTGTTCAGTCGGAGCATCTCCCAGTCTTTCGTTAAAGGCGTCATAAGACTTCGACTGCCGGGGGCATTCTCCTGGCACAGAGAACGTTCCGTGAGATGCCTTTCGATCCCGGATTTTTCCTGTTTGCTCAGGGGATGCGCGGAGAAGAATTAAAGCTCTAGTTTTTGGAGGACAGATGTCCTTATCGCAGCAGCAGCATGTGCCGCGTCTTCACAAAAACCCTGCCCCCATCTACGCTTCTCGCCTCCAAGCGGTAAAAGTAAACGCCTGATGCGAGCAGATGCCCGGCATCATTCGTCCCGCGCCATTCTGCTGTCCGCGACCCCCCAACCTCCACCTCGTCAACCACGGTCTTCACACGCTGCCCCAGGAGATCGTAGATTGTCAGCGTCACGTGACTTTGTTCCGGAAGCTCATACGGGATCAGGGTTGTCGGATTGAATGGGTTTGGATAATTCTGTTCCAGGGAGTAAGATCCCGGAAGCTCCGCTTTCAGGGATGACGGTGCGAGCCTGATCCGCACGGATGTCCCGGGAGATTTTAGCGAAATCTCCCCTCCCCGAGTGCGAAGGGGTACTTCCGAATTCTCGACGATCAGCGATGCAGACGCATTTGCCAAAAGCTCCCAGGAAATTCTCAGTGGGTATGATCGTGAGGAGATTTCAAGGGGGATGTCCCTCACCTGGCGGGGGTCTGCTGTTTCAAGCATCGTCCCGGTGCCGAATCGCGCATCGAATGCTTCCTCAGGGGGCACGGGAGGAAGCTCGTACAGATTCCTGTCAATTCTTCCTTGAGACCCGAAGTACAGTTTTGAGGAATTCCGCTCATGATCGCTGACGATGAGCCGGCTGAAATCTTCGTCCAGGGAAGGCGACGATTTGGGCAAAAGGCCCGATGTATCCGTAATCAGAATCTGACCCGAGCTCGAAGCCTTCACCCAGTAAGCGTGGAGGGGTTTCAGCGTATCGGCCACGCTGTAGCCATTCTTATACCCAAAAAAGCGGCTCGCTAGAATTCCGGGCGGATTCGTCGATGCCGCGGAGGCGAGTGCGCCGAAGCTCGGACCCCCGACCATGTTCCACCCCGCCACCACATTCATACTCGATGAATGGCGGTAGTCCCCTGCAATCCGTACGGCGGTTTTTGCAGTGAACCTCAGCCAGTAACCCTGGCCGAACTCGAGGTTCGAATGAACCATGTAGGAA
>CAYPFY010000038.1:0-4024 GCA_964410105.1 uncultured Chlorobiaceae bacterium
ATTTCTACCCGGAGGTAGCAATCAAATATTTACACACCTTTTGAAGATAACTCTGACGAACCTTGAGATTGCCCGTCAGCGATGTACTATCTCCGGTGAGATCCATATCATAAAAACCGTCTTGAGAAAGACTGACGCTGGTCCGGGCTGTCGAGGTGGCCGTCGCTGGAGGTTCGAGAATAATACTCCTGTTACGGCCGCTGAACTCTATCCGGGAGTTGCCGAGATCGAGTGCTCCGTGGCTTATCCAGCTGCCGGAACAAAGCATCTCATTCGTCCCGGTGGATGGAAACGTCATACTGCTTCCTGTATCCAGCTGCACAACCGTTGTAACTTGCAGCGTACCGACGTTCGGATTGAATTGTACGGCTCCTCCGTTTTTGATGTGTAATACACCGAGCGTGAATTGCGCCGCTGCGGTGCCGCTCCCTGTCCGTGACGCACCGGGGCTCTGACCCGGCAAATGACTCACCACTGCAGACTTCGAGAGTGTAACGCTCCCGCTATCTGTGGGTGCCTCGCCAGGATTATAGTTCGCAGGGTTAAAGAGATCGCCGCCCGAAGGCCCCTGATAGCATGATGATGGACCGCTTCCAAAATCAAAATTACTGAACCCCTCTCCCCCCAGCAGTCCCACAGAATACGTAGGAAAGAGATTCCAGAAAATCGGTGGAACAGTTTGTACCCAGCAATCGGGGAGTGATTCGCTCACTGTATAGTTGCCGGGGGGGAGGTTCTGGAATAAATATCGTCCGTTTGAATCCGTCACTGTCTCAAGATTCAGATCGCCGGTGAGTTTAACTGTTCTCCCAACTATGGCGGAATCAAACGAACTTCGCCCTCCATCATAGTTGCGGTCTTTCCAGAGAGTACCACCGATATACTCTTTGAAAAACTCCGAGTTCGGACGGCGCCAGACACCGGTCCGGCCTAATCCTGCGACCAATGTCGTGTCATACACTATTAAACCCCACACGTAAACTCCGGACAGCTCGGGACTTACTCTATTCCAAACATCTCCGTTATTGGTGGTACGATAAACACCACCGCCTCCTCCGGTAAAGAGTAAACTATCATGAAGCGCAAGGCATGTAATATCTTTATCATTAGATCGAAATCCTTGATCAACTTCTATCCATGTATCTCCTTTATTTGTTGAGCGATAATTTCCAACGAACGTTCCTACGAACAGAGTACTATCTTTCACAATCAACGCCTGCATTTTACTTGCAGGTAACCCGGTACTGACAGACATCCAGTGCGCTCCGTCATCTGTTGTACGGTAAACACCATCAACACCGGTTCCAGCGACGGCTGCAAACACGTTTATGCCAATCTCGGCAAAACTCTGAACCCGACCGTTGCCTGGAATACCGGGTGGACTTACGTCATTCCATGTTGCACCGTCATCGGTGGAAAGACTAATCTGTCCGTCGTCCCGACCGACATAGATTTGAGAACCATGAACAAGCAATGATATTGCTCTGCAAGAGAGGGACGTACTCCACGAATCGCCTTTGTCGGTTGATTTGTAAATAGCACCACCACCCGAACCTGCCCATAGCGTTGAATCTTTGATCGCCAGTGCGTTTATCTCATTGGAGGTAGATATCCCATTGCTTGAGATTGTCCAATCAATACCGCCATTCGTTGACTTAAAGATGCCGGAGGATGTTCCCGAGAAGAGGAAACTGTCGAGCCGCAAAAAAGCAATTACTCGATTTGGAAAAATGCCGGCGTTTACATTACTCCAGCTTGACCCGTTGTTTGTCGATTTGAAAACGCCAACGCCAGTTCCAGCAAATATGTTTGTCCCTCTGACCGTAAATGATTCGACGTCCAAGGACACAAGCCCCGTATCCACCTGAGTCCAGGTCGCACCATTGTTCGTCGTTCGCCATACGCCGCCTGATTCAGACCCGACAAAGAGGGTTCCCCCAAGCACTGACATCGCCCGCGGACGGCTAAGGCTGAGCAGGCTTGTCCAGGATGAGCCGCTGTCCGTCGAAGCATAAATTCCAACACCGACTCCCGCATAAATCTCCGATCCGATCACAGCCAGAGTGTGAGGATCGGCATTGACAGGCAACCCGATACTAACGGAAACCCATGTGGCTCCAGAATCTGATGATCGAAACAAGTCCCCCCTTGATGTACCTGCGAAAAGGAAAGGACCGAGGGTCGCGAAGCTGAAAACGTTAGGATTCGTCAACCCGGTATTGGTGGTGTCCCATGTAACGCCGTCATCGGTCGAACGAAAGACACCGATGTCGGTCCCTGCAAATACAATCGTATCAAGCCTGATTATGGCGCGTGTATAATGTGTTATCGAAGTGGCAGTCCATGATGTACCACCGTTCGTTGAGCGATAAAGGCCTGATGAAGATTGGTCAAGACCTGCGAGGATCGTTCCATTGTGAACGTTTAACGCCTGTATATCTGCGGCGTGCATGGTCTCATCACCAGGGCCGGTCCCTGTACAGATCGATGTCCATGTTGCACCATCGTTTGTTGATGTGTAGACGCCTGTCCCATATGTCCCAGTATACAGTGTGGAACCGCTGACAGTCAGGGCAAATGTTCTCGCGCCATACGGCCCATTCGCCTCTACCCATTGGGCATGAAGAGACTGAGAGATGAACAGGGCAAGGCACAAAACGATACTTCGTGAGAAAAGAGTTTTCATGGAAACCTCGCACTCCCCAAATGAAAGTTAATCAAATCCCCCGTTGATGTGCTTGTACTCATGAAAATACAAGTAGAAGATACTACCGAATCAAAGGCATTCTCGTTGCCGTCTCAGTTTTGCCCTGAACACCCTTCGACTTCGCTCAGGGTGACGATGCTGAGACTTGGTTTCTCCGGGAATGGTTCAAACTGAGACGCGACTGAATCTTCAGGTGCGGGCATGGCATCCGCTCTCCGGCCTCCCCGAGCGGGACGCATCCGCTGCCGATGAGACACCGAAATAGGAAAGCTCGCCTCGCGCGGTACGCCCGCGCGATCCCTCTCTCACCGCAGAAGCAGCATATGCTTCGTCGCGGTAAAACTCCTTGAGCCGTCGAGACTCTTCGCTTCCATCCGGTAAAAATAGACCCCCGATGCGACGGGGTACCCCGACTCATTCGTCCCCTGCCAGAGAACCGTCCTGAGGCCCGCGCCCTCAACCGCATCGACGATTGTCTTCACCTCCTGGCCCAGGAGGTTGTAGACCTTCAGGGTTACGCGGCTTTCCTGGGGCAGCTCGTAGCGGATCGTCGTCGCAGGATTGAACGGATTCGGGTAGTTCTGGCGCAATACATATTCCTTCGGAACCGGGATCGAGTGGGAAGACGGGTAAAGCCGGAGACGAATACCCGGATTCAAAGCATAAACCTCGCCTGCACGATGATTCATCGGGATTTCTGCACCGTCGAGCAGCAATGATGCGGCAGAATTTCCTGAAATCTCCCATCGGATTTTTAGCGGGTAAGTCCCCGACGACACAGTGATCCGAATTTCTTTAACTTGTCGCGGGTCCGCTGTCTCGAGCATTCTCCCTGTTGAATACCGGGCATCAAAGACACCATCGGGAGGAACCGGCGGCAGTTCGAAAGATTCCAGATCGGCTGCGCTCTTCGAGGCAAAATACAACGTCGAAGAATTCTCATCATCGCCGAGAATCAACCGGCTGAACTCCGCCTCCGGGAGCGGCGAGCTCTTTGGCAAACCCGATGTATCCGGAAGAGAAAGTTGTCCGGAGCCCCGGGCTTTCACCCAGTACGCGTGGAGGGGTTTCAGCGTATCGGCCACGCTGTAGCCGTTCTTATACCCAAAAAAGCGGCTCGCCACGATTCCGGGCGGATTCGTCGATGCCGCGGAGGCAAGAGCGCCGAAGCTCGGTCCGCCGACCATATTCCACCCCGGAACCACGTTCACAGTCGATGAATGCTGGTAGTCCCCCGCAATCCGTACAGCGGTTTTTGCAGAGAACCTCAGCCAGTAACCCTGGCCGAACTCGAGGTTCGAATGAACCATGTAGGAA